>NZ_LWCN01000005.1:1092500-1147921 GCF_001622915.1 Delftia sp. GW456-R20 | reverse complement strand
ATCGATGACCTGCTCAAACCGAAGCCTTGAGACGGCGCGCCGCCGCGCGCCGGCCTGCTGCCTGCGCCTGCTCTAGCCACTGCTGCACACGGGCGGCCTCGGCGCCGAGCACGGGGCCGAAGCTGTGTATGCGCACGGGCCGGATGCCGCTGAATTCCAGGATGGCGCGGCGCATCTGGTGGTGGCCCGGCATGTGCGCCACCCAGCGGTAGTACCAGGGCGGTGAATCCATGCTCACCAGCAGGTCGGCCGTGCGGCCGGCCAGCAGCCGGTCCCACAGCACCGAGCCCTTGCGGTACTTGAACGCGAAGCCCGGCAGAAAGATGCGATCGATGAAGCCCTTGAGCAAGGCCGGCAGGCCGCCCCACCAGGTGGGATAGGCCCAGGCCAGGTGGCTGGCCCACAGGATGTCGGCCTGGGCCCGCTGCAGGTCAGGCTCCAGGGGCTGGTCCTGGCGGTAGCCGGCATGCAGCAGCGGGTCGAAGTCCAGTTCGCCCAGGCGCAGCAGGCGTACCTCGGCGCCGCTGTCGCGTGCGCCCTTTGCGTAGGCGTCGGCCAGGCCTGCGCACAGGCTGCTGGCCGACGGGTGGCCGAGGATGATCAGGATGCGCTGGGGATGCGTATCGGCAGGGGGATGGGCGGTGCTTGGAGACATGGAGCCCATGTTCGCCTTGCCCCTTGGGGCAGGGTCAAGCCCCGTGCTCAGGCCAATGCGGGTTCGCAGGCGCCCTGGGTACCTTCCGTCTCCAGGCTGCATTCGAGCAGTTCGCGCTCCAGCGCCGCCAACTGGGACTGCTGTGCCTGGAGGCGCCGGATTTCTGCCTGAACCTGGCTGCTGCGCTCGCGTAGCAGCCGGGCCAGGGCTTCCCAGCTTGTGGCCTCATGGATGCGGTGCAGGCCGTGCAGTTCGTCCAGCCGAAAGCCCAGTCCCAGCGCCTGGCGTATGCGCTGCACAAGCACCAGGTCCTGCTCGCCATAGATGCGGTAGCTGCCTGCCCGTGCCACGGCGCCGAGCAGGCCCCGTGATTCATACAGCCGGACGGCCTTGGGCGAGCAGCCGGCGCGTCGGGCGAGTTCTCCGATATACATGGCGCGATCGTAGTCGTTGGCGGCGGGGTGTCCGGGGTCCGTGCCGCCTTGGCGCACAATGACCGGATCGCGGCGCTGGCTTCGCTCGAACGGTGCGCCGACCCATGACACGAGGACCCGCCATGAACGCACGCACCCCTTCGCAGCTGCTGCAGCCCGCAGCCGCGCTTGACCAGATCAGCCGCTCCTGGGACGAGCGCATCGTCCCGGCGCTGACCGAGTACATCGCCATTCCCGCCAAATCGCCCATGTTCGCGCCCGACTGGGAGCAGCAGGGCCACCTGGAGACCGTGCTGCGCAATGCGGCCGACTGGGTGCTGGCGCAGAAGGTGGGGGGCCTGACGCTGGAGATCGTGCGCCAGCCGGGCCGCACGCCGGTGCTGTTCTTCGAGGTGGAAGGCACGCAGGACAAGGCGGCCTCCAGCCCCACGGTGCTGATGTACGGCCACCTGGACAAGCAGCCCGAGTTCGACGGCTGGCGCAGCGACCTGGGCCCGTGGACGCCCAAGTACGAGAACGGCAAGCTCTATGGCCGTGGCGGCGCCGACGACGGCTATGCGGTCTACGCCAGCATCGCGGCCGTGCAGGAGCTCAAGCGCCAGGGCGTGCCGCACCCGCGCATCCTGGGCCTGATCGAGACCTGCGAGGAAAGCGGCTCGCGCGACCTGCTGCCCTATGTCGATGCCCTGCGTCCGCGCCTGGGCGATGTGGGCCTGGTGATCTGCCTGGACAGCGGCGCCGGCAACTACGACCAGCTGTGGCTGACCACCAGCCTGCGCGGCATGGCCAGCGGCACGCTGAAGGTGGAAATCCTCACCGAGGGCGTGCATTCGGGGGATGCCTCGGGCGTCGTGCCGTCGTCCTTCCGCATCCTGCGCCAGGTGCTGGACCGGCTGGAGGACAGCAAGACCGGGCGCCTGCTGCCCGCCAGTTTCCACTGCGAGGTGCCGGCCGAGCGCATGGCGCAGATGCGCGACACGGCGGCCATCCTGGGCGAGGAAACCTATGCCCGCTTCCCCTGGGCGCACTACGACTGCGGCGGCTCCACGCTGTTCGCCCTGCCCACCACCACCGACCCGGTCCAGGCCCTGGTCAAGCGCACCTGGGAGCCCACGTTGAGCGTGACCGGCGCCGAGGGCCTGCCCGCGCTGCAGGACGCCGGCAACGTGCTGCGCCCCTATACCGCATTCAAGCTCAGCCTGCGCCTGCCGCCCCTGGTCGATGCCGCTGCCTGCGTGCAGGAAATGAAGGCGCTGCTGGAGGACAACGCGCCCTACCAGGCCCGTGTGACCTGGCAGGGCCTGTCGGGCGCCAGCGGCTGGAATGCGCCAGCCATGGACGGCTGGTTCGAGGACGCGCTCAACGCGGCAAGCCAGGCGCATTTCGGCGCCTCCTGCGGCTACATCGGCCAGGGCGGCACGATTCCGCTGATGAACATGCTCAGCCAGGGCTTTCCCAAGGCCCAGATGATGGTCTGCGGCGTGCTCGGTCCCAAGAGCAATGCCCACGGTCCCAATGAATTCCTGCACGTGCCCTATGCCAAGAAGCTCACGGCCGCCGTGGCCCAGGTGATCGCCGCCATGGCCGGGGCGCAGGCAGCCGCCGAGGCGGGCGCTGCTGGCGTGGCGTGATGGCAGTGCCGGCCCCCGCACCCGTTCCTGCACCTGCCTCGCAAGGCCAGGTCACGCGCCTTGCGTCCAGCGACGGCGCCGAGCTGTCACTGCGCGACTGGCCCGTGGACGGGGGCCAGGCGCGCGCCACCGTGCTGCTGGTGCACGGCCTGGGCGAGCACATCGGCCGCTATGAGGCGCTGGCCCGGCGCCTCAATGCCTGGGGCTATGCGGTGCGCGGCTACGACCAATACGGCCATGGGCGCTCGGCAGGGCCGCGCGGCGGCTTGACGGCCGATGGCCGGCTGCTGGATGACCTGGCAGCCGTGGTCGATGCCACGCGTGCCCAGCAGCCCGCTGGCCAGCCGCTGGTGCTGCTGGGCCACAGCCTGGGCGGCCTGGTGGCTGCGCTGTTCGTGGCGCGTGCCATCCGGCCTGTCGATGCGCTGGTGCTGTCTTCGCCGGCCTTCGACGTGGGCCTGTCGCCCATCCAGAAACTGCTCGTGGGCACGCTGCCGCGCCTGGTGCCCGACCTGCGCGTGTCCAACGGCCTGCAGATTCCCTATCTCTCGCATGACGCGGCGGTCTGCGATGCCTACCGTGCCGATCCGCTGTGCCATGACCGCATCTGCGCACGGCTGGCGCGGTTTCTGGCGCAGGGCGGCCCGCAGGTGCTGGCCCGCGCGGGGGCAGTGGAGCGTGCCCAGCCTGCTGCTGTGGGCGGGGGACGACAGGCTGGTGGCGCCGGCCGGCAGCCAGGCCTTTGCCGACCGCGCGCCGCCAGCCGTGGTACAGGCGCAGTGCTTTGACGGCGCCTACCACGAGCTGTTCAACGAGCGCGATGACTTTGCGGCGCCCGTGTTCGCGCGGCTGCGCGACTGGCTGGGCCGCTTCAGGCCAGCGTGAGCGCCGCCAGCGCAGCCAGGGGCGCGGTTTCCGCGCGCAGCACGCGTGGCCCCAGCGTGACGGGCACAAAGCCCTGGGCGCGGGCGAGGGCCTCCTCGGCAGGCGACAGGCCGCCCTCGGGGCCGGAGAGAAAGACCACGGGTGCATCCTCGGCCGTGGCATCCAGGATCTCAACCAGCGGCCGCGTGCCCTCGCCCAGCGACAGCAGCAGGCGCAGCGTGCCGGGCGGCAGCTGTTTCGCACCGCCCTCCAGCCAGTCCTCCAGGTCTGCAGGGGTGTGCAGCGGGGGAACGCGGTTGCGCGTGCACTGCTCGCAGGCCGATACGGCCACGGCCTGCCAGTGGGCGAGTTTTTTTCTCGGCGCGCTCGCCCTTGAGCTTGAGCACGCTGCGCTCGGCCACCAGCGGCGTGATGCTGGCGGCGCCCAGCTCGGCCGCCTTCTCCACCAGCCAGTCCATGCGTTCGTTGGCCGTGATGCCGGCCAGCAGGTGTACGGGGCGCAGGGGCTCGCGTTCCACGGCGTGGTGCGCGCCTATGCGCACGGCCACGTCGCTGCGGCCCATGCGCAGCACGGTGGCCTCGAACTCGCCGCCGCTGAAGCCTTCGCCGGCGCGGCCTTCGAAGAGGGTGATGCCGTCGCCGGGCTGCAGGCGCAGCACCTGTACATGGCGCGCCGCGCCGGGCGGCAGGTCGATGTCGGCGCCGCTGCGCAGCGCAATGGGGCAGTGAAAGCGTGGCATGGCGTATCCGTTCTCAGACGCGCCCGTAGGCCCAGCCGACCTGGGGCTGGATGTTTTCGATCTGGTCCACCAGGCGCAGCAGCGGCGTCAGCTCGCGGTAGCGGCTGCAGGTGGAGCGGATGTAGTGGATGAAGCGCGGCGCGTCGGCCAGGTAGCGGGGCTTGCCGTCGCGCAGCGTCAGCCGCGCGAAGATGCCGGCCACCTTGAGGTGGCGCTGCAGGCCCATCCACTCCACGCCCCGGTAGAACTCGCCGAAATCGTCGCCCCAGCCGCTTTGGCTGCGTGCGCCGACCAATCCCGACTTGCGCGCCTTCTCCCAGTAACGCACGGTAATGTCGATGACAAAGTCCTCTTCCCAGCTGATGAAGGCATCGCGCAGCAGGCTGGCGATGTCATAGGTCACCGGGCCATAGACCGCATCCTGGAAGTCCAGCACGCCCAGCGGGCCGCTGGCGGTCACGGGCTGCATGAGATTGCGCGTCATGAAGTCGCGGTGCACGAAGACGCTGGGTGCCGCCAGGTTGTGGGCCACGATCTGGTCGAAGGCCTTGGCCAGCGTGGCCTGCTGCCTGTCGTCGAGCACGGTCTCGCGGTGGCGCGCGATGTACCAGTCGGGGAACAGCTGCAGCTCGCGGCGCAGCAGCGCGTCGTCATACGCGGGCAGCACGTCGGGGCGCGAGGCGGTCTGCCAGGCCAGCAGCACCTCCAGCGCCGAGCGGTACCAGGCTTCCGCGTCCTGGGGCTTTTCCGGGTCCAGCGCCTCGATGACGGTGTGGCCGCCCAGGTCGGACAGCAGCATGAAACCGTGCGCCGCATCCCAGTCCAGGATCTGCGGCACGGCCAGCCCGGCCGAGGCCATCAGCGCCTGCACCTTGGCGAAGGGCGCGCAATCTTCCTTGTCCGGCGGGGCATCCATGACGATGAGGCTGGCGCCCGCGCTGGTGTCCAGGCGCAGATAGCGGCGAAAGCTGGCATCGGCCGAGGCAGGGCGCAGGGTTTCGGGGCGCAGCGCGTGGCGGGCGGACAGCGGGGCCAGCCAGGCGTCGAAGGCGGCGTGGCGGGCGGGGTCGGCCCAGACAACGCCGGCCGTGGGGGTGTTTGGATGGCTCATGGATAATCGCGATTCTACAAACCGCCACCCCGGCGAATGCCCGGCGGTGATGCTAGGCTTGCGCCTTTGTCCACCCGCCGCTGTTGACCACCGTGTACCTCCGACCGCCGCTCCCCGATCCGCTGGCTGCCCGCGCGCCCGCGCGCCCCGCTGTACGCCCGCTGGCCTGGCTTGTGGCTCTCGCATGGGCCGGTGGCTCCACCATGGCCCAGGCCCAGCCCGCTGCAGCCGACGAAGGCCGGCTGCAGCAAGTCCGCCCGCTGCGCCCCAGCACGCTGATGCAGGAAACCTATCCCGAGGCGGTGCGCTCCCAGCAGCCCGTCTATGTGCGCGGTGACGCGCTCAGCGGCCAGCCGGACATCAACTCGGTGGTCGAGGGCAATGCCGAACTGCGCCGTGGCGACACGATGATCCGCGCCGACCGGCTCGAGTACCAGGTGCCCGACGACCGCGTCAATGCCTCGGGCGCAGTACACATCAACCAGGCCGGCAATGTCTACGAGGGCTCGCAGCTGGACCTGGAGGTCGATGCCTTCAAGGGCTTTTTCGACAACGCCGGATATCGCTTCCTGGCCAATGGCGCCTACGGCAAATCCTCGCGCGTGGACTTCATCGACCGCGACCATGCCGTGGTCCACGATGCCACCTACACCACCTGCCAGCGCGACGACGAGGCCAGCTGGGAGCCGGCCTGGATGCTGCGCGCCCGGACCCTGCACATCGATATGGCCGAGGAAGTGGGCGTGGCCGAAGGTGCGGCCCTGCAGTTCAAGGGCGTGACCGTGCTGCCCGTGCCGCGCATGAGCTTTCCGCTGTCGGACAAGCGCAAGTCGGGCCTGCTGCCTCCCACCATGGGCCTGGACAAGCTCAGCGGCATCGAATACACGCAGCCCTATTACTGGAACCTTGCGCCCAACCGCGACATGACCCTGTATCCCTCGGTCATGAGCAAGCGCGGCGTCAACCTGGGAGCCCAGTTCCGCTACCTGGAGCCGACCTATTCGGGCGAGGCCTATGCGGCCTACATGCCCGGCGACCGCCAGCGTGACCGGGACCGCTGGGCCTACTCGCTGCAGCACCGGGGCGTCATCGACTCGCCCATCGGTGGCCTGGGGTTGAACATGAACCTCAACCGCGTCAGCGACGACAACTACTGGCGCGACTTCCCGCTGGCCGCGAAATCGCTGCGCGAGCGCCTGCTGCCCAACGATGTGAACCTGTCCTGGGCGCGGGGCGACAATGTGCTGACACTGCGCACCCTGTACTGGCAGACCATGCAGGATGCATCGGCGCCCATTGCCCCGCCCTACGGCATGAAGCCGCAGCTGCAATGGCGCTACACGCCGCTGGACCTGCCGCACGGCCTGGACTTCAGCTTTGTGGCCGACACCACGCGCTTCGAGATCGACAAGCCCCTGGCCGGCATCACCTACAACAACGGCCAGCGCAGCTACATGCTGGCCCAGGTGAGCCGCCCCTTCCTGTCGCCGGGCGCCTTCATCACGCCCAGGATCCAGTTGCACACCAGCAACTACCAGGTGGACAGCCTGATGAGCAACGGCAGCCGCAATGCCTCGCGCACGCTGCCCACGGTCAGCGTGGACAGCGGGCTGGTGTTCGAGCGCGACACCACGCTGTTCGGCCGCCAGCTGCTGCAGACCTTCGAGCCGCGCGCCTTCTACACCTACACGCCCTACCGCGACCAGAGCTTTCTGCCGCTGTATGACACGGCGCGCAACGACTTCAACTTCGCGAGCATCTACTCCGAGAACGACTACAACGGCCAGGACCGCATTGCCGACAACCACCTGCTGACCCTGGGTGCGACCACGCGCCTGATCGACGGGACCACGGGTGCGGAAAAGGCGCGCTTCGGCATTGCGCAGCGCGTGCGTTTCTCCGACCAGAAGGTCATCCTGCCCGGCGAGGTGCCGGCCACCAGCCGCCTGTCCGACGTGCTGCTGGGTGCGGCCATCAACTGGACCGATGCCTGGTCCACCGAAGGCACGACCCAGTACAACCGCGACCTCAACCGCTCGGTGCGTACCACCTTTGGCGCGCGCTACAGCCCCAGTTCCTACCGCACGGTGAACGTGGCCTACCGTACCCAGTACGACACCGTGGCGCGTACCGACGCCAGCAAGCTGGTCGACGTGGGCTGGCAATGGCCCATCAACGACCTGTGGGGCGACAAGGGGCGCGACCTGGGTGCCGGCCGTGGCCAGGGCGGCGGGCGCTGGTACACGGTGGGCCGGTTGAACTACAGCCTGAAGGACCGCAAGCTCGTCGATACCGTGGTCGGGCTGGAGTACGACGGCTGCTGCTGGATTGGCCGCGTGGTGCTGGAGCGTCTGCAAAGCTCCATCACCCAGTCCAACACCCGGCTGCTGTTCCAGATCGAGTTCGTCGGCTTCTCGCGGCTGAGCCTGGGTGCAGACCCGCAGCGCAGCCTCAAGCAGAATGTGCCGCGCTACCAGTACCTGCGCGAGTCCGTGACGCCTCCCAGCCGCTTCACCAACTACGATTAGAGCCAACGCTCCAAACACGCTTTTTGCAAGGCATCTCTCCCATGCGTTTTCTTTCCCAGACCCATTGCTGCGCAGCTGCCGCTGTGGCGCTGGCCTTGCTGGCCACCACAGCCCAGGCGCAAGGCCTGCGTGTTCCGGGCCAGTCCAGGGCGCCCCAGGCCGGCGATGCCTCCGTCTCGCGTGCGCTGGACGCCACCAACCTGCCCTCGTCGCGCGATCGTGGCGCCAAGGCAGGCGTGCGCTCGGCCGATTACATCGTCGCCGTGGTCAACTCCGAGCCGGTGACCAACAACGAAGTGCGTGCCCGCATGGCGCGCGTGGCGCAGAACATTGCCGAGCAGGGCGGCCAGATGCCGCCCGAGGCGCTGCTGGCCCGCGAGGTGCTGGAGCGCCTGATCGTCGAAAAGGCCCAGCTGCAGGAAGCCAAGGACACGGGCCTGCGCGTGGATGACTACGCCGTGGACCAGGCGCTGACCAATGTGGCGCGGCAAAACGGCCTGGACAAGGCTGGCCTGCAGTCCCGCCTGCGGGCCGAAGGCGTGAACGAAAAGCAGTTCCGCGAAGAGCTGCGCCGCCAGATCACGCTGCAACGTCTGCGCGAGCGCGATGTGGACGGCCGCGTGCGCGTCACCGATGCCGACATTGATCGCTACCTGGCTGAGCAGCGCAGCGGCGGTGCCGACAAGGCACCGGCCGCCGTGAACCTGGGCCACATCCTGATTTCCGTGCCCGAGAACGCCAGCCCCGCCGAAGTGGCCGAGCGCGAGGCCCGCGCCAAGCAGGCCGCCGAGGCCGCCCGCACGCAAGGCGACTTCCTGGCCGTGGTCAAGGAGTTCTCCGATGTGCCCGACGGCCAGGGCGGCGGCGCCATGGGCATGCGCCCGCTGGACCGCTATCCCGAGCTGTTCACCAAGGCCGTGGGCCAGACGGCGCAGGGCGGCATCGTCGGCCCCTTCCGTTCGGGCGCGGGCTTTCACGTGCTCAAGGTGCTGGAGAAGTCGCAGGCCGGCATGCCGTCCGTGGTCACGCAAAACCATGCGCGCCACATCCTGCTGCGCATTGGCGATCAGATGACCGAGGCCGATGCCGCCAAGCGCCTGGCCGACTACAAGCGCCGCGTGGACAGCGGCCAGGCCAGCTTCGAATCGCTGGCCCGCGAGTTCTCGCAGGACGGCAGCGCGCGCAACGGCGGCGACCTGGGCTGGGCCTCGCCCGGCCAGTTCGTGCCCGAGTTCGAGCAGGTGCTCAATGCGCTGCAGCCCGGCCAGGTCAGCGACCCGCTGGTCTCGCGCTTCGGTGTGCACCTGATCCAGCTCATCGAGCGCCGCCAGGCTGCGCTGACGCCGCGCGAGCAGCGCGACATGGTTCGCAACGTGGTGCGCGAGCGCAAGCTCGAAACCGACTACCAGACCTGGCTTCAGGAGCTGCGTGGCCGCGCCTACGTCGAGTACCGCGAGCCTCCGCAATAAGACACCCCCCGAGCAGCTGCGGCTGCGGCAGTCCACAATGGAAGGCGGTGCCATGGCGCACCGCCTTGCTTTTTCTATGAAACACATTCCTCGCAAACGCTTCGGCCAGAACTTCCTGACCGATGACGGCATCATCGACGGCATCGTGAGCGCCATCGACCCCCGGCCGGGCCAGTCCATGGTCGAGATCGGGCCGGGCCTGATGGCCCTGACCCAGCCCCTGGTCGAACGCCTGGGCCGGCTCACCGTGATCGAGCTGGACCGCGACCTGGCCGTGCGCCTGCGCCTGCACGAGCAGCTCGACGTGGTCGAGTCCGACGTGCTCAAGGTGGACTTCCGTGCCATTGCCGCGCGCCTGGGCGTGCCCAAGCTGCGCATTGCGGGCAACCTGCCCTACAACATCTCCAGCCCCATCCTCTTTCACCTGCTCGAGCAGGTGGACGTGGTCGAGGACCAGCATTTCATGCTGCAAAAGGAGGTCATCGACCGCATGGTGGCGTCGCCCTCCACGGCCGCCTATGGGCGGCTGACAGTCATGCTGCAGTGGCGCTATGCGATGGAGAGCGTGCTGTACGTGCCGCCCGAGAGCTTCAATCCGCCGCCCAAGGTGGACAGCGCCGTCGTGCGCATGGTCCCGCGCGAGTCGCCGGCGGCCCTGGACGCGAAGCTGCTGGAGGAGATGGTGCAGGTGGCCTTCAGCCAGCGGCGCAAGATCCTGCGCAACACGCTGGGGCGCTGGCTGGAAGCCAAGGGCTTTGACGGGGAATTCGACCTGCAGCGCCGCGCCGAGGAAGTGCCGGTGTCCGAATACGAGGCACTCGCCGCCCGGTTCACGCGCGCCTAGGCACAGGCGCCCAGCGACTGCAGAGCCCATAGCACCCGATTGGGCGCTATGGGCTCTGGGCCATCAATGTCCTGCGCTTACAGGAACGAGTAGAAGCAGCGGAACGGAATCTTGCGCTCGGCCCAGTACTCGGCCGCGTCGCGGAAGCTGTCCAGCAGCTGCTCGCGCACTTCCTTGTCGAACTTGGGCGTGGTCGGGATCTGGTCGAGCACGAGCACAAAGCCCGGCTGCGGGCCGGCCTTGTGGATGGGGTCGGTCAGGCAGTCGTAGAGCGCGTCGAAGTTCTTGCCGAAATGCGCGGGGAAGAAGAACTGCGTGGCCAGCAGTTCCAGGATATCGGCCTTGGTCTGCGCATGGGCCAGGTTGGCATACAGGAAATGGCACCCCAGCGTCTCGGCCGCCTGTTGCAGATCCTCCACCCTGTAGGCGCGGATCGACTGCACGATGTTGGCGCGCACGTTCCGCAAAGGGGTGTCGGGGATCTTACGAAGTGGTGCATCCATCTCCGTGGCTCTTTCTCTAACGTGGATGTGGCCTGCGGGGACGGGCTCATGGCCTTCGGCATCCCTGGGCTGTGGATGAAATGCAGACCCCTGCCAGCGCACTGCGTCGGACACGGAGGGTCGAACTGGCTGTAGAGACTGGGTCGAGGTCATTCGATGATCTTGCGAAAGCTGCTGTAGTGGTCGCTGGTGTAGTAGCAGGCATCGGGCTGCTGGGGCTCTCCGCCGCAGACGATGCGACGGGCCCCACGGTCACGCGAACCGGGCGTGCGCACCGTGTACTCACGGTAATAGCCGCGCGACTGACGCGGCAGGATGCGCTCGCGGTTGCCGAACACCGTGCCGTCCTTGTCGTGGGCAAAAGGCCCGCCGCGCAGGATCAGCGTATACGTGGAACGGCCTTCGCGCGGCAACTCGGACAGGGCGACGGTGGCCACGGCCGCCGTCGTCTCCACGCTCTCGGGCGCCGAGCGGCGCGCATCAGCGAGCGAGGGCGACAGCACAAAGGCGGCCCCGACGATGAGCGCTAGACCGGACTGGTACGCCTTGGCGGCGGCTGCCTTCAGCATCAACTACACCTTTCAGAAATCCAGGGAAGCCCTGAAATCTCGACCCGCTAGTGTGACGGAACACCCCTCAAAATGCAAGTTCTGCCCAAAAAACAGGCAGCTTGACCAAGGAAATGTCTGGGGATTGAACAGTGGGCAGGCAACTCTCCGCCTGAGTTGCCTGCTATTCAATGCAAATGCCGTGCGTTGTCAAAAAAAGCGCGCGCGGCCAAAACGAGGGACACCGAGCAAGGGCCGCCCCGCAGCGAGGGTGTCGTCCCCCTCCCGCGAAGCGAGAGAGGGGGAAGCGGCGAAGCCGCTCAGGGGGTGCTTACCGATTAGCGTTAGCGTCCGCCACCGTCAGCGCCGTCATGTTGACGATGCGGCGCACCGTCGTGCTCGGCGTGAGGATGTGCACGGGACGGGCGGCGCCCAGCAGCACGGGGCCGATGGCAATGCCGCCGCCAGCGGCCTGCTTGAGCAGGTTGTAGCTGATGTTGGCCGCGTCGATGTTGGGCATGACCAGCAGGTTGGCGTTGCCCAGCAGCGTGCTGTTGGGCATGAGCTGGGCGCGGGCCTTGCCGTCCAGGGCCACGTCGCCGTGCATCTCGCCGTCCACTTCCAGCCACGGGGCCTGCTCGCGCAGCAGCTCCAGGGTCTGGCGCATCTTGACGGCGCTGGGCTGGTTGCTGGAGCCGTAGTTGGAGTGCGACAGCAGGGCGGCCTTGGGCTTGACGCCGAAACGCATCATTTCCTCGGCGGCCATGATGGTGATCTCGGCCAGCTGCTCGGCCGTGGGGTCGTAGTTGACGTGGGTGTCCACCAGGAAGACCTGGCGGTCGGGCAGCAGCAGGCCGTTCATGCAGGCATAGGTCTGCACGCCGGCGCGGCGGCCGATCACCTGGTCCACATACTGCAGGTGGTGCGATGTCTGGCCCCAGGTGCCGGTGATCAGGCCATCGACTTCGCCCTTGTGCAGCAGCATGGAGCCGATCAGGGTCAGGCGGCGGCGCATCTCGATCCGGGCGATGGGTACGGTGATGCCCTTGCGCTCGGTCATGCGGTGGTAGGTCTGCCAGAAGTCGCGGTAGCGCTCGTCGTGCTCGACGTTGACCACGTCGTAGTCCGTGCCTTCCTTCAGGCGCAGGCCGAATTTCTCGATGCGCTGGGCAATGATGGCCGGGCGGCCGATCAGCGTGGGGCGCGCAATGCGCTCGTCCACCACGATCTGCGTGGCGCGCAGGATGCGCTCTTCCTCGCCCTCGGCGTAGGCCACGCGCTTCTTGGAGGCCTTCTTGGCCGCGGCGAACAGCGGCTTCATCATCGTGCCCGAGGCGTAGACGAAGGTCTGCAGGTGGGCGCGGTAGGCATCCATGTCCTGGATCGGACGCTGGGCCACGCCGCACTCGGCGGCGGCCTGTGCCACGGCCGATGCGATCTTCATCATCAGGCGCGGATCGAAGGGCTTGGGGATCAGGTACTCAGGGCCGAAAGTCAGCTGCTCGCCCACGTAGGCGGCCGCCACTTCCTCGCTTTGCTCGGCCTGGGCCAGCTCGGCGATGGCGTGGACGGTGGCGATTTCCATCTCGGTGGTGATGGTGGTCGCGCCGCAGTCCAGGGCACCCCGGAAGATGTACGGGAAGCACAGGACGTTGTTGACCTGGTTGGGGTAGTCCGAGCGGCCCGTGGCGATGATGGCGTCGCTGCGCACGGCCTTCACGTCTTCGGGAATGATTTCGGGGTTGGGGTTGGCCAGCGCGAAGATCACCGGACGCGCGGCCATCTTGACCACCATGTCCTGCTTGAGCACGCCGCCAGCGGACAGGCCCAGGAAGACGTCGGCGCCTTCGATGACCTGGCCCAGCGTGCGCAGCTCGGTGGCGCGCGCGAACTGGGCCTTGTCCTCGTCCATCAGCTCGGTGCGGCCCTCGTAGACCACGCCGGCCAGGTCGGTGACGAACACGTTCTCGCGGCGCAGGCCGACCTTGAGCAGCAGGTTCAGGCAGGCCAGGGCGGCGGCGCCCGCGCCCGAGGCCACGAGACGGACCTCCTCGATCTTCTTGCCGGCCACCTTGAGCGCGTTGACCATGGCCGCTGCCACGGTGATGGCCGTGCCGTGCTGGTCATCGTGGAAGACGGGGATCTTCAGGCGGCGGCGCAGTTCGCGCTCCACGAAGAAGCACTCGGGTGCCTTGATGTCTTCCAGGTTGATGGCGCCGAAGGTGGGCTCCAGCGCGGCGATCACATCGACCAGCTTTTGCGGGTCCTTCTCGTTGATCTCGATGTCGAAGACGTCCACGCCCGCGAACTTCTTGAACAGGACGGCCTTGCCTTCCATCACCGGCTTGGAGGCCAGGGCGCCGATGTCGCCCAGGCCCAGCACGGCGGTGCCGTTGGAGATCACGGCCACCAGGTTGCCGCGCGCCGTGTACTTGAAGGCGGCGGCCGGGTCCTTGACGATCTCTTCGCAGGGCGCTGCCACGCCGGGCGAGTAGGCCAGGGCCAGGTCATGCTGGTTGGCCATGGGCTTGGTCGGCACGATGGTCAGCTTGCCGGGCTTGGGAAACTCGTGGTATTCGAGTGCGGCACGGCGCAGCTGGGCACGTTTATCGGAAGGGGTCGGGGCCGTGTTGTCGGACATCAAGCGTCTCCAGCGAAGGCATGGCCAACGCACGCGCGGATCAGCCCGCGTGCCGTCGGCCGAGGTAGGGGGGAACCGATTGTAGGCCGACAGGCAATAGCCGGGCCCTGCTGTGAAACTGTTGTGATGCCTGGTTGCCCAATGCCCCGCGGCGGCGGCGGTCTTTGCTTGCGCGCCGCCGCAAAGCCGGGCAATCACATGGCATCCATCAGATGGCGTCCAGCGGAAACACCGGGCGGCTGACCCGGGCGAACGGAAAGCGCGAATAGTCCGAGGTGGTCACGCCGGGGCTGTCGCACTCGACCAGGCCGGCGGACAGCGGCACGAAGACGGGCCGGCAGTACATGCGCGACTTGAGCAGCACGAAGCGAAAGCGCGTCGGGTCCATGCCCACGCAGTGGAACACGCCCAGGTCCCAGGGCTCGTGCGTCTGCTCGGTGATCACGATCTGCGCTGCGCCCGTGTCCAGGCAGACCGTGCGGCCCATGTGGCAGCGCTGGCCCGTGTAGATGGGGCCGCTGACCGTGTAGGCGCCGTCGCTGACGGCGCGCACCGTGCCGCGCAGCCGCAGCGGCTGCTTGTGCAGGCCGATGCCTTCGAGCGACACCTTGTTGCCCAGCGCGATCTCCACTTCGGCGCCTTCGCCGGCCGCCGTGAGCGAGGCAACCGCTTCGGGGTCGCACAGCGGGCCCACGGCAATGCCTGACAGGCCCAGCTCCAGCGCGGTCTGCAGCACGTCCATGGTGTCGCAGGTGCCGCCGGACATGCAGTTGTCGCCATGGTCGAGCAGCAGCACGGGGCGGTCGGCGCCTTCGGCCAGGGCCTGGGCGCGGCGCAGCGAATCGGCCAGCGGCTCGCTGCGGTAGACGTAGTCGGCGCGGCGCTGCCAGATCCGGGCGGCCAGCGCGTCCACGCTCGCCTGGGTGGCCGCGCGCTCGTCGGTCCTGCAGGTGGCGACCACGCTCACGCAGGGCGCGGCGATGTCGGCCAGCGAGAAGCCGCCGAACACCGAGACCGCGGGCAGGCCCTCCGTTTCCAGGGCGCGCGCTGCGTTCACGGCGTCCAGCATGGGGCCGTCCAGCGTGGTGCTGCGCAGCGTGTGGCTCATCAGGGGCAGGCGGTGCCAGCACACGGCGTAGCGCGCGCGGCCGGCCAGCATGTCCAGCAGCAGGCGGCCCGCGTGCTCGCCGGTCTCGTACATGTCGATGTGCGGATAGGTCTTGAAGCCGACCATCACATCGGCATTGCCCACCATTTTTTCGGTGATGTTGCCGTGCAGGTCCAGCGCCACGCCAACGGGCACGCCGGGCGCGGCGGCGCGCACGCGTTCGAGCAGGTCGCCTTCGCCGTCGGCGCTGTTCTCGGCCACCATGGCGCCGTGCAGGTCCAGCAAGATGGCATCGCAGCCCGGCGCGGCCGCCACGATGCGGTGCGTGAGTTCGTCGTAGGCGGCCGCATGCACGGGGCCGCTGGGGTTGGCTGTGGCGGACACAGGCGTGACCAGGGTGGCGCCCGCCGCCTCGGCCAGGTCGATGAAGGCGGCCATGGCCGTGCGCATGCCCTTGTTGGCCGAATAGGCGGCCTCGCCATAGGTGGGCGCAAACGCCTCGATGGGCGTGGGCACGGGCGAGAAGGTATTGGTCTCGTGGTTGAGCCGGGCGATCAGGATCTTCATGCCGGCACCCCGCCGTCCGCTGCCTGCACCACGCCCGCGGCCGCCAGCATGGCGCGCAGCAGCACGTTGCAGCCGGCCTCCAGGTGCGCGGGCTCGGCGTCCTCGATCTCGTTGTGGCTGATGCCGTCGGCGCAGGGCACGAAGATCATGGCGGCAGGCGCCACGCGGGCCAGGTAGACGGCATCGTGGCCCGCGCCGCTGACCACGTCCATGGCGCTGTAGCCCAGGTCGGCGGCATTGGCGCGCACGGCCTCCACCAGGTGCGGCGTGAAGGGCTGGGGCGGGAAGTAGACGACCTGCTCCACGCCAATGGTCACGCCACGCGCGGTGGCAATGCGCTCGCAGGCCGCGCGCAGTGCGGCGTCCATGTCCAGCAACTGGCCGTCGTCCGGCGCGCGCAGGTCCACGCTGAGCTTGACCCCGCCCGGGATCACGTTGCGCGAGTTGGGAAATACCTCCAGCGATCCCACGGTGCCGCGCGCATGCGGCAGGCGGTCCACGGCGATGCGGTTGACCTCGGCCACGATGCAGCTGGCGGCCAGCAGTGCGTCGTGGCGCAGCTCCATGGGCGTGGGGCCGGCATGGGCCTCCATGCCCTGCACGCTGACGTCGTACCAGCGCTGGCCCAGCGCGGCGCTGACCACGCCGATCACGCGTTCATGGTTTTCCAGCACCGGGCCCTGCTCGATATGGGCTTCGAAATACGCGCCCACCGCAGGCGCCGGGCCGGCCGGCCCGGCATAGCCGATGGCGCGCAGCGCCTCGTCCACGCTCACGCCCTGGGCATCGCGCTGGGCCAGCGCATGCTCCAGCGTGAAGGCATTGACGAACACGCCCGAGCCCATCATCACCGGCACGAAGCGCGAGCCTTCCTCATTGGTCCACACGGCCACCTCCACCGGGGCGCGCGTGCGCACGCCGCCATCGTTGAGCGTGCGCAGCACCTCCAGCCCGGCCAGCACGCCGTAGTTGCCGTCGAACTTGCCGCCCGTGGGCTGGGTGTCGATGTGGCTGCCCGTCATCACGGGCGGCAGCGCATCGTCCAGGCCCGCGCGCCGCGCGAAGATGTTGCCGATGGCATCGACGCGGATGCTGCAGCCGGCCTCGCGCGCCCACTGCACGAAGAGATCGCGCCCCTGGCGGTCCAGGTCCGTCAGCGCCAGGCGGCACACGCCGCCCTTGGGTGTGGCGCCTATGCGCGCCAGGTCCATCAGCGATTGCCACAGGCGGGCGCCGTCGGTGCGCAGCCCGGCCGCAACGGCGGTGGCTGCAAGAGGGGTACTGAGATCCATGAATGACTCCTGGGAATGCGAAAGGCGGTGGATCAGGCGATCCCTACACCGAGATACCGGTCCTTGATGGCGTCATCGGCCAGGAAAGCGGCATTGCCTGCCTCGTGCGCAATCGCACCCTGTTCGATGATGTAGTGGCGGTCGGCCAGCTGGGTGCAGACCTCCAGGTTCTGCTCCACCAGCAAGATCGCCACGCCAGCGGCCTTGATGGTCTTGAGCTGGGCCACGATCTCCTCCACGATCACGGGCGCCAGGCCCTCGACGGGCTCGTCCAGCATGAGCAGGCGCGGCGCGTTCATCAGGGCGCGGCCTATGGCCAGCATCTGCTGCTCGCCGCCCGACAGCTGGCCGCCGCCGTTGCCGCGCCGCTCCTTGAGGCGCGGGAAGATGCGGTAGATGTCGGCCAGTTGCCAGGGCGAGCGTTTGCGCTGGCCCAGCAGCAGGTTCTCCTCCACCGTGAGCAGCTTGAAGATGCCGCGGTGCTCCGGCACCAGGCAGATGCCGCGCTGGGCCACCTGGTGCGTGGCCAGCCGGTGCACGGGCTCGCCGCCGAAGCGGATCTGCCCCTGCGAGGGCTGCATCACCCCCGCGATGGACTTGAGCGTGGTGGTCTTGCCCGCGCCGTTGCGGCCCAGCAGCGTGACCAGTTCGCCGTCCTGCACCTGCAGCGACACGCCCTGCAGCACATGGCTCTTGCCGTAGTGGGCGTGTATGCCCTCGACCGAAAGCAGGGGACCGCTCATGCCTTTCCTCCCGTGATCATGTTGCCCAGATAGGCGCTGCGCACGCGCTCGTCGGCGCGGATCTCGTGGGGCAGTCCTTCGGCCAGCACGCGGCCTTGCTGCATGACGGTGATGGTGTCGGAGATGTCCATGACGATGTTCATGTTGTGCTCGATGAGGACCACGGTGTGCTCGTCCCTGAGGCCCTGGATCAGGCGCTTCATCTCGTCCAGGTCGTCGATGCCCATGCCCGAGGTCGGCTCGTCCAGGAAGATGGCCTTGGGTCGGGCGGCCAGGGCCATGCCCACCTCCAGCCGCCGCTGCTGGCCGTGCGAGAGGTTGCCGGCCGGCGTGTCCGCGTGGCGCTCCAGGCCCAGGCGCGAGAGCACGCTGGCCACGGTATCGGCCATGGAGCGCGCGCCCACGGGCGCGTTCCAGCAGTCCAGGGCCCTGGCGGGGGCCACGCCCTGCGCGGCCAGGCGCAGGTTCTCGCGCACGGGCAGGGTCAGGAACAGGCTGGTGACCTGAAAGGACCGTGCCATGCCACGGCGCACGCGGCGGTGGTCGGGCTCGCGCGTCACGTCGTGGCCGTCGAAGACGATGCGCCCGCCGCTCACGCTCTTGGTGCCCGTGAGCATGTGGAACAGCGTGGTCTTGCCCGCACCGTTGGGGCCGATCACCGAGTGCACGGTGTGGGCGCGGACCTTGAGGTCCACGCCGCCCAGGGCGACGAACTTGTCATAGCGTTTCTCGACGCCCACGGCCTCGAGCAGGATGGGAGATGCTGCGGCGCTCATGCCTGGCCTCCTTTGGTTTCTGCAGCGGCCGCCTCGGCATCTGCCGGCCCTTTGCGGCGCACCAGGGCCCACAGGCTCTCGCCCAGGCCCCACAGGCCGCGCTGCAGGCCCAGGCTCACGATCATCAGCACCACGCCCAGCAGCAGCAGCCAGCGCGGCCACAGGGTGGACAGCCAGTCGCCCAGCAGCACATAGAAGGCCGCGCCCAGCACCGAGGCCAGCAGGTTGCCCGTGCCGCCGATCACGGTCATCACCAGGATCATTTCGCTGGTGTGGTACTCGGCGTTGGACAGCGGGGCGATGCCCGTCATCATGGCGTGCAGCGCGCCGGCCAGGCCCGTGACCGCGCCCGAGATCACGAAGGCCTGCAGCTTGAGCAGCCTCAGGTCGTAGCCCACGGCGGCGGCGCGCTCCTCGTTGTCGCGCACGGCCAGCAGGGTGCGGCCGAACATGGAGTCGCAGACGCGACGCAGCAGCCAGAACACCACCAGAAAGAGCACGGCCACAAAGCCGTAGTACTGCCAGGGCGTGGCCAGCGGCCACAGCGTCTGGCCGGCCACCGCGAGGGCGGGGCGGGGCACATCGAGCAGGCCGTTGTCGCCGCCGGTGATGTCCGTGGCCGAGTAGGCCAGAAAATAGAACATCTGCGCAAACGCCAGGGTCAGCATCACGAAGTAGGTGCCGCGCTGGCGTATGGCCACCCAGCCGACGATGGCCGCGCCCACGGCCCCCATGGCCGTGGCGGCCAGCAGGGCCAGCGGCATGGGCAGGGGCCAGCGCGTCAGCAGCAGGGCGATGGTGTAGCTGCCCAGGCCGAAGAAGATGCCCTGCCCGAAGGACAGCAGCCCCGTGTAGCCCAGCAGCAGATTGCAGCCCATGGCCGCGAGGCCGAAGATCAGCACCTCGCTGGCCAGCGAGCCCGACTGCATGCACAGCGGCATGGCGACCACGATGGCCAGCGCGAGAAGGAGATGGGAATGCCTGGTCATGGTCTTCATCCTTTGCGGCCCAGCAGGCCATGGGGTCGCAGCAGCAGCACGGCGGCCATGGCCACGTAGATCATCAGGCGCGCGCCCTCGGGCCACAGCGTGCTCATCACGCTTTGCACGATGCCGATCAGCAGGCCGCCGACCAGGGCGCCGCCGAAGCTGCCCAGCCCGCCCACGACCACGATCACGAACGCCACGCCCAGCGCCTCCACGCCCATGAAGGGCTCGGCGCCGCGTATGGGCGCAGCCAGCACGCCGGCCAGCGCCGCCGTGGCCGCGCCCAGCGCGAACACCAGGCTGAAGATGCGCAGCACGTTCACGCCCAGCAGGGACACCATCTCGGTCGATTCGCTGCCCGCGCGCACCGCGCTGCCCAGCCGCGTGCCCTCCAGCAGCCACCACAGCAGCACGGCCAGCACGGCGGTGAAGCCGATCACGAACAGCCGGTACTTGGGATAGACGAAGCTGCCCCACATCACCACGCCCTGCAGCAGATCGGGCACGGCCACGCTGTCGCCCAGCGGGCCCCATTGCACGATCACCAGCTCCTGCACCACCAGGGCCAGGCCCACGGTGACGATGATGTGGAACTCATGCGCCTTGGCATACACATGGCGCAGCATGAGCTTTTCCACCAGCCAGCCCAGCGCGCCAACGGCCAGCGGCACCACGACCAGGGACAGCCAGAAGCTCATGCCCCAGCGCGTCATCTGGTAGCAGAAATAGGCGCCCAGCAGGTAGAAGGCACCGTGCGCGAAATTCACGAAACGCAGCAGGCCGAAAACAATGGACAGGCCCACGGCCAACAGGAAATACAGCATGCCTATGCCGATCCCGTTGATGGTCTGAAGCAGATAGATGCTCATACAGGGTCCGAAACGATGGACGAAGGAGGCGCCGTGGCGGCCTTGATGCGCGGTTCGCCATGAAACTGGCGAGGCCCAGGCGAGGGGCACCGAGCAAGGGCCGCCCCGCCGCGAGGGTGCCGTCCCCCCCGCGACGCGAGAGGGGGAAGCGGCGTAGCCGCTCAGGGGGCTTTCAAGCCAATTTGCAGCCGGTCTGATCGATGGGCAGGAAGGACTTGCCGGAGCTGACCACATCCACGTAGTCGTCCTTGTTCTTCATCTTGGACTTGGCCTTGCCCTTGAGCAGGTAGTAGCTCTTGAGCACCTGGTGGTCGGCCTTGCGCACTTCTTCCTCGCCCGTCAGGCCCTGGTACTTCATGCCTTCCAGCGCGGCGACCACGGCCTTGGGGTCGGCCGTGCCGGCCTTGATGATGGCGTCGATCATCAGCTTGGTGCAGATGTAGTGGCCGGCCAGGCTGTAGTTGGGATTGGCCTTGAACTTGTCGTTGCAGCGCTGCACCAGATCGCGGTTGAGCGGCGTGTCCACCGTGTGCCAGTACTGGGCGCCGAAGTACACGCCGTCGCACAGGTCGGCGCCCAGCGATTCGAACTGCTCCAGCCCCGAGGCCCAGGCGATCAGGATGGTCATGTTCTTGTTCATGCCGAAGCTGATGGCCTGGCGCAGCGTGTCCGAGGACTGGGCGCCGAAGTTCAGCAGCAGCAGCACGTCGGGCTTGGCGGCCACGGCATTGGTCAGGTAGCCGCTGAACTCCTTTTCGGTCAGCGAGTGGTAGCTGTTGCCCACATGCTCGATGCCCTTTTCCTTGAAGATGTTCTTGGCCGCCGTCAGCAGGCCGTCGCCGAACACGTACTGCGGCGTGATGGTGTACCAGCGCTTGGCCTTGGGCAGGGATTCGACCAGCGGGCGCACGGTCTGCTCGATGGCGCCGAAGGTGGGTGCCGACCAGCGGAAGGTGGCGCTGTTGCAGTCCTTGCCCGTGATCTCGTCGGCGCCTGCGGTGGTGATGAAGATGCCGCCGGTCTTCTCGGCCTCCTTGCCCATGGCCAGCGCCTCCGACGACAGGATGCCGCCTGCGAAGAAGCGCGTGCCCTGCTGCTGCGAAGACTCCTGCAGCTTGCGCACGGCCGTGGCGGGCTTGCCCTCGGTGTCCAGCACGGTGTAGGCCAGCGGGCGGCCCAGCGCCTTGCCGTACTGCTCGATGGCCAGCTTCATGCCCAGGTCCGCATACTTTCCGTTGGCCGCGAAGGCGCCCGACATGGGCACGGGGCAGGCGAACTGGATGCTGTCCTTGGACTGCGCCCAGACGCTGCGGCCCAGGCCCAGCGATGCGGGCAATGCGCCCAGTGCCGAGAGTTGCAGGAGGTGACGACGTTGCATGGGATCTCCGTGATGGGGACTGAAGGCGCTGCGGCCCGGGTACGCTTTTCAGAGCAAGTTGCATGCCAGTCGAAATGGGTGCGTGCAGGCTCCTTGATTCATATTTATAGTGATAAATAGAAGAAATAGGGCGCGTGCTAACCCTAGGCGGGCACGGCCACGCGCCATGGCGGTGCATACTGCACCAAACCCGCATGCAGACTGGGCGCGGACACGATCCGGTGCCCTTCCGGAGAACACAACAATGGATACACCCAAGTCGCCCTCCCTGGCAATCCGGCAGCTCAAGCGCCCGGATCTCGTGGCCCAGGAGATCAAGCGCCTGATCACCGAAAAGAACCTCAGCCCCGGCGACCGCCTGCCGCGCGAAAGCGAGCTGCAGGCACAGTTCCAGGTCAGCAAGGGCACGATCCGCGAGGCCCTCAAATCGCTGGAAGTGCAGGGGCTGATCACCATCTCCACCGGCCCTTCGGGCGGTGGCACGGTCGTCGAGGTGCCGCTGGACCGCACGCTGCAGTTCATGCAGAACTACCTGTTCTTCCAGGAGGTGACCATCGACGACATCTACACGGTGCGCCAGATGCTGGAGCCCGAGCTGGCGGCAGGCGCCGTGCCCCATCTGACCGAGGCGGATTTCGACGCGCTGGAGCACAGCATCGCCTGCTGCGACCCCACGCAAAGCAGCGAGGACCTGGTCAGCCAGCGGCGCGAGGACGTGAACTTCCACGACATCCTTGCCGCGGCCAATCCCAACCCCTTCCTGCGCTTCACCTGCGAGCTCATCAACGAGATGATTCGCCAGCTCATCGTCTTCGCCAACCGCACGCCCCAGTCCGAGCACCGGCGCTTCGGCGAGGCCAATGCCCGGATCCACCGCGACATCGTGCAGGCCGCACGCGAACGGGATGCCGTGAAGGTGCATGCGCTGATGCAGCAGCACATGCGGGATGCAGCCAGCAGCGTCAAGCGCATGAAGGGCCGCATCCAGGGGCGGCTCATCCTGGATGCCGACAGCCTGCGCAGCCCGCGTCCGCAACGCGCCGTGCAGCCGGTGGAAAAGCCTGCGATGGCAGTGCCGAGGACTGCACCAAAAAAGGCACCGAAACCGGCAGCAAAAACAGCGCCAACAACAACGGCAAGGCCGGCCGCGAAGACCGCCGCAAAAGCCGTCGCGAAGACCACCGCAAAGGCGGCTCCGAAGGCGCCCGCCAAGTCACCGTCGGCGCGTCCCGCCGCCGCACGCAAGCGCGCGGCCTCCTGAACTGTCCCGCGCCGGTCATTGCCGGCCCAGGCCACGCGTTTCGCGCCGCCCGCTGCTGGTATGCTGCCGCGCGCTCGGCCTTCACGCATTCCACCCCCTCACGAGACAACAGCATGAGACAAACCCCTTTCGCATCTTCCCGTACCCCTGCCCTGTGGCGCGCCCTGGCCGGCGGCCTGGCGCTGGCGGCCACGCTGGCGGCGCCCCTCGCCCATGCCCAGGGCGCAGGCAGCTATCCGTCCAAGACCATTCGCCTGGTCGTGCCCTTTGCGCCTGGCGGCTCCACCGACATCCTGGGCCGCCTGCTGGCGCAAAAGATGGGCGAGAGCATGCACACCACGGTGGTGGTGGACAACAAGCCCGGCGCCAACGGCACCATCGGCTGCGACCTGGTGGCCAAGGCGCCGGCCGACGGCTACACCGTGGTGCTGGGCGATGTGGGCTGCATGGCCATGGCCAAGGGCCTGTACACCAAGCTGCCCTATGACCCGCTGCGCGACTTCGCGCCCATCAGCCTGGTGGCACGCAGCCCGCTGGTGCTCACCGTGGGCGCGCAAAGCCCGTTCCACTCGCTCAAGGAGCTGACGGCGGCGGCCCAGGCCCAGCCCGGCAAGCTCAACTACCCCTCGTCGGGCACGGGCGGCCCCAACCACCTGGGCGCCGAGCTGTATGCCATGCAGGCCAAGGTCAAGATCGGCCATGTGCCCTACAAGGGCAGTGCGCCTTCCGTGGTGTCGCTGGCCGCCGGTGAGACCGACTTCGGCTTTCTCACGGCCGTGACGATTGCCGCGCAGCTCAAGGCCGGCAAGGTGCGTGCCCTGGCCGTGGCCCACAACGAACGCCTGCAGTCCATGCCCGACGTGCCCACCATGTCCGAGGCCGGCCTCAAGGACTTCACGGCCGATGCCTGGTTCCTCGCGGCCGTGCCCGCAGGCACGCCCAAGCCCATCGTGGACCGGCTCTACGCCGAGATCGCCAAGGCCCTGCCCGCGCCCGAGGTCAAGGAAAAGCTGGACGCCATGGGCGTGCTGCCCTCGGGCCTCAAGCCCGATGCCTCGGCCCAGTTTCTGCGCGTGGAAGTGGACAAGTGGCGCGATGTGATCAAGAACGCGGGCATCACGCTGGACTGATTTCGCAGCCTTGCCGTTGCCATGTAAAAAGCCCCTGCGGCCTCACGGCCCAGGGGCTTTTCTCATGTGCCGGAGATGCTCAGTTCGTTTCCGTCAGGGCATCGCCCAGGGCGCTGACCAGCCGCTCGATCTCGGCCTTCTCGCTGATGAAGGGCGGCGCGATCTGGATGGTGTCGCCGCCGTAGCGCACGTAAAAGCCCTTGTCCCAGCACTTCATGGCGATCTCGTAGGGACGGCGGGCCGGCTCGCCGGGCAGCGACTCGATGGTGAAGCCCGCCGCCAGGCCGAAGTTGCGGATGTCGGCCACATGCTTTGCTCCCTTGAGGCTGTGCACGGCCTGCTCGAAGAACGGGGCCAGCGCGCGCACGCGGCCCGGGCCGTCCTCGCGCTGCAGCAGGTCCAGCGCGGCCACGCCTGCTGCGCAGGCAATGGGGTGGGCCGAGTAGGTGTAGCCGTGCGGGAACTCCAGCATGTACTCGGGGCCGCCGGCCGCCATGAAGGTGTCGTAGATCTCCTTGCTGGCCACCACGGCGCCCAGGGGCTGGGCGCCATTGGTCACCTGCTTGGCGATGTTCATGATGTCGGGCGTGACGCCGAAGGCCTCGGCCCCCGTCATGGCGCCGCAGCGGCCAAAGCCCGTGATGACCTCGTCGAAGATCAGCAGGATGTTGTTCTGCGTGCAGATCTCGCGCAGGCGCTGCAGATAGCCGGCCGGCGGAATCACCACGCCGGCCGAGCCCGAGAAGGGTTCGACGATGACGGCCGCGATGTTGCTGGCGTCATGCAGGGCGATCAGGTCCAGCAGCCGGTCGGCCAGCGCGCGGCCATCGGTGGTGGGCATGCCTTTGTGGAAGGACCCCAGCGCCGGCTGCGTGTGCGGCAGGTGGTCGGCCTCCACGCCCTGGCCGAAGGTCTTGCGGTTGCCCACCATGCCGCCGACCGAGATGCCGCCGAAGTTCACGCCGTGGTAGCCCTTCTCGCGCCCGATCAGCCGGGTCTTGCCGCCCTGGCCCTTGGCGCGCCAGTAGGCGCGCGCCATCTTCAGCGCCGTGTCGGCCGCCTCCGAGCCCGAGCCCGTGAAGAACACATGGTCCAGGCCTGCAGGCGTCAGCTCCTTGATCTTGTTGGCCAGCGCGAACGAGGCCGGGTGGCCGAACTGGAAGGCCGGCGCATAGTCCAGCTGCTGGGCCGCGCGGCCGATGGCTTCGGCGATCTCGCGGCGGCCATGGCCCAGGCCCGAGCACCACAGGCCCGACAGGCCGTCGAAGATCTTGCGGCCGTCGGCATCGGTGTAGTAGGCGCCCTGGGCGCTGGTGATCATGCGCGGGCGCGCCTTGAACTCGCGGTTGCCGGTGAAGGGCATCCAGTGGGCGTCAAGCCAGGCGGCATCGGTGCGCGTGGCGGCTGCAGCGCCTTGTTCGGTGGGAACCAGGGTCATGGTGATCTCCTCGGGCCGGAAAAGAAAAAAAGGAACCGGCCCATTGTGATCGTGCCTTTTGATTTCTCGAAGTGCGTGATATCGAGGTTCACTTGCGGATTCCTGCAAGTGAGCAGGGGCTTGCCGGTCCGGGCCCGGAGAGCGCGCATTGTGGGAATCCATGGCCGATGCCGCCCTGGTGCTCGCCTATAGTGGCTCCCCTGTAGTGGTGGCCGGTTCAGGCGGGCACCGGGAGGCGAAGGGCGATGGCGGATTTTTCGATGGACAGCACCCCAGGCCGCCCGGCGCGGGACGGGCGCGCGCGCGCCGCGCTGGGCCAGCTGGGCGACATGGACCTGCGCCTGCTGCGCGTATTCAAGGCCGTGGTCGAGTGCGGCGGCATGTCGGCTGCCGAGCTGGAGCTGAACATCGGCAGCTCCACGCTGAGCCGCCATATGAAGGACCTGGAGGAGCGCCTGGGCCTGACGCTGTGCCGGCGCGGGCGCGCGGGCTTCGCGCTCACGCCCGAAGGCCATCGCATCTACGAGGCCACCTTGCAACTGCTCGGTGGCGTGGAAGGCTTCCTGGGCCAGGTGGACGACATCCATGGCCGGCTGGCCGGCACGCTGGACGTGGCGCTGTTCGACAAGACCGTGGGCAATCCGCAGTCGCGCATTCCCGAGGCGATCGGCGTTTTGCACGACCAGGCGCCGCAGCTGCATCTGCGCCTGCATGTGGCCTCCATCCAGGCCATCGAGCGCGGGCTGATGGAGGGGCGCTGGCAGGTGGGCGTGCTGCCATCGGCACCCAGTTCGGGCGCCCTGGACAGCGCCCGGCTGTTTGGCGAGCGCATGCAGCTGTATTGCGCTCCCGGCCATCCGCTGCATGGCGCCGACCATGGCGGGCTGGACTGGGACAGCCTGGGTGCGCATGCCTTCGCAGGCCTGGGCTACCAGTCGCCCAACATGGCGCTCAGCCACCAGGCCGGCCTGCAGCGCCAGGCCACGGGTTTTGACCAGGAGGCCATTGCCATGCTGGTGCGATCGGGCCGCTACCTGGGCTTTCTGCCCGATCACTATGCACAGGCCATGCAGGACCAGGGCCTGCTGCAGGCCGTGGCACCGCACCGCTTTTTCTATCTGTGCGATTTCTTCGCGGTCTGGCGCAATGCCGTGGCCCCTGGGCGTGCGGCCCGGGTGTTCATTGACGCCCTGCTGTCCGTGCACCATGGATGAACGGGTTTATCACAGCCTTGGAAAGAGGAAATTCACAGGTTTGATATCAGGATGTGCACAGGTTTTTGCACAGCTTGTGCTCAGGTTTTTGCAGCGTATGCGCTTGACAATGTTTGGCATTGTGGCCGGGGCCAGGGCTTCAGTCCGCCCCGATTGCGCCGACATGCATGCATGGATTCCGTGTCGGCCCTGGGCCGTACGAGCAGCGCCTTGATACCAACGATTTCGCATTTCCCGGGTTCTTGCCACCATGCGCCGCCATGTCCACCTCTCTTGCCGCCACGGCAGGGCCGGGTTTCAGCCCGTGCCGCCATCGACCATCCTGGCCAGGGTCTCGGCCAGCCATTTCCCGAATGAGTCTGCGCCAAGGGGCTGCATGGGTGTCGGCATGGGCATGGGCATGTTCATCTCCGCGCTCCCGGCAGGCTCAGGCTGCAGCCGTGGGCGGCGCCATCGCGGCGGCGGCATCGGCACGGCGGCGCAGGCCCCGTTCCCAGAGCTTTTCATGGAAGAAGAAGGCCACGGCCTGGACGGTGGGCTCCAGCAGGCTGAGCGTCAGCGCGGCCCAGAGGTTGCGGGTCACGGCATAGGCCACGGCCGCCGCCACCGTGACGTGGATGACGTAGTAGCTGGCGGTTTTCATCAGCGTGTGGCGGTGGTGGTGCAAGGTCTGGCGGATGCGGGTCATGGGGCTTTCCTCGGGGCTTTTCTCGTGATGAGACTCCATGCTAGGTGTGATCAATAGCTGCGGCCAATCGAAAATGATTATCAAAGACATGAAGACTATCGATGGCGGGCAGGCAGGTGCCGTGGCCCTGTGCCATTCAGGGGGGGCGCCATGAATTGGGACGAGATCTTCGTGCTCGGATGGGCACCCCATCCGCAGTGGTTCCAGTGGCTGCATCCGGGCCTGGTGGCGCTGTCGGTGGGGGTGGCCGTGGCCACGTCGATGATGGCCATGCAGATCGCGGGGCTGGCGCGCAATGCCGCCTCGCCCCGGATACGCCGCACCGGCGTGCTGACCGGCGCCTTCTGCCTGGGCGCCGGCATCTGGGCCATGCACTTCATCGGCATGCTCGCCTTTGTGCCCTGCACCTTCGGCGACTACGACCCCTGGATCACCGCGCTGTCCATGCTGCCCAGCATGCTGGCGTCCTGGCTGGCGCTGACGCTGATGGTGCGGCCCCGGCTGTCCGCCCAGGCGCTGGTCGGCGGCGGCGTGCTCATGGGGCTGGGCATTGGCTCCATGCACTACATCGGCATGGCGGCGGCCCAGACCTGGAGCCTGATGCTCTACGACCCCTGGGGCGTGCTGCTGTCGGTGATCGTGGCCGCCACCATGGCCATGCTGTCGCTGTGGGTGCGCTTTCGGCTGGGCAACACGGGCCGCCTGTGGCCCACGCTGGTGGCCGGCATAGTCATGGGCATGGCCATTTCCTGCATGCACTATGCGGGCCTGTACGCACTGCGCCTCAAGCCCGGTATCGATGCGCTGGCGCAGCAGGAGGCGCCCACGCATGCGCTGCTGGTGTTCTCCATCGTGGGCGTGGTGGTGCTGATCTTCGGCCTGGTGCTCGCGGTCAACATGACGCTGCGCTACCGCCAGATCTACCGGCAGGTCCAGCGCAGCGAGTCGCGCCTGCGCGCCGTGGTGGATACGGCGGTGGACGGCATCGTGATGATCGACGGGCGCGGCAGCATCGTCTCGTTCAACGGCGCGGCGGAGCGGCTGCTGGGCTGGACGGCGCAGGAGGTGCTGGGCCGCAGCGCCAGCCTGCTCATGCCTGCGTCGGGCTGCGATGGTGAGGGCGGCTCGCTGGAAAAGCAGCTGGCCGCGGGCTTTGCAGGCCTGCTCGGCTCCAGCCGAGATGTCCATGCCCTGCACAAGGACGGCACGCAGATCGCCGTGCGCCTGGCCGTGGGCCGGGTGGCGATTGCGGGCGATCCGCTGTTCGTGGGCTTTGTGACCGACATCCGCGAGCGCCGCCAGATGCTGCAGTCGCTGCGCCGCAGCGAGGAGCAGTACCGCACCCTGATCAACAACGTGCCGGGCACCACCTTCCGCTGCCTGTACGACGGCAAGTGGACGCCGCTGCTGCTCAGCCGCTCCATCAAGGAACTGACCGGCTGGACGGAGCAGGACTTCACGGACGGACTCACGGGCTGGGACCGGCTCATCCATGCCGAGGACCGCGACCGGCTGGAGGCTGCGGTCTCGCATTCGCTGTCACGGCGCCACACCTACAACGCCGACTACCGCCTGCTGCACCGCGACGGCAGCACCCGCTGGGTGTCCGAGACCGGGCGCGGCGTCTTCAACGAGCACGACGAGCTGACCTGGATCGACGGCGTGATCATGGACCAGACGGCGACGCGCGCGCGCAATGCCGAGTTCGAGGGCACGGTGCGCGCCATTGACCTGTCGCTGGCCACCATCGAGTACGACCTGATGGGCCAAGTGCTGCGCGCCAACCGCAATTTCCTGGACCTGTTCGGCTACCGGCTCGACGAGGTCGCGGGCCGCCACCACGGCATGTTCTGCGAGCCCGGCTATGCCCACACGCCCGAGCATGTGCAGTTCTGGCGCCGCCTGGCCGAGGGCGAGTTCCAGGCCGGCGAATTCCTGCGCTGCGGGCGCGAGGGGCGGCGCATCTGGGTGCAGGCCACCTACAACCCCATACGCGACGCCGATGGCCGGCCCTACAAGATCGTCAAGCTGCTCACCGACATCAGTGCTCAGCGCAAGCTGGCCCAGGAGCTGGTGCTGGCCAAGGAGCATGCCGAGGCGGCCGCCGCCGCGCGCAGCACCTTCCTGGCCAACATGAGCCACGAAATCCGCACGCCCATGAACGCCATCATCGGCTTCACCGAGGCACTGCGCGAAACCGCCCTGCAGCCCACGCAGGCGCGCTACCTGGACACGGTGCACTACGCGGCGCGCTCCATGCTGCGCCTGCTCAATGACATCCTGGACACGGCCAAGCTCGACAAGGGCGCGGTGGAGCTGGAGATCGAGGATTTCTCGGTGCGCGAGCTGTGCCAGCAGATCCTGGCGTCGCTGCGCATCACGGCCGACCGCAAGGGCCTGGACCTGCGCCTGGACTACGACCCGCACACCCCGGCGGCCCTGCGTGGCGACGGCATGCGCGTGCAGCAGATCCTGGTGAATCTGCTGGGCAATGCCGTGAAGTTCACCGAGCGTGGCCATGTGCTGCTGCGCGTGCGCTACGAGCAGGGCGTGCTGCAGCTCGATGTGCATGACACGGGCATCGGCATCGCGCCCGAGAAGATCCACCGCATCTTCGACCCCTTCGCCCAGGCCGACGCCTCGACCACGCGGCGCTTTGGCGGCACGGGCCTGGGCACGACCATCTCACGCCAGCTGGCCGAGCTCATGGGCGGCAGCATCCAGCTGCACAGCACCGTGGGCGTGGGCACGGTGTTCGAGGTGCGCCTGCCCCTGCCGGTCGGCGAGAGCCCGCTGTCCGAGCGCGGCGCGGCCAGCCGCGGCCTGCCGCCGCTGCACATCCTGGCCGTGGACGATGTGCCCGAGAACCTGGAGCTGCTGCAGATCAACTTCTCCAGCCAGAACCACCAGATGGCACTGGCGCATGACGGCGCCGAGGCGCTGCGCTGCGTGCAGGCGCAGGAGCCGCCCTTCGACGTGGTGCTGATGGACCTGCAGATGCCGGGCATGGACGGCCTGGCGGCGGCGCGCGCCATCCGCGTCTGGGAGCGGCAACTGCAGCGCCGGCCCGTGCCCATCGTCGCGCTGTCGGCCAGCGTGCTGGAGAAGGACCGCAGCGACGCCAGCGCCGCCGGCATGGACGGCTTTGCCTCCAAGCCGCTGGACATGGCGCGGCTGCAGGCCGAGATCGCGCGGCTGCTGTCGCTGCAGGTGGCGCTCAAGGAGGCCAGGCCGCCCGCGCCCGCCAGTGCCCAGGCGGGGCTGCCCGATGTCACGGTGGACTGGGCCTCGGGCATTGCGCTGTGGGGCCGGGTCGATCCGCTGGTGGCCGCCATTCGGCGCTTTCTGAACGAGCAGCTTGACCTGGCCGATCGCCTGCGCCGCGCCCTGCAGCGCCCGGGGACCGAGGCCCTGGTGGGCCTGGCGCACCGCGTGCGCGGCGCGGCAGGCAACCTGGGGCTGCAGGCCGTGTACCGCCTGGCATCGCGCCTGGAAGGCCATGCGCAGGATGGCGCCCCGCAGCCCCAGCTGCTTGCCCTCATCGACCAGTTGCAGCAGGCGCTGGATGCGGTGACGCAGGAGCTGCGCCAGCGCCATCCGGCCGCCATGCCGGTGGCCGAGGTCGCGGGCCAGGCGCTGCCCGGCGGCACGGCACCGGCGCCGCCCGTGGCCGATGCCGGGCCGCAGGGCGGCGCGTCCTGCCTGCCGGCCGATGCCCGGCCCTGGCTGGAGCGCATCGTTGCCGCATTGCAAAGCGGGGAGCTGGACGGGCAGGCCATGCAGGCCCTGGTGCGCATACTGACGGCCGAACAGCTGCAACCACTGCAGCAGGCACTGGATAATTTCGACTTCGAGCGTGCGCAGGAATGCGCCCAGCAGCTGCAGCAGCAACTGCCCTCGATCGATGGAGACAGAGCATGAATGCGCCCAATCTACTGGCAACGGACAAGCGCCCGCGCCTGCTGCTGGTCGATGACGACCCGACCAACCTGCATGTGCTGCGCCAGATCCTGGGCGAGGACTACCGGCTCTCGTTCGCCACGGACGGGCGCAAGGCACTGCAGCTGGCACAGCACCAGCCGGACCTGATCCTGCTGGACATCATGATGCCCGAGCTCGATGGCTACGCCGTGTGCCGCCAGCTCAAGGCACAGGCCGACACCGCCCGCATCCCGGTGATCTTCATCACGGCCCTGTCGGACGGGCAGGACGAGGCGCTGGGTTTTGCCTCCGGCGCGGTGGACTACATCGTCAAGCCCGTGCGTGCGCCCGTGGTGCGCGCGCGGGTGCGCAACCACCTGTCGCTGGTCAAGCTCGACGAGTTGCGCAGCACCCGCCTGCAGATCGTGCAGCGCCTGGGCCGCGCGGCCGAGTACCGCGACAACGAAACCGGCATGCACGTGATCCGCATGAGCCACTACGCAAAGACGTTGGCGCTGGCGGCCGGCTGCACCGACGAGTGGGCCGACGACCTGCTCAACGCCGCGCCCATGCACGACGTGGGCAAGATCGGCATCCCCGACGCCATCCTGCTCAAGAACGGCCCGCTGACGGCCGAGGAATGGACCGTCATGCGCCGCCATCCGCAGATCGGCGCCGAGATCATCGGCGAGCACGACTCCCAGGTGCTGCAGATGGCCTACAGCATTGCGTTGACCCATCACGAGAAATGGGACGGCACGGGCTACCCGCAGGGCCTGGCGGGCGAGGACATTCCGCTGGCCTCGCGCATCGTGGCCGTGGCCGACGTGTTCGACGCGCTCACCACGGAGCGCCCCTACAAGCACGCCTGGACCGTGGACGACGCCATGGAGCACATAGAGCAGCAGGCCGGCGCCCACTTCGACCCGCGCCTGGTGCCGCTGTTCATCGGCCTGCGCCCGCAGCTGGAAGACATACGCGAGCGCTGGAAGGATTGACTGCACCGGCAGCACCGATTCCGGCAGGGCATGCTGGGGCATGGGCCATCGCTTACCCTGGCGGGCCTGCCATCGGCGCTCAAATGACCTGTCCATGTCTTCTCCCCCGCCCCTCGCTGGCCGCTTCCATGTCCGCGCACTGACCGCTGCCGACCTGTCCGATCTGCTGCACATCCAGCTGGCCTGCTATGGCGCGGACTATGCCGAGAGCGGCGAGGTCTTTGCGCGGCGCCTGGCCAGCGCGGCGAACTGCTCGCTGGCGCTGGAGCAGGGCGGCCGGGTGCGCGCCTACCTTGCGGCCTACCGCAGCCGGATGGCCAAGATCACCCCGCTGCACGGTGACTTCGAAGCCGTGGAGCAGGCCGACACCCTCTACCTGCACGACATGGCCGTGCACCCCGAGGCTGCAGGCCAGGGCCTGGCGCGTGCGCTGCTGGCGCCGCTGTGGGACAGGGCGCGTGCCGAGGGCCTGCGCCACACGGCCCTGGTCTCGGTGCAGGGCTCGCGCGGCTACTGGGAGCGCCATGGCTATGCCGTGCAGGCGCTGGCGAACCCGCTGCAGCAGCAGCGCCTGGACAGCTATGGCGATGGTGCGCTGTACATGGTCCGGCCGCTGTAGGGCGCGGTGTCGCGCGGGTGGCCGGCAGGGCGTGTTGATGGGGTTTTGGCCGGGGACGTGGTGGCCGCCTCTGGTCATAATGCGCGCCATGCCCGATCGCTGGAAACCCAATGTCACTGTGGCGGCCATCATTGAGCGCGATGGCCGTTTTCTGCTGGTGGAAGAAGACACGGCCGATGGCGTGCGCTACAACACGCCCGCTGGCCATCTCGACCCGGCCGAGTCGCCCATCGCCGCCTGCGTGCGCGAGGTCGATGAGGAAACCGCGCACGACTTCGTGCCCACGGCCCTGGTCGGCATTTACCTGAACCGCTTCGTGCGCACGCGCACGGGTTCGGACATCACCTATCTGCGCTTTGCATTCACGGGCGAGCTGGGCGACTTCCGGCCCGGCCAGCCGCTGGACGACGGCATCCTGCGCACGGTCTGGATGACGCTGGACGAACTGAAGGCCTGCGCAGCCCAGCACCGCAGCCCGCTGGTGATGCAAAGCATAGAGGACTACCTGGCCGGCCGCCGCTATCCGCTGGAGCTGATCCATACCGATCCCAGCGTGATGCAGGCTCCGCAGCCCCACTGAGTCACCAAGGCACCGAGCACCATGCCGGCCCTGTCTGTCACAAAACGCCACGCTCCCGCGTCTTGATGGCATGCAGACCTCCTCCGCCCCTGACGATCCCCTGGCGCTGTTCGAGCGCCACCGCCCGCGCCTGTTCGGCCTGGCCTACCGCATGCTGGGCCAGCGCGCCGATGCCGAAGACCTGGTCCAGGAAGCCTGGCTGCGCTGGCATGGCGCCGAGCGCGCCGGCATAGAGCAGCCCGAGGCCTGGCTGGTCTCCGTGACCACGCGCCTAGCCATAGACCGGCTGCGCCGCCTGCGCGCCGAGCGCGAGCACTACCAGGGCTTCTGGCTGCCCGAGCCCCTGGTCCAGCCCTGGGCCGAGGAGGCCGCGCCCTCGGCCGAAGACCTGCTGGAGCGGGCCCACGACGTGTCCACGGCCCTGATGTTCGTGCTGGAGCAGCTCACCCCCGACGAACGTGCGGCCTTCCTGCTGCGCGAGATCTTCGATGCCGACTATGCCGAGGTGGCCCAGGCCCTGGGCCGCAGCGAGGCCGCCTGCCGCCAGCTCGTGCACCGCGCCCGCAGCCATGTACAGGCCGGCCGCCCGCGCTTTGCGGCGCCGCCCGAGGCCCATGCCGCGCTGCTGCAGCGCTTTGCGCAGGCCGTGCAGGGGGGAAACTTCGCGCAGATCCAGGCGCTGTTCGCGCCCGATGCCGAGCTCATCAGCGACGGCGGCGGCAAGGTGCCCTCGTTCGGCCGCGTGCTGGAGACGGGCCGGCGCCTGGCCCTGCTGTACTTCGCCACCACGCGCCGCATGCGGCGCAACGGCCAGCGCCAGACCCTGCACCTGGCGCGCGTCAACGGCCTGCCGGGCCTGCTGCGCTGCATCGACGGCGAACTGGAGTCCGTGCAGACGCTGCTGGTCGAGGACGGCCTGATCCGCTGCATCTACACGCTGCGCAACCCCGACAAGCTGGCCGGCGTGGCCGTGCCGGCGCCACTGCCGTTCCCTGCAGGCCCGGCCGGCCCTGCAGCGTAGTCAGAGGGTCAGATGAACTGAAGATCGCGGGGCGTGACGCCCTCGAACACGCGCTGCAGCTGGGCCGGGCTCAATCCATACATGCGCTGGAACAGGCCGCCCAGCACGGCGCGGTACTCGTTGAGCACGGGGTGGTCGCGGTTCTGGAACAGGTTTTTCTGGTTGACCTCGACCTGCTCGCCCACGATGCGCCCGCCCGCGCGCGAGGACAGCCCGCCGCCCAGCAGCCAGTAGGTCGTGCCGTGGCCGTGGTCCGTGCCCTTGTTGCCGTTCTCGCGGAAGGTGCGGCCGAACTCGCTGACCACCACCACCACCGTATGCCGCCAGGCCTCGGGGCCGATCTCCTGGGCAAAGCCGGCCAGGCCCCGGCCCAGCTCGTCCAGCCGCCCGGCCAGCGCACCCGTGGCGCCGCCCTGGGCCACGTGCGTGTCCCAGCCGCCCACATCGACGAAGCCCAGGTCGAAGCGCTCGCGCATCAGGGCCGCCATGCGCTGCGCCACCAGGGCAAAGCCGCGTGCGCTGATGGCATTGCGCCCGGCCTGGTCCATTTCCTCCTGCACGCTGCGCTGCACGGCATCACGCACCGCAAAGCCCTCCTGCACGGCCGGGCCCAGGGCAGTGCCCGCATACATGGCGGCAATGGCCTGGCTGCGGCGATCGTCCAGGCCGCCCTTGCCCACGGATGCCAGCGCCATGTTGGCGGCCGGCAGGCTGCCGCGCAGCAGCAGCGGAAGCTGGGGTGTGAAGGCCATGGGCGATACCGCCGTGCGGCCATCCTGTCCCAGCACCTGGGCCAGCCGGTTCAGAAAGCCCGACTGGTAGCTGCGGCGCCCGTCCAGGCCCTGGCCCAGCTCGATGGAGTCCTGCGTCTCGAAATGGCTGCGCGACAGGTCGTGCGTGCCCGCAAAGGGCACAAAGCAGGCCTGGCCTGCCTGGAACAGCGGGTGGATGCTGTCCTGCAGCACCGGATGCAGGCCCCAGCGGTCGTCCAGCGCCAGGGCTCCCCGGGCCTCGCCGGGCCGGGCAATGGCGATGCTGGGGCGGGCCTCGTAGTAGAAGTCGCTGTGCGTGGGCACGAGCAGGTTGCTGCTGTCATAGGCGCCGCGCAGGAACACCAGCAGCAGGCGCGGCGTGGCTGGCCGGGGCGTGGCGGCCTGCAGCCGGCCCAGGTGGGCGGCAAAGGGCAGGGTGGAGGCCAGGGACAGAAAGTGGCGTCGCTGCATGGACAGACTCCCGGGGGTCAGCGGAACATCATTTCGGGGGCGGACAGGAAGTAGGTATTCCAGTCCGCCGGACTGCGGGCCTGGGCCAGTGCCGCCTGCGTGGCCTGGCTCCACTGCGGCAGGCGCTGGCGCACGCTGGCCAATTCCGACAGCGTGGGGTAGGGCGGCTTCTCCAGCGCGTCTGCGGGGTCGGCGCGGAACAGGACGGCGCTGCGCGTGGCGATCTGGCGCGCCACCTCGAAGCGCGCCGCCATCTGGCCCGAGCTGGCCCAGTCGGACTGCATCTGCGGATAGCCGTCCGGCGTCTCATGCGCATAGAGGTTCTGCCCCAGCCGGTTGACCCAGCCCAGCACCGGCGCCACGTCGGCCGCCACGCGCTGGTCCACCGACAGCCGCGTGGCGGCCAGCACGTAGTGCAGCGGATCGCGGAACTTGCGGCCGAAGCGGGCGGCCTCGGGATCGGCCAGCAGCGCCGCCACGGTGGCCGCGATATCGCCCCGGCTGCGCGTGAAGGCCTGGGCCGTGCGCTGCACCAGGGCGGGCGGCGGATCGTCGGCAATGAAGAACACCGCCAGCTTGCGCGCGATGAACTGCGCCGTGGTCGGCGAGGCGACGATGCGGTCCAGCGCCTCCTGGACCTCGGCCATGCCGCGTGCGTGCAGGGGCTGGCCCAGGAAGGTCTTGGGGCCGTAGTCGTGCCGGTTGGGGTTGAACTCGAAAAAGCCCGAGCGCAGGTAGTCGCCCTGGCGCTCGGGGCGCATGCGCGGCGGCGGCGTGCCGGCCGGCTGCAGGCTGATGCCCACGCCGGTCAGGATGCGCGCCATCTCCTGCACATCGGCCTGGGTGTAGCCGCTGCCCACGCCCATGGTGTGCAGCTCCAGCAGTTCGCGCGCGTAGTTCTCGTTGATGCGGCCTGCCGCATTGCTGGCGTTGTCCAGGTAGCGCAGCATGGCCGGGTGGCGCAGCGAGGCCTCCAGCAGGCTGCGAAAGCTGCCCAGCGCATGCGGGCGTATGGCCTGCTCCTCGTAGTCGCCCACCCAGGCGCGGATATCGGCCTTGCGCAGGCTGACGCTGAAATGGTTCATCCAGAACCAGGTCATCTGTTCCTGCAACTGCGCCGGCGAGTACAGCGCGCGGATCACGAAGCGCTTCTGGGCATCGTTGCCCAACTGGTTCAGCGTGCGCTGGTAGGTCTGCTGCAGCGTGGCCTTTTCATCGGCCGATGCCGCCTCCTGCACGGCCTTGCGCTGGGTCTCCAGTTCCAGCAAGACCTCGTTCATGGGGCGCTGGCTAATGCCCAGCTGGTCAATCCGCTGCTGCGCCTGCGGCGGCAGCGGCCGGGGGCCGGGCTGCAACTGCCGGGCCAGCCAGGCCTTGAGGCCCAGGCGCTGCAGCTGTGCATCCTCGCTGTCGGTGGCGCCCCAGGTCACGCGGTCCAGCCATTGCTGGCGCTGCGCGGCGGTGAGGGGCGCATCGGGCAGGGCCTGGATTGCGGGCGTTGCGGAGGAGGGCGGCGCCTGCAGGGGCGCGCAGCCCGTGGCCAGGGTGATGGCGCAGAACGTGAGAGCGATGGCGAACGGCGATGTGCGGCGCATGGTGTCTCGGTGGGTAGGGGGCATCCATTGGACGCCAGCATCCTCCGCCCATGTGCTTCGCCCTGTAAAGCGCCGGTAGCAAAAAGTAAAAGGCAAAAAAAAGCGGAGTGCTTCACACTCCGCTTTTTCTGAGGGACCCGGCCTTATTTGCTGGGCCGGCTCGCGCATTCCGCGCACTGTCCGTACAGGGCCATCGAATGGTCCTGGATCACCCAGCCCTTGGCCTTGGCGATCAGGTTCTGGCGCTTTTCGATATCGGGATCGTAGAACTCCTCGACCTTGCCGCAGCTGGTGCACACGAAGTGGTCGTGGTGCTGGCCTTCATTGAGTTCGTAGACGGCCTTGCCGCTCTCGAAATTGCTGCGGATGAGGATGCCGGCCTGCTCGAACTGCGTGAGCACGCGGTAGACCGTGGCCAGGCCGATGTCCGAGCGTTCGTCCAGCAGCACGCGGAACACGTCTTCGGCCGTCATGTGGCGTTGCGCACCCGTCTGGAAGATCTCCAGGATCTTCAGGCGGGGAAGCGTGGCCTTCAGGCCGGTACTCTTGAGTTCGTCGATGTTCTTCATGTCTGGGTCTTTGGCAGAGACTGCCCGCTGGACTGCCACCATGGCAGGCGCGGGGCGGCGAACAAAATGGCCCTGGTGCCAGGGGCGTCGCATGATCGCAAGCCCTAGGGACCAGCCGCTACAATGATCCACGATCATATCCCTATGCTGATACCAATGCATGTTCAAGCCCGTTGCCGCACGAGTGCGGCCCTGATGCTGTCGATCGGGGTGGCGCTGGCAGGCTGCAGCAGCCTCGATGGCGCCGCGCACCGAGTCGCCAATGTCGTCACTCCCTACAAGGTCGAGGTCGTCCAAGGCAACTTCGTCTCCCGTGAACAGGTCGAGGCCCTGCAGCCCGGCATGAGCCGCCAGCAGGTGCGCGACATTCTCGGCACGCCGCTGGTCACCAGCGTATTCCACGCCGACCGCTGGGAATATGTGTTCACCATCAAGCGCCCCGGCGTCGATTCTCAGGTGCGCAAGCTGACCGTCTTCTTCAACGGCGACCTGTTTGCCCGCTCCGAAGGCGACGAGATGCCCACCGAGGCCGAATTCGTCGCCAGCCTGGGCTCCAAGAAGAAGCTGGGCAAGATTCCTCAACTGGAAGCCAGCGAGGAGCAGCTGTCCAAGTTCCCGGCCGCCAAGCCTGTGGAAGAGCCCGTGGCTGCCGAGCCGCCGCCCACAGCGGCCAGCTACCCGCCACTGGAATCCGGCGCCCGTTGATATCGCCGCCCGCGCGCCGCAAGGCATGCGGGCGTTTTTCCGTGGATGGCGGCCGCCGCAGCGCCTGTCTGGCGCCGCTTTTGCCTGCTGTCCATGCATTGAGCTTGTGCATCCCTTTCCCGACATGAACGCCACGACCGCCACTTCCTCCAGCAACAACCAGCGCCTGCGTGTGGCCGTGGCCGGCGCCTCCGGCCGCATGGGCCGCATGCTGATCGAGGCCATCGCGCAAAGCGATGACCTTGCGCTGGCCGCCGCGCTGGACCGCGCCGACAGCCCTTCGCTGGGCACCGACCCCTCGGCCTTCCTGGGCCAGCCCAGCGGCATCGCCATCGAAAGCGATGTGCGTGCCGCGCTGTCCAAGGCCGATTGCCTGATCGACTTCACGCGCCCCGAAGGCACGATGGACCACCTGGCCATCTGCGCCGAGCTGGGCGTCAAGCTGGTCATCGGCACCACGGGCTTCAGCGACGAGCAAAAGGCCCGCATCGCCGAGTACGCCCAGCGCACGGCCGTGGTGCTGTCGCCCAACATGAGCGTGGGCGTGAACGTCACCTTCAAGCTGCTGGAGATGGCGGCCAAGGCGCTGTCCAGCGGCTATGACATCGAAATCGTCGAGGCCCACCACCGCCACAAGGTCGATGCCCCCTCGGGCACGGCCCTCAAGATGGGCGAGGTCATCGCCGAAGCCCAGGGCACGAAGCTGGCCGACCGCGCCGTCTACGAGCGCTTCGGCCACACCGGCGCGCGCGAGGACAACACCATCGGCTTTGCCACCGTGCGCGGCGGCGACATCATCGGTGACCACACGGTGCTGTTCGCGGGCACGGGCGAGCGCATCGAGATCTCGCACAAGTCCAGCAGCCGTGCCGGCTATGCCCAGGGCAGCCTGCGGGCGGCGCGCTTCCTGGCAGGCAAGGCAACGGGTCAGTACGACATGAACGATGTCCTGGGTCTGTGATGGCACAGACCCAGGGCCGTAGCGCCGCGTACCTATCTTTGGCCATACGGGCGAGATAAAGACCATGACCGGCCCACTCTGGCTCTGGTGGCAGCAAGGCGACGCCGTGGCGCGCGGCACGGCGCTGCTGCTGCTGGCGCTGTCGGTGGCCAGCTGGGTGGTCATCGTCTGGAAGATCTGGTTCATGGCCGCCAGCCGCCGCCGCGTTCCACAGGCCATTGCGGCCTTCTGGAGTGCGCCGGACCTGGCCACGGGCCAGGCCCGCATGGCCGAGGGCGATCGCCAGCAACTGGTGGCGCCCATGGCCGGGGCCGTGTCCCAGGCCCTCGCGCCCACGGGCAGCAGCGGCATGGCGCTCTCGGGGCGCGCAGCGCGCTCCGTGCGCCTCACGCGCGGCCTGCGCCAGGCGCTGCAGTCGGCCAGCCACCAGCTTCAATGGGGCCAGACCCTGCTGGCCACCGTGGGCGCCACGGCGCCCTTCGTCGGCCTCCTGGGCACCGTCTGGGGCATTCACCACGCGCTGGCCACGCTGGCCGGCAGCGGACAGATCGGCATCGAGCAACTGGCCGGCCCTGTGGGCGAGGCCCTTGTGATGACGGCAGCCGGCCTGGCCGTCGCCCTGCCGGCCGTGCTGGCCTATAACCTGCTGGGCCGCGCCGCCGCCCAGATGGAAGCCCTGCTCGAAGGCTTTGCCCATGACCTGCAGGCCATGTTCGGCCTGGAGCAGCCTGGGCAGGCGCAGCAGGATGACGGCATGCCCGTCGCCGCCCTGCCGGCCGGCCCCATGGACGCGCCCTGACCGGGCGGCCAGGCAGGAGCGCACATGGCCTTCGGACGACTGAGCGGCAAGGAGAGCGCCCCCCAGCCCATGCACGCCATCAACGTCACCCCGCTGGTGGACGTGATGCTGGTGCTGGTGGTCATCTTCATTCTTGCGGCGCCCATGCTGGCCGCCTCCCTGCGAGTGCAATTGCCCCAGGCCCAGGGCACCCAGCCCATGGCGGCTGCGGGCGAGGACGATGCGCTGCTGCTGGAGGTCGATGCGCAGGGCGCGCTCTGGGTGCAGGGCCAGCCCACCACGCCCGAGGCACTGCGCGAGCGCCTGGCCCGGCTTGGCGCCCGCAATCCCCAGGCCGAGCTGCAATTGCGTGCCGACCAGGCTGTGCCCTATGGCCGCGTGGCCGAGCTCATGGGCTGGGCACACGCGGCGGGCCTGACGCGCATGGGCTTCGTGGCGGAGCCTGCGCGAAGCCAGGAGGGCCGGTCCGCCGCCGTCCTGGGCCCCTCCGGCGCCGGGCGCTGAAGCGCCGCCGGGCCTGCGCCCGCGAACCTATTGCTGTCCTTCGGGCCAGCGCTCGCTGCCCGCCAGCCGCAGATGCTGGCCATGGTCCGAGGAACGCTGGTACAGGCTGAGCCCGAACAGGGGCAGCATGCCGATCAGGTGGTCGAAGATCGCGCCCTGTATGGCCTCGTACTCCACCCAGACCGTGGTGCTGGTGTAGCAAAACAGCTCCAGCGGCACCCCCATGGGCGAAGGCTCCATGGTGCGCACCAGCAAAAACATGTTCGGCGTCTTGTGGATGTGCGGATGGCGCAGCAGGTAGGCGTATGCATAGGCCTTGAAAACGGCCAGATTGCTGAGTTGCTGCGCAGCCATCTCGCTGCCTGCAGGCGCGTCGGCCATGCGCAGGTCGCCGCTGCGGGTCCAATGGTCCTTCAGGGGCTCCAGCAGCGCCAGTTTCTGCCGCTGCTCGGGCGTCAGCAGGCGGATGGTGTGGGCGTCTATGTGCAGCGAGCGGCGGATGCGGCGCCCGCCCGACTCGAACATGCCGCGCCAGTTCTTGTAGCTGTCGCTCATCAGCCGCCAGGTGGGAATGGTGGTGATGGTCTTGTCCCAGTTCTGCACCTTCACCGTGTGCAGCGCGATGTCGATCACGAAGCCATCGGCGCCGACCTGGGGCATCTCTATCCAGTCGCCCACGCGCAGCATGTCGTTGGAGCCCAGCTGCACGCCGGCCACGAAGGACATGATGGTGTCCTTGAAGATCAGCATCAGCACGGCCGAGGCCGCGCCCAGGCCCGACAGCAGCAACAGCGGCGAGCGGTCCACCAGGGTGGCGACGATGAGCACGATGGCGATCAGGAACACCAGCAGCTTGCCCAGCTGCACATAGCTCTTGATCGAGTGGGCCTGCGTGGCCTTGCGCTCTTCCTTGAGCTCGTGCGCCTCGTTCATGGCGTTGAGCAGGGCGCTGATCACGCGGGCCACGTGGTAGATGGTGCAGGCGATGGCCAGGTTCAGGATCAGCGTGGCCCACTGCGGCTGCAACTGCGGTATGGCCTGCACGCCCGACTGCATGACCAGCGAAGGCACGGCCTTGGCCAGCCGCTGCAGCACGCTATCGTGCAGCAGCACCTGCGCCCATTCCATCTCCACCAGCGTGCTGCGCATGCGCGGAAGCACGCGCAGCAGCAGCCATTGCACGACAAACCCCGCCGAGCGGGCCAGCAGCACCAGCGCACACAGCGCGGCCAGGGCCTGCATGACGGGATCCCAGCCGGAAATCAAAGACCAGTTCAGCAAGAAAAACTCCAGGGCGTTGCAGTGCCGGCCTGCCTGCGGCCGGCACCATGAGGCCGCGCGCAGTGGCGGCATGCCCGGGAGATGCGCATCGGTTCCTGCGCAAGCCCGGGCTGGCGATGGAGGAACGCCTGCGGCATGGCGCCGCAGAGCTGGCAAGCATACGCAGTGCGGCTTTTCCCCGTGCCACAGGCGGGCAAGCGGCCGCCGATGACGCAGTACCGCCTGCGGGCTTGTGGGCGGCTTCGGGCACGGCCGGGCCGGGGGCCTAAAATCGCCGGTTGATTCCGGCAATCCACCTTGTCAGGCCCCTGGGCCGCAGCACCATGCAAGAGAAATACAACCACATCGACGTTGAGCGCGCAGCGCAAGACCACTGGTCCGCCCGCGACGCTTACCGCGTGACCGAAGACCAGGCCAAGCCCAAGTTCTACGCCTGCTCCATGCTGCCCTACCCCAGCGGCAAGCTGCACATGGGCCATGTGCGCAACTACACCATCAACGACATGCTGACGCGCCAGCTGCGCATGAAGGGCTACAACGTCCTCATGCCCATGGGCTGGGACGCCTTCGGCCTGCCGGCCGAGAACGCTGCGCTCAAGAACAAGGTGCCGCCCGCGCAGTGGACCTACGACAACATCGCCTACATGAAAAAGCAGATGCAGGCGATGGGGCTGGCCATCGACTGGAGCCGCGAGATCGCCACCTGCGACCCCGACTACTACAAGTGGAACCAGTGGCTGTTCCTGAAGATGCTGGAAAAGGGCATTGCCTACCGCAAGACCCAGGTCGTGAACTGGGACCCGGTGGACCAGACCGTGCTGGCCAACGAGCAGGTCATCGACGGCCGCGGCTGGCGCACGGGCGCGCCGGTCGAAAAGCGCGAAATCCCCGGCTACTACCTGAAGATCACCGACTACGCCCAGGAGCTGCTGGACCATGTCCAGGTGGGTGGCGACAAGGCCACGCTGACCGGCTGGCCTGAAAAAGTCCGCCTGATGCAGGAAAACTGGATCGGCAAGAGCTCCGGTGTGCGCTTTGCGTTCACCCACGACATCCGTGGCGCCGACGGCCAGCCCATCCAGGACGGCCGCCTGTACGTGTTCACCACGCGTGCCGACACCATCATGGGCGTGACGTTCTGCGCCGTGGCGCCCGAGCATCCGCTGGCCCTGCACGCCGCCGCCACGAGCCCCAAGCTGGCCGCCTTCATCGAAGAGTGCAAGAAGGGCGGCACTACCGAGGCCGAACTCGCGGTCAAGGAAAAGGAAGGCCTGCCCACGGGCCTGTTCGTCACGCATCCGCTGACGGGCGCCCAGGTCGAGGTCTGGGTCGGCAACTACGTGCTCATGAGCTACGGCGACGGTGCCGTCATGGGCGTGCCCGCGCATGACGAGCGCGACTTCGCCTTTGCGAAGAAGTACGGCATCGCCATCCGCCAGGTCATCGCGGTCGAAGGCGAGACCTTCAGCACCGAGGCATGGGCCGACTCGTACGGCGACAAGCAGCGCGCTGTCTGCATCGATTCCGGCGAACTCGACGGCCTGCCCCATGTGGCGGCCGTGGACAAGGTGGCCGAACTGCTGGCCGCCAAGGGTCTTGGCGAGAAGAAAACCACCTGGCGCCTGCGCGACTGGGGCGTGAGCCGCCAGCGCTACTGGGGCACGCCGATTCCCATCATCCACTGCGAGGACTGCGGCGCCCAGCCCGTGCCCGCCAAGGACCTGCCCGTGGTCCTGCCCCAGGACCTGGTGCCAGATGGCTCGGGCAACCCCCTGATCAAGAGCGAAGCCTTCCACGCCGGCGTGGTCTGCCCCTGCTGCGGCAAGAGCGCGCGCCGCGAGACCGACACCATGGACACCTTCGTGGACTCGTCCTGGTACTTCATGCGCTATTGCGACGCCAGGAACAGCGAGCAGATGGTGGCGGAAGGTGCCGAGTACTGGATGCGGGACCAGAATGCCGCCACCGGCGGCAGCGGCATGGACCAGTACATCGGCGGCATCGAGCACGCCATCCTGCACTTGCTGTACGCGCGCTTCTGGACCAAGGTCATGCGTGACCTGGGCCTGGTCAAGGTCGATGAGCCCTTCACCAAGCTGCTGACCCAGGGCATGGTGCTCAACCACATCTACAGCCGCCGCACGGCCAAGGGTGCCAAGGAGTACTTCTGGCCCAAGGATGTCGAGCATGTGTTCGACGAGACCGGCAAGATCGTGGGCGCCAAGCTCAAGGCCGAGGTGGACAGCGCCGATGGCCTGCTGCCCGTGGGCACGGACATCGACTACGAGGGCGTGGGCACCATGTCCAAGTCCAAGAACAACGGCATCGATCCGCAGGAGCTGATCGAGAAGTACGGCGCCGACACCGCGCGCCTGTACACCATGTTCACCGCGCCGCCCGAGCTGACGCTGGAATGGAACGATGCCGCCGTCGAAGGCAGCTACCGCTTCCTGCGCCGCGTCTACAACTTCGGCGCCAAACTGTCGCAGATGGACATGGCCGGTGCCGTGCAGAGCGTGGCCGGCGCCAAGTCGCTGGACGACGTGGAGTTCGGCAAGGCCGCCAAGTCCCTGCGCCTGGAGATCCACACCGTGCTCAAGCAGGTGGAATACGACTACCAGCGCATGCAGTACAACACCGTGGTCTCGGGCGCCATGAAGATGATCAACGCGCTGGAGGACTTCAAGTCCTTCGACGACGCGGGCGCCCAGGTGGCGCTGATCGAAGGCTTCGGCATCCTGCTGCGCGTGCTCTACCCGGCCACGCCCCACCTGGCCCATGCGCTGTGGAGCGAGCTGGGCTACGCCGCCCACCTGGGCGACGTGCTGGATGCGCCCTGGCCCCAGGTCGATCCCCAGGCGCTGGTGCAGGACGAGATCTCTCTGGTGCTGCAGGTCAACGGCAAGCTGCGCGGGGCCATCCTGGTGTCCTCGACGGCCGACAAGGCCGAGATCGAGCGCATTGCCCTGGCCAACGAGGAATGCCAGAAGTTCACCAACGGTGCCGTGCCCAAGAAGGTGATCGTGGTGCCTGGCCGCCTCGTGAACGTCGTGGTCTGACCCCCTGGGCGCCGGGCCTGCCCGGCGCCCGCAAGGAACCAAGCATGCAAAAACGTACCCTGCTCACCGCCCTGGCCCTGGCTCCGCTGCTGGGGGCCTGCGGCTTTCGCCTGCGGGGGGTGCCGACCTTCGTGTTCCGCTCGCTCTACATCCAGGCGGGCCGGGGCTCTCCGGTAGCGCGGGAGCTGTCGCGCAATCTGGCCAGTGCCAGCGACAAGCTGACCGTGCTGCGCGATCCGGCATCGCCCGACGATGCCGAAGCGATCTTCCAGATCGTCAGCGAGCGGCAGGAGCGGGTCATCGTCGGCATGAACGCGCTGGGCCAGGTGCGCGAGTTGCAGCTGCGCCTGCGCGTGCGCTTCAAGCTGCGCACGCCCAATGGCGACGAGCCGATTCCCGAGACCGAAATCCTGCAGCAGCGCGATGTGACGTACAACGAAACCAACGCGCTGTCCAAGGAAGCCGAGGAGGCCATGCTCTACAAGGACATGCGCACTGACATCGTGCAGCAGTTGCTGCGCCGTCTGGCGGCCGTCAAGAGCCTGACCTGAGCCCCATGCAGCTTGCCCTGAACCAGCTTGGCGGCCATCTGGCCAAGGGCCTGCGCCCGCTCTATGTGCTGCACGGCGACGAGCCGCTGCAGCAGCAGGAGGCGGCCGATGCCATCCGCGCCGCGGCGCGCGCGGCCGGCTATACCGAGCGCAGCAGCTATACCGTGGCCGGCGCGCATTTCGACTGGAGCGCCGTGCTGGCGGCCGGTGGCTCGCTGTCGCTGTTCGCCGACCGGCAGATCGTCGAGATCCGCATTCCCTCGGGCAAGCCGGGCAAGGACGGCGGCGCCGCGCTGCAGCAGATCGCCGAGTCCGCGCGGGGCAACGACAGCACGCTCACCCTGGTCCTGCTGCCGCGCCTGGACAAGGCCACCAAGACGGGGGCCTGGTTCAGCGCGCTGGAGGCCCAGGGCATGACACTGCAGATCGATCCCATTGAGCGCGCCCAGTTGCCGGCCTGGATTGCCCAGCGGCTGGCGGCCCAGGGCCAGCGCGTCGCACCCGGCGAGGAAGGGCAGCGCACGCTGCAGTTCTTTGCCGACCGCGTCGAAGGCAACCTGCTGGCCGCGCACCAGGAAATCCAGAAGCTGGCGCTGTTGCATCCCGAGGGTGAACTGAGCCAGGCCCAGGTCGAGCAGGCCGTGCTCAATGTGGCGCGCTACGACGTGTTCAAGCTGTCGGAGGCCGTGCTGGGCGGGCAGCTGGCGCGCGTCTCGCGCATGCTCGATGGCCTGCAGGCCGAAGGCACGGCCGAAGTGCTGGTGCACTGGACCCTGGCCGAGGACATCCGCGCCATCTGCCGCGTGAGGGACGCCATGGCCGCAGGCCAGCCCCTGCCGATGGCGCTGCGCGCCCAGCGCATCTGGGGCGTCAAGGAACGCTTGTTCGAGCGCCTGCTGCCGCGCATCACCGATGCCCAGGCCGCGCGCCTGCTGCAATCGGCCCACGCGGTGGACGGCATCGTCAAGGGCCTGGCCTTCGAAGGCTGGCCGCGCGACGGCTGGCAGGCCCTGCGCCGCCTGGCCGTGGACCTGGCCCAGGCCGGCGCCAAGGGCTGACGTACCGTTCCTAGCGCGTCTTTTCCAGCTGCGCCTGGGCCTTGGTGGCCCAGGTCTCAAGGTTGTCCAGCAGGTCCTTCTGGCTGAAGGAGCAGCTTTCCTCGCTGAACAGCGCGCTGGACTCCAGTCGGTCCAGCAGATTGAGCAGCACTTCGCCGTAGCGCGGCGGCAGGGCCTGCAGCAACTCCGACGAGGCCCTGGCCTGCTGTCCGAGCACGGTGGCCGACAGCTGCTGCTGTGCCAGTTGGGCGAAGCCGGCATGCAGCTGGGCGAGCTGCTGGGCGGCGAGAAGAGTGTCGTGGCTGGTGGACATGGCGGGAAAACCTCTGCGTACTGGGCAGCAGTGTAGGGTGGCCGCGACATCCTGCCGGCCGCCGCAACGCGGGGTTTGCCCTCTGGCGGCCGTGCGCAGACGCTTCCTGGCCGCGTCGCAGCCGCATGTCGGCGCGGGGCATGCCCGGTCCCGGTGCGCAAATGGGCGCAACTCGGCGAGAATCTCGGAATGAACGCGCTCAATATCGTCGAATACACCCACAACCTGGGCGTTCAGGCCAAAGTGGCCTCCGCCCAGATGGCCCGAGCCTCGGCTGCCGTCAAAAGCCGCGCCCTGCTGGCGCTGGCGCGCCTGCTGCGGGAGAACGTGGAGCCGTTGCAGACCGACAACGCCCGTGACCTCGACCGCGCCGTGGCCAACGGCCTGTCCGCACCCATGGTGGACCGCCTGCGCCTGACACCCAAGGTGCTTGAAACCTGTGCCCAGGGCTGCGAACAGCTGGCATCCATGGCCGACGTGATCGGCGAGATCATCGGCATGAAGCAAATGCCCAGCGGCATCCGCGTGGGCCAGATGCGCGTGCCCATCGGCGTGTTCGGCATGATCTATGAGAGCCGCCCCAACGTGACCATCGAGGCGGCCAGCCTCAGCATCAAGAGCGGCAACGCCTGCATCCTGCGCGGCGGCTCGGAAGCCATCGACTCCAACAAGGCACTGGCCGCCCTCGTGGCCAGGGCGCTGGCCGAGGCCGGCCTGCCCGAGCACGGCGTGCAGCTGGTGCAGACCACGGACCGCGAGGCCGTGGGCCAGCTCATCGCCATGCCCGACTACGTGGACGTCATCATCCCGCGCGGCGGCAAGGGCCTGATCGAGCGCATCAGCCGCGAGGCCAAGGTGCCTGTGATCAAGCACCTGGACGGCAATTGCCACACCTATGTCGATGATCCCTGTGACATCGCCATGGCCGTCAAGGTGGCCGACAACGCCAAGACCAACAAGTACAGCCCCTGCAACGCCAGCGAGAGCCTGCTGGTGGCGCGTGGCGTGGCGGCCGAGTTCCTGCCGCAGATCGGTGCCATCTACGCCGCCAAGGGCGTGGAGATGCGCGGCTGCCCCGAATCGCTGGCCATCCTGAAGTCCGTGGCCGGTGCCCAACTGGCCGAGGCCACCGAGCAGGACTGGAGCGAGGAATACCTGGCACCCATCATCAGCGTCAAGATCGTCGCGGGTGTGGACGAAGCCATCGCCCACATCAACCGCTACTCCAGCCACCACACGGATGCCATCCTCACGCGCGACCACATGCATGCCCAGCGCTTTCTGCGCGAGGTGGACTCGGCCAGCGTCATGGTCAATGCCAGCACGCGCTTTGCCGATGGCTTCGAGTACGGCCTGGGCGCGGAAATCGGCATCAGCACCGACAAGTTCCATGCGCGCGGTCCTGTGGGCATCGAAGGTCTCACCTCGCTCAAATACGTGGTGCTGGGTGAAGGCGAAGTCCGCACCTGACCGGACCTTGCTGCGCGCCGGCAGGCACCCGGCCGGGACGCCCCGCGCCGGGATGCCCCGCGCCGGCACCGCAGCACCGCAATGAACCCATGAAAATCATCATTCTTGGCGCCGGCCGTGTGGGCTACAGCGTGGCCGAAAGCCTGGTGTCCGAACGCAACGACATCACGGTGATCGACACCGATGCGCGTCGCCTGCGCGAGCTGGAATCGCGCTTCGACCTGCGCGGCGTCGTGGGCAACGGTATCGATCCCCAGGTGCTGGCCGAGGCCGGAGCCAAGGACACGGACCTGCTGATCGCCTGCGCCGCGCTCGACGAAACCAACCTGGTGTGCTGCAAGCTGGCCCAGGTGCTGTTCGAGATTCCCACCCGCATCGCGCGCGTGCGCTCCTCGGGCTTTGGCGATGACGAGACGCTGCTGGGCAAGGAAGGCTTCGGCGTGGACCGCATCATCTGCCCCGAGGAGTCGCTGACCAACTACATCAGCAAGCTCATCGAGTTCCCCGAAGCCATGCAGGTGCGTGCCTTCGCGGGCGGACGCGCCGCGCTGGCCTCGGTGCGTGCGCGCGACGGCGCCCCCGCCGTCGGCAAGCACATCGGCGAGCTGCGCGACTGCATGCCCGAGCTGGCCATGCGCATCGTGGCCATCTACCGGCGTTTCCTGGAGGAACCCGACCGCTTCGTGCGCTGCGACGGCAACACCCGCATCGAGCCCGGCGACGAAGTCTTCATCCTGGCCGCGCGCGAGCATGTGGCCGAGGTGCTGCGCGCCATCCACCAGCCCGCGGGCCGGCCTTCGCGCCCCGTCTACCGCATCATGATCGCCGGTGGCGACCAGGTCAGCCTGCGCCTGGCGCTGCAGCTGTCGCGCGTGCCGGGCCGCTTTCACATCAAGATCATCGAGCCCGACGAGCAGCGCTGCCAGGACCTGGCCTCGCTGCTGCCGGCCGAGGTGCTGGTGCTGCACGGCGATGCCACCGACGAGGACCTGCTGGCCGATGAAAGCGTGGAGGACGTGGACCTGTTCCTGGCCCTCACCGACGACGACGAGAACAACATCATGGCCAGCCTGCTGGGCAAGCGCATGGGCGCGCGGCGCGTGCTCTCGCTGATCACGCGGCGCGCCTATGCCGACCTGATGCACGGCACGCAGATCGACATTGCGCTGTCGCCGGCCCAGGCCATGCTCGGCGAGCTGCTGGCCTATGTGCGCCGCGGCGACGTGCAGGCCGTGCACAGCCTGCGCCGGGGCGTGGCCGAGGCGCTGGAGATCGTGGCGCGCGGCGACCGCAAGAGCTCGCGCGTGGTCGGCCGCAAGGTCGAGGACCTGCGCGTGCCCGAGGATGCGCACATCGGCCTCATCGTGCGCGGCATTCCCGAAGGCGTGCCGGCCGACGAGATCGCGGCCGGCGCCGAGCCCGAGGTCATCATCCCGCGCGGCAACACCGTGATCGAGAGCGGCGACCACGTGGTCTTCTTCCTGCCCCACAAGCGGCTGGTGCGGGACGTGGAAAACCTGTTCCGCGTCAGCGCCACCTTCTTCTGAGCCCATACCCATGCGCGACCTGTTCCCCGTCCTGCGCGTGCTTGGCATGCTCATGGTCATGTTCGCGCTGTCCATGCTGCTGCCCTTTGCCGTGTCCTGGTTTGCCGACGACGGCATCTGGCGCATCTACCCCTGGGCCATCGGCATCACGGCGGCGGCGGGGCTGTCGCTGTGGGTAGGCCTGGACCATTTCCGGCGCGAGCTGCAGCCGCGCCACGGCGTCATCCTCGTCACCCTGGTGTGGGTGGTGCTGCCGCTGTGCGCCATGCTGCCCCTGGTGCTGGGCCTGGGCCATGTGGGCCTGAGCATCAGCTTCACCCATGCCTATTTCGAGGCCGTCTCGGGCCTGACGACGACGGGCGCCACCGTGCTCACGGGGCTGGATGCATTGCCCGTGTCCATCAACGTCTGGCGCACCTTCCTGCAATGGTTGGGCGGCATGGGCATCCTGATCCTGGCCGTGGCCATCCTGCCGCTGCTGGGCGTGGGCGGTGCCCAGCTGTTCCGCGCCGAGGCCGCCGGCCCCATCAAGGACACCAAGCTGACGCCGCGCATGACCGAGACCGCCAAGGGCCTGTGGGGCGTCTACGGCGTGTTCTCGCTGGCCTGTGCGCTGGCTTTCTGGGCCGCGGGCATGGAGCCGCTGGATGCGCTGATGCACATGTTCGCCACGGTGAGCCTGGGCGGCCTGTCCTCGCATGACGCCAGCTTCGCCTACTTCGACTCGCCGCTGATCGAGCTGATCGCCCTGGTCTTCATGCTGCTGGCCAGCTGCAACTTCGCGCTGTACTTCGTGGCCATGCGCAAGGGCCGCTGGGACGGCTTCTGGCGCGACCCCGAAATGCGCGCCACGCTGGCCGTGCTGCTGGGCGGCGGGCTCATCGTCGCGCTGCTGCTGTGGGCCAAGGGCGTGTACGGGCCTGTCGAGGCGCTGCGCTATGGCATCTTCCACGTGGTCTCGGTGGCCACGACCACGGGCTTCACCACCGTCGACTACCTGAGCTGGCCCGTCTTCGCGCCCGTGCTCATGCTGCTGCTGTCGGGCGTGGCCACCAGCGCGGGCTCCACGGGTGGCGGCATCAAGATGGTGCGCATGCTCATCCTGCTCAAGCAGGCGCGGCGCGAGCTCACGCGGCTCGTGCACCCGCGCGCCATGCAGCCCGTGCGACTGGGCAACGGCGTGGTGGACGACCGCATGATCTTCTCGGTGCTGGCCTTCATGCTGGTCTATGGCGCCACCGTGATCACGCTCAGCATGGTGCTGCTGCTCACCGACCTGGACCCGGTGACCGCCTTTTCCGCCGTGCTGGCCAGCGTGCACTGCATGGGGCCGGGCTTGGGCGCGCTGGGGCCGAGCTCCAACTATGCTGTGCTCACCGACTTCCAGACCTGGATCTGCACCCTGGCCATGCTGCTGGGGCGCCTGGAAATCCTGAGTTTCATGGCGCTGCTTTCCCCGGCTTTCTGGCGCCGATGATGCCGAAGAGACTAGGGAAAACACTTAGACCATGGTCCAATCTCTACAATTGCCCCCCACCGCCGTACCCAGAGGGTCTTTATGGTTCCACATCTCATCACGGCCCTGACAGGCCCGATCAACGAGCTTGAGCAGCGCATCCTCGACTCCATGCCGGCGATCGAGCGCTGGTTCCGGCTCGAATGGATGGAACACACGCCGCCTTTCTATTGCTCGGTGGACATCCGCAACGCCGGCTTCAAGCTCGCGCCCGTGGATACCAACCTGTTTCCTGGCGGCTGGAACAACCTGACCGACGAAATGCTGCCGCTGGCCGTGCAGGCGGCCATGGCGGCGATCGAGAAGATCTGCCCCGAAGCGCGCAACCTGCTCATCATTCCCGAGAACCACACGCGCAACACCCATTACCTGGCCAACGTGGTGCAGCTCAAGCGCATCTTCAACATGGCCGGTCTGAATGTGCGCATCGGCTCCATCAGCCCCGATGTCAAGAAGACCACCACCGTCACCCTGCCGCATGGCGACACGGTGACGCTGGAGCCGGTGATCCGCAGCAAGCGCCGCATCGGCCTCAAGGATTTCGATCCCTGCACCATCTTGCTCAACAACGACCTGTCCTCCGGCGTGCCGGGCATCGTCGAGGAGCTGTACGAGCAATACCTGCTGCCGCCCCTGCATGCAGGCTGGAGCGTGCGCCGCAAGAGCCGCCATTTCCAGAGCTACGAGGAAGTGGCCAAGCGCTTCGGCAAGCTGCTGGGCATCGATCCCTGGCTGATCAACCCGCTGTTCGGGCGCAGCGAAGGCATCGACTTCGCCAATGGCGTGGGCATGGAAGGCCTGGCCGAGCAGGTCGATGTGCTGCTGGCCAAGGTGCGCCGCAAGTACAAGGAATACGGCATCAAGGAAAAGCCGTTTGCCATCGTCAAGGCCGACAACGGCACCTATGGCATGGGCGTCATGACCGTGCGCGACGCCAAGGAACTGGCCGAGCTGCCGCGCAAGAGCCGCAACAAGATGGGCATGATCAAGGACGGCCAGACCGTGCACGACGTGATCATCCAGGAGGGCGTGCTCACCCAGGAGCGCATGAACAACGCCGTGGCCGAGCCCGTGGTCTACATGATGGACCGCTACGTGGTCGGCGGCTTCTACCGCATGCACCCCGAGCGCGATGTGGACGAAAACCTCAACGCGCCCGGTGCCGGCTTCGTGCCGCTGGCCTTCCAGCACAGCACCCAGCTGCCCCAGATCGGCGCCCGCCCGGGTGCCAGCATGCCCAATCGCTTCTACATGTACGGCGTGGTGGCCCGGGTCGCCATGCTGGCGGCCAGCTATGAGCTGGAGGCGACCAACCCCAACGCGGAAATCTACGACTGATCGGGGTGCTGTCCGATGCGCTCGTCATCAGGACAGCGGACAATGCCGGCATTTCAATTGACTGAAGCCATCTCCCCACGGGATGGCGCATAGACCTGTGCAGAAAACCAAATCTTCGTTGGCCGCGCTCACCCTGGGCGCCATCGGCGTGGTCTATGGCGATATCGGCACCAGCGTGCTGTATTCGGTCAAGGAGGTGTTCGGCTCCGGCCATGTGCCGTTCACCCAGGAGAACATCTACGGCGTCCTGTCGCTGCTGTTCTGGACGCTGACGGTCATCGTCTCGCTCAAATACGTGGTCCTGGTGCTGCGCGCCGACAACAACGGCGAAGGCGGCCTGGTCGCCATGCTGGCCCTGGCCTCGCAGACCGTCAAGGACAAGCCGCGCCTGCGCAGCGTGCTGCTGCTCATCGGCATCTTCGGCACCTCGCTGTTCTATGGCGACGGCGTGATCACACCGGCCATCTCCGTGCTTTCGGCCGTCGAGGGCCTGGAGGTGGTGTCCCCGCACTTCACCAAGGCGGTGATCCCGCTGACCCTGGTCATCCTGTTCCTGCTGTTCTGGTTCCAGAAGCACGGCACGGCAGGGATAGGGCGCTTTTTCGGCCCCATCACCCTGGTCTGGTTCGCCACCATCGCCGCGCTGGGCATACACCAGATCGCCGGCCATCCGGAAATCCTGGCGGCCATCAGCCCGCACTTCGCGGTGCGCTTCATCTGGGACAACCCCGGCACCAGCTTCATCATCCTGGGCGCCGTCGTGCTGTGCGTGACCGGGGCGGAGGCGCTCTACGCCGACTTGGGCCACTTCGGCAAGAAGCCCATTCGCCTGGCCTGGTTCTCCGTGGCCATGCCTGCCCTCACGCTCAATTACTTCGGCCAGGGTGCGCTGCTGCTGGCCAACCCGGCCGCCGTGAAGAATCCCTTCTACATGATGGCCCCGGCCTGGGCTCTGCTGCCCCTGGTGCTGATGGCCACCATGGCCACGGTCATCGCTTCGCAGGCCCTGATCACGGGTGCCTTCAGCGTCACGCGCCAGGTCATACAGCTGGGCTATCTGCCGCGCCTGGAAGTGCGCCACACCAGCGTGCGCGAGGCCGGCCAGATCTATATGCCCCTGGTCAACTGGAGCCTGTTCGTGGCGATTGCGCTGGCCGTGGTGCTGTTCCGCTCCAGCGGCAACCTGGCGGCCGCCTACGGCATTGCGGTGACGCTGGACATGCTGATCACCACCACGCTGACCTTCTTCGTGATCCGCTACCGCTGGAACTACCCGCTGGCCCTGTGCATTGCCGCCACCGGCTTCTTCTTCCTGGTGGACCTGGCCTTCTTCTCGTCCAACCTGCTCAAGCTGTTCGATGGCGGCTGGTTCCCGCTGCTGATCGGCGGCACGGTGTTCTCGCTGATGATGACCTGGCGCAAGGGCCGCGAGCTGCTGCACCAAAAGCTGCAGGCCGATGCCATCGACCTCAAGAGCTTCCTCGAATCGGTCTGGCGTCATCCCCCGGCGCGGGTGCCGGGCACGGCCGTCTTCCTGTCCGGCGAGCCTGGCACCGTGCCCAACGCCCTGCTGCACAACCTCAAGCACAACAAGGTGCTGCACAGCCAGAACATCTTCGTCACGGTGCGCAACCACGAAATTCCCTGGGTGGGCCTGGACAAGCGTACCGAGATCGAGGCCCTGGGCAGCGACTGCTGGCAGGTCATCATCAACTACGGCTTCAAGAACGAACCCGACGTGCCGGCGGCGCTGTCCCTGTTGCGCCCCCGGGGCTGCCAGCTCGACGCCATGGAGACCAGCTACTTCCTGTCGCGCGATGTCATCATCCCGCGCATCAGCCACCGCATGGCGCCCTGGCGCGAAAAGCTGTTCGCCCAGATGCACCGCAACGCCAGCCGTGTCTCCGACTTCCTGCACCTGCCCAGCAACTCCGTGGTGGAGCTGGGCTCCAAGATCGAGCTGTAGGCGTCGCCCGCGCATCGCACGATCCGCCACTGTGGTGACAGAATCGCGCGATGCGCTTTCTCCGTGACTTGAGTCCCTCCGCCTTTGCGGCCGGCTTCGTGGCCGTGCTCGTGGGCTTCACCAGCTCGGTGGCCCTGGTCTTCCAGGCCGCCCAGGCCTTCCATGCCACGCCCGAGCAGATCACCTCCTGGGTCTGGGCGCTGGGGCTGGGCATGGGCCTGTGCTCCTTGCTGCCCTCGCTGATACTGCGCATGCCCGTCATGGTCGCCTGGTCCACACCAGGTGCTGCCGTGCTGGCCACCGCAGGGCTTGCCGGAGGCTTTTCCATGGGCGAGGCCGTCGGCGCCTTCATCATCAGCGCGGGGCTGATCATCCTGGTGGGTGCCAC
>NZ_LWCN01000005.1:0-1087500 GCF_001622915.1 Delftia sp. GW456-R20 | reverse complement strand
CCCGGGAGGGGAGTGAAATAGATCCTGAAACCGCATGCTTACAAAAAGTAGGAGCCCGCAAGGGTGACTGCGTACCTTTTGTATAATGGGTCAGCGACTTACATTCAGTGGCAAGGTTAACCGAATAGGGGAGCCGTAGAGAAATCGAGTCCGAATAGGGCGTCCAGTCGCTGGGTGTAGACCCGAAACCAAGTGATCTATCCATGGCCAGGATGAAGGTGCCGTAACAGGTACTGGAGGTCCGAACCGACTAGTGTTGCAAAACTAGCGGATGAGCTGTGGATAGGGGTGAAAGGCTAAACAAACTTGGAAATAGCTGGTTCTCTCCGAAAACTATTTAGGTAGTGCCTCAAGTATTACCTGCGGGGGTAGAGCACTGTTTAGGCTAGGGGGTCATGGCGACTTACCAAACCTATGCAAACTCCGAATACCGCAGAGTACAGCTTGGGAGACAGAGCACCGGGTGCTAACGTCCGGACTCAAGAGGGAAACAACCCAGACCGCCAGCTAAGGTCCCTAAAATTGGCTAAGTGGGAAACGAAGTGGGAAGGCTAAAACAGTCAGGATGTTGGCTTAGAAGCAGCCATCATTTAAAGAAAGCGTAATAGCTCACTGATCGAGTCGTCCTGCGCGGAAGATGTAACGGGGCTAAGCCAGTTACCGAAGCTGCGGATTTGCAATTTATTGCAAGTGGTAGGAGAGCGTTCTGTAAGCCTGTGAAGGTGCCTGGTAACGGGTGCTGGAGGTATCAGAAGTGCGAATGCTGACATGAGTAGCGTTAAAGGGGGTGAAAAGCCCCCTCGCCGTAAGCGCAAGGTTTCCTACGCAACGTTCATCGGCGTAGGGTGAGTCGGCCCCTAAGGCGAGGCAGAGATGCGTAGCTGATGGGAAACAGGTCAATATTCCTGTACCGATGTGTAGTGCGATGTGGGGACGGAGAAGGTTAGCTCAGCCAACTGTTGGATATGTTGGTTCAAGCCTGTAGTCGTGCCTGGTAGGCAAATCCGCCGGGCTTAGATGAGGGGTGATAACGAGTCTGCTTGCAGACGAAGTGAGTGATACCCTGCTTCCAGGAAAAGCCACTAAGCTTCAGCTACACACGACCGTACCGCAAACCGACACTGGTGCGCGAGATGAGTATTCTAAGGCGCTTGAGAGAACTCTGGAGAAGGAACTCGGCAAATTGATACCGTAACTTCGGGAGAAGGTATGCCGCAAGTAGGTGAACTTGAACAAAGGGAGCCCAAAGCGGTTGCAAAAAATCGGTGGCTGCGACTGTTTAATAAAAACACAGCACTCTGCAAACACGAAAGTGGACGTATAGGGTGTGACGCCTGCCCGGTGCTGGAAGATTAAATGATGGGGTGCAAGCTCTTGATTGAAGTCCCAGTAAACGGCGGCCGTAACTATAACGGTCCTAAGGTAGCGAAATTCCTTGTCGGGTAAGTTCCGACCTGCACGAATGGCGTAACGATGGCCACACTGTCTCCTCCAGAGACTCAGCGAAGTTGAAATGTTTGTGATGATGCAATCTCCCCGCGGAAAGACGGAAAGACCCCATGAACCTTTACTGTAGCTTTGTATTGGATTTTGAACGGATCTGTGTAGGATAGGTGGGAGGCTTTGAAGTGAGGACGCTAGTTCTCATGGAGCCGACGTTGAAATACCACCCTGGTGCGTTTGAGGTTCTAACCCAGGTCCCTTATCGGGATCGGGGACAGTGCATGGTAGGCAGTTTGACTGGGGCGGTCTCCTCCCAAAGCGTAACGGAGGAGTTCGAAGGTACGCTAGTTACGGTCGGACATCGTGACGATAGTGCAATGGCATAAGCGTGCTTAACTGCGAGACTGACAAGTCGAGCAGATGCGAAAGCAGGACATAGTGATCCGGTGGTTCTGTATGGAAGGGCCATCGCTCAACGGATAAAAGGTACTCTGGGGATAACAGGCTGATACCGCCCAAGAGTTCATATCGACGGCGGTGTTTGGCACCTCGATGTCGGCTCATCTCATCCTGGGGCTGTAGTCGGTCCCAAGGGTATGGCTGTTCGCCATTTAAAGAGGTACGTGAGCTGGGTTTAAAACGTCGTGAGACAGTTTGGTCCCTATCTTCCGTGGGCGCTGCAGATTTGAGGAAGCCTGCTCCTAGTACGAGAGGACCGGAGTGGACACACCTCTGGTGTATCGGTTGTCACGCCAGTGGCATTGCCGAGTAGCTAAGTGTGGAAGAGATAACCGCTGAAAGCATCTAAGCGGGAAACTCGTTTCAAGATGAGATCTGCCGGGCCTTGAGCCCCTGAAGAGTCGTTCAAGACCAGGACGTTGATAGGTCAGGTGTGGAAGCGCAGTAATGCGTTAAGCTAACTGATACTAATTGCTCGTGAGGCTTGACCCTATAACTTTGATGACGTGATCATCAAGGTGGTTATGCCAAGTAAGGCGCAGTCAAAATACAAAGCTGATTACAGACTCTATGAATTCGTTGTGTTGCTCCATGAGCAGCATGACAACAAGTTATGCCTGATGACCATAGCAAGTTGGTACCACTCCTTCCCATCCCGAACAGGACAGTGAAACGACTTTGCGCCGATGATAGTGCGGGTTCCCGTGTGAAAGTAGGTCATCGTCAGGCTCTTACAGCCCAAAAAACCCCGTAGCCCAAAGCTACGGGGTTTTTTGCATTGGGCTGCAGGAAACGGGGAAACAGGCAGAACAGCCAAAACGGACAGCCAAACGAACATCCAAAACGGATATCCAAAACGGACATCCCAGAAAAAGAGAGCGCTGACGCGCTCTCTTTTTATTCCTGCCGGGCTTCTTCGTCGCACCCGGATGCAACATCCGGCGCAGTTTCCTGTGGCCAATTCCGCTAGCATTGACGTTAACGTCAACGTCGCATTCCCATGGCCGCCGGCTGTGGATGCTGGCGGACTCTCCAGCCATGTCGACCACCTACACCATCAGCGATCTTGCCAAGGAGTTCGATCTCACGACCCGAGCCATCCGCTTCTATGAAGACATGGGCTTGCTTGAGCCCGAGCGCGCCGGGCCTGGCGGGCGCAATCGCGTCTACAGCGCGCGTGATCGCACACGTCTTCGCCTGACCTTGCGGGCCAAGCGGCTGGGACTGTCTCTGAACGAAGCCAAGGAGATCATCGATCTCTACGACAGCCCCCGCGACACGGGCGTGCAACTGCGCAAATTCCTGGAAGTGCTGGCTGTGCATCGCCGCCAGCTCGAGGACCGCCTGGCCGATCTGCAGGCCAACCTGGCCGAGGTGCGAGAGCAGGAATCCGAGGCCCGCACTCTGTTGAAACACCTGGATGGGAAAAATGCTTCATAATTGACGTTTACGTAAACGTAATTTGTGAGGCTTGCCTTGACCGTGCCCCGCCTGGAACCTGCCAACAGCGACTTTGCCCGCCGTGTGCGAGACAGTTTTGCACGCCAGGGCGCGATGCACACCCTGGGCGCCGAGCTGTCCCTGCTGGAGCCCGGCGCCGTCGATGTCTGCCTGGCCTGGGCGCCCGGGCTGACGCAGCAGCATGGCTTTTTGCATGCCGGCATGGTTTCCACGGCGCTGGATTCCGCCTGCGGCTATGCAGGGCTGACCCTGATGCCGGCCGATGCTGCCGTGCTCACCATCGAATTCAAGATCAATCTGCTGGCCCCCGCCAAGGGCCAGCGCTTTCGCATGGAAGGCCGGGTGATCAAGCCGGGCCGCACGATCATCGTGACCGAGGGGCGCGCCTATGCCATCGACGAAGGCCGCGAAAAACTGATTGCCACCATGGGCTGCACGCTGATGTGCGTGCAGGGCCGCGATCTGGCCGACTGAGCCGGGCGGCGTTCTTTCACCAAATTTCCACAGGAGACACGAGATGAGCCTTTCCAACCTGCCGGGCCTGAACTTCCAACTGGGCGAGGACATCGACGCGCTGCGCGATGCCGTGCGCGAGTTCGCACAGGCCGAGATTGCACCGCGCGCCGGCGAGATCGACCGCGACGACCAGTTCCCCATGGACCTGTGGCGCAAGTTTGGCGATCTGGGCGTGCTGGGCATCACCGTGTCCGAGCAGTACGGCGGTGCCGACATGGGCTACCTGGCCCACATGGTGGCGATGGAGGAAATCTCGCGTGCCAGTGCCTCGGTGGGCCTGTCCTATGGCGCGCACAGCAATCTTTGCGTGAACCAGATCAACCGCAACGGCAACGAGGCGCAAAAGGCCAAGTACCTGCCCAAGCTGATCAGCGGCGAGCACGTGGGCGCGCTGGCCATGAGCGAGCCCGGCGCGGGCTCGGACGTGATCAGCATGAAGCTCAAGGCCGAGGACAAGGGCGGCTACTTCCTGCTCAACGGCACCAAGATGTGGATCACCAATGGTCCCGATGCCGACACCCTGGTGGTCTACGCCAAGACCGAGCCCGAGCTGAACGCCCGCGGCGTGACTGCTTTCCTGATCGAGAAGGGCATGAAGGGCTTTTCCATTGCCCAGAAGCTGGACAAGCTGGGCATGCGTGGCAGCCATACGGGCGAGCTGGTGTTCGAGAACGTCGAGGTGCCGGCCGAGAACGTGCTGGGCGGGCTGAACAACGGCGCCAAGGTGCTGATGAGCGGCCTGGACTACGAGCGTGCCGTGCTGACCGGTGGGCCGCTGGGCATCATGCAGTCGGTGATGGACAACGTCGTGCCCTACATCCATGACCGCAAGCAGTTCGGCCAGAGCATTGGCGAGTTCCAGCTCATCCAGGGCAAGGTGGCGGACATGTACACCGTGCTGCAAGCGGGCCGCTCCTTTGCCTATACGGTCGCCAAAAACCTCGATCTGCTGGGAACGGAGCATGTTCGCCAGGTCCGCAAGGACTGCGCCAGCGTCATTTTGTGGTGCGCCGAGAAGGCGACATGGATGGCGGGCGAAGGCGTTCAAATCTATGGAGGTAATGGGTATATCAACGAATACCCACTGGGTCGCCTCTGGCGGGATGCGAAACTCTACGAGATCGGCGCCGGCACCAGCGAGATCCGTCGCATGCTGATCGGCCGCGAGCTGTTCGCAGAGACCTGCTGATCCCGCACCCGCCTGCCGCGCCGTTCTTGAGTTTGACCCAACAAAAGGATTGCTTATGAGCACAACCTCCATCGAAGAACTGTTTGTCCATAACCGCGAATGGGCCCAGCAGATGGAGCGTGACCGGCCCGGTTTCTTCACCGGGCTGTTGTCGCAGCAAAAACCCCGCTACATGTGGATCGGCTGTTCCGACAGCCGCGTCCCTGCGAACCAGATCACGGGCCTGGAGCCCGGCGAGGTGTTCGTGCACCGCAACGTGGCCAACGTGGTCGTGCCCAGCGACCTGAACTGCCTGTCCACCATCCAGTACGCGGTGGACCAGCTCAAGGTCGAGCACCTGATGGTCGTGGGTCACTATGGCTGCGGCGGCGTGCTGGCGGCACTGGAGGATGTGCGCGTGGGCCTGGCCGACAACTGGATCCGCCATGTGAAGGATGTGCGCGACAAGCACCAGGCGCTGCTGGCCAGCCTGTCCCCGCAATGGCGCCACGATGCGCTGTGCGAACTCAATGCCATCGAGCAGGTGATCAATGTGGCGCAGAGCACGGTGATGCAGGATGCCTGGGCGCGCGGCCAGAAGGTCACGCTGCACGGCTGGTGCTATGGCCTCAAGGACGGCCTGATCACCAATCTGCAGATGACCGTGCCCGGTGTCGGCGGCATCGCCAACATCCATGCCGAGGCTGTCGAGCTGGTCGCCAGCCGCCAGCGCGACTGAGCGGCCATGGCAGGCGGGACCCCGGGAGACTTCAAGCCGATGCCTGCCCAGGACACCCTGCTTGCCCATGACATCGCGCGGGCGATGATGGATGGCTTCAATCGCCATTACCGCCTGTTCCGCGCCGAATCCGCCCGCGCCAAGCACCGCTTCGAAACTGCCGACTGGCTGGGCCAGCAGCGTGCCCAGCGCGAGCGCATCGAGTTCTACGACTTGCGCGTGCGCGAATGCGTGCGCCGGCTTGAAAAGGAATTTGCGGCGGGCGCCCAGCCCATGCCGGTCTGGCAGCAGATCAAGCGCCACTACATCGGGCTCATGGTCAACCACCTGCAGCCCGAGCTGGCCGAGACCTTCTTCAACTCGGTCACCACCAAGATCCTGCACCGCACGCATTTCCACAACGACTTCATCTTCGTGCGGCCCGCCGTCAGCACGGAATACATAGAGAACCAGGAGCCGGCTGCGCGCCCGGCCTACCTGGCCTTCTACCCCACACGCGAGACGCTGCCGCAGACGCTGCGCGAAGTCGTGGAGCAATTCGAGCTGCAGCGCCCCTTCGAGGACCTGGAGCGCGACATCGCCCGCCTGGCCGAGCGCCTGGAGCCGCAGCTGCAGGCCATGCGCCTGTACGCCAACTTCCAGATCCAGGTGCTGTCCAGCCTGTTTTTCCGCAACAAGGGCGCCTACATCGTCGGCAAGATCATCAACGGCTTTGCCGAGCTGTCCTGGGCCGTGCCCATCCTGCACGGCGACAACGGCCGGCTGGTGCTGCACGCGGCCCTGTTCGGCGAGAAGGACTTCCACGGCCTGTTCAGCTTTGCGCGCGCCTACTTCATGGTCGATACCGACGTGCCCAGCGCCTACGTGCAGTTCCTGCGCAGCCTCATGCCGCGCAAGCCGCGCGCCGAGCTGTACAACGCCCTGGGCCTGGCCAAGCAGGGCAAGACGCTGTTCTACCGCGACTTCCTGCACCACCTGCGCCATTCGCGCGACCAGTTCCGCATCGCACCCGGCATCAAGGGCATGGTCATGCTGGTGTTCGACCTGCCCAGCTTTCCCTATGTATTCAAGCTCATCAAGGACCGCTTCGCCGCGCCCAAGGAGATCACGCGCGAGCAGGTCAAGGCCAAGTACCGCCTGGTCAAGCAGCACGACCGCGTGGGGCGCATGGCCGACACGCTGGAGTACAGCCTGGTGGCCTTCCCGCGCGAGCGCTTTTCGGATGCGCTGATCGCCGAGATCCTGGAGCATGCGCCCAGCCAGGTCGAGATCAGCGACCGCGACGGCGATGGCCGGCAGGAGGTCATCATCTCCCACCTCTACATAGAGCGGCGCATGGTGCCGCTGAACATGCTGCTGCAGGAGTGCTTCGATGACGGGCTGGACCTGCCGGCACCGCGGCAGCGGCTGGAGAGCGCCGTGATCGAGTACGGCAATGCCATCAAGGACCTGGTCGCGGCCAACATCTTCCCGGGCGACATGCTGTGGAAGAACTTCGGCATCACGCGCGGCGGCAAGGTGGTGTTCTACGACTACGACGAGATCGAATACCTGACCGACTGCCACTTCCGCCAGGTGCCCGCGCCGCGCAACGAGGAGGACGAGCTCAGCGGCGAGGTCTGGTACCCCGTGGGCCCGCGCGATGTGTTCCCGGAAACCTTCGCGCCCTTTCTGCTGGGCAACCCGGCCGTGCGCGAAGTCTTCATGCGCCACCATGCCGACCTGCTCGACCCCGCCTTCTGGCAGGCGCACCAGCAGCGCATCCGCGAAGGCCATGTCCACGATGTCTTCCCCTACGAGCGCAGCCGCTGGCTGGCCTGACCCGTTTTCCCTTTCTTTCACCATCACGACAACCCAGGAGACAAGCATGCAAGACCCCATCGTCATCGTCGGCGCAGCCCGCACCCCCATGGGCGCCTTCCAGGGCGACTTCGCCGACCTCGCGGCCCATGATCTGGGCGGCGCCGCCATCAAGGCGGCCGTGCAGCGCGCGGGCGTGGCGCCCGAGAAAGTGGACGAAGTGCTGTTCGGCAACTGCCTGATGGCGGGCCAGGGCCAGGCGCCTGCGCGCCAGGCCGGATTCAAGGGCGGCCTGCCGCGCAGCACGGGCGCCGTGACCCTGTCCAAGATGTGCGGCGCCGGCATGGAGGCCACCATCCTGGCGCACGACCAGCTGGTCGCAGGCAGCCGCGATGTGGTGGTCTCCGGCGGCATGGAAAGCATGACCAATGCGCCCTACCTGCTCAAGAAGGGGCGTGGCGGCTACCGCATGGGTCACGACAAGGTCTATGACCACATGATGCTCGACGGCCTGGAGGACGCCTACGAGCCTGGCCGCTCCATGGGCACTTTTGGCGAGGACTGCGCCGCCAAATACCACTTCACGCGCGAGCAGCAGGACGCCTACGCCATCGAAAGCGTCAAGCGCGCCCAGGCGGCCACTGAAAGCGGCGCCTTCGCCGCCGAGATCACGCCCGTCACCGTCTCCACGCGCAAGGGCGACGTCACCGTCAGCATCGACGAAGGCCCGGCCAAGGCCAAGCTGGACAAGATTTCCAGCCTCAAGCCCGCCTTCAAGAAGGACGGCACGATCACGGCCGCATCGAGCTCCAGCATCAACGACGGCGCCGCCGCCCTGGTGCTGATGCGCGAGTCCACGGCCAAGGAACTGGGCTGCAAGCCGCTGGCGCGCATCGTTGCCCATGCCACGCATGCCCAGGAGCCCGAATGGTTCACCACGGCCCCCGTGGGCGCCACGCAGAAGGCCCTCAAGAAGGCCGGCTGGACGGCGGCGGACGTGGACCTGTGGGAAGTCAACGAAGCCTTTGCCGTCGTGCCCATGGCCCTGATGGCCGAGCTGGGCGTGCCGCGCGACAAGGTCAACGTCAACGGCGGCGCCTGTGCGCTGGGCCACCCCATTGGCGCCAGCGGTGCGCGCATCCTGGTCACGCTGCTGCACGCCCTGCAGGCGCGCGGCGGCAAGCGCGGCCTGGCCACGCTGTGCATAGGCGGCGGCGAGGGAACAGCCATGGCGATAGAAATGGTCACCCCCTGAGGCGCTGCGCGCCCTCCCCCTGAAAGGGGGACGACACCCTCGGTGCGGGGCGGCCCTTCCTCGGTGTCTCTGATTTGCATTGCGCCAGTTTTATGGGCAGCGCCACAGACGTCCAGAGAGCTAGACTTGGATCGGCCGATCCGCTATTACTTTGACCTCTCGACCATGATTACCAGCGAAGAACAGTTGCGCAGCCTGTATGCCATGCCGGCCGAAAGGGCCTTGCTCAAGCAGCAGGTGGACCTGGACCGGCACTGCCTGCGCTTCATCGCGCTGTCGCCGCTGTGCATCGTGGCCACGGGGGGCGGGGCGGGCGCGATGATGGATGCCTCGCCGCGCGGCGGCAAGCCGGGCTTCATCAAGGCGCCCGACAACCAGACGCTGCTGATTCCCGATTCGGGCGGCAACAACCGCCTGGACAGCTTCAGCAACCTGATCGCCGATCCGCGCATCGGCCTGCTGTTCATGGTGCCGGGTTTCGACGAGACCCTGCGCGTCAACGGCGTGGCCAAGCTGCGCGACGAGGCCCACTACACGGCGCTGTTCGCCAGCGAAGGCTTCCGGCCCAAGATCGTTCTGGAGATCCAGGTGCAGGAGGCCTATCTGCACTGTGCCAAGGCCCTGATGCGCGCCCGGCTCTGGAAGCCAGAGTCCCAGGTGTCGCGCAACGTCATGCCCTCGGTGAACCAGATGGTCCACCAGCAGATCGGCCTGCCTGCGCCCACCGAGACGCAGGAGGCCATGGTCGAGCGCTACGAAAAGCAGATCGCGGACGAGCAGGGCCGCTGACCGCATTCCATTTGAAAGGTCGAAAGACATGGCAGTCACTCTGGTGTTGGGCGCCTCGCGCGGGCTTGGTTTTGCCTTGGTAGAGGCCTATGCGGCCCAGGGCCGCAGCGTGGTCGCCACGGTGCGCAGCGAGGCCGACCGCGAGCGCGTCGAGGCCACGGGCGCCAAGGTGCTGCTGGTGGATGTGGCCGACCCGGCCAGCGTCAGCGGCCTGGCCTGGCAGCTCGACGGCGAGAAGATCGAGCTGGCGCTGTATGTGGCCGGAGTGTGGGATGCCCACAGCTCGGCCACGCCGCCCACGCGCGAGCAGTTCGACCGCGTCATGCACACCAATGTGCTGGGCGCCATGCAGGTGCTGCCCCAGGTGGCGCCGCTGGTCGAGGCGGCGGGCGGCGTGTTCGGCCTGTTCTCCAGCCAGATGTCGCTGCTGGCCGACGCCGAATCCGACGCCTGGCTCTACCGCGTCAGCAAGGCTGCGCTCAACATGGTCGTGGCCAGCGCCAAGCCGCAATGGCCGGGCGCCACCGTGGTCGCGCTGGACCCGGGCTGGGTGCAGACCGACATGGGTGGCGCGGCTGCCACCTTCACCGTCGAGCAAAGCGTGCAGGGCCTGGTGCGCACGCTGGCCGGCGTCACGCCGGCCGACCGGGGCCGCATGCTGCGGCATGACGGGCAGCGCATCGCCTGGTAGATCCGACGGCAGATCCGACCAGCGCAACGGACAACGAACAACGAAACAAGAATCAGGAGACAAGACATGCTGCTCAACGCAGACCAGGAAATGATCCGTGACGCGGTGCGCGACTTCGTGCGCACCGAAATCACGCCCCATGCCGCACGCTGGGACAAGGAACACCACTTTCCCAAGAACGTGCACCAGGGCCTGGCGGCGCTGGGCGCCTACGGCATCTGCGTGCCCGAGGAGTACGGCGGCGCCGGCCTTGACTACCTGAGCCTGGCCCTGGTGCTGGAGGAAATCGCAGCCGGCGACGGCGGCACCAGCACGGTGATCAGCGTCACCAACTGCCCCGTCAACGCCATCCTCATGCGCTACGGCAGCGAGGCGCAAAAGCAGCAATGGCTGGCGCCGCTGGCGCGCGGCGAGATGCTGGGCGCCTTCTGCCTGACCGAGCCGCATGTGGGCTCGGATGCCTCGGCGCTGCGCACCACGGCCACGCGCGACGGCAGCGACTACGTGATCAACGGCGTCAAGCAGTTCATCACCAGCGGCAAGAACGGCGACGTGGCCATCGTCATCGCCGTCACCGACAAGGCGGCGGGCAAGCGCGGCATGAGCGCCTTCATCGTTCCGACCTCCGCACCCGGCTACCAGGTGCTGCGGCTGGAGGACAAGCTGGGCCAGCACAGTTCGGATACGGCCCAGATCCAGTTCGAGGGCTGCCGCATCCCCGCCGCCAACCTCATCGGCGCCGAGGGCGAGGGCTACAAGATTGCGCTGTCGGCGCTGGAAGGCGGGCGCATCGGCATTGCCGCGCAAAGCGTGGGCATGGCGCGTGCGGCCTTCGATTGCGCGCTGCAGTACTCCAAGGAGCGCGAGAGCTTCGGCCAGCCCATCTTCAACCACCAGGCCGTGGGCTTTCGCCTGGCCGACTGCGCCACGCAGATCGAGGCCGCGCGCCAACTGATCTGGCATGCGGCCAGCCTGCGCGATGCCGGCCTGCCCTGCCTCAAGGAAGCGGCCATGGCCAAGCTGTTCGCCAGCGAAATGGCCGAGCGCGTGTGCAGCGCCGCCATCCAGACCCTGGGCGGCTATGGCGTGGTCAGCGACTTCCCCGTGGAACGCATCTACCGCGACGTGCGCGTCTGCCAGATCTACGAGGGAACGAGCGACGTGCAGAAAATTCTCATCCAGCGCGCCCTGGCCTGAGGCCAATCCCCCACGCTGCGGGTCGGGCCGGATGGCCCTGACACCCGCAGGGCTTAGCATGGAGCATCGCCGGCACGGCGCCCGAGAGAGGCGGGCGGCCGTTTCCGGCAGGTTTGTGACCACCTTCGCAGGAGATCCCGACATGCCCATCGCTTCCGTCAACGGCCAGAACCTGTACTACGAGGACACGGGCGGGAGAGGCCCGGTCCTGGTGTTTTCGCACGGGCTGCTCATGGACCACACCATGTTCGCTCCCCAGGTCCAGGCACTGCAGGGGCGCTTTCGCTGCATCAGCTGGGACGAGCGCGGCCATGGCCAGACGGCAGACCCCGAGCAGTGCGCACCCTTCGACTACTACGACTCGGCCGACGACCTGGCCGCCCTGCTCGAGCACCTGGGCGTGGAGCGCGCAGTGCTGGTCGGCATGTCGCAGGGCGGCTACCTGTCGCTGCGCTGCGCGCTCATCCACCCCGAGATCGTGCGCGCGCTGGTGCTGATCGACACCCAGGCCATGCTGGAAGACCCCGAGCAGATGCCCCACCACGAAGCGTTGCTGCGCGCCTGGATGGAGCATGGCCTCAGCGACGACATGGCGACCACGGTGGAGCGCACCATCCTGGGCCAGGGCTGGAGCGGCGCGGCGGCCTGGCGTGCCAAATGGAAGAAGGCCACGCCCATCAACCTGGGGCAGAGCTTTCTGGCGCTGGCCCAGCGCGATGACATCAGCCCGCGCCTGCCCGACATCCATGTGCCGGCCCTGGTCATCCATGGCACGGACGACACCGCCATCGCGCCCGACCGTGCACGCGCCATGGCCAAGGCCTTGCCCAGGGCGCAGTGGGTGGAGGTGCCGGGTGCCGGCCATGCGGCCAACCTCACGCATCCGCAGCCCGTGAACCTGGCCATCGAGCGCTTCCTGGAGCAGCTCGACTGACAGGGCCTGCCGGGCAGGGGGTCAGACCGGCGGATCGCCCTCGTTCTCGCTGTCGCGGCGGCGCAGGACGACGGTGATGCTGCCGTCGGTCTCCAGCGTGGCGCGCTCCACCTCGCGCAGGTGCAGGCAGCCGCCCGCACGCAGCGCGGCCTCGATATCGTCGCGCGTGATGCGTTCCTCGCGCATCAGGTCCTTGTTCAGGTGTCCGTCCCTGATCAGGGCCTTGGCCTTGCCGTCGATGAGCCGCTCCAGCGCGGGAAAGCGAAAGGTCAGCCAGGACAGCAGCAGATGGCACAGGATCAGCGTGGAGGCCGAGACCATGCCGCCGATCAGCGAGTTGTCCCCGGCATTCATGGAGTTCTGCACCGCATTCGACAGGATGAGCAGCAGCACCAGGTCGAACGGCGCGTACTGCCCCGTCTGGCGCCGCCCGGTCAGGCGCAGGAATACCAGCAAAAACAGGTAGACGGCCACGCCGCGCACCACGAACTCCCACCATGGGACCGACATTGAAAACATGGGCTCTCCTTACAGGCCCGAGGGCCCGCGGTCAGTATCATGGCCCGCCTGTCCTCCATCAAGAACCCGGTCGCAGCAAGGCGGCCGTGACTGACATGCATTCCTGCTCCCGCGCCGTCCTCTCCCAAGTTCCGCAAGTTCCGCAAGTTCCGCAGGGCCAGCCGCTATGAGCGCTGCCGCCACCTCCCCGGCCTGTCCCTGCGGCCAGCACGATGCCAAGGGCCGTCCCCTGGCCTTCGATGCCTGCTGCGGCCGCTACCTGGACCATTTCGGCGACTGCCCTGCGCCCGACGCCCAGGCGTTGATGCGCTCGCGCTACAGCGCCTTCGTGCGCGAGGACACCGCCTATCTGCTGGCCACCTGGCACGCCAGCCAGCGGCCTGCCACGCTGGACTTCGAGCCTTCGGCACGCTGGCTGGGGCTGGCGGTCAAGGACTTCCGCAGCACCGGCGAGGACAGTGCCGAGGTGGAATTCGTCGCGCGCTACCGCGTGGGTGGCCGCGCCGTGCGCCTGCATGAGCGCAGCCGTTTCGTGCGCGAAGCCGGGCGCTGGCTCTACGTGGATGGCGACCAGTTCTGAACACGGCGGCGGCCCTGCCGAGCCGCTGTGGAAACTGCAGCAGCGCCAGCGGCTGCTGCTGTCCATCGCATCGCGGGGCTCGTCCGAGGCGGCGGCCCTCATCATCCCCGGCATCGTGGTCTGGTTGCAGCGGCACGAAACGGGCGCCTTCCAGGTGCCGCTGCTGCTGTGGTGGCTGGGCATGGCGTTCATGGCCTGCGTCTTTGTCGGGTTGCGGCGCCAGTTGCGCCGGGACCTGGGTGCTGCCGTGCCATCGGCCGAGTTGCCAGCGCGGCTGCAGCGCTGGGAACGCGTGATGGGCCGCATGGCCCTGCTCAACGCCGGTTCCTGGGCGCTGGCGATACCGCTGACCCATGGCAGCGGCCATGAATTCCGGCTTTTCATCTACCTGGTGCTGTGCGGCGTCGTGGCCTCGGCCGCCACCTTCCTGGCGCCGGCGGCTGCCGTGTTCAAGCGCTTCTTCGGCGTGCTGTACGGCGCCATGCTGCTGGCCGTGGTCTGGTACTTCCCGAACAGAGGCCTGTACCTGCTGCCGCTGCTCATGCTGTATGGCGCCACCATCGCGCGCCATGCCTGGGGGGCGCGTCAGCTCATGCTGCAGCAATGGGCGCAGGAGCGTGATCGCCAGCTGCTGGCCGAGCGCTACCTGGCCGCCAAGGAGCAGGCCGAACAGGCGCTGGAGGCCAAGAGCCGCTTCCTGTCGGCCGCCAGCCATGACCTGCGCCAACCCCTGCATGCCCTGGGCCTGCTGGTGGAAACCGCCCGCCAGCGCAATGCCGACGGCGCGCTGGCAGGCGTGCTTGACGATGCCCAGGCCTGTGCCCAGTCGCTGGGCACCATGTGCAACGACCTGCTGGACCTGTCGCGGCTGGAGAACGGCACCTGGGAGCTGCGCGCCCAGGTGATGGACCTGCGCATTCTGCTGGGCGATGCCACGCGCCTGTTCGCGGCCGAGGCGCGCCAGCGCGGGCTGGTGCTGCGCTGGCGCGTGGCGCGCGGCATGGACAGCCTGGTGCGTGCCGATGAGGCCCTGCTGCGCCAGATGGTGTTCAACCTGCTGCACAACGCCCTGCGCTACACCCAGCGCGGCGGGGTGCTGCTGGCCGCCCGCGTGCACGGCGGGGGCTGGCGCATCGAGGTCTGGGATACGGGCCTGGGCATTGCGGCCGAAGACCGGCCCCATGTCTTCGCACCGCACTTTCGCGCGCGCTCAGGCCAGGCGGCCCGGCGCGCGGCCCAGCCTGCGGCCGACCCCCTGGCCGGCGTGAGCAGCCAGGGCCTGGGCCTGGCCGTCGTGGCCGCAGCCGCGCGGCGCATGGGCGTGGAGCACGGCCTGCTGTCCACGCCGGGGCGGGGGTCCTGCTTCTGGCTGCAACTGCCGTCCAGCCTGAATGTGCAGGCGGCCTTGCCGCAGTCCGAGGGACCACAGGCGCAGGCGCAGGCCCGGCCGCCCCTGCTCCAGGGCCGGTGCTGGGTGGTCGATGACGATGCGCAGGTGGCGCGGGCCCTGGCTGGCCTGCTGCGCGATTGGGGGCTGCAGGTGGATGTGGCCGCCACAGGCCGCGAGGTGGCCGACTGGCTGGCGGCGGGGGAGCACCCCGATTTCGTGCTGTGCGACCACCATCTGGCCCGGGGCGAGAACGGCTTTGCGCTGTTGCAGAACGTGCTGGCGCAAGCGCCGCAGGCGGCGGGCGCCCTGCTCAGCGGCGAGCCGTCACCGGCGCTGGAGCAGGAGGCGCAGGAACTGGGCTATCTGCTGCTGCGCAAGCCCGTGGACCCGCTGGCGCTGCTGGCCCTGCTTCAGCGCAGGCTGGCTGTGGCCGGCGCCTGAACCGTATCTGTCGGCGGTACGGAGGGCGGCAGCTCCAGCGCAATGCCCTGCATGCGCGTGATGGCGTCGATGCGGCTGTGCACGCCCAGGCGCTGCAGGGCGCCTGCCACATGCTCCTTGACCGTGTGGGGCGACAGGTGCAGCAACTGCGCAATGCTGGGATTGGGCAGGCCGCGCAGCACCAGGTCCAGCACCTGGGCCTGGCGCGGGGTGAGGCCCAGCTCGGCCGCCGTCATGCGGATGGCATGGGCGCCGCCGGGCGACTGCGGCGCCAGCGGGGCGGCGGGGAACCAGGTCTCGCCGCGCAGCAGGGCAGCCACGGCCTGCTGCAGCACCTGCGGCGGCTGCGACTTGAGCACAAAGCCATGGGCCCCCGCCGCGCGTGCCTTCAGGGCAATCGCGCCATGCGTGTCGCCGCTGGTCATGAGCACGCGGCAGGCGGGCGCCAGCGTGCGGATTTCGCGCACCACGTCCGTGCCCGCGCTGGCACCCAGCCAGAAATCCACGATGGCCAGATGCGGCGATCCCCTGCCGGCCATGCACTGCAGGCCTTCGCCCGCATCGGCCACGGCATGGACTTCGGACAGGCCGAATTGTTTCAGGAACTCGGACACGCCCATGGCCGTCAGCGGGTGGTCGTCGATCACCAGGGCATAGCGCCCCGATTGGAGACAGGAGGAATCGGTCAGGAGGGGATGGCTGTGCATGGTCCGCGCAAAGGCATGTCGAAAGGGCTGGAGCGCCAGGGCGCGCCCGGATACACCTTGCGCACATCGTAACGATTACCCCCCGGCCGGGGGGTGACCGGATGTCGGCCAACTCCCCAAAATCGCCGCCGATGCCCTGAGATTCCGCATGGAACGGGCACGTATTCAACGAGAAGGGGAGATAGTCATGAAGATGGTACAGCTCACCCGCCGCAGTGCGGCATTGATGCTTCTGGGAACCCTGGCCGCCTGTGGCGGCGGCGGTGGTGGTGGATTGGGAGAACCGGGCGGCGGAGATCCCGGCAATGGCGGAAATCCCGGCAACCCCGGCACGCCCGGCAACCCCGGCGGCGGCACGACGACCCCGGTGACCGGCCAGTACCGCATGGAGACGGCTGCCGAAAACTTCGACGCGGCCCTGTCCGCCATGAACACGCTGGGGGCGCAAGGCTATGCCTTCACCTACAGCCTGGCCTCGGGCGGCACGACCTTCCCCGTTCCCATCGGTGACTTCTACGTCACCGACACGGCCCACACCGGCACGCGCCTGGACTACCGCATGGTGGCCGACGTGGCGGGCGTCTCGGCCCTGGTGGCCCAGCTCAATGCGCAGGGTGCGCAGGGCTACCTGTACAAGTCGGGCATGGCGTTCCCCAGCAGCACGCAGGACCTGCGCAACCTCTATGTGCGCAGCAGCAGCGCCGCCGCCACCTACAGCTACGAGACGCGCCCCGCCGTGGGTGCGCTGGACACGTCCGGCTTCACGCAGCAACTGGCCGAGATGAGCGGCCGGGGTTTCCGCTACACGGGCCCGCTGATCTCGGGCGACGAGATGTTCAACCTCTACGTCAAGGACTCCAAGGCGCCGGCCTTCGAGTACGCGGTGTTCGCCCTGGCCGCGCCCTTCGGCATGGCCAACGGCACGGCGCTGAAGCAGCGCCTGGACGAGATGGGTGCCAAGGGCCACCTGCTGCGTGGCGCCCTGGTGCTGCGCGGCAATACCGAAGGCGTGCAGCTGTACGAAAAGAGCGGCGACCAGCAGGGCGCCATCGAGTACCGCCTCGAATCCGTGTCCAACAACGCCAGCCTCGCGCAGCGCCTGGAGCAGTTCAACCGCAACGCGGCCGAAGGCTTTTTCGCCTTCGGCGATGTGGTCACCGACGATGGCCAGTTCCATTCCATCTCGGTGCGCAACGTCAAGCGCATGATCCATCCGCTGGCCGGTGCCTCCTTCCCCTGAGCAGGGCACAGGCATGCGCGGCCGGCGCATAATCCGGCCATTTTCCGCAGCAAGGGCGCCCCAGGGCGCCCTTGCTCAGTTTGTTTCGAGAATCCATCCATGACTGCTTTCGAGGCCGTGCTCTTCGACTGTGACGGCGTGCTCGTCGACAGTGAATCCATCACCAACCGCGTGCTGTGCACCATGCTCAATGAATCGGGCTGGCCCATCAGCACCGAGGAATGCCTGCGCGAATTCATCGGCAAGACCGTGCGCAGCCAGGCCGCGCTGATCGAGGCGCGCACCGGCAAGCCGCTGACCGACGCATGGATGGCCGCCTTCTACGAGCGCCGCAACGCCGCGCTGCGCGCCGAGCTGGTGGCCATTGACGGCGCGCTGTCCGCCGTCAGCGAATCCCATGCACTGTGCGCTGGCCGCATCGCCTGCGCCTCGGGCGCGGACCGCGCCAAGGTGGAGATGCAGCTGGCCCAGGTCGGCATGGCCCCTTATTTCGAGGGCCGCGTCTTCAGCGGCCATGAGCTGCCGCGCAGCAAGCCCTTTCCCGATGTGTACCTGGCCGCCGCCGCCGCCCTGGGCGTGGAGTCGGCGCGCTGCCTGGTCATCGAGGACACGGTGACCGGCGTCACCGCCGGCGTGGCCGCAGGCGCCACGGTCTGGGGCTACTTCCCGGCCGACCAGGGCCACGCATCGGCCGAGCAACTGCTCGAGGCCGGCGCCAGCTGCGTGTTCGGCGACATGGGCGAGCTGCCTGCCATGCTGCGCGCCATCGGGCAGGCCAGCGCCAGCGCTTGAGCTTGGGCTTGAGCCGGCCCTAGCGCAGCCGCGGCGAAGGCGTCTCGTCCACGGCCTGCGCACGCGCGGCCTGCTGCTCGGCCTGCAGCGCCCGCTGGAAGGCGGGCCGCTGCTGCAGGCGCTGCCAGTAGGCCTGGGTGGCAGGCCCCCATTGCGACTCCATCTCCAGGTGCGCCGACAGCATCAGCGCATAGCCCACGGCCACGTCGGCAGCGGTGAAGCGGTCTGCCGTGAGCCAGTCGCGCTGTTCCACGGCCTGCTCCACGGCGCGCAGCCGCGCGAGGAACCAGCGCTGGTAGTCCTGGGCCACCTGGGGCTGGCGCCGTTCGGCCGGCTCGAAGTGCGCATAGCGCAGCACCAGGGTCTGCGGGAAGGTCAGCGTGGCATCGCTCATGTGCAGCCAGTTGAGGTAGGCCGCAAAGCCCACCTCCTGCGGCTGCACGGACAGGCCCGCCCCGGGGTGCAGGGCGGCCAGGTATTCGCAGATGGCGGCTGACTCGGTCAGCCTGGCCTCGCCGTGGCGCAGCAGCGGCACCGTGCCCAGCGGGTTGAGCTCCAGGTAGCTGCGCTGCAGCACGCGCGGCGGAAACGGCAGCATGTGCAGCGTGTAGGGAAGCTGCAATTCTTCGAGCATCCACAGCGCGCGGAAGGAGCGCGCGCTGACGCAGTGGTGGAGATGGTGCATGCGCAAAGCCTAGGCCAGATGCGCGGACGGCGGCTGTCGCGCAGGATGCAAATCGCGCCAGGATGCGCGCGGCCCTCACTCGGGCCGGGCTCGCGCGCTCTTGCGGAATTCGGAAGGCGACAGCCCCGTCCACAGCCGGAAGGCGCGGATGAAGCTCTTGTCGTTGAGAAAGCCGCAGGACTGCGCGATGCGCTTGATGGGCCGGCTGGTGCGCAGCAGCAGGGCCACGGCACGCTCGCGCCGCACCTCGTCCTTGAGCGCCTGCAGCGAGGCGCCTTCTTCCTTGAGCTGGCGATGCAGGCTGCGCTGGGACAGGTGCAGCTGGCGCGCCAGCGTGTCGGCCGTCTGCAGGCATTCGGCGTCGGCCGCCAGCAGCTGGCGCACGCGCTGCACCAGCTGGCGCTCGCGCCGGTAGGGGCGCACCTGCAGCGGCAGGGCGCGCTGCAGCATGCGCTGCAGCGCAGGCTCGTCGCGCGTCAGCGGCATATCCAGAAAACGTGCGTCGAACTGTAGGCAGGCCCGGGCCGCGCCAAACTCCACCTCGCCCGGCGGGAACAGCAGCGCATACACGCCCGCATGCGGCGGGGGATCGAAGGGAAAGCAGGCGCGCCGCAGCGGCAGCGGCTCATCGATGAACCAGCTGGCCAAGCCGTGGATATTGCGCAGCACCGACAGCAGGCAGAACTCGCGCATGGCGCCCAGCGTGGAAAGCTCCTCGATGGCCAGCGTGGCCAAGCCGTCTTCCTGCGCCAGCGTGAGCCGGATGTCTTCGGCCAGCAGGCCATGGTGGCGGCACCAGCGCGCCAGTGCCAGGCCCAGCTGCTCGCTGCCCATGCTGGCGCGTGCCAGCATGCCGTAGCTGCCCCAGGGCAGGCGCCGGGAGAACCAGCCCAGGGCCTCGTCGTCGAGTTCGCGCATGGCGGCATCGGACAGTGCCTCCATCTGCAGCGCCGTGATGCACTCGTTGCGCTCTTTGACGGAGTCTGGCGCGATTTGTGCCTTCTCCAGGGCGGACAGGGCGCTGATGCCCCGGCGTTCGTAGGCCAGCATAATGGCCTGCACAAAGGCCATGGGCGTAACTGCAGGGTGTGCGGAGGCCATGGTGGCGGCCGCCTGGGGCAGGGGGGTCTTGACCAGCGAGGGGGTGAACATGCTGGCAATTATTGCAACCTTCGTGGCCTGTTCTGCTCGGGGTTGGCCCTTATGCTGCCACGCAATAGCTGCCGTGACGGGGCAGGCCACTGCATTTGCCCGTCCCAGGCGCCGCCGACGACACAGGAGACAACGCATGCCCGCCCAGAACGCCCCGCTCGCTTCCAGCCATGCCCAAGGCCGCACCGATGTGCCGCTGATCGAGCAGACCATCGGCGATTTCTTTGCCGACATGGCGGCCCGCCAGCCCGATCGCGAGGCCCTGGTCAGCCGCCACCAGGGCCTGCGCTACAGCTATGCCGGCCTGCACACCGAGGCGCGCCGCCTGGCCAGCGCGCTGCTGGGCCTGGGGCTGGACAAGGGCGACCGCGTCGGCATCTGGTCGCACAACAACGCCGAATGGGTGCTGATGCAGCTGGCCACGGCCCAGGTCGGCCTGGTGCTGGTCAACATCAACCCGGCCTACCGCACCTCCGAGGTCGAGTACGCGCTCAACAAGGTCGGCTGCAAGGCGCTGGTGACCATGGCGCAGTTCAAGACCAGCGACTACCTGGGCATGCTGCGCGAACTGGCACCCGAGCTGGCCACGGCCGAGCCCGGCCGCCTGCATTGCGCGCGCCTGCCCCAGCTGCGCAGCGTGGTCTGGATCGACGTCGCAGGGCAGGGCGAAGAGCAGCCCGGCATGCTGCGCTTTTCCAGCCTGCTGGCCCGCGGTGATGCGCAGGATGCGCGCATCGACGCCGTGGCCGCCACGCTCAAGAACACCGACCCCATCAACATCCAGTTCACCAGCGGCACGACGGGCTTTCCCAAGGGCGCCACGCTGACCCACCGCAACATCCTGAACAACGGCTTTTTCATCGGCGAGTGCATGCGGCTGACGCCCGAGGACCGGCTGTGCATTCCCGTGCCGCTGTACCACTGCTTCGGCATGGTGCTGGGCAACCTGGCCTGCTTCACGCATGGCTCGGCCATCGTCTACCCGAATGACGGATTCGATCCGCTGCTGGTGCTGGAGACCGTGCAGGCCGAGCGCTGCACGGGCCTGCACGGCGTGCCCACGATGTTCATCGCCGAGCTGGACCACCCGCGCTTCAAGGAGTTCGACCTGAGCACGCTGCGCACCGGCATCATGGCCGGCTCGCCCTGCCCCATCGAGGTGATGAAGCGCGTGGTCAGCGACATGCACCTGTCCGAGATCACCATCGCCTACGGCATGACCGAGACCAGTCCCGTCAGCTGCCAGAGCGATGCCGACACGCCGCTGGAGCGCCGTGTGTCCACCGTAGGCAAGGTGCAGCCGCACCTGGAAGTGAAGATCGTCGACCCGGCCACGGGCGAGGTGGTGGCGCCCGGCGTCTCGGGCGAGCTGTGCACGCGCGGCTACTCGGTCATGCACGGCTACTGGGGGGACGAGGCCCGCACGCGCGAGGCCATCGACGACGATGCCTGGATGCACACAGGCGATCTGGCCACCATGGATGAGCAGGGCTACGTGAACATCGTCGGCCGCATCAAGGACATGGTGATCCGCGGCGGCGAGAACATCTACCCGCGCGAGATCGAGGAATTCCTCTACCGCCACCCGCAGGTGCAGGATGTGCAGGTCGTCGGCGTGCCCGACGCGCGCTACGGCGAGGAGCTGTGCGCCTGGATCATCGTCAAGCCCGGCCAGGCGCTGACCGAAGACGGCGTGCGCGACTTCTGCAAGGGCCAGATCGCCCACTACAAGGTGCCGCGCTACATCCGCTTCGTCGAGGCCTTCCCGATGACGGTGACCGGCAAGATCCAGAAATTCAAGATCCGCGACGAGATGATCGCCATGCTGGATCTGCGCCCGGCCAGGACCGCCTGAGGGCTGCTTTCATGCGCTGCCGCCAGCTGTCCACCGCGTGCCGCCTAGTGCGTGCCGCCCTCGGGCGCGGCCACGGCCGAGGCGGCAGCGCGGCGCGCCACGACCAGGCGCTTGCGCAGCGAGATCTCCTGCATGTCCAGCTCGCTGACCAGGCGGCGCAGAGACTCGTCGTTGATGCGGTGGGCCTGGCGCTCGGCGTAGAGCGCGTCGCGCTCCTGGTGGATGCAGCGCAGGCGCAGCTCGATCTCCAGCAGGTAGCGCAGCTTGCGCTGGCGCACGACTTCGGGCGCCTCGCGCTGGATCTCGATGCTGGAGGCCGTGCCGCTGCCGTCGTCCAGCAGCTGGACGCGGTTGCGGTACTCCTGCGTCAGGTGGCCCATGACCTCCTGGTGCATGGCCACCCATTCGGGCGTGTGGCCCTGGATCTCTTCCTCGCTCAGCGTCAGCCCGCCAATGGCGGACTGGCAGGCGGCCACGCGCGCCAGGCGCTCCTCGCGCACCGTGGGCGATTCGCCGGGCTGGGGCATGCGGCGCAGGATCAGCGGCAGCGCGATGCTGCCCAGCACCAGGGTGAACAAGATGGTGCCCGTGGCCAGGAAGATCAGCATCTCGCGGCCCGGAAAGGGCTGGCCGTTGTTCAGCAGCATGGGCACGGACAGCGCGCCGGCCAGCGTCACGGCGCCGCGTATGCCGGCCATGGTGGTGGCCAGGTTCAGCAGGTGGGAAGGGCGCTCTGCCATCTTTCCCTGGAAGTGGGCGCGAGCCAGGCTGCGCTGCACGCCCAGGGTCAGCCAGATCCAGCGCATCAGCAGCAGCGCGCTGGAGATGATCACCACATAGCCCACCAGCACCCACCATTCGCTGCCCGCATCGTGCAGCGTCACGCCGATGATGGAGGGCAGCTGCAGGCCCAGCAGCAGGAAGATGGCGCCGTTGAACGAGGCTTCCACCATGCTCCAGGTGCCCTCGGTCTGCAGCCGCTCGCTGATGTAGCTGCTGCGCTCCAGGTCGGCGAAGTTGGTGGCAATGCCCGCGGCCACGGCCGACAGGATGCCCGACACGCCGATCTTTTCGCCCACGATGTAGGCGGCGAAAGGCAGCAGGATCAGCAGCAGCACCATCTGCGTGGCCGCCACGTCGCCCAGGCGGCGCGTGATGGTGCTGCGCGCATAGGAAAAGCCCCAGCCGATCAGCGTGCCCACGCCCAGGCCGCCCAGGGCCATCCACATGAATTCCTTGGCCACCTCGGTCCACGAGAACAGGCCGGTCAGCGTGGCGGCAATGGCGAACTTCAGCGCCACCAGGCCCGAGGCATCGTTGAGCAGGGACTCGCCTTCGAGGATGTGCATGGTCTTCTCGGGCATGCCCAGGTTGCGCGTGATGGCCGAGACGGCCACGGCATCGGTGGGCGAGACCACGGCGGCCAGCGCGAAGGCCACGGTCAGCGGCATGCCGGGCACCAGCCAGTGGATCAGCCAGCCCAGCCCCACCACCGTGAACAGCACCAGGCCCAGCGCCAGGCGCAGGATGGGGCGGTACAGCGAGAAGAACTCGCGCTTGGGGATGCGCCAGCCGTCGGCGAACAGCAGCGGCGGGATGAACAGCAGCAGGAACAGCTCGGGATCGAAGGCGATGTGCAGGCCCTTTTGCGGCCAGGCGATCAGCGCTCCCAGGGCGATCTGTATCAGCGGCAGCGGGATGGCGCGCACATAGCGCGCGGCAATGCCGGTCAGTGCCCCCAGCAGCAAAACGAGCAAGACGATTTCAACGGTGTGCATACGGCATTTTCCCCAGCCCGGGCCGCCGTTCTTTGCAGCACATTCGAAAAAACCAAGCGCCCGCATCGGGCAAACACAAGAAGAGGCCACACATGAGCATTCTGGGCACCCAACTCAATCCGCGTTCGGCGGACTTCCTGGCCAATGCCGCCGCCATGCGCGACGTGGTCGAAGACCTGCAGGCCCAGGTGGCCAAGGTCGCCGAGGGCGGCGGCGAGGCCGCGCGCGCCAAGCACGTGGCGCGCGGCAAGCTGCTGCCGCGCGACCGCGTGGCCATGCTGCTGGACCCGGGCACGCCCTTTCTGGAGATCGCGCCGCTGGCCGCGCTCAACATGTACCGCAACGACGCGCCCGGCGCGGGCCTGATCGCCGGCATCGGCCGCGTCAGCGGCGTGGACTGCATGATCGTGTGCAACGACGCCACGGTGAAGGGCGGCACCTACTACCCGATGACGGTGAAGAAGCACCTGCGCGCCCAGGAGATCGCCGCACAGAACCGCCTGCCCTGCATCTATCTGGTGGACTCGGGCGGCGCCAACCTGCCCAACCAGGACGATGTGTTTCCCGACCGCGAGCACTTCGGCCGCATCTTCTTCAACCAGGCCAACATGAGCGCCGAGGGCATTGCCCAGATCGCCGTGGTCATGGGCTCGTGCACGGCCGGCGGCGCCTATGTGCCGGCCATGAGCGACGAGTCCATCATCGTCAAGAACCAGGGCACCATCTTCCTGGGCGGCCCGCCGCTGGTGAAGGCCGCCACGGGCGAGGTGGTCAGCGCCGAGGACCTGGGCGGCGGCGACGTGCACACGCGCCTGTCGGGCGTGGCCGACCACCTGGCCCACAACGACACCCACGCGCTGGCGCTGGCGCGCCAGTCCGTGGCCAACCTCAACCATGCCAAGCAGCCGGCGGCTGGCGACCTGCCCCCCGAGGCGCCGCTGTTCGATGGCGGCGAGCTGTACGGCGTGATCCCCGTGGACACGCGCAAGCCCTTCGATGTGCGCGAGATCATCGCCCGCGTGGTGGACGGCAGCCGCTTCGACGAGTTCAAGGCCCGCTTCGGCGCCACCCTGGTCTGCGGCTTTGCGCGCATCGAGGGCATGCAGGTGGGCATCATCGCCAACAACGGCATCCTGTTCAGCGAATCGGCGGTCAAGGGCGCGCACTTCATCGAGCTGTGCTGCCAGCGCAAGATCCCGCTGGTCTTCCTGCAGAACATCACGGGCTTCATGGTGGGCCGCAAGTACGAGAACGAAGGCATTGCCCGCCACGGCGCCAAGCTGGTCACGGCCGTGGCCACGGCGGCCGTGCCGAAGTTCACCATCATCATCGGCGGCTCCTTCGGCGCGGGCAACTACGGCATGTGCGGCCGCGCCTACTCGCCGCGCTTCCTGTGGATGTGGCCCAACGCGCGCATCTCGGTCATGGGCGGCGAGCAGGCGGCCAGCGTGCTGGCCACCGTCAAGCGCGACGGCATCGAGGCCAAGGGCGGCCAATGGACGGCCGAGGAGGAAGAGGCCTTCAAGGCCCCCATCCGCCAGCAGTACGAGGATCAGGGCCACCCCTATTACGCGACGGCGCGCCTGTGGGACGATGGCGTCATCGACCCTGCCGACACGCGCCGCGTGCTGGCGCTGGGCCTGGCGGCCACGCGCAACGCGCCCATAGAGGACACGCGCTTCGGCGTGTTCCGCATGTGACGGCGGCCCCTCTTTCCTTGCAGCGAGGTACTTCATGAAAACCACCGCACTGACCCTCGAATTCCAGGGCCCCCTGGCCACCATCACGCTGACCCAGCCCGAAGTGCGCAATGCCTTCAGCGACGAGGTCATCGCCGACATCACCCAGGCCTTCCACTCCGTGGGCAAGCGCAGCGACGTGCGCGCCGTGGTGCTGGCCGCCGAGGGGCCGGCCTTTTGCGCGGGCGCCAACCTCAACTGGATGCGCCGCATGGCCGACTACTCGCGCGACGAGAACCGCGAGGACGCCGGCCTGCTGGCCGAGATGCTGCGCGTGATCTACGAATGCCCGCAGCCCACCATCGCGCGCGTGCAGGGCGATGTCTATGCGGGCGGCATGGGCCTGGTCGCTGCCTGCGACATGGCCGTGGCCGCCGAGGGCGCGGGCTTTTGCCTGTCCGAGGTGAAGATCGGCCTCATCCCCGCCACCATCAGCCCCTACGTGATCCGCGCCATGGGCGCGCGCGCCGCCCACCGCTACTTCCTGACCGGTGAGCGCTTCGACGCGGCCGAGGCGCTGCGCATCGGCTTCGTGCACCGCGTGGTGGCGGCCGACGAGCTGGACAACGCCGTGGACGGCCTGCTCAAGCACCTGGTCAGCGCCGGTCCCGCCGCCGCCCGCGCCTGCAAGCGCCTGGTGATCGACGTGGCCGAGCGCGAGATCAACGAGCAGCTGATCGCCGCCACCGTCGAAGGCATCGCCGACATCCGCGCCAGCGCCGAGGGCAAGGAGGGCGTGCAGGCCTTCCTGCAAAAGCGCAAGCCGGCCTGGCTGGCCTGACACGCGCAGGCTGCCCATTCATCGCGCGACCACCGAGCAACGCCGAGCCAACGCCGAGCCAACACCATGAGCACCCTGACCGACTCCCTCGTCCAGTGGCTGCAGTCCGTGGGCCTGTACCCGGGCCCGGCCGTGCACCACACGGTCAGCGAGGCGGCTGGCGAAGTGGCCGAGCGCGTGGGCCAGGCCACCAGCGGCATGGACATGGCCGGCCTGCTGGCGCTGGCCGCCGCACTGGGCTGGGCCAGCGGCTTTCGGCTCTACGCCGTGGTCTTCGTGACCGGGCTGCTGGGGGCGCTGGGCTGGGTGGCGCTGCCGGGCGGGCTGCATGTGCTGGAGCATCCGGCCCTGCTGTTCGCCAGCGGCGCGCTGCTGTTCGTGGAGTTCTTCGCCGACAAGATCCCCGGCGTGGACTCGGTCTGGGACCTGCTGCAAAGCGTGATCCGCATCCCGGCGGGCGCGGCGCTGGCGGCCGGTGTCTTCGGCGCCGACAGCGCGACCATGGCCACCATGGCGGCCCTGATGGGCGGCTCGCTGGCCCTGTCCAGCCAGGTGGCCAAGAGCACGGCGCGCGCGGCCATCAACACTTCGCCGGAGCCGTTTTCCAACGTGGGCGCCAGCCTGGTGGAGGACGGTGCCTCGGTGGGCGCGATCTGGCTGGCGCTCACGCATCCGCTGGCCTTCGCCGCCGTGCTGCTGGTCGTGGTCATCGCCCTGTGGCTGCTGACCTGGGCGCTGTGGCGCTTTCTCAAGGCCGTGGTGCAGCGCCTGCGCTCGCTGTTGGGCGGGTCTCCCGCGATGAATCAAAAACCATAGCCGCCGGTCGCCGAATGACCGGGGCTGCAGAGAAAACACTGGAGATAACGCATGTTCAAGAAGATCCTGATCGCCAACCGCGGTGAAATCGCCTGCCGCGTCGCGGCTTCCGCCCGCCGCATGGGCGTGCGCACCGTGGCCGTGTACTCGGACGCCGATGCCCGCGCCAAGCATGTGCAGGCCTGCGACGAGGCCGTGCACATCGGCGGCAGCGCCCCCAAGGACAGCTATCTGCGCTGGGAACGCATCCTGGAGGCCGCCAAGGCCACGGGCGCCCAGGCCATCCACCCCGGCTACGGCTTTCTCAGCGAGAACGAGGAATTCGCCCAGGCCTGCGCCGATGCCGGCCTGGTCTTCATCGGCCCACCGCCCTCGGCCATTCGCGCCATGGGCCTGAAGGCGGCCTCCAAGCAACTCATGGAAAAGGCCGGCGTGCCCCTGGTGCCCGGCTACCACGGAGCCGACCAGGACCCGCAGCTGCTGCAGCGCGAGGCCGACCGCATCGGCTACCCGGTGCTGATCAAGGCCAGCGCGGGCGGCGGCGGCAAGGGCATGCGCCTGGTCGAGCGCAGCGAGGACTTTGCCGCCGCCCTGGCCAGCTGCCAGCGCGAGGCCATCAACAGCTTCGGCGACGACGCCGTGCTGGTCGAGAAATACGTGCTGCGCCCGCGCCATATCGAGATCCAGGTCTTTGGCGACACCCAGGGCAACTGCGTCTACCTGTTCGAGCGCGACTGCTCGGTCCAGCGCCGCCACCAGAAGGTGCTGGAGGAGTCCCCCGCGCCTGGCATGACGCCTGCGCTGCGCCAGAAGATGGGCGAGGCCGCCGTGGCCGCCGCCCAGGCCGTGAACTACGTGGGCGCGGGCACGGTGGAATTCATCGTCGAGCAGCCCGGCGGCTACGACCAGCCCGAGGCCATGAAGTTCTACTTCATGGAAATGAACACCCGCCTGCAGGTCGAGCACCCGGTGACCGAGGCCATCACGGGCGAGGACCTGGTGGACTGGCAGCTGCGCGTGGCCAGCGGCCTGCCCCTGCCCAAGCGCCAGGACGAGCTGCGCATCACCGGCCACGCCATCGAAGCGCGCATCTGCGCCGAAAACCCCGACAACGGCTTCCTGCCCGCCACCGGCACCCTGCATGTCTACCGCAAGCCCGACTGCGCCAGCTTCCGTGTCGGCGACGTGCGCGTGGACGATGGCGTGCGCGAGGGCGATGCCATCAGTCCCTTCTACGACTCCATGATCGCCAAGCTCATCGTGCATGGCGACACGCGCGACCAGGCGCTGGCGCGGCTCGATGCCGCCCTGGCCGAGACACGCATCGTGGGCCTGGCCACCAATGTGCAGTTCCTGCGCCTGGTCATCGCCAGCGATGCCTTTGCAACCGCCAAGCTGGACACGGCGCTGATCGAGCGCGAGAAGCAGCATCTGTTCCACCAGCAGCGCCTGCCGCAGGCCCAGGCCGTGGCCGCCGCCGTGGCCCAGGTGCTGCAGGCCGAGCGCGCACAGGAAACCGCCGACCCCTTCAGCCGCCGGGACGGCTGGCGCTCGCACGGCGTGGCCGAGCGGCGCTGGGACTTCCGCCAGGGCGAGGCCGCCGTGCCCGCGCGCCTGCGCTACCTGCATGACGGCGCGCTGCAACTGGCCGTGGGCGAGGGCGAGTCCCTCGCCGAGGGCCTGCTGTCCTGGCAACAGGCCGGGGACGGCGCCTTCGACGTGCAGTTCGCGGGCCAGCGCCTGCACGCCCAGGTCCATGTGCTGGGCGAGCAATGCCATGTGTTCGCTCCCCAGGGCGCAGCCGTGCTGGGCCTGGCCGATCCGCTGGCCCATGCGGGCGAGGTGCAGTCCGAAGGCGGCCGCCTGACGGCGCCCATGCCGGGCAAGGTGGTCTCCTTTGCCGTCAAGGCCGGCGACAAGGTCAGCAAGGGCCAGCCGCTGGCCGTGATGGAGGCCATGAAGATGGAGCACACCATCGCCGCGCCCGGCGACGGCGTGGTGGCCGAGCTGCTGTATGCGCCCGGCGACCAGGTGACCGAAGGCTCCGAGCTGCTGCGCCTGGAAAGCTGAGCCCGCAGGCAAGACAGTTTTGCGCAAAAGTCGCGCGTGTGCGTCGCCAGGCCGTTAGGCTTGTCCACCTATGCGAGTGACTTTCTGCTGCGAAGACACCAGGCCCGACGCCTGGCTGCAAGGACTGCGCGCGGCCCTGCCGGGCGCCGAGGTGGACATCTGGTCGCCGGGCGCGCCGCAGGCCGACTACGCCCTGGTCTGGGCGCCACCCCAGCGCTTCATCGACGAGCAGCCCGGCCTCAAGGCCGTGTTCAACATCGGCGCGGGTGTCGATGCGCTGCTGCCGCTGCGCCTGCCACCCGACCTTCCCGTCTACCGCCTGGAGGACGCCGGCATGGCCGTGCAGATGGCCGAATATGTCAGCCAGGCCGTGATCCGCTTCTTCCGGGGCCTGGACGGCTACGAGGCCGACATGGCCGCCGGCCTGTGGCAGCACCGGCCCAATCCCCGGCGTGCCGACTACCCCGTGGGCGTCATGGGGCTGGGCCGCATGGGCGAGCGCGTGGCGCGCGCGCTGACGGTGTTCGATTTCCCCGTCAACGGCTGGAGCCGTACGCCGCATGCCATCGACGGCGTGCGGGGCTTCTGCGGCCCGCAGGACTTCGACGCCTTTCTGCGCGCCACCCGCATCCTCGTCAACCTGCTGCCGCTGACACCCGAGACCGACAGCATCATCGACGCGCGCAGCCTGGCCCTGCTGCAGCCGGGCGCCTATGTCATCAACGTGGGACGCGGCGGCCATGTGGCGGACGAGGACCTCATCGCCGCCATCGACGGGGGCCATGTGTCCGGCGCGTTGCTCGACGTGTTCCGCACCGAGCCGCTGCCCGACGGCCATGCCTTCTGGCGGCATCCGCGCATCACGCTCACGCCCCACACCTCGGCCCGCACCCTGGCGCGCGACAGCGTGGAGCAGATCGTGGGCAAGGTCGCGGCGCTGAGCCGGGGCGAGGCCGTGAGCGGCCGCGTGGACCTGCGGCGCGGCTACTGACGGGCGCGCTCAGTCCAGCGTCACGCCGGTGCTGCGCACCAGCGCGCCCAGGCGCTGGGAGTCGCTCCTGATCAAGGCGCCGAATTCGGCCGCCGTGCCGCCCACGGCCGGCGTGCCTATGGCTTCCCAGCGCGTGCGAAAGGCCGGGTCCTTGAAGATGGCGTTGACCGTGGCATTGAGTTTGTCGATGGCGGCGGGCGGCGTGCCCGCGCGCACGGCAATGCCATGCCAGCCCGTGATCTGGTAGCCGGGCACGCCGGCCTGGGCCATGGTGGGCACGTCGGGCAGCACCTTGGTGCGCTCGGCCGAGGTGACGGCCAGCGGGATCAGGCGCCCGCCCTGGATGTGCTGCAGCGAGCTGCCCACGATGTCGAACATCACGCCCACCTGGCCGCCGATCAGGTCGTTGAGTGCCGGTCCCGCACCCCGGTAGGGGACATGGCCCAGCTTGACCTGCTCCATGGAGTTGAACAGCTCGCCCGCCAGGTGCTGGGGCGTGCCATTGCCGGCCGAGGCAAAGCTCAGTGTCTTGCCCGTTTTGGCCAGGGCCAGCAGCTCGGCCACGGTCTTGACGCCCAGCGAGGGATGCACTTCCAGCACCAGCGGGAAGGCCGACAGCTGCACCACGGGTTCCAGGTCCTTGAGCGGGTTGAAGGGCATGCTCTTGTACAGCGAGGAATTCACGGCCATGGGGCCGCTGGCGGCCAGCAGCAGGGTGTGGCCGTCGGCCGGTGCCTGGCGGGCCACCTCGGCGCTGCCCAGGTTGCCGCCCGCGCCGCTCTTGTTCTCCACGATGACGGTCACGCCCAGGCGCTGCTGCAGCTCGGGCTGCAGCATGCGTGCCATCAGGTCGGTGGGGCCGCCGGGTGGATAGGGCACGACGAAGCGGATGGTCTTGCTGGGGAACGCCGGCGACGGGGTCTGGGCCGAGGCCTGGCCCGCCAGGCCCAGGGCCATGAAGGCCAGGGGAAGCGCCGTGAATGCGGTGGCTGCCTTGATTTTGGCGATGGCGTCACGCCGCGTGCCGTGGGTGGGCTGTTGCATGGTTGTGTCTCCTGCCTTTGGTTGGAATGGAAGGCCCGTCTTGTGCGGGCTCATGGGCCTATCGGCTTATGGGCTTATGGGCTTATGGGCCTGTAAGGCGCCTGGTGCTCAGCCCGGTGTGAAGCGCCGGCGTATGTCGTTGGCCGTGGCCAGGGGGCGGCCCAGCGCCTGGGCGGACACCACGGCCTGGCGGACCAGGGCGGCGTTGTCGGGCGCGGTGTGGCCGTCCCGCGTCAGCAGGTTGTTCTCGAAGCCCACGCGCGCATGGCCGCCAAACGCGGCGGCTGCCGCGATGCAGGTGTTTTCCGTGGCGCCGAAGGCGCACACGGCCCAGGGCTCGCCGCCGTCATGCGCCGCAAGAAAGGGCAGCAGGTCCTGGGGCCGCGAGGTCTGGCCAGCGCTGTAGCGGCCCAGCACGAAGAGCAGGAACCAGGGCGCCTCGGGCACCACGCCCTGGGCGCGCAGCGCCTGCCAGCGGCGCAGGTCGGCCACGTCGTAGAGGATGACCTGCACCATGACCTGGTCGCGCACCAGGCCCGTGAAAAAGTGCGCCAGTCCCGCATCGCCGATCTCGGGCTGGTCGATCTCGCGCAGGCCGATGGAGACGGCCTCGGGCCGCAGCGCCTGCACCATGGCGATCTGCTCGGGCGCGCGGTAGACGCCGGCCGCCTCGCTGGTGATCTGCACCACCATGTCCGTGCCCACGGCCTCGCGCACCACGCGCCAGGCTTCGCGGTAGCCGCCCACATCCAGGCTGTGGCGCCCCTGGGCGTCGCGGATGTGCATGTGGATCATGGCCGCGCCGGCATCCAGGCAGGCGCGTGCCGTGGCAGCCAGCGCCTGCGGTGTGATCGGCAGGGCTCGGTGGTCGGCCGGCTGCTTGTAGGCGCCATTGGGGGCCACGGTGACGATCAGCGGGTCGCTCCACTGCGACGTGGTTGACGTGGGCGATGTGGGCGACGCGGTTGACGTGGGGACCTGCGTGCTCATGGCGTGTCCTGTGCCTGCTCCGGCACCGGCAGCTCGCTGGCCAGCAGGGCCAGGCCCTGGCGCAGCAGCGCGTCGTAGCGGGAACGCTCGGCCAGGCGGCGGTCCTCGGGCCAGTCGAAGAAGCCCTTGCCGGTCTTCATGCCCAGATCGCCGCGCGCCACGCGATCGCGCAGGGCCTGGGCCGGCACATCGGTGTTGGACAGCGTGGGGTACATGGTGGCGGCGGCCGCGCAGTGCACCTCGATGCCCGCATGGTCGCGCTGCAGCACGGGGCCGGCTGCCAGGAAGCGGAAGCCGAAGCCGAAGCGCACGGCGGCATCCACATCCTCGGGCGAGGCAATGCCCTCGTCGATGAGGGCGAAGGCCTCGCGCGACAGCGCATGCTGCATGCGGTTGGCCAGAAAGCCGGGCTTGTCCTTCTTCACCAGCACCGGCACGCTGCCGCAGCCGCGCATGAAGGCGTGTAGCCACTGGCCCAGGGCCGGATCGCTGCGCTCGCCCAGCACCACTTCCACCAGCGGCACCAAATGGGCGGGCATGAAGAAGTGCAGGCCCAGCATGCGCTGCGCCGTGGGCAGGCCGCTGGCGATGGCGCTGATGGGAAAGCCAGAGCTGTTGCTGGCCAGCACGGCGTCGGCCGGCGCATGCGCCTCAAGTTCGGCGAACAGCGCCTGCTTGGCATCCAGCCGCTCGGTGATGCATTCCACCACCAGGGCCACGCCGTCCCAGGCGACATCCTCCAGCGCCGCGCAGACCGAGACCTGGGACGCGCACCGGGCAAAGCCGGCCGTGGCCAGCTCGATGGCAATGTGCTGCAGCAGCAGCTCGCGCCGTGCCGCGCCGGGGTCGACCACGGTCACCAGGGCGCCGCCCCGGGCCAGGACCACGGCCACATCGGCACCCATGGTGCCTCCCCCGACGACCACCGTGCGCGCGTTGCGCGGCGAACTGCTGTGCATGCTGTCTCCTGCTGATTTCATGGATTTGAGGCGCAGTCTAGGCAGCCGTCATTGAACGGTAAAGACGCATTTTTCGATAAACTGATCGGCCATGAAGATCAATTGGTCGGCCCGCGAGGTCGATGTCTTTCTGGCGCTGGCCGATTCGCTGAGCTTTCGGCGCACGGCGCTGCAGATGCACCTGTCGCAGTCGGCCGTCTCGGGCACGCTGGCGCGGCTGGAAGAGATGCTGGGCGTGCGCCTGTTCGAGCGCACCACGCGCGCCGTGGAACTGACCCAGGCCGGCGAGGTCTTCGCCGAGCAGGCGCGCATCCTGCGCCACCAGATGGACGAGACCGTGCGCCGCGTGCAGGAGGTGGCCCAGGTGCAGGTGGGCCGGCTGGCGCTGGCGGCCCTGCCTTCGCTGGCCGCGGGCCTGCTGCCCCGCGTGCTGGCGCGCTTCGCGGCCGAGCATCCGGGCGTGCACCTGGAGCTGTTCGACAGCCTGGCCGGGCCGGCCTTCGACATGGTGCGCGCGGGCCGCGTGGACTTTGCGCTCACGGCGGCCAACCCCGCCTATGCCGACCTGGACTACCTGCCCCTGGCCTCCGACCGCTTCGTGCTGCTGCTGGGCCGCGGCCATGCGCTGGCGCGCGGGCGCGGCGATCTGGGCTGGGCCGACGTGGCCCATCTGCCCCACATCTCCATGCCGGCCGGCACCAGCGTGCGGCAGTACGCCGACGAGGCCCTGCTGACCCACGGCATACGCTTTGCGCCCCAGTACGCCGTGGAGCACCTGGCCACCATCGCGGCCATGGTGGCCGCCGATCTGGGCGTGAGCGCGCTGCCGCTGCTGGCCGCGCAGGTGGTGCAGCGGCCGGAGGTGGTGGCGCGCCCGCTGGCACGGCCGGTGCTGCGACGCCCCATCGGCCTGGTGCGCCTGAGCGGCCGCCGCCTGTCGCCGGCTGCCGCGCGCATGGTGGAGATGCTGCGCGAGGAAATGGCGGCCCTGCCGGGCTGAAAGGGGCGCTGGCAGCCGTTGTGCATGGCCCGGCAGGATATGGGGTGGTGCCCGGGCCTGCAAGCCTGGACAATAGGGGCCGTACCCGTCATCCCGGTGAGAACACCCCATGAGCATTCCTTCCCGCGTCAAACTCGTCGATGTAGGCCCCCGCGACGGCCTGCAGAATGAAAAACAGCCCGTGCCCGCCGCCGTCAAGATCGAGCTGGTGCACCGCCTGCAGGAAGCCGGCCTCAAGGAAATCGAGGTCACCAGCTACGTCAGCCCCAAATGGGTGCCGCAGATGGCCGACAACGCCGAAGTCATGGCCGGCATCGTCCGCCGCCCCGGCGTGCGCTACAGCGTGCTCACGCCCAACATGAAGGGCCTGGAGGCCGCGCTGTCGGCGCCGCGTGAACTGTGGCCCGACGAGATCGTGGTCTTCGGCGCAGCCAGCGAGGCCTTCAGCCAGAAGAACATCAACTGCTCCATTGCCGAAAGCATCGAGCGCTTCGCCCCCGTGGCCGAAGCCGCCCGCGCCCAGGGCATCTACGTGCGCGGCGCCATGAGCTGCACCGTGGGCTGCCCCTACGAAGGCGAGATCGCCCCCGAGCGCGTGGCCTACCTGGCCGGCCTCATGAAGGGCATCGGCGTGCAGCATGTGGGCGTGGCCGACACCATCGGCGTGGGCACGCCCGTCAAGGTGCGCAAGGCCATCGAGGCCACGCTGCAGCACTTCGCCATCGACGATGTCTCGGGCCACTTCCACGACACCTACGGCCAGGCCGTGTCCAACACGCTGGCCGCGCTGTCGCTGGGCGTGTGGCAGTTCGACACCTCGGTGGCGGGCCTGGGCGGCTGCCCCTACGCCAAGGGCGCCACGGGCAATGTGGCCACGGAGGACGTGGTCTACATGCTGCAGGGCATGGGCATAGAGACCGGCATCGACCTGGACAAGCTGATTGACGCCGGCCAGTTCATCAGCGACCACCTGGGCCGCCCCACGCAGTCGCGCGTGGCCAAGGCACTGCTCACCAAGCGCGCCAGCGCGGCTGCATGCGAGGCGGTGTGAGCATGTGCGGATCTGAACTCCACCATCTTCCCGAAGGCGTGCAGCGCGTGGCGGCCTTCCTGCAGCAGGCCGGCCACGGCGACGGACCGCGCATGCTGGACGGCGCCGCGCGCACGGCCCAGGAAGCGGCCGACCAGCTGGGGATCCTTGTGGGCCAGGTGGCCAAGAGCATCATCTTCCGCCGCCGCAGCGACGGCGTGGCCGTGCTGGTCGTGGCCTCGGGCGACCGCCGCGTGGATGAGAAGAAGGTCGCGGCCCTGGTCGGCCCCGTGGGCCGTGCCGACGCCGATTTCGTCAAGGCGCAGACGGGCTTTTCCATCGGCGGCGTCAGCCCCGTGGCCCATGCCAACACGCCCGTGACCCTGGTGGACCGGGAACTGCAGCGTTTCGACACGGTCTGGGCGGCTGCCGGCCATCCGCATGCGGTGTTCGCGGCCACACCGGCCGCGCTGCAACTGCTGGCCGGTGCGCCCTGGGCCGACGTGGTGCAGGAGGTGGCGGCATGATGGGCCCCAAGGAAATGCTGGCCCAGAAGGCCCGCGCCGCATACGCTCCGCGTGCCGAAGAGGAACCCGTGCTCTCGCCCTGCATCTCGGTCTGCCGCATGACGCCCGACCGCAGCCATTGCGAAGGGTGCTTTCGCACCATCGACGAGATCCGCGCTTGGTCCAAGTCCGACGCGCCGCAGCGCCTGGCGATCTGGAGCGCGCTGCTGGAGCGCGCAGGCATCGCGGCCACCGCACCCTAGATCCCCATCACGACGCACCTGCCATGAAGCAGATCACCTTCCATCTCGACTTCATCTCGCCCTACGCCTGGCTGGCGTTCGCGCAACTGCCGCAGGCGCTGCAGGGCATCAGCCACCACATTCAGTACCGCCCCGTGCTGCTGGGCGCGCTGCTGCAGCGCCACGCCAACCCGGGACCGGCCGGCATCGCGGGCAAGCGCGAATGGACCTATCGCCATGTGAGCTGGCTGGGCCATGCCACGGGCGTGGGGCTGGACATGCCGGCCCGCCATCCGTTCAACCCGCTGCCGCTGCTGCGCCTGGCGCTGGAGTGCAGCGACGACGGCACCATCAACCGCTTTGTGGCGGACGCCGTGCTGCGCCATGTCTGGCTGGGCGGCGCCGACGCGCTGGACCCCGCGCGGCTCGACGCACTGCGCGCCACGCTGGCGCCGCAGCTGCGCACGGATGCGGCGGACAACGCCAAGCGCCTGCTGCGCGAGAACACCGACGCCGCCGCCGCGCAAGGCCTGTTCGGCGTGCCGGCCTGGGAGGTCGATGGCCGCCTCTTCTGGGGCCTGGACAGCCTGCCCATGCTGCGTGCCTACCTGGAAGGCGATGGCTGGTTCGACAGCGGCTGGGACGCGGCTGCAAGCGTGGAGCAAGGCCTGAAGGTTTGAATGGCGGGGCTGGAACAACGGCCCCGCCCCATGCCCAACGCCTTCAACTTCGCCGCCTCGCCCTTCGACTGCCTCACGCCCGACGAACAGGCGCTGGTGCGCGATGGCGTGGACATCGCCTACTTTCCCGAGGGCGCCGTGGTGCTGGATGCCGGCTCGGCGCCCACCCACCTCTTCGTCATCATCAAGGGCCATGTGGTGCAGACCGAGGGCGACGAGGTGCTGGCCAGCTACGGCCCCGACGACAGCTTCGACGGCCGCGCCCTGGTGGCCGGCCGCACGGGCAGCCGCTTCACCGTGGCCGAGGAGCTCATCGCCTACCAGCTTGCGCGCGAAACCGTGGGCGAGCTGATCGCGCGCAACACGGCCTTTGGAGCCCTGCTGTTCTCCGACCTGGGCCACAAGCTGGGCACATTGGCCCAGCGCGCCGACCGGCACGAATTGCAGTCGCTGACGCTGGCGCGCGTGGACCAGGCCTATCTGCGTGCCGCCCATGTGGTGGATGCGGCCACCGACATCGTCTCTGTTGTGCGCCTATTCCATGCAGAGCGCACAACCTGCGTGCTGGTCTCGGGACTGCCGCAGGGCGGCCTGGGCATCTTCACGGGCACCACGCTGCAGCGCGCCATCCTTGACGGCCGCCCGCTGGAGCGGCTGGCCGTGGGCGAGTTCGCCAGCCAGCCCGTGTTCACCGTGCGCGCCGACGACCAGCTGGGCGATGCCCTGGTCGTGCTGCTGCGCGCGCGCGTGCACCGGCTGGCCGTGCTGGATGCACAGGGCCAGGTGCTGGGCATCCTGGAGGCGCTGGACCTGTTCAGCTTCCTGGCCAACCACTCCCACCTGATCACCGTGCAGATCGAGCAGGCCGCCGACCTGCAGGCGCTGGAGCAGGCGGCCGCCCAGATCACGCGCCTGGTGGCCGCCCTGCACCGGGGCGGCACGCGGGTGGCCCTGATGGCGCGGCTGGTGCAGCAGCTCAATGCCCGCCTGTTCGAGCGTGCCTGGCAGATGCTGGCGCCGCCGGACCTGGTGGCCCACAGCTGCCTCTTCGTCATGGGCAGCGAGGGGCGCGGCGAGCAGTTGCTCAAGACCGACCAGGACAACGGCCTGCTGCTGCGCGACGGCTATGCGCCGCCCCAGGACCTCGACGCCATCTGCGCGCGCTTTTCCGCGCAGCTGCAGCGCTTCGGCTACCCCGAATGCCCGGGCGGCATCATGCTCAGCAACCCGCAGTGGCGCGGCACGGTGGCCAGCTTCGGCAGGCAGGTGCGCGAATGGCTGATCCTGCCCGGCCCCGAGGGCCTCATGCACCTGGCGATCTTCCTGGACGCCCATGCGGTGGCGGGCGATGCTGCGCTGCTGGCCACGGTGCGGCGCGACCTGATGGCGCTGGCCCTGGACAGCGATGCCCAGGTGGCGCGCTTCGCCTCGGCCGTCGACGCCTTCGCGCACGAGCCGGGCAGCTGGTGGGAGCGGCTGCTGGGCCGCGGCGGCGAGGGCGCGCCCGTGCACCTGAAGAAGGCCGGCATCTTCCCCATCGTCCATGGCGTGCGCAGCCTGGCGCTGTCCCAGCGCATCGCCGCCACCGGCACGGCCGAGCGCATCGCGGCCCTGGTGGACAAGGGCGTGCTCGACGGCGCCCAGGGCCAGGAACTGCTCCAGGGCCTGCATTTCCTCATGGGCCTGCGCCTGCAGGCGGGGCTGGCCGAGATCGACCTGGGCCGCCCCGTCACCGGCCATGTGGACCCGGCGCGCCTGAGCAGCCTGGAGCGCGACCTGCTCAAGGACACGCTGGCCGTGGTGCGGCGCTTCCGCGAACTGCTGCGCCAGCGCCTGCGGCTGGACGCGGTATGAGCGCGGCACCCCTGTCGAAATTGGTGGCGGGCCTGCGGCGCAATTGGCAGCGGCGCAGGCTGGCGGACCCCGCCTATGCCTTTCTCTTCGATGCGCCGCCGCCCGGCGAATGGGTGGCGCTGGACTGCGAGACCACGGGCCTGGATGTGCGCTGCGACCAGATCATCTCCATCGGCGCCGTGCGCATCGTGGGCGAGCGCATCCTGTCCAGCGAGCGCCTGGAGCTGCTGGTGCGCCCCTCGCGCAGCGTGCCCGGCGACAGCGTGCGCATCCACCGCCTGCGCGAGCGGGACCTGGCCCGGGGTCTGGCCATCGAGGACGCGCTGGTGCAGCTGCTGCGCTTCATCGGCAGCCGCCCGCTGGTCGGCTACTACCTGGAATTCGATGTGGCCATGATCGAGCGCGTGCTGCGTCCCTGGCTGGGCACGGGCCTGCCCAACGAGCGCATCGAGGTCTCGGCCCTGTACTACGACCACCGCTTCCGGCAACTGCTGCCCTGGCAGCAGCAGGCGCCCGAGATCGACCTGCGCTTTGCCACGCTGATGGCCGACCTGGGCCTGCCGCAGCGCGAGGCCCACGACGCGCTCAACGACGCCGTGATGGCGGCGCTTGCCTTCATCAAGCTGCGCAGGCTGGCCGGCGCGACGTAGAGCGCCCGGAAAGGCGTTCGCTCAAGCGGCGGAGACTGACGGGTTCAGGCTGTACAGGCCGGTGATGCTGGCCTTGCCCAGCACCTGGCCGGCTTGCAGCGCCGCGCGCACGTTGGCGCCGGTCAGCTCGCCGGAGACCGCCAGCGTGGGCGTGGCCAGCGCATAGACGGTGAAGATGTAGTGGTGGACGATGCTGTCGTTCCACGGAGGGCAGGGGCCGTCGTAGCCGAAGTAGTCGCCCTTCATCTGCTCGTCGCCCGCGAACCAGCCCGTGTAGTCGTTGATGCCGTGGCGCAGGCCGCCGGGGGCGGCCGGGCCGCTCTTGCCGCGCGGCGTGACGCCGTCGGACTGGGCGCCTGCCGCGATCTCGGTGGTGGCGGCCGGAATGTCCAGCAGCAGCCAGTGGAAGAAATCCACGCGCGGCAGGCTGGCCGGCACTTCGCGGCCTTCCTGGTTCACATCGTCGCCGCGGCTGGGCACGTCGGGGTCATGGCAGACCACGACGAAGGACTGCGTGCCCGCAGGCGCGCCGCTCCAGGCCAGGTGCGGGTTGCGGTTGGACGACAGCGCCACGTGCGAGGCCGCATCGGGCACCGCGAACGCGAATTCGCCGGGAATCGCCTGGCCGTCCTGGAAGCTTTGGCTGATGAGTTGCATGTCGGATCTGTCCTGTGCGTTGAAGAGGGAAGCGGTGCTGCACAGGCGAAGCTGCGCAGACCCCGCAAGTCTAGAGGCCTGGACGGCGCCGGCCATCGCATATCCGATCACGCGCCTTCTCCAGCCGATCAATCTGAGGGCGGCTGCTGCCACGCCAACAAAAAAGCCGGGCGCTGGGCCCGGCTTTGCATGGTGGGAGCCTGAGGGGCTCGGTGGCTCAGTGGCCCGAAGCTCCCGAGGCGCCAAGGCCTGTTTCCGAGCGCACCTGCTGCGCGGGGAAGATGGCGCGTTCCTTGGCGGCCTGGGCGCTCTTGTCGAGCACCGAGAACAGCCACACGCCCACGAAGCCGATGGTCATGGAGAACAGCGCGGGCGAGGCGTAGGGGAACCAGGCCGAGCCTGCGGGGTTGCCCAGCGTGGCCTCCCACACCGGGGGCGAGACCACGGTCAGGCCCACGGAGGAGATCAGGCCCATGAAGCCGCCGATCACCGCGCCCTTGGTGGTGCAGTCCTTCCACAGCACCGACAGCAGCAGTGGGGGGAAGTTGGCCGAGGCAGCGACCGCGAAGGCCAGCGACACCATGAAGGCGATGTTCTGCTTCTCGAACACGATGCCCAGCAGCACGGCGATGGCGCCCAGCGTCAGCGTGGTGATGCGCGAGACGCGCAGCTCGGCGGCGCTGTCGGCCTTGCCCTTCTTGATCACGGTGGCGTACAGGTCATGCGACACGGCCGAGGCGCCCGACAGCGTCAGGCCCGCGACAACGGCCAGGATGGTGGCGAAGGCCACGGCCGAGATGAAGCCGTAGAACACGTCGCCGCCCACGCTCTTGGCCACCAGCACGGCCGCCATGTTGGCCGTGCCCGCGCCGCCGTGGATCACGCCCTTGACCGTATCGGCCATCTCGGGGTTGGTCAGCACCAGGGTGATGGCGCCGAAGCCGATGATGAAGATCAGCACGTAGAAGTAGCCGATCCAGGTCGTGGCCCAGAACACGCTCTTGCGTGCTTCCTTGGCGTCGGGCACGGTGAAGAAGCGCATCAGGATGTGGGGCAGGCCCAGCGTGCCGAACATCAGCGCCATGCCGAAGCTGATGGCCGAGATCGGGTCCTTGATGAAGCCGCCCGGACCCATGATGGCCAGGCCCGCCTTGGCGGCGGCCGAGGGGTCGGCGCCGTTGTTGGCAGCGATCTCGGAGCGCACGCGCACGCCTTCGGCGAACAGCGCCTCGGGGCTGAATCCGTACTTGGCCAGCACCATGAAGCCCATGAAGGTCACGCCGGCCAGCAGCATGCAGGCCTTGATGATCTGCACCCAGGTCGTGGCCGTCATGCCGCCGAACAGCACGTAGATCATCATCAGGCCGCCCACCAGCACCACGGCGATCCAGTAGTCCAGGCCGAACAGCAGCTTGATCAGCTGGCCCGCGCCCACCATCTGCGCGATCAGGTAGAAGGCCACCACCACCAGCGTGCCGCTGGCCGCGAAGGCGCGGAACGGCGTCTGGGAGAAGCGGTAGCCTGCCACGTCGGCGAAGGTGAACTTGCCCAGGTTGCGCAGGCGCTCGGCCAGCAGGAAGGTCAGGATGGGCCAGCCCACCAGGAAGCCGATGGAGTAGATCAGGCCGTCATAGCCGCTGGCCATGACCGAGGCCGAGATGCCCAGGAAGGAGGCGGCCGACATGTAGTCGCCCGCAATCGCCAGGCCGTTCTGAAAGCCCGTGATGCCGCCGCCGGCCGTGTAGAAGTCGGCGGCCGACTTGGTGCGGCCCGCGGCCCACTTGGTGATCCACAGCGTGGCCACGACGAAGGCCGTGAAAAGAATGATGGCGGTCCAGTTGGTGGCCTGCTTGGCGGCCATGCCGACATCTCCGCCGGCGGCCAGCACGGGCCCCGTCAGGGCCAGCGCCACGGCGGGAGCCAGCAGCATGCGTTGTGCGGAATTCTTCATTTCGTGGCGTCCTTCAGGATGTCCTGGGTGAGCTTGTCGTACTCGCCATTGGCGCGGCGCACGTAGAGGCCGGTGATGATCACCGAGAAGACGATCACGCCCATGGCGATCGGGATGCCCAGCGAGGTCACGCCCGCGCCAATGGGCTGGGCCAGAAATGATTTGTCGAAGGCAATCAGCGCGATATAGCCGTAATAAACGACCAGCATCAGCAGCGTCAGAAAAAGGCCCAGGCGATTGCGTCTGGATCGCAACTCCTGGTATTTGGGATGGCGCTGTATTTTGTCTACCACCGGATCGGTCATGGTTTGTCTCCTGAAGTTGGAATCGCGGCGGCAGCCCCATGGATCTGCAGCCTTGCGGCGCATTCTGGAAAGCGCTTCTGACCGAGTGCTTACGCAGTGCAGCATGGTTTGGCAGGGTTTTTACGGTGCTTTTCACATGGAAAAAGACGGCATCAGGGTTGCTGCTGAGTTAGTAAGAAATCGTTCAGTTCGCCGTCAATTTCTGTAAGAGGTGAGTCAGATTCGCGTCAGCAGGCAGGCGGATAGTGAATCGGCGGGCCTATGGCAAGCCCGCTAAATATTCAATAAATCAAGGAGACAGACATGGCTATCAACGCATCGCAAGGCGCGGGGGTCAAGGCGACCCCGCGGCCCATGACTCCGGAAGAACGCAAGGTGATCTTTGCCTCGTCGCTAGGCACGGTTTTCGAGTGGTACGACTTCTATCTCTACGGATCGCTGGCGGCCATCATCGCCAAGCAATTCTTCAGCGGGCTCGATGCGGGATCGGCCTTCATCTTCGCGCTGCTGGCCTTCGCGGCCGGCTTCATCGTGCGGCCCTTCGGCGCACTGGTGTTCGGGCGGCTGGGCGACATGATCGGGCGCAAGTACACCTTCCTCGTGACCATCCTGATCATGGGCCTGTCGACCTTCATCGTCGGCATCCTGCCCACCTACGCCAGCATCGGCGTGGCGGCGCCGGTGATCCTCATCGGCCTGCGCATGCTGCAGGGCCTGGCCCTGGGCGGCGAGTACGGCGGTGCGGCCACCTACGTGGCCGAGCATGCGCCGCACGGCAAGCGCGGCGCCTACACCTCATGGATCCAGACCACGGCAACGCTGGGCCTGTTCCTGTCGCTGCTGGTGATCCTGGGCGTGCGCACCTCCATCGGCGAGCAGGCCTTCGCGGACTGGGGCTGGCGTATTCCCTTCCTGCTGTCCATCGTGCTGCTGGGCATCTCGGTGTGGATCCGCATGACGCTGTCCGAGTCGCCGGCCTTCCAGAAGATGAAGGCCGAGGGCAAGGTCTCCAAGTCCCCGCTGACCGAGTCCTTCGGCCAATGGCGCAACCTCAAGATCGTGATCCTGGCGCTGATCGGCCTGACCGCCGGCCAGGCTGTCGTCTGGTACACGGGCCAGTTCTATGCGCTGTTCTTCCTGACCCAGCAGCTCAAGGTCGATGCGGTGACGGCCAACCTGCTGATCGCGGCGGCGCTGATCATCGGCACGCCGTTCTTCGTGATCTTCGGTTCGCTGTCCGACAAGATAGGCCGCAAGCCCATCATCATGCTGGGCTGCGTGCTGGCCGTGGTGACCTACTTCCCCGTGTTCAAGGCGCTGACCGAAGCGGCCAACCCCGACCTGGCTGCGGCACAGGCCAAGAACAAGGTGGTCATCGTCGCCGATCCCAAGGAATGCTCGTTCCAGTTCAATCCCACGGGCACCTCCAAGTTCACCAGCTCCTGCGACGTGGCCAAGCAGTTGCTGGCCGCAGGCTCGGTCAGCTATGACTCCGAGGACGCAGCGCCCGGCAAGACGGCCTTCATCCGCATCGGCAGCACCGAGATCCCCTCGTTCTCCATCAAGGGCCTGAACCCCGAGGAAGCCAAGGCCAAGGACGCCGAGTTCAAGAAGACCGTGGCCAAGGTGCTGGCCGAGGACGGCTACCCCACCAAGGCCGACCCCGCGAAGATGAACAAGGTCATGATGGTCGCCATCCTGACCTACCTGGTCATCCTCGTGACCATGGTCTACGGGCCCATCGCCGCCATGCTGGTGGAACTGTTCCCCACGCGCATCCGCTATACCTCGATGAGCCTGCCGTATCACATCGGCAATGGATGGTTTGGCGGCCTGCTGCCCACCATGTCGTTCGCCATCGTGGCCCAGACCGGCAATATGTACAGCGGCCTCTGGTATCCCATCGTCATTGCAGGCGCCACGGCCATCATCGGCACGCTGTTCCTGCGCGAGACCAAGGATGTGGATATCTACGCGAATGATTGAGGGCTCCCCCTGAGGCGCTGACGCGCCTTCCCCCTCTCTCGCTTCGCGGGAGGGGGACGACGCCATCGCCGCGAGGCGGCTCTTGCTCGGCGTCTCTGAGTTGGGCCGCGCCGGTTGCATGCGGTGTGCGCAGTATCCGACTGTGTTTTGTGGCGCTGCATTGACGAAAGCCCATGGCGGTTTGCCGTGGGCTTTTTCTTTGGGTGCTTCTAATGGTTTTCCATGTCATGCCTGTGGCAGCAAAGCATCAGATGGCGCATTTTCAGAGGCGGGCATACATTTTTTGACATGCCCGCACCTAGAATCCGCAGCAGCCGCAAATGGCACTGATCTAGAGCCGGAGTCGGCCCTGAGATTTCAAGAATACCCACTCAACAATCCCAAGGAGATGCCGAGATGATCAAGATGAACCGCGTTGCCCTGGCCGTGCTGGCCGTGCTGGGTTCCACCACCGTGATGGCGCAAAGCAGCGTGACGATTTATGGCCGTATCAACACGACCATCGAACGCGAAAAGATCGGTGACCAGACCGTCAACAAGATGGAGAACAACTCCTCGCGTTGGGGCATGCGCGGTGTCGAAGATCTGGGCGGCGGCCTGAAGGCCGGCTTCGTGCTGGAAAGCGGTTTCGCTTCCGACACCGGCATGGGTTCCTCCTCCACCGGCGCGCTGACCTTCGGCCGCCAGAGCGAAGTGAACCTGTCGGGCAGCTTCGGCAAGATCCGCATGGGCAACTTCTTCCCCGGTTCGTACTTCGCCACGGCCGACTACGTGAGCATGCACAACCATGACACGGGTACCTCGTCCGACGCGCTGTACTTCGATCCCGTCTGGTTCGCCAGCGGCCTGGGCACCGCCAACAAGATCTCCTACACCACCCCCAACATCGGTGGCCTGACGGTCGAAGGCTCGGTCTCCATGCACGAGAAGGCCACGCCCGCCCGCAAGAACGGCTATGACCTGGCCGTCAACTACGACGTGGGCCCTCTGGCCCTGGGCGCCGGCTACAGCCAGGTGGACGAAGACAAGCAGGCCGCCTTCCGCGCTGCCTACACCTTCGGCCAGTTCGTGGTCGGTGGCTACTACCAGCGCAACGACGAGCAGATCCGCGGCACGCGCAACAACTTCCGTCTGTCGGGCATGTACACCCTGGGCGCTTCCGAGTTCCACGTGAACCTGGGCCACGCCAACAAGTGGAGCAACATTGCCGACTCCGGTGCCAACCAGTGGACCCTGGGCTACAACTACAACCTGAGCAAGCGCACCAAGGTCTACGGCTACTACACCAAGGTGGACAACAAGGCCGGCGCCAACTACATGACCGGTGTGAAGGGCGCGGACTTCTCCTCCTTCGCGCTGGGCGTGCGTCACGCATTCTGATCGCCGCGCGGCGTAAGCCGCGAGCAAAGCAGGTCTGTTCCAATCAGCACCTGCCTGCCATATCAGGCCTCGTACCGAAAGGTGCGGGGCCTTTTTGTCTGGGCTCGTCTTTTCAAAGCCTGATCAAGGAAAAAACCATGAGGATCATCGCGGCCGGTTGCCTGGCCTTTGTTGTCGTGTCGCTGCTGGCCGTCACCCAGGTGAAGGGTGTGCCGGGTGAGCAGGCCATGCCTGCCTCCGTGCAGATGGCCAAGTAAGCCCTCGGCAAGAGGCACGAGCCCCGGACTGGTTCCGGGGTTTTTTTATGGTCGCGCGTATGCGTCGAGGGGGTATCTTTTTGTTTAACCTGTATGAAAATACAGGTATTGAGAAGCGTCTGATGCCTGACGCATGGACTGCCTAGAATGTTTGGCTCCCACTGACCACAGAACACCCATGACGCACGGTCTGATTCGAATTCGCGGCGCACGCCAGCACAATCTCCAGAACCTGGATCTCGACATCCGTACCGGCGAGCTGACCGTGGTCACGGGGCCCAGCGGCTCGGGCAAGTCCAGCCTGGTGTTCGATACCCTGTATGCCGAAGGCCAGCGCCGCTATGTCGAGACCTTCTCGGCCTATGCGCGCCAGTTCCTGGACCGCATGGACAAGCCGGCCGTGGACCGTGTGGAGGGGGTGCCGCCGGCCATCGCCATCGACCAGACCAATCCCGTCCGCAACTCGCGCTCCACCGTGGGCACGATGACCGAGCTCAACGATCACCTGAAGCTGCTGTTCGCGCGCGCAGCCCAGCTGTTCGACCGCGACACCGCCGTGCCCGTGCGCCACGACACGCCCGACAGCGTGCTGGAGGAGCTGGCCGAGCGTTGCCGGCAGGCCGGTGATCCGCGCATCGCCATCACCTTCCCCGTCGAGCTGCCCGCCAACACCACGGCCGCCGAGGTGGAGCAATGGCTGTCGGCCAGCGGCTTCACCAAGGTCCAGGCCGAGCGCGAGGCCGAGAAGGCCGGCGCCGTGGAGCCTGCCGCCGACGCCAAGGGCAAGAAGGCCAAGGCGGCGGCGCCGCTCAAGGTCAAGATGCTGGACGTGGTGGCCGACCGCTTCCGCCTGGGCAATGTGGAGCGCGCGCGTGTCTACGAGGCCATCGAGGTCGCGCTCAAGCGCGGCAGCGGCCACATGACGGTCTATGTGCTGCCTGACTCCGCCGTGGAAGCTGCAGGTGGCCAGCCCACCGAGCCCCAGCTGTGGAAGTTCTCGCTGGGCCTGCACTGCCCCGAAAGCGGCCTGAGCTACCAGGAGCCGATTCCCTCGCTGTTCTCCTTCAACTCCGCCGTGGGCGCCTGCGAGGCCTGCCGGGGCTTTGGCCGCGTGATCGGCGTGGACTGGGGGTTGGTCATCCCCAACGACAAGCTCACCCTGCGCACGGGCGCCATCAAGCCCGTGCAGACACCGGCCTGGAAGGAGATCCAGGACGACCTGATGCGCCATGCCGAGGCCGAAGGCATTCCGCGCGACACGGCCTGGGCCAAGCTCACCGACGCGCAAAAGAGCTGGGTGCTGGACGGCTCGCCCAACTGGAACGGCAAGTGGACCCAGACCTGGTACGGCATCAAGCGCTTCTTCGAATACCTGGAGAGCAAGGCCTACAAGATGCACATCCGGGTGCTGCTGTCCAAGTACCGCAGCTATACCGAATGCCCCACCTGCGGCGGCGCGCGCCTGAAGACCGAAAGCCTGCTGTGGCGCCTGGGCGGCAAGCAGGCCGCCGATGCCGTGCTGCCGCCCGGCGACGAAGGCCGCTACCGCCGCTTCATGCCGAAGGGCGTGGCATGGAGCCGTGAGCAGCTGGACGCGCTGCCGGGCCTTTGCCTGCACGACCTGATGCAGCTGCCCCTGGTGCGGCTGCGCGACTTCTTCCAGCAGTTGGCGCCGGCAGTCGATGCCCCGCTGCATGACGGCGAGGCCCAGGCGCTCAAGATGCTGCACGCCGAAATCATGGCGCGCGTGCAGTACCTGTGCGACGTGGGCATCGGCTACCTCACGCTGGACCGCCAGAGCCGCACGCTGTCGGGCGGCGAGGTGCAGCGCATCAATCTGACCACGGCCCTGGGCACGTCGCTGGTCAACACCCTGTTCGTGCTCGACGAGCCCAGCATCGGCCTGCACCCGCGCGACATGGAACGCATCACCGAGGCCATGCAGCGCCTGCGCGATGCGGGCAACACCCTGGTCGTGGTCGAGCATGACCCGGCCGTGATGTTCGCTGCCGACCGCATGATCGACATGGGCCCCGGCCCCGGCGCGCGCGGCGGCCAGATCGTGTTCGACGGCACGCCCGAGGACCTGCGACATGCCGACACGCTGACCGGCGCCTACCTGGGCGGCCGCAAGCAGGTGGGCTTCGGCCTCAAGCGCATGGTGACCGAGTCCACGCCACGCCTCATCCTCGAAGGCGCGCGCGAGCACAACCTGCGCAGCATCGACGTGGACTTTCCGCTGCAGCGCCTGGTCACCATCACCGGCGTCAGTGGCTCGGGCAAGTCCACGCTGATCCAGGACGTGCTGGTGCCCGCGCTGATGCGCCACTTCGGCAAGCCCACGGATGCGGCCGGCGCCTTCGAGCGCCTGCTGGGCGCCGACCACCTGAGCGACGTGATGTTCGTGGACCAGTCGCCCATCGGCAAGACGGCGCGCTCCAACCCGGCCAGCTACGTGGGCGCCTGGGACTCCATCCGCGAGCTGTTCGCCATTGCGCCGCTGTCGCGCCAGCGCGGCTACACGGCCGCCAAGTTCAGCTTCAACAGCGGCGACGGCCGCTGCCCCACCTGCGGCGGCTCGGGCTTCGAGCATGTGGAGATGCAGTTCCTCTCCGATGTCTACCTGCGCTGCCCCGACTGCAACGGCACGCGCTACCGCCCCGAGATCCTGGAAGTCACGATCGAGCGCCACGCGGCCGGCGAGCTGCAGCCGCGCAAGCTCAACGTGGCCGATGTGCTGGAGCTCACCGTGGCCGAGGCGGCCCTGCTGTTCGCCCAGGACCGCGAGGTCATCCGCGCCCTGCAGCCCATCGTCGATGTGGGCCTGGAATACGTGAAGCTGGGCCAGCCCGTGCCCACGCTGTCGGGCGGCGAGGCCCAGCGCCTCAAGCTCGCGGGCTTCCTGGCCGAGGCGGCCAAGTCCCAGGCCAAGTCGAAGCAGGCGCTGGCCAAGAAGGGCACATTGTTCCTGTTCGACGAGCCCACCACGGGCCTGCACTTCGACGACATCGCCAAGCTCATGCGCGCGCTGCGCAAGCTGCTGGAGGCCGGGCACTCGCTGATCGTCATCGAGCACAACCTCGACGTGATCCGTGCCAGCGACTGGCTGATCGACCTCGGCCCCGAAGGCGGCGACGGCGGCGGCGCCATCGTGGCCCAGGGCACGCCCGAGGAAGTGCGCCAGATTCCCGGCTCGCACACGGCCCAGGCGCTGCGCGAGTACGACCTGGCCATGGGCGTGGGCGGCGAGGCGGTGCGCGAGGTCGCCCCCATGCTCTACAAGAGCCAGCGCAAGGCGCATGCCATGTCGGGCGCCGCGGCCAGGAATGCCATCGAGATCGTCAACGCCAAGGAGCACAACCTCAAGCAGCTGTCGGTGGAGATCCCGCGCGGCAAGTTCAACGTGGTGACGGGCGTCTCGGGCTCGGGCAAGTCCACGCTGGCCTTCGACATCCTGTTCAACGAAGGCCAGCGCCGCTACCTGGAGTCGCTCAACGCCTATGCGCGCTCCATCGTTCAGCCTGCGGGCCGGCCCGAGGTGGATGCGGTCTACGGCATTCCGCCCACCGTGGCCATCGAGCAGCGCCTGTCGCGCGGCGGGCGCAAGTCCACCGTGGGCACGACCACCGAGGTCTGGCACTTCCTGCGCCTGCTCTACGTCAAGCTGGGCACGCAGCACTGCATCCACGACGGCGCCGCCGTGCAGCCGCAGACGGCGGAAAGCATCGCGGCCCAATTGCTCACTCAGTTCAGGGGCCAGACCATCGGCCTGCTGGCGCCGCTGGTGGTCAACCGCAAGGGCGTCTACACCGAACTGGCCGACTGGGCGCGCCCGCGCGGCTACACGCATCTGCGCGTGGACGGCGAATTCCTGCCCACCACGGGATTCCCGCGCATCGACCGCTTCAAGGAGCACACCATCGAACTGCCCGTGGCCAGCGTCACCGTCACGGCTGCCAACGAGCGCGAACTGCGCGGCCACCTGGCGCAGGCGCTGGAAACAGGCAAGGGCGTGCTGCATGTGCTGTCCGGCCTGGACAACTTGGCCGATGCCATGGCCGGCGGCCGGAGCACGGCCGGCATCGGCAGCCTGCAGGTGTTCTCCACCCAGCGCGCCTGCCCGGTCTGCGCCACCAGCTATGCCGAGCTGGACCCGCGCCTGTTTTCCTACAACAGCAAGCATGGCTGGTGCCCCGACTGCGTGGGCACGGGCGTCAAGCTCACCAAGGATCAGCGCAAGGTCTATGACGACACCCTGCTGGTCGAGGACAACCGGGGCCGCGAGGTCAAGTTCGAAGGCCAGGAAATCGAAGACCTGGCCGAAGTGACCTGCCCCACCTGCCAGGGCACACGCCTGAACGCCACGGCGCGCGCCGTGCGCTTCCATGGCGTGGGCATTGCCGAGATCGCCCAGCTGTCGGTCAACGACGTGCGCCAATGGGTGCAGGCGCTGGCACTGTCCGGACGCGAGTCCGACATTGCGCGCGACCTCATCCCCGAGATCCAGAGCCGCCTCGAATTCCTGGAGGAAGTGGGCCTGGGCTATCTGACGCTGGACCGTGGTGCGCCCACGCTGTCGGGCGGCGAGGCCCAGCGCATCCGCCTGGCCGCGCAACTGGGCAGCAACCTGCAGGGCGTGTGCTATGTGCTGGACGAACCCACCATCGGCCTGCATGCGCGCGACAACCAGATCCTGCTCAACGCCCTGCACAAGCTGGGCGACAAGGGCAACACCCTAGTCGTGGTCGAGCATGACGAAGACACCATCCGCCGCGCCGACCACATCATCGACATCGGCCCCAGCGCCGGCATACGCGGCGGCCGCCTGGTGGCCCAGGGCACGGCGGCCGACATCATGGCGGCCGAGGACTCCATCACGGGCCGCTACCTGCTGCACGCCATGCGCCACCCGTTCCAGCCGCGCCGCTGGGTGGGCGAAGGCCAGCCGCCGCAGGCGGCCGCCGAGCTTGCCGCCGTGGCCGAACCGGTGCCGGAACCCGCGCCTGTCAAGGTATCCAAATCCAAAAAGAAGGCCGCGCCTGTCGTTGTCGACGCCGAACCCGCGTCCGACGCACTGGGCTGGCTGACCGTGCGCGGCGCCCACTTGCACAACCTGCAGAACGTGGATGCGCGTGTGCCACTCAAGCGCCTGGTGGCAGTCACGGGCGTCAGCGGCTCGGGCAAGTCCACGCTGGCGCGCGACGTGATGCTGGCCAATGTGGCCGCCTGGGTGGGCCAGCGCGCCACCAAGGCCGGGCGCGATGCCATGGACGCCGGCAAGGCGCCTGCGCTGTCCGGCTGCAAGGGCCTGCAGGGCTTCGAGGGCATAGACCGCGTGCTGGAAGTGGACCAGACCCCCATCGGCAAGACCCCGCGCAGCTGCCCGGCCACCTACATCGGCTTCTGGGACACCATCCGCAAGCTCTATGCCGAAACGCTGGAGGCCAAGGCCCGCGGCTACGCGGCCGGCCGCTTCTCGTTCAACACCGGCGAAGGCCGCTGCCCGGCCTGCGAGGGCCAGGGCATGCGCACCATCGAGATGAGCTTCCTGCCCGACGTGAAGGTGCCGTGCGAGGTCTGCCATGGCGCGCGCTTCAACCCCGAGACCCTGGCCGTCTCCTGGCGCGGCAAGAGCATTGGCGACGTGCTGCAGATGGAGGTCGACGAGGCCGTCGAGTTCTTCGCCAGCATGCCCAGCATCGCCCACCCGCTGCAGCTGCTCAAGGACGTGGGACTGGGCTATCTCACGCTGGGCCAGCCCTCGCCCACGCTGTCGGGCGGCGAAGCCCAGCGCATCAAGCTCGTCACCGAGCTGACCAAGGTGCGCGACGATGTGACCCGGCGCGGCAACAAGGCGCCGCACACGCTCTATGTGCTGGACGAACCCACGGTGGGCCTGCACATGGCCGATGTGGACAAGCTCATCCGTGTGCTGCACCGCCTGGTGGATGCGGGCCACAGCGTGGTCGTCATCGAGCATGACCTGGACGTGATCGCCGAGGCCGACTGGATCATCGACCTCGGCCCCGAAGGCGGAAAGGACGGCGGCCGCATCATTGCGGCCGGCACGCCCGAGGATCTGGTGGCTGCGGGCACGCACACGGGCAAGGCGCTCAAGCCCGTGCTGGCCCGTTGAGCCTCAGGCGCAGGCCACGCCTGCGCTGCGTGCGGAGCCTGCGGACAGGCGGCTGCTCCAGAAGACCAGCACCAGGCCCACGGCCGTCAGCGCGGCGGCGGCCCAGCCCAGGTTGACCAGGCCCAGGCCACCGGCCAGAGCCAGGCCGCCGACCCAGGCACCCAGGGCGTTGCCCAGGTTGAAGGCCGCAATGTTCAGGCTGGAGACCAGGTTGGCGCCCTGGGGGCCGGCCTGGTCCAGCACGCGCATCTGCATGGGGGCCACCGTGGCGAAGGCCACGACGCCCAGCACGATCACATAGGCCATGGCCACGGCCTGGTTCCCGAAGGCCCAGCGGCCTGCCGCCAGCACCACCATCAGCGCCGCAATGCTCCACACCAGGGCGCGCATCACGCCCCGGTCGGCCAGCTTGCCGCCCAGCAGATTGCCTGCGGCCAGGCCCGCGCCGAACAGCAGCAGGGTCAGTGCCACCAGGCTGTCGCCCATGCGGGTCACCTGGGTCAGCAGCGGCTCCACATAGGTGTAGAGCGCAAACACGCCCGCAAAGCCGAAGGCCGTGATGCCCAGGCCCAGCCAGACCTGGCCGTTGGCCAGCACGGCAAGCTCCTGCGCCAGCGGCGTGACCTCGGGGCGGCCCTGGTCGCGCGGCACGAAGGCGGCCAGGATTGCAAAGGCCAGAACGCCGATCGCGGCCACGGCCAGGAAGGCGCTGCGCCAGCCGAACATCTGGCCGATCCAGGCGCCGGCAGGCACGCCCAGCAGGGTGGCCAGGGTCAGGCCCGAGAACATCAGCGCAATCGCCGACGCCTTCTTGTCCACCGGCACCAGGCCCGTGGCCACCACGGCGCCCACGCCGAAGAAGGTGCCGTGGGTCAGCGAGGTCAGCACGCGCGCCGACATCAGCCATTCATAGCTGGGCGCGAACGCGGCGGCCAGGTTGCCGGCGATGAAGATCAGCATCAGCGCCAGCAGCAGGCGCTTGCGCGGCCATTGGCGCGTCAGCAGCGTGAGCACGGGCGCGCCCACGGCCACGCCGATGGCGTAGCCCGAAATCAGCGAGCCCGCCGTGGGAATGCTGATGTGAAGATCCTGGCTGACCTGTGTCAGCAGGCCCATGATGATGAATTCCGTGGTGCCGATGCCAAAGGCACCGGCCGCCAGGGCGAGTAGGGAAAGAGGCATGGACGGATTCCTTGTGATCCTTGGTGTGATGTCCATTAATGTCGCACTGCAACATACCTTTGTGTAGATGGAATAATGGAAACGTATCTGTTCCTGTAGGGAATAGATGACCTCTTTCAGGAGACGCCATGCCCGCACTTGCCCCACCCACGGCCACCGACACAGGCAGCGCCGATGCCAACCGCTTTGCCGAGCTGGAAATGCTGATCCTCGTCGCCGAGCGCGGCAGCCTATCAGCCGCTGCACGCCACCTGGGCATCTCGCCCTCGGCCGTCAGCAAGAGCATGTCGCGGCTGGAGGCGCGCCTGGGCGTGCAGCTGCTGCAGCGCAGCACGCGGCGCCTGCATCTCACGCCCGAAGGCTGCCAGCTGTTCGAGCGCGGCAAGCGCGTGCTGGCCGACCTGGAGGAACTGGAGGCCTGCGTGGCCGTGCGCAGCGAACCACGCGGCCTGGTGCGCATCAACACCAGCTCATCGACCGGAAAAATGCTGCTCGTGCCCCTGGTGCCGCAATTGCTGCAGCGCCATCCCGGGCTGAGCCTGGAACTGAGCTTCACGGACCAGATCGTGGACCTGGTCGAGGCCGGCACGGACATCGCCGTGCGCTGGGGCCAGCTTCCGCCCTCGGACATGGTGGCGCGGCTGCTGGGCCACACGCGGCAGGTCATCCTGGCCTCACCGGAGTACCTGGCCCGCATGGGCCGGCCCCTGCATCCAGACGAGCTGGGCCACCATGTGCGCCTGGGCTGGAGCTACCAGCGCGCCATACCGCACTGGCCATTTCTGGTGGACGGCCAGCGCGTGGCCGTCGATATCGGGGAGGTGGTGCGCGTCAACGATGGCGATGTGATGCGCGAGCTGGCGCTGCACGGCACAGGGCTGGCCCGCCTGTCGCTGTACCACGCCTGGGCCGACGTGCTCGCCGGCCGGCTGGTGCCCGTGCTGGAGGAATTCAACACGGGCGACCTGGAACCCATCCACGCCGTCTACCTGGGCAAGCCCGACCGCCTGCCCCCGCGCACGCGTGCCGTGCTCGACTTCCTGCAGCAGCATGTGGACCTGCGGCATGCGGAGCAGCTGCCGGCGCTGCCCTGAGGGGTAGCCGGCAGTGGGGGCGTCACTCCTGCTCGGCTGGCAGAGGTGCGGCGTTGAAGGACAGGTTTTCGATGATGTCGTGCAGCACGGTGGGCACTGGGTCCACGGGTGCATCGGCCGCGTAGACGATGCCTGTGCCCACGCCCTTCGGGTCAAGCAGGCGCTTGACAACCATCACCTGTTCGGGGCGGGTTCCATTGGTGCGGGAACTGCCTTCACCCTCGTTCACGCTGTAGACGAAGTAGTAGGAACGCAGCAACTGGCCAGAGCTGGTGATCTTCACGCACAGCACGCCGCCCGCCAGATTGCCCCGGATCTGGTGTTCGCAGCCAAACAGCCGGTCTGCCGTTTCCATCAGGCCATTTCCGTTCGCCGTGGCGGGTGTCTGCAGCTGCATATTCACGACTTCGGAGAAAACGCCTTCGCTGCCGAACGAAGTCAGCGCCCAGATTCCGCGCAGGCTGGATGCCACGGCGGGGTAACCGAAGTTGAAACGCGAAATCGCCACTTCCTGCTCGCCGGGCAGCGTGATGAACCCCGAAACGCCGCTGGTGAAGCGCATGCTGACCTGGCCCATATTCCGGTCTTCTGTGCCCGACAGAGGGCCGCTGCCCAGATAGCGGCCACCCGTATAGCGCATCAGCGGCGCCGAAAAACGGTTGTTGGTCAAGGCGCCCGACGTCATGTAGAAGCTAGGCTGCCCGCTGGGCTCGTAGGCATACATCTGCATGACCAGGGTGCCGTTCTGCGCATCAAGGGCGAGTCCGCGACCCGGCTTGCCGTTGAGTTCGGAAGTCACGACCCAGGTGCCATTGCTGGGCATGAATGCGTGCGCCAGGCCGCAGCCCAGCAAGATGGCTGCTGCCAATGCTTTCTTGAACATGGTCCCTCTCTGTCTGATTAAGAAAATGCATGGGCATTCTAGCCATCGTCTTTACAAAGAGAAACAGTGCGATGGTTTTGAGTGGTTTTTGCTGGAGTCCGTGAAATGGGTTCGTACGCCGGCAATGTGTTTTCCGGCGTGCGTATTCACCTTTCTTGAAAGCGCCCGAGTTCCATCCATTCACAGGCCTGCCCTGGCATTGCCCACGGGCCGAAAGGCGCGGGCACCCTGTCCATCCCGCCCGATCGCCCAGGCACACCAGGCCGATACCGCTCCCGCAAACACCACATACAGGCACACCAGCCACGGGCTGCCACCGGCCGTCTTGACCAGCGCCGTCGCAATGATGGGCGTGATGCCGGACGCGAAAATGCCCGAGAACTGGTAGACGAAGGAAATGCCGGTGTAGCGCACCTTGGCGTCGAACAGGTCGCAGAAGAGGGCCGCCTCGGGACCGTAGACCGCCGCGTAGAGAATGCCGAAGGGCACGACGATGGCGATCCATATCAGCAGCACATTGCCTCCGCTGTGGGCCATGAGCCAGAAGGCCGGGAAGGCCGAGACTGCGGTGATCAGTGATCCCCACAGATACACGCGGCTGCGGCCCAGGCGGTCGGACAGGCGGCCGAACAGCGGAATCGTGAAGCACATCACCACGGCGGCGACCATCACGCCGATCAATGCATCGGTGCGGCTGATCTGCAGGGTGGAGGTCAGGTAGCTGATCGAGAACACGCCGAAGACGTTGAAGAAAACGCCGTCGATATAGCGTGCGCCCATGCCCTTGAGCACATTGCCCGGATAGCGCCGCATCATGTCCATGAAGGGAATCGCGGTCTCGGCATTGCGTGCCTTGACGGCTGCGAATTCGGGCGTCTCCTTCACATGCAGGCGGATGTACATGCCCACGGCCACCATCAGGCCCGAGATCAGGAACGCGACGCGCCAGCCCCAGGCCATGAATTGCTCTTCCGTACACAGCCAGGACAGCAGGGCCACCACGCCCGAGGCCATGAACAGGCCGATGGCCAGGCCCACCTGGGGCAGGGAGGCGTAGAAGCCCCGCTTTTCCTTGGGCGCGTATTCGTAGGCCATGAGCACGGCACCGCCCCATTCGCCGCCCAGGCCTATGCCCTGGGCCACGCGCAACAGCAGCAGCAGGATGGGGGCGGCCACGCCGATCTGCGCATGCGTGGGCAGCAGGCCGATAAGGAAGGTGGACACGCCCATGATCATCAGCGTGACCACGAGGATGCTCTTGCGCCCCACGCGGTCGCCGAAGTGCCCGAAGATCACCCCGCCCAGCGGCCGCGTGACGAAGCCCACGGCAAAGGTGGTGTAGGCCAGCAGCGTGGAGATCAGCGGATCGTCGCTGGGAAAGTACAGCTTGCTGAACACGATGCCGGCGACCACGCCGTACAGGAAGAAGTCATACCACTCGATGGTTGCGCCGATGAGCGCGGAGGTCACCACCTTGCGGATGACCCTGGGATCGGTTGCCGTCGTCATGCTGTCTCCTGGTTGTCTGTCGCATTGCCGGGATGCAGGAACGGGCAGTCATGCGACCTTGAGCTGCCCTGTCTCTCCGTGCCTGTCTTCGCGAACCATGTCGGCGGCCTTCTCGGCCATCATCACCACGGGCGCGTTGGTGTTGCCCGAGACCAGGGTGGGCATGACCGAGCAATCGACCACGCGCAGGCCGGCCATGCCGTGCACGCGCAGGCGCGCATCGACCACGGCCAGGGCGTCGCTGCCCATGCGGCAGGTGCCGCTGGGGTGGAAGATGGTGGCGCCGTGGTTGCGGCAGAACTCCAGCAGCTCCGCATCGCTGTGTGCATCGGGGCCGGGCTTGACCTCCCGCTTCACGAAGGGGCGCATGGCCGGCGTGTCGGCAATGGCGCGTGCCGCGCGCACGGCCGCCACGTTGGTGCGGCGGTCCAGATCGGTGGCCAGGTAGTTGGGCTGGATGGAAGGCGGCTCGAAGGCATCGCGCGAGCGGATGCGCAACTGCCCGCGTGACTCGGGCCGCAGCTGGCAGACCGACATGGTGAAGCCCGAGTACGGATGGACCTGGCCGCCTGCCATGTCGGCCGACAGCGTGGAGACGTGGAACTGGATGTCGGGCGTGGCCGCCACGGGCCGGCCCTGCTCGTCCCTGAGCGCACGCATGAAGCAGCCGCCCTGATTGATGCCCACGGCCAGCGCGCCCGAGCGGAACAGCAGCCACTCCAGCCCCAGCCTTGTCCTGCCCACCCAGGAATTGAGCTGGTCATTGGTGGTGATGGGCTGGCTGCATTCGTAGCCCAGGCGGATCTGAAGATGGTCCTGCAGGTTCTCGCCCACGCCCGGCAGATCGTGCACCACGGGAATCCCCAGGGATTGCGACAGCGCGGCCGGGCCTATGCCCGACAGTTGCAGCAGCTGCGGCGACTGGATGGCGCCTGCCGACAGAATCACCTCGGCCCGCGCCTGGGCCTGGCGCTCCTGCCCGCCTTGCCGGTAGCGGATGCCGGTGGCGCGCCGGCCGCGCAGCACCAACTGCGTGGCCATGGCATCGGTCTCTATGCGCAGATTGGGGCGGCGCCGGGCCTCGCCCAGATAGGCCTTGGCCGTGCTGCAGCGCAGGCCCTTGTGGGTGGTGAGCTGGTAGTAGCCTGCGCCCTCCTGGTCGCGGCCGTTGAAGTCCTCGGTGCGGGGCACGCCGACCTGGCCTGCACCGGCAATGAAGGCCTCGATCAGCGGATGCTGTGCGCCGATGTCCGAGACCTTGAGCGGCCCGTCCGCGCCATGGCCCGGGAAGGCGCCGCGCGCATTGCCTTCGGACTTCACAAAGTAGGGCAGCACCTCCTCATACGACCAGCCCGCATTGCCCAGCGCCGCCCAGTGGTCGTAGTCCTCGCGCTGGCCGCGCACGTAGATCAGGCCGTTGATCGAACTGCTGCCGCCCAGCGTGCGGCCGCGCGGCCAGTAGATGCGCCTGCCGTTCATGTTGGGGTCCGGGTCGGTCTCGAACTTCCAGTTGTAGACGGGGCTCCACATGGTCTTGCCGTAGCCGATGGGCAGGTGGATCCAGGGCGAGCGGTCCGGCGGGCCGGCCTCCAGCAGCAGCACCCGCGTGGCCGGGTCCTCGGACAGGCGCGCGGCCAGCACGCAGCCGGCAGAGCCTGCTCCCACGATCACGTAGTCATAGCTGTCGATGGGGTCCGGCATGCGGTGGCTCCTTTTGAGTTTCTTTTGAAGGAACTGTTTGTTCCTTTAAGTGAAACTTATTCGTTGCCGCCGTGGACTGCAACCCCGCGCAAACCCTTGTCGTCCCCTGGCGATCAGGCATGATCGAAAGCGTTTCCGGCCTTCCACACGACACGACACCGCCCCATGCCGCCATCCCTTGCCAGCGCTGCCCCGGACCCCACCCCTGCACGGCAGGACGAAGCGAACTCGGTCTCCGATCGCTCCCTGGCCGTGCTCGATTTCGTGACCCAGGCCGAGTCCCCGCCAGGCCTCATGGACATCGCAGCCGCGCTCAACCTGCCCAAGGCCACGGCCTCGCGCCTGTGCTCCCACCTGGAGGCGCGGCAATGGCTGTTGCGCCATGAGGGTGACCGCAGCTTCTCCCCGGGCCCCAAGCTGCTGAGCCTGGCCGTGCGCGCCCTGCAAGCCGACCCGCGCCAGGCCCTGCGCCATGAGCTGCTGTCCCAGCTGGTGGCCCGTCTGGGCGAGACCTGCAACCTCACCGTGCTGGACGGCACGCGCGTGCGCTACCTGGACCGTGTCGAGACCCACTGGCCGCTGCGCATCCAGCTGGAGGCCGGATCGATGGTGCCCATCCACGCCACGGCCAGCGGCAAGCTGTTCCTGGCCCACATGCCCGTGGCCAAGCGCGCCGCCATCCTGGACAGCGTGGAACTCACCGCTTGCACGGCCAACACGCTGACCACGCCCGAGGCGCTGGCACAGGAGTGCGCGCGCATCGTGCGCGAAGGCCACTCCTGCGATCGCGAGGAATTCATGCGCGGCATGATCGCCGTGGCCGTGCCCGTACGCGATGCCAAGGGCCAGTGCCGCGCCACGCTGGCCGTGCATGCGCCCGAGGCGCGCATGCCGCTGGCGCAGGCGCTGGAGGGCCTGCCGCACCTGAAGGAAACGGCCCAGCGCATGGCCGGCCTGCTGTTCTGAATCCGAAAAAAAGGGCCTCTTCAAGAGGCCCTTGTCGTCACTGGAAGCCCAGCGTATGCGGCAACCAGGTGGACAGCGCAGGGATGAAGGTCAGCAGGCACAGCACCACGAAGTGGGCCAGCAGGAACAGCGGCATCTCGCGCGTGAGATCGGTGATGGACACGCGCGTGGCCACCGAGGTCACGAACAGCAGTCCGCCCACGGGCGGCGTGATCATGCCCAGCGTCAGGTTCACGATCACCACCATGGCGAAGTGCGTGGGATCGATGCCCAGGCTGAACGCAATGGGCGCCAGGATGGGCACCAGGATCATCACGCCGGGCAGCGGCTCCATGAAGATGCCGAACACCAGCAGCAGGATGTTCACCGCCACCAGGAACAGGGTGGGCGACAGCTCCCAGCTCACGATCAGCTCGGACAGGTACTGCGGAATGCCCTCCACCGTCAGCACCCAGGCAAAGGCGGCCGAAGTCGCCATCACCAGCAGCACCGAGGCCGTCAGCATGGCCGAGCGCGCCGCAATGCCCGGCAGCGCCGACCATTGCAGCGTGCGGTACACCCACTTGCCGCAGACCAGGGCGTAGAACACGGCCACCACCGACGCCTCGGTGGGCGTGAAGATGCCGAAGCGGATGCCCACCACGATGAGCACGATCAGCATCAGCGCGGGAATCGCCTTGAAGCTGTTGATCCACATCGTGCGGCCGTCAGGGCGCGGCTCGGTGGAGCGGTAGTCGCGCTTCCTGCACACCCACCAGTTCACGGCGGCCATGGCCAGCGCGATCAGGATGCCGGGAATGAAGCCGGCCATGAACAGCCCGCCCACCGACACGTTCTCATCCTGCAGCGCGTAGATGATCATGCTCACCGACGGCGGAATGATGGGGCCCACGATGGCCGTGCTGGCCGTCAGCGCCGCCGCGTAGGAGCGTGCATAGCCGGCCTTGTCCATCATCTTGACCATCATCGAGCCGGGACCGGCCGCATCGGCCAGGGCCGAGCCCGAAATGCCCGAGAACAGCGTCAGCGACAGCACATTGGCATAGCCCAGGCCGCCGCGCAGATGGCCCACGAACTGCGCGGCAAAGCGCAGCAGCACATGCGTGAGCGCGCCGCCCGACATCAGCTCGGCCGCCAGGATGAAGAAGGGCACGGCCATCAGCGGAAAGCTGTCTATGCCCGTGAACATCTCCTTGAACACGATGAGCTGCGGATAGCGGCCCCCCACGAAGACGGCCAGTGCGGCGGAGATCGCCAGCGCGAAGGCCACCGGAAAGCCCAGCGTGAGCAGGACGATGATGGCGATGAAAAGCGTGATACCCATGATGTGTCTGCCTGGTGGATCAGATCGACGCGGCTGCGTCGGCATCCATCTCGTCGGATTCGGCGAAGGAGCCATCAGCCACGTAGCCGCGCGCAATGAACAGCAGATGCACCAGCATCAGCACGAAGCCCACGGGCATGGCCGCGTAGACGAAGGAAATCGGAATGTCCGTGGCCGCCGTGGTCTGGAAGCGCGTGGCCCAGACGTACTGCGACGAGGCCACCGCCATCACCGCGCAGAACAGGCCCACGCCCAGCACCACGAGGCGGCGAAGCCACTGCGCCTTGCGCGTGCCCACCGAGCGGTGCAGGTTGTCGATGGCCACATGGCCGCCGAAGCGCAGCACCAGCCCCGCGCCCAGGAAGGTGACCCAGATCATCATGTGCCGGGCCACTTCCTCGGCCCAGACAATGGAGTCGCCCGTGGTGTAGCGCAGCACCACATTGGCAAACACGATGCAGGCCATGGCCAGCAACAGCACGATCAGCAGCCAGCGGTTGCAGGCCACAAGGGCGCGTTCGATTCGGTTGAGCATAGGAGTGGGCGAGGGCAGGAGGGGAGTGGCGCAAGGGCCGGGCTGCCGTCGGAGGTCAGATCATCGGCGTGGGCGCCGTGCGGGGCCATGGGGCTTGCCCGCAACGGCGGCCCGGTGCCACGGGCAGGCCGCCCGTGGCAGGAAGGATTACTTGGCGTTGGCGTTGGCGATGGTGTCCAGCGTCTTCTGGCCGAACTTCTTCGCGTATTCCTTGTAGGCCGGCTCCAGCGCGGTGCGGAAGGCGGCCTGGTCCACCTTCTCCACCACCTGCATGCCGTGGCTCTTGGCCTCTTCCACGCCCTTCTTCTCCACCGTGTCCACGAACACGCGCGAAGCGATGGCTCCCGACTTGGCGCCCTGCGTGAAGGCCGCCTTCTGGCTGTCGTTCAGCGTGCCCCAGAACGAGGGCGACACCAGCAGGGCCATGGGCGCGTACACATGGGCCGTCAGCGTCAGGTGCTTTTGCACCTGCCACAGCTTGGCCGAGGCCAGCACCGAGATCGGGTTCTCCTGGCCGTCGATCGTGCCCTGCTGCAGTGCACCGATCACCTCGGGCCAGGACATGGGCGTGGGCGATGCGCCCAGCGTGCGGAAGGCCGTGATGTGCACGGGGTTCTCGGTCACGCGGATCTTCAGGCCCTTGAGATCGGCCACGCCGTTGACGGCGTGCTTGTTGTTGGACAGGTGGCGAAAGCCCTGCTCGCCCCAGGCAAGCGCGACCAGGCCGCGCTTGCTGAACTTGGCCAGCAGCTCCTGGCCGAAGGCGCCGTCCAGCACCGCGCGCGCATGCTGCGTGTCGCGGAACAGGAAGGGAATGTCCACCACGCCCACATCGGGCACGAAGTTGCTGATGGCACCCGTGGAGACGATGGCCGCCTCCACCGTGCCCAGCTGCAGGCCCTCGATCAGCTCGCGTTCGCCGCCCAGGGCGGACGCGGGGAACTGCTTGAACTTGTAGGCTCCGTTCGTGCCCTTTTCCACCGCATCGGCCCAGGCCTGGGCGGCCGCGCCGTAGTGCGAATTCACGGCCAGGGCGTAGCCCACCTTGACCTCCTTGGTCTGGGCCAGTACGGCGCCAGCCGAAGCAGCCGCCATGGCGGCCACGCAGGTCGAAAGAAGGGTGCGGCGGATCATTTGCATAGCGGCAGTCTCACTTGTTGTGTGTTGAAAAATGGCCCCCACGCTCCCCTTGCAGGGCAAGGTCCGCGGTCCCCTGCAGGGGGCCGCTTTTCATCCTGGGGCGGCCCGGCGATGAAAAAAAGAGCCCATGGATTGTAGTGACCACTCCCCTTGTGGCGACCACGTACAAAGCGCTCGTCATGTGCGTTGAGGTGCATCTGATTTGGCGATGTCGTGGGCAGCGATCGGCATATCAACCAATGGACAGACGCACCGGCTTTCCCACGCGGCTCAACATTTCAACCAGGGCGTCAATGGTGAACTTTGCAGTCTTTCTGTTCACCACATCCGAGATGCGCGGGCGGGACACCATCAGGATCTCTGCCGCGTCTGACTGCTTCAGGTGGTGCTGTGCAATCCATTGCGCCAGCTCCGCCATCAGTTGCTCCTTGAGAAGATGGGTGTCGTTGATCTGCTGGCGCGATGCGGCTTGCAGCTTCAATGCCTCGTCTTCAGGAAAGCCCAGCTCCAGAAAGAGGTTTGCCTTCGCCTTGGTCACATGGCGGATTTCTGTATCGATCTTCATTTGTTGGCCTTTCTCATGTGGACCACGGCACGGTAGCGCGCCGATGCGATGTCCTTGTCGTGCCGGCTTGTCACCTGTGATTTCTTCTGGAAGCAGTGCAAGACATAGACCGCTTCCTCGAACTTGGCCACATACATCACCCGGAACGCTCCGCTGGCGTCCCTCACGCGGATCTCCCGTGTCCCGGCGCCCACGTCGTCGAAGGGTTTCCAGTCCTCCGGTTCCTGGCCTGCCTGAACCTTGCTCAACTGAAAGCCCGCATCTCGCCTGGGGCCTGCGGGAAAGTCCCGCAGATCGTCGTATGAGGATCCGACCCAGCGGATGTCTTTGTCCTGCTCCATGGAAGATCCTTGTATAAAATTTTATACAGGCATGCCGAAGGCGTAAAGCGGCTGTATGGCCTATTGATTGCGTGCATCAAAGCAAAAACGCCCGAGGCGCAGGCATCGGGCGTTTTGCGTCATGGCAGGGGTGCCGTCTTCGTACGCACGGCTCAGCGTGCCCCGATCCGCTCGAACTCGCTCTCCACCGCCGCATGCGCTTTCAGGATGCTTTGCGAAGGCGCAGGGCCCATGCGGCTGACGACCACCGTGGCCAGCCAGGCCAGGATGAAGCCGGGGATGATCTCGTACAGGCCCAGCCAGCCGAACTGCTTCCACACCAGCACGGTCACGGCGCCGGTGATGATGCCGGCCAGCGCGCCGCCGCGCGTCATGCGGCTCCAGAACAGCGACAGGATGATCACCGGGCCGAAGGCGGCGCCGAAGCCGGCCCAGGCGTAGCTGACCATGCCCAGCACCTTGGAGTCGGGGTTGCTGGCGATGGCGATGGCGATCAAGGCCACCAGCAGCACCATGGCACGGCCGATCCAGACCAGTTCGATCTGGCTGGCGTTCTTTCGCAGGAAGGTGCGGTAGATGTCTTCGGTCAGCGCGCTGGAGCACACCAGCAGCTGGCACGACAGCGTGCTCATCACGGCCGCCAGGATGGCCGCCAGCAGCGCGCCCGAGATCCAGGGGTTGAACAGCTGCTTGGTGATCTCCATGAACACCGTCTCGGCATTGGCGTTCACGGCGGCGGCGCCACCGGGGTTGGCCGCGAAGTAGGGGATGCCGATGAAGCCCACGGCCACGGCGCCGGCCAGGCACAGGATCATCCAGGTCATGCTGATGCGGCGCGCCGAGGGAATGGTCTGCACCGACGATGCCGCCATGAAGCGCACCAGGATGTGCGGCTGGCCGAAGTAGCCCAGGCCCCAGGCCAGCAGCGAGACTACGCCCACGAAGCTGGCGCCACGGAACAGGTCGAACTTCTCTGCCGCCACGATGGCGTGCAGGTCCTGGCCCGGCTGCAGATGGCCCTGCACGGCCAGCCAGGCGATCACGGGCGCCAGGATCAGCGCCGTGATCATCATCGAGGCCTGGATGGTGTCCGTCCAGCTCACGGCCAGGAAGCCGCCGATGAACACATAGGCGATGGTGCACAGCGCGCCCACCCACAGGGCCGTGCTGTAGGGCATGCCGAACATGTTCTCGAACAGGCGCGCTCCCGCCACCACGCCCGAGGCGCAGTACAGCGTGAAGAACACCAGGATCACCACGGCCGTCACGATGCGCAGCACGTTGGAGTGGTCCTCGAAGCGGTTGGCAAGGTAGTCGGGCAGCGTCAGCGCATTGCCGGCGCGCTCGGTGTACAGGCGCAGCCGCGCCGCCACCAGGCGCCAGTTCAGGTAGGCACCCAGGATCAGGCCGATGGCGATCCAGGCTTCCGACAGGCCCGACAGGTAGATGGCGCCGGGCAGTCCCATCAGCAGCCAGCCGCTCATGTCCGAGGCGCCGGCCGACAGCGCCGTCACGAAGCTGCCCAGGCTGCGGCCGCCCAGGATGTAGTCGGAAAGATTCTTGGTGCTGAAGTAGCCGATGGCGCCGATGCCGAGCATGGCGACCAGGTAGATGGCGAACATGATCGCCGTCGGGTCGTTCCAGTTGAATTGCATTGAAGTGTCCTGCGTTGGTCGTGTTTTTTCGGGTGGTGCGGGGCGCTTGCCAGGGGCCGGTTGTGCCGGCCCCGGCGGTTCAAGCCATGGTCATGAGCTGTGCATTGCCGCCTGCGGCGGCGGTATTGGTGCTGATGGATTGCTCGTGGAACAGCGCAGCCAGGTCATAGCCGCGGCCCGCATGCAGCTCGTCGCTGTTGCGGCTTTCCACGCGCACCAGGGCACCGTCGCGCGCGGCGACCTGGGCGCAGACCTGCAGCAGGGCGTCGCCGTCGCCCTCGAACAGCAAGGCCGCCATGGGCGCTGCCGAATCGGCCAGGGAGTCTGCGCTGGCGCTGTGCAGCCATGGCACACCGGCATCGCCCGCAGCGGCGCGCAGCGCCTGCCAGGTGGCGGCGCAGCCGCTGTCGGCGCCTGTTCCATTGTCGGGCAGCACGGCATGGCAGGCGTTGCCGCTGGCCAGGGCTGCTGCCACCTGGGCCACCAGGCCCAGCGGCGTCCGCGGCAGTGCCCAGACGGGGCCGCGCGGCAGCAGGCGGTAGCGGTTGGATTCGCCCGTGGGGCCGGGCAGCAGCATGGCGGCGTCAAGGCGCGAGGCGGCCAGGGCCTCGTCGCAGGCGGCCAGGGCCTGCACCTGCTCATCGGCAGACATGTCCTGGGGCGGGGCCTTGGACAGCGTCTCGCGCAGCAGGCCCAGCAATTGCAGCGGTGCCTGGGCGGACGACTCGGCCCGCGCAAAGACGGACAGCGCCGCGCTGGCCGGCCCCTGCGCCAGTCGGTGCAGGTACAGCGGGCCGCCGGCCTTGGGGCCGGTGCCCGACAGGCCCATGCCGCCAAAGGGCTGCACGCCCACCATGGCGCCGATCACATTGCGGTTCACATAGATGTTGCCCGCATGCACGCGCTGGGTGAGGTGGGCAATGGTCTCGTCGATGCGGCTGTGCACGCCGAAGGTCAGGCCGTAGCCGGTGGCGTTGATGCCATCGACCAGCGCGTCCAGCTGCTCGCGCTTGAAGCGGATCACGTGCAGCACGGGGCCGAAGACCTCGCGCTGCAGGCGCGTGGTGCTGTCGATCTCGATGAGGGCCGGGGCCACGTAGTGGCCATTGAGCACGCCGTCCTTGCGTTCCACGCGGGTGACCTTCTGGCCCGCTGCGGCCATCTGCTCTATGTGCTGCTCGATCTGGCGCCGCGCCGCATCGTCGATCACGGGGCCCACATCGGTGCTCAGGCGGTCGGGGTTGCCCAGGTTCCACTCCTGCAGCGCATCGCGCAGCATGGTCAGCGTGCGGTCGGCCACCTCGTCCTGCAGGCACAGCAGGCGCAGGGCAGAGCAGCGCTGGCCGGCCGAATCGAAGGCCGAGGCCAGCACATCGGCCACCACCTGCTCGGCCAGGGCCGAGGAGTCCACCACCATGGCGTTCTGGCCGCCGGTCTCGGCAATCAGCGGAATGGTGCGGCCCGCAGGCGACAGGCGGCGGGACAGCTGGCGTGCAATCAGGCGCGCCACCTCGGTGGAACCCGTGAACATCACGCCCGCCACCTGGGCATGGGCCACCAGGGCTGCGCCCACGGTCTCGCCCGTGCCCGGCACCAGCTGCAGCGCGTCGCGCGGCACGCCAGCCTCGTGCAGCAGGGCCACCATGGCGGCGGCCGTCAGCGGTGTCTGCTCGGCAGGCTTGGCCAGCACCGTGTTGCCGGCAGCCAGGGCCGCAGCCACCTGTCCGCAGAAGATGGCCAGCGGGAAATTCCAGGGACTGATGGCCAGCACCACGCCCAGAGGGCGCTGCGCGGCGTTGTCGAAATGCGCGGCCGCCTGGGCGCCGTAGTAGCGCAGGAAGTCCACGGCCTCGCGGACCTCGGCCACGGCGTTGGAAAGGGTCTTGCCTGCCTCCCGCATGATCAGGCCCATCAGCGGCTGGCTGCGTTGCTCCAGCAGGTCGGCGGCGCGGGCCAGCGCGTCGGCACGGGCGGCGGGCGGTGTGCCGGCCCAGATGGGCGCGGCCTGCGCGGCGCGCGCGGCGGCGGCTTCGGCCTCGGCCGCCGTGGCCTCGCGCACCCAGCCCACGATGTCGGACAGCTCGGCCGGGTTGCGCATGGGCTGCCAGCCTTCGGTACGCGCCGGGTCGGCCGGCAGGTCGGCATCCGCGGGGGCGGCCAGATAGGTCTGGCGCGTGCTGTGCAGCAGCGCGGCGGCCAGCGAGGCCAGTTGCTGCTCGTGCGCCAGGTTCAGGCCCTGGGAATTGGCGCGGGCCTGCCCTGGCTTGTCTCCCTGCTGCGCGAACAGATCGGCCGGCAGCGCAATGCGCGGGTGGGGGGCGCCCAGCCGGCCTTCGTTGCGCGCGATCTTCATCACCTCGTCCACCGGGTCGGCCACCAGGTCGGAGACCGGCACGGAGGCATCGCCGATGCGGTTCACGAACGAGGTATTGGCACCGTTCTCCAGCAGGCGGCGCACCAGATAGGCCAGCAGCGTCTCATGGCTGCCCACGGGCGCATAGATGCGGCAGGGGCGGGCCAGCTTGCCTTCGGAGGCCGGGCCCGTCACCTGTGCGTACAGCGGCTCGCCCATGCCGTGCAGGCACTGGAACTCGTACTGGCCGCTGTAGTAGCTGCCGCCCACGGCCTGGGCCAGGTGGTAGATGCTGGCCAGGGTCTGCGCGTTGTGTGTGGCGAACTGGGGGTAGATGGCATCGGGCGCATCCAGCAGCTTGCGCGCGCAGGCCAGGTAGCTCACATCGGTATAGACCTTGCGCGTATAGACCGGGTAGCCGGCCTGGCCGCCTTCCTGGGCGCGCTTGATCTCGCTGTCCCAGTAGGCGCCCTTGACCAAGCGCACCATCAGGCGGCGGCGGCTGCGGCGGGCCAGGTCCACCAGGTAGTCCAGCACCTGCGGGCAGCGCTTCTGGTAGGCCTGGACCACAAAGCCTATGCCGTTCCAGCCCTTGAGCGAGGGCGCGGCACACAAGGCCTCCAGCAGGTCCAGCGACAGCTCCAGCCGGTCGGCCTCTTCGGCGTCGATGTTCATGCCGATGTCGTACTGCTTGGCCAGCTCGGCCAGCTGCAGCACGCGCGGCAGCAGTTCGGCCATCACACGCTCGTACTGCGCGCGGCTGTAGCGCGGGTGCAGGGCCGACAGCTTGATGGAGATGCCCGGCCCCTCGAAGATGCCGCGTCCGTTGGAGGCCGCGCCAATCGCGTGGATGGCCTGCTCGTAGGCCTGCAGGTAGCGCTGTGCGTCGGAATCGGTGGCGGCCGCCTCGCCCAGCATGTCGTAGCTGTAGCGAAAGCCCTGTTTTTCATAGGCGCGGCTGTTGGCCAGCGCCTCGGCAATGTCCTGGCCCGTCACGAACTGCTCGCCCATCAGCTTCATGGCGCGGTGCACGCCCTGGCGGATCAGCGGCTCGCCGCCCTTGCCGATCACGCGCGTCAGCGCCGACGACAGGTTCTTCTCGCTGCTGGTGGACGTGAGCTTGCCCGTCAACACCAGGCCCCAGGCCGCCGCGTTCACGAACAGCGAGGGCGAGCGGCCCACATGGGCACGCCAGTCGCCCTTGCTGATCTTGTCGCGGATCAGCGCATCGCGCGTGGCACGGTCGGGAATGCGCAGCAGCGCCTCGGCCAGGCACATCAGCGCCACGCCTTCCTGGCTGGACAGCGAGAACTCCTGCACCAGCGCCGCCACGCCGCTGCCGGCCGGCGCATCGCGCAGGCCCTGCACCAGCCGGGTCGCCAGCTCGCGCACCTTGTCGGCCTGCTGGGCATCCTGGGCGCGTGCCAGCGGCAGCAGCACCGGCAGGCACTCGGGCTCGGGCCGGTGCCAGGCGGCCGTGATGGCAGCGCGCAACGGCGTCTGCGGCAGGATGGACTGGGCGAATTCCAGAAAGGGTTGCACCTCTTGCGGGCTGCTGGGTTGCTCTTCTTCCAGCGCCACATCGCCCTGGCTGTCGCCCGCGCTGGACAGCCGGATGGTGGTCGCGCCGCGCTCCAGGGCATCGACGTACTGGACAACCGCCTGCTTGATCAGCCAGTGCGGTGTGCGCCCTATCTGCTGGGCGGCGATGCGGATGCGCTCGCGCAGAGCGTCATCAACCTTGATGCCTACGGTGGTGGACATGGTGTGCCAGTGAGGAATGGAAAAGGTGGGAAATGCGAATGGAGATACACCATGAAGAAGACATGGTGCAACCTTGTTTGGTTGAAATGTCGCAGAGGTTGCGACGTTTTTGGACTGGGGTTAACCCTTTTGTCTCGTGGCACAAGCCGATACCGCCGTGTTACCGCCGTGTTGCGGCCGTGCTGCGACCGGCCTACTGGTAGTCGATGGTGAAGGTCGCCAAGGCATTGGCGCTGCCACCGCCGCTCACGGTATTCCTGATCTGCCGGTAGCGCGCCTCCAGGTCGATCTGGAAATTTGCCGTGCCCTGCGAAATCGTGCCCGCCTGCCAGCCGTTGGCTGCGCCAAAGCCCTGGATCGCGCCATTTCTCAGCACCTCCACGCCAACGCCGCTGACCTGCGAGCCGGTCAGCGCCAGCACCGAGGGGACTTGCGTGTCCGTCGTGCCCGACAGCGTCACGAAAGGCTTGATCTGGGTGTTCGGGTCGCCGCCGGAGCAGCTCAGCTGGATGGAGAAGGGCACCTTGTCCGTGGTCGCACCCAAACCCGTGAAGCGTGTGTCGGGATGCGTGCCCAGCGGTACGCTGATGCTGTCCGACACCAGCGTGCAGGTGGGATTGATGGGGACCAGGGTGACACCGGAGAAAACGTATTGCGCGGCGAGTGCTCCGGCAATTTTCATTTCCATGTATGGTCCTGCCAGTTGGATATCTCCAAAAATAGTACTGATGGGTCCTGTTTTTATGAATTCTATTGTAATGATGAAATTTTCTCCCTCGGGAATGGGATACGAATTTGTTAGTATGGGCAGTTCGTTGGGAATTGTTCCAATCCCCTTCATCGATATTCGCAATCCTATTCCGGAGACATTGGTGGGGTAGATTCTGACATCAGGTGCTCCGATTCCTGAAAATGAAGGTCTGCTAGCGCCGGAGCAAACCACTTGTGCAATTATTGATGAATGAGTCTTGTTGTCGACTACTGGTTTAATCGGAATTGTTGCAAACACTTTGCCGTTTGGTTCGGAGTTTATGTTGATGGGTAAATTCAGGACCTGATTCACGGGGTAAGATGCAATGTAATGGTTCTTTCCATCAGTGGTCGGGTTGGAGTCAGCCGGCATGCAGATTGCTGCATGGGATGCGGAAATGGTGGAAAAAATGATTCCCATGGAAAATGCGAAAAGCTTGTATATATTCATTCTGGTTCTCCATCTGGAATCAAGGCGGCAGTTCGAAAGAACAACGTGGCGTCTTGTGCCGTGTGCCGTGTGCCGTTAGCCCTGGAATGTGCAGGCGCATGGCATCTCTGAGGAGTGCAGCGCCTGCTCCAAGGTCCTCGCAAAGGCAGGCTTGGGATCAGTGGCGGTTGAGCGAAAGCTGGGCGACACTGGAACTTCCCATGACCGGCTTGATGCCTGGCAGTTCATCAGCAAGGCAGGATGGAGCTTTGGCGATCATTTCCGGCAGCCTGCCCTCAGCAGCGGGGAGACCGGAAGAATGGGCGACAGCGGCCGTGGCCGGGTTCTCTGCGCTGAGGCTCGCGGTGCAGAACGGACCGGTCGGAGCGGCGGCCTCACGGTCAAACTGGTATTGGGCAATGACCACGTCGTCGACCTTGTATTGAAGGAAAACCCCTTTGAGGGGCCCTGCCTGTTTGATCGGGCCAATCTTCACCAGATAGATATAGATGGGAGCATCGGACAGTTCCTGGATGGAAAAGTAGCTCTGTATTGCATTGCTTGGGTCGGTCGGAATAGGCATTTTTCTGAAATCTATGCGCAGTCCTATGCCGGGAATGGAGCTCTCATAAGCCCGGTGCTTCTGGTGAAAGGTGCCCACGCCATACCAGCCAGAGGTTTGGTATTTTGCACAGAACATTGCACCCCCTTTCATTCCAGTATCTTTCTTGTTGATGATATAAGGGAGAAAGGCGACGCGGCCTACTACACTGCCGATTGCACGAGATTCAATATCAAACGGCAGTGGGACCTCCAGCGTTCTACTGGGCAGGAGGACATAGTGATTTTTGCCATCGTTGATGGAATTGCCGACTCCATCGTTAGAGCAAAAAGCTTGCGCATGTGCCTGGCCTATGGAAAAGATGAAGAGTACTGAGGACAATGCGATGGCACGGGTAATGGTCATGAAAATGCTCCGTTGCTGAATGAAAAGGCGGTTCTTGGATTTCAATATCGCAGGGCAGGTGACCGGCGGACCGCGTGCCGGAAAGGAGGTGGGCACAGCCATGTACCGCGTCGGTTCAGACGCCGACCGAGGCCTGGGCTTGTGTTGGCGAGTCCCGCAATTCACCCACCAGGCTGCGATCGATCCGCAGGCCAGGGCTGTTGTCTGCCTGGCCGTCCGGCGCCAAGGGCGGTTGCGCCTGGCCCGTGTACTGCTTCGCATCGGCCGTGGTGCGCAAGACACTGATGCGCAGGCTCAGCCGCAAATCGCCAAGATGCTTCTCGGCCTGGAAGGGCAGGCTGGACTGGCGGATGGCGATGGGGCGCGAGGTCTCGGCTCTGTGTGTCAGCGCGGCCTGATGGGACGGCGCTGCGGCAAGATGGGACGGCACGCAGTGCAGGTCCATGCTGGCTGGCACACGGGAGCCGGTGGAGCGCTCCCGCGCCGGCAGCGAATAGGCCATGCTGCAATGGGCCGTGCCATCGCCGGCCTTCCACTGGGCGTGCAGCTGCCCCTGGTCCGACAGGCCGCGCAGCATGAGCTTGCCGGCTTGGCCGACCATGCCCAGGTCCTTGCCGCTCTCGGCCGAGACGACGGCGCCGAAAGGCACGGGCGACGTGTCCGCCTGCGTCAGGCGCAGCACGGCTGAGCGGCTGTAGCTCGTCTTGAACACCACCATGGCGGCGGCACCGGCCACCGGTGCGACGCGCCGGTTGGCCTCCTGCAGTTCCACATCCATGGACATGCCCTTGGGGTCCAGCGACACCTCGTTCATGGCATAGGGTGTCATGTAGGGCACCACGGCATAGCCCCGTGCATCGATGCGTACGCCGGGCGTATTGGTGAGGCGCGCGCCCTCGGCATGCGGGGCCTGCACGATGGCGAAGGTCTCGCCCAGGGGCTGCGACAGCGTGACCCCTCCGGGGTGGGCGACCAAGGCGCCGCGCGCGCCCAGTGACAGTTGCTGGCCGGCCCGGCCCGCGCTCACGCTGCCGCTGAACAGCGTGTACGGGCGGCGGTAGAGGGCATTGGCGCCTGCATTGAGGCGCGATCCCTGGTTGCCGCTGCTGCCGTATTCGGCATTCAGGCCATAGGAGAGATCGCTGCCGGCCTGCCCGTAGGTGCTGGCCTGCAACTGGTTGCCGCCGCGCGAGTCATGTGTGAAACGGCTCATGACTCTGGGCTTTCCCGCCCCCAGCGGAATCGTCACCCCTGCGTACAGCTGCGTGCTGGGGCGGCCCCAGGCATCGCGCTGGCGCGAGGCCGACAGGTTGTAGGGAACGCCCAGCCACGAGCTGCTGTAGTTGAGCGTGTAGTCCACGCGGCGGCCCGCGCGGTTCCAGTAGTTGTCCATGGAGGCGGAAAGGCTCAGGTTGCCGCCTTGCTCGCCCAGGCGCTGGCTCAGTGTCATTGCGGCGCGCGTGCGCGGGCGCGACAGCAGGGGCGGTGCGCCGCTGGCAGCGGGCCGGGTCAGGTCGCGCGCCCGCATGGCCTCGTTGATGCCGAAGAACCCGTTGGTGGAATAGCGGTAGGCAGCCAGGGTGATGCCCGTGCCGGACTCCGGGAAGGTCTTGGCGTAGGTGACTCTCAGGCTTTGTCCTGAGTAGCTGCGGTCATGGGGGATGCGGGTGTTGGCGTGTGTGAGGTCCAGGCCAAAGGCACCCCATGGTGTATTGAACACGGCGCCCACCGTGGGCGAGAAATAGCCCCTGGCGACCGTGGCGCCGCCATAGGCCGTGAGCATGTTCGAGAAGCCGTACTGCCAGCCTGCCTGCGAGAAGAACGGAGCGCTCTCACGCAGGCCGCGCACCGCGCCCGCCGTGAGGCTGTAGCGGTGCTGGCCCTCGCGCAGCGAACGAGGAACGGCCGCATAGGGCACCGAGAAGGAACGCACGGAGCCGTCGGCCTCCTCGATGTCCACCTGCAGGTCGCCGCCATAGCCGGTGGGGTACAGGTCATTGATCACGAAGGCGCCCGGTGCCACCGTGGTCTCTTGCAGCTTGATGCCGTTCTGGCGGATGACCACCCGGGCGTTGGAATTGGCCACGCCGCGCACCACGGGCGCGAAGCCGCGCTGCGACTCGGGCAGCATGCGGTCGTCCGTGCGCAGCCGCAGGCCGCGGAAGGAGACCGAGTCCATGATCTCCCCGTCGGTGTAGGTGTCGCCCAGGATCAGTTGCGATGACCAGTCGGCGATGTCGCGCTGCGCATAGGCCGAGATGCTCTGATAACGGCTCGGTCCCTGATCGCTCCAACTGAACGAGCCACTGTGCCGGAAATGCCAGCGCGCATAGTTGAAGCCGCTGTTCAGGCCCAGGTAGCCCTGGGTGCTGCTGCCCGCTGGCCCGCCGCGCGCATGGTAGGTGTTGAAGTCATAGCCGAGCGTGCCGGTCGTCACGCCCGCGTTCCACTGCTCCGGACTCACGTAGCCGCTTGCCACGCGCCGCATCAGGATCTGGGGAACGCTCACATCCAGTCGTTGCAAACCTACGTTGAAGCTTGCGGAAGCGCCGGGGACGACCTTTTCAATGCGCAGGCACGCTGGGTCTTCATCCACAACATCCTCGTTCGCCGGCAGGCTCGCCATGTCAATGTCCATTTGCTCCAGCAGGGACATGTTGAAGCAGGGCTGGGCACTGGCACCCCGACTGCGTTGAGTGAACCGCACCTCGGTGCGGGCCATCCAGTTGCCGTTGACCAGAAGGTCCGGGTTGTAGAGACCCGGTTCCACAGAATTACCCTCTGCAAAACGCAAGACATCGATCCCGTCGCCTCCTCGCAGAAAGCTGCTGTTGAATTCGATGTGCTGTGCGCGTGCGGGCGGCATCCTGCCGGCGGTGTGCTCTGTTTGCGAGGCGCGCATATCCATTTGCCAACAGGCCAGTACTGCCAGCAGCAAGGCATGTAGTGGTTTGGCCTTGAACGGGAAACAGCCTGGCTTCCGTACCCTGTCGGCTTTTTTCTTCATAGCAATCCCTCTCGATGGACATGCCTTTTTTGCACCTGCTGCGCCGTGCTGCCTACCTCGGCCAGTCACGCGTGACCGGCATGGAGGCTTTCGGTGCTGCGTTAGGGCTTCGGCTACCGTCAGCGCCCAAGTTCGACCCTGTGGCCCTCGGCCCCGCCCCAATCGTTGAGGCTGGTGTAGACCACGACTGCCCCAGCGGGAAGCTCCTTGGGCGGTTGCTCGTTCTCGGCGGGCTTCTGAAGTGCGAACGTCGCTGTTTCTCCTGGCAGCACATGCCCTACAGTCACCTTGAAACTCTGGTCGGCTGCCTCTATGGCGATATGACCCAGATTGGCGACATACGCGGTCGGATTGCGGGCATGAAGTACGGCCTGTCCGTCTTGGGTGGTGCTTGCGGACCACTGCAACTGTTCAGGCGCATCCCTGGGCTCGCCCGGCAGGCCCTTGGGGCGATATATCAGCTTGATGCGCGTGCGAAAGGCCAGTGCGAGGCTGCCCTGGGAGCCTTTCGCGTTCTCGGTCTTGGGCGGCACGTCCAGCACGTTGATCCAGAACAATGACTCTCTGTCCTGGAGTAGGGTCCGGCCGGAATGGATGATGCGCAGCATCTGCTGGTCCGAGGCTTCCAGGCGGGTGAGCGACGGCGCGATCACAAAGGGCACATCTATGCCCTCGGGCGCCATATCTCCATCGCCCGTGTCCAGCCATGACTGCACCAGCGATGGCAATTTCCCTTCATTGGAAATCTTGAGGGTGGCTTCCGTCTCGTCGCCTGAAAATATGACCCGTGTTCCATAGAGGACTATGCTGGCATTGGCCGGGAGGCCGCAAATAAGCAATGCGGCCATGGCGAAACAATGTGACAGCAGACTGGATCGGCGATTTTTCACCGGCATAGGAGATCCTGAATTTCTGTATATGAGAGAAATGCCACAGGCATTGGGGGTGAATGCGCCAGCCACCAGAAGGTGGCCGGCGCTTCTCTGAGGCGGTGGACTGCCTATTGATAGTTCATGGTGAAAGTCGCTTCAGCATTCGCCTCTCCTGAGGCAAGGGGCACGGCAGCCACGTAGTACCTGGCGATGTAGTTGAGCGTATTGGTTCCTGATTGCAGGTTGACAGGCGCGGACGGGCCGCTCAGATCCCAGATGGCCGTTGTCGAGTTGTTCTCCAGTAACTGGATGTCGGCCGTGGCATTGCTCGTATTGATGCGGCCGTTCCTGATGGGGCCATCAAAACGGACCGTGGCAGTGGTGGGCTGATTGTTCGCTCCTGGGGTTGAGCAGCCATCCAGCCTGATGGTGATCGTTCTCTGATGGGCGGGAAGAGCAACGTTGCCGACGGCGCCACCGCCAGACGTGAAGCCGTTGGCGTTGGGAGGCACGACGCCGAAATCGATCTTCTGGTCCCTGCTGCCCAGATTGACGATGCAGGTGACAGGAGAAATATTCCCTGTGAATCTGACGATTCCACTCTGAGTGGATTGCGCATGGACAGAACTCAGTGCAAGCAAGGACAAGCCCGCAACCGAAAATTTCAATGCAGAAAATTTCATATTTATGCCTGATGAAATTGAGTTTGATGAATATGGTGGATTGAAGTAATGATCTTGTTTGAAACTTTTTCTTTGACGCACCTCCATTTTTGATTTGATATTGGATATTTTTGAATGATTCCAGATATCGATGGCTATAGAGTTGCTGCTGCTGAAAGTTGCAGGTAATATTTTTTATGCGTCAATTGGGTGTGGCTGAAGAGGCTTTTTGGGAATATGAATTGACGGTGGATTGTTCTCGTTGATGACAAAATTTCGAAGAATCAGATTCTGATTTTTGGCAATTTGTCTGATCGGCCTATTGTCAACACATGCTCGCTGAAATGAAATTGGATAATTCTGAATTTCGCGATTTTCTCTCTAGGAATTCCCTGATCTTTTGAGCGGATTTTTCGGGATTCCCTAGGAATAGTCCTATCTTGTCTTCAATTGCTTACCAATTGGTGATCCGAACTGTGCGTGCGCGGGTCCAGAAATGGCGGGGCAAAGCCTTGTGGGAAGGCTGTCGCCTATGGGTTGGGGGGATCTGCGATGCAGCTGATGCCTGCAGACAAGCGGACGATGGTCTTTGCCAGAAGAGCAAGGTCTCGGCTGTGCCGCCCTGCGGCACAAGGCCCGCAGTCAATCTTGCGGGCCTTGATGAACAGCGTTTGGGCAGTGGCGGCAAATAGCTGCATGCCGATGGCTACCCGTACCAACGTATCTGCAGTCGGCGCGGGAGTCGGAAATGGAAGCCTGCTGGTGCAGGCAATCAACGTGGCCCTGCATTGGCAGGGGCCCATTTGGGCTGCTTTTCCGGTGCTTATGTCTGATCGGCCGATGCCAGGACCCTGATCTTCAAGCTGGGCTGCAGGATGGCCAGCGGACGGTCAGCCCGCAGGGTTTGCTGCGGCGGCTTGTGCTTGCCGGTGCCTGCGTCGTGCCCTGCCGCCACGGGAGTTCTGCCCGTGTTGCTGGTGACTGGCACCGTGGTGGGCAAGGCGCTGATCTTGACGCTCATGCGCAGGCCGTCCAGGTTGCGCTCCAGCTTCAGTGCCTGCTGGCTGTCGCTCGGCTGTGTGGCACGAGCGGGCAGCACTGCCGCCGCAGTGACTGCCGGGGCGCTGGCGACTGCCGTGGCCGGTGCCGTTGCTGCCGTACGTTCCTGGGTCATGCCGGCCAGAGCCACGGCCGACGCAGCGTTGGAGGCCGGGGCGCCTGCCACGGCTGTCTTGGCATTGGTGGTTGCGGTTGAGGTTGCAGCGGTCTTGCCCGGCTTGGCCGATGCCACGTCGGTGGCCGCAGGCACCAGGTTGCTGCTGGCCACGCAGGGCAGTTCCAGGCTCTGCGGCGGCTGGTAGGTGGTGCTGCGCTTTCTTTCAGGCAGGGTATAGGAGAGGTTGCAGCCCACCATGCCGGTGTCGGTCTTCCATTGCACCTGCAGTTCGCCCTGGTCTGACAGCCCACGCGCCAGAAGCTTGCCGGCCTGGCCGATCATGCCCAACTCCTTGCCGTCCATGTCCAGCACGCTGGCGCCAAAGGGCACAGGCATGTTGCCGGCCTGCCGCGCGCGGATCACGGCCGAGCGGCCATAGGCTGTCTTGAACACCAGCAGTGGCACGGCGCCGGCCAGCGGCGCGACGTGCTGGCTGGTTTCCTTGAGTTCCACGTCCGTCGACAGGCCCTTGGGATCGATGGAGACCTCGTTCATCGAGAACGGCGTCAGATACGGGACGACGGCATAGCCCCGGCTGTCCACCTTCACTCCGGGCGCGTTGTTGATGCGCGCGCCTTCCGCGTTCTTGGCCTCCACGATGGCAAAGGTGTCAGACACCGATTGCGACAGCGTCACGCCGCCCGGGTGGGCCACGATGGCGCCACGCGCGCCTACCGAGAACTGCTGGTAGCCGCTGCTGGCGCTGACGCTGCCGCTGAGTTCGGTCTGCGATGCGCGGTAGGTGGCGTTGGCGCTGGCACTGGTGCTGCTGCCATTCATGCCACCGGTGTTGTGGTTGGCGCTGAGGCCGTAGGAGATGGCGTTGTCGTCGCCCAGCAGCCCGGACAGGTTGGCCTGGGCCTGCACGCGGCCGCGCGAGTCGCGGTTGGTATTGGTGGAGAGCATCATGCCGCGCTCCATGCTGAGCGGAATCGACAGGCCCACGTGCAGGAACGTGTTGGACTGTCCCCAGGCATCGCGCTGGCGCGCCGCGGAGAGGTTGTAGGAGATGTTGCGGAACGAGTTGCTGTAGCCAATGGCGTAGTCGACGTTGGAGCCCTGGCGGTTCCAGTACTTGGCAGTGGACGCCGTGAGGCTGAGGCTGCCTCCCCCGGGGCCAAACTGCTGGCCCATGACCAGAGAGGCGCGGTTGCGAGGCCGGTACAGGTCCGTGGAGGGCCGTAGCAGATTGGCCTGATCCCGTGCGCGCATGGCGTCGTTGAGGCCGAAGAATCCGTTGGTGGAGTAGCGATAGGCGGCAATGGCCACGTGGGTGCCGGTCTGTGCAAAGGACTTGGCGTAGCTGGCACGCAAGCTCTGTCCGGAAAAGGAGCCGTCATTGGGAATGCTGGTGGAGGCGTGCGTGATATCTGCACCAAAGGCACCCCAGGGCGTGGTGAGCGCCGCGCCAATCATGGGCGAGATATGGCCCTTGGCCACGGACACACCGCCGTAGCCGGTCAGCATGTTGGTGAAGCCGTGCTGCCAGGTCGCCTGCGAGAACAGCGGCGAGGTATTGGGCAGGTGGCGCACCACGCCCGCCGTGAGGCTGTAGCGGTCCTGCCCCTCGCGCAGCGACAGCGGCACGGCCGCGTAGGGCACGGCAAAGCTGCGCACGGCACCATTGGCCTCGGTGATGCTGACTTGCAGGTCGCCACCGTAGCCCGTGGGGTAGAGGTCGTTGATGACGAAGGCGCCGGGCGCCACCGTGGTTTCGTAGAGCTTGATGCCGTTCTGCGTGATGGTGACTCGGGCATTGGTGTTGGCCACGCCGCGCACCACGGGCGCGTAGCCGCGCTGGGAGTCGGGCAGCATGCGGTCATCACTGTTCAAGCGTATGCCGCGAAACGAGGTGGAGTCCATCAGGTCGCCACCCGTGTAGGTGTCGCCCAGTATGAGCTGGGAAGACCAGTCGGCAATGTCGCGCTGTGCGTAGGTGGAGATGTTCTGGTAGTTGCCCCGTCCAGTGTCCGCCCAGCTGAATGAGCCGTTGTGCCGGAAATGCCAGCGGTCGATGTTGACGCCGCCGTTCAGGCCCAGGTAGCTCTGCGTGGTGTTTTCTGCGTTGCTGGAGCGCCCGTGGTAGGTGTTGAACTGGTAGCCGAGCAGGCCGACAGGCACGCCGGCGCTCCATTGGTCGGGGCTGACATAGCCACGCACCGAGCGGCGCAGCGAGGCCTGGGGCACGCTCAGGTCCAGTCGCTGCTTGCCGAAGTCGAAACTGGTGAAGGCGCCCGCGATGATCTGGTCCAGACGGTTGCAGCCACCGTCGGCCACCAGCTTCAAGGCGGCCTCGGGCGGCAGGCGCGAGAGGTCGATGCCCACCTTCTCCAGCAGTGCTTTGTCCAGGCAGGGCAGCGCGTCCTGCGAACCGGCCAGTGCCTTGAACTGCACTTCGCTGCGGCCAACCCAGTTGCCGTTGATGTAGATGTCTGGGTTGTAGCTGCCTGCCGTGACCACGTTGGCGCGCGAGTAGCGCGAGACGTCAATGGTCTGCTTGCCGGTATTCAGAAAGCTGGGGTCGAAGTCGACGGCAGCCGGCGTGGGCTGCCACTGGCCGGTGGACGTGGAGGTCGTGACTTCCTTGACCTGCTGGCCCTGCTGGGCCTCGGACTGCCAGCACACCAGCACGGAGAGCAGCAGCGCATGGCCGGGCTTCAGTTGGAAATATCCGGCAGGGCCTTGGCCTGGCCCCGGGATTGTTCCTTTTCCTTGCCTTGTATGCCGGCTTTTGATTCCCTTTTCTGAATATGGAAAGACTGGCCTGATCATTTGCTTATCTCCTAATGCTGTGCGCCCGATGCAAAGCGAACGGCCAAGGCCGATGTGCCAGTCCCGGTAAAGAGACCGATGCAATTTCGCTGGGTATTAACGCTGGGTATCGGTGTGCTGGCCGGGCTGAAAATGCAGTGGCGTTAGATAATCAGACCGGAGAGGACGGGGGATTCGCGTGGCTGTGCTCGCATTGCCCTGTTTATTGGGCGGAATTGCCAATTCTGGCTTCGTGGTTGAGACTGGCGCCCCAATCATTGATGCTGCTGAACATCACCGTGGCACCGGTCGCACCAGCCATATTGGCACCCGCAGGTTCCTTGATTGGGAAGGCGGCCACCTGGCCGGGAAGAACGGGGCCGACGCCTGCCTCGAAGGATTTGCCGTTGAGCTGCAATTCAACGCCAGCCACATTGACCACAAAGGCGCTGGGATTGCGTGCGTTCAACACAGGCTGGTTTTTGGCGTCAACGCCTGCCGACCATTGAAGCAGGGCAGGAGCCTCCTGGGCATTGCCGGGCAGATTGCCGGGCCGGTACATGAGCTTGACGCGAGTGCGAAAGGCGAACTGGAGATTGTTGGAGTCGCCTTCCATTTCCGCCTTGGGCGGGACGTCCAGCACGTTGAGCCAGAACAGGGATTCCTTGTCGGCAGGCAGTGCTTCGCCCGAATAGATGATGCGCAACGTCTGGCTCTTGCCCGCCTCAATGCGCATGATGGTGGGCGTGATGACGAAGGGAACGTCGATGTTCTCAGGCGATTCCTGGTTGTTGCCCTTGTCCAGCCAGGTCTGCACCAGGGCAGGTTTGCTGCCTTCGTTGGTGAGCTGGATGGTGGCTTCCTTCTCGCCACTGGGGAATATGATGCGCGTGCCCGTCAATGTCACGCTGGCCTGTGCCGCCGTTCCAAGAAGAAGGGACAACAGGATGGCAGCAAGCCCATATGAACGTTTGATCGTCAGCATCGGAGAACTCTCTGGGTTTTGAGCGAAAGACTGGGGCCGGGCCCATGTCAGAAAAGCAGAAGACACGGCATATCGACCACCGCAAGGCGGCCGATATGCCTGAAAGTCAGTGATTACTGATAGACCAGCGAGTAGGTCACCGAGGTGTCGGTACGGCCGGCCGTCACGGGGCCGGTGGCCACGTATTCGGAGGCGAAACGCATGATGGCCCGGCCATTGCCACCGACCTTGTTGTCGATGTCCACAAAGCGCGATTGGGCGGAACCGATCTTCAGGCGCTCGTTGTTGCTGGGATCCACGATGGCGATCTGGACACCGGAGGCCACGGTGGGCGCACCAGTACCGCTGGCCGCTGCGGGCTTGAGCATGCCGGTGACCAGGTCTACGTTGGGGCCGGCTTCGAAGAACACGGCGACCTTGGAGACGGGCGCTGTGGAGGTGGCGGTGGCCAGCTCACAGCCGCTGAGTTCCAGCGAGAACGCCTGGCGGCCGACCGTGGCACCCACGGTGGCCAGCTGGTTGTTCGCCACGTTGGGCAGCTTCACGCCGTCCTTGGCGGCGCCGGCGACCGTGGTGTCCACCTTGCAGGTGGTGGTGACCACCTCGCCCGTGAAGTTGATGGTGCCGTCTGCTGCTTGAGCGGTGTTCATGGCCATCATGACCAGGCCGGCAACCGATGTCAGCAATGCGATCTTTTTCATGGGTATTCCCTCGAGTTGAAGAGATAAATGAAATTCCAGCAGCGATGAATGCGCTGGTGGAATAAGAGACTGTGTGAATGGTTGAGTGGTTAATAAATCATCAGTGTTCCATGTTCACCTCATCAATCCAATGGTTGGTAACTGTCAGCATGGTCAAGGATTTGCAGGGGGTTGCGATCATGCTGGAATAGGTGGTGGCGCTTACATGGAGAAATTGTTCGAATGAGGGAGCGTTGGCGAGGGATGGGCGAGGTTTGTTTCTCTGGCATTTTTGAAGTTGAATTGTTCAAATACACCAGTGCCCAATGGCGCGGATGGGATGCAGGAGAGAAACTGTCAAAGAAAAAGGCGAAACAAAAACCTGTTCTTTGGGTATGTGATGGATTCTAGGTGTGCACCGCCACTATATGAAATAGGGCGCATTCTGATAATTGATGCTTGATCTAGGAATAGTCCTAGATTTGCTCTGTCGAATGGGGGAAAGAGGGTGCACAGCCCGCCTGCGCCGGGCGGTTGGCTGTGCTGAGGGTGATGGTGTCTGCGGGGGGAGCGCGGGTCCCGCAGATCAGGAGGGGCCGATGGGGTAGTCGAAGGCGAAGGCGCAGGTCTGCAAGGGCTGCACCGTCCCTGGGCCCTGTGGATCAGGGGCGCTGGGTCAGCAGGTACTGCGCCATTTCGGCAAAGCCGTCTCCTCGCTCGGCCTGGGTGACGTGGCGAGGCAGGTGCTTGAGCTGGGGCACGAAGCGCGCGATGTTGGCCACGCCCAGGCTGTGGGGCATGTGCTCGAACATGAGCTGGTCGTTGGTGGAGTCGCCGATGTAGATCCAGCGGTCCAGCGTGGCGTCGAGGTCGATGTCGAACAGGGTGCGCAGGATCCAGCGCGCGCCTTCGAGCTTGTTGTGCGCGCCAAACCAGCCGTTGATGTGGATGGAGCTGACGGTGGCGTTCATGCCCGCCGCCTTCATGATGGCTACGCAGCGGTCAATGTCCTGCTGGGGCATCTGGGTGAATTCGCTGTGGTCCACGGCAATGTCGCATTCGCGGCCCGCCGAGTCGGTGGCGCGCAGCGCCCCGGGCACGGTGGCCTCGATCTCTGCCAACACCTGCTGCATGCGCGCGTAGTTGGCGGTGCGTGTGGCCTCGTCCTGCTGGTAGAGCTTGTCCAGCCCGCCTTGCGCATTGCGCCGCAGTGCCACGGCGCCGTTCTCGGCCACGATGGCATCCACGGGCCAGGCTTGGGCAAAAGGCTCGCTCCAGCCCACGGGCCTGCCCGTGATCGGCACCACGCGCAGGCCGGACTGCTTGAGCCGGGCGATGGCATCGACGACATGGGCCGGCACCACGCCCTCGGTGGTCAGGGTGTCGTCGATGTCGGTGAGGATGCCGAGCGGCGATGCGGGAGGTGTCCAGAGGGACAGTGGCTGGAGAGTGGTAGGCACGGTCGTCAAAATGCAAAAAGCCGCCCGGGGCGGCTTGTAAAAGGGCAGCGTTTGCGCGCACGGACCGTGCGCGCAAGGGCTCCATCCTACTGCCTGGCGAATTCGACGATGGCCTTGTAGAACTTGTCGGAGCCGTCCTTGGGGTTGTCGGGGGACAGCTCCATGCGGTTGACGCCGTGTTCGGCTGCGCCCAGGCGTGCGGGAATCAGCGAGAAGTAGTAGGGACTGATGAAGGTTGCGCCGTTGTCATAGTGCGACTGCATGGCTTTCAGGTGCACTCCTTCGCGCTTCCACTGCTGCGGGTTGAACTCTGGGACGCCGTAACTGGTGATGCCAATTTGCCTCATGTAGTTGCGCATCCACTCGCTGTTGGTGGTGCCGCCATACATGTTCACGCCGGTTCGCCAGGGCGTATCGCCACCGATCGTCTTGTCGGAGGCAAGCAATTGCGGGTTCCAGGACGAGTTCACATTCGCCACGATCTGATGCGAGTAGATCTTTTCGGCCGGCAGCCCTGCATCTACGGCCCTTTGATGGAAGGCTTTCAGAAGACCGTACACCTGCGATTCGCGGTAGGTGTTCCAATCGTGCGCCAACGGGTTGTAGTAGAGGTCCTGTGGCCCCGCTGGCATGTCCAGCCAGGTGCGTACTCCTCGCAGCGTTGAGATCCTCGGCATCCATCCCAGTCGCTTGGGAGGCTGTGCCGATACCTTGCTCTGATCGCGCGGAACGACCATGAACTCCACATTGGCCAGCAGGTACCGTCGTTCATGGGTTGCGGCAACGACCTGCGCGATGTGTTTGCCTGGTGGCAGGTCTCGATAGTCCAAATCATGCCGAAAGCCAGTGTTGGGATCGGTGATCGCATCCACGGCACGGTAGACATCCAGCCTGCCCAGCCCGCGGGCAACAGGCGCGACGAATATGCCATCCACGTACAGATCCAGCTTTTTCACGGCCTGCTCTGGGTCCCACAGCCAGCCTGCAATCGGCAGCGTGCCACCTGCGTAGGCGTCATAGTGCTCGCCAAAGGAGCTCAGGCGCTCCTTGCGAATGTCCTTGGAAGGTGCAGGAACGGCATCAAACGATGGGTAATCCAGTCCGGTCTGCTTTTTCAGCTGCCCCACATCCTTGTACTTGGACTGCAGCCAGCGCCGAAAGCCTGCAACGGAATCCGGACTGTAGTCTGTGACCTGGATGGATTGGTAGGCGCCCATGCCGTTCTGGAAGTCAGGGAACATGTGGTGCAGTTCGCCCGGCAGCGTGTAGGCGACGATGCGCTTTTGCACCGCCTCGGGAAGCGCTCGGATTCTCTTTGCAACGTACTCCAGTGCCTTGAAACGGTACTGGTTGACGGCAATGGCGGGGTCATCCGACAGTGTGTACGGCATGATCCGATAGCCGAAATAGCCAAGCTCCAATCGTTTGCCATCACGCAACTGCATCAGGTTGCGGGGATCTTGGGCAAGGTCGACAACGATGGGGCCTGTGGAGTCGAAGTGATCTGCCATGAGGTAGACCACAACCGGGCGCTCCACCTTGCGGATGACATTCAAAAAGCTTTCCACACGGGTTGCGTCGATCTCCCAGCCTTGAGCGGTAGGCCGATACAGCGTCAGCAGGGGCAGGGTGATGGTGTAGCCCACTTGGACGGAGCCTTGAGGTCCACCCGGCTCCAGCTTGTCCAGCAATTGCTCGATGGCTGGAGCGCCATCAATGCCTCTCGTGCGGCAGAAATTGAACAATTCCTCGAGCGTTCTCAACTTCGCATTGCCAGCAGCCTCATCGCAGATGAACCATCCTTCGATGCTGGGGGCCAGGATGAGCGGTGGACGGGAAACAGGAGCCGCATCTGACCCGGTGGCAAGGGTCAGGTATCCAAATGACAGCGCCGCAGCGGAAAGGCGGAGAAGTTGATGCATATGGATATCCGACGAGTAGGTTTGCCAGATGCGTTCACCAGGCGCTGATCAATCGCCGGCCAGGTCTTCCAGAGACAGGCTGACTGGCTCGGTGGGAACACTGCTGACGTCGTAATGCAGAAATGCGATCAGGCACTGGATGCCAATGATGACGGGCAAGGCGGCAAGCATGACCGTGCCGCTGGTGGCGGGGTGGTTGCTGCCGCCAATCCAATGCCACAGGCCAAAGAGAGTGCCCAGCACAACCAGCAGAGTGCCGCTCAGGCTGTACAGCGTGCCTATATTGAAGTCACGTACCAGATAGTTGTAGACATAGCGTCGCCAGAGGCGAGAGCCATGTTTGCGCAGGAATTCAGGTAGCACCTTGCCGATCTTGAGATTGGACTCCTCATCCGCGTAGACGGAATCCATGGGCACATCCTTGACCACAGCGCGCACGGTGTTCAGCCGGAACAGCATGTCGGTTTCGAAGAAATAGCGGTTTTCTAGCTTGTCCAGAGGCAGCTCGGCCAGCACGCAGGTGCGCACGGCGGTGTAGCCGTTGGTGGGGTCCATTACGTTCCAGTAGCCGCAGCTGAGCTTGGTCATGAAGGACAGCACCGCATTGCCGAACAGGCGTACCGGCGGCATGTCCTGTACCGATTCCGGCCGGTAGAAGCGGTTGCCCTTGGTGTAGTCGGCTTGGCGGCGCAGCAGGGGTCGCACGAACAGCGGCAGCAGCGAGGGGTCCATCTGGCCGTCACCGTCTATCTTGACAACGATGTCCATGCCGTCGGCAATGGCTGCCTTGTAGGCCGTGACTATGGCTCCTCCGACGCCTCGGTTCTCGGGGTTGTAGAGTACACGCACACGCGTATCCGTGTTGTTTTCCTCAATGAACCGTCCGCTGCCAGCCGGGCAGGCATCGTCCACTGCATAGATTTTCTCGACTTCAGGCCCGATATCGCGAATGACACCGAGTACATGCTGGGTGACCTTGTAGCAGGGGATGGCGACGGCGATTTTCATGCTCGTTGTTGCTGTATGGCGGGGAGGCTGTTGATAAGTTCGAGCAGAAGCTTGCTGTGCCTCAATCAGGGGATTCACGCTTGGATTCTCCTTGGCAAGGCCAGGGATCCCCCTCTGAATGAAGCTTCCATGATGGGCCTTTCAACCCGGCGGTACCATACCATGCTGATGAGCACAATCGTGACTGGTAATGCCAGCATGAAAAACAGCAAGACCGTGGGGCTGTCGATTTGCAGCTGTACACGCGCCCTGCCACTTGCGTCCAGCAAGAACGTGTGAAGCAGGTACAGGCTGTATGAGGCATCTCCGATCCTTACGAGCCATGCGGGAGGTGCCAGCGGAGTTTGCTCAAGCGTGAGTGCCAGAACAAGAGCTGCTGCTCCCATCACGCCGAAGCTTGCGGCCCGCATGATTTCGATTCGATCAAAGTATGGCGAGGTCATTCCCAGGGACACACCTGCCGCCATCAGCACGATACAAATTGGTATGGTCAGGATGGGAGTCTTAAATATCCGAGAACCCGATGTATGCGCGTGAGCAACCAACGCACCTGCCAGGAACTCCAGACCCAGCCCTGTCAGAAGATAGCGCAGGGGCTGCTGGCCGTTGAACACACCGGCAGGGTCAACAACCAGGCACCCAACACCCCAAGCGATCAGCAGCAGCATGGCACAAACGATGGCCTTGATCTGGTGGCGCTGCGGTAACAACGCTATCAGTGCGATCCAAAGGTAGAAATAGATCTCCATGGTCAAGGACCAGGCCGGAGGAAGCCAGTTGTCCCATATGTTGGGATACAGCAGCAGCGTGCTGAATACCATTTTCTTGAGTGGGGGAAGGTCAGAGCCGTAGACAAATATCGTTGTCAGGGCTATCAACAGAAGGATAGGCCAATAGCCGAAGTAAATTCTCTGTAGCCGCCTTTTGACAAAAGGCCACAAGCCGGTTGCCGACACTGTATTGCGTGCCGAGCGGTAGACAACAAAACCGCTGAGTGCGAAAAATATGTCTACGCCGGAGAACCACCATTTCATCGGGCTGGTCAAGCTTGCCAGTATGGGAACGAGGTCCCAGTGAGGGGACATATGAAAAAATAGCACCAATAGTGCTGCGAGGCCGCGCAAGGCCTGTATCCAATGCAGGTTGGCTTTCATTTTTTCACGGAAAAGGCGATATATGGCGAATGGCGGGTTCGCTCTGATTTCTGGAACGCACACATGATCATGATTTCAGGATGCATGCGCAGTTATCGCTATTCCCGCAAGAATCAGTGCTCCACCCACAAGCGTTGGAATGCGGATTGGTTCTCCCAAAAACATCCATCCGAGGCACGGAACGATCAGGAAAGCCAGACCCATGAAGGGGTAGGCGAGATGCAGCGGGGCATGGCGCAGGACCCAGATCCATACCAAGGTCGTGATTCCATAGAGAGCAAGGGCGGTGATCAACCAGCCATTGAACATCCAGTGTTGCCAGGAGGCAGCGGCGGGAATGGCCAAGGCGGCCTTTTTGAAAAGCATCTGCCCCAGGGAGATGCCGAAGACGCAGGCGATGGTGATTATTATCAGATGTAGTGGCATGGGTCTGATTCGGATGTGGGTGTCAGGGGCGGTTCTCTAGCTTCTGCAAGACTCGTGCACGATAATAAATTCCTAGGCTTGCTTCATAAAGGCCTATTTCAGAGAGTTGCATCTGAGTATTCGCTTTGCATTCGAAGGCAAGTTGGATGGATTTTCCGGCGCCTTCGGACATGACGAAAAGCATGCCTCGTGCGAAATCCTGCCCTGGACCGAAGCCCCTGATGTTGATTATTTCTTCCCGTAGTTTTCCAGCCTGATTCGTATATTTCACCCACACCTTGGAGCACTCGCCTCGCATATCAGGGATGCGCAGTCGCAGGATTGTCAAATTATTGACAGGATGGATATTTCCTTCCCAAGTGATTGAGAATCTGCCCGATGGTGAATTTGAAAGGCCGTGAAATGGATCTCCTTCGAAGCCCTCAACGCTCAGTTCGGACGGATCGGCTATTTGAAGTGCCTTGTGCGGGACCGCCTCAAGATCAGGCAACACAGGAGCGCTATAACGCATATGCCAAGATCCGCCGAGAATGCTCAGCAAGACGGCCGTTGCGGCCAACAACATGACGCGGAGATTTTTCCTTCTTTGCCACAAAAGACTCAAGCCGATGGCTGCCAATAGCGTCAACTGCAGTTCCAGTGCGGTGACGCTGTATCGAGGATTGTAGAGAACAGGAATGTGTACACTCAATTGATAAAGAGCGGTTCCTGCGAGCAGCCAGACTATCGGGTGCCTGCGACCGAGAAAAAACCCTATAGCGGCGAGCGTCAATAGTGCTGAACGCCATATACGAGGGCCGTAGTACTTGAGATCGCTTTTGCTGAAGAAAAGTAACGCACCTGCCTTTTCTATATATAGTTTGGTGAGTTCTGGCAATGGCATGTCTGCGATGATATTTCGTGCCACTGCTATCAGGCGTTTATCGCCAGTGATGGAAAGGTGAGAAAGATTGTCTACGACGGTGAATTCGTCATGGGACAATCCGAAAAATGGAGGTTCCTGTCCTTTCAGCATCGGGTTGCTGCCGAAATAAAGGGCCGCACCTGCGCCAGCTGCGACGGATGGTTTATCGAATACCACCGCATTTCGGGCTATGTAGCTGAAAACCAGAACAAAAGCTGTGAGATGGATGATGGCGAGACGAAGCCATGCACTTCGAGATCCAAAAAATGGAAATCTTGTCAGCAAACCAAAGAATATGATCGCAGCGGGTAGCCAGTACATGAAAGTGGCTCTTGTTAGAGTCGCTGCCGCGAGCGTTACTCCTGCAAGGAAAACTCCCGCAAAGCTGCGCCAACCATGCTGTTCGAGTGCCCATATGGACGCCCAGAACCATAGCGTGACAAGAAAAAGAAAAGGGGCCTCCACCATGACATAGGTACTGAGGTGGGGCAAATAGGGTGAAAGTGCAAAGAGCCACGCAGCTGTGGCTGCAGCTGCGGCGCCGGCAATGCGACGGCCTCCGTCGAAAAACATGACCACCATTGCCAGTCCCATGGCAAGATTGATCGCCTTGAGTTGGTTGGTGTCGGCATTTCCAAGCGCCATATAGACGAATGGTCCTGGCGCAGTTTTTAGTATGTCGACACTATTCCAAAGCTCTGCCGGATCGCTTAGCAGCCTTCTGGCAAGTGGTAGATAGGTAAAGGCGGTGTCGAATGAGACGTCGGGGCTGGCGATGAATGGGACGGCTCTGGTTGCATAAATGATCAAAGGTGCAATCAAGCCAAAGATCCACCAGGCATTGCTGGCATTGGTTTTCCCGGTGAACAAAGGACTTGCTGTTTGGGTCATTGAACTGGCACAGACTGCTTAGTGGTTTATTTGGTATATCGCTTGTGATGCATAAGTCAGGGCGACCAGTGCAATGGCTGAGAGGCTGAGGAAAATAATTGGGCGCCTTGAGATGAAAGACGCCGAATTATTCTCGGGCTCATGGCGCACCTTTAGAAAGGGACGCTCTATGAATAAATATGACAAGAAGGATGCGATCAATATCGGTGGCCAAGTGTAGAGTATCGTGGCAACGAGCTTGTTGTCGGGTGTCAAGCCATGTGGCAGGTTTGTCATCACAAAGATGTCAAGAATAATGGTGTGCCAGAGATATATGCTGTAGCTGATGGTTCCGATAAATATCATGACCCGATTGCCGAATAAAAGCCTGGCAATTTTACTATGGGATGCAGCACCGTATATCATGGCGGCGGATATGATGCCGACAATGGTTTGGAAGAAGTAGTAAAAATGGTCTCTGTTCTCGAATAGATTTCCACGTCGGCCAATAAACGATATGAAAATAAGCATGCCTATGATGCTGGCAATAAGAATCATGCTGCCCTTGCGGGGAGAGGCAGGATGCTTTATGCAGAAATATGCAGCAATGGCGCCGAGAGAGAATTGATCCATTCGGCCAAAGAATGAAAAGAGAAATATCCCTTTGGATTGGATGGTCGGTGTATTTATGACAATGAATCTCAGCGCAATCGTTAGAAATATGAGGAAAATAAAGACCGTGTGAAATGATTTGCAGCGGGATGCTGCAAATATCAGGAATGGCAGGAACACATAGAAGAGGGCTTCAACCGGGAGAGACCAAAAAGCACCGCGCAAGGGGGGGGTCTCAAACCATGTATTCGCCAGCAGCACATGCTGAAGCATTTCTGCAGGAGTCGGTAATTTGCCGAGTCCGTATAGTAGGAAGTATATGAGTACCAGTATTGTGAAGTAGTAGGCTGGAAGCAGCCTCAGCGCTCGGCGCCGGTAAAAATCAAGTGTCCCTTCAATAAATGGAACATTTTTTCTTGCTCTCAGGAAAGGTGTGGTTAGAAGAAATCCTGAGAGGACGAAGAATATGTCCACGCCCCATTCTCCCATGCGAATGACTCGCGTAACTCCAATTTCGTGAGTTGTGAATGGAATATTGAAATTTACGCTTCCGCCACCAGTGATTGCCCAGGTGTGGAGAATAAGAACCCATAAAACGGCCAATGCGCGGATGCCAGTGAGATTATCCAGATATAGTCCGGATGAAGTTTTTTTCTCGAGTTCCAGAAAATTTTTAAATATCATGAAACAACTGGCCTAATGCTTGAAAGCGAAATGCTGGGTGGCACGTATTATTTGTTTGCAATCTGTTATTGATATATTGATTGCAGGCTCGGTATATCAGGTGGTAAATCTGGCTTGTATGTTCTCTGCACTGTGTTGGACGCGCGGTTTGCGGGGTTTGAGTTTGATTGCCTGTTTTTCTATCAAGTGCCAGCTGGCATAGGCCAGTGTTATTGTCAATAAGGCGGCAAGGCAGAGCGTCCCCGTGAATCCGAGATTTGGCCAAGTATAGAAAATCACAACCTGCTGGATGGGGAAGGCGAACAGATAGATCCCGTAAGATGGATCACCCCATCGTCCTGCTCGGCGAATGATTGGCGTTGCGAGAGTCCCTGCGTAAATGATCAGAAAGGGCAGGCCGATCAACATGGCTGTGTGCCGCCAGCCAGCGAGCCAGGCAACCACGAACGAAAGCAAGACCCCGGTGCCCCACAGCAAGGGGTTGCGGCGCCAGTAGATTTCCAAGGCGCACACGGAGACTCCCGCTAAAAAGAAGGCGCTGAGCTCTCGGCCGTAGTTCGTGACCCCTGTGATGTCTGCATTGCTGCGCGAAAGAAACCATGCCATGAAAGCAGCCACGCAAAGCAGAAGTACAGGCCGAAATTTAAGCAAGCCTAAAGTACCAGCAATACCCAGCACTATGTAACAACGTACTTCGTAAGGTATTGTCCACAGTGATCCATTGACGCCACTGGGATAGGGGTTGTGTGTAAAAACACCAGGCAGAACATAATGAATTTCCATCCATAGCGTGCGCAGATAGTCGGATGTTGCTCCGTGCTCAAGATACTGCCGCGCTGGCAATTCGGTCATCCATGTGCCGAGTCCATAGGCAGTGAGTACTACAACAAAAGTCAATGCAGGCCATATGCGCAGAAAACGCCGCAAACTGAATCGCAGCACGTTAGGATCTTTCCACCAGCTGTTCATGACCAGATAGCCGCTGATAATAAAGAAGATGACAACTGCAAGTCCGCCCAGACTGTACAAACCGAAAAACGACGGTTCCATCTGTCCGGTCAGCGCATAGTGATGGCTGTACAGGACCATGGAGGCCGCAACGATACGGATAAAATCGAAGTTGTTGCCTTGATGGGTGGCTGAAGTAATTGCCATGATTCAGACTTGACTACTGACCTTGCAACGCCAACCCCGCATGCTCGCGCAGCGGATGAAAGTGAATCTTCGGAAACCGCTCCTGCGCCAATCGCACGTCATACGGCGAGGTGCACAGATAGGCCAGCGTATCGGCCGCATCGCGCGCCATGCGCAGCGGGTAGGCGTTCTCGAATTCGCGCAGCTCGGCCGGGGTGTCGGCCGTGATCCAGCGGGCGCCGGTGTACTGGCAGCCTTCCAAGCGGATGTCGCAGTCGTATTCGGCGTTCAGGCGGTGCTGGACGACTTCGAACTGCAGCTGGCCCACGGCGCCCAGCAGCATGTTGCCGCCGGCCTCGGGCTTGAAGACCTGGATGGCGCCTTCCTCGCCCAGCTGCATCAGGCCCTGCTGCAGCTGCTTGGTGCGCAGCGGATTCTTGAGCACCACGGTCATGAACATTTCCGGGGCGAAGAAGGGCAGGCCCGTGAATTGGAGGTTGGTGCCGTCGGTGATGGTGTCGCCCAGCTGAACGCCGCCGTGCGTGGTGAAGCCGATGATGTCGCCCGCATAGGCTTCTTCCACGGCTTCGCGGCGCTGGCTCATGAAGGTCACGACCGATGTGGGGCGCAGCTCCTTGGCAGTGCGCTGGACCTTCATCTTCATGCCGGGCGTGTACTTGCCCGAGGCCACGCGCACGAAGGCGATGCGGTCGCGGTGGTTGGCATCCATGTTGGCCTGGACCTTGAAGACCACGCCGGAGAAGCCTTCGTCCTCGGGCTGGATGATCTTTTCCACAGGCTGCTTGTTGACCAGCAGCGAGCTTTTGCGGGGGCCGGGCGGGGGCGACATGTCGACCACGGCATCCAGCACTTCCATGACACCGAAGTTGTTCACGCCGGAGCCGAAGAAGACCGGCGTGAGCTTGCCTGCCAGGAAGGCCTCGTGGTCCCAGGGGGCCGAGGCGCCCTGGGCCAGTTCCATGCTTTCCAGCGCATCGTCGAAGGACTGGCCGAAGCGCGCGCGCAGCTTGTCGGCCTCAGCCAGGGGAATGGCCTCGAAGTCCTGCGGGCGGCGTTCGCTGCCGGGCTGGAACACCGTCATGGTCTGGGTGAGCAGGTTGATGATGCCGCCGAACTGCCGGCCCTGGCCCACAGGCCAGGTGACGGGGCAGCAGGGCATGCCCAGTTCGCGCTCGACTTCGTCGAGGATGTCCAGCGGATCGCGCACTTCGCGGTCCATCTTGTTGACGAAGGTGATGATGGGCGTGTCGCGCTGGCGGCAGACCTCGATCAGGCGGCGGGTCTGCGATTCCACGCCGTTGGCGGCGTCGATGACCATCAGCGCCGAGTCCACGGCCGTGAGCACGCGGTAGGTGTCTTCCGAGAAGTCCTTGTGGCCGGGCGTGTCGAGCAGGTTGACCACGTGATCGCGGTAGCTCATCTGCATGACCGAGCTGGCCACCGAGATGCCGCGCTGCTTTTCGATTTCCATCCAGTCGGAGGTGGCATGGCGGCTGGCCTTGCGGCCCTTGACGGCGCCCGCGATCTGGATCGCGCCCGAGAACAGCAGCAGCTTTTCGGTCAGCGTGGTCTTGCCCGCGTCGGGGTGGGAAATGATGGCAAAAGTCCGGCGGCGCCGGGTTTCAGAGGCGTATGACACAGTATTGAAAGCGCAAAGGCAGGGCGGTGCCTGCCAGGAAAGGGAGACGTAATGTCTGTCGCGGGCGGCCATTGGGCATGGAGCCAAGCGAGGCCGTAAATGGCCGCCATTCTACTTTCGCACTGGAAATATCGGCGAACAGGGATGTAAGTCGTGCCCCTGGTTTCTTGATGCCGTCTTGATACGGCATGCCGCAATCTCAATCCGCTTTTGACAGCCCCGGCCCTAGAGTTTTCCCCATCGCAACAACAGGTGCCGCCAAGCGGTGCCGATGCGGGAGAAATTCCTATGACCCTGACCGAAATCACCGGATGGCTGGGCGCCTTGGGCGCTCTGGCTCTGTTTGTCTATCTGGGATACGCCTTGCTGCGGCCCGAGCAGTTCTGAGGTGGCGCAGATGCAAGACCTGATCTTTATCGCCCTGAGCCTGGGCTGCTTCGGGGGCCTGCTGGCCTTCGTGGCGGCGCTGGGCCGGATTTGACTGCCTGAAAGGAGACCGCCATGTGGTTGACCTGGATGGAATATGCACTGGTGCTGCTGGTGATGACGGCGCTGGCCGTGCCCATGGGGCAGTGGCTGGCACGCTGCTTCACGAGTGAGCACCATGCCTGGATCGAGCGGCTGAGCTTTCGTGCCCTGGGCGTGAACCCGGCCGAGCGCATGGGCTGGCAGCGCTACGGGCTGGCGCTGCTGCTGTCCAACGGCGCCATGCTGCTGCTGGGCTATGCGCTGCTGCGCGCGCAGGGCTGGCTGCCGCTGAATGCGCTGGGCAATGCGGCGCAGACGCCGGACCTGGCCTTCAACACGGCCGCGTCCTTTGTGACCAATACCAACTGGCAGGCGTATTCGGGCGAGAGCAGCCTGTCCAACGCCACGCAGATGGTGGCCATCACCTTCATGATGTTTGCGGGTGCTATCACGGGCGTGGTCGCGGCTGCGGGCTTCATCCGCGGCCTGGCGCGCTCCAGCGCATCGGACCTGGGCAACTACTGGGTGGACTATGTGCGCGTGCTGTGGCGCGTGATGCTGCCGCTGAGCTTTGTGGTGGCCCTGGTCTATGTGTGGCAGGGCGTGCCGCAGGCGCTGGATGGCCAGGTCTGGGCGACGACGCTGGAGGGCGCGCGCCAGCAGATCCTGCTGGGCCCCGTGGCCAGCCTGGAGAGCATCAAGCACATCGGCACCAACGGCGGCGGCTTCTTTGGCATGAACGCGGCCCATCCGTTCGAGAACCCCACGCCGCTGACCAATGCCATCCACATCCTGGGCATGCTGCTGATTCCCTCGGCCATGACCTATGCCTTCGGCTCCATGCTGCTGCGCCGCCGCCAGGGCTGGGTGCTGTTCGGCGCCTGCCTGGTGATGTTCGTGGGCTTTCTGGCGCTGGTGTTCACGGCCGAGCAGGCCGGCAATCCGCTGCTCACGGCCGCAGGTGCCGACCAGCAGATCAGCGCCACCCAGCCGGGCGGCAACATGGAGGGCAAGGAGCTGCGCTTTGGCATCGCCGATACGGCGTTGTTCGTGGCCACGACCACGGCCGCGACCACGGGCTCGGTCAATGCCATGCATGACTCACTGACGCCGCTGGGCGGGCTGGTGCCGCTGGCACAGATGATGCTCAACTGCGTGTTCGGCGGTGATGGCGTGGGCCTGATCAACCTGCTGCAGTACGCCATCCTCACGGTCTTCCTGGCCGGCATGATGATCGGCCGCACGCCCGAGTTCCTGGGCAAGAAGATCGAGGCGCGCGAGATCAAGCTGGTGATGCTGGCCGTGATGGCGCATCCCATCTCCGTCCTGGGCTTCACGGCGCTGGCGGCGGTCTGGCCCGACACGCTGGCCAGCCTGGCCAACCGGGGGCCGCATGGCTTCTCGGAAGTGCTCTATGCCTATGCCTCGGGCACGGCCAACAACGGCTCGGCCTTTGCGGGCCTGAATGCGAACACGCCGTTCTTCAACACCACCATCGGCCTGGCCATGCTGGCGGGCCGCTATCTGACGCTGCTGCCCATGCTGGCCCTGGCCGGCAGCCTGGCGGCCAAGCCCACCGTGCCTGCGGGGCCGGGCACCTTCCCGACGGCCACGCCGCTGTTCATGGGGCTGCTGGTCTTCGTGGTGGTCGTGGTCGGCGGGCTGACCTTCCTGCCTTCGCTGGCCCTGGGGCCCGTGGTCGAGCAGCTGCAGATGCTGTCAGGACAGGTCTACCCCTGAATCCCTGAGCCAGCTGAGCCCGTTTTTTTCTTGGCCGCCGGTTCTGCCTTGGCAGGGCCGTGCGGCGGAGGTTTCGAGATGCAAGTTCAAACACATACTTCCGGCCCCTTGCCGGTGCTGCGCGCTGATGCGCAGGCACAAACGCAGGCCGTTCCAGGCGGGCTGCGCTCGCTGTTCGGCCCCAGCCTGCGGTCGGCGCTGTTCGTCGCCGTGGTCACGGGCCTGGCCTATCCGCTGGTCACCACGCTCGTGGCCCAGGCTGCGTTTCCCAAGACCGCCAATGGCAGCCTGGTCATGCGCCAGGGCTCGGTCGTGGGCTCGGCCCTGATCGGGCAGGAGTTCGCCTCGCCCCGTTATTTCCAGGGCAGGCCCAGCGCCACCACGGCGCCTGATCCCGACAAGGCCGATGCCACGGTGGCCGCGCCCTACAACGCTGCGCTGTCGGCTGCCACCAACCAGGGGCCGACCCATGCGGCGCTCAAGGAGTCCGTGGCGGCGCGCGTGGCGGCCTACCGCGAACTCAATGGCCTGGCTGCAGATGCTGCGGTGCCTGTGGATGCCGTGACGGCCTCGGCCTCCGGCCTGGATCCGCACATCTCGGTGGCCAATGCCGAGCTGCAACTGCCGCGCGTGGCCCGCGAGCGCCAACTGCCCGTGGCCAAGGTCCAGGAACTGTTGCGCCAGCAGGTGGAGCCGCGCGTGCTGGGCCTGCTGGGCGAGCCGCGTGTGAACGTGCTGCAGCTGAATCTGGCGCTGGACGATCTTTCGGCCGCGACGCTGCAGCCTGCGGCAGTCCATGCCGCCAAGGAGTAAGCCATGTCGCGCAAAACTGCTTTGTCCCTGTTCGATCCTTCGCTGGTGCGCCAGGCGCTGGGTGACTCCGTCCGCAAGCTGGCACCCAGCGCGCAATGGCGCAACCCGGTGATGTTCGTAGTCTACCTGGGCGCCATCTTCACCAGCCTGCTCTGGGCCCAGGCCCTGGCGGGCGAAGGTGAAGCGCCTGCGGGCTTCATCCTGGCGATTGCGCTGTGGCTGTGGTTCACCGTGCTGTTCGCCAACTTTGCAGAGGCGCTGGCCGAGGGGCGCAGCCGCGCCCAGGCCGCCAGCCTGCGCAGCATGAAGCGCAGCACCGTCGCCAAGAAGCTGGAGCAGGCCAACTACCAGAGCCGCTGGCATCCCGTGGGTGCCGAAGAACTGCGTTCGGGTATGTGGGTGCTGGTGGAGGCCGGCGACACCGTGCCGCTGGACGGCACCGTGATCGAGGGCGTGGCCTCGGTGGACGAGAGCGCCATCACCGGCGAATCGGCCCCCGTGATCCGCGAGGCCGGCGGCGACTTCTCTTCGGTCACCGGCGGCACGCGCGTGCTGTCGGACTGGCTGGTGGTGCAGATCACCGTCAATCCCGGCGAGTCCTTCCTCGACCGCATGATCTCCATGGTGGAGTCGGCCCGCCGCCACAAGACGCCTAACGAGCTGGCGCTGACCATTTTGCTGGTCGGGCTGACGCTGCTGTTCCTGCTGGTCATCGTTACGCTGCGGCCCTATTCGTCCTTTGCGGTGGAGCTGACGGGCAGCGGCCAGGTCGTGGGACTGACGGTGCTGATCGCCCTGCTGGTGTGCCTGATCCCGACCACCATCGGCGGCCTGCTGTCGGCCATTGGCGTGGCGGGCATGAGCCGCATGATGCAGGCCAACGTGATCGCCACCTCGGGCCGCGCCGTGGAGGCGGCCGGCGACGTGGACGTGCTGCTGCTGGACAAGACCGGCACCATCACGCTGGGCAACCGCCAGGCCAGCGAGTTCCTGCCCGCGCCCGGCGTGACGGCCGCGCAACTGGTGGATGCGGCGCAGCTGGCTTCGCTTGCCGACGAGACGCCTGAAGGCCGCAGCGTGGTCGTGCTGGCCAAGGAAATGCATGGCCTGCGCGAGCGTGACCTGGCAACCCTGCATGCCGTCTTCGTGCCCTTCACGGCCCAGACGCGCATGAGCGGCGTGGACATGCCGCAGCCCGACGGCGGCACGCGCAGCCTGCGCAAGGGCGCGGCCGACGCCGTGCGCCGCCACGTCGAAGCCATGGGCGGCAAGTTCCCGCCCGCCATGCTCAAGGTGGTGGAGGATGTGTCGCGGCGCGGCAGCACGCCGCTGGTCGTGGCCGACGGTGCCCGCGTGCTGGGCGTGATCGAGCTCAAGGACGTGGTCAAGCACGGCATACGCGAACGCTTTGCCGAGCTGCGCCGCATGGGCATCAAGACCGTGATGATCACGGGCGACAACCCGCTCACGGCGGCGGCCATTGCGGCCGAGGCCGGCGTGGACGACTACCTGGCCGAAGCCACGCCCGAGGACAAGCTGCGCCTGATCCGCGAACACCAGGCCGCCGGCCGGCTGGTGGCCATGACCGGCGACGGCACCAACGACGCACCTGCCCTGGCCCAGGCCGACGTGGCCGTGGCCATGAACAGCGGCACCCAGGCGGCCAAGGAGGCCGGCAACATGGTGGACCTGGACAGCAACCCGACCAAGCTCATCGAGGTCGTGGAGACCGGCAAGCAGATGCTGATGACGCGCGGCGCGCTGACCACCTTCAGCGTGGCCAACGACGTGGCCAAGTACTTCGCCATCATCCCGGCCGCCTTCGTGGGCTCCTATCCGCAGCTGTCGGCGCTCAACGTCATGGGGCTGGCCAGCCCGGGCTCGGCCATCCTGAGTGCCGTGATCTTCAACGCGCTGATCATCATCGTGCTGATCCCGCTGGCCCTGCGCGGCGTGCCCTACCGCGCCATCGGTGCCTCGGCCCTGCTGCGGCGCAACCTGCTGATCTACGGCCTGGGTGGCCTGGTCGTTCCCTTCATCGGCATCAAGCTGATCGACATGCTGCTGGTGGCTCTGAATCTGGCGTGACCCTGTGCGGCCCGCCTGCCCGCCCGGGCAGGCCCCGCTTTGCTCTTCTCTTCAAGAAAACCAAGATGAAATCCGTTCCCTCCATGGCGGCCGCTGGTGCCGTCCCCCGTTTCTCTCTGGCCGCACTGCTGTCGCTGGCGGCCGCATCCTGCCATGCGCAGGCCGAGACCTCCCCCGTCAGCGCTGCCAGTGCCGATGCCCAGCAATCGCCCGCACCCGCCTACGCCCTCACCGGCAGCGTGACGCTGCTCAGCGACTACCGTTTCCGTGGCATCTCGCAAAGCTGGATGGGGCCTGCGCTGCAGGGCGGGCTGGAGCTGTCGCTGCCGCGCGGCGCCTACCTGGGCGTGTCCGGCTCCAGCGTGTCGCGCCACAGCTATCTGGATGGCCGCGCGCTGGAGCTGGACCTGTACGGCGGCTGGCGCACCGAATTGCCGGCGGGCTGGACGGGCGACATCGGCCTGCTGCATTACAACTACCCCGGCGCGCGCGTGCCCCGCGGGGATGGCAGCGGCGGCGTGCGCTACGACACCACCGAGGCCTATCTGGGCGTCACCAACGGCGGCTTCAGCGCCAAATGGTCGCTGGCGCTCACGCCTTACTTCGGGCTGCGCGACAGCACGGCGGCCACGGCCTTTGCCGAGGCACTTCCCGGCAGCAGCAGCTCACGCGGCAGCAGCTATCTGGACCTGAACTACCAGCACCCGCTGGGCGACTGGGCCGTGCTGGGCCTGCATGCCGGCCACACGCAGGTGCGCAACTACAGCGAACTGTCGTATGCCGACTGGCGCGTCTCGCTGGCCCGCAGCTGGGGACCGTGGACGGCTACGCTGGCCTGGGCCGGCACCTCCGCCGACACGCGCTACTACCGCGCGGCCAACGCGGCGGGCCAGATGCAAAGCCTGGGCCGCAGCGGCTGGGTGCTGTCGCTGTCGGCGGCGTTCTAGTGTGGGAGCACGCTCTGGTGCTAGGCTGAGAACCATGCCCATTTCGTCCTCTGCCGAGCCGGCGCCGCCCGGTCTGCCGCGCCCCGATCCCGACGCCCTGGTCGCGCGCCTGCGCCATGAGCGGGCGCAGGAGGGACGGGGCAAGCTGCGCATCTACTTCGGATCGAATGCAGGCGTGGGCAAGACCTACGCCATGCTGGCCGCCGCCCAGCGCGAACGCCAGGGGGGCCGCGAGGTTCTGGTGGGACTCGTGGAAACCCATGGCCGCAAGGAAACGGCGCAGCAGCTGCATGGCCTGGAGCAGCTGCCGCTGCGCGAGCTGCCGCACCAGGGGCGGACGCTGCGCGAGTTCGACCTGGATGCGGCGCTCGCGCGGCGGCCGCGCGTGCTGCTGCTCGATGAACTGGCGCACAGCAATGCGCCGGGTTCGCGCCATCCCAAGCGCTGGCAGGACGTGCAGGAGCTGCTGGACGCAGGCATCGATGTCTGGACCACGATCAACGTGCAGCACCTGGAAAGCCTGAACGACGTGGTGGGCGGCATCGTGGGCATCACGGTGCGCGAGACCGTGCCCGATCAGATCTTCGACGATGCCGACGAGGTCATCGTCGTCGACATCTCGCCCGACGAGCTGCTGCGCCGCTTGAAGGACGGCAAGGTCTACATGCTGGAGCAGGCCGAGCGGGCCTCACGCAACTTCTTCAGGCGCGGCAACCTGCTGGCGCTGCGCGAGCTGGCGCTGCGCCGCACGGCCGACCGCGTGGACGAGGACATGCGCGACTACCGGCGCGAGCGCTCCATAGGCACGGTCTGGCCTGCGCGCGAGCGCCTGCTGGTGGCGGTGGCCGGCCGCGCGGGCGACGACGCGCTGGTGCGCCAGGTCGCGCGCATGGCGCGCCGGCTCGATGCGGACTGGATGGTGGTCTACGTGGACGCCCCCGAGCGCCAGCACCGCCCGCGCAGCGTGCAGGCCGCCGTGCTCAAGACCCTGGCCCTGGCCGCGCGCCTGGGCGCCGAGACGGCCACGCTGCCGGGCGCCGATGTGGCCGAGGCCCTGGTCGCCTTCGCGCGCGAGCGCAACGCCAGCCGCCTGGTGCTGGCCCAGCCGCCGCGCCCGGCATGGTCGCCCTGGCGCTGGTGGGGCCGCAGCCTGCCCGACCGCATCGTCCAGCTGCATCCCGACATCGACGTGCTGGTGCTCTCCGGGGGATCCAGCGCGGCCCGGACCGAGGCCGCGCCTGCCGCACCGCTGCGGCGCAGGCCGCTGCCCTGGAAGGGCTATGCCGGCGTGACCCTGGCCTGCTTGACCGCCACGGTGCTGGCCGAGCAGCTGCTGCGCATCTTCGACCCGGCCAATGTGGTCATGCTGTTCCTGCTCATCGTCGTGCTGTCCTCGCTGCGCTGGGGGCGGGGCCCCGGTGCCTGGGCCGCGCTGCTGTCGGTACTGTGCTTCGACTACTTCTTCGTGCCGCCGCGCGGCTCCTTCCATGTCAACGACACGCAGTACCTGTTCACCTTCGTGCTGATGCTGGGCGTGGCCCTGGTCTGCGGCCAGCTCATGGCGCGGCTGCGGCATGAGGCGCGCGTGGCGGCCGAGCGCGAGCGACGCGCAGGCGCCCTGGCACGGCTGGCGCGCGACCTGTCGGGCGCGCTCACGCAGGAGCAGGTGGTGGAGATCGCGCTGCGCACGGTCTCGGGCGTGTTCGACGCCCAGGCCGGGCTGCTGCTGCCCGGTGCCGACGAGCGCCTGCGGCCCGCGGGCGGTGGCCCCTGCCCCATGGACGACAGCATTGCGCGCTGGGCCATGGACCATGGCCAGCAGGCCGGCCAGGGCACGGACACGCTGCCGGCCGCACCGGCCCGCTATGTGCCGCTGGCCGCACCCGTGCGCATGCGCGGCGTGCTGGTGCTGCAACTGCGTGCGCCGCAGCGCCTGGAGGTGCCCGAGGAGCAGCGTCTGCTGGAGGCCTGCGCCAGCCAGGTGGCGCTTGCGCTGGAGCGCCAGCACTTTGTGGCCGTGGCCCAGCAGACCCAGATCGCCATGGAGGGCGAGCGCATGCGCAACACCCTGCTGTCGGCCGTCTCGCACGACCTGCGCACGCCGCTGACCACCATTCTGGGCGCGGCCGAGGCCGCGCAGCGCCATGTGCCGCCGGGCGGCGCGGCCGACATGCTGGAGCAGGTCCGCATCCAGGCGCAGGCCATGCAGCGCCTGGTGGAGAACCTGCTGGACATGGCGCGCCTGCAGCAAGGCGGCGTGCACCTGCAGCGCGAATGGCTGCCGCTGGACGAAGTGGTGGGCAGCGCGCTGCGCCAGATGCGCGCGCGCCTGGGCCAGCATCCCGTGAGCACCGACGTGCCCGCCAGCCTGCCGCTGCTGCAGCTCGATGCCCTGCTCATGGAGCGCGTGCTGGTCAACCTGCTGGACAACGCCGCCAAGTACACGCCGGCCGGCACGCCGCTGGCCATCAGTGCGCGTGTGCAGGATGGCGAACTGCTGCTGTCCGTGCGCGACGGCGGGCCGGGCCTGCCATCGCATCTGCCGGTGGAGACGCTGTTCGAGCCCTTCACGCGCGGCACGGCCGAGTCCACCGTCTCGGGCATCGGCCTGGGCCTGGCGCTGGTGCGCAGCATTGTCGAGGCGCATGGCGGGCGCATCGAGGCCGCCGCCGCACGGCCCGGCCCGGGCACCATCTTCACGCTGCGCTTTCCCGTGCCCGAGCAGCCTGCGCTGGATTAGAGTCCCGCCATGCACGAAAGCCCCCCATGAGCACGCCCGCCAACCGCATCCTGATGATTGAGGACGATCCCGGCATCCGCCGCTTCGTGCGCCTGGTGCTGGAAGACGAAGGCTGGCAGGTCTTCGAGGCCGACAGCGCGCGCCGTGGCCTGATCGAGGCGGCGAGCCGCCAGCCCGATCTGGTCATCCTCGACCTGGGCCTGCCGGACGCCGATGGCAAGCAGGTCCTGACCGAGCTGCGCGGGTGGTCCTCCGTGCCCGTGCTCGTGCTCTCCGCGCGCGAGCGTGAGGACGAGAAGGTGGCCGCATTGGATGCCGGCGCCGACGACTACCTGGTCAAGCCCTTCGGCGTGCCCGAGCTGCTGGCCCGGCTGCGCGTGATGCTGCGCCGCCGCCAGCAGCTGGGCGCCGCCGGTGGGGCGGGCGGCACCGCCGCGTCCAGCAAGGTGCACTTCGGCCCGGTGCAGGTGGACCTGGCCACGCATGAGGTGCGGCGCGCGGGGCAGCCGGTGCACCTCACGCCCATCGAATTCCGCCTACTGGCGGCCCTGATCGCCGCCCAGGGCCGTGTGATGACCCACCGCCAGCTGCTGCTGCAGGTCTGGGGCCCCGAGTACCTGAGCCGCGCCCACTACTTGCGCGTGCACATGGCCAATCTGCGCCAGAAGATCGAGGACGAGCCGGCCCAGCCGCGCCACCTGGTGACCGAGCTGCAGGTGGGCTACCGGCTTGTGGGGCTGGGCGGTGAGGCATCCCCGGGATCGGTATAATCAGCGCCTCTCCGAGGAGCGTTGCAGCGGCCCCCACACATCAGGCGTGGTCGCGAGGCTCGGAGTCATACCTGCAACGACGCTCGCCCACGCTTTCTGTGCGGTGAGCTTTTTTTCGTCTCCCGCAGAACGTGGTTTTTCATTCATCTTTTGGAGAAAACCATGAACGCTGCTGTTCGTCCCGTTTCCGCCGACACGGCCATCGCTGACATTTCCCTCGCTGCCTGGGGCCGTAAGGAAATCCTGATCGCCGAAACCGAAATGCCCGGCCTGATGGCCACGCGCGAGGAATTCGCCGCTGCCCAGCCCCTCAAGGGCGCGCGCATCACCGGCTCGCTGCACATGACCATCCAGACGGCCGTGCTGATCGAGACGCTCAAGGCCCTGGGCGCCGAAGTGCGCTGGGCGTCGTGCAACATCTTCTCGACGCAGGACCACGCTGCTGCCGCCATCGCGGAAACCGGCACGCCCGTGTTCGCCATCAAGGGCGAATCGCTGGCCGACTACTGGGACTACACCCACCGCATCTTTGAATTCGGCGCCGCCGGCACCGAAGGCGAAGGCCCGAACATGATCCTGGACGACGGCGGCGACGCCACCATGCTGCTGCACCTGGGCATGCGCGCCGAAAAGGACCTGTCCGTGCTGGACAACCCCGCCTCCGAAGAAGAGAAGATCGCCTTCGCCGCCATCCGCGCCAAGCTGGCCCAGGACCCCACCTGGTACACGCGCAAGAGCGCCCACATCATCGGCGTGACCGAAGAGACCACGACCGGCGTGCACCGCCTCAACGAGATGTCGGCCAAGGGCACGCTGAAGTTCCGTGCCATCAACGTCAACGACTCCGTCACCAAGAGCAAGTTCGACAACCTCTACGGCTGCCGCGAATCGCTGGTGGACGGCATCAAGCGCGCCACCGACGTGATGATCGCCGGCAAGGTTGCCGTGGTGGCCGGCTACGGCGACGTGGGCAAGGGCTGCGCCCAGGCGCTGCGCGCGCTGTCGGCCCAAGTCTGGGTCACCGAGATCGATCCCATCAACGCCCTGCAGGCGGCCATGGAAGGCTACAAGGTCGTGACCATGGAATGGGCGGCAGACAAGGCCGACATCTTCGTGACCACCACCGGCAACCGCGACATCATCCGCCACGAGCACATGGTGGCCATGAAGAACGAAGCCATCGTCTGCAACATCGGCCACTTCGACAACGAGATCGACGTCGCCTCCATCGAGCAGTACCAGTGGGAAGAAATCAAGCCCCAGGTGGACCACATCACCTTCCCTGACGGCAAGAAGATCATCCTGCTGGCCAAGGGCCGCCTGGTGAACCTGGGTTGCGCCACCGGCCACCCCAGCTTCGTGATGAGCGCCTCGTTCGCCAACCAGACCATCGCCCAGATCGAGCTGTTCACCAAGCCCGATGCCTACGAGGTCGGCAAGGTCTACGTGCTGCCCAAGATCCTGGACGAGAAGGTCGCCCGACTGCACCTGAAGAAGGTCGGCGCCATGCTGACCGAACTGACGGACGGCCAGGCCGCCTATATCGGCGTGAGCAAGCAGGGCCCCTACAAGCCCGAAACTTATCGCTATTAAGCACCCCCTGAGCGGCTTGCGCCGCTTCCCCCTCTCTACTTGCTTCGCAAGGGAGGGGGACGACACCCTCGCGGCGGGGCGGCCCTTGCTCGGTGTCCCTGAGTTGGGCCCTGCCAGTTGTGGGGTGCGGCGCCGCTTGGCGTCATTGGTTTAGAGATTTCCTGGGAACGACGCTATGCGCGCAGATGTATTTTTGGTGGAAGCCGGCCATGCGGCCACGCGCTCGCAGGCGCAGCGGCTGATTGCGGGTGGCGTGCAATGGCGCATGACGCCGCTGACGCCTTGGAAGAAGGTTGCCAAGAACGGCGACGAGATTCCTGCGGGTGCCGAGTTGCAGCTGCTGGACGGGGCCGAGGCCCGGTTCATCTCGCGCGGTGGGCTCAAGCTGGAAGGCGCGCTGGCGGCCACCAAGCTGTCGGTGGACGGCCTGCGCTGCCTGGACGTGGGCCAGAGCACGGGCGGCTTCACCGACTGCCTGCTGCAGGCGGGCGCCGCCCAGGTCATCGGCGTGGACGTGGGCCACGGCCAGTTGCATGACCGGCTGCGCTCGGATGTGCGTGTGATCTGCGTCGAGGGCGTCAACGCCCGCGCGGTGACGGCCGAGGGCCTGCAGGAGTCCTGCGAGGAAGTGCTGTCCGAACGCTGGGAAGAAGATCCCGACGACAACGACACCCAGCCCGTGGCGCCCTATGCCTGGATGCGCAACGGCGGTCTGGTCGATGAAGACTACGACGACAGCGACGACGCCAAGGAAAAAGAGATCGAGGCTTTCAAGGCCGAGCGCGCGGCCAAGGGCAAGGCCCGGGAAGAAGGCACGGTGGCCACGCAGCGCCGCCGCCGCGCCGAGTTTGCCGACGTGGACATCACGCCGCAGTTCGACTTCGTCACGGGCGATCTGTCCTTCATCTCGCTGACCCTGGTGCTGCCGGCCGTCACGCGCCTGCTCAAGCCGCATGGCCAGCTGCTGATGCTGGTCAAGCCGCAGTTCGAACTGCAGCCGGGCCAGGTCGGCAAGGGCGGCATCGTGCGCGATGCGGCCCTGTTCACCGAGGTGGAGCAGCGCATCCGCACCTGCCTGGGCGAGCTGGGGCTGGAGGTCAAGGGCTGGATGGAGTCGGCCATCGAAGGCGGTGACGGCAACCGCGAATTTTTCGTGCATGCCCAGCAGGCGGCCGTGGTGAAGGAGCCTGCACAGCCTGAAACGCAGGACGACGACGAGCCCCGTTCGGCCGTGAAAGCCGCGCCTAAGCGCGTGTCCCGCACCGTGCTGCGCGAGCAGCGCAACGAGCGTGTGATCGACACCAGCACCGAGTTCGGCGTGCCTGGACCGGGGCGCGCCAAGCTGCGCAAACGCAACGAATGAAACACTGAGCAGTGAGTCTTACATGAGCTTTCCGATCAGCTTCGAATTCTTCCCGACCAAGACGCCCGAAGGCGCGGCCAAGCATGTGCAGGTGCGCAAGAACCTCTATGCGCGCAAGCCCCAGTTCTGCTCCGTCACCTATGGCGCGGGCGGCTCCACGCAGGCCGGCACCTTCAACATGGTGCGTGACATCCAGAGCGAAGGCGTCAGCGCGGCATCGCATTTCTCCTGCGTGGGCGCCACGCACGACAAGGTGCGTGCCGAGCTGCAGGAGCTCAAGGCCATGGGCGTGCGCCGCATCGTCGCGCTGCGCGGCGACCTGCCCAGCGGCTACGGCCTGGGCGGTGAATTCCAGTACGCCAGCGACCTCGTGGAATTCATCCGCCGCGAGTTCGGCGACTGGTTCCACATCGAGGTGGCAGCCTATCCCGAGGTCCACCCGCAGGCGAAATCCCCACATTCCGATCTGGAAGCGTTTGCGGCTAAAGTGCGCGCTGGCGCGGATTCCGCGATCACCCAATATTTCTACAATGCCGACGCCTACTGCCGTTTCGTTGATGCGGCGCGCGGCATGGGGCTTGATGCACCGGTTGTTCCCGGCATCATGCCCATCACCAGCTCTACGCAGCTGATGCGCTTCTCGGACGCCTGCGGCGCCGAGATCCCGCGCTGGATCCGCCTGCGTCTGCAGGCTTACGGAGATGACACGGCGTCCATTCGCGCCTTCGGCCTCGATGTCGTGTCCCGTCTATGCGAGCAGTTGCGCAGCCAGGGCGCTCCCGGGCTGCACTTCTATACGATGAACCAGAGCGTCGCCACGCTGGAAATCTGCGATCGATTGGGCCTTTGAGCGCGCAGCCACTGCGCCGGCCCCGGGCGGCCCTCTAGAACTTGGGAACGGTCAGGCGTTCCCTGGAGGTTTTTGCCCATGGATCGTAGTTTTCGACGCCTGCATTGGCGCTGGCTGGCCATGTGTGCCATCACCGCCACCCTGGCTGGCTGCGCACCGGCTCCCGTGGCCGAAACCGATGCCGAGTCCGGCGCCCTGATGGCCGGTTCTGCCGGTTCGGCAGGCGCCGAGTCCATGGCTGAAGGCCAGACGCCTGCGGCCGTTCCCTCCGCAGGCAAGCGCAGCAGCCGCGCCTCGCGGGCCACGCCGCCCGCCACCAGGTCCGCGGATGCCAGGCCCTCCGAACCGGCTTCGCCGGAAGAGAGTGCCGACACTCCCTCCAATCCCGATTTCGCCCTCGTTCCATCTCGCGACAGCGACCAGCAAGGCCTGGCCTCCTGGTATGGCCCGGGCCTGCATGGCCGGCTGACGGCCAGCGGCGAACGTTTCGACAAGGAAGAGCTGACGGCTGCGCACCGCAGCTTCGCCTTCGGTAGCCGTGTCTGCGTGCGCAGCGCCGCGACAGGCAGGACGGTGGTGGTGCGCATCAATGACCGGGGGCCGTTTGCGCCCGGCCGCGTGATCGACCTGAGCCAGGCTGCTGCGCAGGAGCTGGGCATGGTCGGCCTGGGCATCAAGCCCGTGGAGCTGTGGCAGCTCGACGAAGGCGAGGAAGAATGCCCCGAAACCCTGGTCACGGCCAGGAAGGCAGAGTCCCTCAAGAAGACTCAGCAGGCCAGGGCACAGACACAAACACAAACGCAGGCGCGGACCCAGGTTCAGGCAAAGGCCCCGGTCCGGCCGCGTGTGCAGGCCAAGGCGCCCGCACCCAGGCCCAATGCACGCACGGCCGTGGCCAGCCGTGCCGCCCCTGCCGCCAAGCCGGTGGCGAAGGCCGCAGCGCCCGCCGCAGCCTCGGCCACGGCAGTGGCCTCTGCGGCGTCGAGCTCGCGCTGAACCGTGTTCAGCCGCCCGATTCGAGCGTGAAGGCCGCGTTCTCGTCCTGACCGAGCAGCTTGACCAGCTGCGGCATGGCCGGCTTGAGCTGTTCCTTGAGATTGAACGGCGGATTGATCAGGAACATGCCGCTGGCCGGCAGGCCGCCGCGCTCCGACGTCTTGTTGCTCTTGACCGTGAGCTCCACATGCAGCCAGCTCTTGCCGGCCTTGGTGGTCATGGTCTTCAGGCGGCGCGGCAGATCGTGCGCCTCGGGGCGCGGGATGATCGGATACCAGACCGCATACGTGCCTGTGGCAAAGCGCTTGAGGCTGTCGGCCGCCATGTCCAGCACCTTGGCGTAGTCGCTCTTGAGCTCGTAGCTGGGGTCGCACAGCACCAGGGCGCGGCGCGACGGTGGCGGCAGGAATTTCTTGATGCCTTCGAAGCCGTCCTCGTGCAGCACGGCCACCTGGCGGCCCGCTTCGAGCTGGGCAATGTTGCCCGCCAGCGAGCGCATGTCGGTGGGATGCAGCTCGAAGACCTTGAGCTTGTCGCGCTCCTGCACGCGCAGCAGGGACTGGATGATGAAGGGCGAGCCCGGGTAGTTGCGCAGCTGCGCGCCCTGGTTGAAGGAGCGCACCGTGGCCAGGTAGGCCTGCAGCACCGGGGCCAGCTCGGCCTCCTTGGCCTGGGCCAGGCGCATGATGCCGTCGGCGGACTCGCCGCTCTTGTTGGCGTAGTCGCCGTCCAGTCGGTACAGGCCGGCGCCGGCGTGCGTGTCCAGCACCGTGAGGGCGGCATCCTTCTGGAGGAGGTATTGCAGGGTGGCGATCAGCACGGTGTGCTTGAGCACATCGGCATGGTTGCCTGCATGGAAGGCGTGGCGGTAACTGAACATAGGCGTATGGTAACCAGCCGCGCTGCCGGGTGGTTGTCCGTGGCGGCTGAAGGATGGGGGCCGGCGCTGAAGCCAGTGCGGCGCAAGGGGGGATGGCGAAGACCTGCCGTTTTTGTATAATGGAGGGCTTCGCAGCGATTTTAGGGTCCCGCGGCGAAGTTTACATCCCCGCCTAAGAGGCTTCCTTTTTGAAGAAGCGCCGACCGCGGAAAAGGACCCGCCAAACCTTTCTTGAAAGAGAAAACTCATGTCTACATTCAGCGCAAAGCCCGCTGAGGTGCAACACGAGTGGTTTGTGATTGACGCCACCGATAAGGTGCTCGGACGTGTCGCCAGCGAAGTGGCACTCCGTCTGCGCGGCAAGCACAAAGCCATTTACACACCTCACGTTGACACCGGCGACTTCATCGTCATCATCAACGCCTCCAAGCTCAAGGTCACCGGCACCAAGAACCTGGACAAGGTGTACTACCGCCACTCTGGTTTCCCCGGCGGCATCACTGCCACCAACTTCCGCGACATGCAGGCCAAGTTCCCCGGCCGTGCTCTGGAAAAGGCCGTCAAGGGCATGCTGCCCAAGGGTCCCCTGGGCTACGCAATGATCAAGAAGCTCAAGGTGTACGGCGGTGCTGAGCATCCCCACACCGCCCAGCAGCCCAAGGCTCTGGAAATCTAAGGAGACCTAGATGATTGGTGATTGGAACAATGGCACCGGCCGTCGCAAATCCAGCGTCGCACGCGTGTTCCTGAAGAAGGGCTCCGGCAAGATTACCGTGAATGGCAAGGACATTCAGGAATACTTCGGCCGCGAAACCTCGATCATGATCGCAAAGCAGCCCCTGGCTCTGACGAGCAACCTGGAAGCTTTCGACATTCAAGTGAACGTCCACGGTGGTGGTGAATCCGGCCAGGCCGGCGCTACCCGCCACGGCATCACCCGCGCCCTGATCGACTATGACGCAGCGCTCAAGCCCGTCCTGAGCCAAGCCGGCTTCGTGACGCGTGACGCTCGTGAAGTCGAACGTAAGAAGGTCGGCCTGCGCTCCGCACGCCGCGCCAAGCAGTTCTCCAAGCGTTAATCCGCTGGCACTGCAGGAAAGTCCCCCGGGGCTTTCCCCAGAAAAAAACCGCCTTTGCCGGCGGTTTTTTTCTGGGCGATGCAAACCCTTCGCATTCACCTTCGCCGTTGGTGGCCAATGCCCCCACTTGCACTGTCGTCAAGCCGGCAGCCCCGGGAATTCCCGAGCCCTTTGCTGTACCATTCGGGCCAATTGAGAACTTCGGAGTATCCCCATGAGCGCCGTCGCAGAAATCACCGAAACCACCACCGCCGAAATGCCCACCCCGATCGTCTTCACCGACAGCGCAGCTGCCAAGGTGGCCGATCTGATCGCCGAGGAAGGCAACCCTGACCTGAAGCTGCGCGTGTTCGTGCAAGGTGGCGGCTGCTCGGGCTTCCAGTACGGCTTCACCTTCGACGAGATCACCAACGACGACGACACGACCATGACCAAGAATGGCGTGTCGCTGCTGATCGACGCCATGAGCTACCAGTACCTGGTGGGTGCCGAGATCGACTACAAGGAAGACCTGCAGGGCGCGCAGTTCGTGATCAAGAACCCCAACGCCTCCACCACCTGCGGCTGCGGATCGAGCTTCTCGGTATAAGCCTTGTCGGCCGCGCTGCAGTGAAGCCCACAGCAGCCCGCCGCACAACACGCCACCAACCGCCGCGCAGCAATGCGCAGGCGGTTTTTTAACGCCTGCGCCCTCCCTGCCTTGCCATGATTCCTGAAGACAAAAGCGCTTCCGCCTCCACCACATCCTCCTCGCGTTCGGTGCTGCTATGGCTTGTGGCCATCGGCTTTTTCATGCAGACGCTGGACGGCACCATCGTCAACACCGCGCTGCCCACCATGGCCGAGGCCCTGGGCGAGAGCCCGCTGCGCATGCAGTCGGTCATCGTCGCCTACTCGCTGACCATGGCCATGCTGATCCCGGCCTCGGGCTGGATGGCCGACCGCTTCGGCACGCGGCGTGTCTACCTGTGGGCGATTGCGCTGTTCGTGCTGGGCTCGGTGATGTGCGCGATTGCGCCCAACCTGCAGCTGATGGTGGCTGCGCGCGTGCTGCAGGGCATGGGCGGGGCGCTGCTCATGCCGGTGGGGCGGCTGGCCGTGCTGCGCGCCTTTCCGCGCGAGCAGTTCCTCAAGGCCATGAGCTTCGTGGCCATCCCCGGCCTGGTCGGGCCGCTGATCGGCCCCACGCTGGGCGGCTGGATGGTGGAGTACGTGAGCTGGCACTGGATCTTCCTGGTCAACGTGCCCGTGGGCCTGATCGGCCTGGCCGCCACGCTGCGCTTCATGCCGGTGGGCGACCGCTTTGCCGTCAAGCGCTTCGACGGCGTGGGCTATGCGCTGCTGGCCTTCGGCATGGTGGCCGTGTCGCTGGCGCTGGACAGCATGTCGGGCAAGGGCATCCACGGCGCCATGGTCTTCGTGCTGCTGATCTTCGGCCTGGCGAGCCTGGCCGCCTACTGGCTGCACGCGCTGCGCCGGCCCGACCCGCTGTTCGCCCCCGAGCTGTTTGCCGTGCGCAGCCTGCGCGTGGGCCTGCTGGGCAACCTGTTCTCGCGCCTGGGCAGCTCCTGCATGCCCTTCCTGATCCCGCTGGTGCTGCAGGTCTGCCTGGGTTTCTCTCCGCTGCAGGCCGGCATGATGATGCTGCCCACGGTGCTGGCCAGCATGGCCATGAAGCGCCAGACCACCACCCTCATCCAGCGCATCGGCTACCGCCGCGTGCTCATGGGCAACACCCTGGTGCTGTCGCTGATGATCGCCAGCTTCGGCACGGTCTCCACGGCGCTGCCGCTGTGGGTGGTCATCGTCCAGCTGCTGATCTTCGGCGCCACCAACTCCATGCAGTTCACGGCCATGAACACCGTCACGCTCAAGGACCTCGATGCCGGCAACGCCAGCAGCGGCAACAGCCTGCTGTCCATGGTGCAGATGCTGGCCATGGGCATGGGCGTGGCCGCCGCAGGCGCGGTGCTGGCCGGTTTCAGCGAATGGTTCGGCGGCGACACGCCGCAGCACACCCTCAATGCCTTCCGCGCCACCTTCGTCTGCATGGGCGCGGTGACGCTGGCCTCGACCATGATCTTCTCGCAGCTCGGCGACGATGAGGATGTGCGGCCCAAGCCTCTGGAGCCGGCCGAGCACGAGTGAGGGCTGTGCATAGCTTTTGAACCCTGAACCGCTGTAATCCACACTTTTGTTGCGGGTTTACCCTTGTTTTTGGCAAGGATATATGGCAGCCCGCATAGGAAATATCGAGGCCGTCTTATGCGTTTGGGCGGGGCTGGACTTAATCTCGGGTACATCCGCAGGACTTACGCAAGCAAGAACGCAAACACGCCATCGCCACAGGGCCAGCGGCTTTCTTCCTCGGAATTTGCGTAAGTCGTGATCCGAACAGTCCACGCACCAGCAGTTGCCCCCACGAGCATGAGCCAGAGCCCCAGTTCCCAACCCATCCGCTTCTATCACCGCGGCCAGATCGTCGAGGTACAGGGGCCGCATCCCACGCGCTCGGTGCTCGACTGGCTGCGCGGCGACGCGCGCTGCACCGGCACCAAGGAGGGCTGCAACGAAGGTGATTGCGGCGCCTGCACCGTGGTCATCGCCGAGCTGGCCGAAGACGGCGCGCCCGACGCCGTGGGCGGCCTGCAGCTGCAGACGGTCAATGCCTGCATCCAGTTCCTGCCCACGCTGCATGGCAAGGCGCTGTTCACGGTGGAGGACGTCAAGGGCCAGTGCGCCGGCAAGCAGGGCTGTGCCACCGGCAAGCCCGCAGGCGGTGCCGAGCTGCACCCCGTGCAGCAGGCGCTGGTGGACTGTCATGGCTCGCAGTGCGGCTTTTGCACGCCGGGCTTCGTGATGTCGCTGTGGTCGGCCTACGAGCACCACCAGCAGGCCGGCACGCGCCCCTCGCGCCAGCAGCTGGCCGACGAGCTGTCGGGCAATCTGTGCCGCTGCACGGGCTACCGTCCCATCCTGGATGCAGGCCAGCGCATGTTCGACCTGCCCGCCACGCGCATGGCCACCGACCCCGTGGTGCAGGCACTGCAGGGCCTGCGCGCGCAGGATGCCGGCTTGGACTACGCCGCTCCCAACGCCGCCCAGGGCGGCCGTGTGGACAGCTTCCACGCTCCGCGCACGCTGGACGAGCTGGCCGCCGTGTGCGAGGCCAAGCCCCGCGCGCGCCTGCTGGCAGGCTCCACCGATGTGGGGCTGTGGGTGACCAAGCAGTTCCGCGACCTGGGCGACATCGTCTATGTGGGCGACGTGGCCGAGATGAAGCGCGTCGAGGAACGCCGCGGCGCGGGCAGCCTGGAAGGCGGCGAGCTGTACATCGGCGCCGGTGCCTCGCTGGAATCGGCCTGGTCGGCGCTGTCGCAGCGCTTCGAGGGGCTGACCGACGTGTGGCTGCGCTTTGCCTCCGTGCCCATCCGCCATGCGGGCACCATGGGCGGCAACGTGGCCAATGGCTCGCCCATTGGCGACTCCCCGCCCGTGCTGATGGCGCTGGACGCGCAGATCGAGCTGCGCAAGGGCGCACGCGTGCGCCGCATGCCGCTGCATGACTTCTATCTGGACTACATGAAGAACCAGCTGGAACCGGGCGAGTTCGTGCAGGCCCTGGCCGTGCCGCTGGACGCTGCACGGCGCCAGACCCGTGCCTACAAGATCAGCAAGCGCTTTGACTGCGATATCTCGGCGCTGTGCGCGGGGCTGGCCATCGAGCTCGATGGCGAGGTGGTGAAGTCCGCCCGCCTGGCCTTTGGCGGCATGGCCGCCGTGGTCAAGCGTGCGGCCCTGGCGGAGGCGGCCATCGTGGGCCAGCCCTGGGACCAGGCCGCAGTGAAGGCCGCCCAGGCCGCGCTGGCCCAGGACTTCAAGCCCATGTCCGACATGCGCGCCAGCGCCGACTACCGGCTCAAGGTGGCGCAGAACCTGCTGCAGCGCCTGTGGCTGGAGACACGTCCGCAGCAGCCGCTGCCGCTGCAGGCCACCAGCGTCTGGAGCGTGATGCCCCACGCAGTGCACCAAGGAGCCTGAAATGAACCGCCCCATCGATCCCTCCCTGCTGCACTCGTCCGAGGCCTTTGCGCATTACCTGAAGAACACCGCCTTCCGCGTGGACGAGCGCGCCGAGGCCGGTGCCCACACCCAGGGCCAGCGCGTGGGCATCAGCCGCCCGCATGAGTCGGCCCATCTGCATGTGGCCGGCGAGGCCGCCTACATCGACGACCTGCCCGAGCTGGACGGCACGCTGCACTGTGCGCTGGGCCTGTCGCCCGTGGCCAATGGCCGGCTCAATGCGCTCAGGCTGGATGCCATCCGCGCCATGCCCGGCGTGGTGGCCGTGCTCACGGGCGAGGACATTCCCGGCGTCAACGACTGCGGCTCCATCATCCACGACGACCCCATCCTGTGCAGCGGCGAGATCCGCTACCTGGGCCAGCCGCTGTTCGCCGTGATCGCCGAAAGCCGCGAGGCTGCGCGCCTGGCTGCGGCCCAGGCCAAGGCGGCGGCCGACATCGCGGCCGAGCCGCCCGTGCTCACGCCCCAGCAGGCGCATGAGCTGGGCCAGTACGTGCTGCCGCCCATGCACCTGGCGCGCAGCACGAATGAAGGCGGCGCGCGCCGCGCCATGGACGAGGCGCCGCACCGCCTGAAGTCATCGTTCTACGTGGGCGGCCAGGAGCAGTTCTACCTGGAAGGCCAGATCAGCTACGCCATTCCCAAGGAGGACGGCGCCGTCCACCTGTACTGCTCCACCCAGCACCCCAGCGAGATGCAGCACCTGGTGGCGCATGCGCTGGGCGTGGCCTCGCACGCCGTGCATGTGGAGTGCCGCCGCATGGGCGGCGGCTTCGGCGGCAAGGAGTCGCAGTCGGCTCTGTTCGCCTGCGTGGCCTCGGTGGCCGCGACGCGGCTGCGCCGCCCCGTCAAGCTGCGCCTGGACCGCGATGACGACTTCATGATCACGGGCCGCCGCCACTGCTTCTGGTACGAGTACGAGGTGGGCTACGACGACGAGGGCCGTATCCTCGGCGCCGAGATCTCCATGGTCTCGCGCGCCGGCCACTCGGCCGACCTGTCCGGCCCCGTGATGACGCGCGCGCTGTGCCACTTCGACAACACGTACTGGCTGCCCGATGTGTCCATGCACGGCTACTCCGGCAAGACCAATACGCAGAGCAATACGGCGTTCCGCGGCTTCGGCGGCCCGCAGGGCGCGATCGCCATCGAGAACATCATGGAGACGGTGGCGCGCGAGCTGGGGCGCGATGCGCTCGATGTGCGCCGCGTCAACTTCTACGGCAAGACCGAGCGCAATGTCACGCCCTATAGCCAGGTCGTGACCGACAACGTGATCCACGAGCTGGTGGCCGAGCTGGAGACCTGCAGCGACTACCGCGCGCGCCGCGATGCCATCGCCGAGTTCAACGCGGCCAGCCCCGTGCTCAAGCGCGGCCTGTCGCTGACGCCGCTCAAGTTCGGCATCTCCTTCAACGTCAAGCACTTCAACCAGGCCGGCGCCCTGGTCCATGTCTACAACGACGGCTCCATCCTCGTGAACCACGGCGGCACCGAGATGGGCCAGGGCCTGAACACCAAGGTGGCCCAGGTCGTGGCGCACGAGCTGGGCGTGGGCTTCGGGCGCGTGCGCGTCACGGCCACCGACACCACCAAGGTGGCCAATACCTCGGCCACGGCGGCATCGACGGGGGCCGACCTCAACGGCAAGGCCGCGCAGGATGCGGCGCGCCAGATCCGCGAACGCCTGGCCGCCTGCGCCGCAGAGCGCCATGGCGGCCGTGCCGAGGACGTGCGCTTTGCCAACGACCAGGTCCACGTCAACGGCAAGGTGCTGGATTTCAAGGCCGTGGTGGGCGAGGCCTACATCGAGCGCGTGCAGCTGTGGTCCGACGGCTTCTATGCCACGCCCGGCCTGTCGTGGAACAAGGACACCATGCAGGGCCGGCCCTTCTTCTACTACGCCTACGGCGCGGCCGTGAGCGAGGTGGTGGTGGACACGCTGACCGGCGAGTTCAAGCTGCTGCGCGCCGACGTGCTGCACGACGTGGGCCGCTCGCTGAACCCGGCCGTGGACGTGGGCCAGGTCGAGGGCGCCTTCATCCAGGGCATGGGCTGGCTGACCACGGAAGAGCTGGTCTGGCACCCGCAAAGCGGCAAGCTCACCACGCACGCGCCCAGCACCTACAAGATCCCGACGGCCAACGACTGCCCGCCCGTGTTCAACGTGCGGCTGTTCGAGGGCGACAACTTCGAGGACTCCATCCACCGCAGCAAGGCCGTGGGCGAGCCGCCGCTGCTGCTGCCGTTCTCGGTGTTCTTCGCCATCCGCGATGCCGTCTCGGCCGCGGGCGGGCACCGCAGCAATCCCCCGCTGCAATCGCCGGCCACGCCTGAATCCATCCTGCGCGCCATCGAGGCCGTGCAGGCCGCCGGGAGCTGAGCGGACCGGCGCCGCCCCCTCATTCCTTGAATCGGCGCGCAGCGATGCGCGCCACCAGGTCCATGGCCGCCCGGCAGGGTGCCATGCCTTGTGCCGGCCTGGACAGCCGGTGCTCAACCCTGGGCGCTTTCACAACCGTTGCGCCCCGCATGCGAAAACAACACGGAGACAATGCGATGAACTGGATGGAACGGGTGTTCAAGCTCAGTGAGCACGGCACCAATGTAAGAACCGAGCTGGTCGCGGGCCTGACGACCTTTCTGACGATGGCCTACATCATCTTCGTCAATCCCTCGATCCTGGGGGATGCGGGGATGCCCAAGGGGGCCGTCTTCGTGGCCACCTGCCTGATCGCGGCGCTGGGCACGACCATCATGGCGCTGTACGCCAACTATCCCATCGCGCTGGCGCCGGGCATGGGCTTGAACGCCTATTTCGCCTACGTGGTGGTGCTGCACATGGGCTTCACCTGGCAGGCCGCGCTGGGCGCGGTCTTTGTCTCGGGCTGCCTGTTCCTGCTGGTGACGCTGTTCGGCCTGCGGGAGCTGATCATCAAGGGCATACCGCAGTCCATACGCATAGCGATCACCGTGGGCATTGGCCTGTTCCTGGCGCTGATCGCGCTCAAGAGCGCGGGCATCGTCGCGGCATCGCCGGCCACCTTCGTGACCCTGGGCGATCTGCACAAGCCCGAAGTCATCCTGGCTTCGCTGGGCTTTCTGATCATCGTGGTGCTGGACCGCCTGAAGGTGCCGGGTGCCATCCTGATCGGCATCGTTGCCGTCACCGTGGCCTCGTTCTTCTTCGCAGGCAACGAGTTCCACGGCGTGTTCTCTGCGCCGCCCTCCATTGCGCCCACCTTCCTGCAGCTGGACATCAAGTCCGCGCTGACGGGCGGCATCCTCAACGTGGTGCTGGTGTTCTTCCTGGTCGAGCTGTTCGATGCCACGGGCACGCTGATGGGCGTGGCCAAGCGCGCGGGCCTGCTGGTGCCCAGCCGCATGGGCCGCTTCAACCGCTCGCTGCTGGCCGACAGCGGCGCCATCTTCGCGGGCTCGCTGCTGGGCACCTCCAGCACCACGGCCTATGTGGAAAGCGCGGCCGGCGTGCAAGCGGGCGGCCGCACGGGCCTGACGGCGCTGACCGTGGCCGTGCTCTTCCTGTGCTGCCTGTTCCTGTCGCCGCTGGCCGGCGTGGTGCCCGGCTACGCCACGGCGCCCGCGCTGTTCTTCGTGGCCTGCCTGATGCTCAAGGAGCTGACCGAGATTGAATGGGGCGAGACCACCGAGGCCATCCCCGCCGCCGTCACGGCCCTGCTCATGCCCTTCACCTACTCGGTGGCCAATGGCCTGGCCTTCGGCTTCATCACCTATGCCGTGCTCAAGCTGTTCACGGGGCGCGCCAAGGAAGTGCACTGGATGGTGTGGCTGATCGGCGGCGTCTTCCTCTTCAAGTTCGTCTATATCGGCGGATAGCACCCCCTGAGGCGCTTACGCGCCTTCCCCCGTATGCACGGCGCCCTCTCTCGCTTCGCGGGAGGGGGACGACGCCTTCGCCGCGAGGCGGCTCTTGCTCGGCGTCCCTGCTTTTGGGCCGCGCCAGTTTCATAGGCTTTGGGCTCAGGCAAGATGTTTGGTGGGCCCATGCTTGGCGGATGCCTTGCATGGTTTTTTTATGCGGGGTGGATGGCGCCCAGGATGCGCGGGCCGCGTGCGCCCGTCACGGCGGGCAGGTTGCCGGGCAAACCCAGCAGGGCCTGGCGCGCCAGCCAGGCGAAGGCGGCGGCCTCCACCTGCTGAGGCGGCAGGCCGCGCGCGGCCGTGGTGTCCACGGCCGCGCCAGGCAGCAAGGCGGCGATGCGCTGCATCAGTTGCGTGTTGAAGGCGCCTCCGCCGCAGACCAGCAGCTCGCCGCCGCCACGCCCGAAGCGCTGCACGGCACCGGCGCAGGCGCGGGCCGTGAATTCGGTGAGCGTGGCCTGCACGTCGGCAGGGCGGGCATCGGCGGCGCTGGTTGCACTGGCGGAAAGATGGCCGGCCAGCCAGTCCGCGTGGAACAGGTCGCGCCCCGTGCTCTTGGGCGGCGGCTGCTGCAGGAAAGGCTCGGCCAGCAGGCGGTCGAGCAGGGCGGGCAGCACCTGGCCCGTGGCCGCCCACTGGCCGCCGTCGTCATAGGGCTGGCCCGTGTGCGCCTGGCACCAGCCGTCCATCAGCGCATTGCCGGGGCCGCAGTCGAAGCCCAGCACCGTGCCATCGCCCGCCAGCACGCTGAGATTGGCAATGCCGCCGATGTTGAGCACCAGCACCGTCTCGCCGGGCCGGCCGAACACGCCCTGGTGGAAGGCGGGCACCAGCGGCGCGCCCTGGCCGCCAGCGGCCACGTCGCGGCTGCGCAGATCGGCCACCACGGCAACGCCGCTGAGCTCGGCCAGCAGGGCCGGGCTGTTGAGCTGCAAGGTGTAGCCCGTGCCGTCGAACATCTGGGGCCGGTGGCGCACGGTCTGGCCGTGGGCGCCAATGGCGGCGATCTGCGCGGGCGCCAGGCCCGTGGCCTGCAGCAGTTCCCGCACCACCTCGGCATAGCTGCGCGCCAGCGCATTGGCCGCCAGCGCCGCGCGGTGCAGCTCGTCGCGGCCATCGGGGGTGTTCAGCGCCAGTAGCTCGGCGCGCAGCGTGGCGTCGAACCCCCGGCTGGCATGCCACAGCACCTGCGTGCCTTCGGCAAAGTCCACAAGCACGCCGTCCACCCCGTCAAGCGAGGTGCCGGACATCAGGCCTATGCAGTAGCGGTGGGCGATGGGGAAGGGGGGGGGCTGGTTCATGCCGGCAATGGTAGCCCTGCGGCCTGGGACCCACGATCACAAAAGGATGCGCCTGAAACAACAAAGGCTGCCAGGGCAGCCTTTGCGGGATGGGAGCGCGGTGGCTCAGCGTTCGCTGGCCAGGGCCAGTGCTTCGTTCGATGCCTGCAGCTCGATGCGCATCTGCGCGGCCATCTTGTCGAAGGCGGCGCGGCCGGCCTTGGAGACGGGGCGGGCGGCATCGGTGGCCTGGACGATGGTCATGGGATCGCGGTGCTCGCCGTTGACGCGGAACTCGAAGTGCAGGTGCGGGCCGGTGGCCCAGCCCGTGGAGCCCACGTTGCCGATGATGTCGCCTTGCTCCACGCGCTGGCCGCGCGTGACGCCGATGTGGCTCAGGTGGGCGTAGACCGTGGTGTGGTTGTTGGCGTGGTCCACGAAGATCACGTTGCCGTAGCCGTTCTGCACACCCGCGAAGGAGACGGTGCCGTCGCCCACGGTACGCACCTTGGTGCCCGTGGCAGCGGCGAAGTCCGTGCCCAGGTGGGCGCGCCAGGTCTTGTGGATGGGGTGCATGCGCATGGCAAAGCCGCTGCTGATGCGCGAGAACTCCACGGGCGAGGTCAGGTAGGCCTGGCGGCGGCTCTTGCCGTCCATGGTGTAGTAGTCGCCCTTGGCCTTGCCTTCGTCCTGGAACCACAGCGCCTGCACGACCTTGCCATTGTTGTGGAACTCGGCGCTGAGCACGCGGCCCGCGCGCAGCGGCTCGCCATCGGCTTCCAGCGATTCGTAGACCACGGAGAAGCGGTCGCCCTTGCGCAGGCTGCGGCGGAAGTCCACGTCGCCCTGGAAGATGTCGGCCATCTGCATGGCCACGGCATCGGGGATGGAGGCCGCGTCGGTGGCGGCGAACAGCGAGCTGCGGATGATGCCGCCGGCCAGGCGGGGCGAGGCCGTCAGCTTGCCCGTTTCGATGCGGGTGCTCAGTTCATTGTTCTTGCGCTCGACCACGAGGCGGCGGAAGCTGCCGTCCTCGTCGGGCGCCCAGCGCACAGTCAGCTGCGACAGCTGGTGGTCGGGCGTGGTCTCGGCCGTCACCAGGCGGCCGGCGCGGCCCAGCACATGCTGGCGAACCTGGTCGTTGCCGCGCATGAAGGCGGCGGCGGCCGGATCGGCCACGCCCAGGCGCTGGAGCAGGGTTTCGGCCGTGTCGCTGCCGCGCGTGTATTCGGAACGGTACAGGGACATGCCCTGCACGCTGTCGGTCAGCTCGGCCAGGGTCTGGCCTTCGGCCAGCGATTCCACGGGCGTGGAGAGCATGCGCACCGGCAGGTCGGCCGGATCGGGTCCCAGGTTGGCCACGGCGAAGGCGCCGCCGCCGCCCGTGAGCAAGATGGCTGCCAGTGCTGCGGTGACACGCTTGGGGTGTTGCTGGATCACGGAGGTCAGCCGCGCAACAAGAGCACCGCTGGCATGGTTCAAGCCATATTTCACAACATCAGATCCTTGGGTTGCGCGCATCCGGCCCTGCGAGGGCCGGACAGCATCGCAGCGGCGGGATACGCTCTCCAGACGGGCAACAAGTCCGCGCTCTGCGGTGCGGATAGGCGGGCGTCTAGAATTCGCCGCAGCGGGAAAATCCCCGGAGTATACCGACGCAGTCCTACGCGGCCTGGCGAAAAACCCTTATGAATCAATCTGCTGTTACAACATACCCGGTCACCGACGGTGTAAGCCAAGCGCTTGAAACCACCCTGCGCGGCGTGGATGAGCTGCTGCCCCAGGCGGACTGGGTGCAAAAGCTGGCCCGTTCCGAGGCCACCGGCGTGCCGCTGCGCATCAAGCTGGGCCTGGACCCGACGGCGCCCGACATCCATCTGGGCCACACCGTGGTGCTCAACAAGATGCGCCAGCTGCAGGACCTGGGCCACCAGGTGATCTTCCTGATCGGCGACTTCACCACCCTGATCGGCGATCCTTCGGGCCGCAACAGCACGCGCCCGCCGCTGACGGCCGAGCAGATCAAGGTCAACGCCGAGACCTACTACACCCAGGCCGCCAAGGTGCTGGACCCCGCCCGCACCGAGGTGCGCTACAACAGCGAGTGGTGCGACAAGCTGGGCGCGCGCGGCATGATCGAGCTGTCGGCCAAGTACACGGTGGCCCGCATGATGGAGCGCAACGACTTCCACCAGCGCTTCACCGACGGCAGCTCCATCAGCCTGCACGAGTTCCTCTACCCGCTGCTGCAGGGCTATGACTCGGTGGCGCTGCGCGCCGACCTGGAGATGGGCGGCACGGACCAGAAGTTCAACCTGCTCATGGGCCGCCATCTGCAGCAGGAATACGGGCAGGACACGCAGTGCGTGCTCACCATGCCGCTGCTGGTGGGCCTGGACGGCGAGCACAAGATGTCCAAGTCCAAGAACAACTACATCGGCATCACCGAGGACGCCAACACCATGTTCGCCAAGGTGCTGAGCATCTCGGACACGCTGATGTGGAACTGGTACACCCTGCTGTCGTTCAAGAGCCTGGCCGAGATCGCCGCGCTCAAGGCCGAGGTGGAAGGCGGGCGCAATCCCAAGGACGCCAAGGTGCTGCTGGCCAAGGAAATCACGGCGCGCTTTCACAGCGCGGCGCTGGCCGATGCGGCCGAGCAGGATTTCAACAACCGCAGCAAGGGCGGCATTCCCGACCAGATCGACGAGGTCAGCCTGTCGGGCGCGCCGTTGGGCATCGGTGCCCTGCTCAAGCAGGCCAACCTGGCGCCCTCGACCAGCGAGGCCAACCGCCTGATCGACGGCGGCGGCGTGCGCGTGGACGGCACGGCCATCAGCGACCGGGGCCTCAAGCTCGAAGCCGGCACCTATGTGGTGCAGGTGGGCAAGCGCAAGTTTGCGCGCGTGACGCTGGGCTGATACCCGCGCCGGGCCATGCGCCCGGCTGCGCAGGAATGAAGGACGCCGGCATGCCCGCGTCCTTTTTTCATCGCCGGGCCGCCCCAAGATGAAAACGGCCCCTTCGGGGGAGCGTGGGGGTATTTTTCAAGCCGGGGGCGATTCGACGGTTTCGCGCGTGACCTCGGCCTGCTCCTGCAGCCACCGGCAGAAGGCGGCCACCTCGGGACGCGCTGCGCTGCGCGGGCCCACGATCAGCCAGTAGGCCAGCGGCGATTCCAGCCGGTGTGCGGGAAGCACCTCGACCAGGTCGCCAGCCGCCAGCGCATCGGCCACCAGCGGCAGCCGCGCAATCGCCAGGCCCTGGCCGGCCAGGGCGGCCTGCACGATCTGGTGGGCGTAGTTGAAGTACAGCCAGCGCGGCGGCTGCAACTGGTCGCAGCCTTGCACGCCGAACCAGCGCTGCCAGCCCAGCCATTCCAGCTGGGGCATGCGGTGGGCGTCGCCGGTCTCGATCAGCGTGTAGCGCGCGGCATCGGCCGGCGTCCTGAGCGGCGGGCCGCCGGCCAGCAGGCGCGGGCTGGCCACCACGGCCAATTGCTCGCCGAACAGGCGCTGCGCCTGGGGCCAGCCGTCGCCCGCACGGCCGTAGCGCAGGGCCAGGTCAACGTCGGTGGTGTCCAGGTCCATCACGGTGTCGCTGGTGTCGATGCGGATGTCGATATCGGGCCAGGCGCGCTGGAAGGACTCCAGGCGCGGGATCAGCCACATGGCGGCAAAGCTGGCCCAGGTGGTGATGGCCACGCTCTTGCGGCCCACGGTCTGGCGGATCTGGCGCACCGAGGCGTCGATCTGCTCCAGCGCGGGCGCCACCGAGCGCAGCAGCTGGGCGCCGGCCCCGGTCAGCTCCACGGCGCGCGTGTGGCGCAGGAACAGCGGCACGCCGACTTCATCCTCCAGCGACTGGATCTGGCGGCTCACGGCCGACTGCGTCAGCGACAGCTCGTCGGCTGCCGCGCGGAAATTCAGGTGCCGGGCCACGGCCAGGAAGGCACGCAGATGGCCGGCTCCGATGGCGCGTGTGCGCAGCAGGGGAACGGGGGCAGTGGTGGCATGGGGCATGGCGCCGCCAGCATACGTCAATCGTGTGACCGGCCGCAGCCCTTGGCGGGCAGATAATCGGCGGCGTTGCCGGCACAGGTTCTGGCGTTTTGGATGAATCACCTATGACAGCACCTCTGGATCTCGTCATCATGGCCGCGGGCAAGGGCACGCGCATGAAAAGCCGCCTTCCCAAAGTCCTGCAGCGCCTGGCGGGGCGCCCGTTGCTGGGCCATGTGCTGTCCACGGCGGCGCAGCTGGATGCGCGCTCGGCCGTGGTGGTCACGGGCCACGGCGCGGACCAGGTGGAGCCCGCCATGGCGGCGGCCTGCCAGGGCGGCTCCATGGCGCTGAAGTTCGTGCGCCAGGAGCCGCAGCTGGGCACGGGCCACGCGGTGCAGCAGGCCGTGCCCGCGCTGGCGGGCGACGGCATGGTCATCGTGCTCTCGGGCGATGTGCCGCTGACGCAGGCCGACACGCTGCGCGCCCTGGTCGATGCGGCCGATGGCCAGCGGCTGGCCCTGCTGACCGTGCGCCTGTCCGATCCCACAGGCTACGGCCGCATCGTGCGCGGCGAAGACGGCACGGTGCAGCGCATCGTCGAGCAAAAGGATGCCAATGACGCCCAGCGCGCCATCCAGGAAATCTACAGCGGCATCATGGCCGTGCCGGCCCGCCACCTGGCCGGCTGGCTGGCCCGCCTGACCAATGACAACGCCCAGGGCGAGTACTACCTGACCGACGTGGTCGCCATGGCCGTAGCCGACGGCGTGCCCGTGGTCGCGCACTGCATTGCCGACCCGGTGCAGGTGGCGGGCGTCAACAGCCCGCTGCAACTGGCCGAGCTGGAGCGCGCCCACCAGGGCGCCCAGGCCCGCACGCTGATGGAGCAGGGCGTGCGCCTGGCCGACCCCGCGCGCTTTGACCTGCGCGACGACCCGCGCACGGGCCGCGCCGCACGCCTGGCCTGCGGGCAGGATGTGGAGATCGACGTGGGCTGCATCTTCAGCGGCCATGTGGAGATTGGCGAAGGTGCGCGCATCGGCGCCTATTGCAGCATTGCCAACGCCACGATTGCGGCGGGCGCCGTCATCCATCCGTACACGCATGTCGATGGCGAGAAGGCCGGCGTCAGCGTGGGCGAGGGCGCCCTGGTCGGCCCGTTTGCGCGCCTGCGCCCCGGTGCGCAACTGGGCCGCGAAGTGCACATCGGCAACTTCGTCGAGGTCAAGAACTCCGTGCTGGCCGATGGCGCCAAGGCCAACCACCTGGCCTACCTGGGCGATGCCACGGTGGGAGAGCGCGTCAACTACGGCGCCGGCTCCATCACGGCCAACTACGACGGCGTGAACAAGCACCGCACGGTGATCGAGGCCGACGCGCACATCGGCAGCAACTGCGTGCTGGTGGCGCCCGTCACCATTGGCGCGGGCGGCACGGTGGGCGGCGGCTCCACGGTCACCAAGAGCACCGAGCCCGGCGTGCTCACGGTATCGCGGGGCAGGCAGGTGAGCATCACCAGCTGGAAGCGCCCAGTCAAACTGCCCAAGTCCTGAGACTTCCGAGACACGTGGGCTCGAGGGCCCGCATCGCCGGCGGGTCCCGTACGGGGTACGCCGATTTGCCGAATCTCCTGACCCTGTCCATGCCATGACGGAACCTTTCGCACCCCATCCGCCCCCCGACCCCGCCGCCGACCTGCAGGGCCCTCCCCGCACGTTGCAGGACGCGCTGGAGCGCCTGGCCCAGCGCGAGCAGGAGCTGCAGGCCCTGCGCGCCGCGCAGCAGGAATGGCTGCATGCGGTGTCGCACGACCTGCGCGCGCCGCTGCGCCATGTGCTGTCCTTCGGCCCCCTGGTCGATGAGCTGCTGTCGCAGGCCGCGCCTTCGCCGCAGGAGCTGCAGGAGGCGCGCGGCTTCCTGCAGACCATGGACCAGTCGGCGCGCCGCATGGGCGGCATGCTCGACGGCCTGCTGGCCCTGTCGCGCGCCGCGCGCACGCCCATGCAGTGGCAGCCCGTCGCCTTGCAGGAGCTGCTGGAGCAGGCGCGCACGGCCGTGCTGGCGCAGCCGCGCTGGGCGGCCTGCGGCGCGGCGGCGCGGCTGCAATGGAGCCTGCCGCAGCAAAGTCCCGCCGTGCGTGCCGACGCGGCCCTGCTGCGCCAGGTGCTGGAGGCGCTGCTGGACAACGCCGTCAAGTTCACCCGGCCCGTGGACCAGCCGCGCATTGCCATCGATGTGGAGCGCCATGCCGACGGCGGCATCACGCTCAGCGTGACGGACAACGGCGTGGGGTTCGATCCCTCGCGTGCGGGAGCGCTGTTCGGCATCTTCCAGCGCATGCACCGCGAATCCGAGTTCCCCGGCCTGGGCACGGGCCTGGCCCTGGTGCGCGGCGTGATGCGCCGCCACGGCGGCGAGGCCACCATCCGCGCCACGCCCGCGGGCGGCTGCTGCGTTTGCCTGAACTGGCCCGGCGGCGAAGTGCGGCGCGCCGATCGCGGGCTCTGAGACCGCCTGCCGCTGGCGCCTGCCCTCAGATCAGCGTGTCGTCCGGCTCGGGCTGGTGCGTGGGGCGGGAGTCCCTGGTGTCCGGGCCCGTGTCGGAGCCAGTATCGGGGTCTGCGTCCAAGCCTGTTCCCGCTCGGGCAGGCGCGCTGCCGGCCATCAGCGGCGCGGCGGGAATCACCTGGTCGCGCCCGGCATCCTTGGCGCTGTAGAGCGCGCTGTCGGCCGCATTGATCCAGTCCTTGACCGACAGAAAACTCGGGTCCGCCGCCGCCACGCCAATGCTGGCGCTCACGCGCAGCTGGGGATGCTCGCGCACGCGCAGCTGGCTCAACTGGTTGCGTATGCGCAGCGCCACCGCATAGGCGTCGTCCAGCTGGGTGTGCATGCACAGCACGGCGAATTCGTCGCCGCCGTAGCGGCCGGCCGCGTCGTGCGAGCGCAGGCAGTGCCGGATGGTCAGTCCGATGGCCTGCAGCACCTCGTCACCCACGGTGTGCCCAAAGCTGTCGTTGATGCGCTTGAAGTGGTCTATGTCCACGATCAGCAGGCAGGCCGAGGCCTGCGTCTGCCGGTAGTCGCGCAGCGCGGCGCGGGCCTTTTGCCACCAGTAGTCACGGCTGTACAGCGTGGTCAGCGGGTCGATGCGGCTGAGCACCTGCAGCTTCACGTTCTGCCGTGCCAGCTTGCGCACCAGCTGGCGCGTGGACCAGCTGGAGAACACGCTGTGCAGCAGGAGCAGGGGAAGCATGCTCAGCTGCACGGCCAGGCTGGCCTCCCAGTCGGGCACGGGCCGCAGCAGCAGGGCCACCACAGCGGCAGCCACCAAGGTGGCCACCAGCGATTGCAGCCAGCCGTCGCGCGTGGCCGTGTGGTTGCGGTCGGCAATGCTGATGGCCAGCAGCGCAATGCTGGGCAATGCGCAGAAATGCATCACGGGAATCCAGCTGCCGATGATCAGCGCGTCTATCTGCAGATTGGCGTGTTCGGCGCGGTGGCTGTCACGGCTGTGGCGGGCGTGCAAAAAGGCGATGTGCGGCCAGACCAGGGCGCTCACCAGCACAAAGCCCCAGACCGCCGGGCTGGCGCCCATCTCCGTCATGGCCGTGCCCACGACGAGGCCGCCCAATGCCATGCTGGAGACGCGCAAGGGGTAGGTTCGGCGATGGATGCGCTGGCGCAAGGACATGGCGGTGCGAGCCGAGTGCGCGCCGATTGCCTAGCGCGTCAGAAAGTGTTGTTGCATCAATTTGTATCATTGTCCCCGTGCGTGCGCAACGCCTTAAAGTTTAACGTTGCCCAAAGTTGGCGTTCGGGACACATTGCAGGCCTCTTGTCCTACGCGGGCCTGATGCAGCGTAGCTTCCTGATGAGCACAAATACTCACAAAATCAAGGCTCCTGGCCTCATTCGGCGGCTGTTCCGGGATTTGTGGACGGCAGCGGCATGGCGGTGGAAAACTTGGCGCGCTTGACGCTGAAAAAACTCTTGACATTGCGCACGTTGGCGTCGCCCGTGAATAGCGCGCGGCTCAGCTCCAGGTAGGCCGGCATGTCGGGCGCGGCCACCACGAGGATGAAATCAGGCCCGGCCGACACGCGCCAGCACTGCTGCACGGCGTCCAGCGCCACGGCGCGGCGCTCGAAGCTGTCCAGCGAATCACTGTCCTGGCGGTCCAGCGAGACTTCCACGATGGCCTGCAGCCCGTGGCCCAGGGCGGCGGCCAGGCGTTCCGGCTGGAGGATGGCCACCTGCCGCTCGATCAGCCCGGTCTCCTGCAACCGCCGCACGCGGCGCAGGCAGGTGGGCGGCGACAGCTGCAGCAGCGCAGCCAGGGCCTGGTTGCTGCGGCTGGCATCGACCTGCAGCAATTGCAGCAACCGCAGATCGGTGGCGTCCAGTTCTATGGAATTTTGTGTCATTGAATTCTATGAATTGAAATAATATTTCTTGTGCTGGTTTTGATGAAATATTAGTTCAATAGATAAAGAAATTTGGCGAGAAATTTCTTTTCAACCTGCGTAGCATCCGTCGTCATCTCGAAACAAGGAGCTTGTCCATGTGTGGCATCGTCGCAGCGGTTTCCTTCCGCGATATCGTCCCCGTCCTCGTCCAGGGCCTGCAGCGCCTGGAATATCGCGGCTATGACTCCTGCGGCGTGGCCGTGCAGGCGCTGGACGCCCAGGGCGTGCACAGCCAGGGCCTGCAGCGCGCCCGTTCCACGGCGCGCGTGGCCGAACTCATGGCCCAGGTGCAGCAGGACAAGGTCATCGGCCACACCGGCATTGCCCATACCCGCTGGGCCACGCATGGCGAGCCGGCCGTGCGCAACGCCCATCCGCATTTCAGCCACGGCCCTGGCGTCTCGCCCGTGGCCGACACCGACCAGCCGGCCCGCGTGGCCCTGGTGCACAACGGCATCATCGAAAACTACGAAGCCCTGCGCGCCGAGCTGCAGTCCAAGGGCTATGTCTTCGCCAGCCAGACCGATACCGAGGTCATCGCCCACCTGGTGGACAGCCTCTACGGCGGCGACCTGTTCGAGGCCGTGCAGGCCGCCACGCAGCGGCTGCATGGTGCCTTCGCCATCGCCGTCATGCACAAGGACGAACCGCAGCGCGTGGTCGGCTCGCGCGCCGGCTCACCGCTGATCCTGGGCGTGGGCCAGGATGGCTCCGAGCATTTCCTGGCCAGCGACGCCATGGCCCTTGCCGGCGTGACCGACCAGATCGTCTACCTGGAAGAGGGCGACATCGTGGACCTGCAGCCCGGCCGCTACTGGCTGGTGGGCAAGGGCGGCGAGCGGCTGGCGCCCGAGCAGCGCCCCGTGCGCACCGTGCACGCCCACAGCGGCGCGGCCGAGCTGGGCCCCTACCGCCACTACATGCAAAAGGAAATCTTCGAGCAGCCGCGCGCCATTGCCGACACGCTGGAAGGCGTGCAGGCCATCGTGCCCGAGCTGTTCGACGGCGCGGGCTCGGACGGCAAGGCCGGCACCTCGGCCTGGCGCGTGTTCAAGGAAATCGACCGCGTGCTCATCCTGGCCTGCGGCACCAGCTACTACAGCGGCTGCACGGCCAAGTATTGGATCGAAGCGCTGGCCGGCCTGCCCTGCAGCGTGGAAGTGGCCAGCGAGTACCGCTACCGCACCAGCGTTCCCCATCCCAAGACCCTGGTCGTCACCATCAGCCAGTCGGGCGAGACCGCCGACACCCTGGCCGCGCTGCGCCATGCCCAGAACCTGGGCATGAAGCACACGCTGACTGTCTGCAACGTGGCCACCAGTGCCATGGTGCGCGAATGCGAGCTGGCCTACATCACGCGCGCCGGGGTGGAGATCGGCGTGGCCTCCACCAAGGCCTTCACCACCCAGCTGGCGGGCCTGTTCCTGCTGACCCTGGCCCTGGCCCAGTCGCAAGGGCGCCTGAGCGAGGAAAAGGAGCAGCAATACCTTGCCGCCATGCGCCACCTGCCCGTGGCCCTGCAATCGGTGCTGGCGCTGGAGCCCCAGGTCATCAGCTGGTCCGAGGACTTCGCCAAGCGGGAGAACGCGCTCTTCCTGGGCCGTGGCATCCACTACCCGATTGCGCTGGAAGGCGCGCTCAAGCTCAAGGAAATCAGCTACATCCACGCCGAGGCCTATCCGGCGGGCGAGCTCAAGCACGGCCCGCTGGCCCTGGTGGACAGCGCCATGCCCGTGGTCACGGTCGCGCCCAATGACGAGCTGCTGGAAAAGCTCAAGAGCAACATGCAGGAAGTGCGCGCGCGCGGCGGCGTGCTCTATGTGCTGGCCGATGCCAAGACCAACATCGAAAGCAGCGAAGGCATGCACGTCATCCGCATGCCCGAGAACTACGGCGCCCTGAGCCCCATCCTGCACGTGGTCCCGCTGCAGCTGCTGGCCTACCACACGGCCTGCGCACGCGGCACCGACGTGGACAAGCCGCGCAACCTGGCCAAGAGCGTGACGGTGGAGTGAGGCAGAGGGCCGGGGGCAGCAGGGCGCAGGTCGTGACCTGCCTTGGTCCTTCGTTGCCCCTGTGCGAAATGTCCGTCGGACACCCGGCGGCTGGCCTACCTGCGGTGTCGCAACATGGGGCTGCGCACGCTGTGGCCGGTCCTACGGCTGAGCCGCATGCCTGGTCCCACACTGGTTACCAGCGCAGTGCATATCTGCGCTGCAGTCGGGCGCTTCGTTTGACGCGCCTCTTTGACCACCATGTGAAGGAGATACCCATGGCTCAGCAAAACGACCAGCAACAGCAGCAGCAAAACAACCCGCAGCAGCAGAACCCGAACCAGCAAAACCCGGGTCAGCAGCAGCAGGACAACCCCCAGCACAAGCAACCTGGCCAGAACCAGCCAGGCCAGCAGCAGCCCAATCAGTCCCGCTGACGGGCTGGGCGGCGTTCCGTTTGACGTGAGGATGGAACCATGAAACAGCTTCTTCCCACGAGAGGCCCGTTGCATCCGGTCCATGTTCCCATGCAGATGGGGCAACCCATCACGGACAGGAGCTACAGCCAGATGCAGTGCAAGGCGAACGTCCGCCAACAAGGGCAGCCTTTGCGCCAGCCACAGCAACGCTGATTGATCGCAGCCAGCGCTGGTGCATCGCTCCCTGGAACCGGCCGCCTTCGGGCGGCTTTTCCGTGTCGAGGGCCTGCCCCTGGCCGGGGCCGCCGGAGATCTCCCCGCAAAATGACGCCTTTCCAGCATCAACCCCCGAAGGATTTCAACGATGACACTGCAGCGCCCCTGCTTCGTTTTGCCGACCCTGGTGCTCGCCCTGGGATTGTCAGGGTGTGCCGCGCCGCCTTCCAGCGGGCAGCTCGAGAAGGAGGAAGCGGAGCAGGCAAAGACGCTGTGGGTGATCAGCGAAGCCTTGAAGGCCAACATGGCCGTGGTGCTGGTGGCTGACCTGACGCCGCACAAGTCGCTGGCCGACGCCGATGGCATGTCGAAGTGGACTCCCAACGTGGTCTGGACCCATGAGGACAAGCCGGAGATCGTGTTTGGCCGCAAGTTCCAGAACAACGCGCTGCAGCGCGACCCCAAGACCACCTATCTGTTCAAGGCCTTCGAGGTCCATGTGCTGCCGCCGGGCAAGTACCTGATGACGGGGGGTGACGACTACCGGCTCAATGCCCAGCTTGACCAGCTGGGCGCCAAGGCCGGGGCCACCGGCGCAGGCCGCGGCACCCTTGGAACGGCCACGTTGTCGCCGGAAACCTATCGCCAGTTCTATACCGAGATGAACTGGAAGGAGGGCACGACGCACTCGCAAAGCCGGATCGAGAAGTACTGCACCACGGTGCACCGCGCCTCGGGCAATTGCGTGGCCTGGGGCGAGCGCATGGTCACCGACAGCACGCCGGGCATGGCGGCGGGCTACTACCAGGACACGGATTCGCGCGACATTCCCGCACTCAAGGTCCAGGTGCGCGTGCCGCCCAGGCAGGCGCTGGCCAGCTTCACGCTGGAGGGCGGCCAACTGGTGCTGAGCCAGCGTTCGCACCTGAAGACGCCCAGCTACCAGTTCCGCCAGGCAGGCTGCCGCAAGGTGGCGGCCGAGAAGGTGGAATGCCCGCTGGAAGACTTCACCGTCCACACACTGCCGCCGCCCATGGAGTTCACGCGCAACTATCTGGCCACGCGCGCCAATCTCAACGCCGAGCAGGAAAAGCTGATGGCACGCCTGGTGCCCATGCAGGTCACCACGCTGGGCCGCCAGGGCGCGGCCGACCCGGTCTGGGGCACGCCGATCTCGCTGCGCAAGGGGCCATGAAGCCGGGGCGCAGCCGGCGCCCGCCTATCGGCGGTGCCGGGTTGCGCACCTTGGCTGAAAGGCTCGCATGCTTGAAGGAGCCAGCCAGCCTCAGTACTTGAACCTGGCACTCACCATCAGCGTGCGCGGGCTGCCGAAGCTCAGCAGCTGCGCGTTCGGTGTGGTGCCCTGGACGTAGTCCTTGTCCAGCAGGTTCTTGATGGCCAGGCTCAGGCCCCATGACTTCGCTTCATAGCCCAGGTTCAGGTCGAGCAGGGTGTACTTGGCCAGGTTGACGAAGGCCGTGCCGCGCTGCGCCGTGCGGGCGCCCTGCATGCGCAGGCCTGCGCCCATGTTCCAGCCCAGGCGGTCGGGGTTGAAGTAGTACTGCGTGAAGACGGAGCCTGCGTTCTTGGGCACATGGTTGATGCGCTTGCCGATTTCGCTGGCCGTCAGGCTTTGGGACGTCCGGGCCGAGGGAATGTAGCTGTAGGCGGCCGAGACATTCCATTGCCGCGTCAGCGAGGCGGCGACTTCCGCCTCGAAGCCCTTGGTGGTCTGCTCGCCAGTCTGGACGGCGTAGCCCAGCGTGGCGTCGTTCTCGGTGACGTTCTTGCGCCGCAGGTCATACACCGCCAGATAGCCTTGCACGCGCCGGTCCAGGGCCTGGAATTTCACGCCCAGTTCGGTCTGCTTGCCTTCCTCGGGATTGAGCAGCGTGCCGTTGATGCCGGCATCCGTCACGGGCATGAAGGAGGTGGAGTAGCTGACGTAGGGGGCCAGGAACTCGCTGGCCTGGTACATCAGCGAGGCGCTGCCCGTGAAGGCGGTGTTGCTGTTGCTGACGGAGCCGCCGGCCAGCCTGTCCTGGATTTCCACGCGCGTCCAGTCATGGCGGCCGTTCAGGCCGACGATCCATTTCTCATCGATCTTGATGGTGTTGCGCAGGTACAGGCCCACGTACTGGCTGTAGGTCAGGTTGTGCGAGGGCTTGCCCTCCTTGATGGAGGTGACGCCATAGACCGGGTTGTCGGCGTTGAAGGGGTTGATGTTGTCCACGCGCTGGTAGTAGTCGCTGCGCTCTCGCATCATGTCGATGCCGGCGGTCAGCTCGTAGTTCACGCGGTCGAATCGGAAGTTGCGCTGCAGGTAGTTGTCCAGGGCGATGTTGACGTCCTGCTTGTCCTGGTAGTTGATCTGGCGCGCGACCAGGGGGAACCTGGCATTGGCCGCCGCAAAGACCGAGTTGCTCAGGCTGCTGCCCTTGGTGAGCGCGAAGTTCTGGCGGAACACCCATTCGTTGTCGAAGTAGTGCGCGTAGTTGGCGCCCAGGCGGTAGGAGTCCACCTCGTAGCTGCGGTCGGGTTCGCCGATGAAGACATTGCGCCCGTATTTTTCGTAGTTCTGCGGAATGCCCTGGTTGCGGATGTAGTTGCGGTGCTGGTAGCTGGCGATGACGGACAGCTCGTTGCTGCCATCCAGGTCGAAGTTGTACGAGCCCGCCAGGTACTGGTTCTTGAAGTAGACGTAGTCCGTGGGATCGTTCTGGTCGGATGCGCGGCCCACGATGCGAAAGGCGCCCTTGCGGCTTCCGTCGGGCGAGTAGTTCAGGTCGAAGTTGGCCTCCTTCAATCCATAGCTGCCCACGCTGATGCCGGCGCGCGAGAACGACTCGGCCTGCGGGCGCTTGGTGGTCAGGTTGACCAGGCCGCCCGGCAGGGCCAGGCCGAAGCCCACCGAGGTGGGGCCCTTGACCACTTCGATGGAGCCGATGCCGAAGATGTCCTCGGAGCGCAGCACATTGGTGGAGGTCTGCGCCCGCAGGCCGTCCACATAGGTTTGCGCGCTGGAGATCTGGCCGCGGATGATGAAGTCATCCCAGCCGCGCCGGCCGTACGAGCCGGACGCCACGCCGGCCACGCTCTCCAGCGCCTCGGCCACGGACCTGACCTGTTTTTCCTCGATCTGCCGCTGGGTCACCACGCTGATGGACTGCGCGGTCTCGAACAGCGGCGCATCGGAGCGCAGCACGCCCGTGGTTTTGCGGGCGACGAAGTTGTCTTCGTTGTTCTGCTGCTTCTCGGCCTGGATCTGCACGGTTTCCAGTTGCGTGGACGGTGCGTCGGCAGCCTGGGAGAAGGCCATCACGGGGATGGCAGCCAGGGCAAGGCACAGGCAGGATCGGGGCATGCCGGCAATGGGGGGGAGGGTGTGGAAGGAGGAAGGCATGCGCAATGGCCAGTCAATAGAGGAAAAAAGCGTTTGGCGGGGCGTTCGGCGAGGCGATAAGCGGCGGAAATAAGCGGGGAGGTAAGCGGCGGAGATCAGCGCACTTGCAGTGCCCAGTCCACGGCGGCATCGAACAGCTTCAGGCCGGCGGCGGAGAGGTTAGGGAAGGTTTCGTTGTCCAGGAAGAACATCACGCGGCGCGCGGGGGCCAGCGATTCGTAGTCCATGGTGGCGCCCTTCTCGTAGCCGAAGATGGCGGCCTTGTCGGGGTGGCCGTGCACGGTGGCGATGGTGGTGGCGCCCAGGCCGGGCTTGCCCCAGCTCATGGTGGCCTGCTTTTCATAGACATCGACCACGCCGGCCGGCAGCCCGGCCGCCATGGGGTGGGGCGCGTTGACCAGCCAGACGTAGCGGTCCTTTTCCACGCTGCCGAAATCGGTGCCCGCGCGCTTGCCGGTCATGGCCAGATCGTCGAGCAGGTCGTTCTCCCAGGTCAGCAGGGGCACGGGCACGTTGCGGTAGGCGCCCAGCAGGTCATGCGAGCGGATGGTGGACGAGAGGATGACCAGGTCCGCGTCCAGCGCGGCCTCCACGGGCGCGTACTGGCTGTGCAGGGTGACGGCGTAGCCGCGCGCGGCCAGGTGCTGCTGGATCTTCTGGTCCACGGGCAGGCTCTTGCCTTCCACGCGCACCACCAGCAGCACTTTCTTGGGGGGATTGGGCGTGGCAGGCGAGTTGGACGGGGCGGCCAGGGCCGGTGCAGGCAGGTTGCCGGCCAGCAGGCCGGCGGCAGCCAGCAGCAGGGCCGAGCGGCGCGAAAAAGCGGGGGAGGGGGCGGTTGCTTGGCGGTGCATGGAAAAGACTTCCGGGAAGTTCATGGAGGTGATGCGTGATGCGCGGCATCGCATGCGGCTGCGGGCCGGGACAGACACAGGAAAAGGAAAGGCCGGGGGCGGGGCTGGCGCCCGCTCAGAACTCGACCGTGGCGCGCAGCAGCACCTGGCGCGCGTCGCCCATCGAGATGAAGTAGGTGTTGGCGCTCGACGGGTAGTAGGTGCGGTCGAACAGGTTCTTCACGTTGAGCTGAAAGCGCGTCCTGTAGCCGTTGATCCGCGTGTCATACGTGGCAAAGGCATGGGCCACGGTGTAGCCCGGCAGCCAGAAGGAGTTGGCCGAGTCGCCGGGCCGCCTGCCCACGTACTGCAGGCCGCCGCCCACGCGCAGCCGGCCCTCGCCCAGCACACCGCCCAGGACCTGGCCAAAGTCGTACACGGCCGACAGCGAGGCTGTCTGCCGCGCCACGTTCCACAGCTGGTTGCCCTGGTAGAGCGGGTCCTGCGTGGTCTTGGCATCCACATAGGCGAAGGCCGCGATGGCGCTCCATTGGCGGCCCAGCTCGCCGGCCACATCCACCTCCAGCCCGCGCGAGCGGGCCGCGCCCGAGGTGCGCCAGTCGGTCAGCTTGGTGGCGTCGTTGAACTGGGACACCAGCACGTTCTTCTTGCGGATGTCGAACAGCGCCAGCGTGCCGGTGAGCTGCCCTGGCAGGTCCAGCTTGGCGCCGGCTTCCCAGGACCGGGCCTCCTCGGGCGCCACGCCCGAGTCGATCACGGTGCCGCTGGCCAGCGGCGCGATGGTGGAGGTGGGCCTGAGCGACTGCGAGTAGTTGCCGTAGAGCGACAGGCCGTTGGCCAGTTGGTAGACCAGGCCGGCGCGCGGCAGCCAGGCCGTGCCGTCGGCCTGGGTGTTGGCCTTGAACGGGCGGCCCCGGCCGGCGGTCTGGCGCCAGGTCTGGTAGCGCAGGCCGGTGGTCAGCACCCAGCGGTCGCCCAGGTGGATGGCGTCCTGCAGGAACAGCGACTGGTTGTGCAGCTGGTCCCTCTGGTCGCTGTCGCTGGCCGAGACGGTGGCCGAGGGCTGCTCCAGCCCATAGACGGGGTTGGTGTAGCTGAAGGTGGAGGTGACGGCCTGGCGCAGCAGGTCGGAGCGGTAGATCAGCCGGTACTCGGCATCGGCGCCGAACTGCAGGTCATGGCGCAGGCCGGCCAGCTGCACGCTGCCGTCCACATAGGCCGAGCCATAGCTGTCGGTGCTGAGCGCGCCGTGCGTGGCGTCGTTGCTGCGCTGCAGGGTGCCGCGCGCGGTGTTCACGCCGTTCACGCGCAGCTGGTTGGCGTCGTAGATCTCGCGGTTGTAGCTCAGGTTCAGGTGGGCGGCCCAGCCGCTGCCCAGGCGGTGGTCCACGGAGAGCTGGGCCAGGTGGGTCTCGCCCGTCATCTGGTTGAAGGGCTCGTCCAGGCGGCGCGTGGCCGGAAGGTCCAGCGGGCGCCGGGTGACCGGGTCCAGCGCCGTGCCGCGATCGAAGGGCGTCAGGTACTTGCGGTACTCGTACCAGAGCACGGCCTGGGTGTCGTCGCCATACCAGGCCAGCGACGGCGCCACCAGCGTCTCGCGGTGCTGGCCGAAGTTGCGCCAGTAGTCCTCGTCCACATGGTCGACGACCAGGCGATAGGCCAGACCGTTCTCACCGATGGGGCCCGTGGTGTCCAGCGTGGCACCCGTGCCGTTGCGCCCGCCCGCGTAGCCCGAGCCCTGCAGCGACAGCGCCGTGCGCTGGCGCAGCTGCGGCTTCTTGCTGACCACGTTGATCACGCCGCCCGGGTCCATGAGGCCGTACAGCAGCGAGGACGGGCCCTTGATCACTTCCACGCTCTCGGCGGCGGCGTTCATGCCGCGCCCCTGCACCAGGGGCATGCCGTTGTGCATGACGGAGCCGTCGCGGTTGGTGCCGAAGCCGCGCTTCATGATGGTGTCCTGCGTGCTGGCCAGGGTGTTGCCCTGGGTGACGCCGCTGACATTGGCCAGCGCCTCGTCCAGGTTGCGCGGGCGCTGGTCGCGGATCACCTGGGCCGGCACCACGTTGACCACCTGCGGGATCTCCAGCACGGGCGCCGTGGTGCGCAGGCTGGAGGCATCGGGCGTGGGCTGGTAGCGCTCGTCGGCATCGACCGGGGCAGGGGCCGCCCGGGCCACGACGCGCACGGCGGGCAGCTCGGTGGCGTCGGCCGCTGCAGCGCCTGCCGTGGCGGGCATGGCCGCCTTGCGCACGATGAATTCACCCGCGCCGCCTTCCACCGCCTCCAGCCCGGAGCCCGCCAGGATGGCCGCAAAGCCCGCGCCCACGGTATAGCTGCCGCGCAGGCCGCCCGACTGCCGCTGGCGCGTGCTGGCCGGGTCATAGGACAGGGCCACGCCTGCGGCCGCCGCAAACTGGCCCAGCACCGAGGCCAGCGGGCCGGCCCCGATCTCATAGGCCCTGGCGGCCTGGCGGGTCTGCGCCAGGGGCTCGGCCGCGTGGCCGGGGGCCGCACATGCCACCGCCGCAGCCAGCAGGCAGGTCAGCGCCGCGCGGGCGGGTGTCGGTGTGAAGGGCGTTTGCATTCGGGTTTCCTGGCCATGAACAGCGGTGAGACAAGGGCTTTCATGAAGGGAGCCGAACGAGATCGCAAAAGATGAAAATGGGCCGCGAAGTTTTTTGTGCGGCATGGGGAAATGGCTGACCCTGGCTGGCCCTGGGCTGGCCCTAGACGGGCACCAGGGTCAGCCAGTAGCGCGACAGGCCGGCCGCGCGCACCGGGAAGGCGCGCGTGATGACGGCCAGCGCCTTGTCCGTGTCGGCCAGCGGAAACACGCCGGACACGCGCAGGCCGGCCACGGCCGGGTCGCAGGCCAGGCGGCCGGGCCGGTAGCGTGCGAGTTCGCGCACCACGTCCTCCAGCCGCCAGCCGTCCACGATGAGGCTGCCGCCCACCCAGCTGACCAGGGCCGGGTCGGCGGCCTGGGCGGGCAGCATGCCGTTGCGGCTGAAGCTGGCCTGCTGGCCGGCCTGCAGCCGCAGGCTGCGGCTGGGGTCCTGCAGGGGCTGGATTTCCACGGCGTCCTGCAGCACGCTCACCACGGTGTCACCGCCCTCGCCACCCTCGCTGCGCACGGTGAAGCGCGTGCCCAGCGCCAGGATGCGGCCCTGCGGCGTGTGCACCATGAACGGGCGGCCATCCTTGGCGCCCGCGCCGGGCCCGGCCAGGGAATGGGCGGTCTGCACCAGGATCTCGCCCTCGCGCAGCACCAGCAGCCGGCGCGTGGGGTCCATGGACACATCCACCGAGGTCCGGGTGTTCAGCGTCAGCTCGGACCCGTCGGCCAGCGTGACGGTGCGCCGCTCGCCCGTGCCGGTGCGGTAGTCGGCCAGCCAGGAGCGCACGCCGCCCTGCCCGCCGGCCAGCTGCCATGACAGGCCCGCCACGGCCCCGCTGCCCACCAGTGCGCCGATGCCGCGCAGCACCCGGCGGCGGCTGCGCCGGCTGGCCTGCAGCGTGGAGGCGGCCAGGTGGCCCGGCACGCGCTGCAGCATGGACTGCAGGGCGTCGAAATGCCGCCATGCGCGCTGGTGCTCGGGGTGGGACTCATGCCAGCGCTGCCAGGCGGCACGGTCGGCGTCGGTGGCATCGCCGGAGCACAGGCGCGCGTACCAGGCAATCGCTTCCTGGCGGATGAGGGCCTGTGCCTGGGCTGGGGTGGTGGGGGTGGGCGAATGTGCAGCCGCGTCCAAGGCGCTGTCGCTGTTCGAGGGCAAGGCCGTCATGCGCCGTCTGCCACGATGAGGTAGCAGTGCTCCAGCGCCTTGAGCATGTAGTTGTTGACGGTGCGCACGGTCACCTGCAGCCGGGCGGCGATCTGCGCATAGGTCAGGCCTTCGAGCTGGGAGAGGATGAAGGCCTGGCGCACGGCGGGCTTCATGCCGTCGAGCATGGCGTCGATGGCCACCAGGGCCTCCAGCACGATGGCGCGTGCTTCGGGCGAGGGCGCCTGCGGCTCGGGCAGGGCGGCCAGCGATTCCAGATAGGCCCGCTCCAGCGCCCGGCGCCGGTGAAAGTCCACCACCAGGCCGTGGGCGATGGTGGTCAGGTAGGCGCGGGGGTCCACCGGGTCCGCCCGCTCCTTGCGGCCGAGCAGGCGCACGAAGGTGTCGTGGGCCAGGTCGGCGGCATGGTGGGAACAGCCCAGTTTTCCGCGCAGCCAATCGCGCAGCCATCGGTGATGGTCACGATAGAGCGACTGGACCTCGTTGTGCAGCGCGAATTCGCCGGATGACATGCTGACCCCCACAACCGCAAAGATGAATCCCCTGATATCAATGACTTAATGCGATTGGTTCTCATTTTAACCAGGGGGTCGTCCGGGCTGCACGGGTGGGTATTGGCAGGCCCCCGGCGATCGGTGCCTGCCTGCAGGTCACCAGGTGTGCGCGTAGCTGATCTTCAGCACCGTGCCGGCCGCTGGCAGGCGGCTGGTGTTGTTGTTGCTGCGCAGCAGCTGGCTGTAGAGCGGGAAGTACTGGCGGTTGAACAGGTTTTCCACGCCCAGGGACACGCGGTTCTTGGGGTCGATCTTCCACTGGCTGATCAGGTCCACCGTGGTGTAGCCCCGCGTGTCATAGCGGCCAAAGCCGGTCTTGCCGTCCAGGCGGTAGTCCTTGGCGGCATACGAGGTTGCCTGCAGGCGATGGCTCCAGCGGGCATCGGGCCGGTACTCCACATAGGCCGTCAGCTTGAGCGGCGGGATGCGAAAGCCCGTCATGTCCTGGTAGCCGCTGGCAGCCTGCGGCAGCTCGCGACCCTTCATCCAGGTGAAGCTGCCGCCCGCGCTCCAGTGGTCGTCATCGCTGAAGTAGTCCAGGCCGCCTTCGATGCCGTGGATCTTCTCGCGGGTGCGCAGCAGGGACAGGCCGTTGTTGAAGCTTTGCACGGCGCCCAGGTTGGAGCGCGACTGGAAGACGCTGAGATTGGCCATCACGTTGGAGAACTTGCCGCGCCAGCCCATTTCATAGGTGTTGGTCTTGACCGCCTGCAGGTTGGAGTTGCCCAGGTTGAAGGCCGGCGTGGCATTGCGCACCACCACGCCGATGTCCGGCAGCTCGAAGCCCTGGCTGTACGAGGCATAGAACTCCTGGCCCTTCACCGGCGTGAAGACCGTGCCCAGGTTGTAGGTCCAGGCGTTGTACTGGACGGTGCCGCCATTCACGGACTGGGGGTTGGGCACCCGCGATTGCGACAGCGGCGTGAAGTCGTTGAAGCTGGCCTGGGCGCGGTCGTAGCGCAGGCCGCCTTCGGCCGACCATTCGTCGCTGAACTGGTGCTGCAGCTGGGCGAAGGCGCCGATGCTGCGCGTGGTGACCGGGGGCATGTAGACCAGGCGGCCGGTCTTGTTGAAGACCAGGCCGCCGCTGGCGTCATAGGCCCTGGGGTCGAAGATGTCGATGGGCATGTCGGTGCGCTCCTGGTGGAAGTCCGCACCCCAGATCAGCAGGCTTTTCTTGCTGGCGCCCAGCGGCGTCTTCAGTGTCAGGCGCCCGCCGAAGACCTCGGAGTTCTGCATGGACTGGTCGACATTGGCGCCCCGCACCGGCACGGCGCGTGCGTCGAAGGGCGCAAACCGCGTGAAGAAATCCCGGTAGTAGAGCTGGGCGGCCAGCGTGCTGCCTGCGATGTCCCGGTTCTCGTAGTCCAGGCCCAGCATGGTGTTCTTGATCTGGTTCTGGTCGGCCAGCACCAGGCCCTTGATGGGGCGGGCCGCCGCCGTTCCGGCCGGCAGCCGCGCCACCGACGGGTCGGAGGCGTAGTCCGTGTCCTGGGCCGCGTTGTAGTGGCTGGCGGTCAATTGCAGGCGCTGGTCGGCATCGAGCTTGAAGCCGATCTTGGCCGACGCGTTGTAGATGTTGGAGTCGAACAGGTCGCCCTGGCTGGGCTCGGGCGCAATGCGGTTGCCCTTGGCGTCAAAGGCACCGCCCATGTGCTTTGCGCCCAGGCTCACCGAGTAGTCGACCACCTCGCCGCCGCCGGACAGGTAGTGCTGCACCTCGCCACCCAGCCCCGCGCCGCGCAGGCGCGACAGGGGAGCCGAGCCGGTGACGATGGTCTCGGCCCGCGTCTCGCCCGAGGGCCGCTTGGTGCGGATGGAGACAATGCCGCCCGCCGCACCGCTGCCGTAGATGGCGCTGCTGCCGCGCAGCACCTCGATCTGCTCGATGTCGGCCGGGTTGATGTTGGCCAGGTTCCTGGACGAATCGCGGTTGGTGTTCAGCGGAACGCCGTCCACCAGAACCAGCATGTTGCGGCCCCGCAGCGTCTGGCCGTAGTCGGTGATGGTGTGGCTGGAGTCCGCCATGCCAGGCACCACCTTGCTGAGCATGGTGGCCAGGCTGTCCGAGCCCTGGCGCAGCTGCTCCACCTCCTGGCCTTCCAGAATCGTGACTTGCCGCGAGGGTGCGACCAGGTTGTTCTGCGTGCGCGCGGTCACCGTGATGGCGGCAAGTTCCGTGGCCTGTGCTGCGGCTGGGGCAGCGGCCGGGGCTGAGGGTGAGGGTGAGGGTGAGGGCACGGCCGCTGCAGCGGACGGCGCCTGGCGGGCCGCCGCAGGCAGCTTCTCCAGCGCATAGTTGCCCGCACCCACGCGGCGCGCTGTCCAGCCTGACGTGTTCAGCAGCTGCGCAAAGCCGTCCTCCACGGAGAACGTGCCGGACAGGCCGCGTGTCTCCATGCCGCCGAGCTGCTGCAGGTCCATGCCCAGGTTCACGCCTGCCTGTGCGGCAAAGGCCATCAGCGCCGGCCCCAGCGGTCCCGGCTGGATCTGGTAGCTCCGGGCAGCGGCGCTGGCGGCCGGCTCGGCCGCCTGGACTGGCAGCGCGTGCAGCAGCAGCGAGGTGCTGACGGCCAGGGCCGCCAAGGCGGTGGCGCGCAGGCTGGCGCGTGGTCCGGCGGTGGAAGAAGGGGAGTGCATGGTGTTCTGTCCTCTGGGCGGTCGATGAAAGTGCTTTTCACACCCCTTGACAGGCGAGAGTGAAAAACCGGACAGCCCTGGCAGAAAAAAATCCAAATCAGCGCCGCGTCACCGTCACCCAGTACCGGCTGCGCTCGTGCACGCGCACCGGCAGGGTCTGGGCCAGCAGGGCCAGGATGCGGTCGGTGTCTTGCAGCTGGTACGTGCCGGAGACGCGCAGGTCGGCGACATCGTCATCGCACCGCACAAGGCCTTCGCGGTAGCGCGACAGCTCGGCCAGGAAGTCCTGCAGCCGCAGGTTCTCGGCATAGAGCACGCCCAGCGTCCAGGCCGAGTCCCGCGCCGCCACCGGGCGGGTGGCGCTGGCGCCATGGCCGTCGAAATGCAGTTGCTCGCCCGCATGCACCACCACGGCCTTGGCCGATGCTGCCGGCGTGACGCGCACCGCGCCTTCCAGCACGGCCAGCGCCGTGCCGTGCTCCAGCTTGCGCACGATGAAGCGCGTGCCCAGGGCCTGCATCTGGCCGTCGTCTGTCTGCACCATGAAAGGCTGGGAGGCGTAGGGCGGGGCATGCGCGGTCTCGACCAGGATTTCCCCTGCATGCTGGCGGATGCGCCGCGCCGTGCCATCCATGCGCACGCTGATGGCCGAGGCCGTGTTCAGCTGCACGCGGCTGCCATCGGCCAGCGTGACCGCGCGGCGCTCGCCCTTGGCCGTGCGGTAGTCGGCCGTCCAGTCCTGCCAGGGCAGGTGGCGCCAGGCCAGCCAGCCCAGCGCGGGCGTGGCCAGGGCCAGCACGGCCGAGCGCAGCAGCTGGCGCCTTGCGGCCGAGGGACGCGCGCGGTTGAGCGTGGCCATGCCGACGGCGCCGGGAACGGTGTTGAAGCGGCCCTTGAGTTGCTCGGCGCATTGCCAGATCTGTTCATGCCGGCTGCTCTGGCTGCGCCAGCGTGCCAGCTCGGCCTGCTCGGCCGCGCTGAAGTCCGAGGCGTGCCTGCGGGCCAGCCAGCGGGCAGCCTCGTCCAGGATGCGTGCGTCTGCGGCCTGCATGCTCAGCGCTCCAGCATCACCAGCAGGCATTGCCGAAAGCCCTGGGCCATGTAGCGCGTCACGGTGCGCACGCTCAGTTGCATGTGGGCGGCAATGTCCTCGTAGGACAGGCCTTCGAGCTGGGACATGAGAAAGGCCGTGCGCACCTTGGCGGGCAGGGCGTCCAGCAGCGCATCGAGCTCCTGCAGCGTCTCCAGCAGGATGGCCCGCGCCTCCACGGACAGCACGGTGGCCTGGGGCAGAAGGTGCAGGGATGCCAGGTAGGCCTGCTCCAGCGAGCGGCGCTCCAGGTGGTTGACCAGCAGCCGCCGGGCCACCGTCGTCAGGTAGGCGCGGGGCTCCTGGATGTCCTCGATGGCCTGTGTCCTGGCGCTGACCCAGATGCGCGTGAACGTGTCCTGGGCCAGGTCGGCCGCATCGCAGCGGTTGCCCAGCCTGCGCTGCAGCCACGCGACCAGCCAAGGGTTGTGCTGCGCGTACATGCTGCCCAGAGCCTGGCTGGCGCCACTGTCGGTGGATGGATGCACGTGCCGGGCCTTTCCTCTTGTGCGTCAAAGAACTCCCGGCATTTTATCCAGTTGATATGAATTCTCATTTGCATTGAGGCCACAGCGGCCCGGGCCGGCCCTTCAACCGGCTGCGGCCAGCCCGTCGAAGGTCGTGCTCGTGACCCAGTCGATGATCTGCGCGTGCGTGTACTGGCCCGATTCCTTGAGCAGGGCCACCACCGGATCGCAGGCCCGCGCGAACAGCGTGTAGAGCACCAGCTCGGCCGGCAGCGCGGGCTGCAGCTGGCCGCTGGTCTGGGCCTCGGTGATCCAGATGCTCAGGCGGTTGCTCAGGGCGATCAGCCGGTCCATGTAGGCATCGTTGGATTGCAGGGAGGCGCTGAGGTTGGAGTTCTGCGCCGGCAGGGAGGGCATTTCGCCTTCCAGCTGGGTCTGCATGGCCCAGCACGTCACGGCCTTGAGCTGGTCCAGCGGGCGCACCGGCGTGCCGGCCTCGGCGGCCTGGGCCGCCGTGTCGCGCAGGCCGTCCACAAAGGCCAGGGCGCGGTCCAGCACGCCCACCATGGCGGCGCCCGCCAGTTCTTCCTTGGAGGTGAACAGCTTGTACAGGCTGGCCTTGGCCATGCCGGCCTCGGCCGCGACCTCGTCCACCGTCATGGCGTCGTAGCCCTTGGTGGCCAGCAGCCGGTTGACGGCCGCCACGATGGCCTGCTCGCGCACGCGCTGTATCTGTTCTTTGATGGAGGAGCGGCTAGTCATAGCGATATTTTAGACCTCGCAGGTCATATCTGATACCAAATAGTGCAAAGCGGGTATGTTTGGTTTATAGTTTGAACTCATCAGTTCACGATTTGGTCTTTGTGGTCTAGTCGGTCTGTTCAACCAAGAAGGGCGCCTCCATGCATCGCATTGCTGTCATCGGTTCGGGGATTGCGGGGCTGGCCGCAGCGAGCCGCCTGGCCGCTGCGCCGGGCGGGCCTGCCGTGACCTTGCTGGAGGCGGGCGGCCATTTCGGGGGGCACGCCAACACGGTGGACCTGACGCTGGGCGGCGTGAGCCAGGGCGTGGACACCGGCTTTCTGGTCTTCAACCACCGCACCTATCCGCTGCTGACGCGTTTGTTCGAGCAACTGCAGGTGCCCACGGCTGCCGCCGAGATGTCGTTTTCCGTGCAGGTGCCTGAGGCCGATGGCCGCGCGGGCCTGGAATGGAGCGGCAGTTCGCTGGGCGGCGTGTTCGCGCAGCGGGGCAATCTGCTGCGCCCGCGCTTTCTGAAGATGCTGGCCGAGATCCTGCGCTTCAACCGCCTGGCCACGCGCATCGCCCAGGAAGGCGATGAAGCGCGGCTGCGCAGCGCCATCGGCGATTTTCTGGACGACCACGGCTTTGGCGCCGCCTTCCGTCAGGACTACCTGCTGCCCATGATGGGCTGCATCTGGTCCTGCCCCACCGACCAGATGCTGCGCTTTCCCGTGGCCACGCTGATCCGCTTTTGCCACAACCACGGCCTGATCCAGGTCACGGACCGGCCGCAGTGGCACACGGTGCGCGGCGGCTCGCGCCAGTACGTGCGGCGCATGGTGGCCGCGCTGCTGAAGGACGGCCGCCACGAGGCGCGCCTGAATGCGCCCGTGCTGGGCCTGCGCCGCGCCGCGCACGGCGCACTGCTGCAGACGGCGAACGGCACGGAGCCGTTCGACGCCGTGGTGCTGGCCTGCCACAGCGACCAGGCCCTGCGCCTGCTCGGCAGCGATGCCACGCCACAGGAGCGCAGCGTGCTGGGCGCCATCCGCTACCAGCCCAACCAGGCCGTTCTGCACACCGATGCCAGCGTGCTGCCGCGCAGGCAGGCGGCCTGGGCCGCCTGGAACTACGAACGCGCGGCCGACCCGGGGCGGGACCAGGCCGGCGTCTGCCTGCACTACCTGCTCAACCGCCTGCAGCCCCTGCCGTGGCAGCAGCCCGTGATGGTCTCGCTGAACCCGGTGCGCCCGATCGATGAAGGCCAGGTCCATGCGCGCATCGAATACAGCCACCCGGTGTTCGACCTGGCGGCCATCGAGGCCCAGGGCCGCGTGGCCGGCGTGCAGGGCCAGCGCCGGACCTGGTTCTGCGGCGCATGGTGCGGCTACGGCTTTCACGAAGACGGCCTGCGCTCGGGCCTGGACGCGGCCGATGGACTGCTGCGCGCCCTGCCGGCCTTGCCCGTTCTGCCCGCCAGCGCGGCCTTCGAGGGGGTCGCATGACGGCCCGCCCCCTCATCGGCTTCGGCCATGTCTGGCACCGCCGCCTGCGGCCTGTCGAGCATGCCTTCCGCTATCCCGGCTACTTTCTGATGCTGCCGCTGCGCAGCCTGCGCACGCAGCCGGACACCGCGCTGCGGCGCAACCGGCTGGGCTGGCTGAGCTTTCATGACAGCGACCATGGCGAGGGCGGCTGCGACGCACTGGCCTGGTTCGAGCAGTTGCTGCACAGCGAAGGCATAGCCGACGCCGATGGCGAGGTCTGGCTGCACACCTTCCCGCGCGTGCTGGGCTACGTGTTCAAGCCCGTGAGCTTTTGGTATGCGCACCGCGCCGACGGCTCGCTGGCCGCCGTGCTGGCCGAGGTCAACAACACCTTTGGCGAGCGCCATGCCTATCTGCTGGCGGGGCCGGACCTGGACTGGGGCCGCGAGCAGGTGGCGCGCAAGCAATTCCATGTCTCGCCGTTTTGCGAGGTGCGCGGCGAGTACCGCTTCCGCTTCGAGCGCGGCGAAGACCGCACCCTGGCGCGCGTGGACCTGCACGACGAGGACGGTCCGCTGCTGCAGACCAGCGTGGGCGGCGTGCTGCACCCGCTCGACGGCGCCACCGTGCGCCGCGCCTTCTTCGGCACGCCCCTGATGACGCTGGGCGTGGTCGCCCGCATCCACTGGCATGCGCTGCGCCTTTGGGCCAAGCGCGTGCCTTTCCATGGCAAACCCTCCGAGCCCAAGCGCTTCGTCACACGATGAACACTACCGCCGCCCCCCTGCTGAGCCCCTCCGCGGCAGCGCCGCGCCGCACGCCCGCACGGGCGCGCCGGGTGCTGAACCTGCTCGAACGCCTGCCCCACGGGCAGCTGGACCTGGAGCAGCCCGATGGCCGCCTGCTGCACCTGCCCCGCCCGCCGTCGGGAGCTGCCGATGCGCATTGCGTGCTGCACGACTGGCAGGCGCTGGAGCGCACGCTCAAATCGGGCGACATCGGGCTGGCCGAAGGCTATATCGCCGGCGAGTGGGACAGCCCCGACCTGGCCGCCCTGCTGAGGCTGTGCATGGCCAACCGCGACCATGTGCAAAGCCTGGTCTATGGCAGCTGGTGGGGCCGGCTGGGCTACCGCCTGCGCCATCTGCTGCAACGCAATACGCGTGCCGGCAGTGCCAGGAACATCCATGCCCATTACGACCTGGGCAATGATTTCTACCGCCTGTGGCTGGACCCGGGCATGAGCTACAGCGCGGCCTGGTTCCAGGGCCGCACGGGCCAAGCGCTGCGCAACGCGGACCTCCAGCAAGCCCAGCAGGCCAAGCTCAGGCGCACGCTGGACGAGGTGCGGCTGCAGCCCGGCCAGCGCCTGCTGGAAATCGGCTGCGGCTGGGGCGGGCTGGCCGAGGCGGCGGCGCAGGAGTTCGGCGCCCGGGTCACGGGCGTGACCCTGTCGCGCGAACAACTGGTCTGGGGGCAGCAGCGCATGCAGCAGGCGGGCCTGGCCGATGCGGTGGAGCTGCGCTACCAGGACTACCGCGACCTGCCCGCGCGCCATGCGGGCGAGCCCTTCGACGCCATCGTCTCCATCGAGATGTTCGAGGCCGTGGGCCGCGAGTACTGGCGCGGCTACTTCCAGACGCTGCGCGACTGCCTCAAGCCCGGGGGCCTGGCCTGCATACAGACCATCACGCTGCGCGAGGACCTGTTCGCGCGCTATCTGCGCTCCACCGACTTCATCCAGCAGTACATCTTCCCGGGCGGCCTGCTGCCCAGCATCCCCGCCTTCGAGCAGGAGGCGCGGCGCGCCGGCTTGGTGGTGGAGCGCCGCATGGCCTTTGGCCGCGACTATGCGGAAACGCTGCGGCGCTGGCGCCAGTCCTTCGAGGAGCGCCTGGAGGCCGTGCTTGCCCAGGGCTTTGACGAACGCTTCGTGCGCATCTGGACCTTCTACCTGGCCTACTGCGAGGCGGCCTTCGACACCGGCAACACCGATGTCGTCCAGTTCACGCTGCGCAAGCCCCTGCCATGACAGCCCCGCAACCCCACGCGCGCCGTGCGCCGCGCGCCCCCAGTGCACCCCGCGCCCCCCGCCGCAAGGCCCTGGCCTGGGGCGCCGCCTGCGTCCTTGCCCCTTCATTGATCACCATGTCCAACGCCCTGCACGCCATCACCCCGACCGCCGAACTTCCGGCCGAACTGCGCAGCGCCCTGCCGTCCGCGCGCCTGATGGGCACGGCCGTGCTGCGCTTTTTCGGCCTGCGCGTCTATGAGGCGCGGCTGTGGGCCGCGCCCGGACTGCTGCCCGAGGACTACGCCCGCCACCCGTTTGCGCTGGAGCTGGTCTACGACCGCAAGCTCGAAGGCGCGGCCATTGCCGAGCGCTCCATCGCTGAAATGCGCAGGGTCGGCAGCTTCACCGAAGAGCAGGCCCGCCAATGGCTGGACCTGATGAAGCAGGCCTTTCCCGATGTGGTGGCCAAGGACCGGCTGCTGGGCCTGAACGACGGCCAGGGCGATGTGCGCTTTTTCCACAACGGCCGGCAGACGGCGCAGCTGCGCGATGCCGACTATGCGCGCCTGTTCTTCGGCATCTGGCTGGCGCCGCAGACCTCGGCGCCTGCCATGCGCACCTCGCTGCTGGGCCAGGGCTGAACGCCAGCGGACCATGCCATGACCTCCGTCCCGGCCCCCGCTCCCGCTCCCGCCCCCGTGCTGCCCTGGCGCACAGGGCTGGCCTATGGCGGGCTGGCCGCGCCGCTGGCCTTTGTGTCCCTGCCCCTGTATGTGAACCTGCCCTACCACTACGCCAGCGTGGCCGGCGCGCCGCTGGCCGGGCTGGGCGCCGTGCTGCTGGCCACGCGGGCGCTCGATGCCGTGGTCGATCCGGCCATTGGCCGCCAGGCCGACAGGCTGCTGCGCGGCGGTGTGCGGCCGGCCTGGCGGGCGGCTGCGCTGGGCAGCCTGCTGATGGTGCTGGGTTTCGGGGCGCTGTGGCATCCGCCGCGCGGCTCCGAGGCCGCCATGCTGGGCTGGCTGGCCGGCAGCCTGCTGGTGTGCACGCTGGCCTACAGCTTCGTCACCATCCTCCACCAGGCCTGGGGCACCCGCTGGGGCGGCCAGCCCGCCTGGCGTGCCCGTGTGACGGCCTGGCGCGAGGGCGCCACGCTGGCGGGCGTGCTGCTGGCCAGCGTGCTGCCGGCCGTGATGGGCCTTGACGCCACCAGCGCCGTGCTGGCGCTGGGCCTGGCGCTGGGGCTGATGGGGCTGTACCGGCTCCGGGCGCCCGTGGCTCCTGTGCCCCATGTGTCCTTTGCGCCCCGCATGCCGCAAGCGGAGTCCCCGGCCTCGGCCACCCTGGCCTCTTCCACTTCTCCGTGGGCGGATGCCGGGTTTCGCCGGCTGCTGGCCATCTTCATGCTCAATGGCGTGGCCGCGGCCGTTCCCGCCACCTTGCTGCCCTTCTTTGTGGCCGACAGGCTGCAGGCGTCTGCACTGCAGCCCCTGCTGCTGCTGTGCTTCTTTGGCGCGGCGGCCCTGGGCCTGCCGCTGTGGGTGAAGGCCGTCTCGCGCTGGGGCCTGGCGCCCAGCTGGCGGGCGGGCATGCTGGCCAGCGTGCTGGCCTTCGGCTTCACGCCCTGGCTGGGCGCGGGCGATGCCATGGCCTTTGCCGTGATCTGCCTGGCCAGCGGGCTGGCCCTGGGCGCGGACCTGGCCTTGCCGGGCGCACTGCTCACCGGCGTGATCCACGAGTCCGGCCAGGGCGGCCGGGGCGAGGGCCGCTACCTGGGCTGGTGGACCTGCGCCACCAAGCTCAACCTGGCCCTGGCCGCAGGCCTGGCCCTGCCCCTGCTGTCCGCCGCGGGCTACCGCAGCGGCGGCACCGACCCGGCTGGGCTGCAGGCGTTGGCCTGGGCCTATGGCGGGCTGCCGTGCCTGCTCAAGCTGGCGGCGGCGCTGCTGCTTTGGCGCGCCGAGCGATTGCATTCTTCCTGGAGTCACACATGAGCCACATCACCCACTGCGCTTCGTTTTCGCCGCTGCGGCGCGTCTGCCTGGGGGCGGCCTTGGCACTGTCCCTGGCGGGCTGTGCCGGGCCTTCGGTCCAGGACTACGCCAAGGAGCAGCCGCAGCTGGACCTGCGCCAGTATTTCAACGGGCCGCTGACGGCGCACGGCATGTTCACGGACCGATCGGGCAAGGTGGTCAAGCGATTCACCGTGCGCATGACGGGCCGCTGGAATGGCGACGAGGGCTCCCTGGAAGAGCACTTCGTCTACAGCGACGGCAGCACGCAGGAGCGGGTCTGGCATATCCGCCACCTGGGCGAGGGCCGCTACAGCGGCCGGGCCGACGACGTGGTGGGCGAGGCCCAGGGCCAGAGCGCGGGCAATGCCATCCGCTGGAGCTATGTGCTGGCCCTGCCCGTGAATGGGCGGGTCTGGAACGTTCACATGGATGACTGGATGTACCTCATGGACGGGCGCACCCTGCTCAACCGCACGGCCATGAGCAAGCTCGGCGTGCACCTGGGCGATGTGACGCTGTCCTTTGTCAAGGAGTGATGGCCATGCCGCTGTTCTCGCGCGGGCTGAACCCGCTGCTGGCTGACTGGAAGGGACGCTCGGCATGGGTGGTGGGCGCCTCCTCGGGCATAGGGCGTGCCACGGCCGAGGCGCTGCACCGGCAGGGCGCCCGGGTGATCGTCTCCGCCCGGCACGGCGGCGCGCTGCAGGACTTCGTGCGCGGCCGCGAGGGCTGCCTGGCCCTGCCGCTGGACGTGACCGATGCCGCCGCCGTGGATGCGGCCGCCCAGGCCGTGCTGGCCCACGCGGGCGGGGCGCCCGACCTGATCCTCTACTGCGCAGGCCACTACCGGCCCCTGCGCGCCACCGAGTTCGACCTGGCCGAGATGCAGCACCACCTGGCCGTGAACTATGGCGGCGTGCTGCACCTGCTCGATGCCGCGCTGCCCATGCTGCTCAAGGCTGGCCGGGGCCATCTGGCCCTGGTCGGCTCGGTGGCCGGCTACCGGGGGCTGCCCATGTCCCTGGCCTACGGCCCCACCAAGGCGGCGCTCAACAACCTTGCGGAAAACCTTTATCTGGACCTGCATGGCCTGGGCCTGGGCGTGTCCATCATCAATCCCGGCTTTGTCGATACGCCGCTGACGGCGCAAAACAGCTTCAGCATGCCGGCCCTGATCGGCGCCGACGAGGCGGCCCGGCATATGCTGCAGGGCTGGGCGCAGGGGCGTTTCGAGATGAATTTCCCGCGCCGCTTCACGCGCTGGGTGCGCCTGCTGCGCTGCCTGCCAGACGCCTGGTATTTCTCTGCGGTCCGCCGCTTCACCGGAGCATGAAACCCATGAGCAGCGGCATATCCGATCCGCGACTGGCCCGCTTGGCCCAGGCCTACGAGGCCCTGCGCCGCGACAACCTGCCGGCGCTGCTGTCCCTGTATGCCGAGCAGGCCCTGTTCAAGGACCCGTTCAACGAGGTGCGCGGCCACGCTGCCATTCAGCGCGTGTTTGCCCACATGTTCGAGCAGCTCGACCGGCCCCGCTTCGCCGTCAGCCACGGCGCGGTGCAGGGGGACAGCGGTTTTCTGCTGTGGGAGCTGGGCTTTGTGCGGGCATCCGGCCAGCCCATGCACATCTGCGGCACCAGCTACCTGGAGTTCGATGCGCAGGGGCTGGTGGCAGTGCACCGCGATTTCTGGGACCCGGTGGAGGAAATCTTCGCCAAGGTCCCCGTGCTGGGCGCCGTGGCCAGGGCACTGCAGCACAAGCTCAGGGCGCCGCAGTAAGCAGCCGGGCCAACTGCGCCAGGGCGCCGTCCAGCGCGTCGAAACGCGGCGCACCCAGGCAGATGCGCAGCCCGCTGGCCTGCTCCTGCGGGTCCACCATGAGCGAGCCCGGATCGGTCAGCTTCAAGCCCAGCGCCGCTGCGGCCGATACCAGGCGGCCGGCGGCTTCGCGCTCCATGGGCAGCCAGGCGTTGTAGGCCTCGGGGTGCAGCACCAGGCCGGAGCCACTCAGGTGCGGGGCGAGGTGTGATGCGGCCAGCCGGCAGCGCCGCTGTGCCTCATGGCGCAGGTCGGCCTGCAGGGAAGCGACCACGCCGTGCGACAGCCATTCATCGATCACGGCGCAGGAGAGGGCCGAAGGCGCCATGGACATCTCCTGCACAAGCTCCACAGCCGCGCCGCACAGCGAAGCGGGCAGCACCAGCATGCCCACCTGCAGCCCCGGGCCCAGGGACTTGGACAGCCCGTTCACATGCAGCGTGATCTCGGGCGCCAGCGTGGCCAGATGGGCCAAGGGTGCGTGATCGGGCAAGCAGGCGGCATACACGCCGTCCTCGATGATCCAGGCGCCTGCGCTGCGGCAGATGTCCACGATCGCCTGCCTGCGCTCCGCGCCCATGGTGGCCGTGGTCGGGTTGTGCAGCGTGGGGGTGAGGTAGACCACCTTGCCTTCGGCGGCGGGAATGCCCTCCAGCGCATCGGCCAGCGCCTGCGGCAGCAGGCCCTGCGCGTCGATGGCCAAGCCCTGCAGGGCATACCCCTTGCGCCGGGCCAGGGCAATGGCGCCGGGGTAGGTGATGCGCTCGGTCAGCAGCCGGCCCCGGGGCTGGCAGACCAGATCGAAGGCCAGCGACAGCGCCTGGCGCGCGCTGCTGGTCAGCACCATGTGGTCGGGTTCCACGTTCAGGCCCAGCGTCTGCAGCCAGCGCACGAGCACGCGCCGATGCTCCAGGTGGCCCTGGGGCGGGGCATAGAAGTTGAAATGATCGGTATCGATGCTGCGCGCAATCCCGGTCAGCGTACGAGCCAGGACGCGCGCACTGATGGCGGCCGGCGGCGCGTTGGAAGACAGGTCGATGTCCTCGCCAGCCTGCGCCTGCTGTGACGCCACGAAGGTGCCACGGCCCTTGACGCTGCGTGTCAGCCCCCGGCGCTCCAGCAGCGCATAGGCCCTGGTCACCGAGCCCAGGCCGATCTGCAGCCTGTCGGCTAGGTCCCTGTGGGCGGGGAGGCGGTCTCCGCTGGCCAGCCGGCCTTCGACGATGTCGTCGGCCAGGGCACGCGCCAGCCGCTCGGCGGCACTGGCTTCAATGCGCGCAAGACGGGGCGTCCAGGGGGAGGGCAGGAGCATGGTCGGGGCAAGGAAAAAATGAGTGTGCCGTGACACTATTTCATTTTTCGATAGTGTAACGTTCACTCCATGTTCAGCCACATACCGTCGGCGCCCGTGATCTCGAGAGGGCCGGCCGCTTCTATGACGCAGTGCTTTTCCCGCTGGGACTGCAGCGCCGCGCCGTCCAGCCCGATGGCGGGCCGGCCGCGCTGTGCTGGGTGGCGCCGCCGGCGGCCTTGCCGCGCTTTTATGTCTACAGCCCCTTCAACGGCGAGCCGGCCACGGCGGGCAATGGCGCCATGGTGGCCTTTGTGGCTCCGTCGCCCGACGCGGTGGATGCGGCCCATGCCGCCGGCCTGGCCCGGGGCGGCAGCGACGAAGGCCCGCCCGGCCCGCGCCCGCACTACGGCGATGGCTACTACGGCGCCTACCTGCGCGATCCCGACGGCAACAAGGTCCATGTGGTGCATCGCGCCGATTTGCGGCCGTAGCGCAGATCGGGCCCGCCGCCCGTTTCCCTTTCTTTTCCTTTCCATGCAACAAGGACCGTCTTCATGAGCATTGCCGTTCATATGGTCGACGTTTTCGCCAGCGGCCCGCTGTCCGGCAATCCGCTGGCCGTGATCACCGGTGGGCAGGCGCTGACCACCGCACAGATGCAGCAGCTGACACGCTGGTTCAACCTCTCCGAAACCGCGTTCCTGCTGCCGCCCACGCAGGCGCAGGCCGACTACCGCGTGAGGATTTTCACGCTGGACCGGGAGATGCCTTTTGCCGGCCATCCCACGCTGGGCAGCTGCCATGCCTGGCTGTCCCAGCGCGGTGCGCCCAGGAACGCAGGCCACATCGTCCAGGAGTGCGGGGCGGGACTGGTGCAGATACGGCAGGAGCATGGGCGGCTGGCATTCGCCGCGCCGCCCATGCTGCGCTTTGGCGCGCCCACCGCCGATGAGCTGGATGCCGCGCTGCGCATGCTGGGCATCACTGCCGAAGAGGTGCAGGCCGCCTCGTGGATAGACAACGGCCCCGGCTGGCTGGGCATCCGCTTGGCCTCGGCCGAGCAGGTGCTGGCGCTGAACCCGGCCCGGCAGTGGCCCACGCGCATGGACGTGGGCGTGGTGGGGCCCTATGCCAGGGGTGTCGGCGGTGCCAGCCCTGCCGCCTGCGAGGTGCGCGCCTTCTTCTCCGATCACCAGGGCGCCATCGTCGAAGACCCCGTCACCGGCAGCCTCAACGCCTCGCTGGCGCAGTGGCTGTTTGCGACGGGGGTGATGGACAGCGACTACATTGCCGCCCAGGGCCGCTGTCTGGGCCGTGACGGCCGCATCTTCCTGACCCGTGACGGCACGGGCCAGGTCTGGGTGGGCGGCACTGCGCGCACCCATGTCGAAGGCGCACTGAGCGGCCTTTGATCCACACCGAAAGAACCCACGAATGACAGCGATCCAAGAGAGCCCGCGCGCTCCCGTCTCATCGGCCAGGGCCAACCTGAAAATGCTGGTGCGCTACAAGGCCTGGGCCAACGGCCTGACCTTCAAGAGCGTGATGGAGCTGCCCGAAGGCGAGGCCCTGAAGCAGCGGCCCACGAGCTTCGGCAACATGGTGCGCACGCTGAACCACGTCCTTGTGGTGGAGGACATCTTCAGGCACCACCTGCAGGGCCGCAAACATGGCTACACCATGCGCAACACCCACGACACGCCCACGCTGCAGGCGCTGTGGGAATCGGTGCAGGCAATGGACCGCTGGTATGTGGAGTTCGTCGATGCGTGCCCGGATGAAGACCTGGCGAAGGTCGTGCACTTCGAGTTCGTGGGCGGCGGGCAGGGCGCCATGACGCGCGAGCAGATCGTGCTGCACGTGGTGAACCACGGCAGCTACCACCGTGGCTTTGTCAGCGACATGATGTACCAGGTGCCCTTCGTGCCGCCGGCCAACGACCTGCCGGTGTTCCTCAGGGACTGCTACCGCGTGGACGAGCCGGCCTGCGGTTGAGGCAGGGCCAGGGCCTGCTGCGCCAGGGCGCCCTGGAGCACGGGCAGCTCAGGCGGCGCGTCGCCGGGCAGAGCCCATCCCTGGCGCAGCGCACCGGCAAAACCGTCGGCCACGCGCGAGTAGGCGCGGCCGCTGGTCATCACGCGCGGCCGCGCGGACCAGGCGATGCGGGCGCCGCCGGCCGCCAGGCGGTCCACCAGGTCCTGGTCCTCGCCGCAGGTGCGTGCGTCGAACCCGCCGGCCTGGCGGTAGTGCCAGGCTGAGATGCCCAGGTTGGCGCCGTGCACGTGGCGGTGGCCGTCGCGGTCCGTGTAGGTGGTCTCGAAGTGCCGCCGCGCCGTGTCCGCCTGGACGCCGTGGGCCGACCAGTCGGCCACTTGCACCGTGCCGCAGACCACGTCGGACTGAAGCGCCAGCTGGTCTGCCAGCCAACTCTGGGAGACCGTGGTATCGGCATCCGTGAAGGCCAGCCAGCGGGCGCCCAGCAGCAGCAGGTACTCCGACCCCAGGGCCCGCGCCTTGCCCACGTTGCGCGCGGCAATCGGCAAGGGGATGGCGGGCCAGCGGCGCACGGCCGATTCGGTGGCGTCCTGGCAGCTGTCCAGCACCACGACGACGGCCACGGTCTCGCCTTGCAGGTCGGCATGGGCGGCCGCGCAAAACACGCTGTCCAGGCAGCGGCCTATGAGGTCTTCCTCGTCATGGGCTGGGATGCACACGCCGATCATCTGTCCGTCCTTTCAGGGGTTTTCTGCCAGATGTCCAGCTGGAAATCCGGCTCGCTGTGGCTCAGCAGCAAGTGCAGCTGCGCATGGGCCGACACGCTGTCATGCAGGGTGCGAGTGGTCTGCAGGTGATCGTGCGCCCCATGCCGCCAGTGGCACATGAGCCAGTGACCGCCGCCCTGCAGCGAGGCCAGGCACTGGCGGTTGAAATGCGCCAGTGCCGCGTCGTCGAAGTAGTAGGCAAGCTCCGAGACCACGATGAGATCGAAGCCTTGCTGCGGCACCTGGGGCACCTGGGGCACCTGTGGCCATTGCCAGGGCAGGGGCAGGGCCTGCAGGTCCAGGCGGGCGCGGTCCTGCGGTGCAATCCGCTGGCGGCACAGATCCACGGCCCTGTCCGAGAAATCGACGGCGCACAGCCGGTCGCAGCGCTGCAGCAGGCGCTGCGTGGCCTCGCCATTGCCGCAGCCGGGCTCGAAGCCGTAGGCATAGCGCTCGCGCGGCAGGGCGGCCAGCAGCAGGTCGCGCTTGCGCCGCTCGTACCAGCGCGATGCGACCTGCCAGGGGTCGGGGTCGGCCTGGTACATCTGCTCGAAGTGCTGCCTGGCGCCGTTCATAGAAACACCACTTCAAACGGGCGCAGCAGGCGCTGCGTGGCCCAGGACGGCAGGACGGCGTCGCGGCCCGTGGACGGGTCTGGCAGCAGCTGGCTGCGAAAGCACGACAGGGCCTTGCGCTTGAGCGCCAGCTCCTGCGGTGCCAGCGCAATGGCGGCGGCGCGGTGCCAGGGCACGCGCGCGTCGCCGGGCTCGGCCCAGTGCCAGGCCCAGATCGGCAGCTCGAAGAGCCGGCAGCCCGTGTGCCGGGCCGCCGCGGCGCAGGCCTGTCCCGTGGCCTCGTGGTCCGGGTGACCGTCTTCGCGCCAGGTGCACAGCAGCGCATCCGAGGGCTGCAGCAACTGCTCCAGCCGCTGCAGCAACTGCGCGGCATGCTCGGCGATATGGCCGTCGGGCAGGCCCAGCCGCAGCACCTGCGCCTGCGGCGCAAGCAGGGCCAGGGCCTGGGTGCTCTCCTGCACGCGCTCGCGCACCAGACGCTGCGGCGGCCATAGCGTCGAGTCGGGGTGGCTGGCTCCTCCATCGGTCACGGAGACGATGAGGCAGGGCATGCCCCGCTCGGCACAGCGGTGCAGCAGGCCGGCGCAGCCCAGGATCTCGTCATCCGGGTGCGGCGCGACGATGACGGCGCGGCGCCGGCCGTCCAGCAGGTCGTCCATGGATACCTGCGCTGGCCGGCGTTGCGCAAACCAGGCCTGCCAGCGCGATTCGGGCGTGCCCCGGCCCTCGATGAGGCGCGGCTTCACAGCATCCATGCCGCGCCTCCCGGTGCCTGCGAGGCCTGTGCCTTCTCGGCCAGCAGGCGGCCGAGCGCGGCCTGGTCACGTTCGGCATGGCTTTGGCGGATGAAGACGGGCAGGTCGGCCATCAGCTGCGCCAGGACCCTGTTCTTGCACAGCGGGCCGGGACCGATGGCGCGCGGCACGCGCCGCAGCACCTCTTCGGCGGCGGCTTCCACGGCCAGGCGGGCGCGGCTCACGGCCAGCAGGCAGGGGTCCGATGGCGTGGCATCGATGCAGGCCGCAGCGTCGCGCAGCAGGCCGGCCGCGCTGGCCAGGGCCACGTCCAGCGCGCCGAGGTGGGCCTGGCGGTGCGGGTCCTCGCCTTGACTGACGGCCTGCTGCAGATGGCTGGCGATGCGCGCTGCCGCGCCATGCCAGCAGGCCGCAACGCCTGCGCCGCCATGGTGAAAGCCGGGGCGGCTCAGGTACTGGCCCGGGGCTCCGACCAGCACGCCGGTGGCGCCGTCGAAGTGCACATCGGCGCTGGCGCTGGCGGCCATGCCCACGGCCTGCCAGTGGCTGTCGTCCCTGCGTATGCCGGGCTGGTCCATGGTGACGGCGATCAGGCAGCGCTGGCCGTCTGCGAGCCAGCCGCTGACCAAGGCGCGGTCCACGGCGCGGGCGCCGGAGCACCAGGGCTTGTGACCGGACAGGCGAACCGCCGAGCCTGCCTGCAGCGTCGTGCGTTGCGTGGCGTCGGGAGATGCCGCCGTGGCCTGCACGCGCTCGCCCGGCGGCTCGGCGCACCAGACGGCCCAGCGCAGTCCTTCGGTGGCCAGGTCGGCCTGCAGTTCGGACAGGATGGCCAGGGCATCGGTATGACCTTCATAGAGCTTGGCCAGGCCCAGGCTGTGGGCGGCCACTTCGGCCAGTGCTCGCCAGCGCTGCAGCGTGTGGCCATGGCCCGGCAGCGGCAGGCGGTCGGCGCCCTGCGCTACCAGCAGGGCCAATTGGTCCGCCGGCGACAGGTCCGCATGGCCGCGCAAGGCCTGGGCCAGCGTGTCGCTGCATGTCCACGCATTGGCGTGCTCGTCGTTGTGCTGGGCCATCACCGCTCACCTTCCTTTTTCGTGCCTTGCGCAGCCTGGAAAATGGGGGGAGACGCCAGGCGATGCCATGGTGCCGGGAGGATGAACGCGGCGCCGCAGGAGCAGGAAGGCATTACCTGTCGGAGATCACCGACCGGCAGGCGTCCCGTTCCACACCGTCGGCAGGGCAGGCGGCCAGTTCCAGGCGCAGCGGTGCCTGCTCCTGCCTGATCGAGGGAACGGGGATGCCGAAGCCTTCCCGTTCCCTGTGCTCCAGCGGCCTGGCCTCTTTCAAGGCAGACAGAAAGGCCCTGCGCCACCAGTGCACGTCCTGCTCGGCAATGCGCTGCAGCAGCCGCTGGTGCCGCTGGCGCCTTTCCTGCAGCGGCATCTGCAGGGCCTGTTGCACCACGGCTGCCGTGCCGTGCACGTCGTAGGGATTGACCAGCAGCGCCTCCTGCAGCTGCTCGGCCGCGCCCGCAAACCGCGACAGCACCAGCACGCCCGGGTCGGCCGGGTCCTGGGCCGCCACGTACTCCTTGGCCACCAGGTTCATGCCGTCGCGCAGCGGGGTGACCAGGCCCACGGCCGCTGCACGGCACAGGCCCGGAATGCCATCGCGCGGCAGGGTCTGGTGGATGTAGCGCACGGGCATCCAGTCCAGCTCGCCGTAGTCGCCGTTGATGGCGCCGCACAGCGATTCGAGTTCACGCCGTATGTCGGCATACGCGTCCAGGCCCTCGCGCGTGGGCGATCCGATCTGGATCAGCGTGGCGCTGCGGCGCTGCTCGGGATGGCGGGCCAGCAGCTCCCGGAAGGCGCGCAGGCGCTGCGGCAGGCCCTTGGAGTAGTCCAGCCGGTCTATGCCCAGCAGCAGGCGGCGCTGGGCGTATTCGTGCTTCATGCGCTCGTACATGTCCCGCGAGGCGCCGCCCTGTGCAAGCGCCATGAAACCTTCTACATCGATGCCTATGGGGAAGGCGCGGCACACCAGGCGCTGGCCATGGGCGCGGAATGCGCCGTCGCCCAGGGCCTGGCCGCCCGCCTCCTCGCAGACATAGCGCTCGAAATGCTGCACGTCCTGGCGGGTCTGCAGGCCCACGAGGTCATAGGCGAACAGGCAGCGCATCAGCCATGCATGCTCGGGAATGGCCGCCAGCAGGGTCGGTGGCGGCAGCGGGATGTGCAGGAAAAAGCCGATGCGCTGGCGGCAACCCAGGGCGCGCAGCTCGGCCGCCAGCGGGATCAGGTGGTAGTCATGCACCCAGAGGATGTCGTCCTCCGCCAGCAGGGGCAGCAGCCGGCGCGCAAGCAGCTGGTTCACGCGGCGGTAGCCGGCCGCAAGGCCCGTGTCGAAATTCGCCAGGTCCAGCCGGCCATGGAAGACGGGCCACAGCACGCCGTTGCTGTAGCCCGCGTAGTAGCTGTCGTGGTCCGCGCGGTCCAGGTCCACCGTGGCCAGCGTGACCTTGCCGGCCTGGGTGCGGTGCACATGGCCGGCAGGCGCGGCCTGGGCACCGTCGTCGGTGACGGTTCCGCTCCAGCCGAACCACAGGCCGCCCGTCTGCCGCAGCGCATCGCCCATGGCCACGGCAAGGCCCCCGGCTGCGGTCCTGCCCGGATCGGCCACGCGGTTGGAGATCACCACCAGCCGGCTCATGGCAGGGCCTCCGCGCAGGTCTGTGCCGCCAGGTGCATGCATGCGGACTGCAGCCAGGCGTGCACGGCCTGCGGGCTGTCCAGCCGGTGGCGGGCCCCGCTTGCGCCTTCGCCCACCTTGATCGCCATGCCGCCCAGCGCCTGCACCACGGCAAAGCCGCTTTCGTCCGTGACATCGTCACCGGCAAACACGGGGGTGCGGCCGGCGAACGGCTCTTCGCGCAGAAAGGCCGCAATGGCGCGGCCCTTGTCCACGCCCGCAGGCCTGACCTCCAGCACGCATTTGCCGTGCAGCAGCTCCAGACCGGGCAGGTGCCGCAGTGCGCGGCTCAACGTATCCAGGCACAGCGCCGCCAATTCTGGCGCGCGCCGGTAGTGCAGTGCGACCGAGGAGAGCTTGCGCTCCACCAGCAGGCGGGGATGATCGGTCGCCAAGGCATTGCACAACTGCGCCACGGTCTCTGGCAGAGCCGATGGCTGAGCGTGCAGGCGGCCGCCGGCATCCCGCCGCTGCAGGCCGTGCTCGCCGGCGGCGGGCAGGCACAGCGGCGCCAGGTAGCGGTCCAGCACCTCGATCTGACGGCCTGTGACGATGGCCAGCGCGCCATCGAGCCGGCCCTGCAGGCCGGCCAGCAGCGGGAGCAGGGCGGGATCCTGCCTGATGGCGTCCGGTGTCTCGGCCAGGGGCACGAGCGTGCCATCGAAGTCGAGGAACAGCGCGGATCTGCAGGTGGGGAGCGGAGGTGTTTCCATGGAGAGACCAAGGTATCGAGTGCCGGGTCCATCGGCCGTCAGCCGAGCGCTTGTGCGGGGATCGGCCATGCGCCGCAGTCTCTCGATGAAAGCGGCCCGGTCAGCCCATGAGCGCCGGCACCAGGCGCAAAATGGCCTCGCCCAGAATGCCCTGCAGGGCTGCGGCCTGCCAGAGCAGGCCCACGTTGTCCAGCGTGGCGCGCGCCCGGGGCTGCAGATGGCCGGACCATGATCGGGCCAGCAAAAAGCCGCCCAGCACCATCATCAGCACGCAGTGAAAGCCCTGGTAGGCCACGATGACGCCCACGGCCGCGCTCCAGCCGTCCGCACGCGGTGAAAGCCCCGCATCCAGATGGCCTGCCAGCGACAGGCCAAAGGCCCCTACCGCGCACACCAGGGCCCCCAAGGCGCAGGCACGCAGCAGGCGCTGCCTGTGCGGTCCGTCTCCCAAAGGTGAGCGCGTGCAGTGCCGCAGCAGCAGGGCACTGGCGGCCAGCAGCAGCACGTTGGCCATGGCCCGGGAGGGCGCGGGCAGGACCGCGCCCGGCGGAGGGCAGACCTCCAGCGCCATCGACAGGTGGATGTAGGCATAGGCGAAGGAGGCGAAGACCGTGAAGTCCACGGTGCACAGGATGAGCACGGCCCACCAGGAATGCGATCGCCTGCCGGCCGGCTGCACGGGCAGGAAGACGCCCGTGGCCACCTCGGCCCGGGGGGCCGGCGCAGTGCGGTCCAGCTGCCAGATCCAGGCCAGCATGGCGGCGATGGCGCCCAGGCCGCAGGCAAAGGCCAGCGCCACCCATTCCACGGTCAGCAGCAAAAAGAAGGCGGCCGTGCCCGCTGCGGCCAGCAGCGGCGGCCAGCCGTCGGTGGGCAGGCGCAGCAGTTGCACGGGCCGGGCGCTGCGCGCATCGGTGAGCAGGGTTTCCCGGCCGCCGAAGACGGTGCCGGGCAGCCAGTAGCGGCCTTGCTCCACTTCCTGCGCCAGCGATGGCCTGTCCCACAGCGGCTCGGTGCCGCGCACTTCGGGAATGCTGCGCACGCCGTACTCGCGCGGCGGCAGCCATTCCAGCGTGCCTGCGCGCCAGGGATTGCCATGGTCGCGGTCCGGCCGGCGCACGGCCCGGGCCACGTCGATGAACAGCAGCAGCACGCCCAGCGCAAAGATGAAGGCGCCCACGGTGGACAGCAGGTTCAGCCCGTTCCAGCCCAGCGCGTCCGCGTAGGTGTAGACACGGCGCGGCATGCCCAGCAGGCCTGTCAGGTGCATGGGGAAAAAGGCGATGTTGAAGCCGCCGAACAGCAGGGCGAATATCCAGCGTCCCAGCCGCTCGGACAGCGCCGCGCCGTTGAACACGGGCAGCCAGTAGTACAGGGCCGCGAACACGGGGAACACCATGCCGCCGATCAGCACGTAGTGCAGGTGGGCGACGATGAAGTAGCTGTCATGCGCCTGCCAGTCGAACGGAATCACGGCCACCATCACGCCCGTCAGCCCGCCCAGCACGAAGATGAAGTGAAAGCCCAGCAGGAACAGCGTGGGCGTGTCCATGCGCACGCGGCCCTGCCAGAAGGTGGCAATCCAGGCGAAGACCTGAAGCCCGCTCGGAATGGCCACCACGAAGCTGGCGATGGAAGTCAGCAGCAGCGCCGTCAGTCCCAGGCCGGCCGCGAACATGTGGTGTATCCACAGCAGCAGGCTGACCACGCCCACGCCGGCCAGCGCCCAGACCACGGCGCGCTGGCCCACCAGGGGCGTGCCTGCCATGGCGGGCACCATCATGGACACCATGCCGGCCGCAGGCAGGAAGATGATGTAGACCTCCGGGTGGCCGAAGAACCAGAAGAGATGCTGCCAGAGCACCGGGTCGCCGCCGGACTGCGGATTGAAGAAGGGCCAGTCGAAGGCGCGCTCCAGCTCCAGCAGCGTGGTGGCCGCGATCACGGCCGGGAAGGCGAACACGATCATCAGCGCGCTGACCAGGGTGGCCCAGGCGAACACCGGCATCCGGCCCAGCGTCATGCCCGGTGCGCGTGTGAAGAGAATGCCGACGATCAGCTCGATGGCGCCCGCAATCGCCGAGATTTCGATGAAGCCGATGCCCAGCAGCCAGAAGTCCGCGCCGATGCCGGGCGAGTACTGCTTGTTCGTGAGCGGCGGGTACATGAACCAGCCGCCATCGGGCGACACGCCCCAGAAGATGGTGCAGAAGAACGCCAGGCCGCCGATCGCATAGGCCCAGAAGGCATAGGCGGACAGCCGGGGAAAGGGCAGGTCCCGGGCGCCCAGCATGCCCGGCAGCAGAAAGACTGCAATCGCCTCCACCACGGGCACGGCGAACAGGAACATCATCACCGTGCCGTGCATGGTGAACATCTGGTTGTAGGTGGCGGCGTCCAGCAGGTCGTTGTCGGGCACGGCCAGCTGCACGCGCATCACCAGCGCCAGGATGCCGCCCAGCACGAAGAACAGCAGTGCCGTCACGATGTAGAAGGCGCCGATCTGCGTGTTGTTCACGGCGCTGAAAATGCGCCAGCCGCGCGGGCGTGCCCAGGCACGCTCCAGGGCTTCGCGCTCGCCGGCGGGGCGGGGCAGGGCGCTGGGAAAGCCGTGCGGCGGGGCAGCATCTATTTCAGGGTGCTCAGCCATGCGGCGATGTCTTCCAGTTCGTGGTCGGGCACACGCCCGGCGCCCGAGGGCATGCGCGCCCCGGCCTTGAGCTGCTGCGTATGGGTGATCCAGGAGCGAAGGTTCTGTGGTGTGTTGGGCAGGCTGGCGGCGGCCAGCGACAGGCGGCCGCCCACATGGGTCAGGTCCGGCCCCAGGCCGCGCGAGGCCTCGTCGGCCACGCCGCGCACGCTGTGGCAGAAGCTGCAGCGGTGCTTCTCGAAGGCCTGCAGCCCCGGGTGGTTCACGGCAACGGAGGCGGGCCGCGCCTGCGCGGCGGACCAGCGCTCGAACGCCTGCGGCGCCACCACCAGTACGTCGAGCGCCATGCGCGCATGCTGCTCGCCGCAATACTCGGCGCATTGCCCGCGCCAGCGGCCCTCGGCTGTGGGCTGTACCAGCAGGTGCTGCAGACGGCCCGGCACCATGTCCATTTTTCCGCCCAGTGCCGGCACCCAGAAGCTGTGGATCACATCGCCGCTGGCCAGCGCGAAGTACACGGGCCGGCCCACGGGCAGCCGGACCTCGTTGGCCGTCACGAACTCGGCGCCCGTGCGCGGATCGCTGTAGCGTATGTCCCACCACCACAGGTGTGCCGTCACGGTCACCACCAATGCGTCGGCCGGGGGCATGGGGCGCCAGTCGGGGCGGCGGCTTTCTCCGTAGAAGAACAGGGCTGTCAGCACGGCAACGGGCAGGGCGATGCCGCCACCCACCAGCCACAGGCGCACGCGCACCGGACGCGCGCGGCCCAGCGACAGGGCCAGCAGCAGCATCACGCCCAGCAGCAGCGCCGCCGCGCCCACGGACAGCACGGCACTGAGTTCTCCGAACGAGGCCGCCTGCACGCTGCCCGCATGCAGCGATGACTGGGGGGTGGCGGCCGCCGTGCCGCTCATTGGAGGCTGCCCAGGTAGGCCGCCATGTCGCGCGCCTGCGTGGCCGATACGCCCAGCGACGGCATGGTGGTGGAGGGCACCAGTGCCTGCGGGTGCACGATCCAGGCGCTCAGGAGGTCCGGAAGGTTGGGCAGCCGCCCGGCGATATAGCTGCGCCGCCCGAAGCCGTCCAGCGGCGTGGCGTCCCGTCCCCGGGCATCGGCCACCCCCGGAATGCTGTGGCAGCTGCCGCAGCGGTACTGGGCCAGCAGGAGCCTGCCGCGCTCGACCGACGCGCTTTCCTCGCCAGCTGCCGCACCGCCGCACGCAAGCCAGAAAGCGGCGCACAGGCTTGCGGCGACTCGCTGGCGCCGGTGCAGGAAGGAGGGGAGCGCCTCGGGCATGGGGAAATTATTCCGCGTCCCCAATCAGGATCTGCTGACATTCGCGCAGCAGGGCGGGTAGGACAATTTCTCATGGCCTCCACCAAGCTGCGCACCGTGGCACTCACGCTTTTGGCCGTTGCCTGCGCGGCAGCGGGGCTGGCTGCCGCCCTGGTGTCCAGCGGCGTCTACAACGTGGCCGCCAATCGCCAGCACCTGAAGCCGGTCTACCAGTTGCTGGACATTGCCATGCGCCAGTCCGTGCGCTACCACGCGCGGGGCCTGGAGCCGCCGCGCGCGGCGGACGAAGCCATGCTGGCGCGCGGTGCGCAGTGCTATCGCCAGCACTGCGTGCAGTGCCACGGCGGCCCCGGCGTGGCGCAGGGGGCGGCGGGCCAGGGCATGCAGCCGCTGCCCGGGCCCCTGATCGACGCCACGCAGCGATGGAGCGCCGGCCAGCTGTACTGGCTCACGCGCAACGGGCTGAAGATGACGGGCATGCCTTCCTGGGAATTTCGCCTGTCGGAGGACGATCTCTGGGCGGTGGTCGCCTTCGTGCAGAAGATGCCGCAGCTGTCGCCGCCGCAGTTCGCCGCGATGGCGGGGCAGGACTGGGTGGTGGGCTCCGCAGGACACGCGGGCCGGGACGATGTCTTTCAGCCGTGCAGGCCGCCCGTGCAGGCGCTGCGGCCCGGTGATGCCGTGCGCGGGCAGCGGGCCCTGTACCAGTACGCCTGTGTGGGCTGCCACACGGTGGCGGGCCAGGCCCAGGCCAGCCCGCAGGTGGGGCCGCCGCTGGACGGCATGGCGCGCCGTACCCGCATTGCCGGCGTGTTGGACAACACGCCCGACAACATGGTGCGCTGGCTGGTGCAGACCGACGCCGTCAAGCCGGGAACCGCCATGCCCGCCATGGGGGTCGCCGAGCAGGATGCACGGGACATTGCTGCCTACCTGGCCAGCTTGCGCTAGCGCTGGCTCAACGCTCGGCCTTGATGGAGCCGCGGATGTTGGTGATGGCCAGGCAGGCCTGCAGCGTCACCAGTGCCCAGGCGCCGGAGGACCATCCCCACAGCGCCCACAGCACATTGCTGAGCATCAGGATCCAGAAGCCCACATTGCGCCGCCCGGCGGAACGCGAGCCCACCCACCATGCGCCGATGAGGGAGGCCGCAAAGGCAGGCCACTGGAGCCAATCGGGAATGTCTGGCATGGGTTCTACTGGATGGAGTGCAGTCAGGCCGCCTCAGTTGCCGGGCCGTGCCGGGTCGTCCTCGTCGATGGAGTGGCATTCCTTGCAGGCTCCGCTTTCGCGCGCGCGGGCGGCCAGGTTGACGTAGAAGGCCGCCACTTGCTGCAGCTGCTCCTCGTCCAGCCCCTCGATGCCGATCATGCGGTTGCTGGCAATCTTGTTGGCTGCCAGCAGCTCGTTGAGCTTCAGGTGCAGGGCCACGCTGTCCTTGTTCTGGCTTTGCTGGATGAGGAACACCATCAGAAAGGTCACGATGGTCGTGCCCGTGTTGATGACCAGCTGCCAGTTCTCCGAGAAGTGGAACATCGGCCCCGCCACGGCCCATACGGCCACGCAGATCAGGGCCACGCAAAAGGCCATGGGCGTGCCGGCCCAGCGCGTCACCCTGCTGGCGAAATGATCGAAGGCCGACAGCAGGCGCGAGTGGTCGGCATACGAGGCACTGCTGGTCTCGGGCATGGAGCCCAGGGCGTCTCCCGGTGTGCGGCGGCTTGGTGTGGAACTTGTGCTTTGCATGGGGGAAAACCGTCCGGAAAAAATCGATCAAGGCTGCTTGCGCACCATCTTCTTGCGCCGCTCGGCATCCAGTCCCGGCGTCTGCCGCATGTCGGTATCCACCTGGCCGGAAACAATGTCGTCATGGGCCTGTCGCATCACCGGGTCGGGCGCATCGCTGGTGGCGTCCAGGCTCTGGTCGCGCTCGTGCGGAAGGCGCAGGCCTTGTTCGGATGCGTCGGCTGCATCGGATTCACCGGGCGCATGCGGCGCCTTGCCCACCTGGCCGGGCAGCTTGGTCTGGCCATCGCCCGACGGCTTCGCCTGTGTGGGTGCAGAGGACTTGGATGCGGATGGGGTCTTGTCTTTCATGGCGTCTTCCTTTCGTTCGCGGGCCTGCGCAGGCGGCGCTTGGGCCATGGTCTCTTCGCCCGCGCGCAGCCGCCGTGGGACCACGCCGAAAGCACAGGAACGAAAAGATGCCTCGCGCCTGAACGCCGTTCTCAGGCACGTCGTTTGCCCTGTGGGAGACGCCCCACGCCGGCGGGCGCCCATGACCCGCTGCCTGGGCCTTGCGCGCTGCCTAGACTGGAAGTCCGGCCCTGCAGCGATGGGGCCCGGCACCCTAGACAAGGAGCGCGATATGAGCAGCGACAGACAGGAGCCCGGCAAGGGCAAGGTGGAGAACGATCACAACCGCCAGGGCGCGAAGCCGCCCACGCAAAGGAACGAAGGCCAGCGAACGCCCGAAAGCCGCCATGACCGCGAGGCCCATGTCGGCAGCGGCAACCAGGCCCAGACGCGCCAGAACAAGGGCGGCGGCCCAGGCGGTGACCGCGGCGCTGGATGAATTGCCGTTTCCTCGCGACAAGGGCACCCTCGGGTGCCCTTTTTTCATGGCGTGCGAGGGTGCATCACCGCCCGTTCTTGCGGTCGCTGGGGCCATTGCGGTCGGACAGGATTTCGGCGGGCGGCCTGAGGCTGCCGCTGTCCGCGCCCTCGGCCTGCCAGGTGCCGCCTTCGCGCTGCGTGTTGCCGCGCGGGTGGCCCATGTCGGTTTCATCGTCGAAGTTCAGCGGGCCGTCCTGCGGCATGTCGTCGAAACGGTGCGCCGAGGCCTCGGCGATGGAATCGGCCACATCCTTTTCCGCGCTCAGGTGCTCGTTGATGTCCTTGCCTTCGGGCAGGTCGGCGCTGGCGTCTTCGCTGCGTTCGATCCGGGGAGTGTCGCTGCCGGTGGCAGCCGTGTTGTTCGGGGTGCGCATGGTGATCTCCAAGGGGGTCCGGCCACCGTGGCCGGGTCATGGACCAAGCCTGCCTGCGCGGGCTTGCAGCGGGGGTGGGCACAGCACTTTCCTGGGGGTAGGAGCGTGCCGATGCGCTCGGATGCAGTCCGATGCGGGAGGGCCGGCAGGCACGCCGATTGCCCTGTGTTTGCCCTGTGCGGCAGTGCGAAAAATGGCCACAGGGGACTGGCGCGATGTCCGCAAGGGCAGGGCGCTGCGTTCCTACGGCACATGGCCGCAAGCGCGCACGCCGGACGGCCTCCGCGGCCATCAGCATAGGAATCACTTTCAACTGCCAAGGAGCACATTCCATGACGCAATCGAACCCCGCAAACCGTGACCCGCTGTCCGACGCACCCGGCGCGCACCCGGTGGGCACCGGCATAGGCGCAGCAGGCGGCGCCGTCACCGGCGCTGCATTCGGCGCAATGGGTGGCCCCATCGGCGCTGCCGTGGGCGGCGTGGCCGGTGCCGTGGTCGGCGGGCTGGCCGGCAAGGGTGCAGCCGAGGCCGTGAACCCCACGGTTGAAGATGCCTACTGGCGCGATGCCTACCAGAGCGAGCCCTATTACGTGGCTGGCCGCAGCTACGAGGAATACCGTCCCGCCTACGAGCTGGGCTGGAACGCTGCCGCCGCACGCCGCGATGCCGACTTCGATGCCTTCGACGCCGAGTGGGAGCGCGAATGGACCACCCGCCGTGGCGCCAGCCATCTGGACTGGGACCAGGCCCGGCCCGCAGCCCGCGCCGCCTGGGCGCGCGCAGGCAGCCGTGATGTCCGTGACGAGACGGGCACCATCGTCGCCCCCGCCTATACGGGCGATATCGACAACGACGATGTGGTGGACGTACTCAACGACCTGCTTGAATCCTGCCGCGATGGCGAGTACGGCTTCCGCACCTCCTCCGAGAACGCCGACTCGCCCGACCTCAAGGCCCTGTTCATGCGCCATTCCACCGAGTGCGGTGTTGCCGCGCGGGAGCTGGAAGCGGAAATCCGCAGGCTCGGCGGAGAGCCTGCATCGGGCGGCACGGTGGCCGGCGCGCTGCACCGGGGCTGGGTGTCCGTGAAGACGGCCCTGACCTCGCAGGACGACAAGGCGGTGCTGGAGGAATGCGAGCGCGGCGAGGACTCCGCCCTCGCCCAGTACCGCAAGGCGCTCAAGCAACCGCTGCCACCGGCCGTGCGCGTGGTGGTGGAGCGCCAGGCACAGGGTGCCCAGCGCAACCACGATGAAGTGCGCGACCTGCGCGACCGTTACCGCAGCGCAGCCTGACCGGGCATCCCGCGCACCGCGCGGGCCACGGAATCGTCAGCCGCCCACGCCATAGGGCGCAAAGCGGCTGGCGTTCTCATCCACATGCAGCGCCTTTCCCACATAGGGAAAGGCGCGCTGCGTGCACTGGTCGCGTTCGCAGACCTTGCAGCCCATGCCGATGGGCGTGGCCGATTCCGGGTCGCCCAGGTCCAGCCCCTTGGCATAGACCAGGCGCGCGGCATGGCGTATGTCGCAGCCCAGGCCGATGGAGAAGGTCTTGCGCGGCGAACCATAGCCGCGCTGCCCGTGCGAGACGGAGCGTGCAATCCACAGGTAGCGCCGCCCGTCGGGCATGCTGGCCAGCTGGCGCAGGACCTGGTCGGGCTGGCCGAAGGCCTCGTACACCGTCCACAGCGGGCAGGTGCCGCCCGTGCGGCTGAAGTGGAAATGCGTGGCCGACTGGCGCTTGGAGATATTGCCCGCGCGGTCCACGCGCACGAAGAAGAACGGCACGCCGGGCGCGCCCGGCCGCTGCAGCGTGCTCAGGCGGTGGCAGACGGTTTCAAAGCCCACGCCAAAGCGCTGGCCCAGCAGGTCGATGTCATAGCGCAGTTGCTCGGCCGCCTCCAGGAACAGGTCGTAGGGCAGCAGCAGCGCGCCCGCAAAGTAGTTGGCCAGGCCCACGCGGGCCAGCTTGCATGACGCCGGATCGCCCTGGAAGGCGGCGGTGGCGATCAGCCGGTCCAGCGTCTCGCCCATCTCCAGCAAGGCCAGCTGCGTGCCCAGCTGGAAGGCCTGTTGCGCAGGCTCCAGCGCCGAGGACAGCCACAGCGAGCGCGTGGCCGGGTCGAAGCGGCGCTGGCTTTGCCGGGAGTCTTCCGAGCGATGCACCTGCACGCCGTGGCGCTGCTGCAGCCGCCGGACCAGCCAGTCCGCCAGATGGCCCGGGTCCGCGCGCGCCTCGCCGGCCAGGGCCTGGGCCGCGCGGTCCACTTCATCGAAGTAGTTCTGGTGCGCAAAGAAGAAATCGCGCACGGCCTCGAACGGCATGGTGCGCGCCACCGGCATGTCCGAGCGGTCATCGCCCAGCCTGAGCGACATGCTCTCGATGCGCTCCAGGGCTTCCAGATGGCGGCGGTGCAGCGCCATCACCGCACGCCCCAGGGCGGGCATCTGCGCGGCGACTTCCTGCAGCTCGGGCAGGGCAATGGATTCGGGCGCCTCGGCAAGGGCCTCGCGCAGGCCGGCGACCAGGCGCGCCTCCTCGTCCTCCGAGAACTGCTGGATATCGACGCCCAGCGCACGGTTGAGCTTGAGCAGCACCGACACCGTCAGCGGCCGCTGGTTCTGCTCCAGCTGGTTCAGGTAGCTGGGCGACAGGCCCAGCGCGTGGGCCAGGGCGATCTGGGACAGGCCGTGCTCCGCGCGCAGTTTGCGCAGCTTGACGCCCATGAATGTCTTCTTCATGCCTGTTTCCTCGGGTGGCTGTTATTCGCAGAATTCGCAATATCGTGGGATTCGTTTCGCAAGAATTCGCCTTTTCAGCCCTATGGCTGAGCCGCTATTTTGCGTAGATTGCGAAGCATGACAACACCTGCTGGAACCGCCGAGTTGCGCGAACTGGTATTGCCCGCGCTGGCCAACCACCACGGCACGCTGTTCGCGGGCCAGGGCCTGCAGCTCATGGCCAAGGCCGCCTTTCTCGCAGCGCGCAGCCTGGCGCAGCGCGAGGTGGTGATGGCCGCCGTCACCGGCGTGGACTTCCTGGCGCCCGTGCCCGTGGGCCACGAGATCGTCCTGCGCGGCTGGGTCAGCCGGGTGGGGCGCAGCTCCATGACGGTCTGCGTCACCGCATCGGCCCAGGCTCCGGGCATTGCCTGCGAGGACGTGCTCAAGGGCCTGTTCGAGATGGTGGCTGTCGACCACAACGGCCTTCCTGCCGCCATTGCCCATTCCTATCTGAACCAGGAGACCCTTCCATGAGTACCACGATCATCGACGCGCCATCTGCGCCATCTGCGCCAACTGCACCATCTGCGTCCGCATTCAAGCCCAAGAAGTCCGTGGCCCTGTCGGGCGTGACCGCCGGCAACACGGCGCTGTGCACCGTGGGCCGCTCGGGCAACGACCTGCACTATCGCGGCTACGACATCCTGGACATTGCCGAGGTCTGCGAGTTCGAGGAAATCGCCCATCTGCTGGTGCACGGCAAGCTGCCCACGCGCCCCGAACTGCAGGCCTACAAGACCAAATTGCAGGCGCTGCGCGGCCTGCCGGCCAGCGTCAGGCAGGCGCTGGAGCAGCTGCCTGCCGGCGCCCACCCGATGGACGTGATGCGCACCGGCGTCTCGGCCCTGGGCTGCGTGCTGCCCGAAAAGGACGACCACAACCTGGCGGGTGCCCGCGACATTGCCGACCGGCTCATGGCCAGCCTGGGCTCCATGCTGCTGTACTGGTACCACTGGAGCAATTCGGGCCGGCGCATCGAGGTGGAGACCGATGACGACTCCATCGGCGGCCACTTCCTGCACCTGCTGCACGGCCACCGGCCGTCCGAAGGCTGGGTGCGCGCCATGCACACCTCGCTCAACCTCTATGCAGAGCATGAGTTCAACGCCTCCACCTTCACGGCGCGCGTGATCGCGGGCACGGGCAGCGATATGTATTCGTCCATCGCGGGCGCCATCGGTGCGCTGCGCGGCCCCAAGCATGGCGGCGCCAACGAGGTGGCCTTCGAGATCCAGAAGCGCTACGACACGCCCGACGAGGCCGAGGCCGACATCCGCCGCCGCGTCGATGCCAAGGAAGTGGTGATCGGCTTCGGCCACCCGGTCTACACCGTCAGCGACCCGCGCAACGTGGTCATCAAGGGCGTGGCCAAGCGCCTGTCCGACGAGGCCGGAACCACCCGCATGTACGACATTGCCGACCGGCTGGAATCGGTGATGTGGGAGGTCAAGAAGATGTTCCCCAACCTGGACTGGTTCAGTGCCGTCAGCTACCACATGATGGGTGTGCCCACGGCCATGTTCACGCCGCTGTTCGTGATCGCGCGCACCAGCGGCTGGGCAGCCCATGTGATCGAGCAGCGCCAGGACAACAAGATCATCCGCCCCAGCGCCAACTACACGGGGCCCGAGGACCAGAAGTTCGTGCCCCTCGATGCGCGCGCCTGAGCCGCCGCTGTCCTGAACCTGGCGGGCGGGCTGCAGGCCCGCCCGCATTGCATCCGCCCCATGAACCATACCCACAAGAAACCCCTGCCCGGCACCACGCTGCACTACATCGACGCCCGCGCCGCCGTCGATGCGCTCTCGCCCGGCGCCTGGGCACGCCTGCCCTACACCGCCCGCGTCCACGCCGAGAACCTCGTGCGCCGCGCCGATCCCGCGCAGCTGGACGGCTACCTGCTGCAGCTCATCGAGCGCCGGCGCGACATCGACTTTCCCTGGTACCCCGTGCGCGTGGTCTGCCACGACATCCTGGGCCAGACCGCCCTGGTGGACCTGGCCGGCCTGCGCGACGCCATTGCGGCCGAAGGCGGCGACCCCGCCCAGGTCAATCCCGTCGTGCCCGTGCAGCTCATCGTGGACCACTCTCTGGCCGTGGAGTGCGGCGGCTTCGATCCCGACGCCTTTGCGAAGAACCGCGCCATCGAGGACCGCCGCAACGAGGACCGCTTCCACTTCATCGAGTGGACAAAAAAAGCCTTCGCCAACGTGGATGTGATTCCCGCAGGGAACGGGATCATGCACCAGATCAATCTGGAGAAGATGTCCCCTGTGGTCACCGTGCAGGATGGCCTGGCCTTCCCGGACACCTGTGTCGGCACCGACTCGCACACGCCCCATGTCGATGCCCTGGGCGTGATCGCCGTGGGCGTGGGCGGGCTGGAGGCCGAGAACGTCATGCTGGGCCGCGCCTGCTGGATGCGCCTGCCCGAGATCGTGGGCGTGCGCCTCACGGGCCGGCGCCAGGCGGGCATCACCGCCACCGACATCGTGCTGGCCCTGACCGAATTCCTGCGCCAGCAAAAAGTCGTCGGAGCCTATGTGGAATTCTTTGGCGAGGGGGCCGACAGCCTGAGCATCGGCGACCGCGCCACCATCTCCAACATGTGCCCCGAATACGGTGCCACGGCGGCCATGTTCTCCATTGACGACCAGACGCTGGCCTACCTGCGCCTGACCGGCCGCGACGAGGCCCAGGTGCGCCTGGTCGAGGCCTATGCGCGCACCGCAGGTTTCTGGAGCGACAGCCTGGCCGATGCCCAGTACGAGCGCCTGCTGCAGTTCGACCTGTCCACCGTGGTGCGCAACATGGCCGGCCCCTCGAATCCGCACCGGCGCCTGCCCACCTCTGCCCTGGCCGAGCGCGGCATTGCCGATGCCGCAAAACTGCAGGCCGCCCGCGTCCAGGAGGCGCAAGGCCTGATGCCCGATGGGGCCGTCATCATCGCCGCCATCACCAGCTGCACCAACACCAGCAACCCGCGCAATGTCATTGCCGCCGCCTTGCTGGCGCGCAATGCCAATCGCCTGGGTCTCACGCGCAAGCCCTGGGTCAAATCCTCGCTGGCGCCGGGCTCCAAGGCCGTGGAGCTGTACCTGAAGGAGGCCGGGCTGCTCAGCGAGCTGGAGCAGCTGGGCTTTGGCATCGTCGCCTTTGCCTGCACCACCTGCAACGGCATGAGCGGCGCGCTGGACCCCGCCATCCAGCAGGAAATCATCGAGCGCGACCTCTACGCCACGGCCGTGCTCTCGGGCAACCGCAACTTCGACGGGCGCATCCATCCCCAGGCCAAACAGGCCTTCCTGGCCTCGCCGCCGCTGGTCGTGGCCTATGCGCTGGCGGGCACGGTGCGCTTTGACATCGAGCAGGATGTGCTGGGCGTGGTGGACGGGCGCGAGATCCGCCTCAAGGACCTGTGGCCCGCCGACGAGGAGATCGACGCCATCGTCGAGCAAGCAGTCAAACCTGCGCAATTCCGCGCCGTCTACGAACCCATGTTCGCCATCCGCAAGGACGACGGAAACAAGGCCTCGCCCCAGTACGACTGGCGCCCCCAGTCCACCTACATCCGCCGCCCGCCGTACTGGGACACCGAAGGCGTGGGCGCGCTGGCGGCCTTCCCGCGCACGCTGCGCAACATGCGGCCGCTGGCGCTGCTGCCCGACAACATCACCACCGACCACCTGTCGCCCTCCAACGCCATCCTGGCCGACAGCGCGGCGGGCGAGTACCTGGCGCGCATGGGCCTGCCCGAGGAGGACTTCAACTCCTACGCCACCCACCGCGGCGACCACCTCACCGCCATGCGCGCCACCTTCGCCAACCCGCAGCTGGTCAACGAAATGGCCGTCATCGACGGCGTGCAGCACAAGGGATCGCTGGCGCGCATCGAGCCCGAAGGCCGCGTGGTGCGCATGTGGGAGGCCATGGAAACCTACCTGAACCGCCGCCAGCCGCTGATCATCATCGCGGGCGCCGACTACGGCCAGGGCAGCTCACGCGACTGGGCGGCCAAGGGAGTGCGGCTGGCCGGAGTCGAGGCCGTGGTGGCCGAAGGCTTCGAGCGCATCCACCGCACCAACCTCATCGGCATGGGCGTGCTGCCGCTGCAGTTCCTGCCGGGCACCGGCCGCAGGACCCTGGGGCTGGACGGCACGGAGGTCTATGGCGTGGAAGGCGAGCGCACCCCGGGAACCCAACTCACTCTGGTGATTGAACGAAGAAGCAGCCAGACGCTGCGCGTGCCGGTGATCTGCCGGCTGGACACGGCCGAGGAGGTATCGGTCTACGAGGCGGGCGGCGTGCTGCAGCGCTTTGCCCAGGACTTCCTGGCGCAGGCTCAGGCAGCCTGAGCAGGGAGGGTGCCAGCGGCCAGCGGCTGGCGCGCCAGCTCGATGAAGGCCTGCAGATAGTCGGTCTGCAGGTCCGCCACGCGCGCGCCCAGGAAGATCTGCTTGGCAATGCCCTTGGCGCCCAGGCGCACGGGAACCACGTCCAGCTTGCCCGCGTACTCCTGCACCAGCCAGCGCGGCAGGGCCGCCACGCCCCGGCCGCTGGCCACCATCTGCATCATGATGTCCGTGGTCTCTATGGCCTTCTGGCGGCGCGGCGTGATGCCGGCCGGCATGAGGAACTGGTTGTAGATGTCCAGCCGGTCCATGGGCACGGGATAGGTGATCAGCACCTCGGGCGCGAGCTGGGCGGCTTCCACGAAATCGGCCCCTGCCAGCGCATGCGCGCTGGAGACCACCAGCACCTGCTCGTAGTCGAACACGGGCACGAACTCCAGGCCCGTCTTGAACAGCGGATCGGGCGTGACCAGCAGGTCGATCTCGTAGCCGAACAGTGCGCCGATGCCGCCGAACTGGAATTTCTGCTTCACATCCACATCCACATCGGGCCAGCTCGCCAGATAGGGCGCGACGATCTTGAGCAGCCACTGGTAGCAGGGATGGCACTCCATGCCGATGCGCAGCGCGCCGCGCTCGCCCTGGGAGAACTGGCGCAGCCGCTCCTCGGCCAGGTCCAGCTGAGGCAGCACGCGCTGGGCCACGGCCAGCAGGTACTGGCCGGCCTGCGTCAGGCGCAGGCTGCGGCCTTCGCGCAGCCAGATGTCCGTGCCCAGCTGCTGCTCCAACTTCTTCATGCTGTGGCTCAACGCCGACTGCGTCACGCACAGCACGCCGGCCGCCGCCGTCAGCGAGCCCTGTTTTTCGACTTCACGGACGATGGCAAGGTGGGTGCGTTCGAGCATTTTGGTGAGAAAAATTCATGGATTTTTGAACTAGAAAAATTTTAGTTCATTGATGCGAATCCATTCCATGGCTGCCTTCATCGATTGAAAGCAGTGCATGACCATCATTCATCACCTCGGTTTCCCCCATCGGCGCCCGGCGCGCTACGCAGCCGGTGCGCCGGGCTGCAGGGCGCCGTGCAGGAAGGACTGCTCCATCACGGCCGCCACGCTGGCCCGCGCAACACGGCCGCGCCGTTCCGCATCCAGCAGGCCCACGGCCATGGAAAGCCACAGCTCGGTCATGGCCGCGGCCGTGATGTCGATGCGGAACACGCCGGCCTGCTGGCCGCGCAGGAAAAAGGCATCCATGGCCGCCACCCATTCGCTCTCTATCTGGCCGACCACCGAGATGTCGGAGCGCCAGAAATACATCAGGAACAGCAGCAGCGTCTGGTGGTCCTGGCAGTGGGCGGTGAGGCGGCGCAGCGCCTCCAGCGGCGCGTGGCGCTCCAGCTCGGCCGCGTGCATGGCGCGCGACAGGGTGTCGGCCGCATGCCCTATGAGCCGGTCTATGAGCTGGTCGCGCGTGGGGCAGAAGCGGTAGAGCGTGGCCTTGCTGATGCCGATGGCGCGTGCCAGCTCCTGCAGATTGGCCTTGGGATCGTCCAGCAGCGCCAGTGCCAGTGCGCCCAGCAGCTTGCCTTCGTCCTCTTGCTTGGTGCTCGTCATCGCTTGTCATGCCTCCTTGGAAAGTGCATGGATTTTATCTGTTGATGTTTTGAAGCATCAAATGAATCGATATTGACTCATTTGATTCTGATATGTACCATCGCGGCCTTCGTATCGAACTCAATCAGGTTGTGAACATGAGCATGCGTCTGAACAAGCGACGTGGCCTGCCGCTGGCGGCCCTGGTGCTGGCCGCCTTGGCCGTCCTGGCAGCGGGCTGCGGCCGCAACGAGGCTCCGGCCGCAGCAGGTGACGCGCTGCCCGTGGTGCAGGCCGTCACCGTGCAGCCCGCGCCGCTGGCCCTGTCCAGCGAGCTGCCGGGCCGTATCGAGCCCGTGCGCGTGGCCGAGGTGCGTGCGCGGGTGGCCGGCATCGTGCTGCGCCGCCATTTCGAGGAAGGCGCCGACGTCCGGGCCGGCCAGGTGCTGTTCCAGATCGACCCGGCGCCCCTGCGCGCCGCCCTGTCCCGCGCCCAGGGCCAACTGGCCAGCGCCGAGGCGGCCCTGCTCGATGCGCGTGCCGTGGTCGGCCGCAACGCGCCGCTGGTGGCGCAGGAGGCGGTCAGCCGCCAGGACTTCGAGGCCATGCAGGCCCGCCTGCAGGCGGCCCAGGCCGCGCGGCAGTCCGCCCAGGCCGAGGTGCAGGCGGCCGCCCTGAACCTGGAATACGCCACGGTCAGGGCGCCGATCGCGGGCCGCATCGGCCGTGCGCTGGTCACCGAGGGCGCCCTGGTGGGCCAGGGCGAGGCCACGCCCATGGCGCTGGTCCAGCAGCTCGACCCGGTCTATGCCGACTTCCAGCAGCCCGTGGCCGAAGCCCAGCGCCTGCGCGCGGCCCTGGCCGAGGGCCGCCTGGCACAGACGGCGGGTAAGGACGGCACGCCGGTTTCCCTGAAGGTGGACGGCACGGGCCTGCAGCGCACGGGGCAACTGCTGTTCTCGGATGTGACGGTGGACCGTGGCACCGGCCAGATGGCGCTGCGCGGGCGCTTCGACAACCGTGACGGCATGCTGCTGCCCGGCATGTATGTGCGCGTGACCGTGGGCCAGGGCGTGGACCCTGCCGCCATCCTGGTGCCGCAGCGGGCCGTGCAGCGCAGCACCGACGGGCAGGCCCACGTGCTGGTGGTGGATGGCCAGGACACGCTGCAGATGCGCCCCGTGCAGACCGCGGCCATGCATGGCGCGCAGTGGCAGATCAGCGCAGGCCTCAAGGGCGGCGAGCGCGTGGTGGTGGGCCGCATGGCAGGCCTGCAGCCCGGGGCGCGGGTTCAGGTCACGGCCCTTTCCGATGCCGCGGCCTCCCCTACGGCGGGGCTGTCCGGCACCTTCAGCGCCTCCGGCAGCTCCGCCACGTCCAGCGACTGAGCCGGCGCGTGCCCAAGGAATAGACCATGTCCAAGTTCTTCATCAACCGCCCCAACTTCGCCTGGGTGGTGGCCATCTTCATCATGCTCGCCGGGCTGCTGGCCATACCGGCGCTGCCCGTCTCCCAGTTTCCCAACGTGGCGCCGCCACAGATCTCGATCACCGCCAACTACCCGGGCGCCTCCGCCACCACGGTGATGGAGTCGGTGACCAGCGTCATCGAGGAGGAGCTCAACGGCACCAAGGGGCTGCTGTACTTCGACTCCTCCAGCGGCTCCACGGGCCTGGCCGAGATCACGGCCACCTTCGCCCCGGGCACCGAGCCCGCGCTGGCCCAGGTGGAGGTGCAAAACCGCATCAAGAAGGCCGAGGCGCGCCTGCCCGCGTCCGTGATGCAGATGGGCCTGCAGGTCGAGCAGGCCAGCGCCAACTTCCTGATGATCTACTCGCTGACCTACAAGGACGGCAGCGGCGGCAGCGGCAACAGCGAGGTGGCCCTGTCCGACTACGCCGTGCGCAACATCAACAACGAGATCCGCCGCGTGCCCGGCGTGGGCAAGGTGCAGTTCTTCGCGGCCGATGTGGCCATGCGCGTCTGGGTCGATCCGGGCAAGCTGCTGGGCTACGGCCTGTCGGTGGCGGACGTGAACGCGGCCATCGCCGCCCAGAACGCGCAGGTGCCGGCCGGCAGCTTTGGCGCCTCGCCCGCAGGGCCCGGCCAGGAGCTGAGCGCCACCATTGCCGTCAAGGGCACGCTGGCCTCGCCCGAGGAGTTCGGACAGATCGTGCTGCGTGCCAGGGCCGATGGCTCGGCCGTGCGCCTGGCCGATGTGGCGCGGCTGGAGGTCGGCCAGCTGGACTACAGCTTTTCCTCGCGCGAGGACGGCCGCCAGGGCGTGGCCGCCGCCGTGCAGCTGGCGCCCGGCGCCAACGCCATGCAGACCGCCAAGGCCGTCAAGGCGCGCCTGGCCGAGCTGTCGCAGACTTTCCCCGCCGGCATCCAGTACGCCGTGCCCTATGACACCTCGCGCTTCGTGGAAGTGGCCATCGGCAAGGTCATCCAGACCCTGGTGGAGGCCGTGGCGCTGGTGTTCCTGGTGATGTGGCTGTTCCTGCAGAACCTGCGCTACACGCTGATTCCCACCATCGTCGTGCCCGTCTGCCTGGCCGGCACCCTGGGCGTGATGTATGCGCTGGGCTTTTCGGTGAACATGATGACCATGTTCGGCATGGTGCTGGCCATCGGCATCCTGGTGGACGACGCCATCGTGGTGGTGGAGAACGTGGAGCGCCTCATGGCCGAGGAGGGGCTGTCGCCGCTGGCCGCCACGGTCAAGGCCATGCAGCAGGTCTCGGGCGCCATCGTCGGCATCACCCTGGTGCTGGTGGCCGTGTTCCTGCCGCTGGCCTTCATGAGCGGCTCGGTGGGCGTGATCTACCGGCAGTTCTCGCTGTCGCTGGCCGTGTCCATCCTGTTCTCGGGCCTGCTGGCGCTGACCTTCACGCCGGCGCTGTGCGCCACGCTGCTCAAGCCCATTGCCAAGGGCCACCACGCCGAGCGCAAGGGCTTCTTCGGCTGGTTCAACCGCCGCTTCGCAGCCCTGACCGAGCGCTTTGACCTGCTCAACCAGCGGCTGGTGCGCCGCGCCGGGCGCTGCATGCTGGTGTATGCCGCCATCGTGGCCGGGCTGGGCGTGGCGTACACGCGCATGCCCGAATCCTTCGTGCCCTACGAGGACATGGGCTACTACATCGTCGGCGTGCAGCTGCCGCCGGGCGCCACCACGGAGCGCACCAAGGCCATGGTCAAGGACATGGAGGACTACATCCAGGGCCGCCCCGCCACGGCCCAGGCCGAGTTCCTGATGGGCTACAGCTTCTCGGGCATGGGGCAGAACGCGGCCCTGGCCTTCGTCACGCTCAAGGACTGGTCGGTGCGCGGCGCCGGGCAGGCGTCGTGGGACGAGGTGCAGGACTTCAACCAGCGCTTTGCCCGCCTGTCCGACGGCACCGTCATGGCCGTGGACCCGCCGCCCATCGACGGCCTGGGCAACTCCGGCGGCTTTGCGCTGCGCCTGCAGGACCGCGCCAACCTGGGCCGCGAGGCGCTGATCGCCGCGCGCGACCAGCTGCTGGCCAAGGCCAATGCCTCGCCCATCATTGCCTACGCCATGATGGAAAACCTGGAGGATGCGCCCCAGCTGCGGCTGGACATCGACCGGCGCAAGGCGCAGGCCCAGGGCGTGGATTTCAGCGCCATCAACACCGCCCTGTCCACGGCCTACGGCTCGGCCGTGATCAACGAGTTTCCCAACGCGGGCCGCCTGCAGCGCGTTGTGGTGCAGGCCGATGCGCAGGCCCGCGCGCGGCCCGAGGACATCCTGCGCCTGCACGTGCCCAACGCCAGCGGGCAGCAGGTGCCGCTGTCGGCCTTTGCCACGGTGCGCTGGGAAAGCGGGCCGGTGCAGATCTCGCGCTACAACGGCTATCCGGCCTTCCGCATCTCGGGCGACGCCAGGCCCGGCCACACCACGGGCGAGGCCATGGCCGAGCTGGAACGCATCATGGCCGAGATGCCGCGCGGCATCGGCTACGAGTGGACGGCCCTGTCCTTCCAGGAGAAAGCTGCCGGTGCCCAGGCGCCCAAGCTGTTCGCGCTGGCCATCGTGGTGGTGTTCCTGCTGCTGGTGGCCCTGTACGAGAGCTGGAGCATTCCCGCCGCCGTGATGCTGATCGTGCCCATAGGCGCGCTGGGATCGGTGCTTGCCACCTCGGCCGTGGGCCTGTCCAACGACGTGTACTTCAAGGTGGGCCTGATCACCATCATCGGCCTGGCGGCCAAGAACGCCATCCTGATCGTGGAGTTCGCCAGGGACCTGCATGCGCAGGGGCACAGCCTGGCGCAGGCCGCGCTGCAGGCGGCGCGGCTGCGCTTTCGGCCCATCGTCATGACCTCGCTGGCCTTCATCCTGGGCGTGGTGCCGCTGGCGCTGGCCTCGGGCGCGGGCGCCTCCAGCCAGGCCGCCATCGGCTTCGGCGTGATCGGCGGCATGCTGTCGGCCACGCTGCTGGGGGTGGTCTTCGTTCCCGTCTTCTTCGTCTGGGTGCTGTCCCTGTTCCGGCGCAAGGCGCCGGCCGGCACCCCGCCTGCCCTGCAGGCCCCGGCAACCTTCACGGAGTAAGCGCCATGTCCATGCACTTCTTCCCACGCGCCCTGTGCGCCCTGGCCGCCAGCCTGGTGCTGGCGGGCTGCTCCCTCGCCCCGGTCCACCAGCGTCCGCAGGCGCCCATTCCCACGCAGTGGCCGCAGCAGGATGCGGCGCCCGTGCTGTCCTCGTCGGCGGCCACGCTGGACTGGAACAGCTTCATCGCCGACCGCCAGCTGCGCCAGCTGGTGGACCTGGCCCAGGCCCACAACCGCGACCTGCGCCAGACCCTGCTCAACGTGGAGGCGGCACGCGCCCTGTACCAGGTGCAGCGCGCCGACCGCCTGCCGGGCGTGGGCCTGCAGGGCGGCGGCACGCGCCAGCGCCTGCCGGGCGACATGAATGCCACGGGCCAGCCGCAGGTGCAGGGCAGCTGGCAGGCCGGCCTGGGGCTGGCCGCCTTCGAGCTGGACCTGTTCGGCCGCGTGCGCAACCTGTCCGAAGCCGCCCTGGGCGAGTACCTGGCCACTGAAGAGGCCGCGCGCGCCGCCCGCATCAGCCTGGGTGCCGAAGTGGTGCAGGCCTACCTGTCCCGCGACGGGGCCCTGCGCCGCCTGCAACTGGCGCAGCACACGCTGCAAAGCCGTGAATCCTCGCTGCGCCTGACCGCGCAGCGGCGCCAGGCGGGCACGGCCACGGCTCTGGATCACCAGGACGCCCTGGGCCTGGCCGCCCAGGCCCGCGCCGACGTGGAGCGCAGCGAACGCGAGCTGCGCCAGGCCGGCAACGCCCTGCTGCTGCTGACGGGCGTGGAAGATCTGGGGCCGTACCTGTCCGCAGGGTCCGCACGGTCTGCACAGTCGGCAAAGTCGTCCGACGTACCCATGCTGCTGCAGGACCTGTCGGCCGGCACGCCTTCCGAACTGCTCATCCACCGCCCGGACATCCAGGCGGCCGAGCACCGGCTGCGCGCGCGCAGCGCGGACATTGGTGCGGCGCGCGCGGCCTTTTTCCCGCGCATCTCGCTCACCGGCTTCCTGGGATCGTCCAGCGCCGATCTGTCCGACCTGTTCCGCCCGGGCCAGCGCGCCTGGTCGTTCACTCCCCAGGTCGCGCTGCCCCTCTTCGACGGGGGGCGCAACCGCGCCAACCTCGACCTGGCCGTGCTGCGCAAGGACATGGCCGTGGCCGCCTACGAGCAGGCCATCCAGACCGCCTTCCGCGAAGTGGCCGACGCCCTGGCCGCCACCGACACGCTGCGCCGCGAGGAAGCCGCGCGCCTGGCGCTGCGCGACAGCAGCTGCGAAAGCCTGCGGCTGGCGCAGGCCCGTTACCAGGCGGGGGTGGACGACCATCTGCGCTACCTGGACGCACAGCGCAACGCCTTCGCCAATGAAAGCGCCTACATCGATACCGTGACCCAGCGGCAGCTGGCGCTGGCCCAGCTGTTCCGCGTGCTCGGCGGCAGCTGGACTGCGCCGCCGCCACCACCACCGCAGTTCCAGCCTGTGGCGGCCTTCCAGCAGCCCTGAGCACCGAGCAGCCCTGAGCCCCGGCTACGCCGCCTCCACCCGCGCGTTGTAGGCAGCCAGGGTCCGCTGCCAGGCGGGCCGGGCCAGGCATCTGTCGCGGTAGGCCACCACGGCGGGGCAGGGCGCGGTCAGCGTGCGGTCCGGGATGCAGGCGAGCACATGCGCCATCAGGATGTCGGCCACCGTGAATTCGTCGGTGGCAATGAAGCGGCGCCCGTCCAGCCAGCGCTCCAGGTTGCCCAGCATGCGATGCGCCCAGCCCACCAGGAATTTGCGGTGCTTGCCGCAGCTGCCATCGGCCGTCCAGTCCAGAACCATCAGGCTGAGCAGCGGGGGCTCCACCGTGTTCATGGCTGCAAAGCACCAGCGCAGCACCTGTGCTTCGCCGGTTGCATCGGAGGGCATCAGCCGGCCGCACTTCCTGGCCAGATGCAGCACGATGGCGGCCGACTCCGAAATCACCTGCCCGTCATCGTCCAGCGCAGGAATCTGCTCGAAGGGGCTGAGCCGGCGGTAGGCCTCGGTGTTCAGGTCGTGCGCGGGATGGTCCATGCCCGCGATCTCGAAGGGCAGCTGCATCTCTTCGAGTGCCCACAGTACGCGCAGATCGCGCGTGCGGCCGCGCGCGCCGGCATTGACCCTGGAAAAACCATAGAGCTTGAGCATGGTGGCGTTCTCCGCAGTGGTGATCCTGCCGGCCATGCTACTCGCGGCTGCCGAGGTGTGGGCATCACCTGGCGTCCCGTTCACGGCAGCGCGTTCACAGCGCCCCGAACACCTCGGGCAGGGCGGCATCGCGCGGCATGCCGCCATAGCTCTTGGTGCCGCCCTGGCTGTCGATCACCACGATGCCCGGCGTGCCACGGAAGCCCAGGGACATCATCAGCTTGCGGTGGGCCTCCAGCGTCTTGCGCACGTCGGGGCTGACGCTGAAGGCGGGGGCTATGCCGCCCTGGGCGGACTTTTTCTCGTGCTCCATCAGTGCGGCCGCGCGGTCCGGGGCCTGCAGGATGGCGGCGGCCTTGGCCGGGCTGTCGTCCCGGATCACGCCCACCAGGATGTGGCGCAGCTGCACCTTGCCTGCGTCCACCCAGGGACGCGCGGCGTCCCAGAACTTGTGGCAGTACTTGCAGTTGGGGTCGGTGAAGGTGTAGATCACGCGCGGCGCATCGGCCTTGCCATCGGGCACCCAGGTGGAGGCCTCCAGCTGCGCCTGCACGGTGTCGCCCGCCGGCTTGGCGGCCTGAGCCTTGGCCTGGGGGGCCTGGGCCGTGGCAGGGCCTTCTGCGGCCGTGGCCCATCCCGCCGCCAGAAAGAGGCTGGCAGCCATGCCTGCAAAAAGGACGGTGCGTTGAAGATGCATGGGAACTCCTTGAAACGGTTGAATGAATGAGGGTGCGGCGCTGCGCGACAAGGGTGCAGCGCCTGGTGCTGTGGCAACAGCTGCGGACGGTGTGAGTCGGAGTGCATGCGCCGCGTTCCATCGTTATAGGAAATCGCTTGCGCCATCTGGCCCCATCTGGCCCTTCACAGGGATACGCGCTCATCCTGAACGCGCAAGACCGGCTTCAGCAACACGGCATCCAGGCCACTGTCTTCAAACCAGCAGCCGTCCTGCGCCACCACTTCATGCGGCCCGCGCAGTTGAGGCCCCCGTGCATGCAGGCGTACCCGGGCGGTATGGCCGGTGGCCCAGGGCATGTCCTGGCCGAAGGGAACGATCAGCAGGGCTCGCGGGGACAGGTGCCCGGCTTGCAGGCTGCCTGGCGCCAGCCCCTGAAGGGATTGGCGCGCCTGGACCTCCACCCCAACCACCCATGCCCAAAGAATGCTGGGCGCGCTCCTGGCCCAGACATGCAACTGCAGCAGCGCGCTGCCGCCGTTCTCAAGCGCGTGGGCACAGACCTGCACGCTGGCCGGCGCAGCGCTCCAGCCCGGCAGCCATTGCTGCAGGACATGCGCCATCTGGCGGGCATCCGGCTGCGCGGGCAGGCCGGGCGGCAGTTGCATGGACCGCCATGGCCGCTGCGCCAGAACGGCGGCGCACCGCTGCGCACACCACCAGGCGCCATGGGGATCGGCCTGTGCACAGGCATCTGACACCATGGGCAGCCGCGCCCAGCGCACCCTGCCTGTGGAGCCGCGTGCCTGGTAGTACCAGAACGAGTGGAAGCGCAGGCCGGGGATGAAACGGTGGAACAGGGTTTTGCTGGCTGCGTTTTTCATGGGAAAAATTTAGCATAGCTATCAAAAAATGAAAAGCATTGCTAATTCCTTCGATTATTAGCATCGCTACATGAAAGTTTGGACCACCGACGAAGAGGCAGCGAACCTCAAGCGCCTGCTCTCTACCGTGAAAAGCAAGGCCGAGTTCGCAGAGAAGGCAGGCATTCCTGGCGGCTCCTCCATGGTCTCCCAGCACCAAAGCGGCAACCGGCCCATCAGCCTGGAGGCGGGCATTGCGTATGCCAAGGGCTTGAAGGTTTCGCTTTTCGAAATCAGTCCCAGGCTGGTGAAGATGGTTTCCGATTTGCCGGCCCTGCTTCCAGAGGGGGACACGCCCGGCACCAATCTGCCGGAGTTTCCCAAAGGATTGCGGCAATATCCCGTTCTCTCGCATGCCCAGGCTGCAGCCCTGGCAGATGACGGCGCATTCCCCGAGTCTGCTGAAACCCTGGACATCGAATTCGGCAAGGACAACGCATCGCCCGGTGCGTTTTTTCTTGCGCTGGAGGGCGATGCCATGTCGCCTGAATTGCGCGAGGGCGACCGCGTGCTGATCGATCCGCAGGCCAGCCCCCGGCCCGGCGACCATGTGCTGGCCAGGAATGGCAAGCGGCAGGTGCTGCTCAGAAAGTACCGCGTGCGCGGTGTGGGAGAGGACGGCATCGAGGTCTTTGATCTGGTGCCGCTCAACGAAGACCATGCCGTGCTGCGCAGCGACAGGAACCGGCTGGTTCTGCTGGGCACGGTGGTCGAACACCGGCGCCGGCTGCGGGGAAGCTGACGACCGAGCTGTTTCGATAGACCGCCGCGCGGCCCCGGCGCCCCGCCTCCGTGCTCAAGGCGCAGCGGCAATCTCGGTCTGGCCATCGGGCCCGGCCACCAGAGTGACGGGCAGGATCTGGGCCAGCATGCGTGCGAACTCGGCGGGGCGGCTGGTCTGGTAGCTGCCGCCAATGCGCAGGGCCGCCACGGCCGGGTCGTGCACCACCAGGCCGGTCGGCCCGTAGCGCTCCAGCTCGGCCAGGGCGTCGGCCAGGGGCGTGTTCTCGAAGCGGATCAGTCCCTTGCGCCACAGCGCAATGCTGCCGGGCGCCACAGCCGACACCGGACCGAGCACGCCTGCAGGCGACACGCTCAGGGCCTGGCCAGCGACCAGGGCGGCGGGCGCGGCGCCAGCGGCTGCAGTGCCTTGCGCACTGGCCACGCGCACATGGCCTTCCTGCACGGCCACCTGGGCGCTGCCCGCCTCCATGCCCGTGGCGCGATAGCGCACGGAAAACCGCGTGCCGCCCACGGTGACGCGCGCCGGGCCGGCCAGCACATGAAAGGGCCTGTCGCTGTCGGGCGCCACGGCAAACAGGATCTGCCCTTGCGTGATGCGCACCTCGCGCCGGTCGCGGTACAGAGTTACCTGCGCCTGGGTATCGGCATCCAGGGACAGTGCGGTGCCATCCGGCAAGGTGATGGTCCTGGCCTGGCCGCGTGGGGTCAGGTGGCTGCTGGTGAAGGTGGGCTGCTGCTGCCACTGGTGCCAGCCCACGCCCACGGCCAGGGCCACCGTGCAGCACAGGGCCGCCAGGGCAGGGCGCGGCAGCAGGCGGGACCAGCTCCAGCCTTGGCGCTCTTCGGAGGACGGGCGCTGCGGGGCCGGTTCCGGGTGTGCGTGAGGCGCCGACTGCGAGCGCCGGCGTGCCTGCTCCGCGCGCAGGCGCGCCACCTGTTCGGGGGGAGTGGACCGCGCTGCCGCCAGGCTCTGGCCCAGGTGGCGCAAGGCGGCCTCGTGCGCCGTGCTGGCTGCCAGCCATTCAGTGAATTCGGCTTCTTCCTCGGCGGTCAGGCCTTGCTCCATGCGCGTGTGCCAGTCGGCCGCAGCGAGGTCGATGGGGTTTTGCCCGCGGAAGAACTCTTCCAGTTCGCGCACCTGCGCAGCCTTGTCCAGGGGAGCGGTGCAGGAGCGGTAGCGGCGCATGCGTGCGGATTCCCGGCCTCAGAAGCTGGTCCAGTCCTGCGATTCGGCAGACGGTTTGGCCGCAGCGAGGCGTACAGGTCGTGCAGGGCGCGCACCGGCTGAGGGTTGTGCCGGCGCAGGCCTGGCCGGGGCCAGCGCAGATGCCGTGGCCGCGCGGGTGGGCACGGACGCCGGCAGCGGCGCCTGCAAACGCGGCTGCTGTGCCGCGCCGTCCTGGTCGCCCAGGCGGAAGATGGCCACGGCCTGCACCAGGCGCTGGGCCTGGGACTTGAGGCTGGAGGCCGCCGCCGCGCTTTCCTCCACCAGGGCGGCGTTTTGCTGCGTGACCTGGTCCATCTGGCTCATGGCCTGCCCGACCTGGGCCACACCGGCGCTTTGCTCGTCGCTGGCATTGCTGATCTCGCCCATGAGGTCGGTCACGCGCTGTATGGATTGCAGCACCTCGGCCATGGTGGCGCCGGCCTGGTCGGCCAGCTCCGCGCCCTGGCTGACGCGCGTGGCGCTGTCAGTGATGAGCTGCTTGATCTCGCGGGCAGCCTGCGCGCTGCGCTGGGCCAGGGTGCGTACCTCGGCGGCCACCACGGCGAAGCCCTTGCCCTGCTCGCCGGCACGCGCGGCCTCGACGGCGGCGTTCAGGGCCAGGATGTTGGTCTGGAAGGCGATGGAGTCGATCACGCCCACGATGTCGCCGATCTGGCGCGAGCTGGCATGGATGTCCTGCATGGCGCCCACTACTTCCTGCACCACGGTGCCGCCCTTGGCCGCGATCTGGCTGGCGCCGCGCGCGAGCTGGTTGACCTGGCGTGCGTTGTCCGCGTTCTGCTGCACGGTGGAAGACAACTCGTCCATGGAGGCTGCGGTTTCCTGCAGCGCGCTGGCCTGCTGCTCGGTGCGGCGGCTCAGGTCGGCATTGCCCTTGGCGATCTGCTCGCTGGCCACGGCCACGCTGTCGGCGTTGTTGCGCACATCGCTGACCACGCTGGCCAGGCTCTGGTGCATGGCGTTGAGCGAGGCCTGCACGCTGCCGGCGGGCGCTTCGCTGCGCACCAGTGCGGGGTCGAGGTTGCCATCGGCAATCTGGCGGGCGACTTCACCGAGCTGGGCAGGCTCGGCCCCCAGCGCGCGTGTCAGGCCGCGTGCGATCAGCCGGCCCATGAGCAGGGCCAGCACGAAGGCGACCGCGCTCACGCCGATCTGCATGTTGCGTTGCTGCACATAGGACTGCGTGGCCTGCTCCACCATGACCTGGGCGTGCTGGCGCGTGAGCTGGCTGTACTCGTCGGTGGCCGCGATCAGCTGGGCCAGCAGCGGCCGGCACTCGCTGTTCATCTTGGCAATGGCCTCGTCCCTTTGCTGGCGCAGCGCCAGCGAAACGATGTCCAGCGCCACCGGGCCGTATCGCTGCTCTATCTGGTCGATGCGGGCGACCAGGGCGCGAGCCTCCTCGCCCACCCCGGGCGCGGCCACCAGGGCCTTGAGCTGGTCCAGGTGGGACTTGACCGCGGCATGGGCGGCGTACACGGCCGTTTTTTCCATGTCCAGATCGGCTGGCGTGTTCACCAGCACCAGGTTGCGCGCCGCGATGGCGCGGCTGTCCACAGCCGCGCGCACCTGTTCGGCCAGATGGGCGCGGGCGTTCACGCCGTCGACGAACTGCGTCAGGTTGCGGTCGGAACCGTCCAGCGCATGAAGGGCAGATACGGAAACCAGTGCGACCAGTAAAGCCAGGGCGGTAAAGGCGGCGTAGAGCTTGGTCTTGACGGTCCAGGTGCGGAGATTCATGGCGCTTTCCAGGTAGGTGGTGCAAGTATCAGTTTCTATCAAAAATAAATGATCAATTTGATAAAACCCTAAGGGTGAATTGTTAAATTTCAACTTGAATTGACAAATTTAGGCTAGATGGGTGTTAGGCGTTACCAGCCCGCTTCCCAGGCGGGCTGGATCAAGAAAGTCCGCATTTCATGAACGCATGCGGGTCTTGCACCTGGGATGCCGGGTGCGCCGGCGCTACAGTCGGGGCCCCTACCCCATGCATACCCCTCCCCACATCCAAGGCTGGTGCCCCGGCGCCTGGCAGCCCATGGCCTCCGGCGATGGGCTGGTGCTGCGCGTGCGCCCGCCGCTGGGCCGCCTGACGGCAGCGCAGGCGCGGCGTCTGGCGCGCCTGGCCTGCGTGCATGGCAACGGCGCGCTGGAGCTGTCCAGCCGCGCCAATGTGCAGTTGCGCGGCATTGCGCCCGGGCGGCACGCCGCCGTGCTGCGCGCCCTGGCGGCCGTGGGCCTGCTGGACGCCGACGCGGGCCGCGAGCGCCGCCGCAATCTGGTGGTCGACCCGCTATGCCGGCCGCAGGAGTCGGTCCATGCGCTGGGCCAGGCCCTCCAGCAGGCACTGGATGCGGCCGATGACCTGGCCGGCCTGCCGGCCAAGTTCGGCTGGTCGGTGGAAGGCGCGCCGGGCCGGCTGGCGGGCGTGTCCGCCGATATCCGCCTGCAGCGCACAGCCACCGGCTGGCTGGTGCAGCCCGATGGACGCAACCACGCGCTGGCCGTGGCCAACGCGGAACAGGCCGTGGCCGCAGGCCTGGCGCTGGCGCGCTGGTTTGCCGGTCAGGCCTCCCTTCGCCGCGCCCAGGGCTTGCGGCCCGGACGCATGGCCGCGGTGGCGGCGCAACTGCAGCCGCCCCCCGGACTGGACTGGGTGGAGACAGAAGCCCCGGCCCACGGCGAAGGACCGGCGCCCGGTGCCGTGCCCGGCGTGGGCTGGCTGCTGGGCGCGCCGCTGGGCCGCTTGCCGGCCGTGGCGCTGGCGCGGCTGGTGCGCGCCTTGCCTGAGCAGGCCTTTTTGCGTGTGACACCCTGGCGCATGCTGCTGGTGGAAGACGAAAACGCGGAAGCTGGTGCCGACCTGCCCCGCTGGTGGACGGCTGCAGGGCTGGACAACGCCGCTGACTGGATCACCCACGCCCATGACCCGCGCCTGCGCGTATCCGCCTGTACCGGCGCGCCGGGCTGCACCCAGGCCCTGGGTCCCACGCAGGCCCTGGCGCTGGAGCTGGCGCCGCAGGTGCCCCACGGCGCGCACCTGCATGTGACCGGATGCGCCAAGGGCTGCGCGCGGCAGGCGCCGGCCACGGTGGTGCTGCGGGCAGAAGGTGACGACGAGGGCGAAGGCCCTGTCTATTCCGTAGTGCGCCATGGCCGTGCCGGGGATAGGGCGCAGGAGCAGCGGACCCTGGCCTCGGTGCGAGACAATCCGGGATTGCTGTTTTCAAAAGAATAATGCTGCACCGCTACGAAACCGATGGCGCCGAGATCTACCGGCAGTCCTTTGCCACCATCCGCCGCGAGGCGGCGCTGGAACGCTTCACGCCTGTCGAGGAACGCGTGGTGGTGCGCATGATCCACGCCGCCGGCCTGGTGGAGCTGGCCCCACACGTGGCCTTCTCCCCCGGCATGGCCGAGGCCGCCGCGCAGGCCCTGCAAAACGGCGCGCCCGTGCTGTGCGACGTGCGCATGGTCAGCGAGGGCATCACGCGCTCGCGCCTGCCCGCCGCCAACCCCATCATCTGCACGCTGCCGGACGAGCGCGTGCCCGCGCTGGCCCGTGACATGGGCAACACGCGCAGCGCCGCCGCGCTGGAGCTGTGGCGCCCGCACCTGGCCGGGGCCGTGGTGGCCATCGGCAATGCGCCCACGGCCTTGTTCCACCTGCTCAACATGCTGCAGGACCCGGCCTGCCCCCGGCCGGCCGCCATCATCGGCTGCCCCGTGGGCTTTGTGGGCGCCATGGAATCCAAGCAGGCGCTGATGCAGGACCTGCCCGTGCCCTGCATGGCCGTGCATGGCCGCCTGGGCGGCTCGGCCATTACCGTGGCCGCCATCAACGCACTGGCCAGCCATGTCGAGTAGGCAGCCGCGTCCCAGCCAGGGCGGGCCCGGCATTGTCTGCGTGGGCCTGGGCCCGGGCGACCCCGAACTCATGAGCGTCAAGGCCGACCGCCTTGTGCGCGGCGCCCGCCAGGTGGCTTTTTTCCGCAAGAAGGGCCGGCCCGGCAAGGCCCGCCAGCTGGTGGACGGCCTGCTGGCCCAAGGCGCCGCCGAGCACGCCATGGAGTACCCGGTGACCACCGAGCTGCCCGTGGACAGCCCCGCCTATGTGGACCTGCTGGCGCGCTTCTACGACGACTGGTGCCTGCGCCTGGAAGCGCTGGCGCAGACCGGGCAGGTGGTGGTGCTGTGCGAGGGCGACCCCTTCCTCTACGGCTCCTTCATGCATCTGTACACCCGGCTGCGCGAACGCGGCCAGGTGCCGCTGGACGTGGTGCCCGGCATCCCCGGCATGGTGGGCTGCTGGCACGCCACGGGCGAGCCCATCACCTGGGGCGACGACGTGCTCAGCGTGATGACCGGCACCCTGTCGGAAGACGAGCTGGTGCGCCGCATGCAGACGGCCGAGGCCCTGGTCGTCATGAAGGTCGGCCGCAACCTGCCGCGCATTCGCCGCGCCCTGCAGCGCACGGGCCGGCTTGACGCCGCCTGGCTGGTGCAGAACGGCACCACGGACAGCGAGCAGGTCGCGCGCCTGGGCGATGTGTCCGACGACGCCTGCCCCTATTTCGCCATCGTGCTCGTGCACGGCCAGGGCCGCCGGCCGGAGGCCGCATGGTGAGCGCCGGCCGCCTGACGGTGGTTGGGCTGGGCCCGGGCGCACTGGACCAGATCACGCCCGAAGCCGCAGCCGCCTTGCTCGCGGCCGACGATGTGGTCGGCTACCTGCCCTATGTGTCCCGCGCGCAGGCTCTGCTGGCGCAGGCGGGTCAGGGCCAGGCCGTGGCCTGGCATGCCTCGGACAACCGCGTGGAGCTGGAGCGCGCGCGCCAGGCGCTGGCGCTGGCCGCGCAGGGGCGGCAGGTGGTCGTGGTGTCCTCGGGCGACCCGGGTGTGTTCGCCATGGCGTCGGCCGTGTTCGAGGCCATTGAATCGGTCGATGCGGTGCAGGCCGCCGCCTGGCAGGCGCTCGATATCCAGGTGCTGCCCGGCATCACCGCCATGCTGGCCGCCGCCGCGCGCGCTGGTGCGCCGCTGGGCCATGACTTTTGCTGCATCAATCTCTCGGACAACCTCAAGCCCTGGCCGGTGATCGCGCGGCGCGTGGAACTGGCGGCCCAGGCCGACTTCGCCATGGCCTTCTACAACCCGCGCTCCAAGAGTCGGCCCGAAGGCTTTGTGCGCCTGCTGCAGCTGCTGCGCACCCGCTGCGAGCCGCAGCGCCTGCTGGTGTTCGCGCGCGCCGTGTCCACGCCCGAGGAACACTTGCACGTATGCACGCTGGCCGAGGCCACGCCCGAGATGGCCGACATGCGCACCGTGGTCCTGGTGGGCAACAGCGCCACGCGCCGCGTGGGCCGCTGGGTCTACACGCCACGCCACTACGGCATGGATGGCGGCGCGGGCGGTGCTGTCGGCGCCGTCGGCAGCACGCCATGAGCAATCCAGTGCAGCACCGCAGCCACCGACCCGGTGCGCTGGCGCTGCGGCAGCGCCGGGCGCTGCACCATCACCACGGGCAGGCCCAGGGCGCGTGCGGCATCGAGCTTGCCGCGCGTGGCCTCGCCGCCTGCGTTCTTGGCCACCAGCCATTCGATGCCGTGCGTGCGCAGCAAGGCCTCGTCATCGGCCGCGCTGAAAGGACCGCGCCCCAGCACCACCGTGGTGTGGGGCAGGGGCAGGCTGCCGGGCTCGGGCGCATCGACCAGGCGCAGCAGATAGTGGTGCTGGGGCTGGCCCGCAAAGGCCGCAAGCTGCTTGCGGCCCACGGCCAGAAACACCCGGGCGGCTGCCTGGGGCAGGGCGGCAGCGGCGGCTTGCATGTCGGGCACGTCGATCCAGGCATCGCCGACACTGGCCTGCCAGGGCTCGCGCTCCAGCGCCAGCAGCGGCGTGCCGGTGGCGGCGCAGGCCTGGCAGGCATTGCGGCTCATCTGCGCGGCAAACGGGTGGGTGGCATCGACCACATGGCTGATGGCCTGCCCGCGCAGGAATTGCGCCAGGCCCTGGGCGCCGCCAAATCCGCCCACGCGCGTGGGCAGGGGCTGGGCCACGGGCGACTGCGTGACGCCCGCATACGAGAACACGGCGGCAATGCCGGCGCGGTGCAGGGCCTGGGCCAGCTGGCTGGCGCCGCTGGTGCCGCCCAGCAGGAGAACATGGGGCATGACTGATCCCTGGTTGACATTGGTGGGCCTGAACGAAGACGGCCTGGACGGCCTCTCGCCCGCCGCGCTGCGCGCGCTGGACGCGGCCGAGACCGTTTTTGGCGGGCCGCGCCATCTGGCGCTGGCCCAGGCCGGCGAGCGGGGCCGCCCCTGGCCCGTGCCCTTTGACGTGGCGCCCGTGCTGGCCTGCCGTGGCCGGCCCACGGTGGTGCTGGCGTCGGGCGATCCGTTCTGGTTCGGGGCGGGCGGCAGACTGGCGGCGCATCTGGCGCCGCAGGAGTGGCGCTGCCACGCCCAACCCTCGACATTTTCGCTGCTGGCGTCCCGCCTGGGCTGGAAGCTGGAAGACACGGTCTGCCTGGGCCTGCACGCCGGCCACGTGGAGCAGCTGCTGCCGCACCTGTCGCCAGGCCGCCAGTCGCTGGTGCTGCTGCGCGATGGCGCCGCCGTGGCCGCACTGGCGGACTGGCTGGTGCAGGAGGGCTGGGGCGACAGCCGCCTGGAGGTCATGGAATCCGTGGGCGGCCCGCGCGAGCGCCGCCGCGCATGGCGCGCCGCCGAAGCCGCCCAGGCCCTGGCCGCCGATCCGGCCCATGCGCCCGTGGCCGTGGCCCTGCTCGCCCAGGGCGGCGCGGCCCTGCCGCTGGTGCCGGGCCGGCCCAACCACTGGTACGCCAACGACGGCCAGATCACCAAGGCCCCGGCCCGCGCGCTGACCCTGGCGGCTCTTGCGCCGCGCCACGGCGAATGCCTGTGGGATGTGGGCGGCGGCTCGGGCTCGGTGGCCGTGGAGTGGTGCCTGGCCGGTGGCTCGGCCATCAGCCTGGAGCAGCATGCGGCGCGTGCGGACAACATCCGCCTCAACGCCCGGCGCTTCGGACTGCAGGCGCGCCTGCGCGTGGTGCAGGGCGTGGCGCCCGAGGCGCTGGCCGGGCTGCAGGCGCTGGCCCGGCCCCAGGCCGTGTTCGTGGGCGGCGGCTTTGACGCCGAATTGTTCGATCGCCTGCAGGCCCTCATGCCCGCAGGCTGCCGCCTGGTGGTCAATGCCGTGACGCTGGAGACCGAGGCCCTGCTGGTGCAACTGCAGGCCGAGCACGGCGGCCAGCTGCTGCGGCTGGAGATCTCCAGCGCCGAGCCGCTGGGCCGCATGCGCAGCTGGAAGGCTGCGCGGCCGCTGGTGCAGTGGAGCTGGCGGCGGTGAACCCGGACGAAGCCATCCCCCACCGCTGCGGCGTGCTGGGCCTGGGCCTGCACACCGACGCACTGCCCCATGCGCTGCAGGCGCTGTGGCAGCGGGCGCAGGCGCAGCTGCCGGAAAGCGCAGACGCAAGCGCCTGCGCGCCCCAGCCCATCTGCGCCGTGGCCGTGCTGGACACCAAGGCCGGCCACCCGGCGCTGGCCGCGTGGATGGCGGCTGTCGTGCCCACGGCCGTTCTGGTGCGCGTGCCGCCAGGGCAACTGCCCGGGCAGCCCGTGGTCACCCAATCGCCGCGCATGCTGGCGCGCTATGGCACGGGCAGCGTGGCCGAGGCGGCGGCGTTGGCCGCCGCAGGCCCGCACTCCGCCCTGAGCGTAACCCGCCTGGTCGCGGACGATGGCAGCGCCACCCTGGCCCTGGCCGTGGGCCAGGGCGGACCTCTGAACTGTTGCCTGGCCCACGCCAGCCAGGCCAAGAACCAAGGAGCAACGGCATGACCGTGCATTTCATCGGCGCCGGCCCCGGCGCCGCCGACCTGATCACCGTGCGCGGGCGCGACCTCATGGCGGCCTGCCCGGTCTGCCTGTACGCAGGCTCGCTGATACCGCGCGAGCTGCTGGCGCACTGCCCGCCGGGCGCGCGCATCGTCAACACCGCATCCATGAGCCTGGACGACATCGTGGCCGAGATCCAGGCCGCCGAGGCGCGTGGCGAAGACGTGGCGCGCCTGCACTCGGGCGACCTGTCCGTCTGGTCGGCCATGGGCGAGCAACTGCGCCGCCTGCGCGAGGCCGGCATTGCCTACACCGTCACGCCCGGCGTGCCCTCGTTCGCGGCCGCCGCCGCCACGCTGGGCGCGGAGCTGACCCTGCCCGGCCTGTGCCAGTCCGTGGTGCTGACACGCACTTCGGGCCGCGCCACGGCCATGCCCGAGGGCGAGAACCTGGCCGCCTTCGCGGCCACGGGCGCTGTGCTGGCCATCCATCTGTCCATCCATGTGGCCGCCAAGGTGCAGTCCGAGCTGCTGCCGCACTACGGCGCCGACTGCCCCGTGGCCATCGTCTGGCGCGCCAGCTGGCCTGACGAAACCGTGGTGCGCACCACGGTCGGCGGCCTGACCGAGGCCGTGGCCACCCACATGGAGCGCACGGCCCTGATCCTGGTGGGCCGCAGCCTGCAGGCCGAGGACTTCGGCGAAAGCCGCCTCTACGCGGCCGACTACGACCGCCGCTACCGCCCGCTGGGCACCGAGCCGCGCTTTCCCGCCACCGATGTGCATGGGAATGCCGCGCTGGATACCGCGAGGGATACCTTGAGGGACACCGTGAGCGACCCCGGGAGCGACACCGTGATCGACGTGCCCCTCGGGAACCCCGCCCCATGAGCGCGGCCCTGCCGCCCGTGGCGCTGAGCCTGATCGGCATAGGCACGGGCAACCCCGACCACCTCACGCGCGAAGCCCAGGCCGCCATGCAGGCCGCCGACCTGATCCTGCTGCCGCACAAGGGCGATGACAAGGCCGAACTCGCCGCCCTGCGCCGCGACCTGTGCGATGCCGTGCTCACTGCGCCCGGCCCGCGCATCGAAGGCTTCGACATGCCCGTGCGCCGCAGCGTGGGCGACGACTACCTGGCCCAGGTCGATGAATGGCATGCGGCCATCACGCGCTGCTGGCAGGCGGCCATCACCCGGTCCATGGCCGATGGACTGGCGCCGCGAACGGCGGGCCAGCCCTTGCAGGTCGCCCTGCTGGTCTGGGGGGACCCGGCGCTGTACGACAGCACGCTGCGCATCGCGGCGCGCATGCAGCCGGCGCCGCACAGCGTGCGCGTGGTGGCGGGCATCAGCTCCATGCAGGTGCTGTGCGCCGCGCATGCGATCGCGCTCAACGGCATAGGCCAGCCCTTCGTGGTGACCACGGGCCGCCAGCTGCGCGAGCAGGGCTGGCCGCCCGGCGTGGACACGGCTGTGGTGATGCTGGACGGGCAGTGCAGCTTCACCGAGCTGCCCTCCCATGGCCTGCACATCTGGTGGGGCGCCTACCTGGGCATGGATCGCCAGATGCTGGACAGCGGCCCGCTGGCCGAGGCCGCCCCGCGCATCGTGCAGGCCCGCGCCGCAGCGCGCGAGCGGCATGGCTGGATCATGGATATCTACCTGCTGCGGCGCGGCGGCTGAGGCCGAGGCTGCTGCCGACGCCGGCCCTCTAGCTGCACACCCCCTTCATCAAGGAATCCCGCCATGCAGATGGACAACATCCCCTTCAACACCACCGACTGGGCCGCCGTGGCGCCCACCGAGCATTCGGCCGAGGCCGGCCAGGCGTTCTGGCGCACGCAGAACTTCGGCAACATCCGCGTGCGCACGGTGGAGTACACGCCCGGCTATGTCTCCGACCACTGGTGCACCAAGGGCCATGTGCTGCTGTGCCTGGAAGGCGAGCTGGAGACCGAACTGGCGGACGGCCGCCGTTTCACGCTGACGCCCGGCATGAGCTACCAGGTAGCGGACAACGCCGAGCCGCACCGCTCGCGCTCGCCCAAGGGCGCCAGGCTCTTCGTGGTGGACTGAACCGCCCGACACCGTCGCCACGGCCACTGCAGCGCGCTGCAGTGGCGCACGGCGCGGGATGCCAGGGGTTCATGCCCGGTCGGCGCAATGCCTGACGGACGCATGGCTCTCGAAGTACGCCGCCATGGTCTTGAGCAGGCCCGTGATGTCCTGGCGCACGGCCTCGAAGCCGGCGTTGCGCTCGCGAGTGTCCTCATCCATGTAGATGGGCCGGCGGATCTCGATCTGCATGCTGTGCCGCTGCAGCGCGGGCTGGCCGATCCTGGCGATCAGCTGCACGCCCTTGTAGGGATCGTTGCGCGCCACGGTGTAGCCGCAGCCGCGCAGGTATTCCTCCACCAGGGCGACGAAGGCGGGCTCGCAGGTGCTGCCGTCGCGGTCGCCCAGCACGAAGTCGGCCAGAGGCCGCTCGCTGCGGATCTGCAGCCGCTCATAGGCGTTGTTGGGCATGGAGTGCAGGTTCAGGTGCCAGACCGCGCCAAAGCGCCGGTGCGTGTCCTCCACGGCCTGGGCCAGCGCCTGGTGGTAGGGCTGGTAGCAGCGCGCAATGCGCTGCTGCACCTCGCCCACGGGCAGCAGGCGGTCGTAGATGGGCTGGTTCTTCACGGTGCGCCAGATCAGGCCCGAGCCGATGCGCGTCTTCTCCCCGGGCGACAGCGGCGTGGGCCAGGGCGTGGCCAGCAGGGCCGGGTCTATGTCGTCGAGCGTGCGGTTCAGGTCCAGGTAGCTGCGCGGGAACAGCGCCTCCACCAGGGTGGCGCCGACTGCGGGCGCGGCGCCCCACAGGGCCTCGACATGGGTGTCCTCGGCCGCACGCAGCACGGAGCGCGGCACGGCATGCCCGAAATCGCCGGGGTAGCGCACACCGCTGTGCGGCGAATCGCACACCAGCGGTATGGCGGCGCCCTCTGGCGGGTGCAGCACGTACAGGGCCTGGTCCTGGAGGGTGTCCTGCATCTTCATCTCACTCCGCGCTGATCTTGGCGACCTTGGCCACGGCGGCGTAGCGCGCCACGGCCTGCTCGATCTGGGTCTGGAACTGTTGCGGCGTGTTGGGGATGAGGGTGGCACCCGCGTCCTCCATCTTCTTGATGAAGTCCGGCTGCTTCATGGCCGCATGGATGGCCTGGTTGAGCCGGCGCACCACCGGCGCCGGCGTGCCTGCCGGCGCGACGATGCCGAACCAGCCGCCATTGCCCATCTGCGGAAAGCCGAGCTCGCCGTAGGTGGGCACGTCGGGCAGGGCGGGGGAGCGCTTGTCCGAGAGCACGGCCAGCGCGCGCAACCGCCCGGCCTGGATGTGGGTGAGGGCCGAGGGCAGGTTGTCCGTGATCGCATCCACCTGGCCGGCCACGGCGTCGTTGAGCGCCATGCCCGATCCCTTGTAGGGCACGTGCAGCAGCTCGATCTTCGCCAGGCTGGAGAAATACTCCACGTTGGCATGGCCCAGCGAGCCCATGCCGGGCGAGGCGAAGGTGATCTTGCCCGGCTCCTTCCTGGCCATGGCCAGCAGTTCGGCCATGGTCCTGGCGGGGAACTTGGCGTTGACGGCCAGCACGCTGGGCACGGTCGCCACGTTGCTGACGGGGGCGAAGTCCTTGACCGGGTCGTACTTGAGGCGGGTGCCGTAGGCGGCGGCGTTGGAGCCGTGCGTGCTCATGGTGGCCATGCCCAGGGTGTAGCCGTCGGGGCGCGACTTGGCCACCTGCTCCATGCCCAGCGAGCCGCCTGCACCGGCGCGGTTCTCCACCACGATGGCCTGGCCCAGCTCGCGGGCCGCGTATTCGCCGATCAGGCGTGCGGCCAGGTCGGTCGAGCCGCTGGCCGCAAAGGGCACGATGAGGCGGATGGGCCGGTCGGGAAACTCGGCACGGGCCGCCGTGGCGCCCAGCAGGGCGATGCCGGCGATGGCGCCAAGGGCGAGGACGGTGCTGCGGCGTGCACGAAGCGGTGCGCCAAGCGGTGAGCGAAGGGATGTGGGCGTGTTCATGACGACAAAGTGTCGGTGGCATGGCCCGTGCTTCCAAACGACAATTTGGCCGCTAGCATGACTGTTGCGCATGCTCGCACCGGCTTCGGGCGCGCCGTTGTGCTGTCCGCCAATGCCCGTTCAGGGTCTGTATTCCATGCGTCTGCACTCGCCTTCGATGTCCGAGCTTCATGCCTTCGCCACGGCGGCGCGGCTGGGCAGTTTTTCGCGCGCGGCGGCCGAGCTGTGCGTCACCCAGAGCGCGGTCAGCCGTGCCGTGGCACGGCTGGAGCAGCACTACGGCCTGGCGCTGATCAAGCGCAATGCGCATTCCCTGCACCTCACGCCCGTGGGCCGGGAACTGCTGGATGCCGTGCGCGAGCCGCTGGCCGCCATCGAGGAAACCAGCGCCCGCCTGCGCCTGGGCGCGGCCGACCGGCCGCTGAACCTGGCGGTGGTGCCCACCTTGGCCAGCGCCTGGCTGATTCCGCGCCTGCGCGCCTTCCAGCAGCTGCACCCCGGCATCCGCGTGAACTTCGTGCCCTACCGCAAGAGCGAGGATTTCACGGGCCCCACGCCCGACGCCGCCGTGCTCACCGGCCTGGGCCCCGAGGACTGGCCGCACTGCAGCTGCGACTACGTCATCGGCCGCGAGATGGTGCCCATCTGCCACCCGGCGCGCATGGCCCAGCGGCTGGCCCAGGGCGCCTGGCGCAAGCCCGGCGACCTGGCCACCGAGCCGCTGCTCTACCACACCACCGCCCCGGGCAACTGGACGCAGTGGCTGCGCGCGGCCGGCGCCGGCCGCAAGGCGCCCAACCTCGCCACGGCGTTCGATCAGGTGTCCATCCTGATCCAGGCCGTGATTGCGGACATGGGCCTGGCCCTGGTGCAGCGCTGCCTGGTGCGCGAGGAACTGCGGGCCGGCACCGTCGTGGTGCCTTTTGACCTGCCGGTCACGCTGCAGCGCGGCTATTTCCTGTGCGTGCCCGGCGACCGGCGGCCCCGGCCCGGCTTTGCCGAGTTCCGCCGCTGGCTGCTGGACACGGCGGCAGCCGATATCGCCGCCATGGGCATCCACCCGGCCGCCGCCTGAGACCCGTCACGGCGTCATTGCCAGCGTGGCGTTGTCGATCACGAAGCGGTACTTCACATCGCCCTGCAGCATGCGTTCGTAGGCGGCGTTGATCTCGTCGGCGCGGATCATCTCGATATCGGCGACGATGCCGTGCTGGGCGCAGAAATCCAGCATCTCCTGCGTTTCGGGAATGCCGCCGATCATGGAGCCGGCCAGGCTGCGGCGCTTCATGATCAGGTTGAACACCTGGGGCGAGGGATGGGGCGTGGCCGGCGCGCCCACCAGGGCCATGGTGCCGTCGCGCTTGAGCAGGGTGAAGAAGGCGTCCAGATCGTGCGGCGCGGCCACGGTGTTGAGGATGAAGTCCAGGCTCTTGGCGTGCGCCGCCATCTCGGCCGCGTTGCGCGAGACCACCACTTCGTCGGCGCCCAGGGCGCGCGCCGCCTCGCGCTTGGACTCGGAGGTGGTGAAGGCCACCACATGCGCGCCCATGGCGTGGGCCAGCTTGATGCCCATGTGGCCCAGGCCGCCAATGCCCACCACGCCCACCTTGTGGCCCGGCCCCACGCCCCAGTGGCGCAGCGGCGACCAGGTGGTGATGCCCGCGCACAGCAGCGGCGCCACGGCGGCCAGCTGTTCCTCGGGGTGGCGGATGTGCAGCACATAGCGCTCATGCACGACGATGCTCTGCGCGTAACCGCCCAGCGTGTGGCCGGGCGCATCGGGCGTGGGGCCGTTGTAGGTGCCGACCATGTGGTCGCAATAGTTCTCCAGGCCCTCGTCGCAGTCCGCGCAATGGCGGCAGCTGTCCACGATGCAGCCCACGCCGACCAGATCGCCAGCCTTCACGCCCGACACATGGGCGCCCACGGCCGAGACGCGGCCCACGATCTCGTGGCCCGGCACGCAGGGGTAGAGCGTGCCCGCCCATTCCGAGCGTACCTGGTGGATGTCGGAGTGGCAGACGCCGCAGAAGGCGATCTCGATCTGCACATCGTGGGCGCCCGGTGCGCGGCGCGTGATGTCCAGGGATTGCAGGGGCAGGTCGCCCGCATGGGCTCCATAGGCTTTGACGGTCATGGGGTGTTCCTCGTGGGAGGCCTGGTGGGTGTGGAAAGGGATGCGGGCATTCTTGCCGCCGCCTGCCCTGCTGACTAGCTAATCAATGCTTAATGGGCTTATCAGCACAGCTAATCAATGGATGGCGCTAGGCTTGCGGCCATGGCAAGACGCAACCTCAATGACCTGCTGGCCTTCGTCACCGTGGCGCGTGAGGGCAGCTTCACGCGCGCGGCGGCTGCGCTGGGCGTCACCCAGTCGGCGCTGAGCCAGACCGTGCGCGCGCTGGAGGAGCGGCTGCAGATCCGCCTGCTCACGCGCACCACGCGCAGCGTCTCGCCCACGGCGGCGGGCGAGCGGCTGATGCAGGCCATAGGTCACCGCTTCGACGAGATCGAGGCCGAACTCGACGCCCTGACCGCGCTGCGCGACAAGCCCGGCGGCACGGTGCGCATCACCTGCGGCGACTACATGCTGCAAAGCACCCTGCTGCCCCGGCTGGCGCCGCTGCTGCTCGCCTATCCGGACATCTGCATGGAGTTCGACGTGTACTACGGATTCCGCGACATCGTGGCCGAGCGCTTCGACGCCGGCGTGCGCCTGGGCAGCACCATCGACAAGGACATGATCGCCGTGCCCATCGGCCCGCCGCTGCGCATGGCCGTGGTGTCCTCGCCCGGGTATTTCGCGGAGCACGGCATTCCGAAGAATCCGCAGGACCTGATGGCGCACCGCTGCATCAACCAGCGCATGGTGACCTCGGGCGGCCTGTATGTGTGGGAGTTCGAGCGCCGGGGCCGCAAGATGAATGTGCGCGTGGACGGGCCGCTGATCTTCAACACCACCCAGCCCCAGATCGATGCGTCCCTGGCCGGGCTGGGCATCACGCTGCTGCCCGAGGACGAGGTCATGCCCTGGATCCAGAGCGGCCAGCTGCAGCGCGTGTTGGAGGACTGGTGCCCAAGATTCGACGGCCACCACCTGTACTACCCCAGCCGCAGGCAGCCCTCGCCCGCGTTCTCGCTGGTGGTCGATGCGCTGCGCTGGCGCGGCTGAGGCGCCTGGCCATCAACGCAGCGGCGAAGTAGGCATTGCCGCCCGTGACATACGCGGCCGGTCAGCTTGGGCACAATGAACGGCTTTCGCACAGCCTCTTTCGCGGTCCTTGGACGCGACTCCTTCACGCGATTTCCCTACGCGATCTCTTCACGCGATGCAGCAAGAACCCGACTTCCTCCACAACCTGAACCAGGAATTCCGGGACGGCAGGCGCTGGCTGGACCGCACCATCGTGCTGGCCTATGCGGCCGCCGCCGGGCTGTGCGTGGTGGCCTTCACGCTGATGGCCGACGCGGGCTTTGAACTCTTCGAGAGCATCTACCACTGGCAGGGCGGCTGGGCCGTTCTGCTGTGGATGCCTGCCGTCACGGCGGGCGCCGTGTGGCTCACGCGGCGCTGGGCGCCGGGCGCGGCGGGGTCGGGCATTCCGCAGGTGATCGCCACGCTGGACCCGGCGCTGGACCCCGTGCAGCGCGGGCGCTTCGTGTCGCTGTGGCTGTCCTTCGCCAAGATGGTCCTGGCCAGCGCGGGCTTTGCGGCAGGGCTGTCGATCGGGCGCGAGGGGCCTTCGGTGCAGGTGGCCGCCGGTGTCATGCACCATGCGCGGCGCTGGTTCGGGCCGCATTCGGGCATCAGCCACCATGCGCTGCTGGTGGCCGGCGGCGCGGCCGGCATTGCGGCGGCCTTCAACGCGCCGCTGGCGGGCGTGGTCTTCGCCATCGAGGAGCTGTCGCGCAAGCTGGAGTCGCGCTCCAGCGGCCTGATCATCGCGGCCATCGTGCTGGCCGGCCTGATGGGCGTGTCGGCCTTCGGCAACCTCAGCTATTTCGGGCGCATCCAGGTGCCCCACCTGACCTGGGACGCGCTGCTGCCCGGCCTGTGCGTGACCCTGGCCTGCGGCGTGCTGGGCGGCCTGTTCGCCAAGCTGCTGGCCGCTTCGCTGACCCGCACGCCCGAGCGGCTCAACCAGCTGCGTGCGCGCTTTCCCATCCGCTTCGCGGCGGCGATCGCGCTGGTGATCGCCGTCATCGGCATGGTCACGGGCGGCGCCACCTTCGGCGCGGGCTCGGAGGCCGTCAAGCACATGCTGGCGGGCCAGGCCGACGTGCCCTCGTTCTACGTCACCCTGAAGTTCATCGCCACCTGGCTGTCGGCCTGGGTGGGCGTGCCGGGCGGCATCTTCGCGCCCTCGCTGTCGATTGGCGCTGGCGTGGGCCACAACGTGGCCGGCCTCATGGGCGCAGACATCGCGCCCGCCCTCATCGCCATGGGCATGGCCGCCTTCCTGGCCGCTGTGACGCAGGCGCCGCTGACGGCCTTCATCATCGTGATGGAGATGGTGGACGGCCACTCCATGGTGCTCAGCCTCATGGCCGCTGCCATGCTGGCCAGCCTGGTCTCGCGCATGCTGGCCCGGCCGCTGTACGAGACGCTGGCCCAGCACATGCTGAGTCTGGTGCCTGCTCCTGCTCCTGCTCCCGAGCCTGCACCTGCAACTGAGCCTGCACCGGCCGCCGTGCCGGAACCGGAGCCCGCCAGCCCCGCAGAGCCGGCTGCACCCCCCAAGGACCAGGACAAGCCCGCAGGCGCCTGAGCCGGGCGCGCTTGGCTGACAGGCAATGGCGAAGGGCGATGGCCTGGGCGCGCTGCACGCCACGCCATGCTCGCTTCCTGAGTCCTGACGCACAACCCGAGGAAAGGAACGCGCCATGTGGGAGGAAGTAACCAGCACCCTGGCCGAGGAATTCTCCAGCCTGCCCGATGCGGCCGAGGTCACGCGCGTCATGGTGCGCCTGCTGCTGGCGGCCCTGCTGGGCGGCATCGTCGGCTACGAGCGAGAACACAAGGGCAAGGCCGCCGGCCTGCGCACCCACATGCTGGTGGCCATGGGCGCGGCGCTGTTCGTGCTGGTGCCCGAGCGCGGAGGCATGGGCATTGCCGACATGAGCCGCGTGATCCAGGGCGTGGTGGCCGGCGTGGGCTTCCTGGGCGCAGGCGCCATCATCAAGCGCCACTCCGAGGAACAGGTACAGGGCCTGACCACGGCCGCCGGCATCTGGATGACGGCCGCCATCGGCGTGGCCTGCGGCCTGGGGCGCGAAGCCATCGCGCTGCTGGCCACGCTGCTGGCCATCGTCATCCTCGTGATGCTGCCGCACGTAGTCAGTGCGCCGCCCCCGCTGGCTGATGCGGAGCCGGATACCAAGCCGCAGGAGACCTGAGGGCGTGCTGCGGCTCAGGCGTGCGGCGGTGAGCGTGATGGCGGGGACTTCGCCTGTGCCAGCAAACTGTCCCAATCGCCAGGAGGGTGCCCGTTGGCGAGCATTTTTCGGAACACCCTGTAGGCATCGTCGCTGCCCTCATAGGCTCGCTTGGTGTCCTCATCGTTGACCCAGGCGAACACGATGATTTTGCTGGGGGCGTGAAAGCGGAAGAACAGGCGGTACTGCTGGAAGAACCTGGCCCGAAACCAGTGCTTGTGCTCCTCGCCCAGGGTATGGCCCTGGCGGTAGTCTGGCCGCGTGGGATCCTGCGGGATGACATCGAATGCCAGCTTGCGGATCGCTGCCAATCGCTTGGTCGCGTTCTTGCGTGTGTACCCGCCAGGGTCCTTCGTTTTCAGACCCTCCACTTCCTGGCTCAACGCCTGCAGCTGGGCAAGGAAAAGCGGGTGCATGAATACCGTCCAGCCGTGGATGCGCAAGGGGGCGGGCGGTACGGCGCTCATTCGTCGTCTGCCAGAAGCGGTGCATCCAGATCGACCTCGATGCCTTCGGTCAGCGCCTGGATCTGCTGCGCCAGACGGGCATCCATGGTCTGCAGGCGCTCGGGGTGGGCTGCCATGTCCTGGGCCAGAAAGCCGAGAAACTGGCCCAGCACGGGATCGGCATCCTCGGCGGAGTCGGCGCGACTGAGCACGACCTCCCCGCCGGGCAGGATGGTGTAGTGGATCCTGTCGCGCTTGCTCAGGTGCAATGCGCGGCGAACGGCTTCGGGAATGGTGGTCTGGTAGCGGTCAGTGAGCGTGGATTCGGCTTCAAGTGTCGAAAACATGATGGCATCTCCTGATAGGCTGCCATGCATGGTAATGCAGGTGCATTACCATGCCTGCGAGCAAGGTTCCTTCCCCGGAAAGCACGCGCATCCCGCCTCAGAAATCCACACTCGCACTCAGCGAGAACGTGCGCGGACCGCCCACCGTCAGGTAGCCCGAACCGGGGTAGCCGCCTACGGAGGCCCAGTAGTTGCGGTCCGTCGCGTTGTCCACGCGCAGACGCAGCGTGAGCAGCTTGCCCTGCACTTCGGTCATGTAGCGCACGCCCAGGTCCAGGCGGTTCCATCCGGCCACGCGCAGGGTGTTGACATCGTTGGCGTAGCTGGCGCCGGTGTGCACCAGGCGGCCGTCCAGCGCCAGGCCGTTGATGCCCGGCACATCCCATTCCACGCCCGCCGTGGCCTGGAAGCGCGGCACGCCGATGACGCGCTTGCCGTCGGTGGTGGCTCGGCCCGTGCTTTGCTGCCTGGCGTCCAGCCAGGTGGCGCCGCCCAGCAGGCGCAGGCCGCGCATGGGTTCGCCGAAGACGTTGAATTCCACGCCCTGGTGACGGTCCTTGCCGGCCGAGGTGAACAGGTTGCCGTCGATCAGCGAGCGCGGCTTGTCGGTGGAGAAGAAGGCCAGGCCGCCGCCCAGCTTGCCGCCGTCGTACTTGACGCCCACTTCCTTTTGCTTGGTCACGTAGGGCGACATCTGCTGGCCCGCGTTGGCGATGATGGTGTCGCCCGACTTGGCCGGCGCCGTGTCGCCCTGGGCCAGTCCCTCGATGTAGTTGCCGTACAGCGATACCTGGGGCGTGAGCTTGAACACCGCGCCCAGCACCGGGCTGGTGCGGCTCTGGTCGTAGGCCGTGCGCACGCCGCCCTGGCTGGTGACCGCGCCGTTGCTGACGAGGCGGTAGCTCACCGAGTCGGTCTCTATCGTCTGGCGGCGCACGCCGGCCGTCACCAGCATGCGGCCGTCCATCAGCGACAGCGTGTCGCCCAGCGCAAAGCTGTTCAGGCGCGTGCCCCGGTTGTAGGCGGGGTTGGACAGGTCGTTGCCCAGGTAGTTGAGCGGCGTGATCGCGTAGTAGCTGGGGTTGTAGAGGTTGGTGTTCAGCACATTGCCCTGGACCGCAGACGTGCTCATGCCATAGGCGTTGTAGACCTTGAGGTCGAAGGCCGAGTAGCTGGCCACGATCTCATGGCCCACGCTGCCCGTATTCAGGCGTGCGCGCACGCCCAGCTCGCCCGTGCTCACGCGGTCCTTGCGCGCGTTGTCGAAGCGGCTGGTGGTGGCCGCGCCATTGCCGGCCGCCGCCAGCGTGATGTTGGCCAGCGAGTTGTTCTCGGAGCTGCGGCGCAGTCCATAGGCGGCCCAGGCCGTCACATTGCTGTTGATGTCCCATTCGCCGCGCAGCGTGCCGAACAGGTCGCGCTCGTCGGAATAGGTCCAGGGCTGGGCCCAGTTGGAGGAAGCATCGGGCGCCGCAGGAATGGCGGCCAGCCCTGCGCCCGGCGTGACGTTGGTGCGCGTGCGCTTGAGGCGGTTGTCCTGCCAGCCGATGTCGCCCGACAGGCGCACATTGCGGCTGCGCCAGTCCATGCCCACGGACAACAGATCGAGCTTGGAGCTTTCCTGGTCGATGGCGGTATCGCCGCCCCGGTGCGCGGCGTTCAGGCGAATGCCCGTGGCCTGGTCGGGGCCGAAGCGCCGGCTCACGTCGGCCGCCACGAAGGCCTGGCCGCCGCTGGCAATGCCTGCCGTCACGCGCGACAGCGGATCGCTGCCCGCGCGCTTGGGCAGCAGATTGATGTTGCCGCCCAGTCCGCCGCCATTGGGGCTGGCGCCCATCAGAAAGGCCGATGCGCCGCGCAGCAGCTCCACGCGCTCGAACAGCTCGGTGGCGATGTACTGGCGCGGCAGCAGCGCGTACAGGCCGTTGTAGGCCACGTCGTCCGAGCCCAGCACGAAGCCGCGCACGAAGTAGGACTCCTGGAAATTGCCGAAGCCGCGCGCCACGCGCACGGAAGGATCGTTCTGCAGTACATCGCCCACGCTCTTGGCCTGGCGGTCCTGGATCAGCTCGTTGGTGTAGCTGGTGATGGAGAACGGCGTCTCCATGTTGTCGCGCGTGCCCAGAATCCCGGCCCGCCCGCCGCGCGCCACCTGGCCGCCCGCGTAGGGCCTGGACAGGCCTTCAGCCGACGCATCGGCGCTGGCCTCGACGGTGACGGTGCCCAGCTCGGGCGCGGCCGTTACCGGGGAAGGGGCAGGCTGGGCCCATGCGGCGCCAGCAGACAAAAGAAGGGCCAGGGCCCCGGCGATCGGGGTCAGCGTGTGGAGGGGGGAGTGCATGGAGAAAACGGGATGAGAATGCGGGATGAGAATGATTCCCAATAATTTTATCGATGCGACTCCCCCGTATGGAGCTTGTAGGGAGATGTGTCTGTTTGTGCCCACACTCCGCCTGGCCCGCCTTCACGCCTGTCCAAGCAGCTCCCACGAGCAGACCTGCGCCTCATCCTCCCCCTGCACGAACGCAACCCGCATGCCCAGCGCCTTGCCCATGCCCTGCACGGCCAGGCGCAGGGCCATTGGCACGGCGCGGTCGCCCGTGATGACGACCATGCCCCGGCACAGCTGGCGCATGCGTTCGCGGTTGCGCTTGAAGAACAGGGCGCGCTGCTTGCGTTCTTCGTGGCTTTCCTCGGGGTGGTCGCCGGGCAGGTGGTCGGTGAGCAGCACGAAGTGCCGGCCCTGGTCGAGCAGGGATTCGATCTGGGCTTCGGCCGATGCGTCATTGCCTTTGCCTGCGTCTGCCGGTGCCTGCGCTTCGGGTTCGCGCAGGTAGACCAGGGGAAAGCGGGAGGTATCGATCAGCATGTCATGGTTCCTGGGAAAAAGCAGGGCATCAGTACAGGTCGTGCCTGACCGCATGGGCGTAGTGGGCGTTGGCCTGCTCCTGTTGCGCGGCATCCATGGCGGGCGCCGTGGCGTCGGCCAACTGCGTGAGGGCGGCCATCATCTGGCCCACGGTGGGCAGGGCGGCGCGGTCCAGCTGGCTTGACGGGTTCCAGAGGCTGGAGCGGTGGATGGCCTTGCCGCAGTGCAGCAGCACCTCGTCGACCAGGACCACGGTGGCGGTCTTGGGCGTGCCCCGGCCTTCGCTCAGCTCCTGCAGCAGATGGGGGTCGGTGGAGATGCGGCCCCGCCCGTTGATGCGCAGGAAGATGTCCAGCCCCGGGAACAGGAAGAGCATGGCCAGGCGGTCATCGGCCTGCAGGTTGCGCAGGGATTCGATGCGGTTGTTGCCGGGCCAGTCGGCAAAGGCCACGGTGCGCTCGTCCAGCACCTGCACAAAGCCGGGCGGCCCGCCGCGCGGCGAGGCATCCAGGCCGCGTTCGCCGGCCGTGGCCAGGCAAAAGAAGCTGGCCTGGCGCAGATAGGCCTCGTGGAAGTCGGACAGGCGGTCGCGCACGGCCTTCTGGATTCTTTCTGCCGGGGCGGCGTAGAGCGAGTCCAGGTCGATGGCCGGGCCTGGCAGCTCTGCAAGGGCGGTGTTGTCTGTGTGCATGGCACAAGCGTAAGAACAAAGGCGTTGGCGGCTGTAGACTGGATCAGCCAACAAATAGCTCAAAGACGCCATGCCCGATGCCATTCTTGAACTGGTCAGCCATGTGAACCGTGCCGATGGCCCCGTGCTGATCGCAGCCGTGGGCAGCCAGGACGAGGAGCTGGCCTCCGAGCCGCACCGCCACGCGCGCGGCCAGCTGTTCGGCTCGCTGCGCGGGCTGCTGTCGGTGGGCGTGGAAGACGCGGTCTGGGTGGTGCCCGCCATCCATGCCGTGTGGCTGCCGCCGCACCAGCTGCATTCGGGCCGCTCCCATGGTCCCTTCCACGGCTGGAGCGTCTATGTGGCGGAGCCGGCCTGCGCCGACCTGCCGCAGCGGCCCTGCGCCATCCGCACCTCGGGCCTGCTGCGCGAGGCCGTGCTGCGCGCCGCCGGCTGGGGATGGCAGCAAGGCGTGCCCACAACGCAGCCCGTGCAACCAGGCCCTTCGGCGGACCAGGCCCGCGCCCATGTGATGGCGGTGATCCTGGACGAGATCCGCACCCTGCCCGTGGAGCCCCTGGGCCTGCCCCTGCCCGCAGACCCGCGCCTGCAGCGCATCGCCCGCGCGCTGATCGCCGACCCGGCCGATGCCCGCGACCTGGAGGCCTGGGCGCGCTGGGCAGCGGTCAGCTCGCGCACGCTGAGCCGGCGCTTTGTCTCGGAGACGGGCTTCAGCTTCACCGCCTGGCGCCAGCGCGCGCGGCTGATGCGCTCGCTGGAGATGCTGGCCGCCGGCGCGCCGGTGACGAACATCGCGCTGGACCTGGGCTACGCCACGGCCAGCGCCTTCATCGGGCTGTTCCGGCGCACGTTCGGGGAGACGCCTGCAGCGTACCGGGGGAGGCTGGGGGCGAGTGCAAGCTGAGGCGGGGTCGGCGACTGGATTGCCACATGAAAGTAGGATCACTCACTTGCCTACAGGGAGCCTCCCATGCAGACCACTCAGCAAATGAGCATCACCTTGCCCAATGACATCGCCGATGCGGTCAGGGCCAAAGTGAGGGCCGGTGAGTACGCCAGCGAAAGCGAGGTGATCTGCGCGGGGTTGAAAGCGCTGATGGACGAGGATCGCGGCCTGGATAGCTGGCTGCACCTGGAGGTAGGCCCTGCTTATGACGCCTTGAGGGCTGATCCCTCCAGCGCCGTCACCCTCGGCCAGTTGCGGGAGCGTCTGGCTGCCGAGCGCAGCGGCGGCAGCGGCGCGTGACGCTGCCCGCGTCGCTCCTGGGGTGACTTCGCCTACAACCGCTGCAACTGCGCATTCAGATACGCATCGCGCGAGGGCAGCAGGTGCTCGGCGCACAGGCGGACCAGGGCGTCGCGGTCCTGGGCGCGCAGGGCTTCGATCATTTGCCAGTGTTCCTGGCGTGCGCGCTCGCGGTAGTCGGCCGAGACCAGGGAGGCGAAGCGGATGGGGTGCGTCTGGCGCGCGTATTCGGTGATGGCCTTGTGCAGCGTGTCGTTGCCCGCCAGCGCAAACAGTTCCTGGTGAAAGGCCAGGTTGATGCGGAACACCAGGCGCGCGTTGCCTTCGGCCACGGCGGCGTCGTGCTGCTGCTGGATGGAGGTCAGGCGTTCGAGCCTCTCGGCCGGCACGGGCAGGGGGATCTTGCGCGCAGCCTCCACTTCGAGCATGCCGCGCAGCTCGTACAGCTCCTGCACTTCCTGGGTGGAGAAGGAGCGCACCAGGGCGCCGACATTCTTGCGGCGCTCGATGAGGCCCATGCGGTCCAGCGCGGCCAAGGCCTCGCGGGCGATGTGGCGCTTGACGTCGAAGCGGGCCATGAGGTCGTCTTCGACCAGGCGCTCGCGCGGGTGCAGCCGGCCGAAGACCACGTCCTCTTCCAGCGCGGCCACCATGGCGCCCAGGGCGTCGGCTGCGGGGGCGGGTTCGGCATCCAGGGAAATCGGCAGTGAGGCGGCAGCGACCATCAAGACAGGCGGTTGGGACAAAGACGCCATTTTGTCCGAATTGACCGCCTGCGCCGACTATTCACGCGGGCCGGGAATGGTGCCGCGTTCGGTGGCGCAGCGCAGGAAGTCGAAGTCCACGCCCTGGTCGGCCTGGTTCACGGTGGTGAGAAAGAGCTTGCGGTAGCCGCGCTCGGCCGTGGGCTCGGTCACGGGGTGGAGCCGGGCGCGGCGGGCCAGTTCCTCGTCGCTGACCTGCAGCGTGAGCTCGCGCCGCGCCACCGACAGCGTGATGCGGTCGCCGTTGTGCACATGGGCGAGCGGGCCGCCCACGGCCGACTCCGGCGTGACGTGCAGCACGATGGTGCCGAAGGCCGTGCCGCTCATGCGCCCGTCGGAGATGCGCACGATGTCCTTGACGCCGGCCCGCGCCAGCTTGCGCGGGATGGGGATGTAGCCCGCCTCGGGCATGCCGGGCGCACCCTTGGGGCCGATGTTCTTGAGCACGAGGATGTCGTCGGCGGTCACGTCCAGATCGTCGCTGTCGATGCGGTGGGCCAGGTCGGCCGCGTTCTCGAAGACCACGGCGCGGCCTTCGTGCTCCATGAGCCTGGGATGGGCGGCCGACTGCTTGATGATGGCGCCGCCCGGCGCCAGGTTGCCCTGCAGCACGGCGATGCCGCCCTGCGGGTAGATGGGGTTGGAGCGCGGGCGCACCACGTCCTGCGCAAAGCCGGGGCCGGCGCGGTCGATCTCTTCGCCCAGCGTGCGTCCGGTGACGGTGAGGGCGTCCAGGTTCAGCAGGGGCTTGAGCTCGCGCAGCAGCGTGGCCATGCCGCCCGCGTGGTGGAAGTCCTCCATGTAGTGATCGCCCGAGGGCTTGAGGTCCAGCAGCACGGGCGTGTCGCGGCCCATGCGGTCCAGGGCCTTGAGGTCGATGTCATAGCCCATGCGCCCCGCGATAGCGGCCAGGTGCACGATGCCGTTGGTGGAGCCGCCGATGGCCAGCAGCACGCGCATGGCGTTTTCGAAGGCGGCGGGCGTGAGGATTTTGTCGATGGTCAGGCGGTCGCGCGCCATGCGCACGGCCTCGGTGCCGGTCTGCTCGGCAATGCGGATGCGGTCGGCCGTGACGGCGGGGGGCGAGGCACCGCCGGGCACGGTCATGCCCAGCGCCTCGGCAATGCAGGCCATGGTGCTGGCCGTGCCCATGACCGAGCAGGTGCCCACGCTGGCCACCAGCTGGTTGTTCACGTCGGCGATCTCTTCGGCGTCGATCTCTTCGGCGCGGAACTTGCCCCAGTAGCGGCGGCAGTCCGTGCAGGCGCCCACGCGCTCGCTGCGGTGCGAGCCGGTGAGCATCGACCCGGTGATCAGCTGGATGGCCGGGATGCCCGCCGAGGCCGCGCCCATCAACTGGGCCGGCACCGTCTTGTCGCAGCCGCCGATGAGCACGACGGCATCCATGGGCTGGGCGCGGATCATCTCCTCGGTGTCCATGGACATGAGGTTGCGCAGGTACATGCTGGTCGGCGCCGAGAAGCTTTCGTGCACCGAGATGGTGGGGAAGTCCATGGGCAGGCCGCCCGCCAGCATGACGCCGCGCTTGACGGCCTCGATCAGCTGGGGCGCGTTGCCGTGGCAGGGGTTGTAGCTGCTGCCCGTGTTGGCAATACCGATGACGGGGCGCTGCAGCGCCGAGTCCGTATAGCCCGCGCCCTTGATGAAGGCCTTGCGCAGGAACAGCGAAAAGCCGCGGTCGCCGTAGTTGGTCAGGCCCTTGGAGATGCCCGTGGCCGCATCGGCGGGGGCGATGTCATGGCCTGGAGTGCCATCGGGAGTCTTGGGGTCGGTCATGGGTGGGGTGCTTTGCAGAGGGTCTTGGCGGGGTCGGAAGGCAGGCGCTGCCTTGTCGAGGGGCAGGATAGCGGCGGATGCCGCAGATTATTATCGTCGTTATCACCTATATTATTAATAATCTATCTGACCAACCATGCAGCCGTGCCCGGCGTGCGTGCCGGGCATGTTTTTCCGACACAAGACAAAAGGAGGAGATACCCATGGTTGTTGCTGCATCCCGCATCCGTCGCATTCATGCGCCCAACCGGCGCGCCGCCCTGGCTGCGGCGCTGCTGGCCTCGCTGGCGCTGGGCCCAGGCCTGGCCACGCCCGCGCTGGCCGACGGCGCCTATCCGGCCCGGCCCATCAAGCTGGTCGTTCCCTACACGCCCGGCGGCGCCACCGACGTGATCGGGCGCGTGGTGGGGCAAAGGCTCTCGCTGGCGCTGGGCCAGCCGGTGGTGGTGGAGAACCGGGCGGGCGCGGCCGGCAACCTGGGCGCCGCCGCCGTGGCCAAGGAAAAGCCCGATGGCTACACCCTGCTGCTGGGCGCGCTGACCAGCCATTCCATCAACAGCGTGCTCATGGCGTCCACGGCAGGCTTCACCATGGACAAGAGCTTTGCGCCCATTGGCGTGGTGGGGCGCGTGCCGCTGGTGGTGACCGTGGGCCCGTCGGTGAAGGCGGCCAGCCTGGGCGAGTTCATCGCCCTGGCCAAAAGCCGGCCGGGCGGGCTGAACTACGGCTCCTCGGGCAATGGCTCGCCCCAGCATCTGGCGGCCGAGCTGTTCAAGCGGCAGGCGGGCGTGCCGCTGACGCACGTGCCCTACAAGGGCAGCACGCCGGCGCTCAACGATTTGATGGGCAGCCAGGTGGATGTGGTGTTCGACACCCTGCCCGCCACGCAGGGCTTCATCAAAGGTGGCCGCCTGCGCGCCCTGGCCGTGACCACGGCGCAGCGCGTGCCCTCCATTGCCGACATTCCCACCACGGCCGAGGCCGGGCTGTCGGGCTTCGAGGTGACGTCGATGTTCGGCCTGCTGGCGCCTGCGGGCACGCCCGCGCCCATCGTCGCCCGGCTCAGCGGCGCGCTCAAGGAAGTGATGGGGCAGCAGGAAGTGAAGGACGCCCTGGTCGCCCAGGGCGCCATGCCCACCTTCACCACGCCTGCCGAGGCGCGAGCCCAGATCGCCGAGGAGGTGGCGCGCTGGTCCGCCGTGATCCGGCAGGCGGGCATACAGCCGGATTGAGGCTGCGCCTCAGCGTCGCCGGGCCCGCGTTTCCGGCAGAAAGGCCGTTGCCAGCCCCAGCAGCGGCAGGTAGGCCACCAGGCTGTACACCCAGACGATGCCGTGGGTGTCGGCCAGGTTGCCCATGCCGGCAGCCCCCAGGCCGCCAATGCCGAACATGAGTCCGAACATCAGCCCCGAGACCAGACCCACGCGGCCGGGCACGGCCTCCTGGGCGTAGACCACCAGCGCCGCAAAGGCCGAGGACATGACCAGGCCGATGACGATGGACAGCACGGCCGTCCAGAACAGGTCGGCATGCGGCAGCAGCAGCGCAAACGGCGCCACGCCCAGGAAGGACACCCAGATCACGGCCTTGCGCCCTATGCGGTCGCCCACCGGGCCGCCCGCGAAGGTGCCCGCCGCCACGGCCGCCAGGAAGGCGAACAGGTACAGCTGCGACTGCTGCACGGGCAGGGCAAAGCGCTCGATCAGATAGAAGGTGAAGTAGTTGGCAAAGGCCGCGATGTAGACGAACTTGGCGAACATCAGCACGCAGATCACGGTCACCGCGCGGATGACCTGCGAGCGGTTCAGCGCCGTCAGCGCATGCTGGCCGGCCGCCACCACCTTGGCCGGCGCGTGGTGCAGGCGCCAGTGCGTGATGCGCAGCAGCACCCAGATGGCCAGCAACGCCACCAGCATGAACCAGGCGATCGCGTGCTGGCCAAACGGAATGACGATGGCCGCCACCATCAGCGGGCCGATGGCCGAGCCCGTGTTGCCGCCCACCTGGAAGGTCGATTGCGCCGTGCCGAAGCGCCCGCCCGAGGCCAGCCGCGCCACGCGCGAGGCCTCTGGGTGGAAGGTGGACGAGCCCACGCCGATCAGCGACGCGGCGGCCAGCAGCATGGGGTAGCTGGTGGACAGGGCCAGCAGGCCCACGCCCACCAGCGTCACCACCATGCCCAGCGGCAGCAGGTAGGGCTTGGGATGCTTGTCGGTGTACAGGCCGATCCAGGGCTGCAGCAGCGAGGCCGTGACCTGGTAGACCAGGGAGATCCAGCCGATCTGTGCGAAGCTCAGCGAGAACTCCGTCTTGAGCATGGGATAGACGGCCGGCAGCACGGCCTGGATCAGGTCGTTGAGCAGGTGGGCAAAGGCGGCGGCGCCGACGATGCGCAGCAAAAAGCCCTGCGCGGCATGGCTGGGTGCTGGATGGGCGGGCGCCGGATGGGCGTGCGTTGCAGGCGCGCCCAGCTCGCCCGGGGCGCCAAGAGTGGTGGTGTTGCTTGTCATGGAGGAAAGGGCCCCGCAGGGCGGCACGGTCAGGGTCCGGCGTTGACGAAGGTCAATGGGCCGTGGGACCGAAGATAGGCGTTTGGCGTCCGTCTGTCTCTCTCTATACTGACTTCAATTGTCGAGATCAGGACAGAGAGCCGCATAGAGCCGCATAGAACCGCACAGGACGGGAAGCCCCATGGCCGCAGAACTGCCGCGCATATACCTCAAGTACCACCAGACCGGGCGCCCCATGGCCGCCATGGAGGCCAACTGGGCGCATGGCACCAGCACGGGCTGGCACTCCCACCCGCGCGGCCAGCTGCTGTATGCGATCGAAGGCGTGATGTCCGTGCAGCTGCATTCCGGCTCCTGGCTGGTGCCGCCCAACCGGGGGCTGTGGATAGAGGCCGACGCCGAGCACGATGTGCGCATGTCGGGCGACGTGAAGATGCGCACGGCCTACATCGACGCCTCGGCCTTTGCGGACCTGCCCGCGCGCACCTGCGTGGTCAACGTGTCGCCCCTGCTGCGCGAGCTGGTGGTGGCCGCCGTCGGCGTGCCGCTGGACTATGCCGAAGGCAGCCGCGACGAGCGCCTGATGCACCTGCTGGTCGATGAACTGCGCGCCGCCGAGGTCCTGCCCCTGCACCTGCCCCTGTCCGCCGATGCGCGGCTGCGCCAGGTCTGCGAGACCCTGATGCGCGAGCCTGCCGACACCGCCACCGCCGAACACTGGGCGCAGCGCCTGGGCGTGAGCGCCAAGACGCTGCAGCGCCTGTTCGTGAAGGAAACCGGCATGCCCTTCGCCCAGTGGCGCGAGCAGGCGCGGCTGATGTTCGCGCTGGGCCGCATTGCGGCGGGCGAGCGCATCATCGACATCGCCCTCGATTGCGGCTACGCCAGCCAGAGCGCGTTCACGGCCATGTTCAAAAGGCATTTCGGGGTGCCGCCTTCGGGCTTCCAGCGCTGAGGCACGACCGGACCAAGGTCGGGCCGGGCGGACTTGGATGCAGATCCAGATATCGATTGCGGCACAAGCATATGCCCAAAGATTCGTTCCCCCGCGCCTGCATCGTGGCGATACTGGCCGGCCGCATTCCCTCCACTGCCTTGCCTGTACCACCGTGCTACCCGACCCAGTCCCCGACAGCGCGGCCGAAGCGCAGGTCGATCGCGTCATCGACGGCCTGCTCAACGGCCTGCAATGGCGCGCCAGCGTGTTCCATGTGGGGCAGTACTGCGGGCGCTGGCGGGCCTCCACGGCGGGGCGCGCGCGGGCCAGCTTTCACCTGATCCTGGACGGGCGCTGCTGGCTGCACCTGCCGGGCCAGCCTTCGGTGGAGCTGCAGCCGCGCGACGGCGTGTTCCTCTCGCGCGATGTGCCGCATTTCATCTCGCCCTATGCCGACCCGGACATGGCCTGCGCCCCGCAGGCCATGCGTCCCGCCACGGGCGATGCCGGCATCGGAGAGACGGCGCTGGCCTGCGGCTTCTTCACCTTCGAGGGCCCCATGCGCGGCCTGCTGGTCGATGCCTTCCCCGACCACCTGGTGCTGCGCGGCGACGACCATGCGATGAGCGGCGCCTCCATGCTATTCGACCTGATGCGCGCCGAGGCGCTGCGCACGGGCACCGAGCCCTCGGCCGTGATGGACCGGCTGGTGGGCCTGCTGTTCTTCTACGGCCTGCGCCAGCTCGCGCATGGCGATGCGCGGGCGCGCGGCATCTGGAGCCTGCTGCGCCGGCCGGGCTTTGCGCCGCTGGTGGCCGAGCTGCTGCGCGAGCCGGCCCGCAACTGGAGCGTGGCCGACATGGCCGCGCGCGTGTGCCTGTCGCGCGCCACGTTCTTTCGGCAGTTTGCCGAGGCCTGCGGCCAGCCGCCCCAGCAATTCCTGCTGCTGCTGCGCATGCAGCTGGCGGCACGCCGCCTGGCCCAGGGCGAGGCGATAGGGCAGGTGGCCGAGGCCGTGGGCTACGAGTCCTATGCGGCCTTCTCGCGTGCCTTCAAGCGCGTGATGGGCGAGCAGCCCGGCGCCTGGCAGCGCGCGCAGGCACGCTGCTGCTGAGCCGCCATCCGAGCCCGCCGCATCTGCCTGCGGGTTGACACGTTCGGGCATAAATCCGCGACGCGGCGGCATTGATGGCAAGGGGGGCGCGGCCGATCATGAAGGCATTCCTTCATTCCTGCAAAGCACCATGGCACGCCTGACCCTGCACACCCCGCAAACCGCTCCTGAAGCCAGCCGCCCCTTCGTGGAGCGCGCCCTGGCCGGCAACGGATTCCTGCCGAACCTGATCGCCATCCTGGCCAACTCGCCCCAGGCGCTGGAGACCTATGTGACCGTGGGCCAGATCAACGCGCGCGCCCAGCTCACGCTGGCCGAGCGCGAGGTGGTGCAGATCACGGCGGCGCGCATCCATGGCTGCGACTTCTGCGTGGCCGGCCACACCAAGCTGGCCTTCAAGCAGGCCGGCCTGACCCAGGCCGAGGTGGTGGCGCTGCAGGACGGCCGCGACACGGGCCAGCCGCGCCTGGACGCCGTGCGCCGCTTTGCCGAAGCCGTGATCGCCACGCGCGGCGCCGTCGCCGACGAGGCCCTGGCCGCCTTCCATGCGGCCGGCCTGAGCGAGCAGCAGGCGCTGGAGGTGGTGCTGGGCATCAGCCTGGCCACGCTATGCAACTTTGCCAACAGCCTGGCGCAAAGCCCCGTCAACCCGCAGCTGCAGCCCTATCTGCCCGAACAGTTCCGACAACCGCAGGAGAACACACATGCTGGCTGATTCGCTGCGGCAGTGGCTGGACGCCCATGCCGACTCCCTGGACGAAGGCCCCGCGCATGCGCACGAAGTGCTGCCCCGGCTGGCGCAGCACGGCCTGTTCGGCCTGGGCGTGCCCGTGGCCGAGGGCGGGCAGGGCGGCAGCCTGGGCGATGCGCTGGAGGCCATTGCCGGCGTGGCCGGGCATTCGCTGACGGCGGGCTTCGTGTTCTGGGCGCAGCGCGCCTTTGTCGAATACCTGCTGCAGTCGCCCAACGCGGCGCTGCGCCAGCGCTGGCTGCCGGGCCTGCTGCAGGGCACGCAGGCGGGTGCCACGGGCCTGTCCAACGCCATGAAGTACCTGGGCGGCATCGAGGCCCTGCAGGTCGAGGCCACGCCTGTCGGCACTGTCGGCGCCGACGGCCTTGCACTGCGCGGGCGCGTGCCCTGGGCCACCAACCTGGTGCCGCCGGATCGCTTCGTGGTGGCCGTTGCCGTCTCGCGCAGCGACGGTGCAAAGCCCTTCGTGGCCGCGCTGCCCGGCGATGCGGCGGGCCTGCAGCGCAGCGCCGACCTGGACCTGATCGCGCTGCGCGGCAGCCACACGGCGGCGCTGTCCATCGAGGGGCTGCAGATCGGTCCGGCCGATGTGATCCATGCCGACGCCAACCTTTTCCTGCCGCGCGTGCGGCCCGCCTTCATGGGCCTGCAGCTGGGGCTGTGCATCGGCCTGGCGCGCGCCTCGCTGGCGGCGGCCTCGGCCCGTGCCGGCGCCGGGCGCGATGTGCTGGGCGGCCCGCTGCAGCAGCAGCGCCACGCGCTGGAACTGGCCACGGCCACGCTGCATGCCGGCCTGTCCGACGGGCGTTTTCTTGACCGACCTCAAGCCCTGTTCCGCCTGCGCCTGGAATTGAACGACATCGTGCAGCAGTCCCTGCAGCTGGAGCTGCACGCCAGCGGCGGGCGCGCTTATCATCGCGACCAGCCGCTGGGATTTGCGCGCCGTTGGCGCGAGGCGGCCTTCATCCCCATCGTGACGCCCAGCGTCACGCAGCTACAGGGTGCGCTGGCTGGCGCGGCCCTGGCAACCGCCAGTTCATGACCCAGACGGAAGCTTTCTCCCCTGACGCTCCCGCGCCCGTGCTGCAGGCACGCGGCGCGGGCTTTGGCTATGCGCCCGGCAAGGCCGTGTTCGAGGACATCTCCCTGAGCATTGCCCCGCGCGAAATCGTCTGCCTGCTCGGCGGCAGCGGCTGCGGCAAGTCCTCGCTGCTGCGCGTGCTCGGCGGCCTGGAGTCGCCGGACGGCGGCGCCTGGAGCCGGGGCGAGCTCCAGTTCCTCGGCCAGCCGCTGACCGCGCCGCATCCGCGCGCGGGCTTCGTGTTCCAGCAGCCCAGCCTGCTGCCCTGGCTGGACGCGCGGCGCAACGTGGGCTTCGGCCTGGACTTCGAGCGCCAGCCGAAGCTGGAGACCGAGGCCCGCAGCCAGCGTGTGGAGCAGGCGCTGCAGGCCGTGGGCCTGGGCGGCAGCGGCGCGCTCTACCCCTCGCAGCTGTCGGGCGGCATGGCCCAGCGCGTGGCCCTGGCGCGCGCCCTGGCCCGCGAGCCGCAGCTGCTGCTGGCCGACGAGCCGTTCTCGGCCCTGGACGCCATCACGCGCGCCGAGATGCAGGAGCTGATGGTGGACGTGGTCCACCGCTGGCACACGGCGGCGCTGCTGGTCACGCATGACATCGACGAGGCCATCCTCGTGGGCGACCGCATCCTGCTGATGGGCGGGCGGCCCGGCCACATCGTGCGCGAATGGCGCGTGGACATAGCGCGCCCGCGCGAGGACCAGGCCGCCGCCGTGACCGCGCTGCGGCTGGACATCCTCTCGGCCCTGCACGGCGTGCGCCATGCGGCCCAGGCCTGATCCGGCTCGCCTGCCTGCCGATCCGCCTGCAGATCCGCCATTTCTTCGACTTCAACCATGCTCTTCTGAAAGGTCTTTCGCATGAGCTTCCAGGACCACCCTTCCTACACCCACATCTGCGCCTCGTCGGACTGCGGCTGCGGCCTCACGCGGCGCGACATGCTGCGCCTGGGCGCGCTGGCCACGGCCTCGGTGGCCGCGCCGCTGCTGGCCGCAGGCGATGCGCGCGCCCAGGCCTTCAAGGGCGATGACCAGCCCGTGAAGATCGGCTACCTGCCCATCACCGACGCCACGCCGCTGCTGGTGGCGCACGGCAATGGCCTGTTCGAGGCCGAAGGCCTCAAGGCAGAGGCGCCGCGCCTGTTCCGTTCCTGGGCCCAGATCGTCGAGGCCTTCGTCTCGGGCCAGGTCAACGTCATCCACCTGCTCACGCCCTCCACGCTGTGGGTGCGCTACGGCGCCAAGTTCCCCGCCAAGATCGTGGCCTGGAACCACGTCAACGGCTCGGGCCTGACCGTGCTGCCCGAGATCCAGAAGGTGCAGGACCTGGGCGGCAAGACCGTGGCGATCCCGTTCTGGTACTCCATCCACAACATCCTGCTGCAGGACGTGCTGCGCAAGGCCGGCCTCACGGCCGTGACCCGCGCGCGCGGCGGCGCCATTGCGGCCAACGAGGTCAACCTCGTCGTGCTGGCACCGGCCGAAATGGTCTCGGCCCTGGCCGGCAAGTCGATTGCGGGCTTCATCGTGGCCGAGCCCTTCAACGCCGCCGCCGAGATCGCGGGCGTGGGCAAAATGCTGCGCTTCTCGGGCGATGTCTGGAAGGACCACGCCTGCTGCGTCACCTTCCTGGCCGAGCGCGATATCGCCGACAAGCCCGAATGGGCACAGCGCGTGACCAATGCCGTGGTCAAGGCCCAGCTGTGGACGCGCGACAACCGCCTGGCCGCCGCGCGCCTGCTGTCGAGCACCGGCGAGCGCCGCTACACGCCGCATCCGCAGCAGACGCTGTCCAAGGTGCTGGCCGCCACCGACTACGCCAGCTACGAGGCCAGCGGCGTGGTCGTCAACAAGGGCTGGCACCAGCGGCGCATCGACTTCCAGCCCTATCCCTATCCCTCGTACACCGAGCAGCTGGTGCGCGCCATCAAGGCCACCAAGGTCGAGGGCGACACGCGCTTCCTCGACAAGCTGGAGCCCAAGTTCGCGGCCACCGACCTGGTGGACGACCGCTTCGTGCGCAAGGCCATCCAGGCCGTGGGCGGTCCGCAGGTCTTCGGCATTCCGGCCGATTTCTCGCGCCGCGAAACCATCGTGGTGTGAGCCAGGTGTTGCGACGTATTGGATTGCCGCTGCTGGGCGCGGCCCTGGTCCTGGCCCTGTGGTGGGTGGGCGGCGCGCTGCTGGCGCGCAGCACGCCCGTGGCTGCGGCCTTCGCGCCCTGGCCTTCCCTGCAGGCGCTGGGCCAGTTGCTGACGGGCGCCGACATCTGGATGCACACCCTGCTGAGCCTGCAGCGCGTGGCCGTGGGCCTGCTGCTGGCCTTCGTGGTCGGCGTGCCGCTGGGCGTGCTGGTGGGCCTGTCGCGCGGGTTCTCGCAGGCGTTCTCGCCCGTGTTCCAGTTCCTGCGCATGATCTCGCCGCTGTCGTGGATGCCGATTGCCGTGATGGTGCTGGGCGTGGGCGACGCGCCCGTGTACTTCCTGCTGGCCTTCGCCGCCGTCTGGCCCATCCTGCTGAGCACGGCGGCCGGCGTGGCCCAGCTGGACCGCAACTGGCTGCTGCTGGCGCGCAGCCTGTCGGCCACGCGCACCGAGACCGTGCTGCGCGTGGTGCTGCCCGGCATCACGGCCCAGATCCTCACGGGCGTGCGCCTGGCCATCGGCATCATCTGGATCGTGCTGGTGCCCGCAGAAATGCTGGGCGTATCGGCCGGGCTGGGCTACTTCATCCTCGACACGCGCGACCGCCTGGCGTATTCGGAGCTGATGGCTGCCGTGGTGCTGATCGGCGCCCTGGGCTATGCGCTGGACCATGCGGCGCGGTGGCTGCACCAGCGCTGGATGCACTGAGCGGCCGGCATCATCGGGGCATCAGGCCTTCGGCATGTCGCCCACCGGGGCGGCATGCCCGGTGGCCACGATGGCCTGGACCAGCAGGGCGATCAGCGTGTCCTGCAGGGGCGACAACACCGCCGCCTCCAGCGAGGCAATGGCCAACTGGTAGCGGATGCGCGGCCTGAACGGGCGGCTGGACAGGGCGCCGGGCTGGCAGTAGCTGGCCAGCAGGCCGTTGACCATGGACACGCCCAGGCCCTGCGCCACATGGGCGCAGGCCTCGCCCACGGAATGCACCTCCACGGCCACGCGCGGCTGCACGCGCGCATGGCGAAAGGCCATGTCTATCTCCTGGCGGATCTCGCGCTGGCGGCCCAGCAGGATCAGCGGGGCGTCCACCAGATCTGACGGCGTCACCTCGTCCAGCGCCTGCAGCGCATGGCCTTTGGGCATGATGCAGACGGCCTCGGACTCCAGGCAGGCCCGCGTGCGCAGGCCGGGCATGGTCATGGGCAGGCGCACCAGGCCGATGTCGGCGTCGCGGCTCAGCAGGGCCCGCTCGGTCTCGGTATAGGAGCCCGACAGCACTTCCAGCACCACGTCGGGATGCGCCTGCATGAACTGGTGGGCAATGGCCGGCATCAGCGAGGTGGCCAGGGTGCCGGGCACGGCCACCTTGAGCAGCCGGCGCTTGAAGCCGCCCAGCCGCAACTGCTCGGCATGGCGGCGAAAGCACTGGGCCGAATCCATGAGCACCTGGGCGTCGTGCAGCAGGGCCTCGGCCTCCTGCGTGGGCACCAGGCGGCCTTTTTCGCGGATGAAAAGCCGCAGGCCCAGGTCCTGCTCCAGCTGGGCCAGCAGGCGGCTGATGCCGGGCTGGGACAGCCCCAGGCGCTCGGCCGCACCCGTGGTGGAGCCGCTGAGCATGATGGCCTGGAAGGCTTCGAGTTGCTTGAAATTCATGGGTTGTACAGGCGGTGCTTGCATGATGGCAGCGCGGCCGGGGGCGCGCACGGCGCATCACGAATCGCATAGGGTAATACGCGTCCGTCATACCGTTGTGGTGGATGCGGGGGCTCCTGAGAATCGGCGGCGTCAGAACACGCACAACACAAGGAGCAAGATTCCATGAAGGCCCTGCCAAGCATTGCCGCTGTCTGCAGCCTGTCCATCGCGGCCCTGGGCCACCCGATTGCGCATGCGCAGGACATGCAGGTCTACGGCCAGATCCGGCTGACCGTGAACCACCTCAAGACCGGCAATGCCGGCTCCACCATGGAAGAGCGCGACAACGCCTCGCGCCTGGGCTTTCGCGGCAAGGAGGAGCTGGGCGGCGGCCTGCAGGCACTGTTCGGCATGGAGATGGGGCTGGATGCGGACACGGGCTCGCTGACCACGCCGGCCTTTCGCAACAGCTACGTGGCGCTGCGCGGCAGCCTGGGCACGGTGGCCCTGGGCCGGCTGGACTCGGCCAATCCCACGGGCTCGCCGCTGTACTCGCAGGTCACGGGCATCACCTCGTTCGCAGCCAATGACGCCGGGGCCACGGCCATCGGCACCTCCATGCTCAATGCGCGCAACCGCACCTCCAACTCGCTGGGCTACCAAAGCCCGTCATGGGGCGGCACGGTGTTCCGTGCGCGCTACTACCTGCGCGGCGATGCCAAGGCCCCAGGGCTGGAGGACGACGCCAGATCGCTGGACCTGGGCCTGAGCTACGCCGCAGGCCCGTGGACGGCCGGCCTGGGCTACGCCAAGGACACGCGCGCCGGGGGCCTGCTGGCCAACGAGTTCGACAGCAAATGGCAGATGGGACTGCGCTACAGCTTTGGTGCCATCGAGCCCTATGTGCTGCTGGGCCGCGACCGCTTCAACCACAAGCCCGGCGTCTCGCGCGCCGACGTGGACTACTGGATGCTTGGCACGCGGCTGCGCCATGGCGCGCACGCCGTGGTGCTCAACCTGATGCAGCGCGACGTGCAGACCTCGCTGACCGGCAAGCGCAGGCGCCAGCAGCTGGCCTATACCTATGCGCTGTCCAAGCGCACCGAACTGCAGGCCTTCGTGGACCACGACGGCGTGGACTCCAGCCGCCCCAACGTGGCCGTGCGCGCCATCGGCGCGGGCGTGCGCCATGACTTCTGACCGTCCTGCACACCCGCATCAAGAATGGAGATTCCCATGACCCACTTCCAACGCTTCCTGTCCTTGGCTTTCCTGGCACTGGGCCTTGCGCTGGGCCTGGCGCCCTTGCCCGGCCATGCGGCCGAATTCCCGGAAAAGCCCGTGCGCATCGTCGTGCCATTCCCCGCCGGTGCCGCAGCCGATGCCGCCATGCGCGTGGTGGCCCGCAAGATGTCCGAGCTGTGGCGCCAGCCCGTGGTCATCGACAACCGCCCCGGCGTGCATGGCTTTCAGCTGGTGTCTTCCGCGCCGGCCGATGGCTACACCCTGCTGCTGGGCGCGGGCTCGGGCATGGTGACGGCGCCCCTGCTGTCCAGCAAGCTGTCCTACAACCCCTCGCGCGACTTCGTGCCCGTGGGGCGAGTGCTGATCAACGTGCCCATCCTCACCACGCACCCCAGCCTCAATGTGAGCACCGTGCAGGAGCTGGTGGCGCTGGCGCGCAAGAACCCCGGCGCGCTGAACTACAGCTCCAGCGGCAACGGCACGCCAGGCCATCTGTCCATGGAAATGTTCCAGGCCGCCACGGGCACGCGCATGCTGCAGATTCCCTACAAGGGCGGCGCGCCCGCCGTCAACGAACTGGTGGGCGGCCATGTGCAGCTGGGCATCAATGCCGTGCCCAGCGTGGTGCTGCAGATCAAGGCCGGCAAGCTCACGCCGCTGGCCGTGGCCAGCGCCACGCGCTCGCGTGCCCTGCCGCAGGTGCCCACCATGGCCGAGGCGGGCGTCAAGGACTTCGAATACGACATCTGGTATGCCCTGTTCGCGCCCACCGGCACGCCGCCTGCGTTGGTGGCCAAGGTCAATGCCGCACTGGTGCGCTCGCTGCAGGACCGTGAAGTGGCCAAGTCTCTGGAGGCACAGGGCGCCGAGCCCGCGCCCACCACGCCCCAGGAGCTGGCGCGCTTCATGCAGGAAGACACGGCGCGCTGGGCCAAGCTGGTCAAGGAACGCAACCTCAAGCTCGACTGAGCGCCAGCAGCATGAGCAACACATCAATCACCGAGCTGGGCGGCGTGGTCCGCCATAGCCTCACCGTGCCCATGCGCGACGGCGTGCGCCTGGCCACCGACCTGTATCTGCCCGAGAACCTCGGCCCCCACCATCCCGGCCCGCTGGCCGTGCTGCTGGAGCGCACGCCCTACGGCAAGAGCGAGGAAACGCGCCGCGAGCGCAGCGCGGCCAACCCCCTTCCCATGCGCCGGGGCGAGGTGGCGGCCCGCTTTGCGCGCGAAGGCTATGCCGTGGTCGTGCAGGACTGCCGGGGCCGCTTTGGCTCCGAAGGCCAGTTCACCAAATACCTGGGCGAGGCCCACGATGGCGCCGACACCCTGCAATGGATCATGGAGCAGCCCTGGTGCAACGGCAGCGTGGGCACCTACGGCCTGTCCTACGCCGCGCACACGCAGACTGCGCTGGCCACGCAAAGGCCGCCGGGCCTCAAGGCCATGTTCCTGGAATGCGGCGGCTTTGCGAATGCCTACCGGGGCGGCATACGCCACGGCGGTGCCTTCGAGCTGAAGCAGGCCGTCTGGGCCCTTCGCAATGCGCGCAGCGGCAGCAACCACCTGGAGCCCGCAGCGCGCCAGGCGCTGGAGCAGGCCGACATCGGCCAGTGGTGCCTGCGCCTGCCCTGGTCGCGCGGCGACTCGCCGCTGCAGTGGGCGCCCGAGTACGAGGACTACCTGTTCAGCCAGTGGGAGCGCGGTAGCTTTGACGACTACTGGCGCCAGCCCGAGCTGTACGCCGCCGGCCACTACGGCGCCTTCGACGGCCTGGCCGTGATGCTGATGTGCGGCTGGTGGGACCCGTATGCGCAGACCACCACGGACAACTACCTGGGCCTGTCGCGCGGCAATGGCCGGGTCCGCATGGTGCTGGGCCCCTGGACCCATGGCGAGCGCAGCGTCCCGCATGCGGGCGATGTGGATTTCGGGCCCGATGCCGTGCTCGACGGCGCACTGGCCGACGACTACGTGGCCATGCGCCTGGCCTGGTTCGACCACTGGCTCAAGGGCCGGCCCATGCCCGCGCGCCAGCAAGCCGCCGTGCGCTACTTCCGCATGGGCGGCGGATCGGGCGCGCGCACGGCCCAGGGCCGGCTGGACCACGGCGGGGCCTGGCGCAGCGCCGACCACTGGCCCGTGCCCGGCACGCAGCCCACGGCCTGGCACCTGCACGCCGACGGCAGGCTGGCCCGCGAGCCCGCGCCGCAGCCGGGCGTGCGCAGCTACCGCTTCGACCCGGCCTGCCCCGTGCCCACCCTGGGCGGCTCCATCACCTCGGGTGAGCCGCTGATGTTCGCAGGCGCCTACGACCAGGTCACGCACGAGAGCACCTTCGCCGCCCGCCCGCCCTACGGCCCGCTGTCCGAGCGCGGCGACGTGCTGGTGTTCCAGACCGAGCCGCTGCAGCAAGACCTGGAGGTCACGGGCACCATCACCATCGAGCTGCAGGTGTCCTCGTCCGCGCCCGACACGGACTTCACCGCCAAGCTCATCGACCAGTACCCGCCCAGCGCCGATCATCCGCAGGGCTATGCGATGAACATCACCGACGGCATCCTGCGCTGCCGCTACCGCAACTCTTGGGAGCAGCCCGAGCTGATGACGCCCGGCGAGGTGGTGGCCATCACCATCGAGCCCATGCCCACCTCCAACCTGTTCCGCAAGGGCCACCGCATCCGCCTGGACATCTCCAGCAGCAACTTCCCGCGTTTCGACGTGAACCCCAACACCGGCGCGCCCGAGGGCAGTGCGGGGCCCAGGCAGGTGGCGGTCAACAGCGTGCACCTGGGAGGCTGCCATGCCTCGCGCATCGTGCTGCCGGTGGTGGCGGTCTAGGCGGAGAGCACACGCGTTTGGCTGCCTGGCATGTTTCGCAATTTGGTTGTACCATGCAACCAAATTGCGAAGGAACATCGCCATGGACATGCAGCAGCGTCAGTTGGAACTGGCCGGCCCCCTGCCGGCCCTTGCACCATCGGGGCGGCTTCGGGGGCGTGTCTGCCTGGTGGTGGGCGCCACCAGCGGCATAGGCCGGGCCACCGCCCTGCGCATGGCCGAGGAGGGCGCCGCCGCCGTGGTGGTCACGGGGCGCCGCCGTGAGCTGGGCCTGGAGCTGGAGCAGGAAATCCGGCAGCGAGGGGCAGACGGCCTTTTCCTGGCCTGCGATGCAACGCGGCAGGAGGACATGGCGGCGGTGGTGGAGCAGGCCGTGGCGCGCTTCGGGCGGCTGGACGCGGCCTTCAACAATGCGGGCTTCCAGGAGCGGCGTGCCGCGCTGGCCGAGCAGGATGATGCGGTCTTCTCCCAGGTCTTCGATACGAATGTGCGTGCGGTCTTCCACGCCATGCGCCATGAACTGGCGGCCATGCTGGCCACGGGCGGCGGCACCATCGTGAACAACACCAGCGTCAGCGGCATACGCAATCCCAACCCGGGCCTGTCACTGTACGGCGCCTCCAAGGCTGCGGCCCTGTCGCTGACCCGCGCCGCCGCCATGGAGTACGCGCCGCGCGGCATCCGCATCAATGCCGTTGCCCCTGGCCGCGTGGTCACGGACATGATGCTGGGCTCGGGCATTGCCGACATGCATGCCGTGGCGGCGGGCCTGCCGCTGCGCCGCATGGGCCATCCGCAGGAGGTGGCCACGGCCGTCGTCTGGCTGATGTCGGACGAGGCGGCCTTTGTGGTCGGGCACTGCCTGGCGACCGATGGCGGCTTCCTGGCCGGATGAGCCTGCCCGGGGCAAGTCCGTTGCGCGAAGTGAGCACTACCGGGTTTGATATGATGACTGTATAAAGATACAGTTTTCGAGCGGCCTGGCTGCCCGATCTGCCAGGCCCATGCTCCCTCCCCACCGCTTCTACTACCTGCACAACTTCCAGCGCGCGCTGGACTGGATTGGCCAGCGTTACGGCGATCTGCTGGACGCGCCCGAGCAGGCATTCCTCACCCGTTTCACGCAGCTGCCCCAGCCCTCGCAGGCGCTGATGGTGCGTTTGCTGATGCGGCGCGGGCCGTGGTTTCGGGCCGGCAAGCTGGTGTACGAAGAGATTCCCGCCATTGCCGACGCGGCCGCGCCCCTGCTGGAGCTGGGCTGGCTGGACGCGGACCACCCCATGGCGCTGGAGGAGCTGTTTGCGCTGCACACCAAGCCCGAGCTGCTGCAGCTGTTCGCAGGCGCACCCGTTCACTCAGGCCTGCGCAAGGCCGAGCTTTTGCAGGCCCTGCAGCCCCTGCATGAGGCGCCCAGGCCCTATGCGCAATGGCAGCCCCAGGGCGTCGGAGCCGGCGAAGCCGCCTGGCGCGTGATGGTGGGTGCGCTGTGCGAGCGCTTTCGGCTGATGTTCTTCGGCAACCTCTACCAGGACTGGTCGGAATTCGTGCTGGCCGACCTGGGCGTGTTCCGCTACGAGGCCGTGGCCTTCGATGCGGCGTCGCGGGCCTTCCAGTCGCGTGCCGATGTCGATGGCTACCTGGCCCTGCAGGCCTGCCGCGCGGCGCTGGATGAGGGCGTGCAGATCGATGCGCTGCTGCAGCAGGTGGCCGGCTGCGCCAGCGGCAATGCCTGGCTGGAGCAGCGCCGCGCCAAGGTGCTGCTGCGCATAGGCCAGGCCTGCGAGCGCATGCAGGACTGGGAGCGTGCCGAGCAGGCCTATGCGCAAAGCCGCTACCCCGGCGCCCGCCACAGGCGCATGCGCGTGTACGAGCGCATGGAGCGCTTTGCCGATGCCATGGCGCTGGCCCAGGCCGCCCAGGCCCAGCCCGAGAGCGACGAGGAGCTGCAGCGCGTGGCGCGCATGCTGCCGCGCTTGCGCCGCAGCCTGGGGCAGGGCGCGCGCGGGCGTGCGGCGGCGCTGGCGCCCGTGGTGGCGCAGATGCGCATGGACGTGGAGCTGGAGCTGCCGGCGCGGCCCGCATCGGTCGAATACGTGCTGCGCGACCATTGGCACAGCGACTCCGAGCCCGTGTTCTACGTGGAGAACGCGCTCATCAACTCGCTGTTCGGCCTGCTGTGCTGGCCGGCCATCTTCGCGCCGCTGCCGGGCGCTTTCTTCCACCCGTTCCAGAGCGGCCCGGCCGACCTGTCCGCACCCGACTTCGTGCAGCGCCGCGCAGCCTTGTTCGAGGAATGTCTGGCGCATCTGGACGATGGCAGCTGGCGCGAGGTCATCGTGCAGCGCCATGCCGACAAGCAGGGTCTGCAGTCGCCCTTCGTGTTCTGGGGCACGCTGAGCGCGCCGCTGCTGGCGCTGGCGCTGGACTGCATTCCAGCCGCCCACCTCAAGCTGTTCTTTGCGCGGCTGCTGCGCGACGTGCAGGCCAACCGCACGGGCTTTCCCGATCTGGTGCGTTTCTGGCCGGCCGAGCGCCGTTACGAACTGGTCGAGGCCAAGGCCCCCGGCGACAAGCTGCAGGACAACCAGATCCGCTGGCTGCAGTACTGTGCCGAGCACGGCATTCCCGTGCGCGTGTGCCATGTGCAGTGGCGCGGCCAGCCGCTGGGAGAGGCCGCGTGAGCTACACCGTGGCCGTGCGCGCGCTGTGCGAGTTCACGGCACGCGCGGGCGACCTGGACCTGCGCTTCACGCCCGCGCCCAGCGCGCTGGAGGGCATGGCCGGCCACAGCCTGGTGCAGTCGCGCAGGGGCAAGGACTACGAGACCGAGATCAGCCTGGCCGGCGAATACGGCGACCTGCGCGTGCGCGGCCGTGCCGACGGCTTCGACGCCCAGGCTGGCCAGCTCGAGGAAATCAAGACCTACCGGGGCCAGATCGAGGGCGTGCGCGCCCACCACCGCGCCCTGCACTGGGCCCAGGCGCGCATCTATGCCCATCTGCTGTGCCAGGCGCGCGGCCTGCAGCGGCTGCGCGTGGCGCTGGTGTATTTCAACGTGGGCAACTCGGAGGAAACCGTGCTGGTGCAGGAGGAAGACGCGGCCACGCTGCGCGCCTTCTTCGAGCAGCAGTGCGCGCTGTTCCTGGACTGGGCGCGCAGCGAGGCCGCCCACCGCGCGGCGCGCGAGGCGGCGCTGGCCGCGCTGCGCTTTCCCATGCAGGGCTTTCGCGCGGGCCAGCGCGAGCTGGCCGTGGCCGTCTACCGCGTGGCGCGCGCGCAGCAGGGCGGCCAGTGCCTGATGGCGCAGGCGCCCACGGGCATCGGCAAGACGCTGGGCACCATCTTCCCCATGCTCAAGGCCATGCCGGACCAGGGCCTGGACCGCCTGTTCTTCCTCACGGCCAAGGGCACGGGCCATGGCCTGGCGCTGCAGGCGCTGGCCAGCGTGAACCGGCAGATTGCCGAGCAGCACCAGCCACCGCCGCAGGAACCGGCTGCGCCGCAACCGCTGCCCTCGCCACCCGCACCACCCGCAAGGCTGCGCGTGCTCGCCATCCTGGCGCGCGACAAGGCCTGCGAGCACCCCGACAAGGCCTGCCACGGCGACTCCTGCCCGCTTGCGCGCGGCTTCTTCGACCGGCTGCCCGCCGCGCGCGCCGCCGCGCTGCAGCAGGTGCCCTGGGACCCGCCTGCCGTGCGTGCCGTGGCGCTGGCGCACGACATCTGCCCCTACTACCTGGCCCAGGAACTGGTGCGCTGGAGCGATGTGGTCGTGGCCGACTACCACTACTTCTACGACAGCGCCGCCATGCTGTACGCGCTCACCCAGGCCCAGCAATGGAAGGTGGGCGTGCTGGTGGACGAGGCCCACAACCTGCTCGAGCGCGCGCGCCGCATGTACACGGCCGAGCTGTCGCAGTTCGCCCTGGCGGCCGCCCGCAAGTCGGCCACCGGTGCCGTACGCAAGGCGCTGGACCGGCTCAGCCGCAGCTGGAGTGCGCTGAACAAGGAACAGACCGCCAGCTACCAGGCCCATGAGGAAGTGCCCGCAGGCCTGCTGGGCGCCGTGCAGCGCGCCGTGGCGGCCATCGCCGACGCCAATGCCGACAGCCCCATGCTGCCCGGCGACCCGGTTCTGGACTTCTACTGGGAAGCGCTGCAGTTCATGGCGCTGGCCGAGCAGTTCGGCGGCCATGCGCTGTTCGATGTCCACCTGCTGCCCGGGCGCTCAGGTCCCCGTCGCACGCCGGCCTCCACGCTGTGCATACGCTGCGTGGTGCCCGCGCCCCACCTGGCGGCACGCCATGCGGCGGCCCATGCCTCGGTGCTGTTCTCGGGCACGCTGAGCCCGCCGCACTTCTACCGCGACATCCTGGGCCTGCCCGAAGGCACGCACTGGCTGGAAGCCGACTCGCCCTTCCAGGCCGATCAGCTCGATGTGCAGGTGGCCGGCCACATCTCCACGCGCTACCGCGACCGCGACCGTTCGCTGCGGCCCATCGCCGACCTCGTGGCCGCGCAGTACGCGCGCCGGCCCGGCAACTACCTGTGCTTTTTCAGCAGCTTCGACTACCTGCAGCGCGTGGCCGAATGCCTGCAGCGCGCCCATCCCGATCTGCCCGTCTGGCTGCAGACCCCGTCCATGGACGAGGAGGGTCGCGCGGCCTTTCTGGCCCGCTTCACCGAAGCCGGGCAGGGCGTGGGCTTCGCCGTGCTGGGCGGGGCGTTCTCCGAGGGCGTGGACCTGCCCGGCGAGCGCCTCATCGGCGCCTTCGTGGCCACGCTGGGCCTGCCCCAGGTCAATCCCGTGAACGAAGAGATGAAGCGCGCCATGGATCGCCAGTTCGGCGCGGACAAGGGCTATGACTACAGCTACCTCTACCCGGGGCTGCGCAAGGTGGTCCAGGCCGCAGGCCGCGTCATCCGCAGCGAGCGCGACCGCGGCGTGGTCTTTCTCATCGACGACCGCTATCGGCGCGGCGAGGTGCAGGCGCTGCTGCCGCGCTGGTGGCGGGTGGAGGGCATGCGATGATCCGGGCCCGCACCAGTCCACGACTGCCATCCCCACCCCCATCCCACCCCCATCCCGTCCCCATCCAGGAGCCTTCCTAATGCCCCGCATGCGCTGCGCCATCCTTGCATTGACCCTGGGCCTGCTGGCCGGTGGCCCGGCTGCGGCAGGCGTGGTGCAGCCTGTGCCTGACAGGCAGGCCAGCGAGAACAAGATGCCGGCCTATCCCAAGGAAGCCAGGCGGCTGGAGCAGGAAGGCAAGGTGGTGCTGCGGGTTCTGGTGGGCGCCAGCGGAAAGGCACTGGCCGTGGATGTGGCAGACAGCAGCGGCTATCCTTTGCTCGACCAGGAGGCGCTGGACGCCGTGCGGACGTGGCGCTTTGTCCCCGGCACGCGCGACGGCGTGCCGGACAGCATGTGGACGCGCGTGCCCGTCACCTTCCTGCTGAAATAGCGGGCCTGCCGGTGGTGGCAGGTGTGTATCCGGTGCAGCCTGGTGCGGGCCCGGTGCGTGCCCTGCGCAGCGACACAAGGAGCATTCCATGAAGATCGTCATCACCAGCGTGCTCGTCGACGACCAGGACAAGGCCCTGGCCTTCTACCGCGACGTGCTCGGCTTCGTCCTCAAGCACGACATTCCCATGGGCGGCGATGCGCGCTGGCTCACCCTGACATCGCCCGGCGATGCCGATGGCGTGGAGCTGCTGCTCGAACCCGACATGCACCCGGCCGCCAGGCCGTTCAAGACCGCCCTGCATGCCGACGGCGTGCCGGCCACCTTCTTCGGCGTGGACGACGTGCAGGCCGAGTACGAGCGCCTGAGCGCGGCCGGCGTGTGCTTCACCAAGCCGCCGACGCATCTGGGGCCGGTCACGATTGCGGTGTTCGACGACACCTGCGGCAATCTCATACAGATCAACCAGCGGCATTGAGCGGGGCCTGCGGCCCCTGCAGCCCTTTCGCGCTCAGTCCCTGGCGGTGGGCTTGTCGTGCCGGGGCGGATCGATGCGCTCGATGTTGCCCAGCAGCAGCGCGCGGCCCGCAAAGGTGCCGCCGGCGGTCTCCAGCGCAAAGCGCTCGGTGTCGCGGCCGCGCACTTCGGACTCCAGGGTCCGGGCCTCGTCCTCGGTGGCGCCCAGGGCCAGCACGGCATGGCGGCCCATGAGCAGGGCGGACTCGAAGCTCTCGCGCACGACATGGTCGGCGTCCTTCTGGATGAGCTCCAGCGCGTGCTCGCGGTCATAGGCGCGCACGATGAGGCGGGCGTGCGGGCATTCGTGGCGCACGTTCTCCACGATGCGCGTGGCGGCGGCCTTGCTGTCCACGCAGACCAGGATGGCGCTGGCATGGCTGGCGCCGGCCGCATGCAGGATGTCGGCGCGCGCGCCGTCGCCGAAGTAGACCTTGAAGCCGTAGGGCTCGGCGTTGCGGATCACGTCGGGGTCGTTGTCGATGATGGACAGCTTGGCGCCACGGGCCAGCGGCCCCTGGCTGGCGATCTGGCCCACGCGGCCGAAGCCGATGACCAGCACGTTGCCGCGCAGGTCCTGCGGCGCCTCCACGCCGTCCAGCGACACGGCCTCGGCGCCTGCCAGGCGCTTGTGCAGCACCACCACCAGCGGCGTGATGGCCATGGACAGCACGACGATGGCCGTCATGTTGGCATGCACCTCGGGGCTGAGCACCTTGAGCTTGAGCGCCTCGGCAAACAGCACGAAGGCGAACTCCCCGCCCTGGGCCATGAGGATGGCGCGGTCCAGTGCATCGGCATGGCTGCTGCGTGCCACGCGGGCCACGGCATAGATGCACAGCGCCTTGCCCAGCATCAGCGCCACCACGCCCATGCCCACGATGCGCCAGTTCAGTGCCACCACCTCCAGGTTCAGCGCCATGCCCACGCCCAGGAAGAACAGGCCCAGCAGCAGGCCACGGAAGGGCTCCACATCGGCCTCCAGCTGGTGGCGGAACGAGGATTCGGACAGCAGCACGCCCGCCACGAAGGCGCCCATGGCCATGGACAGGCCGCCCATCTCCATCAGCAGGGCGGCGCCCAGCACCACCAGCAGCGCGGCGGCCGTCATCACCTCGCGCGCCTTGGCCTTGGCCAGGATGCGGAACAGCGGGTTCAGCAGCCACAGGCCCGCGCCCACCAGCGCGCCCAGCGACAGCAGGGCCACGCCCGCGCGTTGCCACAGGGGCGAGGTGGCCACGGGCGCCGCATCGGCAGGCGCCAGAAACGCCACCACGGCCAGCAGCGGCACGATGAGCAGGTCCTCGAACAGCAGGATGGATACGATGCGCTGGCCGCGCGGCGCCAGGATGTCGCCACGCTCGGCCAGCACCTGCATGACGATGGCCGTGGAGGTCAGCACGAAGCCCGCGCCGCTCACGAAGGCCACCTGCCACGGAAAGCCGAAGGCCATGCCCACGCCCGTGAGCAGCAGCGCGCACACCACCACCTGCAGGCTGCCCAGCCCGAAGATCTGGCCGCGCAGATCCCACAGGTGCGAGGGCTTCATCTCCAGCCCGATGACGAAGAGAAACATCACCACGCCCAGCTCGGCCACGTGCAGGATGGTCTGCGCGTCCGTCACCAGGCCCAGCCCGTAGGGGCCTATGGCCAGGCCGGCGGCCAGGTAGCCGAGCACGGCGCCCAGGCCCAGCCGCTTGAACAGCGGCACGGCCACCACGGCGGCCCCCAGCAGCGTGACGATTCCTACGAGCTGGCTTGCATTGCCTTCAGCTGCCATGTTGTGTTTCCTTGGATGGGCGGTGTGCGATGGGCGCGCAGGATAGCAAAGGGACGTTGCAGCCCGCGTCTTGAAGGGATCGGCCCTGCTCGGATGCTGGGGCAAAAGGGTATTTACGCAGATTCTTTTGGAAACTACTATCTACAAAGTTTCACAATTTTCCGCCATGGGTCCGCGCCGCCGCAGCTCTTTTTGCGGCTTGGCCGGCCCCCGAGCTTGCCAGGAGCAAGGCGGGCACGAATCCCTTTTTGCCATCCCTCTTTGCCAGGCGAATCCGCACCCCAGCCTCGGCCCTGGGGCTGTCATCGACCTTTTGCTGAATCACAGGAACCATGAAACAACACGCATTGAACAGCCTTTTGCTGATGTGTCTTCCCCTGGGGCCCGCCCTGGCGGCAGATATCGTGATCACCCCGGCTCCGGGCAGCGGCGTGGTGATCAACTCTGGAGCCGGAGGTGCGGCACTGCGCGTGGGTCCCACGGGCGCGGTGGCCGTGCCTGGCCTCCCGGCCACGGCCCCGAGCCTGACCAGCCCCATCTGCCATGACGCGGCGGGCACGTTGGGACGCTGCGATCCCGCGTCCTTGGCGGGGGCGACCGGTGCAACGGGTGCAACGGGGGTAGCGGGAGCAACCGGCGCTGCAGGCCCTGCAGGGCAAGTCGGCCCCGCAGGGCCGGCAGGAGCGACAGGGCCCACCGGAGCCACGGGGGCTGATGGCGCTCCCGGTCCGGCAGGCCCCGCCGGCCCTTCGGGTGCGACGGGCGCAGCGGGAACCAGCCTGGCAGAGCAGGGCTTTTCCGCCAAGCTGCTTACGCTGACCGCTTCTGGCAATACCCCGCTGACAGGCTGGACGGTCAATGCGCCTTTCTATGCGGATACAGCGTTCGATGCAGTCAGCGGCAATTTCACAGTGCCCACGACAGGCACATACAAGATCGGCGGCGTGGTCAATTACTCGACGACAGCTGCTGTCTCGGTGTCCATGGGAGCTGGCGTCAATCCCGCATTCGAGGTGCGACGCAATGGCGGCGACGTTCTGGCGCAAGCCAAGCTACCCATCCTCAACGTCAATGTCGCCCTGGTTTTGTCCCTGCGCACCGTCCTGGGGAGCTCAGCCGTTCCCCTGGATGCCGAGGTGCAGCTCAATGCAGGCGATGTGGTGGGCCTGCACTACAACGCCAACGGCATGACCCTGGCCCTCAACGTGCAGGACACCAACTGGTCCATCCACCGCATCCGCTGAACGGCGGGGGCCCCGGCGAGCACCGCCGGGTAGAATCGCGCCCCCTCACCGCCCAGCGCCATGCCCCAGATCCTCGTCCACGACCTCCGCAAGACCTACCGCATCCATGAACGCGACCCCGGCGTGATGGGCGCGCTGCGCGCGCTGGTGCGCCCGCGCCATCGCACGGTGCAGGCGCTGGATGGCGTGTCGTTCGCGCTGGAGCGTGGCGAGCTGCTGGGCTTCATCGGCCCCAACGGCGCGGGCAAGTCCACCACCATCAAGATTCTGTCGGGCATCCTGCGGCCCGATGGCGGGCGCGTGGAGGTGGACGGGCGCGACCCCTTCGCCGACCGCCAGCGCCATGTGGGCCGCATCGGTGTGGTCTTCGGGCAGCGCTCGCAGCTGTGGTGGGACCTGCCCGTTGGCGACGGCTTCAACCTGCTGCGCGACCTGTACCGCGTCGATCCGCTGCGCTTTGCGCGCACCCGCGACGAGCTGGTGGCCATGCTGAGCCTGGAGCGGCTGCTGGACCAGCCCGTGCGCCAGCTGTCCCTGGGCCAGCGCATGCGCGCCGAGATCGCCGCGGCCCTGCTGCACGAGCCCGAGATCCTGTTCCTGGACGAGCCCACCATCGGCCTGGACGCACCCTCCAAGCTGGCCGTGCGCGAGTTCGTGCTGCGCGCCAACCGCGAGCGCGGCACCACGGTGCTGCTGACCACGCATGACATGCACGACATCGAGGCGCTGGCGCGGCGCGTCATCGTCATCGGCCATGGCCGCGTGCTGGCCGACTGCGCGGTCGATGCGCTGCGCGCCCAGGTGGTGGCGGCGCAGCGCGATGGCACGGGCGAGGGCGAGGGCGAGGGGCAGGACATGGCCATCGAGGCCGTGATCGCCCGCTTCTACGCCATGCATGGTGCCTCGGAGGTCTGAGCGCCATGGGACCGCGCCACCGCCTGCGACACCTGCTGCGCCCCTACAAGGCCGCCTTCGCCTCGCGCTTTCTGCTGATGCTGCAGTACCGCACGGCCGCCTACGCGGGCTTTGCCACGCAGTGCTGGTGGGGCGCCATCAAGACCATGGTGCTGGCGGCGTTCTACGGCAGCGCCTCGGCATCGGCCGGCGCGCCCATCTCGCTGGAGCACGCCATCACCTACACCTGGCTGGCACAGGGCCTGTTCGCGCTGCTGCCCTGGAGCGGCGACCCCGACGTGGCCCTGGCCGTGCGCACGGGCGCCGTTGCCTATGACCGGCTGCGGCCCGTGGATGCCTATGCGCTGTGGTTCGTGCGCTCGGCTGGCTGGATCGCCGCGCGCGTGCTGCCGCGCGTGGCGCTGATGGTGGCGTTTGCAGGGCTGGCCCTGCCGCTGATGGGGCTGGGCGCCTGGGGCTGGCAGCCGCCGGCCGGCTGGGCCGCAGGCCTGGGCTTTGCCGCCTCCATGCTGCTGGCGCTGCTGCTGTCCACGGCACTGGTCATGCTGCTGAATGTTGCCGCTGCCGCCGCGCTCAATGAAAAAGGCATCAACACGCTGGCCGCGCCCGTGGTCATCGTGCTGTCGGGCAACCTGCTGCCGCTGGCGCTGATGCCCGATGCCTGGCAGACCGCGCTGCTGCTGCAGCCGCTGGCCGGCGTGATGGACATCCCTGCGCGCATCTATTTCGGCCAGATGGCCGGCGTGCAGATGCTGGCCTGCCTGGCGCTGCAAGCCCTGTGGATTGCCGTGATCGTGGCCCTGGGCCGCGCGGCCATGGCGCGCACCATGCGCGGCCTCGAAGTGCAGGGCGGGTAGAGCGCCATGGCCAAGCAAAAAGGATCGCTGTCCATGTTCCTGCGCCTGGCGCTGGCCTCGCTGGGCGGGCAGGCGCGCTACCCGGCCTCGGCGCTGATGCTGACCCTGGGCCAGTTCCTGGTCACGGGCATCGAGGTCATCGCCGTCTGGGCGCTGTTCCACCGTTTTGGCGAGGTGCAGGGCTGGCGCATCGGCGAAGTGGCCGTGTTCTATGGCCTGGTGAACTGCATGTTCGCCCTGGCCGATGCGCTGGGCCGGGGCTTCGACGTGCTGGGCACGCAGTTCCTGCGCACGGGCGCCTTCGACCGCCTGCTGCTGCGTCCGCGCCCCGTGTGGCTGCAGCTCATGGGCCATGACGTGCGCATCAGCCGCCTGGGCCGCCTGCTGCAGGGCCTGCTGGTGCTGGGCTTTGCCACGGCCCAGGGCGCCGTGGTGTGGACGCCCCAGGCCGTCGCCGTGGCGCTGTTCGCCGTGGCGGGCGGCGTGGCGCTGTTCCTGGGCATTCTGGTGCTGCAGGGCGCGCTCTCGTTCTGGACCGTGGAAAGCCTGGAAGCCGCCAATGTGCTGAGCTACGGCAGCGTCGAGGCCGCCCAGTACCCGCTGGCCCTGTATGCGCAGTGGTTCCGCCGCCTGCTGACCTTCGCCGTGCCGCTGGCCTGCGTGGCCTACTACCCGGCGCTGGCCGTGCTGGGCAAGCCCGACCCGCTGGGCGCACCAGCCTGGCTGGGCTGGGTCTCGCCGCTGGCCGGCTTTGCCTTCCTCTGGCTGGCCTCGGGCGCCTGGCGCATGGGGGTGAGGCATTACGCGTCCACGGGCAGTTGAAGCCGCGGCAGGCGCCGGTGCATAACACGCTCTAGACTGCGCGCTTGCCTTACTCCGGACACCAGACCATGACAGCAGATGAACGCTTCGCCCAGGCCGCCCTCGAGCTCGGCCACCGCTTCGATGGCGAGATCAAGATAGGCGGCAACTACAGCCCCGTCGTGCGCGACGGCCAGCAGCTGTTCGTCAGCGGGCAGATTCCCCGCGTGGGCGATGAAGTGCTCTATGTGGGGACGGTCGGCGCCGGGATCGACCTGGCATCGGCCAGAACGGCCGCCGCCATCTGTGCCATGCGGGCCCTGGCCTTCGTGCAGCGCGCGGCCGGCTCGCTCGATGCCGTGCGCGCCGTTGCACGCATCACCGTCTATGTGCGCTCGGCGCCCGATTTCACCCAGCAAAGCGAGGTGGCCGATGGCGCCTCCGACCTCATCGCCCGGGTGCTGGGCCCCGTGCGTGCCCACACGCGCACTTCGGTGGGCGTGCTGCAGCTGCCCAAGGGCGCGGCCGTGGAGCTGGACCTGATCGCCCGCGTGGACTGATCGCGCTACCCCTATCCCTATTCCTATCCCTGGCCCGCTGGCGTTTCGTTGCGCGCCTTCCAGGCCCGCAGCGCCTGGCGGTACTCGTCCATGGCCAGGTCATAGCTGTCGAAGATGCAGGGGTCGCAGCCATTGCCGCAGCAGGCGTCCAGGTCGGGCTGCTTGGGCGGCAGGGGCATGGGGTCGGCGGAGGCGGCGGCGGAATCTGGAAGAGGCGCGGTGGTCATGGGTGTGATTGTCCAGCAGCTCCTGCCGTGGCTGCTGCGCGCGGGCTAAAGGGCATGGGGCCGCCAGGGTGCAAGTTCAACTCAAACAGCGCGGCGCCGGGAAATCGATCACGCTGCGGATGATCTCGCGCATCTCCGTGATCAGCGGCCGGGCATCGTCGCGGCGCCATTGCACGGTGTAGGTCAGCGGGGCCAGCGCGCTGTGCTTTGCGGCCTCGGCGCCGCCGTCCAGCACGCGCAGGCGGCCGCGTTCCTGCAGGGCCAGGGCCCATTGCTCGGGCATGTAGGTGAAGCCCAGCCCGTCCACCACCATGCCCACCACGGCGCCCCAGCTGTTGCAGGAAAGGCGCCGCTCCACGGCCAGGCCGTGGCGGCCCAGCCAGTCGTCCAGCGTGCGCGTGGCGCCCGAGCCGGTGGGCAGGGCGATCAGCAGTTGCTCGCGCACCAGGCGCCGGGGCAGGCCGGTGCCGGCGCGGGCGATGAAGTCGTCGCTGGCGGCCCAGACGAAGCGCACCTGGGCGACCTGCTCGAAGGCCAGGCTGCTGCGCGAGGACGGCCCGGCGATGACCACGCAGTCCAGCTCGCCATCGACGATGCGCTGCTCCAGCACCTGGCCGATGTCGGTGTGGGGCTCCAGCTGCAGGTCGGGATGCAGCTCGGCCACCTTCTGCACCAGCCGGGGCAGCCAGGTCAGGCCGCTGAGCTCGCCAAAGCCGATGCGGCAGCGGCCCTGCAGGCCCACGCTGCGGCCCGCCGCCTCGCGCAGCTGGGCGGCGCCGTGCAGCAGCTCGCGGATGCGCGGCAGCAACTGCTCGCCCTGGGGCGTGAGTTCGGCGGCGCGGCCGCTGCGGTCGAACAGCTGCACGCCCAGCGAGGCCTCCAGCTCCGCAATGCGCTTGGACAGCGATGAGACCGACAGGTGCACGCGGTCGGCGGCCACGCTGAAGTTCAGGCAGGTGGCGGCCCAGTAGAAGGCTTCGAGCTGTTTGAGGGTCATGGCGACATTCTTCCAAAATCGAAATATCGATTCCTATTTATTTCGCTTTTCTTTGCAGGTCGGCCCTTCTACATTGGCCGGCAATGCCTGCCAACACCGTCCCCTCCACCACCGCCACCGCTTCCGCAGCTGCTGCACCAGCCCCTGCCCGGCCGCCGCGCCGCCTGCGCCAGGTGCTGTCGCTCGATGATTTCGAGCGGCTGGCGCGGCGGCACCTGCCGCGCCCCATCCATGCCTACATCAGCGGCGCGGTGGAGGACAACGCCTCGTTGGCGGACAACCGCCGCGCCTTTGCCGAGCTGGCCTTCGTGCCGCGCGCGCTGGTGGGCGTGGCGCAGCGCGACCCCTCCTTCGAGCTGTTCGGGCGCCGCTACGGCGCGCCCTTCGGCGTGGCGCCCATGGGCATTGCCGCGCTGTCGGCCTACCGGGGCGACCTGGTGCTGGCCCAGGCCGCACAGCAGGCGGGCGTGCCGGCCATCATGAGCGGCTCCTCGCTGATCCGGCTGGAGGATGTGATGGCGGCCGCGCCCCACACCTGGTTCCAGGCCTACCTGCCGGGCGACCAGGGCCAGATCGATGCGCTGCTGGACCGCGTGGCCGCCGCCGGCGTGCAGACCCTGGTGATCACGGTGGACACGCCCGTGGCCGCCAACCGCGAGAACAATGTGCGCGCCGGTTTCTCCACGCCGCTGCGGCCCGGGCCGGGCCTGGCCTGGCAGGGCATCAGCCACCCGCGCTGGCTGTTCGGCAGCTTTCTCAAGACCCTGTGGCGCCACGGCATGCCGCATTTCGAGAACAACTATGCGCACCGGGGCGCGCCCATCCTGTCGGCCAGCGTGATGCGCGATTTCTCGGACCGCTCCCACCTGGCCTGGCCGCATCTGGCCGCCATCCGCCAGCGCTGGCAGGGGCAGCTCGTGGTCAAGGGCATTCTTTCGGCCGCAGACGCCGTGCTGGCGCGCGATCACGGCGCCGACGGCCTCATCGTCTCCAACCACGGCGGGCGCCAGCTCGATGGCGCCGTGGCACCGCTGCGCGTGCTGCCCGGCATCGTGCGCGCCGTGCCCGGCCTGCCGGTGATGCTGGACAGCGGCGTGCGACGGGGCACCGACGTGCTCAAGGCCCTGGCCCTGGGCGCGCGCTGCGTGTTCGTGGGCCGGCCCTTCAACTACGCGGCCTCGGTGGCCGGGCCGGCGGGCGTGGCCCACGCCATGGCCCTGCTGCGCGAGGAGGTGCTGCGCGACATGGCCATGCTGGGCGCCACGCGCCTGGACCAGATCACGCCGGCCTGCGTGCGCCACGCGCAGGCCTGGGATGCGTTCTGAGCGGCAAGACAACGGTATCGACACAGACAACAGACAACAGACACAGACGGAGACACAGCAGTGAGCAAGATTCCCGGATTCCATATCCACGCCCGGCCCCAGGCCGCCCTTGGCGATGCGCTGCTGCAGCGCTACCGCGGCTTTCCGGTCGCCAACGTCAGCGACGCCATGAGCCGCACCACGGGCACCTCGGCGCTGCGGCCCTTCCATCGCCGCCAGGGGCCGCTGGTGGGCCGTGCGCTGACCGTGCGCACGCGGCCCGGCGACAACCTCATGGTGCACCAGGCCATCGACATCTGCGGCCCCGGCGACGTGATCGTGGTGGACGCGGGCGGCGCCGGGCCCAACGCCATCATTGGCGAGATCATGCTGGCGCTGATGATGGCGCGCGGCGCGGCCGGCATCGTCATCGACGGGCTGATCCGCGACAGCGACACCATCGGCCAGCACGGCCTGCCCGTGTATGCGCGCGGCGTCTCGCACCGTGGTCCCTACAAGGACGGCCCCGGCGAGCTGCATGTGCCCGTCAGCATCGACGGCATGGTGGTCCACCCGGGCGACCTGGTGCTGGGCGACGGCGACGGCCTGCTGTCCGTGCCCGCCGCCGAGGCCGCCGCCATTGCCGACCGCGTGGAGGCCATACAGCGCGACGAGGCCGACGTGCTCGCCGCCATTGCCGCAGGCCGCGCCGACCGTTCCTGGGTGGCGCGCACGCTGGCCGCCAAGGGGGTGCTGTGATGGACCATCGCGTTGTCCGCTTCGACTACTGGCTGGATGCAGCCTTTGACCGCATCGTCTCGGCCGCGCCTGGCGTGCAGCTGGTCACCTGCCGGCGCGAGGGCGACGATGCCGCCGCCTGGCAGGCCCTGGCCGGCGCCCAGGTCTATCAGATCACGGCCGCCAAGGACGAGCTGCCGCGCCACTGGTTCGCCACGGCGGACCTGCTGGCGCGCTGCCCCGATCTGCTGGCGGTATCTTCCAGCGGCTCGGGCTGCGACACCATCGATATCGAGGCCTGCACGCGGGCCGGCGTGGCCGTGATGAACCAGTCGGGCGGCAACGCGGACTCGGTGGCCGAGATGGCCATCGGCCTGATGCTGTCCGTGCTGCGCCGCATCAACGAATCCGACCGCCTGCTGCGTGCCCCTGCCAGGGGCTTCAGCCGCGAGGACGTGATGGGCCACGAGCTGCGCGGCCGCACCCTGGGCCTGGTCGGCGTGGGCGAGGCCGGCAGCCGCGTCGCGGCCCTGGGCCGGGCCTTCGGCATGCAGGTGATCGGCTGCGACCCGGCCTATGACGCGGCAGGCCTGGCGGCGCGCGGGGCCGAGGCCGTCGGCTTCGACGAACTGCTGCGGCGCGCGGACATCGTCTCCCTGCACTGCCCGCGCGATGCCTCCACGCTGGGGCTCATGAACGCCGCTGCCTTTGCGGCCATGCGGCCGGGCGCCGTTTTCGTGAGCACGGCGCGCGGCGGCATCCATGACGAGGCCGCCCTGCACGCCGCCCTGGCCAGCGGTCACCTGGCTGGCGCCGGGCTCGATGTCTGGGACCAGGAGCCGCCGCCCGCCTCCCATCCGCTGCTGGCCCTGCCCCAGGTGGTGGCCACCTTCCACACCGCCGGTGTCACGCACGAGGCCCGGCGCAACAACGCCGAGCTGGCCGCCACCCAGATCGTGCAGTTGCTGGCCGACGGCCAGCGGCCCGCGCGCCTGGTCAATCCCGAGGTCTGGCCGCATGCGCGCGAGCGCATCGCCAGGGCCTTGGACCCGTCCCGTTAGCCGCTTCCTTCACCATGACTACAAAGCCTCTCAGACCACTGCAAGAGGCGACCCAGGAGACAAAGATGACACAGCAAGCAAGGCGCGCATTGTGCGCAGGCCTGGCCGCCGCCTGCATGGCGCTGCCGGCCCTGGCCCAGGCCCAGGCGCAGAGCGAGGCCCCCTATCCCTCGCGCAACATCGAGATGATCGTGGCCTACGGGCCCGGCGGCGGCACCGATCTGGTGGCGCGGCTGCTGGCCCGCCATCTGGAAAAGAAGCTGGGCGGCAGCGTGGTCGTGCTCAACCGCCCCGGCGCGGGCGGCGGCATCGGCTTTGGCGAGCTGGCGCGCGCCAAGCCGGATGGCTACACCATCGGCTTCATCAACACGCCCAACGTGCTGACCATCCCCATCGAGCGCAAGAGCAGCTTCCACTGGAGCCAGTACGACCTGCTGGGCAACCTGGTGGACGACCCGGGCGGCTTTGCCATCCACAACAGCAACGCCATCACCACGCTGGCCGGCCTGGCCGCCTACGCCCGGGCCAACCCCGGCGCCGTGACCGTGGGCACCACGGGCACGGGCTCGGACGACCATCTGGCCATGCTGCTGTTCGCCAAGGCCACCGGCACGCAGCTCACCCATGTGCCCTACAAGGGCGCGGGCGAGGTGCGCGCCGCCGCCACGGGCCAGCAGATCACCATTGGCGCCATCAACGTGGGCGAGGTGCTGGCCTACCAGAAGGGCGGCACTCCCATCCGCCTGCTGGGCCAGATGTCGGCCGCGCGCAGCTCGCTGGCGCCGCAGGTGCCTACGTTCAAGGAGCAGGGCATCGATATCGAGCTGGCCTCCCTGCGCGGCCTGGCCGCGCCCAAGGGCTTGCCCGAAGGCGTGCGCAAAAAGCTGGTCGATGCCGTGGCCGCCATCGCGGCCGACCCGCAGTTCAGGCAGCAGGCCGAGGCCATGTACGCGCCGCTGCGCTACCTGGCACCGCCCGCCTACGCGGCCGAGCTGGAGCGCACCGAGGCCGGCTTTCGCAAGCTCTGGACCGAGATGCCCTGGCAGGACGGCAAGCCCTGAAGGACCTGGCCATGCAAACCTTTGAATGGACAAGGACGACTGCCATGACCCCTCTGTCGCGCCGCAGCCTGGCTGCGCTCACCCTGTGCACGCTGGCCCTGCCCGCGCTGGCGCAAGGCCCCATCACCCTCATCGTGGGCTGGCCTGCGGGCGGCCCCTCCGACAACGTGGCGCGACTGGCGGCCACGCGCATGAGCGAGGCCCTGGGCCAGCCCATCACCATCGACAACCGGGCCGGCGCGGGCGGCAACCTGGGCAGCGACGCGGCGGCCCGCGCAAGGCCCGATGGCAACACCATCATGCTGGCCACCGTGGCCTCGCACGGCCTGAACTCCGCGCTCTATGCCAAGCTCAACCACGACCCGCTCAAGGACTTCGCGCCCATCGGCATGATCACCACCTCGCCCAGCGTGCTGCTGGTGCCCGTGGCCTCGCCGCTGCGCTCGGTCAACGATCTGCTGGAGGCGGCGCGCGCCAGGCCGGGCCAGCTCAACTACGGCTCGGGCGGCGTGGGTTCCAGCCAGCATCTGGCGGGCGCCAGCTTCAAGCAGCTCACGGGCGTGGATGTCACCCACATCCCCTACAAGGGCACGGCCCCGGCCATGACCGACCTGATGGCGGGCCGCGTGGACTTCGTGCTCACCACGGGCGCCATCCCCTTCATCCGTTCAGGCAAGCTGCGCGCCCTGGCCGTGGCCTCGCGCCAGCGCCTGCCGGCCCTGCCCGATGTGCCCACCTTCGAGGAAGCAGGCGTCAAGGGCTTCTACACCGACTCCTGGTACGGCCTGGTTGCCCCGGCCGGCACGCCGCGCGCGGCGCTGGAGCGCCTGAACGGCGCACTGGCCACGGCGCTGCGCAATCCCGAGGTGCAAAAGCAGTTCATCGACCAAGGCTCGCTGCCCGTCAAGCCCATGGGCGTGGACGCGTTCTGGCGCTTCGTGCGCGAGCAGATGCCGGTGGCGGCCGAGCAGGTGCGTGTGTCGGGGGCCAGAGCCGAGTGAGCGCAGCCCGGGGGCGGCCGCGCAGGATCGGCATTAGCGCCTGCACAGCCGCAATGCAGCCAGCGTGTCACTGGCAGGTCACTGGTAGTTGAGCGTGAAGGTGGCCCGTCCGTTGGCCAGGCCTGTGGTGACGGAGGGCTGGGTCTGGACATAGCGCGCCGTCAATGGAATCACGTGGTTGCTGGTGTTTGGGGTGATGATGCCCGCCTGCCACTGGTTGGGATTGCCGAAGTTGGCGGAGTCCTCGCCGTAGCTGATGACCTTGTCGCTGCTGCGGATCTGGATGCCGATGCCGGCAGCCCCTCCGGTCACCGTCAGCACATCGGAGCGGTTGGCGGCATCGTTGGCATCCGTGAGCGTGACGAATGGGCGCAGGGTGGAATTGGCTTCGCCCCCGGTGCAGATCAGTTCCAGATCGAATGACTGGGGCGCGGAGGTAGCGCCTATCCCGTTGAACAGTGACCTGTTGATTCGCTGCAGGTTCACGGCGATGTTGCTCGTCTTCACCCGGCAACTGGCGCCTGTGCGCACCACGGTGCTGCCGGCCGCCATCACGGACCAGATATTGCAAAGGCTATTGCAGTCAAACCGGGCGGTTGCATAGCTGCTGACGCTGAAAGTGCCCGATTGAACGGCGCCTGTCTTGATGAGTTGCATCCATATGGTTTGCTCATGTACATCATCCTTTTGCCATCCCGTGGCTCCTGAATTGTTGGATTGAGTGGTGATGGACATGGTTTTGCCATTGGGGAAATTCCTGGCTTTCCATGTGGCACGCCAACGGATTCCTATTCCGCGCAAAGATGTGGAGTAGATATCGCCGTCCAGCGTAGTGGGGTTCATGATTTGGGGCCATATTTCTGAAGATGGCCCCGAAAGCACACTGTAGGAAATGGTGTCGAGAGTGGATTTGACCATGGGCGACTCCCATAGCACTGATCCATTCATGATATTTCCTGCGGGAACGTTGATGATTTCCGGTAATTGGACGATGGATACTGCCGGGGTAAACATGCCTCCATAAATGGAGCTTACAGAAAAGCAAAGCGTTGCCGGAATGAGAAAATATCTGATTTTTTTCATATGAATGAAACCGGAAACGATGCAGGAGAGTTTGATGGGCGTGCTCCAAAGTCTATTCCTGTGATTTATGAAAATCCATAGGATCATTCTGATTTTGGCAATGCTTTTTCATGACTCCAATGCCGTGTTCCGTCCGCTTTTCCGCACAGGGCCTCGCAGGCCATCCGGCCGGCGCCGGCGCGCCAGCGGGTGGTCGCTGCTGCTGTTGGCCTCGCCGCTGCGCTCGGTCAACGATCTGCTGGAGGCGGCGCGCGCCAGGCCGGGCCGGCTCAGCTACGGCCAGGGCGGAGTAGGCGGCCTTTGCATCTGTCCTGGTCTTGCCTCACCCGGGTCGGCCTTTGCGGGCTCCGGGAATGGCGTCGATCAGGCTGCGGGTGTAGGCATGGCGGGGGGCATGCCAGATCTGCCCATGGTCGCCGCTTTCCACGATGCGGCCCTGGTGCATCACCACGACACGGTCGGCGATGTAGCGCACCACGGACAGGTCGTGAGAGATGAAGAGGTAGGAGAGGCCGAAGTCCCTTTTCAGTTCCACCAGCAGGTTCAGTATCTGTGCCTGCACCGACACGTCGAGCGCGGAAACGGGCTCGTCCAGCACCACCAGGGAGGGCCGCACCACCAGGGCGCGCGCAATGCCTATGCGCTGGCGCTGTCCGCCCGAGAATTCGTGCGGATAGCGCTCGGCCGCGCCGCGCGGCAAGCCTACGCGGTCGAGCATGGCAGCGATGCGCTGCTGCCGCCGCGCGCGCGAGGCCTCGCCATGCACGGCCAGCACTGCGTCCAGGATGTCCTGCACGCGGTGGCGCGGATTCAGCGATCCATAAGGGTCTTGGAACACCATCTGCATGCGACGCCGCCACGGCCTGAGCGCGCGGCCATGGAGCGGGACAAGGTCGGTCCCGTCCAGTGCAATGCGCCCGGACGCGGGTGTCTGCAGCCGCAGCAGCGCGCGCGACAGGGTGGACTTGCCGCAGCCGGATTCGCCCACCAGCCCCAGTGTCTCGCCCGCGCCGATATGAAAGTCCACACCGTCTACGGCGCGCAGCACGCTGGCGTCGCGCCGGATGTGCTCCACCCGCAGCGCCTGTACCTGCAGCAAGGGCACGGTGGCCTGCAGGGCCGGTTGCAGTGCATGGGCAGGCGGTGACGCGACCTGGGGAGTGAACAGCGTGAAGCGCGCCTCCTTCGTTCCCGGCTCCGAGTGGATGCGGATCTCGGGCAGCGGGCCCTGGCCGTGGTGGCGCACCTGTGTAGCCCCCGTTGCCTCGCCGTGCAGCGAGGCACCCAGCAGGCCGCGCGTATAGCTGTGGGTGGGCGTCCTGAACAGGGTGGGTGTGTCTGCCTCTTCGAGCTTGCGTCCACCATGCATCACGGCGACACGGTCCGCCCATTGGCTGACCAGGCCCAGGTCATGGGTGATGAGCAGCATGCCCATGTCCATTTCGCGGCGCAGGCTGTCCAGCAGTTCCAGGATCTGCGCCTGCACGGTCACGTCCAGCGCCGTCGTGGGTTCGTCGGCCACCAGCAGGCGGGGGCGGCAGGCGATGGCCATGGCAATCATCACCCGCTGGCGCTGGCCGCCCGACAGGTGATGGGGATGGTCGTCGATACGGCGCTGGGGCTCCGGGATGCGCACGCGCTCCAGCAGTTCGATGGCGCGGCGGCGTGCGGCTGCGGCATTCAGCCGTTCATCGGGTCCTGCGTGCAGGCGCAGCGTCTCGGTGATCTGCTCGCCGATGGTATGCACCGGGTTCAGGGACGTCATGGGCTCCTGGAAGACCATGGCGATGTCACGACCGCGTATTGCCCGCAGTTCGGCCGGCGGCAGGGCCAGGATGTCGCGGCCCTGCAGCAGGATGCGGCCGCTCACCTGGGCTCCCGGTGCCAGCAGGCGCAGCACGGCCAGGGCCGTGGTGGATTTTCCGCAGCCTGACTCGCCGACCAGGGCCAGGGTCTGGCCGCGTCGCAGTTCGAGGTCAAGGCCTCGCACGGCCTCGACAGCACCGGCGCGGCCCGGGAAAGCAATGCGCAACTGGCGTATGTCCAGCAGCGGCGGGGCTGCTGTCCGAGGGAGGGCTGTGACCATGGCGCGGGCTGTGCCTTCAGGCCAGGAAAGCCCGCACATGCTGCGCCATCACCTGCGGCTGGTCGCCCCAGATGGTGTGGCCGCACTCGCCAATCTCCACCAGTTCGGCCTGGGGAAAGGCGTCCAGCAGGCGCAGCGCATCGGGGCGGGACAGCACATGCGACTCGCTGCCGCGCAGGATGAGTACGGGCGCGCGCGTGGCGGCAATGTCGTCCGATTGGTCCACCGTGAGCGCCTCGAAGGTCTGCAGGATGGGGTCCAGTGCGTAGCGCCAGTGCAGCCGGCCGTCGTCGCCGACGCCCAGGTCGCCTTGCAGCGTGAAGCGGTGCACCTCGGGCGAGAACCGCCTGCGCTGGGGCAGGCTGTGCGAGAAGGCCAGGGCCTCGTCCCAGCCGGTGAAGCTGCGCGGGCGCGAGCGGTGCAGGGCCACGTACTGGTCTATGGCCTGTTGCGCGATGAGGCAGCTGGGATCGGACAGGACGAGGCGCTGCACGCGCTGCGGATGGCGAGCCGCAAAGGCCATGGCCACCTGGGTGCCCAGCGAGCTGCCGATGAGGCTGGCCTGCGCCAGGCCCAGCGCATCGAAGATGGCACGCAGATCGTCGGCATAGTCGGTGAGCGCATAGCCGCTGGCCGGCTTGTCGGACTGGCCGTGGCCGCGCATATCGATGGCGATCACGCGCCAGTGGGCCGAAAGGGCCGAGCCCAGCGCGCTCCAGGCCGATGCCTGCATGGACGTGCCGTGCAGGCAGACCAGGGCCGGTGCGTTGGGCTGGCCCCATTCGAGCGCATGAAAGCGCAGGCTGCCGGTGGCAATGGACAGCGGGCGCCCCTGTGTCCAGGACAGCGGCGCGGGCGCGCAGGCATCCTCGGACTCGGCGGCGGGAGCGGGTCGCGCGCGTCGCAGAGCCTCTTCGATGGCGCGGGCCGTGAACTGCGGGTTGTCGCCCCAGATCGAGTGGCCTGCATCGGGCACGTCCAGCATGTGCAGACCCCGCAGTTCGCGCTGCAGCCGCTGGACGGTGGGCGCGATGAGCACGTCGCTGTCGGCACCGCGCAGGATGGTGGTGGGCGCTTCGATGGCGCGCACGCTGTCCCACATGTCGCGCGCCGCGCAGCGCAGGGTCTCGATGGCGGCATCGCGGTCATAGCGCCATTCGAGCTGGCCATCGTCCAGCCTGCGCAGATCGCCCTGCAGCGTGCGCAGATGCACTTCGTCACTGAAGCGGCGACGCTGGGGCAGGGTGCGCGAGAAGGCCAGGGCGGCATCCATATCCGCAAACCGGCGCGGGCGTGACAAATGGGCCGAGACCATGTGCTCCGAGGCCTCGGTGGGCATCTCGAAGCTCAGGTCCAGCAGGGCCAGCGCCGCCACTTTGCGGGGATGGCGGGCCGCATACCACAGCGCCACGCGTGAGCCCAGCGACGAGCCGACCAGGCTGACGCGCTCCAGGCCAAGGCGGTCGATGAAGGCTTCCAGATCGGCGCCGTAGTGCTCCACCTGGTACTGGCCGCTGCCGGCGCGCTGCGAGTCACCATGCGAGCGCTGGTCCAGACCGATCAGCCGGTACTCGGGGCCCAGCGAGGCGGCCAGCCACGCCCAGACCCGCCCGTGCAGGGAGGTGCCGTGCAGTGCGATCACCACATGGGGGCCATCGCCCCATTGCTCGTAGTGCAGGCGCAGGCCGTTGGCGTGGATGAAGCCGTCTCCGTGGTGGTCCAGGATGCTTGAAGTCATGGTGTTTTTTCTGAAGTGGGAATGCATGGGAAATCAATCGAGCTGTATGTGCGCCTGGCGTGCCACGGCCTGCCAGGCGGCGATCTCGCGCGCCAGCATCTGGCGCACGGCGTCCGGTGCGATGAAGACGGGCGTGAAGCCCAGCCGGGCAACGCTGTCCTGGAATTCGCGGGACGCCGAAAGCTGGCGCAGCGCTGCGGTCAGTTGCTCCAGCACGGGCGCAGGCGTGGCGGCCGGGGCGAACAGGCCCAGCCAGGTTCCCCGGTCGAAGGGAATGCCCGACTCGGCCAGCGTGGGCACCTGCGCAAACGTGGGATGGCGGTCGGGGCCTGCGATGGCGATCACGCGCAGCTTGCCGGCCTGCACCTGAGGTGCGGCTGAGAAGGCATCGGGAATGGCCAGGTCCAGCAGGCCGCCGGCCAGGTCGGTGACCGCCGGTGCGGCGCCCCGATAGGGGATGTGGCGCATGCCTATGCCCAGCGCATGGGCTATCACCTCGCCCGTGAGATGGCCGAAGGTGGCCTGTCCGCCGGTGCCGAAGCTCAGCTCGCCCCGTGTTTTGGCCAGCGCCTTCAGGTCCTGCACCGTATGGACGGGGCTGGAGGCCGGCACGGCAATGACCAGGCCGCCCTGCGCGAAGACCGCGATGGGCGCCAGGTCGCGCGTGGCGCTATAGGGCAGCTGGCTGCGCACGGCGGGCTGCACCGACAGCGTGGCTGCAATGCCCAGGGCCAGCGTGTGGCCGTCGGCCGGGCTCTTGATGACGCTGTCGATGCCGATCAGGCCGCCCGCGCCGGCCTTGTTCTCCACCACAATCTTGGCCGCCAGCGGCTTGGCAAGTGCCTCTGCCAGCAGGCGACCCGTGGAGTCCACCGAGCCGCCAGCCGATGTGGGAACCACGATGCGGATGACGCCGGACGGATAGGCGGGAGCGCTGTCCCGGGCCGTGGCGTTTGCAGCGGCCAGGGCGGCCAGGGCGCCGGCCAGGGCGCGGCGCCGGGTAATGACCGAGGAAGAAAAGGTCGAGGGAGAAAAGGCCGAGGAAGAAAGGGTCGAGGAAGGAAAGGGCGATGGCGCAGATGTATGCATGGGATGTCCTGTTTTCATGGGCTGCCAGGAGGACGGGCGGCCGTGACCTCGACCTCGATGCGGTAGTCGGGGTGGAACAGCGCCGGCACCACCACGCCCGTAGATGACGGCCGTGCACTGCCCAGGTAGTGGCTGCGGATGCGGGCGTGGGTGGGCGCGTCACTGGCGTCGGTCAGGTAGGTGACCACGCGGCAGATGTGGGCGGGTGTCAGGTCCACGGCCTGCAGCGCCGTTGCGATGCGCTGCCAGACCAGCTCGGCCTGCTGCGCGAAGTCGGCGGGGATGCTGCCGTCATCGCGCCGGGGCGTCTGGCCTGAAAGAAAGACCAGTGCGCTGCCTGCGGGCGCTTCGAGGATCTGCGAGTAGCTGCCCAGAGGCTCGCCCAGGGCGGGGGGATTGGTGGTGCGAAACGCGGAGGCGGGTGGTGTGCTCATCTCGTCCTGAGGGTCCGCGCCCCATGGCGCGGCGGACTTTCAGAATAGGAGCACAAGGCCGCGCCGCCTATTCGAAAGACGGCCTCGGGTGTTGCGCAAATCGGTTCACCCGGCTTGTGGTGCGCGGGCGGCCCGCAGGTCAGGCGCGCAGGGCCTGCAATGCCTGCTGGTTCTCGGGCAGCTCTGCGGCGGCGGCATCGCGCAGCGCTTCCAGCACGGTGCGCACGGCCGGCGATGCGCCCATGTTGGCGCGCACGGCGATGACGTGGGGGCCCAGCGGATTGCTCAGCGTGATCGGCAGTATGGACAGCTGCCTGCGCTGCGCGTAGCGCTGGGCCACCGTCTTTTGCATGAAGTTGAGAAAGCCGTACTGCTCCACCAGTTGCAGGTTGGCGGCCAGCGGCGTGGACGACTCCACCACGTTGGCGGGCATGCAGCCCACGCGGCCCAGGAACAGGGCCTGCACATGGGCGTGGAATGGGCCGCTGCCGTGGGGCAGGATCCAGGGGTCGTCAATGAGCTCGGCCAGCTTCACGCTGCGCGAGCGCGCGAACCGGTGGCTGCGTCCTGCGACCAGCACATAGTCCTCGTCGAAAAGCACGGACTGCTCCAGTCCAGCGGCATCGTCCCGGTCGGTGATGTGGCGGCACAGCGCGATGTCCAGGCTGCCCTCGCGCACGCGGTCCACCAGCGGCTTCTGGGGCAATTGCTCCAGCGAAATGCGCAGATGGGGCAGGCGCTTCTTGATTTCTCCGACGGCCTTGGGAAGCAGGCCAGTGGCAGGCGGCAGCAGCGAGCCCAGGCGCACCACGCCCTGCGAACCCGAGCGCAGGGCCTGGATTTCGGCATGGGCCTGCTGCACGTCGAACAGCACGCGGCGTGCATGCTGGATGAGGGCATTGCCGTACACCGTGGGAGCCATGCCCGAATGCGAGCGCTCGAACAGCTGCACGCCAAAGGCCGACTCCAGTTCGGCCATGGCGCGAGAGGCCGCCGGCTGGGTCAGGTGTGTCTGTGCGGCCGCCTTGCGCAGCGACTGCGATGCGCCCAGGGCATCGAGCAGCACGAGCTGGCGGAACTTGAGGCGAAACGGAAGAGTGGCGATCGTGGGCGGGGCGGGAAGGGTCATGGTGCGCCTTGGAATCCATGCAAGCGGGGCTGCTGGCAGGCTGGCTGGCGACTCCGGCTTGCACCGGAGACATGTTCCCCACCTGCTGCGGGAGGGGCCATGTTGGCCGCACAGCCCCTTCGCGTGAACGAAGCGATGCGCATGAGTTTGCTCGGACCTCGCATATGTGCAGTGCCTGCCCCATGCCATGCTGCAAGCGGGTGATCGCAAAGCTGTATGGGGTGATCCCCGCGTTCGATCACGGCAAAAGGGGCATGCGCTCCTAGACTTTGCGCATGCTCCTGGCGTGGTGAATTGCCGCGCTGCCTCTTCCGTCCTTTCTTACGGCCGTTCAGCGCTTTCGTCCGCACTGCCTGCACCCGTTGCACCGGCTTGTAGCCTCGATGCCCGTGGCCGCTGACCGTCTTCCCTCGCCCTGCGATCCCTCGCCCATGCCTGCCTCCTTCCCCCTGCTGTCCCGCCTGTGCCGCCTGGCGGCCCAGGCCCTGCCGACGATGCTGGGCATCGTCATCCTCAACTTCCTGCTGCTGCAGCTGGTTCCCGGCGACGCGGCGGATGTGCTGGCCGCCGAGTCGGGCAGCGCCACGGCCGAGCTGATGGCGCAGTGGCGGGCCCGCTTCGGGCTGGACCAGGGCCTGTTCACGCAGCTGGCCCACTATCTGCTGGGGCTGGCGCGGCTGGACCTGGGCGAGTCGCTGCGCTATCAGACCCCCGTGGCCGGGCTGATCGCCTCGCGTCTGCCGGGCACCTTGCAGCTGATGCTCTCGGCCTGGGCCATTGCACTGGCCGTGGGCATGGCTGCCGGTGTGGTCATGGCCAGCTGTGCGGGGCGCTGGCCCGACCGGCTGCTGTCGGCCGGGGTGCTGGTGCTGTATTCCATGCCGGGCTTCTGGGTCGGCCTGATGGCGGTGGTGGGCTTTGCCGTGCACCTGGGCTGGTTTCCCAGCGGCGGCAGCTTTTCTGCCGGGTCAGACCTGCAGGGCTGGCCTGCCTGGACGGACCGGGCCTGGCATCTGGCGCTGCCCGCGCTGGCACTGTCCACCTTCTTCGTGGCCATCTATGCGCGGCTGACGCGCGCCGCCATGCTGGAGATGGCCGGGCAGGACTTCGTGCGCACGGCGCGCGCCAAGGGCGTGGGGCCGGTGACCGTGCAGTTGCGCCATGTGCTGCGCAATGCCCTCATTCCCGTCACCACGGTGGCTGGCCTGCACATCGGCAACCTGCTGGGCGGCTCGGTGGTGATCGAAACCGTGTTCGGCTGGCCCGGCATGGGCAGCCTGGCGCTGGAGGCCGTGATGGCGCGCGACTTCCGATTGCTGCTGGGCGTCCTGCTGCTGGCCTCGCTGGTGGTCATCGTGGCCAATGTGCTGGTCGATCTGCTGCATGCGGCCATTGACCCGCGCATGTCCGTGGCATCCAGGGCCGCCACGGCGGCGGGAGGGTAGGGCCATGCCATCGCGCATTTCCCTGTCTGCTCTGCTGGGCCTGGCCATTCTTGCGCTGTTTGTCGTCACCGCCGCGCTGGCGGGCTGGCTCTACCCGGGTGATCCGCTGGATATGGCCGGTCCTGCATTGCTGTGGCCCCTGCAGGACCCCGCCTTTGCGCTGGGAACGGATGCGCTGGGACGTGATCTGGCAGCCCAGCTCGCCCATGGTGCCCGGGCCTCGCTGCAGGTGGGGGCCTGCGCGGCCCTGGTGGGACTGTCCATAGGCACGGTGGCCGGTGCCGTGGGCGGCTACTACGGCGGCTGGGCGGACAAGGCGCTCACGCGCCTGACCGAACTCTTCCAGACCACGCCGACCTTGCTCATGGCCGTGGTCATCGTCGCCATTGCAGGCCCGTCATCGCGCACGGTGGCCTTCGCCATCGGCCTGGCGTCGTGGCCGGGCTGCGCCCGCCTGGTACGGGCCCAGTTTCGCCAGTTGCGGGAGGCCGACTTTGTGCTGGCCGCGCGCAGCCAGGGCTTTGGCGATCTGCACATCATCTGCCGCGAAATCCTGCCCAATGCGCTGGCGCCCGTCATCGTCACCGCCTCGGCGATGGTGGCCAGCGCCATCCTGCTCGAATCCGCGCTGTCCTTCCTGGGCATAGGCGACCCCGAGGTGCTCAGTTGGGGCGGCATGATAGGCGCGGGCCGCGATGCGCTGCGCACCGACTGGTACCTGAGCACATTGCCCGGCGCTGCCATCTCGGTGGTGGTGCTGGCCCTGAACCTGGTGGGCGATGCGCTCAACGACCACCTCAACCCGCGCCTGCGCGGGCGCTGACGGCGGCCCCCCAATGGATATCACCCTGCTGTCCGCCCAGGACCTGGCCCGGCGGTTCGCCGCGCGTGAACTCTCCCCCGTGGAGGTGGCGGTCGCCACCTTCGAACGCATCGAGGCGATGCAGGCGCTGGACACGCCGTTGCGCCTGTTCACCTGGACCGGGCGCGATGCCGCACTGCAGGCCGCGCACCGCGCCGAGCGTGCCTGGCGCGAGCGGCGCGACAACCATCCGCTGTGCGGCGTGCCCTTTTCCGTCAAGGACTGCCTGGCCGTGCGGGCGGCACCGCGCACCCATGGATCGGCACTGTTCGGCGGACAGCTGTGCGCACACGACGATCCGGCGGTGGCGCGGCTGCGCGCTGCTGGCGCTGTCTTCGTCGGCATGAACAACATGCCCGAGTTCGGCCACCGGCCGACCAACCAGAACGCCCACTATGGCACCGCGCTCAACCCCTGGGACGCGCGCCGCACACCGGGCGGCTCCAGCGGCGGCAGTGCGGCCAGCGTGGCCGTGGGCGCCAGCACGCTGGCACTGGGCACGGACGCGGGCGGCTCGGTGCGCGTGCCGGCCGCCTGCTGCGGCGTGCTGGGCCTGAAGGCCACGCATGGCCTGATCCCCAGTGACGATCCGCCCGACGGCTTCGGCTCCCTGGGGCAGACCGGGCCGATGGCGCGTACCGTGCATGACCTGGCCACCGTGCTGCAGACCATTGCAGGCCCCCATGCCGGTGATCCCTGGTCGCAGGCCGCGCCGCCTGCCACGGGCCTGCGTGAAGCGGCCGAGGCCGGCCGCAGCCTGCGCGCCATTCCTGGCTTGCGCCTGCGCTGGTTGCCGTTCATGGCTGGCGGTGAAGGCGCCGAAGGGCTGGACGCGGAAGTGCGCGCGCTGTGCGAGCAGGCACTGGCCAGGCTGGCCGGTGCAGGGGCGGGTGTGGAAGAGGGGCACGTGGACCTCGGCGCTTCCAGCGCCATCCTCGGGGCTGTGGCTGCGGCCGTGAACCAGCACCGCTTCGGCGACCTGCTGCGCGAGCACGCTGCCGCACTGCCTCCCACATTCCGCCAACGCCTGCAGGCCGGTGCACGGCTGGGCAGGGAGCCCTTGCTGCAGGGACTGCACGGGCGCACGGCCATGTTCCGGCAGGTGCAGGCGCTGTTCGAGCAGGCCGATGTGGTGGCCACACCCACGCTGTCGGCCCCGGCCGTGCTGGCCGAGGCCGAACCATCGGCCGATCTGATCATCGACGGACAGGCCTGGGGCCCGCTGCGCACGGCCTGGATACACCACTGTCATCCCTTCAACCTCAGCGGCCATCCTGCCCTGACCGTGCCGGTGGGCTGGACGCGCGCCGGCCTGCCCGTGGGCCTGCAACTGGTCGGCCCCTGGCATGGCGAGCTGCGGCTGCTGCAGCTGGCCGCCGCGCTGGAATGCCTGGCTCCCTGGGCGCAGCAGCGCCCGCCCTGTGTGGCCCCTGTGTGAACCCCGTGCGCATCCCTGTTTCCTTACCTGTCTGACTGGAGTGTCTATGTCTGTTGTCCACGGCATGCCGCGCCGGGGCTTTCTGGCCCTGGCCGGCCCTGGCCTGCTGTTTCCCTGGTGCGCCCGCGCCCAGGACTCTTCCTCCCTGCCCTTACCCCCGCCGGTGCGGGGCGGCACGCTCACCGTCATCGGCGCCGAGCCGCCGGCCCTGCTATCGCTGGCGAACATCACCGTGGGCACGCGTGACATCTCGGCCAAGATCACCGAAGGGCTGCTGCGCTTTGACGACCGCTTTGCGCCGCAGCCGCTGCTGGCCACGGCATGGTCGGTCTCGGCCGACGGCCGGCGCTACCGCTTCACGCTGCGCCGGAATGTGCGCTGGCACGACGGCCAGCCCTTTACCTCGGCCGACGTGGCCTTTTCCCTGCAGGAGCTGCAGCGTGTGAATCCGCGCGGGCGTGGCACGCTGGCCCAGCTGGAGCGGGTGGAGACGCCGGATGCGCACACGGCCGTGCTGCACCTGAAGGCGCCTGCGCCCTATCTGCTGCGCTCGCTGTCATCGGCCGAGTCGCCCATCGTGCCGCGCCATCTCCATGCCCAGGGCCCGGAGGCGGCAGCGCGCAACGCGGCCGCGCCCGTGGGCACGGGGCCGTTCCGTTTCAGGCAATGGGTGCGCGGCTCGCATGCCGAGCTGGAGCGCAACCCCGATTACTGGGACGTGGGACTGCCCTATCTGGACCGCCTCATCTACCGCTTTTCGGCAGATCCTGCGGCCATTGCCGCTGCGCTGGAGACGGGGGCCGCAGACTTCAGCACCTCCGTATCGCTCAACGATATCGCCCGGCTGTCAAAACATCCGCGCCTGCATGCACAGGCTCTGCCCAGTGCCTACCTGAACAACATCGCGGCCGTGGAGTTCAATCTCGGCAATCCGCATTTCTCCCATGCCCAGGTGCGCCGTGCCGTGGCCCACGCGCTCAACCTGGACTTTCTCAACAAGGCCGCTTACCAGGGCCTGGCCCAGCCGCTGGCCACGCCCGTGCCACCCGCGCTGGCGCCCTGGCATGACGCCACGCTGCGGCCCTATGCCCACGATGTGGACCGCGCCAACGCGCTGCTGGACCAGGCAGGCTTTGCCCGGGGCCAGGGCGGGCGGCGCTTCTCGGTCACGCTGGACTACTTTCCCACCGCCACGCTCAAGCTGGTGGCCGATTACGTGAAGGCGGCGCTGTCGCGGGTGGGCATCCATGTCACCGTGCGCAGCCAGGACCTGGGTGGCTTTGTGCAGCGCGTGTACAAGCAGCGCGATTTCGACTTCGAGGTCAACGGTCTGGGCGCCCTGTTCGACCCCACTGCGGGCGTGCAGCGCCTGTATGCCTCGGCCGATGCGGGCAAGGGCATTCCCTTTGTCAATGCCTCGGGCTTTCGCAATGCGCAGGCCGACGACTTGCTGGCGCAGGCCGCGCTGGAGACCGACGAGACGCGTCGCACCGCGCTGTGGCATCGCCTGCAGAAGATCGCCATGGACGAGCTGCCGCTGCTGCCCCTGGTCAGCGTGCCGCGCGGCAACGTGTGGAGCCGCCGTGTGCACGGGCTGCTGGAGGGCGTGGAGGAATCTGCCGGCAGCTTCTCCCGTGCCTGGGTGGAGCCCAAGGCGCCGTGATCCCAAACACGCATCGCGTGATCCCCAGCTTCGAATAGTCGAAACCACAGGCGCTGCCTAGACTGGATTTCAAGGGGCAGGACGTTGCGCAGGCGGCGGGTGCCGCGATCCGCTGCAACCCGCCACGGCCCACCGCAACCCCTGCCCCGGCCCGATCTTTCAACGCTTTCCAGAGCACTTTCAGTCAAAGGATTCCCGGTCCATGTACGGCAAGACATTTTTCATCGGCGTGGCCACCGCAGGCACGCTGGCCTCGGCAGTGCCGGCGTTTGCCCAGGCGGATGCAGACACCCAGGAGGCCGCAGGCGGCGGACGCTCGCAGGTCACCCTCTACGGTGCGGTGGACCTGGGCATGGAGCGCGCCAGCAATGGGCAGTCGCATGTGGGTCGGCTCAGCTCGGGGCTGCAGACGGTGTCGCGCTTCGGCTTTCGCGGCAGCGAGGACCTGGGCGGCGGGCTCAGGGCCAGCTTCCGCCTGGAATCGGCCATCAATGCCGATGAAGGCACACAGAACAATGCCTCCAAGTTCTTCGGGCGCTGGGTGCATGTGGGCCTGTCCGGGCCCTGGGGCGCCATCGACATGGGGCGCATGTGGTCGCCGACCTTCGTTGTCGGGCTGACCTCCGATCCGCTGGCACGCAACCGCACCTCGCTGGGCTGGAACATGTTCCTGCAGCAGACGGGCGCAACATCGACGGCCTTCACGCCGGGCTTTCAGGACAACTCCTTGCGCTACACCAGCCCGCGCGTGGGCGGTGTCTGGAGCGAGGCCATGGTCACGGCGGGCGAGGCCGGCAACAGCTCCGGGCGCGGCCTGGGCTTCAACCTGCAGTATGCGCAGGGCCCGGTCTATCTGGGCTACGGCTACCAGCGCAACTACAACGGTACGGCGGCGGCGCCTGTGGCCCAGCCCCGTTTCAGTGAATCGCACTTTCTGGGCGCCACCTACCGGCTGGGCGATGTCACGCTGTATGCCACCTTCAACCGCAATCTGTCGCAGTTGCCGGGGGTGCCGGCCAGCAGCAACGGCATGCTGTCGGCACGCTGGAACGTGCAGGGGCCGCACGCGCTGATCGCACAACTGGCGCAGCGGCGCGTCAGCGGTACGGACAGCCGGGCCACCGGTCTGCAACTTGGCTACAACTACGCGCTGTCCAAACGCACCACGCTCTATGCCCGCTATGCGCGCGTGAACAACGAAGGGGCTTCCGCCATCACCCTCAACGGCCTGGCCCTCGCCGGCGCAGGCGCCGATCCCTCGTTCACGGCCATCGGCGTGTCCCATCTGTTCTGAGCATCAGGCTTTCCCGGCTGCCCCTGCGCCCAGCAGGTCCCTGAACGCCTGCGCGGCGGGCGCCAGCGGCCGGCCGCGCGGGCGCACCACGCCCACGCTGCGGGCCACGGCCGGCTCCACCAGGGGAATGCCCACCAGGCCCGGGCGCATGGCCAGGCGCGGCACCACGCCCACGCCCACACCGGCCTGCACCAGGCTCAACAGGGCTGGCACATGGCGCACCTCGCAGCTCCAGCGCACGCGCGCCGCGGTGGTGCCCAGCGCCTGGTCGATCAACATGCGGTTGCCGCTGCCCGGCGCCAGCATCACGCAGTCATGCCCGTCCAGTTCAGCCCATTGCAGCCTGCGCCGGCGCGCCAGCGGGTGGTCGCTGCGGCAGGCCAGTACGAAGGGCTCCGACAGCAGGGGCTCGAAATCCAGGTCCGGCTCCTGCGTGCCCAGGTAGCTGATGCCGAAGTCGGCCTCGCCCCGGGCCACGGCCAGCAGGATGTCGGGCGCGCTCTGGTCCAGCAGCCGCACGCGGATACGCGGGAACTGCTGGTGGAAGGCACGCACGGTGCCGGCCAGGAAATGCTCCACGGCCGATGGAATGCAGGCGATGGAGACCAGGCCGTGGATGCGCTCGGACAGCTCGCCCATGCCCAGCAGCGCGCTCTCCAGTTCGGCCAGCACATGGCGTGCGCGCGGCAGGAAGCTGCGCCCCATGGCATTGAGTTCCACCTTGCGCGTGGTGCGCTCGAACAGGCGAAAGGACAGCGCCTGCTCCAGCTTGTCCACGCGGCGCGACAGCGCGGGCTGGGAAAGATGCAGCGCCTCGGCCGCCGCGCGAAAGCTGCCCAGGTCGGCAACGGAGACAAAGGCACGCAGGTCGGCCAGGTCGAAATTCATGCGCAGATCGGTTCAATCAAAAGGATTTTTGCAATTTACAGCATGAGTGCGTGCGGTAAACATTCAAGGCATGCGGTGACCGGGTCCGGTGCGCCGCTCCCGAAGACCAAGAACCGGAGACACCGATGCCCCCCTTTCTTCTGCTGCGCGCCACGCTGGCGGCCTTGTTGACCCTGCCGCTGGCCACCCTGGCCCAGCCGTCCTACCCGGCGCGCGCCATCACCCTGGTCGTTCCCTTTGCGCCCGGTGGCGGCACCGACAGCATTGCGCGCGACATCGCCAAGAACCTGGGCGAGCGCCTGGGCCAGCCCGTGGTGGTGGACAACCGGGGCGGTGCCGGTGGCGCCATTGGCGCAGCCGCCGTGGCCAAGGCGCCGGCCGATGGCTACACGCTGCTGTTCGCCACCTCCACCTTCATCACCAATGCCGCCGTGGAGGCCAAGCTGCCCTACGACCCGCTCAAGGACTTCGCGCCCGTGGCCATGATCGGCCGGGGGCCGCTGCTGCTGGTGGCCTCGCGCCAGGTGGGCGCCACCAGCGTGGCCCAACTGGTGGCGGCGGCCAGGGCGCAGCCGCAGGGGCTGAACTATTGCTCGGCCGGCAACGGCAGCATCAACCACCTGGCCGGCGAGATGTTCCGCCAGCGCGCAGGACTGGAGCTCACGCATGTGCCCTTCAAGGGCAGCGGCCCAGCCACGGTGGAGCTGCTGGCCGGCCGCGTGGACCTGTTCTTTGCCACCGTGCCCACCATCCTGGCCCAGGTGCGCGAGGGCAAGCTGCCGCTGCTGGCTGTCACCAGCGCGCGGCGCTCGCCGCTGTTTCCCGACACGCCCACGGTGGCCGAGGCAGGCCTGCCCGGCTTCGAGGTCGGCACCTGGTGGGGCGTGCTGGCGCCAGGCAAGACGCCCAAAGCCATCGTCGATGCGCTCAACCGCGCCGTCAACGAAGCCGCCGCCGCCGAACCCATGCCCGGCCGACTGGAGCACGAAGGCGCCAGCGCCGTGCGCCTGACGCCGGCCGCCTTCGGCGAGGAGCTGCGCAAGGAACTGGCGCTGTGGCGCGGCATTGCCGCCAAATCAGGGCTGCAGCACAAATGACGGCGGGGGCGCCGGCCGGTGTCCCTTCATCACACCCCTCCCCCAACACCTCTCAACACAGTCTGGAAAACGCTTCATGAAAATCATTGTTCTGCCCGGCGACGGCATCGGCCCGGAAACCATGGCGGCCACCGTGCAGGTGCTGCAGGCCGCATCCCGGCGCTTCGGCCTGGGCCTGGTGCTGGAGCACGATGTGGCCGGCCACGAAAGCCTGCGCCGCCACGGCGCTACGGTTACGCCCGCCCTGCTCGACAAGGTGCGGGCCGCCGACGGCCTGATGCTCGGCCCCATGGCCACCTACGACTTCAAGGACGAGGCCAGGGGCGAGATCAACCCCTCCAAGTTCTTCCGCAAGGAGCTGGACCTGTACGCCAACATCCGCCCCGCGCGCACCTATCCGGGCATGGAGCAGAAGGTGGGCGCGTTCGATCTGGTGGTGGTGCGCGAGAACACCGAGGGCTTTTACGCGGACCGCAACGTGGAGTCGGGCGGCAGCGAGATGCTGATCACGCCCGATGTCGTGGTCTCGCTGCGCCGCATCACGCGCCTGTGCTGCGAGCGCATCGCGCGCAGCGCCTTCGAGCTGGCCATGGCGCGCCGCCGCCACGTGAGCATCGTGCACAAGGCCAATGTGCTCAAGCTGGGCGACGGCATGTTCATCGACGTCTGCCACGAAGTGGCGCGCGACTTCCCCGAGGTGCAGGTCGATGACTTCATCGTGGACGCCATGATGGCCCACGTGGTCCGGGCGCCGCAGCGCTTCGACGTGATCGTCACGACCAACATGTTCGGCGACATCCTGTCGGACCTGACGGCCGAGCTGTCGGGCAGCCTGGGCCTGGGCGGCTCGGTGAATGCGGGCCGGGACCACGCCATGGGCCAGGCCGCACATGGCTCGGCGCCTGACATTGCGGGGCAGGACATTGCCAACCCGTTCTCGCTGATCCTGTCGGCCGGCCAGCTGCTGGGCTGGCATGGCCAGCGCCGGGGACTGCAGGCCTTCGAGGCGGCGGCGCACGCCATCGAGGAGGCCGTTGTGGCCGCCATCCAGGCGGGCGAGTGCACGCGCGACGTGGGCGGCCGCCTGGGCACGGCCGCCACGGGCGACGCCTTTGCAAGACGCCTGGGCTGAGCCCGGGGCTCAACCCCGCCTGCGCGCCGCCAGCCCCTGCACCACGGCCGCCAGCCGGTCGATTTCCTCGGTGGTGTTGTAGAAGGCCAGCGAGGGCCGCACCGTGGTCTCCACGCCGAAGCGCCGCAGGATGGGTTGCGCGCAGTGGTGGCCGGTGCGCACGGCGATGCCTTCGGCGTTGAGCGCCTCGCCCACCTCGGCCGTGGTCCAGCCCTTGAGCACGAAGGACAGCACGCTGGCCTTGTCGGCCGCCGTGCCGATCAGGCGCAGGCCGGGGATGGGCGCCAGCGCCTGCGTGCCGTACTGCAGCAGATCGTGCTCGTAGCGCGCGATGCGCTCCATGCCCAGGGCCTGCACGTAGTCGATGGCGGCGCCCAGGCCCACGGCGTCGGCAATGTTGCCGGTGCCGGCCTCGAAGGTGTTGGGCAGGGGCTGGTAGACGGTTCTCTCGAAGGTCACGTCGGCAATCATGTTGCCGCCGCCCTGCCAGGGTGGCATGTCCTCCAGCACCTCGCGCCGTCCCCAGACCACGCCGATGCCCGTGGGCCCGAAGACCTTGTGGCCCGAGAACACGAAGAAGTCCGCGCCGATGGCCTGCACGTCCACGGCCATGTGCGAGACCGACTGCGCGCCATCGACCAGGGCCCGGGCGCCCGCCTGGTGGGCCAGCTCCACGATCTGCTGCACGGGCACGACCGTGCCCAGCGCGTTGGAGACCTGGGTGACGGAGACGATCTTGGTGCGCGGGTTCAGCAGCCTGCGGTATTCATCGATGAGCACCTGGCCCGAGTCGTCCACCGGGATCACGCGGATCTTCGCGCCCTTGGCGGCCGCCAGCTGCTGCCAGGGCACGATGTTGGCGTGGTGCTCCAGGTGGGAGACGATGATCTCGTCGCCCTCGCCCACATGCTGCCAGCCCCAGCTCTTGGCCACGAGGTTGATGGCCTCGGTGGTGCCGCGCACGAAGATGACCTCGTTCACGTCGGGCGCGTTGATGAAGCGGCGCACGCGCTCGCGCGCGCCCTCGTAGGCGTCGGTGGCGCGGGCAGCGAGTTCATGGGCCGCGCGGTGGATGTTGGAGTTCTCGTGTTCGTAGAAGTGGCGGATGCGCTCGATCACCGCGCGCGGCTTGTGCGTGGTGGCCGCGTTGTCCAGCCAGGCCAGGGGCCGGCCGTTGACGCGCTCGGACAGGATGGGAAAGTCCCGGCGCACGGCATGCACGTCGAAGGGCGCCTGCACGCCGGCCGCTCCATGCCTTGCCCCGTGCGAAGCCTGCTGGCGCTGCAGCGGATGGGCCGGCGTGGTGTAGCCGGAGGGCAGCACCACGGGATCGACAAAGTAAAAGCGCGGCTCGGCCGAAGGCACGGTGGACGCTATGCCGGGCCCTTCGGTGGGCACGCCGATGCGCGGCACGGCGGGTGACGCAGGTGCAGCAGGTGCCGTGAACGGGAGCGCGGCCAGCGCATCCAGCGGATCGCCCTGGCGCTGGGGCACGCCCAGCACCTGCGATCCCAGGCGCGGCTCGTAGGCGGGCAGGGCGCTCACGACATGGTCGGGCACGCCGTTGCCGGCCTGGGCATGGGGCAGCAGCGCGGGTGCGCGGTGGGCCAGCGAGGCCAGCGGCGCGGGCGAGGCCGGCAGCAGGTTGCTGCCCGGCGCCAGGCCCTGCGGGATGGGCGTGCCCGGCACGCCGGGGCCCAGGCCTGCCGGGCTGGCCAGCGGCGAGCCGGGCGGCGCCACGTTCACGGGGGCCTGCACGCCAGCAGGCAGGCCGGGAAGACCCGGAAGACCCGGCAGGGCAGGAGCCGATCCCGGTGCGGCGGAGAACAGGGCGTTGGCCATGCGCGCCAGCGCCTCGGGGTCGAAGGGCGCCTGGGGCGCCACGGAGGTGATTGCAGACACGGTCAACGCCCGGCCTCTTTACTTGTAGGTGTCGGGATAGTCGTGGTACTTGCCGATCTCGACATCGTCGAGCACGGCCAGCGCGTCGGGCGTGAGCACGGCCAGCGAGCAGTACAGCGAGATCAGGTAGGACGCGATGGCATGGTTGTTGATGCCCATGAAGCGCACCGACAGGCCCGGGCTCTGCTCGCCCGGCAGGCCGGGCTGGTACAGGCCGACCACGCCCTGGCGCTTGTCGCCCACGCGCAGCAGCAGGATCTTGCTCTTGCCATCGGCCACGGGCACCTTGTCCGAGGGGATCAGCGGAATGCCGCGCCAGGTGATGAACTGCGAGCCGAACAGGCTGACCGTGGGTGGCGGCGTGCCGCGGCGCGTGGCCTCGCGGCCGAAGGCGGCAATGGCCAGCGGATGGGTCAGGAAGAAGGCGGGCTCCTTCCAGACCTTGGTCAGCAGCTCATCCAGGTCGTCGGGCGTGGGCGCGCCGGTCAGCGGGAAGATGCGCTGCTCGTCCGTGACCTGGGCCAGCAGGCCGTAGTCGGGGTTGTTGATGAGCTCGCTTTCCTGGTTCTCCTTGATGGTCTCGATGGTCAGGCGCAGCTGTTCCTTGATCTGGTCATGCGGGCTGCTGTAGAGGTCGGAGATGCGCGTGTGCACATCCAGGATGGTGGAGACGGCGTTGAGGAAGTACTCGCGCGGCTGCTCCTCGTAGTCCACATAGGTGCGCGGCAGCTGGTTGTCTTCCTGCTTGGCCGTGCAGGTGACCTTGATGGCCTCCGGGTTCTTGACGCGGTTGAGGCGGTAGATGCCCGCCTCCACCGGCGACCATTGCAGCAGGTGCGTCAGCCAGCGCGGGCTGATGGTCGAAAGCTGGGGAACGGTTTTGGTTGCGTTGGCCAGTTGCCGCGCGGCGTTGTCGCCTAGCGCGGTCGTGCCGCCCACTGTTGCCGACATGTGCAGACTCCGTGATCAGTTCAGGAAAAAGGGAAGGGGAAGGAGGGGAAACAGGGCCAGTGTCCCGGCCCGCGCACATGTCTTCAACATGCTATAGCCGCCAAGCGCAGGCCGCGCACCAGCTGGTCGTGGGCCACGGTCTCGCCGCGCATGACCAGGGCCGAGGGCTGCACGCCCAGCGAGACGGCCAGCTTCTCCACGGTCAGCAGCGAGGCGATGACGCGGCCGCGCTCTATCTCTCCCACGTAGGAGCGGTTCAGGTCCGAGTGCTCGGCCAGCCGCTCCTGCGACCAGCCATGGGCCTCGCGCGCCTGGCGCACGGCAATGCCGAAGCTGGTGACAAGACGGGTACTCATAGGGCCACCTCCCGGGGCTGCTGCGCGTGCTCGCGCGCATGGGCCTGGGTGACATGGGCGCCGGGCGGCACGTCCTCGGTCACCCAGACATTGCCGCCGATGACGGCGCCGCGCCCCAGCGTGACGCGGCCCAGGATGGTGGCGCCCGCGTAGATGACCACGTCGTCCTCCACCACCGGATGGCGCGCCAGGCCCTTGCGCAGGTGGCCGTGCTCGTCGGTGGGAAAGCGCTTGGCGCCCAGGGTGACGGCCTGGTACAGCCGCACGCGCTCGCCGATCACGGCGGTCTCGCCGATCACCACGCCCGTGCCGTGGTCCATGAAAAAGCCCCGCCCGATCTTCGCGCCCGGGTGGATGTCGATGCCCGTCTGCGCATGCGACAGCTCGGCCACGATGCGCGCCAGCAGAGGCTGCTCCAGCAGGTACAGCTGGTGGGCCAGGCGGTGGTGGATCATGGCCAGCACGCCCGGATAGCACAGCAGCACCTCGTCCACGCTGCGCGCGGCGGGATCGCCCTGGAAGGCGGCCAGCACATCGCTGTCGAGCAGGCGGCGGATCTGGGGCAGGGACTCGGCAAAGGCGCGTGCGATGTCCAGCGCCATGGCGTCGGCGCCCGCTGCCGAGTGGGGCGCGGACAGCCGCAGCTCCAGACGTATCTGGCCCAGCAGCGCATGCAGGGCCGAGTCCAGCTGGTGGGCCACGAAGATGTCCTCGCTTTCCTGGCGCAGGTCGTGCGGGCCCAGGCGCATGGGAAACAGGGCTGCCTTGAGCTGGTCGATGAGGGTGGAAAGCGCGTCGCGCGAGGGAAACTCGCGTGCCCCGGGCTCCTGGGTGCGGCCGTGCGCCTCGCGCCATTCGCGGCGCGCCGCATGCAGGTTCTGGGTGAGTCCGGCAATGTCGAAACTGGCCATCTGCGTGCTCCTTCAGTCTTGAATCCAGGGCAGGCCGTGGAAGCGCCAGCCGTCGTTTTTGCCGCGCTGCTGACGCGCGTCGATCTCGCCCTCGAAGCCTTCGAGCACGTTGAACACATGGGCGAACCCGGCCTGGGCCGCCACCTGGGCCGCCAGCACCGAGCGCTTGCCGCTGCGGCACAGCAGCAGGGCCACGGCCTCCTTGCCGCCGTGCGGTGCCAGGCGCGCTTCCAGCTCGCGGGCAAAGCGCGGGTTGCGCGTCAGCGCCGTGCCCGTGGCCCAGGGCACGTGCAGGGTGCCGGGCACCTGGCCGACGAACTTGCGTTCCTCGGCCGTGCGCACATCGACCAGCACGGCCTGGCCGGCCTGCACCAGCGCCCAGGCCACGGGCGGGCGCACGCCGCCTGCGTGGCCCAGCCCCTGTGCGTGGGCGTGGTCCTGTGCCTCCTGCAGCGCCTGGGGCAAGGCGGTTTCCAAAGTGAGGGCTGTCATGTCGTCGTCCTTGCGGAGAATTCGCGGGTTGGTGGCTATAGGCACCAATCTAAGAACTTCGCGGCAAGCCACCAACGAACAAGAGCGGCGTTTGATAGAAGCAAAACGTCTATGAAGGCGCCGCGTGGCGCCATGCCCGGTTCGGGCGATCAGGCCGTCAGCAGCCGCTGCAGCATCCACAGGTTCAGCGACACCACCAGAGCCGCGCAGCCCCACAGAACCACCGCCATCCTTGGGCCAAAGGCCAGCTCGCCCAGCGCCTTGCGCCGCGTGGTGAACAGCAGCAGCGGCACGATGGCAAACGGCAATTGCAGGCTCAGCACCACCTGGCTGAACACTAGCAGGGCGCTGGCGCCGGTGCTGCCGTACCAGGCGGTGGCCACCACGGCAGGCACGATGGCGATGCAGCGCGTCAGCAGGGCGCGCAGCGCGGGCGACAGGCGGATTTGCAAAAAGCCTTCCATCACGATCTGCCCGGCCAGCGTGCCCGTGACCGACGAACTCAGCCCCGAGGCCAGCAGCGCCACGCCGAACACCGCGCTGGCGATGCCCACGCCCAGCAGCGGGGACAGCAGGTGGTAGGCGTCCGACAGCTCGGTCACCGGCGCCTGGCCGGGCCGGTTGAACGCGCCGGCCGCCACCACCAGGATGGCGGCGTTCACGAACAGTGCCAGCCCCAGCGCCACCGTGGAGTCCAGCGTGGCCAGGCGGATGGCCTGGCGCGTGCCCTGGGGCGTGGTGTCATGCCGGCGAGTCTGCACGATGGACGAATGCAGGTAGAGGTTGTGCGGCATCACCGTGGCCCCCACGATGCCCACGGCCAGGTACAGCATCTGCGGATTGGCCACGATCTCCATGCCCGGCAGCAGGCCGCGCAGCACGGCCGCAACGGGCGGCTGCAGCCACACCAGCTGGGCGGCAAAGCACAGGCCGATCACGGCCACCAGGGCGATCACCACCGACTCCAGGCAGCGAAAGCCCCGGCTTTGCAGCGCCAGGATCAGCATCACATCCACCACCGTGATGCACACCCCGGCCACCAGCGGCAGGCCGAACAGCAGGTTCAGGCCGATGGCCATGCCCAGCACCTCGGCCAGGTTGCAGGCCACGATGGCGATCTCGCAGAAGAACCACAGCACCAGATTGATGCGCGGGGAAAACTGCGCGCGGCAGGCCTGGGCCAGGTCCCGCCCGCTGGCCAGGCCCAGGCGCACGGCCGCCGCCTGGAACAGCATGGCCATCAGGTTGGAGGCAAAGATCACCGCCAGCAGCGAGTAGCCGAACTGCGAGCCGCCCGCGATGGAAGTGGCCCAGTTGCCCGGGTCCATGTAGCCCACGGCCACCATGTAGCCGGGCCCGGCAAACGCGAGCAAGCGGCGCGCGTTGTCCGAGCGGCTGTCGCCGCGCGGCACGGCAATGCTGCGATGCACCTGCGGCAGGCTGGGCGTACCCGCGTGGCCGTGGTCCGGCTCGATGGCGCCGAAGCGGCCCTGTTCGGCCGCAAGCACGGTGTCGTTCATGGGGGCCTTTCCGCCGGCTGGGGCACACGGTTGCAGGGGGGATGCCTATCGAGCGGTCGGCACCAGGCCGCTGGCGGGCGCAATGGCTGCGGCGGCGGGTGCGGCATCGGTGCCTGCGCCGCGCCACAGCGCCACGAGATCTCCGGTCACGATGACCGCTCCGGCAAGCACAATCAGGCTGCCCACGCAGCGGCGCGCCACGGTGGCAGGTTTCAGGCGCCGCGGCGGGCGGCCCGGAGTGTGAGCCGGAGTGCGGGGGGCGGATGAGGAAGGCAGAAGGGACATCATGGCAACTCCTTGGCAGGGGAACGCTTGTCTCGGGCCAGCCCCGGGGAAGCCCGCCTGCCCCGGCCGGTGCGGGGCAGGCGGGCGGTCCGCGTCAGGCGTAGGCGCTGCTCATCACCAGCGAGCCATTCACGCCGGCCGGGAAGAACCCGCCCTTGCTGGCCGTGTCCTTGGTCAGGTACACGATGTTCAGCACGTCGCCCGGCGAGCGGCTGAAAGCGATGCCGTTGGAATCCAGCGGCACGATGTTGGACGTGGTGGCGTCCCCCGTGATGCCCTGGTCCACGTCGGTGGAGCCATCCAGGCTGTCGCGCGCATCCGAGATGGCGCCGGCCGCCGTGCGCAGCGCGGGCGTGGCCAGTCCCTTGGCGTACAGCACCGTGCGCACCAGGCCTGCGTGGTAGGCCTCGGCGGCCAGGATGCCGGCGGCTGCCTCCAGATAGGTCTTGTTGGTGATCAGCGGCGATGCGCCCTTGTAGGCGGTGACGCCCACGTCCTCGAAGATGAAGGCCCCCAGCAGGAAGTTCTCGTCACTCGCATAGGGATCGAAGGCCGTGCCCGCGCCCACCAGCCCGGCCGCTCGCGCCGCCACCGAGAAGGCTCCGTTCGGGTCGGTTCCGCCGATGTCGATCTGCGGCTGCGCCACCGCGGCCGAGCCCAGCGCCGCTCGCAGGAAGGCCACGTGGGCGATCTCGTCCTGGGCGATCTCCTTGGCGTACTGCGCCACCACGGGGTCCTTGAAGGCCACGGCACGGCCGCCCGTGATGGCGCCCTGCGTGCCCACGCCCGACTGCAGGTTGGCGGGCAGGCCGGTGCCGAACACCGCGTAGTGATAGAACTGCGACTCCAGATACTCCAGGTTGAGGGCGAAGTTCAGGATCTCCGCATCCGTGGGCCCGTTGGCCTGCGCATTCGCATCGCCCCCGCCGCCGCCGCAGGCGGACAGGATCACCCCGCCCGCCATGCCCACGGCCACGCCGCTGGTCTTGCGGAAGAACTGGCGCCTGTCCTCCAGCTTCTTGGCACGTTTTTGCAAAACCCCGATCAACACTGATTCGTCGGACATGATGGTTCCTCTCGGTTCGCGGCAGGCGCGAACGGTCAACGTGAAGAATGCGCCTCCGGCCGAAAGCACACGGGTGTGGCGAAAGCGCGTTCCACTGAAGAGGTGGCCACCTGCTCCAGGGGAATGGGATGCGTCCCCGCTATCCGGCAGTACGCAGGCCGCGCAGGTCTGGATGTGCCGCAATTGAAAGCGCAGGTAACGGTTTGCGGATGCAGCCGTTTCTTTTTCTTTTTTGAATCCAGACCCCGCTGCGCTGCGTATCCAGATCAGCCGGAATCGTTCGGCTTGTCATCAACCCGCTAGGAGCATTCCATGGTCTCGATTCAAAACACCCGCAAGCTGGCCTCGTTCGGCCTGGCCATCGTGATGTCGGCTGCCTCCGTGGCCGCCATGGCCGATGTGATGGTGGGCGGCGCACCCATGCTGCCGTCCAAGGACATCATCGACAACGCCGTCAACTCCAAGGACCACACCACCCTGGTCGCAGCCGTCAAGGCGGCGGGCCTGGTCGATACGCTCAAGGGCCCGGGTCCGTTCACCGTGTTCGCGCCCACCAATGCCGCCTTCGAGGCCCTGCCCGCAGGCACGGTGGACACCCTGCTCAAGCCCGAGAACAAGGGCACGCTGACCACGGTGCTGACCTACCACGTGGTGGCCGGCAAGTGGGATGCAGCGGCGCTGTCCAAGATGATCAAGGACGGCAAGGGCATGGCCAGCATCAAGACCGTCAGCGGCGGCACGCTGGTGGCCAAGTCCAGCGGCTCCAAGATCATGCTGACCGATGAAAAGGGCGGCACGGCCACGGTGACCATCCCCGACGTCTACCAGTCCAACGGCGTGATCCACGTGATCGACAAGGTGCTGCTGCCCAAGTGAGCGGCACAGGCAGCGAGCGGGCCGGCCACTGACCGCCGTGGTCAGTGGCCGGAGCCTTGCGCCTTCGCCATGCGCCTTGCGGGCGCCCCGCCGGAGGGCGCGCCGCCGGAGGGCGCCCCGCCGGAGGGCGCGCCGCCGGAGGGCGCTCCGCCATAGGTCGATCCCGCATAGATGGCCGCCAGCGTCAGCGCCATGCCGGCCAGCGCCATCGGCGTGGGCCGGGCGGTGAAGAACAGCACGTCGATGGCATAGGTGCCTATGGGTTCGGCCAGCAGGATGAGGCCGGCCAGCGAGGCCTTCACATGCGGCACGGCCGTGCTCACCATGAGCCAGGCCACGCCCTGCACCAGCAGGCCGTACAGCAGCAGCGTGCCGAAATCGGCCGCACTGGCAATGGCCAGCGATTCGCCCTCCAGCCACGCGGCTGCCAGCAGGCAGGGCGCGGCAGCGGCGCACAGCACGGCCATGTTGACGGCCGGGTGCGTAGCGTGCGGCGGGGTCTGCCCCTTCTTGATGAAGACCACGCACAGCGCATAGGCCGCAGCCGATGCCAGGCCCAGGGCCACGCCCAGCCAGTGCTCGGACGCCGAATCCGGGCCTGAGGCCACGGGCAGGCCCGCACCCGACACCATGAGGATGCCGGTGGCCGCCAGCACCAGCGCCACGAAGTAGACGACCGTGATGCGCTCGCGGAACACCGCCCAGGCCAGCCCCGCCAGAAAGAACGACTGGCAGTTGGTCAGGATGGCGCCCAGGCCCGGCCCCACCATGCGTATGCTCTTGTGCCACCAGTACAGGTCCAGCGCCAGTGCGGCGCCGGCCAGGCAGGCGTACAGCAGGGCCTGGCGCGTCATGCGCCAGCGCAGGCCCCGCCACAGGGCAAAGCCGGCCAGCCCCAGGCCGCCCAGCAGCATGCGGTAAAAGCCCATGGCGCTGGTGCCCATGCTGCTGAAAGCCACGGCCACGCCGGACAGGCTCAGGATCAGCCCGCCCACGGCCAGCAGCGCCAGGTAGCTTGTCTTTCCGTTCATGCGCCTGGCCCCGTCACGCTTGCCGGTCGGCGGCATTGCGCCGCCGGTATTCGAGCTGGCGCGCCGTCTCGGCCGCGATCTCCGCGCCCAGCAGGCGTTCCACCAAGTGCAGGGCCATGTCGATGCCCGCCGCAAACCCGCCCGAGGTGACGATGGCGCCCTCATCGATCCACAGCCTGTCGGCGCTCACGCGGGCGGCCGGGGCAATGGCGCGCAGGTCTTCCGTGTCCTCGAAGTGCGTGGTGGCCTCGCGCTGGTCCAGGAGCCCTGCCCGCCCCAGCAGGAAGGAGCCCACGCAGACGGAGCCCGTCACCTCGCTGCTGCCGGCCACCTGCCGCAGCCAGGCGGCGACCTCGGGCGCGGCCAGTTCGGCCTGCAGCGCGCCGCCGGCCACGATCAGCAGGTCCAGCGGGGGGTGGCCCTGCAGGCTGGCCTGTGCCTGTATGCCCACGCCTTCGCGCGTGCGCACGGCGGCGCCGCTGCGGCTGATCACCACGGGCTGAAACGGGGGCGAGGCCGCCAGCCCGCGCCGCACCGCCACGCGCGCGGCCACGTCGAACACCTGCAGCGGCCCTGCAAACTCCAGCAGCACCACGCCATCAAAGACGAAAAATCCAACGGTCCGTGTCTTCATCCACCACTCCTGTCTGTCGAGGAGTGGCAGCTTATGCAGGCCGCAGCGCGCGGTCTTGGACGGAATTGATCAGGCCGGGCCGCTCAAGGCCGCTCAGGGCCGCTCAGGGCCGCTCAGGGCCGCATGGCCTGGCGGTACTGCGAAGGCGCCACGCCATGCGCGCGGCGGAACCAGTTGGAGAAATGGCTCTGGTCGTAGAAGCCCAGCGACAGTGCCACCTCGCTCAGCGCCAGCGTGCCGCGCAGCAGGCCGCGGGCGCTTTCGGCGCGGCGGGCCTGGTGGTAGGCATGGGGCGTGATGCCGTAGCGGCGGCTGAAGCTGCGGATGGCGTGCTCGGGACTGAGCCCGCAGACGGCGGCCAGCCGCGCGGCGCCCAGCTCCTGGTCCGCATGGGCGTCGATGAACTCGCGCAGCAGCGCCGCGCTGGCGCCATCGGGCGCATGCGGCCGGCCGGGGCTGTGCACCACGCGGCGCAGCAGCGCCAGCAGGGCCTGGTCGGCGGCCAGGCCGTCCTGCGGGCCTTGCAGCAACTGCCGGGCGCAGGCCCGGGTCTGCGGGTCGCGCAGGCTGACGGCGTCGAACCAGCCATCGCGCACGCCCAGCAGCGCGTGCATGCGGGCGGGCTCGACATGCAGCATGTCGTAGGTCCAGCCCTGCTCGCCGCCCGGGCGCCCGTCGTGGATCTCACCGGCGTTGAACAGCGCGATATCGCCACCCGTGAACTCGCGCTCGGCGCCCCGGCTCCAGCACAGCTCGCGCCCGCCGTGGATGACGGCAATGCCCATGGTGTCGTGGAAGTGGCGCGGATAGCGGTGCTGCACGGCATGGCCGCTGAGAATCTCCACGCCGCCCAGCGCGCAGTGGCGGCGGTAGGTCAGGGCGCGTTGCGGGCGCTTGCCGGGTATGGGCGCGGCCATGGCCGGTCTCAATCCGCGCCGGGGGCCGCTGCCGGCGTCCTGGCCTGCGCGGCCAGCTTGGACAGCCGCCAGCGCGTCAGGTCGTCCGCGCCGGGGCCGGCCTCCACGCGCAGCTCGGAAAAAGGCACGCTGCGGCCCGATTCCTCCTCCACCAGCGCCAGCCGCAGGGGCGTGCCCGATTGCGCGCGCACAAAGCGCATGGGCGGCTGGGCCTGCTGCTGCAGGCGCCACCGGTCGCCGACCTGGGCCAGCGCCTGGATCACCAGGGACAGGTCGCGGCCCTTGGGCGTGAGCAGGTACTCGTAGCGGTCCGGGCCGCTTTGGTAGAGGCGGCGCTCGACCAGGCCGGTCTGCTCCAGCTGGCGCAGGCGGTCGGTCAGCGTGGCGTTGGTGATGTCCGTGGACTTTCTCAGGTCGTCATAGCGGCTCAGGCCCAGCATCAGGTCGCGCAGCACCAGCATGGCCCAGCGGTCGCCTACGGCCTCCAGCGCGGTGGCGATCGAGCAGGCCATGCCCTCGAAGCTCTTGGATCGCATGGGGTTTCCCTTGTGTGTTCGCGGTTGTCGCAGGCCTGGAGTGTCTCAGCAAAACGCAAGCCCGGTCCGCAAAGGTGGATTGCGTGCTTGTAACTCTAATGATTGGAGTTTATATTTGGAGCCACTATCAACCACGGCTTTTCAAGCAAGGACTTCCTTCATGAGCACGCATCAAGGCACCGCCATCGTCACTGGCGCCTCATCCGGCATTGGCGCCGTCTACGCAGACCGCCTGGCCGCCAGGGGCCATTCCCTGATCCTGGTGGCCCGCCGCGAGGACCGGCTGCAGGCGCTGGCGCAGCGCCTGCGCAGCGCGCATGGCAGCGAGGTCGAGGTGGTGGCCGCCGACCTGGCCGACGCCACCGGTCTGCAGCGCGTGGCGGCGCTGCTGTCGGGTGAGCGTGACATCCGCATGCTGGTGAACTGCGCCGGCCTGGGTGCCCTGGGCCCGGCCGCCCAGGTGGATGCAGGCGAGGTCGATCGCATGGTCATGGTCAACATCCATGCGCTGACGCGGCTGTCGCTGGCGGCGGCGCGGCTGTTCGCCACGCGCGGCCGGGGCACGCTGATCAACATCGGCTCCATCCTGGCCGTGATGCCGGTGCCGGGCGCCTCCAGCTACGGCGCCTCCAAGGCCTATGTGCTGAACTTCACGCGCTCGCTGCAGGCCGAGCTCGCTTCCAGCGGCGTCATGGTGCAGGCGGTGATGCCCAGCCTGGTGCACTCCGAATTCTTCGGCGGCAAGCCCGCGCCGTTTCCCGCGCACCTGTTCATGTCGCCCGAGTCCTTGGTGGATACGGCCCTGGTCGCACTCGACCAGGGCGAGGCCATCTGCTTTCCCACGCTGGGCAGCACGACCGCCTGGCTGGACTTTGACCAATCGCGCGCCAATCTCGTCAAGGCGCTGACGCTCAGCGGCGTGCCGGCAGCGCGCTACCAGGGCGCGGATGCAGGCCAGCCCGCCTGACGCCTGACGGCCCGCCGCGTCGCCACCCCGGATTTCCCGAAACCCCTTCTTTTTGCACCCGGAGAAAACCATGCCCCTGTGGAAGATCTACCACCCCGAAAACGCCTTCAGCGATGAAGACAAACAGGCCATCGCCCAGCGCATCACGGCCGTCTACGGCGACCTGCCGCGCTTTTACGTGGGCGTGGTGTTCGAGGCCGTGGCCCGCACATCGTTCTTCATCGGCGGCGAGCCTGCGGATGATTTCGTGCGCATCTCCGTGGACCACATCGCGCGGCAGATACGCGACGAGGAGACCAAGACACGGTTCCTCGAAGGCGTGCGGCGGCAGCTGTCCCCCTTCATTGCCGACCGGGGCCTGCGCTGGGAGATGCATGTGGACGAGACGCCCTTCAGCCTCTGGAGCATCCAGGGCCTGCGCCCGCCCGTGCCGGGCACGCCCGAGGGGGAGAAGTGGCGCCTGGACAATCGGCCTGCCGCCTACTGAGAGGCTTGCGGGGGCGGGACAGGGGACAGGCCCCGTGGCCTTTCCACCTCCGGCCCTTGCACTTCCGGCCCTTGCACCTCAGGCGCTTGCACTTTTCCCCATGCACATTCGTCCCGCACACATCGAAGACGCCGAAGAGATCAGCGCGCTGGTTTCCAGCGTGTCGCACCTCTTCACCCTGGACTCCGGCAGCCAGGGCGCGCAGGAATTCCTGAAGGCCCTGGGGCCGCAGGCGTTCCAGGCCTACCTGCAGGACCCCCGCTACCTCTTCATCGTTGCCAGGCAGGGCGATGCCCTGGCAGGCATGGCGGCCCTGCGTGACGGGCGCCATCTGTTCCATCTGTTCGTTGGCCTGCCGTTCCAGCGGCAGGGACTGGCCAGGCGGCTGTGGCAGGCGCTGCAGCCTGCCATCCACCCGGACGCCGGCAGCGTCACCGTCAACTCCACGCCGTTTGCCGTGCCCGCCTACGAAAGGCTGGGTTTTCGGGCCACAAGCGCGCCGCTGGAGAAGAATGGCGTGGCCTTCGTACCCATGCAGATGGAACTGGCGTAGCGAACGTGACCGCAGACCTGGCCGAAGCCTGCGCCGGTTCCCAAGCATGTCTTCATGTTGGCCGAGACCCTGGTGGATACGGCCCTGGCGGCACAGGACCAGGAACCGTTGCCTTGTACCCAGGGCAACACTGGGTCTATCTGGAACATCCACCGACAAGGGACCTGCGTTCAGCGGTGAGGACAAGCAGGCCGTCGACCGGTGCATCACGGGTATTTACAGCAAACTCCCGAAATTGGACGTGGGCGTGGTTTTGGAAACCCTGGCCAAGGCTTGCTGCTTCATTGGCGGACAACCCATCGATGATTTCGTGCGTATTGCGGCGGAACCCATCGTGCCGCATATTCAGGAAGAGGCAACGGGGCCGCGATTTCTGAGCGCCGCTGCCAACTTCACCTGCCCACCATCGCCGACCCGCTCCAACCTACGATATGCGGAGCCTGGCGGGCCTCCGTGCGGGAAATGGCGGCAGGACAACCGGCCCTCAGTGTTCGATTGGCCGCCGCAGCGGCCGGTTGTGCTGGCGGCACTGTCTTGCTTCATATGACGCAGCGCATACGGCCGATTATGGGTAATGCAATGGATTTGGTTGGTATGCAATCGAACAGGCCGTGATATGGAATGGCTGATGCTCGGATGCATGTGTGTCCATGGTCAAAAATCCAGTCAATGGAATTTGATGCGGCGACAAAGCGCCAATACAATGGCCGGCCGGTAAAGAGAGCCGGTCCTGCCGGGGGAGTTTCAACCCCTCAGATATCCTGATACCAAAACCATTGCCGAGGGAGCGCCAATGCGCGTCAGTCTGCCGGGAGGAGGCGCATTGCTGCAATGCGCCCTTGTTTCTGCCTTTCCCATTTCCCGCAACTGCGGCGGGCATTGCCTGCCGGGACGGCGCGCCAAGGTGGCGCAGATCCAGTGTCCACGGAAGGCTTTGTTCCTGCTGCGCAGGGCCGCCAGTCTGCTCGCGTGGATGGTTGTGGGGTCGCTTTTTTGGATGACCGCCATGCTGCCGGCCCAGGCGGGCATGCGTATCTCCGGGTCCATCAGTAGCAATGCGTCCTGGCCGGCAGCCAGTTCGCCCGTGCTCCTGCAGGGGGATGTGGTGCTGGAGTCCGGTGCCACGCTGACGCTGGAGCCCGGGCTCGTCATACAGATGGAGCCGGGGGCCAGTTTCACCGTGCGGGACGGCGCCGTACGCGCAATGGGCACAGCGCAGCAGCCGATCACCATCACTTCTTCGCGGCCCCAGCCTGCGCCCGGCGATTGGGGCGAATGGCGCTTTCTCGCGGGGACGCGGAGCGGGGCCACGCAATGGGCCCATGTGCGCATCGAGTACGGCAGTGGCCTGGTCGTCGAGGGGGCCTCGCCCGGCCTGGACCAGGTTTCCATCCTCCACCACAAGGGGCCGGCCCTGCGCGTGGACCTGCAGTCCTCGCCTCGCGGCAGCGGCCTGCGTGCCGAGGGCAATGGGCTCGATGCCGTGCTGGTGCCGGCGGGTGTCATCACCACCTCCGTCCAATGGGCGCTGACGGGCATTCCCTATCTCGTGGAGGGTGGCTTGATCGAGGTGGGGCGCGCACCCTTCTCCATCGAGCCTGCCGAGATCACCGTGGGCAGGGACAGGACCGGCACCATGACGCTGCACCTGGGCGTTCCGGCACCTGCGGGCGGTCGGACCGTGAGCCTCGCGACTGGTGCCACCCACATCGCCAGCGTCGGCTCCAGCCTGCATCTGGAGGAAGGTCAGACGCAGGCCGATTTCAACGTCACAGGCTCCGCCTACAACCTCGGAACCACGCGGGTCACGGCCAGGCATCCCGATCTGGGCGAGGCCGTGGCCAGCATCACGGTGGCCGACCTGCCACGGGTCGGTCTTCAAGTGCCGCACAGCGCGATGCTGATCGGTCATCCCCACCGGGCCTCGGTCCAGCTGTCCCACCCCGCGCCTGCCGAAGGCGTGGAGGTGCAGCTGACCAGCACGCCCGAGGGCCGGGTGGTGCATCCCGCCAGCGTCAAGGTGGCGGCAGGGGAGACGTCCAGGGAGATCCAGATCCAGGGCACGGCGGCAGCGGTGGGTGAAAGCGCGCAGCTTTTTGTCAAGGCGCGCAACCATCTGAGCGAGGAGTCGGTCTGGCTGAGTTTCACGGACAGGATGCGCGTCGGCTTCGACTACCTTTTCGAGCCCCTCGTCGTGGGCGAGGAGGCAAGCGTCATTGTGGCGCCGGTGCTTCCGCCTCCGCCCATGGGAGGCCTGAAGGTCCGCCTGTCCAGCTCCAACCCTGCGGCCATGGTCGTTGCGCCCGCCGAGCTGCAGCTGGCCGAAGGCCAGATGTACCAGTACGACGCGCCCGTCACGGTCAAGGGCGTCGGCCCGGGACGGGCCGGCGTGCTCGTGCACGGCGATTTTGCGGAAGGCGAGTCCCGCGAGATCGAGGTCTGGATGCCCACGGTGCTGTCGCTTGCGGCCACGGCCGACAGCGGCAAGGTGGTGGTCGGCCAGGGCCTGACGGCGCCGCAGGCGGTGCGCGTGTCGTGGCGCAAGGATGCGGACAGCCTGCACCAGTATTCAGGCGTGTCAGTCGATTTGCGCTGCGAGAACCCGGAGGTCTGCCAGACCGTGCGTTCGTCTGTGCAGATGTCGGAGTGGAGCACCTCCGAGTACGTGGAAATCATCGGCCTGGCCCCGGGCACCACGCGCCTGATCGCGGGGGGGCGGCAACTGACCACTGCCACCATCCCCGTCGAGGTGGTGGGCCCGCAATCCGTAGCACTCATCGTCCAGGACGAGATGTCCACCCGCAGATCGGCCGAGATCTCCAGCGCGAGCTCTGCGCTGACCCCGCAGCGCTACATGTCCCTGCGCCAGGGCTTCCATGCCTGCCTGTCCGTGCCCGAGGCCGCGCCCTACGACCGGCAGCGCCCCGTGGCCCCGGACATGCGCGTGGACGTGGGCCTGTACGATCGCTCGCCGGCCGATGTGGTCCAGCACATCCGCGACCTGAGGCAGGACGGCGATGTCGTGGACAAGGCCTTCATCCAGACCTGGAGCGGCTGCACACCGGCGCTGTTCGTGGAGGAGGCCACGCAGCCGGGCAGCTACCGCATAGGGGCCGACCTGCCGGGAGGCCAGAGTGCACGCAGCGAGACCATCCGTGTCCTGCCGGACCGGGGCCTCACCGTCAACCGTCCCTGCGGCGACTGCAGCGACATGGCTGTGGCCCGGGGGTTTGCGTCCGATGTGGTGCTCAGGCCCACCTATCTCGGGAGCGAGGAGCTTCCCGAGCAGCCCATGCAGGCGCGGCTGCGCTGCATTGATGCGGCCATTTGCTCCGCGCAGGAACAGGTCGAGATCGCGCCCGACGGCAGCAGCGGCACGGCCCGGGTGCTCGGACTGGCGCTGGGCGCGACGGACCTGGAGGTCTCGGCACCCTCCATGCCCGATCTCTATCCCGAGCCGGGCCGCGAGCGCATTGAGGTTGTCGAGCCCCGGCTGTCTTTCGATCGCTGGAAGTGGGATGACCCCGATCAGGCGAATGTGCAGATGACCGTGGGCGACCAGCAGTCCTATGCCATCTGCCTGGGCGATACCTCATGGGCCATGCTCAGCTATCCGCTGGCCGATCTGCAGGCCAGCGTGGTCTCTTCCCAGCCTTCAATCTTTGGCGTGGGCAGTGCCAGCGTTGCGTGGCCCGCAGGCCAGCCGTGCATGGACCTTGCCGTGAAGGCGCTGGCTGTCGGCAGCGCGGACATCACGGTGGTCCTGCCCGGCGTGGCGCCGCACACCAAGCGTTGGAGCGCCGTGCCCTAGCGCCTCAGCGCAGCGACAACCCCGCCGACTGGATCGCGCGGGCGTAGCGCGGGCGCTCGCTTTGCAGGCTCTGGCCCAGGTCGGCCGGGGAGCCGCCCGCCACCTTGAAGCCCATGTGCTCCAGCTGCGCGCGCACATCGGGGGCCTGCAGCACGGTCTGCAGGTCGCGGTTGATCTTGGCGACGATGGGCGCGGGCGTGCCGGCCGGCGCGAAGTAGCCCTGCCAGCTTTCCACCGAGAAGCCGGGCACGCCGGCCTCGGCCATGGTGGGCACCTGGGGCAGGGCGTCGGAGCGGTAGGGCGTGGTCACGGCCAGGGCGCGCAGCTTGCCGGCGCGCACGTACTCGGTCACGGCGGCCAGCGTGATCAGCGTGGCGTCGGTATGGCCGCCCAGCACGTCCAGCGAGGCGGGGCCACCGCCCGGGTAGGGGATGTAGTTGACCTTGGCGCCCGTCTCCTGCGTGAGGATTTCATGCGCCACATGGGCAATGCCGCCATTGCCGGGCAGGCCCAGGCTGATGCTCTGCGGCTTGGCCTTGGCGCGGGCCAGGTAGTCGCCCAGCGTGTTCAGGCCCGTGCCGGGGTTGACCACCAGCACCTGCGGATTGACCACGGCCTTGATGATGGGCGTGAAGGCCTTTTGCGTGTCGTAGGGCAACTGGGCAAACAGCAGGCCGTTGAGCGTGAGGCCCTCGCCCTGCTGCAGCAGGGTGTAGCCGTCGGGCGCCGCCTTGGCCACCTTGGCCGCACCGATGGTGCCGCTGGCCCCGGCCACGTTCTCCACCACCACCGACTGGCCCCACAGCGCGGCCAGCTTGTCGGCCAGCGTGCGCGTGAGCTTGTCGGCGCTGCCCCCGGGCGCCACGGGCACGATGATGCGCACCGGCTTGTTCGGAAAGCTGTCGGCCGAGGCCAGGGCCGCCGGCGCGTGCAGGGCCAGGGCGGAGAACAGGGGAAGCAGCAGTGCGCGCAGCGCAGACGGGGTGCGGATCATGGGAGTGCCGGAGTGCAGAGAGTCGATGCCCGCAGTCTGGGAGGCTCCTGGCACGGCGTGAACTAAGCATTGCGGCTATGCATATGCGGCTGCCGCACAACGTGCGTCACGCTTGCGCCACGCATGCGCGCGCAGTGCCCAAAGCTCATATCCATATCTGCAATGCGTCGTTGGCGCCGGGGCGGGAGAGGCCTAACTTCGTGTCCTCCCGCGAACGTCCTCCCAGGCACTCCCATGACACAGACCCATCTCTCCATCGACTTCAGCGGCAGCGACGTGGCCAGCCGCCGCGCAGCCGCCATCACGGGCTTCATCGCCACGGCCCGGCGCCTGCTCCCCAACCCGGAGCACGCCACGCCCGAGCAACTGCAGGCCGTGGCCCGCGAGCTGGAGGCGCTGGGCCTGCAGCGCGAACTGTTCCCGCATGCGCACTTCCCCGTCTCTGCCAGCAACCCGGCCCAGGTCTACCGCCTCAGCGAAGACCTGGGCGGGCGCTATGCGCTGTACCTGTCCACCGGCCTGCCGGGCAAGTCCCAGCCGCCGCATGACCACACCACCTGGGCCATCATCGCGGGCGTCGAAGGCGTGGAGCGCAACGTGTTCTTCACACGCGGCAAGACCGACGACCCGCTGCGCGACACCCTGGCGGTGGGCCGCAGCGTCGATGTGGGCAGCGGAACCTCGGTGGTGCTCACGCCCACCGACGTGCACACCATCGAGCTGATCGGCGAGGAGCCCGGCCTGCACCTGCACTTCTACGGGCGCGGCCTGGAGCGCATGCCCGAGCGCGTGGTCTTCGAGAGCCTGGAGGGCGGCAGCTTCCGCACCTTCGGCCCGCCCAAGTCGATTCGCCATGCGCTGGTCACGCCCGCCGCGCTCCGGCAGGCCCTGGCCGACGGCGAGGAAATCGCCGTGCTCGACGTGCGCGAGGCCGGTGTCTTCGCACATCGCCACATCCTGTTCGCGGCGCCGGCCCCGGCCTGGCGGCTGGAGCAGCTCATCGACCGCCTGGTGCCGCGCCGCGGCACGCGCATCGTGCTGGTGGATGGCGACGGCACGCTGGCCCATGAAGCCGCCGCCAAGCTCGTGCGCCTGGGCTGGCCCAACGTCTCCGTGCTGGAAGGCGGCACCGAAGGCTGGGCGGCCGAGGGGCTGGAAATCTTCAGCGGCACGAACGTGCCCAGCAAGGCCTTCGGCGAAGTCATCGAGCATGAAAAGCACACGCCCTGGATCACCTCGGACGAGCTGGGCGCGCGCGTGCAGCGCGGCGACAACATCGTCGTCGTCGACAGCCGCACGCCCGAGGAATTCGCGGCCTTCAGCCTGCCCTTCGCGCTCAGCGTGCCGGGGGCCGAACTGGTCTACCGCATCGGCGAAATTGCCCCGGACCCGCAAACCCTGGTCGTCGTCAACTGCGCGGGCCGCACGCGCTCCATCGTGGGTGCGCAGACCCTGATCGACGCCGGCATCCCCAACCCGGTCGTCTCGCTGCGCAACGGCACCATGGACTGGCTGCTCACCGGCCGCAGGCTGGCCCATGGCCGCCGCACCCCGCTGCCCGAGCCCGGCGCCGTCGCCCTGGCCACCGCCCGCGAGCGCGCAGCCAGCGTGGCGCAGCGCGCGGGCGTGCAATCCATTGATGCGGCCGAACTGGCCCGCTTCGAGTCCGAAGCCACCGAACGCACGCTCTACCGCTTCGACGTGCGCACCCGCGAGGAATACCAGGCCGGTCACCTGCCTGGCTGGCGCTGGGCGCCGGGCGGCCAGCTCGTGCAGGCCACCGACGAATACGCGGCCACGCGCGGCGCACGCATCGTGCTGGCCGACTGGGACGGCGTGCGCGCCCTCACCACCGGCGCCTGGCTGGCCCAGCTGGGCTGGGAAGTCTTCACCTACGTTCCGCCCGCGCTGGCCACCCTGGAGGTCGGCGCCGAACCCATGCGTGTGCTCGCCTCCCACGCGCCTGCGCCCCAGCTGTCCGTGCAGCAGGCGCAGGAACTGCTGGGCGAAGGCCGTGCCATCGTCTTCGACGTGGACAGCCGCCCCGCCTTCGAGAAGCAGCACATCGCCGGCGCGCGCTTTGCCGTGCCTGATCGTCTGCCCTCCTTCGTGCAGGCCCTGCCGCCGGCCCAGGTCGTGGTACTGACCTCGCCGGACGGCGTGCTGGCGCGCAGCGTGGCGGCCGAACTGGCGGCGCGCACGGGGCGCGATGTGCGCTCCGTGGTGGGCGGCACTTCTGCCTGGGCTGCTGCCGGGCTGCCGTTGGGGCAGGGGGATGCGGATGTGCTGACGGGGGATGATGACCAGTGGTACAGCCCTTATGCGCATCGGGATCTGGGGTTGAGGGATGCGGGGTTTCGGGCTTATCTGGATTGGGAGTTGGGGTTGGTGGGGCAGTTGGAGAGGGATGGGTGGGCTGCTGAGATTCGGCTGGTGCCTGTCTGAGTTGCTTTTTTTGTCCCTGCCGGGTGGTTGTCTTTCGGGGCCGGGTTTCGGCCCGGCGGCCGACCTACTTTCTTATCGCGCGATAAGAAAGTAGGCAAAGAAGCGCGCCCCGAACTGCCCACGACCCTTCGCTTCGCTGCGGGCGACCTGCGTTGGGCGGGATGCGGGGTGCGCCGTGAAACTCGTTGCGCGCTGCGCGCTTCACTCAAACATCACGGCGAGCTAGACAACGAAGCAAGCCTGTCCTTCGGCAGGCTTGCCACCCCGCATCCCGCCCAACGCAGGCGTGGGCAGAAGGGGGGAGATTGGGGAACAGCCAACAGCCAACAGCCAACAGCCAACAGCCAACAGCCAACAGCCGGAAATGCAAAACAGCCGACGCGCCATTGTGGCGCTCGGCTGTTTTCGTGGGCTGAGGCTACTGCTTCAGACCTCGGGTTTGGCGGTGTTGCGCAGAAGATAGATCTCGTCTTCCACGTAGGTGGCTAGCCGCTCTGCACTGTGCTGAATGGTGCGCAAGGCGTTGGTCACCACGTCCGTATCGCGCAGGCCTTCGGGTGATAGCAGCCATGCCTGGGCGAGCTGGGAGATGGAAGAGACCTCGTTGCAGCTCATCTGGACCATTCGGTTCACCTCGGTGATGGAGAAGTTCAGCTGCGTGGTTCTGGCGCTGGTGGATCGTGTTTCCTGCTTCATGGCCTGACCCTCCGTGTGATGGTGAGGGTTGCGAGGCTTATGGACGCTGTATGCATGGTTGCGTGCTCCGTTGCGAGTCTTCAGTCACCAACGCATGTTCTTACGCATGAGCAGGTGGACGGGATGTTAAGAACACGTGCAACGCCGTGCGGACATCCTTGCGGGTAGCCCCATCCCGTCCAAAACTGATGGACGTGGGAATGCCCCACGATCCGAAGTATTCAGACGCGACAAGGCCTCTCTGATGGGGAGGCCAGCACCAGCTGCGATCGGTGTTCTTACGCACCAGCCCCTGAACAGGGGGCCGGTCGAAATGATAGAGGCTTTGGACGACAAGCGCGCTCAAAAAAAAGGCCGAGCGCAGCGACGGCCCGGGCAAACTCCCCGTATGTCAGCGCCTGCGGCGTGGTGGTTGCGGGGTTGCAGTCCTGCCGAAGGACAGGACTGCTTCGTGATCTGACTCGCCGTGATGTTTGAACGTAGCGCGCAGCGCGAAGAGAGTTTCACGGCGAACCCCGCAACCGCCACGACGCAGGTTGCCCGCAGCGAAGCGGAGGGTCGCGGACATCCGGGTCGCCTTCTTTGATCTGACCTTTCTTGGCGAATCAAGAAAGGGCAGTCGGCTGCCGGGCCGAGACCCGGCCTCTGTCGCCAGAGGCGCGACAGAGTCAAAAAGGAAGCTCAGGCAGCCAACCTGAACCGCTCCACCACCCCCCCAAACCCCCTCTCCAGATCCGCAATCAAATCCAAAGGATCCTCCAGCCCCACATGCAGCCGCACCACAGGCGCAGTCCCCGTCCACACACTGTGCTCCCGCAACCTCTCAGGCTGCGCCACCAGCGCCAGGCTCTCGTACCCGCCCCAGGAAGCCCCCTGCGCAAACTGCCGCAACGAGTCAACGAACACGGCACCGGCACCGGCGTCCACCCCTTCGGCAAACGCGAATGACACCAGCCCGCTGGCCCCGCTGAAGTCACGCTTCCACAGCGCATGGCCGGGATCGGAGGGCAGGGCCGGGTAGAAGACGCGGCCGACCTGGGGCTGCTGCTCCAGCCATTGCGCGATTTCGGTGGCGTGGCGCTGGTGCTGGGCCAGGCGCACGGGCAGGGTGCGCAGGCCGCGCAGTGCCAGGTAGGCGTCGTCGGCGCCTATGGTCAGGCCCAGGGCCTCGTAGGCGGTGGATATCTTTTTGGACAGCGCGGGGCCGTCGGTGATGACGATGCCCTGCATCACGTCGGAGTGGCCGGCGATGTACTTGGTCGCGGCCTGGATGGAGAGGTTGGCGCCGTGCTCCAGGGGCTGGTAGAACCAGCCGCCGCTCCAGGTGTTGTCGGTGGCCACGGCAATGCCGTGCTGGCGCGCCACGGCGGCCAGGGCGGGCAGGTCCAGCACCTCGTAGAGCAGGGAGCTGGGCGATTCCAGGTAGACCAGGCGGGTGTTGGGGCGGATCTTGCCGGCCAGATCGTCGCGCGAGGGCGAGAAGTACTCCAGCGTGATGCCCAGGCGCTGCAGCAAGGTGGCGTCCACGCGGCGCACGGGCGAGTAGACGCTGTCGGCCACCAGGGCATGGTCGCCGGGCGAGAGCAGGGCGATGAGCACCAGGGTGATGGCGGACAGGCCCGAGGGCGTGAGAAAGGCGCGGTGCCCGCCCTCCAGCGCGACCACGGCGTCTTCCAGCGCGCGGTGCGTGTCCAGGCCGTGGCGGCCGTAGGAGGCCACGCGCTCGCCGGCCTCGCGGCGGTGGTGCAGGTCGGCGTAGGCGGCGCTGTCGGCAAAGCGCACGGTGCTGGTGCGCACCACGGGCACGTTGACGGGGCCGGAGCCGCCCTGCAGCGGCGGCGTGCCTGCGTGCAGCAGGCGGGTCGACGGGCCCAGGGGCCGTTGCTTGTCTTGGGGGATGCTCATGCCACGGCCTCGCTGGGACGGAAGTAGGCGGCGTTGTAGTTCTTGATTTCGCCGGTGTCGGGGTCGATGGCCACGCGGCCGCTCAGGGTTTCCAGCGGCTGGCCGTAGAGATGGAAGTGCAGCGTGGGCCGCTCGCCCACGACGGCAATGCTGTGGATGTCATCGGGCAGGAAGGCGATGGAGGCGCCCGGCTGCACGGTGAATTCGCGCGCCAGGTGGATGCTGGCGCGTGCGGGGTCGCTGCGGTCGTCCGTGCGCTCGTAGAGGCGGTTGAGCTCCTGTCCTTCGACGGCAACGATCACGGCCCAGGTCGTGTGGTTGTGCGGGGCCGTGGTCTTGCCGGGGTTGATGGAGTTCAGGTACAGGGCCAGGCCCGCATCGCCATCGGCCGGGTTGAGGCGGTAGCGCGTGGAGGCGCCCACGCCTTCGGTCTGCGCGGGCGGGGGAAAGTCCGCGCGGCTGAACAAGGCCTTGTGCGCGGCCAGCTGCTCCAGGCGTGCGGTGATGGCCGACAGGGTGCTGCGGTCGGGCGCGCCGGCCTGCAGCAGCTGGCGCACGTCGGCCAGGGCGGCGTCCACGGCCTGGCGGCGCCGGGCGGCGGCGTCTGTATGGGTGCCTGTATCTGCGCCTGTGCCGGCCGGGGTTTCAGTCGTTGTTTCTGCGGTCATGGGATGTGCTCCTGGAGGTGGGGGATCAAAGGGCAAAGCGCAGGCTGTTGAAGGGCAGCGGCGCTGTGGCCGGTGTGGCCGGGGCGGCTGGCGCAGGCCTGGACCGTGCACCATCGCCCAGGGCGCGCTGCAGGAATTCGCGCGTGCGCTCGCTGCGCGGGCTGCCGAAGATCTGGGCGGCCGGGCCGTGCTCGACGATGCGGCCGGCCTCGGTGAAATAGACCTGGTCGCTGACCTCTTCGGCAAAGCGCATTTCGTGCGTGACCAGCACGCAGGTCATGCCGTCCCTGACCAGGTCGCGGATCACGGTCAGCACCTCGCCCACGGTCTCGGGGTCCAGGGCCGAGGTCACTTCGTCGAACAGGATCAGCTCGGGCCGCATGGCCAGGGCGCGCGCAATGGCCACGCGCTGCTGCTGGCCGCCGGACAGCTCGCCGGGGTAGGCGGATTCCTTGTGGTCCAGGCGCACCTTCTGCAGCAGGGCGCGGGCCTCGCGCTCGGCCGTGGCGCGGTCGCGGCCGACCACGCGCGTGGGGGCGATGACCAGGTTCTCCAGCACCGACAGATGGGGGAACAGGTTGTACTGCTGGAAGACGAAGCCCACGCGCTTGCGCAGGGCGATCAGCTCGGCCTCGGTGCGCAGCTGGTCCACGCGCGTGCCCGCCACCGAGATGGCGCCGCGCTGGGGCCGCAGCAGGCCGGTGATGCAGCGCAGGATGGTGGACTTGCCCGAGCCCGAGGGCCCGATGATGGTCACCGCCTCGCCGCGCCGCACCTGCACGTCGATGCCCTTGAGCACCTGGTTGTCGCCAAAGGACAGGTGCACATCCTGCAGGTGGACCAGGGCGGGCGCCGTGCCTGCGGGGGCATCGGCCGTGGCGAGTTGGGAGAGAAAGGAGTCAGTGGCGTTCATGGCGTCGCTCCAATGCCCGGGTTGCCCGGGCGATGGGATAGCAATAGGCGAAAAACAGCGCGAGCAGCGTGAAATACACAAGGATGGTGAAGTCCGTGCGTGCCACGGTGTTGCTGGCGATCTGGGCGGTGTCCACCACGTCGTGCACGCCCACCAGCGAGGCCAGCGAGGTGCTCATGGTGATGCTGGCGTAGAGGTTCATCCACGGCGGCAGCATGCGGCGCACGCACTGCGGCAGCACGATGAGGCGGAAGATCTCGCTGCGGCGAAAGGCCAGCGACTGGGCCGCCTCCCACTGCGCGCTGGGAATGGACTGGATGGCGCCCCGGAAGATCTCGGCCACGTTGGCGCTGGTGGGCAGGGCCAGGCCCAGCACCACCTTGACCCAGTCGGGGAACGGAAAGGTCCAGCCCACCAGCTTCAGCTCGAACGGGAACACATAGGTGGTGAAGTAGATGAGCACCAGGATGGGCGCATTGCGAAACAGCTGCACATACCAGCGCACGCCCGTGCGCACGGCCGGCGTGGGCGACAGCGACAGGGCGCCCAGCACCAGGCCGGCCACGGTGCCGATGGCCACGGCCAGCACGCTGATCTCGATGTTGACCAGGAGGCCGCGCAGCAGCGCGGGCAGCCATTTCCACAGGTGCACGAAGGCGGGCGGGGCGCTGTCCGTGGCGGCCCAGCAGGCGCACAGGGCCAGCAGTGCGGCGCCCGCGATCAGCCAGGGGCTGCGCGCCGCGCGCAGCAGGGCGGCGGGCAGCGGGCGGGGCGCGGCGCCGGTGTTCAGGGTGGCTTCATTGGCCATAGCCGGGCATCCTCAGGTGTTGTTCCAGCCAGCGGCCCGCCAGGCTGACCAGCCAGGTCAGCAGGCCGAACCACAGCAGGATGAGCAGCAGCAGCTCCAGCACGTTGTCGCGCTGCGACCAGATCATGATGGACTCGTAGGTCACGTCGCCCACGGCAATGGCCGAGGCCACGGCCGTCATCTTCACCAGGTCCACCAGGTTGTTGGTCAGCGAGGGCAGGGCAAAGCGCAGGGCCAGCGGCAGCTGCACGCGCACCAGCAGCTGGCGCTGCGAAAAGCCCAGCGAGCGCGCCGCCTCCAGCGTGGTGGCGGGCACGGCCTCGATGCCGGCGCGCAGCGCCTCGGCATGGAACACGCCCTTGTGCAGCGAGACCACGATCACCACCCAGACAAAGGGCGTGAGCGGGTTGTTGCCCGCGCCCCAGTCGCGCAGTTGCTGGGTGATCAGCATGTTGAGCACCAGGAAGGCGCAGTACAGCTGCACCAGCGTGGGCGTATTGCGCGTGACCTCCACAAAGGCGCGCGCAGGCCGTGCCAGCCAGGCGCGGCCCGAGGTCAGGGCCGCCGCCAGCGCCACGCCGGCCGCCAGGCTGCCGGCAATGGTCAGCAGGGCCAGCTGCACGGTCACGAACATGCCGCGCACAAAGGCCTGGCGCTCGGCCACGTCCAGCACGAAGGCGTAGTTCAGGCCCAGGCCCTTGAGCGCTTGCACGCCCTGGGCAAGCAGGCTGTCGTTCATGGCACGGCCTCCAGGGCGGCCGGCTGTGCATGCGCTTGCGCTTGTGCAGCGGGGTCTTTCAGCGCGGCCACGGCGCGTGCGATGCGGGCCGTGGCCTCGGCCAGCACCTCGTCGCTGGCAGCGGTGGAGATGCGGAAGTACGGCGACAGGCCGTAGGCCCCGCCATCCACGGCAGCCACGCCTTCGGACTCCAGCAGCCATTCGGTCAGGTCGGTGTCGCTGGCGATGGGCTGGCCGTCCGGGCGCAGGTGGCCTATCAGCGCGCCGCAGTGCACAAAGGCAAAGAACGATCCGCCCGGCGGCAGCAGGGCCAGGCCCGGCACCTGGTCCAGCGCCTGGGTGACCTGTTGCGCGCGCCGCGCATAGGCGTTGCGGGCCTGCTGCACAAAGCTCTGGTCGGGCGACTGCAGCGCCGCCGTGGCTGCGGCCTGGGCCACGGAATTGGGGCCTGACGAGGCCTGCGACTGGATCACCACCATGGCCTGCACCAGCGCGGCCGGGCCTGCGCCCCAGCCGATGCGCCAGCCGGTCATGGCATAGGTCTTGGAGACGCCGTTGACCAGCAGCGTGCGCTCGCGCAGGTCGGGGGCCACCGCCAGCCAGTGCGCGGGGGCCTGGGGCGTGAACCAGATGTGCTCGTACAGCTCGTCGAGCAGAACCAGCACCTGCGGGTGCTGGCGCAGCACCTGGGCCAGGGCGGCCAGTTCCTCGCGGCTGTAGACGGCGCCCGAGGGGTTGCCCGGCGTGTTCAGCACCAGCCAGCGCGTGCGCGGCGTGATGGCGGCCTGCAGCGCGGCCGGCGTGAGCTTGAAGCCCTGCTCAATGCCGCAGTCCACGATGACCGGCGTGCCGTCGTTCACGCGCACGATGTCGGGAAACGAAGGCCAGTACGGCGCGGGCACGATGACCTCGTCGCCCGCGTCCAGCGTGGCCGCCAGCGCGTTGTAGATCACCTGCTTGCCGCCGTTGCTGACGATGATCTGCCCGGCGTCGAAGTCCAGCCCGTTCTCGCGCCGGTACTTGGCGCTGATGGCCTGGCGCAGCGCGGCCGTGCCGGGCGTGGGCGTGTACTTGGTTTCGCCGCGGGCCAGGGCCGCGATGGCGGCCTGCTTGATGGGCTCGGGCGTGTCGAAATCGGGCTCGCCCGTGGTCAGCGCAATGATGTCGCGGCCCTGGCGGGCCAGGGCCGTGGCCCGCGCGCTGGCTGCGGCATTGGGCGAGAGCCTGACGCGCTGCACGCGCTGCGAAAGGGGAAAGGGCGTGGTCATGGCGTGGGGCCTTCCTGGAGTGCGGCGGCTGGCGTTGGAGAAACCTGCGGCAAGTCGTGCGGCAAATCGTCCGGCAGGGCTTGCAGCACCTTGCCGGGATTGAGCAGGCCCAGCGGGTCGAAGGCCTGCTTGAGACGCCGCATGAGCTGCAGCTCCACGGCGCTCTTGTAGCGGGGCAGCAGGTCGCGCTTGGTCTGGCCCACGCCGTGCTCGGCGCTGATGGAGCCGCCATGGGCGTGCACGCTGTCGTGCACCACCTCGTGGATGGCGTCTTCCTGGGCAAACAGCTGCGCGGGCGTGCTGTCCGGCGCGTGCGACACGTTGTAGTGCAGGTTGCCGTCGCCCAGGTGCCCGAAGGCCACGGGCCGCACGGCGCCAAAGCGCGCCTGCAGCAGCGCGGCCGTGGCCGCAAGAAAGTCGGGGATGCGCGAGATGGGCACCGACACGTCGTGCTTGATGTTGCGGCCGTCGCGCCGCTGGGCCTCGCCCAGGGCCTGGTCGCGCAGCCGCCACAGGGCCTGGCTTTGCTGCAGGCTCTCGGCAATGGCGGCATCGGTGACCAGGCCGTCCTCGAAGGCCTGGCCCACCACGCACTCGAAGCGCTGGCGCGCATGGTCCTCGCCCTCGCTGTCGGACAGCTCGATCAGCGCAAACCAGGGCGCGTTGAGCGCCAGAGGTATCGGCTGCTCGGGCACATGGCGGGCTATCAGGCCCAGGGCCGTGTCCGACATCAGCTCGAACGCCGTCAGGCTGGCACCGAAGCCCGCCCGCGCCTGGCTGAGGAAGGCCACCGCATCGCGTATGCAGCCAAAGGCCAGCAGGGCCGTGTGCTGGGCGCGGGGCAGCGGATGCAGGCGCAGCGTGGCCGCCGTGATGATGCCCAGCGTGCCTTCGCTGCCCACGTACAGGTCGCGCAGCGCATAGCCGGTGTTGTCCTTGCGCAGCCCGCGCAGGCCGTCCCAGATGTCGCCCTCGGCCGTCACCACTTCCAGGCCCAGCACCAGCTCGCGCGCGTTGCCGTAGCGCAGCACCTGGGTGCCGCCCGCGTTGGTGGACAGATTGCCGCCAATGGTGCAGCTGCCCTCGGAGCCCAGGCTGAGGGGAAACAGCCGGTCCGCATCGCGCGCTGCCTGCTGCACATGGGCCAGCACGGCGCCGGCTTCCACGGTCAGGGTGTCGTTGTCGGTGTCGATGGCGCGCACGCGGTTCAGGCGCGCCAGCGACAGCAGCACGGCGTGGCCCGAGGCGTCGGGCGTGGCGCCGCCCATCAGCCCGGTGTTGCCGCCCTGGGCCACGATGGGCGTACGGTGGGCGCGGCACAGGCGCACCAGCTGCGCCACCTGGGCCGTGTCGGCAGGCCGTGCCACGGCCAGGGCCTGGCCCGTGAGGCGGCCATGCTGGTCGGTCAGGTAGCCGGCCGCATCGGCACCCGTGAGCACATGGGCACCGCCCAGGGCGTGGCGCAGCGCGGTGACCAGGTCGGCGGGGCCGGTGATGTGGCCGCTGGTGCTGGTGTGGGTGCTCATGCGGGCGCCTTCCTGAACTTGTCGTGCAGCTGGTGCAGCAGCGGCGTGGGCGTCATGCCGTTGCGCTGCTCCACCTCGATCAGCCAGCCCGTGCGGTGCCAGTCCTGCACGATGCGGTCGATGGCCGCCTGCGTGTCGGAATCGCCCTTGCGCAGCCAGATCACCGAGGGCGAGGGAATGATGTCGGCGGGCGAGGCGATCTCGTAGTCCTTCCAGTCCGCATTGCTGGCCACGAGTTCGCGCAGCGTGGGGCTGACATGCACGGCGGCCGCGCAGTTGCCGCCCTTGAGGGCCAGCAGCGACTCGGGCTGGCCCCGGAAGGCCTTGATCTGGGCGCCGTATTGATCGGCCAGCGGCTTGGTGAAATTGCTGCCCTGCGACACGCACACGGGCTTGCCGCGCAGGTCGTCCCACTGGCGCACGCCGCTGCCCTTCTTGGCGATGGCGGCGCCGCCGACTTCCTCGAACGGCGTGGGCACGAAGGACAGGATCTCGCTGCGCTCCTGCGTCCACTGCATGTTGGCGATCAGGATGTCCACCTTGCCCTGCTGCAGGAACTGCACGCGGTTGGACGGCTGGACCTGCACGGTCTCCACACCCACGCCCAGGCCCTTGGCCACGCCTTCGGACAGCTGCACGTTGTAGCCCACGTGCCTTTGCGTGACGGGGTCGATGGTGCCGAACGGCGGCCCCGAAAGCATCACCCCCACCACGATCTTGCCGCGCTGCTTGATGCGGTCCAGCGTGGCGTCGGCATGGGCTGCCAGGGCCGTGAGGGCGAGCAGGGCCGCCAGTGCGGTGCGAGTCGGCTTCATGGCTTGGCTCCCTTGGCGGCGGCCTGGGTTGCCTGCGCATCGGCCTGTGCTGCCGCATACACCGCGAAGTCGTAGGGCGCGCGGTCGAACTGGCCCTTCAGCGCGCGTTCGTGGCGCTCGGCGATCCAGGTGTCGGGCACGCCGCTGGCGCGGGCCACCTTGAGCAGAAAGCCCGTGCGGTGCCAGTCCTGGATGGCCTTGTCCACGAAGGCCTGGGTGTCGGCCTCGCCGCGGCGCGTCCACACCACGGTGGGCGAGGGAATCAACTGGTCCTGCGTGCCCAGCTCGAAGTCCTTCCACTCGGCCGCATTCGGGCCGGTGAGCTTTTCATAGAGCGCGGGCTGGATATGGACCGAAGCCGCGCAGGTGCCGCCCTTGAGCGCCAGCAGCGACTCGGGAATGCCGCGCAGGCCCTTGACCACGGCGCCATAGCTCTCGGCCAGGGGCTTGGCGAAGTTGCTGCCCTGCGACACGCAGGCCACCTTGCCGCGCAGGTCTTCCCAGCGCTTGATGCCGCTGGCCTTGGCCACCAGGGCGCCGCCGCCGATCAGGTCATAGGGCGTGGGAGCGAACGAGAGGATCTCGCTGCGCTCCTGCGTCCACTGGATGTTGGCGATCAACAGGTCCACCTTGCCGCTTTGCAGGAACTGCACGCGCGTGGAGGCCGTCACGGGAACCGTCTCCAGCGGCACGCCCAGGCGGCGCGCGATGTCGGCGGCAAGCTCGGTCTGGTAGCCGCCGGTCTTGCCGGTGGCGGGGTCCAGCACGCCGAACGGCGGGCTGGCGCCATCAATGCCCACGGACAGCTTGCCGCGTTGCTTGATCTTGTCCAGCGTGGCATCGGCGTGGGCGGCACCGGCGCCCAGCAGCAGGGCCAGGGCGGCGGCAAGGGGGGGAAGAAGGCGGGGCATGCGTGAATCCATCAGGGAACGGAAGGCCCGGCCCCGTCTTGCGGGGCCTGGGCCTGGGTGGTCGAAAAAAAGCAGGGGTGGACCGCCGTGGCGGTCGGCGGTCAGCTGGCGGACTTGAACTTGGCCTGCAGCTCGGGCAGCAGCGGGTTGGCCGGCTCGATGCCCACGCGCTTTTCGGCGGCGATCAGCCAGCCCGTGCGGTGCCAGTCCTGCACCACCTTGTCCACGGCGGCGATGGTGTCGGCCTCGCCCTTGCGGGTCCAGACCACGGAAGGCGCGGGCAGCACCTCGCCGGTGATGGGGGCCGAGTACTGCGCCCATTCGGGGTTGCTGCGCAGCAGCGGGTAGATCAGCGTGCTGTCATGCACGGCGGCCACGCAGTTGCCGCCCTTGAGCGCCAGCAGCGAGTCCGACGAGCTCTTGTAGCCATGCACCTGGGCGCCGTACTCGCTGGCCAGCGGCTTGGCAAAGCTGCTGCCCTGGGACACGCACACGGGCTTGCCGCGCAGGTCTTCCCACCTGGCAATGCCGCTGCCCTTGCGCACGGCGGCAATGCCGCCCACGCGGTAGAAGGGCGTGGGCGCGTAGCCCAGGGTCTCGGCACGATCGGGGTTCAGCTCCATGGAGGCGATCAGCAGATCCACCTTGCCGGCCTGCAGAAACTGCACGCGCGTGGCGGTCTGCACCTGGACCAGCTCGGCCTCCACGCCCAGGCCCTTGGCCAGGGCGCGTGCCAGCTCGGGGTTCCAGCCCACCAGCTGCTGGGTGGACGGGTCGATGGAGCCGAAGGGCCCGCCATTGACCAGCACGCCAATGGTGACCTTGCCGCGCTGCTTGATCTTGTCCAGCGTGGCATCGGCCCGGGCCTGGGTGCAGGCCAGGGCCAGCGCGGCGGCGATGAAGGTCAGGGATGCGGAAAGGGTGGCGCGGGGCTGGCGGCGCAGGGTGGGGCTTGTGTGCATGGCGGGAGCGGGGCGGTCGGGACGAACGAAAGATGCGTACGCCCGCATCTTCTGGCCGCCCTTGACCCACGGCAACAAAGCTTTGGGAGCATGTTTATGCGCTTTGCGTCGCTGCATCAGGGTGATCACCAGGGAAATGTGGGCCCGCGGCAGGGCGGGTCGATGGTGTAATCGCGACGGCCGGGGTGCTGCGCCCACCGGCACCTCCCAGCGAGCCCTCTTCCATGCACCAAGCCCTAGCGTCCCTACTCGCCCCTCTCGCCTGCGCCGCCCTGCTGTGTGCCAGCCCCGTGGCCTGGGCCGCCAATCCCACCAGCTCGGGCAATTGCGAGGAAAGCTCCACCAACATGTCCGAGGTGCGCGCCTGCCTGCACGAGCAGAACGTGGCCATGGTCAAGGCCGCCTACGCCTCGCTGTCGCTCAAGCTCAAGGCCCGCATGCCCCAGGCGTCGGAAGAGCTGGAAGTGGCGCAGAGAAACTGGGTGCAATACGCGCGCAGTGCCTGCGAGTTCCTCTCTGAATTCAATTCGGCCAGCTTTGCCAAGGACGATGCGCGCGCCAACTGCTGGAGCGACTTCGCCCGCGCCCGCACCAAGCAGCTCAAGTCCTGGGAAATGCAGCTGGACAAGAAGCCCTGAGGGCGGGGACGCTGCTCACTGGTAGTTCAGCGTGAAGGTGGCCCTGCCGTTGGCCTGCCCCGTCGTGACTGCCGCAGCGGTCTGCACGTATTTGGCAGTCAGCGGGATCTTGAACTGGGCAACGCCCTGGACGATGGTTCCCGCACTCCATTGGTTGGTGTTGCCAGGCACGTTGGAGTCCGGGCCGTAGCCGAGAGCGGTGCCATCCTTCAATATCTGTATGCCTATTCCGGTGGCAACCGGCTTGCCGTCTGGCGCGGTCTGGCTCAAGGTCAGGACGGTGCTCTGATTGCTGGTGTCGTTGGCATCGGTGAGCGTGATGTGGGGGCGCAGAACGCTTTCGGGCGCGCCGCCCTTGCATTCCAGCGTGATGTCGAAGTGCTGGGGGATGGAGGTGGATTGGAGGCCCGTGAACCGCAGGATGGGCACAGCGCCCATGGGTACGGAGATGGTCGAGGCGGCCACCGAGCAGGAGGGACCGACCACCACCCTGGTGCGGCCGGACAGGTTGACGTTTCCTGCGATGCAGCTGGGGCACTGGAATCGCATCTCGACGTTCATCCCGGAGCCCGTTAGTGTGCCAGCGGAAACGCTGCCGGTTTTCACCAGTTCGATCCAGACATCCTGGGTGGATGAAACATTCCAGAAATAACCCAGCGCGCCCGAATTATTTTCTGATTCGGTGGTAATGGGCATGGTTCTGCCACTGGGAGCGCTGGGGCCGCGCCATGTTGCCCACCAGCGGATTCCAATGCCGGGAATATTGGTGCTGTAGACATTATTGTATCCGGGCGTCTTGTTTCCGGATTGAACATTGGCGGCTACAACGGCTTTGGCAACATCGTACTCGAATGCCGTGTTCAGCACTGCTCGAAGATTAAATACGGTTGCCGTAGACTTCCATAGCGTCGATCCGTTGGAGTAATTTCCGGGTACTGTTATTTCCTCGGGCAGTGAAATGCTGGAGCTGGTGGGGGAGAATACGCCCCCGGCAAAGGCATTGGTGTTCATCGTTGCCGCTGAAAAGGCGATGAGAAATGGAAGGGCGATCAATGCAAGGCGGCGTACTTGCGAGAAAAATGAGGGAATGAAAGAAGAATGCATGATACTGATTCGCTCCATTGCTGAAGTATGATTCTCGAAAATATCACGCAATAGTTTTATTGAACTTTTGAGTGAATAATGAGAGGCTGGAAATGAAAGCATCGAATCATTCGATGGGTGGCCTCTTTAGTATTTCGCACTCTACGCCGAAGATATGAGGTGATGCAATCAGACTGCTCTGATAATGGAGCGTGGCTCAGTCAAAAGCCGCCCATGCACGCCATTCGTAAAGAGCAAGGCCCGCGTGTCACGAAGCTCGGGTGCGTGGAGGTTGCGCAGACAAGCCTGGTCCAGTCCGCTCAGTTGCTGAGAGGTGCGGTCGGAGAAGCGTCACTGGCACCTCTGGCGGCTTGCCAGAGCGCATCGGCCAGGGCTGTGATCTCAGGGGCCAGGTGCAGGCGTTCCAGCCAGCGGTCCGCAATGCCGCTGGCGCCGTGGAGGGCTCCTGCCAACTGGCCCGTGATGGCTGCCGTGGTGTCGGCGTCATCGCCCAGGTTGGCGGCCTGCAGTACCGCGCCTTCAAAGCTGTCATGCCTCGCAAAGCACCACAGGGCCGCCTCCAGGCTGTCCACCACGTAGCCGCTGCCGCGAATCTGTGCGGCCGGCTTGTCGCGATAGTCGCCACGGGCAATCTCCCGCAGGCGCGGGCTGGCGCCGTCTGGCAGAACGCCGCCCAGGTCCAGAACCTGCGACCGGGGCAGTCCCTGCAGTGCCCGGCACAGCGCCACGGCGAACAGGCGGCAGGCCTGCAGGCATTCAGGTGCCGCGTGGGTGGTGCGTGAGCTGAGTTCAGCCATGCGCTGCACCAGGTCCTCGTCGGGGCCGAAGAACATGGGCACGGGCGCCAGCCGCATCAGGGAGCCGTTGCCGGCCTGGTCCGGGTCGGGCGACCCGGCCAGCGGATCGCCGGTGGCCAGGAAGCGCTGGATGGCCGCCCTGGTGGCCATGCCGATGTCAAAGCAGTTGCCGGTGGAACTCCAGTACCCCCATTCGTACCAGTTGGCATAGCGCGTCATCTGGTCCTGCGGGTCGCAGCCGCCGCGCTGGAGCAGGCTTTCGGCCAGGCACAGGGCCATGGAGGTGTCGTCGGTCCACTTGCCTGCGGGCAGCGAGAACGGGCCGCCGCCCACCATGTCGGTCAGCGGCGCAAAGCTGCCGCGCGGCTGGAATTCCAGCGTCGTTCCCACGGCGTCGCCACAGGCCAGGCCCAGCAGGGCACCACGGTATCGGTCCAGCGTGTCCATGGCCATGCCTGTGCTCGCGCTCATGGTCGGTCAGGAGCGGTGCTGCGCAGCCGCGCGCGCACCTGCATGAGGGCAAAGCCCAGCAGGTTCAGGCCCTGCCAGCGCGCGGGGTCGGTGGCGCGCACATCGTCGGCGGCCATGCCAATGCCCCAGATGGCGTCCACGGGGCTGGCCTCCACCAGCACGCGGTCGCCCGTGCTCAGCAGATAGCCGGCCAGGGCCGGGTTCTGGGAGAACTTGGCCTGGTTGGCGCGCACCACGATGCCCATGCGCGCGGCCACCCAGGCCGCTTCATCGAAGCCCTGGATGCCACGCCCCAGCTTCTTGGCCTCGCCCGGCGTGCGGCAGCGCACGATGGCCGCGTGCGCCGCCTCGTCGCCAAACAGCCGTGCCTTGCCCGCCATCATGAAATGCTCGGCCGTGGGGTAGTGCTGGCCATCGACCTCGAAACCCGCCTCGAACCACTGGCTCATGCAGGTCTTGCCGATGGAGCCATCGGCCGCAGGCTGGTGGCCCCAGAACGGCAGGAAGCGCGGGGTGAGACCCTGGGCCATGGCGTGCTGGAGGTCTTGCAGGGAGGCGATGTGGTCTGTGGTGGTCATGGGCTGTCTCGTTGCCGTATGTGCCGTTTCAGGAATGCGATGGAGCTTGCTGCAGCCACCACTGGCTGAAGGCCATCAGGTCTGCATGTTGCGAGTGGGCGTGGACCAGGTCCGGCCCGGTGTTGGGCGTGCCGTTCGGGCCGCGACACACCAGGGCCGCGTGAATGCCCGGGCCAATGTCCCGGAGGTAGGGCAGATAGTCGTCCACGAAGGCGACCGGGCCGAGCCGCTGCAGGGCGTCTGCCTTGGGGCTGCGCAGGCCGGTGGTCCGGCCCGTGGCGATCACGCGGTCGATGGGAAAGCCGAGGTCGCGCAGGTTGCCCAGGCGGGCCTGCTCGAAGCGCGCCGCCAGGGCCGTCACGCAGACCAGTTCGTAGCCGGCGCCCTGCAGCTCGTGGCAGGCCTGCAAGGCATTGCCCAGCGCGGGAATGCTGCGCCAGAAGTCGTCGTCCATGCAGGCCCTGAACTGTTGCAGGCGCTCGCCGTCCAGCGCCTGCACGGCCCAGCGGTCCATGGCCCAGTAGGCATGGGGGTCGGCCTCGGCGGGGCGCTGGCCGAACGCGCGTTCCCAGGCTCCGGCATAGGCGCTGTTGTAGTCCAGCAGCACGCCATCGGCGTCAAGGGCAATGATGGGTTTCATCGTGTTCCTCTTCGGCCAGCACGCGCAGGTAGTGCGGTGCCACGCTGTCCGTGAGCCAGACGCCGTTGTCCGAGCGGTAGAACAGGCAGGCATCGGCATGCATGCGCGCCGCATCGATCTCCAGCAGCACCACCCGGCCATAGCGCTGGCCCACGGAGCGGGCCGTGGCCAGGTTGTCGGTCAGGTGCACGTGGTGGCGGTTGCGCCGGTCCAGGCCGGTGCGCAGGATGGAGTCCAGAAAGCGCGTGGCCGTGCCATGGTAGAGGCGCTGCGGCGGCACGCTGGCCTGCAGGCCCAGGTCGATCTGCACGGAATGCCCCTGGCTGGCGCGGATGCGCAGGCCGTCGGCGCTGATGGCAAAGCGCTGCTTGGGGCAGCTTTGCACCACCTCCATCAGCAGTGCGGGTGAGATGTTGCGGCCGGCCGCCTGGGCGCCGCGCAGCAATGCGTCTATGGAGACCCAGCCCTGGGCGTCCAGTGCGAGCCCGGCGCGGCCGGGGTTGTGGCGCAGGACCAGGCTCATGAATTTGCTGGTCGATGTCAGTGTGTTCTTGTTGTTCATACGGTCCATTTCCATGGATTTTCTTGTTGTGTTGATGATTGTCCGTGCTGCGGGCTTCACACCACCAGGCAGCCCTGCCGATCCGACAGGCCGATGGTGGCCTGCATGCCCGCCGTGAACTGCAGGTAGTCGGCCTCCATGCCGTCCGAGAAGATGACGCCATGGTCGGGCATGCGCGAGCGCAGGGTCAGCGGCTGGCCGGCCGTGACCTGGCCGTAGACCAGCTCGGCCGTGGAGGAGCGGCTGGGAAAGGGCTCGCGCACGGCGAAGTCCAGGCGTGGCGCATCCCAGGCGAAGGGCTGGTAGTCGAAGTCGGTGGATGCGCCGCGCACGGCGCGGGCAATGCCCATCGATCCCGTGACGATGCTCTTGATCCAGGCGGACGAGCCCAGCCCCGTGGCGACGATGAGGCCGGAGGACGATTGGGATTCGCGCCGGTCGCCCAGCGCGATGTCGTACAGGGCCGAGGTATGGCTGCGCGGGCCGATGAACAGGTCGTTGGCGGCGCGCAGCACCTGGCCGTCGCTCAGGCGCGCTTCGGCCAGGGTGACGGCGCGCGTGGGGCGGCGGTTGGCGGCCACGTCGCCCAGCAGGGTGGCCAGGTCGGCGGGGGCGAAGGGCAGCAGCAGGCCGTCCCAGCGCGCGGGCTCGGGGTTGACGCCGATGAGCGGCTGGCCGTCCAGGTATTTCATGGTGTTGGCCACCATGCCGTCCTGGCCCAGCGCCACCACGATGTCGTCGGCGCCGAAGACGAAGTTGGGCACCAGGGCGCGGTCCACGATCTGGTAGCGGCCGCGCGCCTCCAGCGCCTGCACCACGGCCTGCAGGGCGGCGGCGTAGGCGGCGCTTTCGCGCAGGTAGTCGCCGAAGTCGGCACCCAGGTGCTCGATGTAGAAGCACGCCTGGGACAGCGTGTGGTACTTGGCCACCAGCTCATCGAGCCGCGTGCGCCGCACCACCAGCACGGTCTTGCGTTCATTGGCGTTCACGGCGGCTCCTTGCGGGTTCGGAATCGGGCACGGCGGCTGCATGGCCTGCACCGGCGCCCATGAGCGACTGCAGCAGCTCGGGCGAGACGTTGAGCTGGCCGATGCGCTCGGCCTTCTCGGCAATGCCGCCAAAGGCCTGGGCGATGAGCTGGCCCGGCTGCATGCCCACGGCGGCCAGCGACTGCACGATGCGCGGGTCGGCCTTCTCCAGGGCCTGCATGACGGCGCCCACGCGGTAGGCCTCGGCTTCGGCCAGGGTGCGGCTGTTGGCGGCCTGGCCTTCGACGAAGTCGCGGCGGCTGGTCTCCAGCGCCACGTCGGCGGACATCTGTTCGGCGCGCAGCTCGTTTTCCTTGCGCATCTGGGCGGCCTTGGCTTCCAGCTGGGCCTCGCGGATCTGGCGCTTTTTCTTTTCCACGGCCACGTCGGTATCGAGCTCGTTCTGGCGGATGGCGCGCTCGTTTTCCACGGCAGCCATGCGGCGGGCATAGACGGCGTCGTCCGCAGCCTTGAGGTTGGACTCGCGCGCCTCCGCCTCCAGGGCGCGGGCGATGTCGGGCGTGGGTTTGACGGCCATGACCGAGACGCCCAGGATCTCCAGCCCCAGCGCCTCGATCTCGGGCTGGGCGGCCAGCTCCTGCTGGGCCGTGCGCGCAATGAGCGCCGAGGAGCGCAGCGCCTGCTTGAGCTCCAGCGCCTGCACGGCCTGCTGGATGATGACCTCGGCCTGCATGGTCACGCGGTCGCCCAGGCGCTGCGGGTCTTCGGACATGTATTTCTGGCCGTCGCGCGCCAGGGAGAAGTCCATCAGCGTGGCGGTCTGGCGCGGTGTGCTGATGCGGTAGGTGACCTGGCCCTGCACGGTGACGCTCTGGAAGTCGGCCGTCACCAGCTCCAGCATGAAGTGGCAGTCCTGGCTGCCCACGGGCACGGCGACCAGGGTGGTGGTGGGGGCGTAGTAGAAGAAGGACTGGCCCGCACCCTCGCGCACCACCTTGCCGGCGCGGAACTGCATGAGGTGGACCGTGGGTTGGGACTTGATGAAACGGATGCCGAACATGGTGCTTCTCCTTTAAGTTGCTCTGTACAACTTGTATGGGTTGCATAGTGCAACTTAAAATCCGGCACGTCAAGCACAATCCATCCCATGGCTGAAAAAAATCCCCCATCCCCGCAGGGCGCGCTGGACTTCCCGCGCCCGTTCACCACGGTGGACGTGGTCATCTTCACGGTGGCAGACGATGCCCTGCAGGTGCTGCTGGTGCAGCGCCCCACGGCGGGCAGCGAGCCCTTCCCGGGGCTGTGGGCGCTGCCCGGCGGCTTTGTGGATGTGCGCCAGGACGCGGATCTGCTGGCCTGCGCGCGGCGCAAGCTGCTGGACAAGACGGGCGTGGACAGCCCCTACCTGGAGCAGCTGGGAAGCTGGGGCGGCGCGGCGCGCGACCCGCGTGGCTGGTCGGCCACGCATGTGTATTTCGCGCTGATCCCGGGCCACGACCTGATCCTGGCCAAGGGCGCGAATGCGGCCGATGTGTCGTGGTTTGCCGTCGATGAACTGCTGCGCGAGCCTGCGCTGGCCTTCGACCACGGCGAGATCCTGCGCGCAGCGGTGGAGCGGCTGCGGGGCAAGGTGGAATACACCTCGCTGCCGGCCTTTCTGCTGCCCGAGCCTTTCACGCTGCCGCAGCTGCAGCAGGCCTACGAAGTGGTGCTGGGCCGCCCCGTGGACAAGAGCGGTTTTCGCACGCGCATGATGGCGGCCGGCTTTCTGGTGGAGGCCGGCCAGGTGGAGGGCACGTCACGCCGCCCGGCCATGGGCTACCGCCTGGCCGACCGCAGCGCGCCCGTGGTGTTTCCGCGCACCTTCAGCCCGCGCGGGTGAGAGAGCACAGGGGCAGTCAAGGGGTTACTGGCAATATGCCTCGGCGGTGACGGTTCCCGCCAAACCGCACGAATAAGTACAAGACCATTGATTGGAAGCGGCGCGGAAAGTGCTTGCCAGACCATGGTTGACGGGGTCCGCAGTCCTGCAGCCACCCGATACCACGGATCCACTGGAGCAGACGGCGGTGACCGTGGTAGGGCCGTTGCTGCATGTGGCAGTTGCCGTGATGGGCGTTAATGATCCAACGCTGCCCGTAGCTCCCATCGGTCCTGCAGGGCCAGTTGGACCGGGCGATCCAGTGCTGCCGTTGGCCCCGGTATTGCCCGTGGCCCCGGTAACGCCCTGGATGCCTTGCGGCCCGGTGTTGCCGGTCGCTCCCGCCGTTCCCTGCAAGCCCGTGGCGCCCGTGGGGCCAGTGGCACCGGTGATGCCGGTCGCTCCTGTGGGCCCGGTCGCACCCGTGACCCCCGTGGCCCCGGTCGAACCCGTCACGCCGGTAGCCCCGGTATTGCCAGTGACCCCGGTGGCGCCGGTGATGCCTGTCGCTCCCGTAGGCCCTGTGACGCCGGTGGCCCCCGTTGCGCCGGCGCCGGTTGCGCCTGTGGGGCCGGTGGCTCCCGTGACACCGGCAGGACCCGTGGCGCCCGTGACTCCGGTGGCACCTGTCGCGCCCGTGGCTCCTGTTGCACCCACCCCGGTGCCTGCCGCGCATTGCACCAGCTGGCCGGTGGCGCCGTCATGGCAGGTCAGCTGGTTGCCGGGCGTGGTGGCGGGTAGGCCGGGCACGTAGACCTGGCCGCTGTCCTGCACCCTGAACCGCTCCTGGCCGCCCTGGTTCTTGATGACAAAGCCGCCGCCCGCCGGTGGGGTGAGCGTGATGTCGGCCGCCAGGGCGCCTGCGGCATGCAGGACCAGCAAGGAGGACAGGGCCGGGATGACCCAGGAGGAATGGAGGCTGGTGGGCTTGTTCATGGGGCGCAGTGGTGGGCGCGCGGCGGCATCCTCTGGTCCTCGGGGCTGCCTGGCAAGCACGCTGGGGTTGTGGTTTTGTTAACGATGAAACATTAATTCACAATTGCCGCCGCAGTATAGAAGCCGGCTCCATAGCGTGCCCAGTCGTTTTTCAGGGCCCTGTGGCGAATTCACATCGGCGCGCCCAGCAGGCTGCAAAAGCGCTGCATGTCCACATTGCCGCCGCTGAGGATGATGCCCACGCGCCGTCCGCGCAGCTCTTCGCCTTTCTGGCGCGCGGCGGCCAGGCCCAGGCAGCCGGTGGGCTCGACCACGAGCTTCATGCGCGTGGCCAGGAAGCCCATGGCGTCGACCAGCTCGGCATCGCTGGCGGTGAGGATGTCGGTCACGTCGCGCTGGATGATGGGGAAGGTGATGCCGCCCAGGTGCTGGGTCTGGGCGCCGTCGGCAATGGTCTTGGGGGTGTCTATGTGGACGATGCGGCCTGCGCGCAGCGACTGCTGGCCGTCGTTGCCGGCCTCGGGCTCCACGCCGTAGAGCGCGCAGTCGGGGCTGAGCGCGCGTGTGGACAGGGCGGTGCCCGACAGCAGGCCGCCGCCGCCCAGCGGCACGAAGAGGGCGTCCAGCGGGCCGGTTTCCTCGAACAGTTCCTTGGCGGCCGTGCCCTGGCCGGCCAGCACGTCGGCATGGTCGTAGGGCGGGATCAGGGTCAGGCCGTGGCGCTCGGCCAGGTCGCGGCCGATCTGCTCGCGGTCTTCGGTATAGCGGTCGTAGACCACCACCTGGCCGCCATAGCCCTTGGTGGCCGCCACCTTGGCGGCGGGCGCGTCGTGCGGCATAACGATGGTGGCGGGAATCTCCAGCAGCCGGGCTGCCAGGGCAATGGCCTGGGCGTGGTTGCCCGAGGAAAACGCCACCACGCCGGCCTTGCGCTGCGCCGGGCTGAAGCGAGACAGGGCGTTGAAGGCGCCGCGGAACTTGAAGGCGCCCATGCGCTGCAGGTTCTCGCACTTCAGGAAGACGCGGGCGCCCAGCGCATCGTCCAGCGTGCGCGAGGTGAGCACGGGCGTGCGGTGGGCATGGCCCTGGATGCGTTGGGCCGCTGCGGCCACGTCGTCGTAGGTGGGAAGGCTTGTCATCGGTACAGGAAAACAGGGGTGGATCGGGAAGGGGTGCCCGGACCTACTTGGCGTAGCTGTAGACCGTGGCGCGCGACACGCCCAGGTGGGCGGCAATGGTCTCCATGGAGCGGCGCACATCGAGCAGGCCGGCGCCCTTGAGCTCGCGGACCAGGGCGCGGCGCTCCTCGGGCTTGAGGGCGCGCGGCGTGGTCGCCAGGCGGGCCGCGAACTGGTCGATGCGGGCACGCACCGTGTCGGCGCCTGCGCCACCGCCCGTGGGGTCCAGCATTTCGCGCGCGGGGGTGTCGCCGCTGACGGCGGCAAAGCGGTTGAGCATGCCCTGGAAGCCCTGGAACATCGTCAGGTCCACATTCATGCACAGGGCGGCGATGTAGCGGCCCTCGGAGTCGCGGATGCCGATGGACGTGCTCTTGGCCTGGCGGCCATCGGCGAACTGGTTGGGGTAGTTGGCAATGACCTGCTCGTAGCTGGGGTCCAGGATGCGGGCCAGGCCCAGCTCCGTCGCGCCCTGGCCCACTTCGCGGCCCGACAGGTTGTTGTGGATGGCCAGCACCGCATGGGACGGGTCGAGCAGGTCATGCACCACCACCTCGCAGAACGGGGCAAAGGTCTGGCCCAGGCCTTCGGCGATCTGGGCCAGCTGGTCCAGAAGCTGGCGCTGTTCAGGGGTTCGTTGGGTCATATTGGACATTTTGTTTTGAATTGGACAAAATGTCAAAATCCAGACGACTTCTCTGCGCTTTCCACCATGTTCGACACCCTTGTAGACCTGCTGCAATTCCAGGGCGCGCGTTTTCGCGTGCTGGAACATCCGGCCGAAGGCCGCTCCGACCTCGTCGCCGAAATCCGGGGCACCGCCCCCGGCCAGGGCGCCAAGGCCATGCTCTGCAAGAGCCGCGATGCGGCCGCTGCGGGCGATCCCCAGCTGTTCCTGGCCGTGCTGCCCGGCGACCGCAAGCTGGACTTCAAGCGCCTGGCCCAGGCCGTGGGCGTGCGCAAGGCCACGCTGGCCTCGCCCGAGGAGGCCCAGGCCGCCACGGGCTGCGTGATGGGATCGGTGCCGCCGTTCTCCTTCAACCCGCAGGTGCGCCTGGTGGTGGACCCGGCCCTGGTAGAGCGCTTTGGCGAGATCGCCTTCAACGCGGGCCGGCTGGACCGCTCCATCGTGCTGGACTCGGCCGACTATGTGCGCATTGCCCGGCCCGCGCTGCACAGCCTGAGCGGGGAGGGCGCCGATTGACCATGGATTGACCCTGGCGCGGCGCTGCGCCCACAATCGTCGGCAACGTCCCCATCTCCTTGCCTGACCATGTCCACCCCTGCGAAGCAGCACCCTGACCGGCCCGATGCGGCCGGCTTTGTGCGTGCGGCGCTGACTGCTGCCCTGGCCCAGGTGCAGTCGCATCTGGCGGTTTTGGAGGGCGGTGGCAGCGATGCCGAGACCATCCACCAGCTGCGCGTGGCCCTGCGGCGCCTGCGCACCGTGCTGCGCGAATGCGCGGGGCTGGCGCCCGGCATGCGCGCCGAATGGGATGAACCCCTGGCCCAGGCCTTTGCGCAGCTTGGCACGCTGCGCGATGCCGATACGCTGGCCGATGTGGTGCGCCCGCTGCTGCAGGCCGCCCATGCGCCCCTGTGCGACTGGCAGGCGCCGCAGGCCGTGCAGGCGGATGCAGCCGCTGCCGTGCGCGAGCCGCCGTTCCTGCACGCGCTGGCCGAGATCCAGGCGCTGGCGCAGGCGCCGCAGGCAGAGCCATCGGCCCGTTTTGCCCACCTGTCCGCCACAGGCACGCGCAAGTACCTGGCACGGCGGCTGGCGCGCCTGCACCGCCAGGTGCTGCGCGACGGCCTGCACTTCGACCGCCTGCCGCTGGCGCAGCAGCACCGCGTGCGCAAGCGGCTCAAGCGCCTGCGCTACCTGGCGGACTTTGCACGGAAATTCGCGCCCGGAATGTGGCCCGGCAAAAAGGGCCGGCGCTTTGCCGAGGCGCTGGTGCCCGCCCAGGACGCGCTGGGCCTGCACAACGACATGGCCGTGGCGGCCGAGCATTTCCATGCCGAGGCCGCGCGCGACCCGCGCGCCTGGTTCGCGGCCGGCTACCTGCAGGCCCGCCTGGCCACCAGCGCACGCAGCAGCCGCCGCGCGCTGCGGGCGCTGGCCCGCGTGCCGGGCTTCTGGCTCTAGACAGCATCAGCGATAATCCGCCGCTGGCGCACCGCCGCAGCCCCTGGGCCGTGGCGGTGCGCTGTTGCTGAAGGTGCCCCATGCCGTTCACCGGCCAGGGGTTCAACGGGAAGCAGGTGCGCGATGCCATCGAGGTGGCCGCTCGCAATGCCTGCGCTGCCCCCGCAACGGTCAGCGGAATACAACTCCCCACGCTGGCGCGCCACCCACCGGTTGCGCGCCGCAAGCCACTGTGTCTGGACGGACATGGGAAGGCGGGGATGCCTGCTGCAGCGCGCCCACGATGCGCGCCGCAGCGTTCCGCAAGCCCGGATACCGGCCTTCTGCACTGCTTTCGGACGCCGCGGGAGTGCGCCTGTCCGGTCCGGCCCCAGCCTGCGCTGCCGTGGCCGGCTCCGGCGTGCGCGCCGTGCGGCGTGGTTCAGACGATAGGCCCCACGGGTGACTGGGGCAGTTGGATTCAACGCATGCGCTTCGCTTCTTTGGCCGCCGATTATTCCGGCCCCTTTCCCCTTCCTCCCTTCCTGCGCCCGGCCACCGCTGCGGCCGTGCTGGCCTGCTGCGCCGCAGCGGCCGGCGCCGCACAGGAACCGACGGCCGGCAAAACCGGTGCATCCGCCGACGATGCGCTGGATGCCGTCTTCGTGACCGCCACCGCGCGGCCCGAGGCGCGCAGCCGCATCGCGGGCACCACGCAGACCATCGACCGCGAGGCCATAGAGCGCTCCAGCGCGCGCTCGGTCACCGACCTGCTGGCCGAGAACGCCGTGGGCTTTCTCAGCGAATGGACGGCTGCCCAGACCTCGATGAACCTGCGCGGCGCCTCCACCGACGGCCAGGGGCGCGACTTCCGCAGCCAGGTGCTGGTGCTGGTCAATGGCCGGCGCGCGGGCACGGCCAACCTGTCCAAGCTCAGCCCCTCGGATGTGGAGCGCATCGAGATCGTGCGTGGCCCGTCCTCGGTGATCTACGGCAGCCAGGCCATGGGCGGGGTGGTCAACATCATCATGAAGACGGGGGCGACCGCGCCTGGCACGCGCGCCCAGGTCCAGGCCGGTTCATGGGACCTGTGGCGCACCGATGCGCAGACGGCCGGCGCCAATGACCGCTTCGACTGGTACTTCGGCGTGAGCGCAGGCGGGCGTGGCGACTACGAGTCGGGCGACGGCGGCACGCGCATGGAGAACACGGGCTGGAAGCGGCGCGGCGCCAGCGGCGCCCTGGGCTGGCAGCTGCATGAGCTGCACCGCGTGGAGCTGCAGCTGCGCACGGACGGCATCTACAACGCAGGCTTTCGCGGATCGGGCGCCAACATCTACAGCCGCGACAACCGCAGCAACCGCTCGCTGGACCTGACCTACGAGGGCGCACTGCCCGGCCAGCGCCTGAGCTGGACGACCCACCTCTACAGCCTGATCGATACCGATGAGTTCAACTGGGCATCGCCCGTGATCCGCTCGGGCAACAGCGCCGTGCCCGGCACGGCGCGCGACTACAACCACCGCCAGCTGGACGCCACGGGCCTGCGTTTTCATCCGCGCCTGCGTGTCAGCCAGACCAATGACCTGCTGATGGGCTTCGACTGGGAGCGCAGCAAGCTGCGCTCCGACCGCCTGCGCGTGGCCATGCCGGGCGGGCCGGCGGGCCAGGTCGCGCCCTACGACAACAACCAGACCGAGCAGGTGCACGCGCTGTACTTCGAGGACGCGCAGACCCTGTTCGACGACCGCCTCACGCTGCGTGCCGGCCTGCGCAAGACCTGGGGCACGACGCGTTTCGACGATACGCCCAACCTCGCCCTTGCCCAGGCCAGCACGCGCGACTACGACAACCACACCTGGTCGGCCGGCGCCACCTGGAAGGCCACGGACCGGCTCACGCTGCGCGCTGCCGCCTCCACGGGCTTTCGCGCGCCCACGGCCACGGAGCTGGCTTCGGACTTCACGGCCGTCGGCGGTGGCCGCACCTTCGGCAACCCCAACCTCAAGCCCGAGACCAGCCGCCAGATCGAGGTCGGCGCCGCGCTGCAGCAGCCCGGCTGGCGCGTGGATGCGGCCCTGTTCCAGAACACCATCACCGACCGCATCATCACCGTCTCGCGCGGGGCCACGACCAACACCTCGGACTACGCCAACAACGCGGCCGACATCGTGGCGCGCGGCCTGGAAATGCAGGCCGACATGGACCTGGCGCGGGCGCTGAACCTGACGGGCCACCAGCTCAAGGCCTGGGCTGGCGGCTACTACCACTTCAGCATGCGGGACAAGGGATCGCCAGCGTCGGCCAACACCGACAAGGTGCAGCGCATGTACCGCTACGAGGCCTCGGCCGGCGTGCGCTACGGCCAGGGCAGCGGGCGCCTGCAGGGCGACTGGAGCCTGCAGCTGTCCACGCTGCTGCGCGGTCCCATGTGGTACGACACGGAAGAGGCGCTGCTCATCCCGCAGGGCGAGCCCAGCAGCACCTTCATCCACCGCAAGGGTGCCTTCACCATCTGGAACCTGCGGGCCGACTACCGCGTGTCGCGCGGCGTCAAGCTGTTCGCGGCCGTCAACAACCTGTTCGACCTGAACCGCCATCCCATTTTCATCGCGCTGGACCGTGCGCCCTGCATCGCCAACCCGGCGTACCAGAACGGCGGCTGCGGAACGTCGATGGCGGGGCGCGAACTCATGGTCGGCCTGCAAGCAGAGTTTTGAGGACCACGGCATGAGGCAATCCAGCACCACGCGCCGCCAGTTGCTGCGCCAGGGCGCGGCGGCGGCCCTGGGCTGCGGCCTGCCCGCGGCCTGGGCCGACACCGTCGCTGCAGGCGGGCCGGTGGTGCTGCAGGATGCGCTGGGCCGGCGCGTGGAGATTGCCGCGCCGCCGCGGCGCATCGTCTCCATCTTTGCCTCCAATACCGAGCTGGTGGCCGCGCTGGGCCTGCTGGACCGCGTGGTGGGCGTGGAGGATTTCACGCGCTTTCCACCGGGCGTGGAGCGCATTCCCAAGGTGGGCGGGCGGCTGGGGTTCTCGGTGGACGCCGTGGTGGCGCGCCAGCCGGACCTGGTCATCGTCACGCCTGCGCGCCAGGCGGCGCACCAGCTGGTCGATCCCATGGAGCGCATCGGCGTGCCGGTGATGGTGCTGCTCAGCCGCTCGCTGGCCGAGGTGATGGACAACCTGCGCCTGGTGGCCCGCGCCACGGGCGTGCAGGCGCGCGGCCAGGCGCTGGCCACGGCGCAGGAAGCGCGGCTGCTGCGCGTGGACCGGCTGGTGGCCGGCCAGCCCCGGCCGCGCGCGCTCATGGTCACGGGCCGGCTGGGCAACGGCATGCTGCTGGCGGCCCGGCCGGGCACCTATACCGGCGAGGCCATGGTGCGCGCGGGCGCTGCGTTCGCGCTGGACGGCCTGGGCACCGTGCCCCAGGTCTCGCCCGAAGCCGTGCTGGCCGCCGATCCCGACGTGCTGCTGTTCGCGGGCACGCAGGAGGCCATGCAGGACCTGATCGGCCAGCGCGGCTGGCGCGACCTGCGTGCCGTGCGTGGCGGCCGGGCCACCACGGTGGCGCGTGCCGAGTTCCTGATTCCCGGGCCGCGCACCTTTGGCGGCGTGGAAAAGCTCTCGCGCTGGCTGCACCCTGCGGCCTGGGCCGGGGAGGCCGCATGAATTCCCTTTCACATCCACCTGCGTGGCGCCCCTGGGCCGGTGCGGTCCTGCTGCTGCTGGCCAGCCTGCTGATCGCCGCCTGCGCGGGCCACCAGTGGGCCAGCCCGGCCGACCTGCTGGCCGCGCTGGGCGGCGAAGACAGCCTGCGCAGCCGGCTGCTGCTGCAGTGGCGCGTGCCGCGCGTGCTGGCAGCCGCCCTGGTGGGCGCGCTGCTGGGCCTGTCGGGCGCCATCTTCCAGGGCGTGTTCCGCAATCCACTGGCCGAGCCCTATCTGCTGGGCGCCTCGGGCGGCGCGGCGCTGGGGGCGACTGTCGCCTTGCTGGTGCCCATGCATCTATTGTTCGGCCTGTCCCAGGCCTGGACGCTGCCCGTGCTGGCCTTTGCGGGCGCCTGGGGCTCGACCATGCTGGTGCTGGCCGTCTCGCGCGTGGCCGGTGCCACCGATGCGGCCGGCATGCTGCTGGCCGGCGTGGCGCTGGCGGCCGTGCTGGGCGCGCTGCGCTCGTTCCTGATGCTGGCGCTGTCCGATGAGACGGTGAGCCTGCAGGTGGTGCTCAGCTGGGTGCTGGGGGGCATACAGACGCCGTCCTGGAGCGGGCTGGGCCTGCTGGCCGGTGCCTCCCTGGCCTGCCTGGCCGGGGCCATGGCGCTGGCGCGCGGGCTGGACCTGCTGGGCCTGGGACAGGATGCGGCCCAGGGCTTCGGCCTGGACGTGGCGCGCTTTACGCCGCTGGCCGTGCTGGCCGGCTCGCTGGTGGTGGCCGTGGCCGTGGCCTATGGCGGGCTGGTGGCCTTCGTGGGCCTGGCTGCGCCGCACATCGCGCGCTGGATGGCGGGACCGCTGCACCGCGCGGCCCTGCCGGCGTCGGCGCTCACGGGCGCCATCATCGTCACGCTGGCCGATGCCATTGCGCGCAGCGTGCTGCCGCCGGCCGAGATCCCGCTGGGCCTGGTCACGGCCGTGGCCGGCGGGCCATTTTTCATCGTGCTGCTCGCGCGCAGGCTGAGGTCCGCATGAACGATCAAGCCATGGACGACGCCGTGCCACGCCTGCAGGCCCGGTCCCTCACGCTGCGCCACCGTGGCCGCAGCGTGCTGGACGCCGTCTCGCTGCAGCTACCCGCCTGCGGCGCCGTGGCCTTGGTGGGGGCCAATGGCGCGGGCAAGTCCAGCCTGCTGTCCCTGCTGGCGGGGCTGCAGGCGCCTGCATCCGGCAGCGTGCTGCTGGACGGGCAAGACATTGCAACCCTGCCCGTGGCCGAGCGCGCACGCCGCGTGGGCTACATGCCGCAGCGCTTTGCGCCGCACTGGGACCTGACGCTGGCCGAGCTCATGCACATGCGGCTGGCGGGCCGGGGTGATGTCGAGGCGGCCATTGCAGGCGCCGGGCTGCAGGATTTCACGCGCAGGCGCTGGTCCACGCTGTCCGGCGGCGAGCAGGCGCGTGCCCTGCTGGCCACCGTGCTGGCCACCGACCCGCCCGTGCTGCTGGCCGACGAGCCCGGCGCCGCGCTGGACGTGCGCCACCGCCTGGCCCTGGTGCAGGCGATGGCGCAGCGTGGGCGCGAGCGGCTGGTGCTGGTGGTCATGCATGACCTGGACCTGGCGCTGGCGCACTTCGGGCGCGTCATCGTGCTGGACCAGGGGCGCATTGCGCTCGATGGAGCCCCTGCCGAGCTGCTGCATGCGCCGGGGCTGGATGCCGTGTTCGGCGTGGATTTCGAGCGCATCGACGCACCCCCGCAAACCTTGCTGCGCGCGCGGCTGAAACAGGAGAACTGAACCCATGCGCATCGATCTGGCCGGCTGGACGCGCGACGCCACGCGCGGCGGGCACCGTGAATTCCTGGCGCTGTTCGAGCGCGCCGAGCGCCTGGGTTTCGAGGGCGTGTGGTTCAACGAATTCCGCGTGCCCGATACCGCCTGGCCCTATCCCTCGCCCCTGCTGCTGGCCGCCGCCGTGCTGGCGCGCACCGAGCGGCTGCGCGTGGGCACCTCGGTGCTGGTGCTGCCGCTGCACCATCCGCTGATGCTGGCCGAGGAGATTGCCCAGCTGGACCTGCAAAGCGCCGGCCGCATCGACGTGGGCGTTGGCCGGGGCACGGAGCCGGCCGCGCTGCGCGCCCTGCAGATCGATGCGGACTGCACGCGCGAGCGCTTCGAGCAGTCCTGCCGCATCCTGGTGGAGGCGCTGTCCGGCAAGCCCATCGTGGCGGGGCAGGGGCCGTGGCGCTTCGAGGACCGGCCCGCCCTGCCTTCGACCGTGCAGCGTCCGCATCCTCCCTTGTATGTGGCCGGCTCCACGGCAGAGACCCTGGGCTTTGCCGTCGATCAGAATCTGCCCCTGCTGCTGAGCCTGGAGCCGCCCGAAGGCACGCAGCTGGAGCGCCTGGAGGCCGCTGCCCGGGAGCGCGTGCGCGATGCCGCCGCGCTGCGCGCGCGCTCATCGCTGGCGCGCTATGTCTGCATCGGTGCCGATGAGGCCGCCGTGCAGGCCCAACTGGCCACGCTGTGGCCGCAGCTGTACCAGCGCCGCGTGTACTTTGCGGGCAAGCGCGGCGTGCCGGCCGACCAGGTGCTGCCCATCGATGTGCCGCGCGTGCTGGCCGAGCAATTCATCCATGGCACGCCCGAACAGTGCCATGCGCAGATCACCGCATTGCGCGAGCGCACGGGCATTGGCCAGCTGCGCTGCGTCTTCAACGCCAACGGCCTGTGGAGCGATGCCCAGGCCCTCGCTGGCATGGAACTGTTTGCGCAGGAGGTTCTCCCTTCATTGCGCAGCGCCGTGCCTTTCGCCACCGTCTGACTTCCTCTTTTTTCTGGAGAACCTTCCATGCAAACCGCCAAGATTCCCGCCACCATCGTCACCGGCTTCCTGGGCAGCGGCAAGACCACGCTGCTGCGCCACATCCTGGACAACGCCGATGGCCGGCGCATTGCCGTCATCGTCAACGAGTTCGGCGAGCTGGGCATCGACGGCGAGATCCTCAAGGGCTGCGGCATCGGCTGCGACGACGAGGGCAACGAGCGCGAAGGCGCGCTGTACGAGCTGGCCAACGGCTGCATGTGCTGCACGGTGCAGGAAGAGTTCTTCCCCGTGATGCGCGCGCTGGCCGAGCGCCGCGACCAGATCGACGCCGTGATCATCGAGACCTCGGGCCTGGCCCTGCCCAAGCCCCTGGTCCAGGCCTTCCAGTGGCCCGAGATCGCCAACGTGTTCACCGTGGACGCGGTGGTCACCGTGGTGGATACGCCGGCGGCCGCCAGCGGCCAGTTCGCCGCCAATCCCCAGGCCGTGGACGAGCTGCGCCGTGCCGACCCCAACCTGGACCATGAATCGCCGCTGCACGAACTGTTCGAGGACCAGCTGGGCGCGGCCGACCTGGTGGTGCTCAACAAGACCGACCTGGCCGATGCCGAGGCCCTGGCGCGCGTGACCGCCCTGGTGCGCGAGGAGCTGCCGCCCGAGGTCAAGATCGTGCAATCGTCCCAGGGCCGCCTGCCGCTGGACGTGGTGCTGGGCCTGGCCAAGGCGGCCGAGACCACCATCGACCAGCGCGTGAGCCACCATGACCACGACGAGGACCATGACCACGACGACTTCGACTCCTACATGATCGACCTGCCCGCCGTGGACCGCGACCGCCTGCTGGCCGCGCTGGAAACGCTGGTGGAGCAGCACAGCATCCTGCGCGTCAAGGGCTTTGCCGAGATCCCTGGCAAGCCCATGCGCTGGCTGCTGCAGGGCGTGGGCCGCCGCTTCGACCACCACTTCGACCGCGCCTGGCGCGAGGGCGAGGCACGCGGCACGCGCCTGGTGTTCATCGGGCAAGACCTTGACGAAGCAGCGCTGCGCAAGGGCCTGGAGAATGTGGCCGCCTGACCTTCCGATTCCGCACTGAAACCTGTTCCATGCACCTGCTGTCCACGCGCCCCGGCGGCTTCGTCGAGGACGAGAGCATCGTCACCCGCCTCGACCAGACGCCGGCCGACATCGTCATCCTGAGCTCGGCCGACACCACGCTGGCCCTGCTGTCCTCGGCCGTGGCCGCGCTGGCCGGGGCGTCGGCGGACTTTCCCTCGGTGCGGCTGGCCAATCTGCTGTACCTGCGCCAGCCGGCCTCGCTGGACCTGTATGTGGACGAGGTGCTGCGCCATGCGCGCGTGGTCATCGTGGACCACCTGGGCTCGGAATCGGCCTGGCCCTACGGCATCGAGCAGATCGGCTCGCTGGCGCGCCGCAAGGGGCAGCGCCTGGCCATGTTCTCGGGTGACCTGCAGGAAGACCCGCACCTGCTGGCGCGCAGCACGCTGCCGGCCGCCGCCTGCCGCCAGCTGTGGCAGTACCTGCGCTCGGGCGGCGCGGCCAATGCGCGCGAGTTCCTCAAGGCCACCGTCTACCACGGGCTGGACCGGGGCGATGCGCCGCTGCCGCCGCGCACCCTGCCGCAGGCAGCCGTGCACGTGCCGCCTGCGCTGTTCGATAACGCCCCCAGCCCTGCCCAGATGCAGGCCCATGACGTGGCCGGCATCGACGACCTGCAGCGCGCCTGGACGCCGGGCGCGCCCACCGTGGCCCTGGTGTTCTACCGCTCCCACCTGCTGGCGGGCAACACGGCAGCCTTCGACGCCATGGCCCTGTCGCTGCAGCAGCGCGGCATGAACCCGCTGCCCGTGGCGCTGGACTCACTCAAGGACCCGCTGTGCCTGGCCACGCTGCGCCAGCTCTGCGAAGACCATGCCGTGCAGCTGGTGCTCAACACCACGGCGTTTTCGGCGCTGGAATCGGGCACGGCCCTGGCCGGCGATGCGCCCGTGCTGCAGGTCATTGCCAGCGGCGGCAATCGCGAGGACTGGTGGGCCGACAGCCAAGGCCTGCGCCCGCGCGACATCGCCATGCAGGTGGTGCTGCCGGAGATGGATGGCCGCATCATCACGCGCGCCATCAGCTTCAAGGGCCTGTCCCACCGCTGCGCCTTCACCCAGGCCGACGTGGTGGCCTACCAGCCCGAGCCCGACCGCGTGGACTTCGTGGCCGACCTGGCCTGGCGCTGGTGCCGCCTGCGCAGCCTGCCCGCGCGTGACAAGCGCCTGGCCCTGGTGCTGGCCAACTATCCGGGCAGCGAAGGCCGCATCGGCAGCGGCGTGGGGCTGGATACGCCGGCCTCGGTGATCGCCATCCTGCAGCACCTGGCGGCCGAAGGGCACGAGCTGGGCGACCCCGCGCAGCTGCCCGCCGATGGCCAGGCGCTGATGCACACCCTGCAGCAGGGCATTGCCAACGACCCGGCCCAGTGGCCGCTGCGCCCGGCCTGGCAAAGCTATGCGCTGGACGAGTACCTGGCGTGCCTGGCCGCGCTGCCGGACGGCATGGCCGACGCCATTACTGCGCGCTGGGGCGCGCCCGAGGCCGACCCGCTGCTGCGCCAGGGCCGCTTCATGATCGCGGGCCTGCGCCTGGGCCATGTCTTTGTCGGCATACAGCCGACGCGTGCATTGGTCGGTAAAGGCATGGGCGCGCAGGACTATGCGAGCTACCACGATGCCGAGCTGGTGCCGCCCCACGGCTACCTGGCCTTCTACTTCTGGCTGCGCGACCGCTTTGCCGTGGACGCCATGGTCCACGTGGGCAAGCATGGCAACCTCGAATGGCTGCCGGGCAAGAGCCTGGCGCTGTCGGGCGCGTGCTGGCCCGATGCCATCCTGGGCCCGCTGCCGCACCTGTACCCCTTCATCGTCAACGATCCCGGCGAAGGCGCCCAGGCCAAGCGCCGCAGCCAGGCCGTGATCATCGACCACCTGATGCCGCCGCTGACGCGCGCCGAAAACCACGGTCCGCTGCAGGACCTGGAGCGCCTGGTGGACGAGTACTACGACGCCCTGCTGGTCGATGCGCGGCGCGGCGCGCTGCTGCGCCGCCAGATCCTGGACATCGTGCGCCGCCAGCACCTGGACCAGGAGCTGGACCTGGCGCCCGGTGCCGCGCAGGACGACGATGCCGTGCTCGAACGCATAGACGCCTACCTGTGCGAGCTCAAGGAAACCCAGATCCGCGACGGCCTGCATGTCTTCGGCGCATCGCCTCAAGGGCGCCAGCGCCGCGACACGCTGCTGGCGCTGGCGCGCTTCCCGTCGGACGAAGGCCAGGGCCTGATCCAGGCGCTGGCCGCCGACCTGCTGGACAGCCCCGGGTTCGACCCGCTGCGCATGGAGCCTGCACGCCCCTGGACCGGCGCGCGCCCCGCCGCCCTGCAGGCCGTGAGCGACGAGCCCTGGCGCCATGAAGGCGACACGCGCGAGCGCCTGGAGCTGCTGGCCCAGCAGTTGCTGGAAGGTGAGGCCCCGGCCGGTGACTGGCCGCAGACGCGCGCCGCACTGGAACAGGTGCATGCCGTGCTGGCACCCGCGCTGGATGCCTGCGGCGGCGAGGAACTGCGCCAGCTGCTGCGCGGCCTGCAGGGCCGCTTCGTGCCGCCCGGGCCCAGCGGATCGCCCTCGCGCGGGCGGCCCGACGTGCTGCCCACGGGGCGCAATTTCTACACGCTGGACACGCGCGCCATTCCCACCCAGGCGGCCTGGGAGCTGGGCCAGCAGGCCACGCTCAGGCTGCTGGAGCGCTACCTGCAGGAGCACGGCGAGTACCCGCGCACCCTGGGCCTGTCGGTCTGGGGCACGGCCACCATGCGCACGGGCGGCGACGACATCGCCCAGGCCTTTGCGCTGATCGGGGTGCGCCCCAAGTGGGCGCCCGGCAGCCAGCGCGTGGTGGACTTCGAGGTCGTGCCGCGCGTGGGCATGGGCCGGCCGCGCGTGGATGTGACGCTGCGCATCTCGGGCTTCTTCCGCGACGCCTTCCCGGGCGCCGTGCAGATGTTCGACGCGGCCGTGCAGGCCGTGGCCGCGCTGGACGAGGACGCCGAGGACAACCCCATACGCGCGCGCATCCTGGCCGAGGCCGAACAGCTGCAGGCGCAGGGCATGGACGCCGTGCAGGCCCGCCTGCAGGCCGGCTGGCGCGTGTTCGGCGCGCCACCCGGCCACTATGGATCGGGACTGGGCGGGCTGTTCCAGAGCGGTGATTGGCAGGGCGATGCCGACCTGGCCCAGGCCTACCTGGGCTGGAGCCAGCACGCCTACGGCCAGGACGCCGAGGGCGTGCCCGCAGGCGACGCGCTGCGCCGCCGCCTGGGTGAGCTCGACGTGGTGGCCCACAACCAGGACAGCCGCGAGCACGACATCCTCGACTCGGGCGACTACTTCCAGTTCCAGGGCGGCATGGCCTCGGCCGTGCGCCACCTCTCGGGCCGCCAGCCCGCGCTCTACCACGGTGACCACGCCAACCCGGCCCAGCCGCGCGTGCGCTCGCTCAAGGAGGAGATTGCGCGCGTGGTGCGCTCGCGCGTCACCAATCCCAAGTGGATGGACGGCGCCAAGCGCCACGGCTACAAGGGCGCCTTCGAGATGGCGGCCACGGTGGACTATCTCTTCGGCTTCGACGCCACCACGCAGCAGGTGGGCGACCACCAGTACGCCCTGGTGGCCGACGCCTATGTGCTGGATGCGGCCACGCGCGACTTTCTCGTGCAGCACAATCCGCAGGCCCTGCGCGACATGCTGGAGCGCCTGCTCGAAGCCATGCAGCGCGGCCTGTGGGAGCAGCCCGGCGACTATCGCCAGCAGCTGGAAGACCTGCTGCTGGAACATGAAAACCATCTCGAAGGATTGCGCGGATGACCGCCTCCCCTGACCTGGGCAGCGGCGCCCAGCCCGCGCTGCCGCCGCTGTTTCCCTTTGCCGCCATCGCGGGCCAGCCCCTGCTGTGCCAGGCGCTGCTGCTGGCCGCCATCGACCCGCAACTGGGCGGCGTGCTGATCGAGGGGCCGCGCGGCACGGCCAAGTCCACGGCCGCGCGCGCGCTGGCCGAGCTCATCGATGCCGCGCCCTTCGTCACGCTGCCGCTGGGCGCCTCGCTGGAGCATCTGGCCGGCTCGCTGGACCTGGGCCAGGCCATGGCCGGCCATGCACTCAAGTTCGCGCCCGGCCTGCTGGCGCGCGCCCATGGCGGCGTGCTCTATGTGGACGAGATCAACCTGCTGCCCGATGCCCTGGTCGATGTGCTGCTGGATGCCGCCGCCAGCGGCGTCAACGTGGTCGAGCGCGACGGCATCTCGCACCGCCACGCGGCGCGCTTCGTGCTGGTGGGCACCATGAACCCCGAGGAAGGCCAGCTGCGCCCGCAGCTGCTGGACCGCCTGGGCCTGTGCGTGCGCCTGGCCAATGTGCAGGATGCGGCCCAGCGCCAGGCCATCGTGCGCGCGCGGCTGCTGTTCGATGCCGACCCGGCCGCCTTCCGCGCCCGCCATGCAGACGCCCAGGCCGCGCTGGCCGCGCAGCTGCGCACGGCACGCGAGCGCCTGCAGCCGGCCGGCGCGCTGCCCTGGTCCGACGCGGTGCTGCAGGCCGCGGGCGCGCTGTGCATTGCCGCCCAGGTGGACGGCCTGCGCGCCGACCTGGTGCTGCTGCGCGCCGCCCGCGCCTGGGCCGCCTGGCTGGGCGATGCCGAGGTCAGGCCCGACCATGTGCAGGCCGTGGCCGAGCTGGTGCTGGTGCACCGCCGCAAGCCGGGGGCGCCGCAGCCACAGCCGCAGCCGCAGCAGCAGCAGCCATCCCCACAGCAAGCGCCATCGAATCCGCCTTCGCAGTCGCCGGCACAAAGCCGGCCGCCTGCAGAATCCACGGCCAACGGCGCAGGCGACAGCCCGCCCTCCGAGGCTGACTGGGGCGCCATGCCGCCCGAGCCCGTGGGCCTGCTGCGTGTCGCCGTGCCCTCATTGCTGGCCCGCGAGGCCGCAAAGGCGGGAGCGCCCGCCACAAAAAAAGCCTGAGCCCCCGCGGCCCCGCGCCACAGGCAAGGGCTGCGGGGGCGGGCCAGCAGGCGGCAGGCCAGCCCCGGCTTGCCCAGGCGCAAGGCGGGCAGGCCACCGGCACCTGGGACTGGCCGCGCACGCTGGCCGCACGCGGCGCCCAGGCGCTGGCACCCGAACATCTGCAGCGCCGCCGTGAGCCGCCGCAGGCCACGCGGCTGCATTGCTTTGTGCTCGATTGCTCGGCCTCCATGGCCGGCAGCGGCGCACTCGCGCGGGCCAAGGGCGTGCTGCTGTCGCTGATGGAAGAGGCCTACCGCCGCCGCGAGCAGGTGGCGCTGATCTGCTTTGCGGGCACGCGCGTGGAATTGCGCCTGCCGCCGCGCAAGGCAGCGGCCTGGAATGACGACTGGATCGCTCCCATTGGCGGCGGCGGCGGCACGCCGCTGCAGGCGGCCGTGGAACAGGCGGGCCAGTTGCTGCAGCGCCATTGCGGCGCAGACGCCTCCTGCCAGGGCTGGCTGTGGCTGCTCACCGACGGCCGCACGCGCGAGCGGCCTGCGCGGCCTGCGGCGGCGCAGGAGGCGGGCATCGTGGACTTTGAATCAGGCCGCGTGCGCCTGGGCCGGGCCGCTGCGCTGGCTGCCGCCTGGGACGCACGCCATGTGCGGGCCGATGATTTCGCAGGCTGATCTGCGGCTCTGACGAGGTCAGGCCGGCCAGCTCAGCTCGAACAGCGCGCCGCCACGCTCGCCCGGCAGGCACTGCGCCCGCCCGCCATGGGCCTGGGCAATGGCCTGCACCACGGCCAGGCCCAGTCCGCTGCCGTTGCCTGCACCCACGCTGGCATTCCTTCGGCTGCGGGCGCCTTCACCGCGCTGGAAAGCGTCGAAGATGCGCGGCGCAAGGTCGGCCGCCACGCCGGGGCCGCTGTCTTCCACGCGCACGGTGCACAGGCCGTGGCGCACGCGCGCGGCCACCAGCAGCGGGCCAGGCTGCGCGTACTGCATGGCGTTTTCCAGCAGGGCCAGCAGGGCCTGGCGTATGCGCACGGGGTCGCAGACCACGGGCTGGTCATCGAGCTCCATCGCCAGCTGCAGGCCCGCCTGCTCCAGCGCCGGTCCCACGGCCAGGGCCACCGAGCGCACCTCGCCCGCCAGGCAGGTCTGGCGCAGCTGCAATTGCAGATGGCCGTTTTCCTGCAGGCCCAGCAGGCGCAGGTCGTCGATCAGGCGGGTCAGCCCCTCGACCTGGGTCATCAGGCTGGCCAGCATGTCCTTGCTGGGCAGGAAGACGCCGTCGGACAGGCCCTGCAGCCGCCCGCTGAGGATGGTCACGGGCGTGCGCAGCTCATGGGCGATGGCCGCGCTCCAGAAGGCGCGCTCCTGCGCCATGCCTTCCAGGCGCCGGGCCAGGCTGTTGAAGTCATGCACCAGCTGCGCGGCCTCGTGCAGCGCGCTGTCGTCCGTGCTGGCGCGCGCCGACAGGTCGCCCTCGGCCAGCTGGCGCAGGCTGATGGCCACCGAGTCCAGCGAGGGCAGGATGCGCCGCGACAGCCGCGTGGCCACGAAGATGGCAATCAGCATGGCCACCACCAGGGTCAGCAGCACCCAGGCCAGCTCCACGCTGGAGGGCATCCAGCCGTCGGAGACGCTGGCCGGGTGAAAGGTCAGCAGCAGCGCATAGAAGGCGTACGAGCCCAGCACGCACAGCACGACCACGGCCAGCGTGACGGCCGACATGGTCAGCACCACCTGCCGGCGCAGCCCGGCCGCTGCGCTCATGACGGCACTCCCCGGCCTGCGGCCTGTGCGGCGCTCATGGGTCCATCCCCAGCCGGTAGCCCACGCTGCGCACGCTGTCGGGCATGCCCTGCAGGCCCAGGCCTTCGAGTTTCTTGCGCAGCTTGCTGATGTGGCTGTCCACGGTGCGCTCCAGCGTGTGGCCTTCGGGCAGGCAGCTCAGCAGCAGCTCGGCGCGGCTGAACACGCGCCGGGGCGAACGCACCAGGCTGGCCAGCAGGTTGAATTCGGTCACGGTGAGTTCGGGCACATGCGTGGCGCCCTGCACCTGCACGCTGACCTCGCGGCTGTCCAGGTCCACGCGAAAGGGGCCGGCCTGCAGCAGCTTGGTATCGCGGAGCCGGCCCTGGCCGCAGCGGCGCAGCACGGCCTGCACGCGCGCCACGACCTCGGCCGCGTTGAAGGGCTTGCCCACGTAGTCGTCCGCGCCAATGCGCAGGCCGATGAGCTTGTCCACGTCCTGGTTGAGGGCGGTGAGCATGATGACGGGCGTGTCGCCGCGCCGGCGGATTTCGGACAGCACCTGCCAGCCGTCGAGGCGTGGCATCTGCACGTCGAGAAGTACGAGATCGGGTTTCAAGTGGTGGTGCAGTTCAAGGGCCTGCTGGCCATCGGCGGCATGCACGGTGCGCAGGTCGCTGCGGGCCAGGTAGGCGCACAGGATGTCTGCGATCTCGGGCTCGTCCTCGGCAACGAGGATGAGCGATGTCGATGGCTGGAAAGGCAAGGGCTGGGCAATGATAGAAGCCATTTTGGGGTCGCGGCGGGGGCTGTGTTCATCTCCATCGTTCTTCCACATTTCCCGGGCCGAAATGCCATCGAAAGAACGCAAGCTGTTTCCCTGTGCCGCCGCAATTGGCCGGCATGCGAAACAAATCCCTGAATATGAAGTCACAGCGGCAATGCCGTATGAGCGGGTGGGAGAGCTGTTAGCTTTGCAGCGGCTCCATGGATGAATGGCCCTGGCGGCAACACGCCGCAGGCCGAAGCCGCACCGGCAGGAGTTTCCTCCATCCCCATGCCTCCTGGCAATCTGGATTTGCATCCGGATGGCCCCTCAGATGTGTCGGCGCCAGGCGCCGTATTTTTTCCGCAGCGCGCCCTGGCGTGCATTGAAAACCAGACCTCGCGTCCATGCCACAGTTCTTCATTCATCGGCCCGTCTTTGCCTGGGTCATCGCGTTGTTCATCGTGCTGCTGGGCGTGCTTGCCATTCCGCAATTGCCGATCTCGCGCTATCCCACGGTGGCGCCGCCCACGGTGAGCCTGTATGCCACCTATCCGGGCGCCACGCCCAAGACGCTCAATGACTCCGTGGTCTCGCTGATCGAGCGCGAGCTGTCCAGCGTCCGCCACCTGCTGTACTTCGAGTCCTCGGTGGACACCTCGGGCTCGGCCGAGATCAAGGCCACCTTCAAGCCCGGCACCAACCCCGAGCTGGCCCAGGTGGATGTGCAAAACCGCATCAAGGCCGTGGAGCCGCGCCTGCCGCAGGCCGTGCGCCAGAACGGCCTGCAGGTGGAGTCGGCCACGTCGAGCTTTCTGCTGCTGGTGGGCCTGATCTCGCCGGGCGGCGAGTTCGACGAGCTGGCACTCAATGACTACATGGCGCGCAATATCGTCGAGGAGCTGCGGCGCATTGAGGGCGTGGGCCGCGTGCAGCTGTTCGGCACCGAGCGCGCCATGCGCGTCTGGGTCGATCCGGCCAAGCTGATCTCCTACGGGCTGTCCATGGGCGACCTCACCCAGGCCATCCAGCAGCAGAACATGCAGATCGCCCCGGGCCGTGTGGGCGATGCGCCCATCGCCCCGGGCCAGCGCGTGACCACGCCGCTCACCGTGCAGGGCCAGTTGACCTCGCCCGAGCAGTTCGCGGCCATCGTGCTGCGCGCCCATGCCGACGGCTCCCGCCTGGTGCTGGGCGACGTGGCGCGCGTGGAGCTGGGTGCGCAGTCCTATGCCTTCTCCAACCGCGAGGATGGCAAGCCCGCCACCAGCGCCGCCGTGCAGCTGTCGCCGGGCGCCAATGCCGTGCGCACGGCCGCCGCCGTGCAAAAGCGCATGGCCGAGCTGGCCTCCATCCTGCCGAGGGGCATGGAGCACACCATCTCGTTCAATACCGCGCCCTTCGTCAAGATCTCCATCGAGAAGGTGGTGCAGACCCTGGTCGAGGCCATGGTGCTGGTCTTCCTGGTGATGTACCTGTTCCTGCAGAACCTGCGCTACACGCTGATCCCGGCCATCGTGGCGCCCGTGGCGCTGCTGGGCACCTTCGCCGTGATGCTGGTGGCGGGCTTTTCCATCAACGTGCTGACCATGTTCGGCATGGTGCTGGCCATCGGCATCATCGTGGACGACGCCATCGTCGTGGTCGAGAACGTGGAGCGCCTCATGGCCGAGGAAGGCCTGTCGCCGCGCGATGCCACGCTCAAGGCCATGAAGGAGATCACGGGCGCCATCATCGGCATCACCCTGGTGCTGACGGCAGTGTTCATTCCCATGGCGTTCGCCAGCGGCTCGGTGGGCGTGATCTACCAGCAGTTCACGCTGTCCATGGCCGTGTCCATCCTGTTCTCGGCCTTCCTGGCCCTGAGCCTGACGCCGGCGCTGTGCGCCACCTTGCTCAAGCCGGTGGCGGCAGGCCACCATGAGAAGAAGGGCTTCTTCGGCTGGTTCAACCGTGGCTTCGAGCGGCTGACGAACCGCTACGAGGCCCATGTCACGGGCCTGGTCCGGCGCACGGGCCGCATGATGCTGCTGTTCGCGGCCATCGTGGCCATCCTGGTGTTTGCGCTGCGCCAGCTGCCATCGGCCTTTCTGCCCGAGGAGGACCAGGGCTACTTCATGGCGTCCATCCAGCTGCCGGCCGATGCCACGGCCGAGCGCACGCTGGACGTGGTCAAGCGCTATGAGGAGCATGTGGCGCAGCGCCCCGGCATTGCCTCCAGCATCTCGGTGCTGGGCTTCAGCTTCGCGGGCTCGGGCCCGAACGCGGCCATGGCCTTCACCACGCTCAAGGACTGGGACCAGCGCGACGGCGCCACGGCAGGCGAGGAAGTCTCGCTCGCGCAAAAGGCCATGGAGCATGCGCCCGAGGGCGCCATCATGGTGCTGCAGCCCCCGGCCATCGACGAGCTGGGCACCTCCTCGGGCTTCACCATGTACCTGCAGGACCGCACCGGCCAGGGCCATGCCGCGCTCAAGTCGGCCACCGACCAGTTGCTGGCACTGGCCGGCAGCAGCAGCGTGCTGGGCTCGGCCTACCAGGACAGCCTGCCCTCGGGCACCAGCGTGCGGCTGGAGATCGACCGCCAGAAGGCCCAGGCCCTGGGCGTGGGCTTTGCCGCCATCAGCGAGACGCTGTCCACGGCCATGGGCTCGCTGTATGTCAACGACTTCCCCAACGCCGGGCGCATGCAGCAGGTCATCGTGCAGGCCGACGCGCCCGCGCGCATGCAGGTCGATGACGTGCTCCGGCTGAACGTGCGCAATGCCTCGGGCGGCATGGTGCCGCTGGCCGAGTTCGCCACGCCGGTGTGGTCGGAGACGCCGCTGCAGCTGGTGCGCTACCAGGGCTTCCTGGCGTCGCGCATCTCGGGCACGCCTGCGCCCGGCACGTCCAGCGGCGCGGCCATGGCCGAGATGGAGCGGCTGGCGGCCCAGCTGCCGCCCGGCTTTGCCGTGGCCTGGACCGGCCAGTCGCTGCAGGAGCGCCAGTCGGCCGCGCAGGCGCCCCTGCTCATGGCCTTGTCCATGCTGGTGGTCTTCCTGGTGCTGGCCGCGCTGTACGAGAGCTGGTCCATCCCGCTGTCGGTGATGCTGGTCGTGCCCCTGGGCCTGCTGGGCGCCGTGGCGGCCGTGCTGCTGCGCGGCATGCCCAACGATGTGTTCTTCAAGGTGGGCCTGATCACCATCATCGGCCTGTCGGCCAAGAACGCCATCCTGATCGTGGAATTCGCCAAGCAACTGCGCGAGGAAGGCCAGGACCTGCGCGAGGCTGCCATCAAGGCCGCACGCCTGCGGCTGCGGCCCATCCTCATGACCTCGCTGGCCTTTGCGCTGGGCGTGGTGCCGCTGATGCTGGCATCGGGCGCCAGCGCCGAGACCCAGCACGCCATCGGCACGGGCGTGTTCGGCGGCATGGTCAGCGGCACGGTGCTGGCCGTGTTCTTCGTGCCCGTCTTCTTCGTCTTCGTCCTTGAATGGCAGCGGCGCATCGCCGGGCCGCGCGGCAGCGCGCGCCGGCCGCCGCCTGCTGCCGACCCCGGAACCTGAACCATGCCTCTCTGGATCGCGCTCAACGCCCTGTGCTTTCAGGGCCGCCCGCCGGCACAGTCTTCAAACCCTTGCGCGCCATCGGCGCCTGCAGCCCCTAAGCGGCAGGCCGGGCCCACCGGACCCGAGCCGCCGCGTGCAAACGCAGGTGCGCATGCCGGCCGCCGTGGCGCCGGTGGCGCCCCCTCCGGCACGGCCAGCACGTCCGTCCCATGATTTCTATAATGGCGGTTTCGTTCGCCATTGCAGGAGGTATTCGTCCCATGCGCCATTGATGCTGCCGCTGTCCCAGCGGCCCGCTTTTCCCGACCCTGCCCACCGCACGCGCAATGCATGCAAAGCGGCAAGGAACTGCGTTGGCATCCATGAACCGCGATATGACGAATACCACGATCACGCTCGACGGCGTTTCCTGCGTGCTGCCCGATGGCAGCCCCCTTTTCTCCGATCTTTCCGAAACCCTCGACCACCGCCGCACCGGCCTGGTGGGGCGCAACGGCGTGGGCAAGTCGCGGCTGGCGCGCATCCTGGCCGGGCTGGATGCGCCCTCGCAGGGCCGCTGCCTGCGCTCGGGGCAGGTGCTGTACCTGGCCCAGCGCACGGACTGGCATGACCAGCCTTCGGTGGCGGCGCTGGCCGGGCTGCATCCCGCGCTGGAGGCGCTGGCGCGCATCGAGGCCGGCAGCTGTGATGCCAGGGACTTCGAGCGGCTGGCTGACCGCTGGGATCTGCGCCAGCGCCTGCAGGCCCAACTGGAGCTGGCGGGCCTGGGCCATCTGCGTGCCGATACGCCGGGCCACGCCCTCAGCGGCGGCGAGGCCATGCGCGTGGCCCTGGCGGGCGCGCTGCTGTCGGGCGCCGACCATCTGGTGCTGGACGAGCCCAGCAACCACCTGGACCGTGAAAGCCGCCAGGCCCTGGCCGCGCAACTGCAGCGCTGGCCCGGTGGCCTGGTCGTGGTCAGCCATGACCGCAGTCTGCTGCAGGGCATGGAACGCATCGTGGAGCTGTCGCCGCAGGGGCTTCGCAGTTACGGCGGCGGTTACGCCTTCTATGCCGAAGCCAAGGCGCGCGAGATGGCCTCTGCGGTGCAACTGCTGGAGCAGCGCAAGCTGGAGCGCCGCCGCGAAACGCAGCAGCTGCGCGAGCAGCAGGAGCGCCAGCAGCGCCGCGAGGCGCGCGGCCGCCGCCAGGGCCAGGAGGCCAACCAGGCGCGCATTCTGCTGGACCGGCAAAAGGAGCGCAGCGAGGCGTCGGCCGGCCGCCTGCGCCGCCAGCATGCAGACACGCGCGAGGCGCTGGACCAGCGCGTGCGCGAGGCGGCGCGCCAGATCGACCTGCAGGCCGGCATCCGCATGCAGGCGCCGCCCCCGGCCGGTGCTCCCTGCGACGTGGTGGCGCTGCTGGACGATGTGCTGCTGCCGTTTTCGTTGTCCACGGGGCCGCGCCTGAACCTGTCTCTGTACGGCGGCCAGCGCCTGGCCGTGACCGGTCCCAACGGCTGCGGCAAGACGCGCCTGCTCGATGTGCTGTCGGGCCGCCTTGCGCCCCAGGCGGGCGAGGTGCGCCGCATGCAGGCCTGTGCCTACCTGGACCAGCGCCTGTCCCTGTTGCAGCCCGGGCGCACGGTGATGGAGCAGTTGCAGGACGCCTGCCCCGGCACCCCCGTGGATGTGCTGCGCACGCGCCTGGCCTGGCTCGGGCTGGCGGCCCGGCAGGTGGAGCAGCCTGCGGGCCGGCTCAGCGGTGGCGAGCAGCTCAAGGCCGCCCTGGCCTGCGCGCTGCATGCCGAGCCGCCCGCGCCCCTGCTCCTGCTGGACGAGCCCTGCAACCACCTGGACCTGCCTTCCCTGCAGGCGCTGGAGGCCATGCTGCGCGGCTACGCCGGCACGCTGGTCGTGGTCTCGCATGACGAGGATTTTCTGCAGGCCATCGGGCTGACCGACCGCCTGGTGTGGTCGCCGCAGGGCTGGCGAATGGAGTCCGCCTAGCATTCCTGCGCTATCAGCGCCTGCAGTGCGCGCACATCGGTCACCAGCAGCGCCTGGCGCCCCTCCTTGCGCAGCAGGCCGCGCCGGGTGAGGGCGCCCAGCTCGCGCGTGACCTGCTCGCGGTTGGTGCTGATCTTGCTGGCCAGCACCGAGTGCGAAGGCACGGGGCTGATGAGGGCCGTGTGCTCGGGCGAGACGCCCGCCTCCCGCGCCAGGCGCAGCAGCTCCATGTGCAGGCGCGTGGGCACGCCCAGGGTGCTCAGCTCCATGACGCGGTCGGTCAGCCGCCGCACCAGGCCGGCCAGGCCTTCCATCATGCGCAGGGCGATGGCGGGCTCGCGCGCCAGCAGGGCCAGGAAGTCCTGGCGCGAGAGGCTGGCCAGCAGCGAGGATTCCAGGGTGACCACATCGGTGGAGCGGGCCTGGCCGTCAATGGCCGCCAGGTCGCCGAAGTGCTCGCCGGGCCCGTAGTCGCGGAAGCTGACCTCGCGCCCGCCCGGCGAATAGGTGGTGATGCGCACGCGCCCGCTGACCAGGAAGAACACGTCGCTGCCCGTGGAGCAGCGGCTGAACACGGGCTGGCGGGCCTGCAGAGGGCGCCATTCGCAGTCGGCGGCGATGCGGTCCAGGCTGGCGCTGCCCAGGCCCTCGAACAGGGCGATGCCGCGCAGGGCGAAACTGGAGGGCTGGGTGGGGTGGGCCATGGAACCAATAGCGGGCGTAAGGTACAAAGATTCTGGATCGGCCAGGCCCGGCCTAAGTTCCTTCAAGCTGCCGTTCTTGCAGTCTTCTCCTGTCTTCTTCCGCCGTCGGGCGCATCATCGCTTTCCATGGCCCGTGTCCCTCATCCGGCTTTGCCGGCTCTGCCGTCCCTGCGCAGCCTCCACTGGTCCACCGGCCTGGTGCTGTGGACCTATGCGGCGCTGCACCTGTTCAATCACGCCCTGGGCCTGGTCTCGCTGGGCACGGCCGAGGCCGTGCGCGAGGGGGTCCATGGCGTGTGGCGATCCCTGCCCGGCAGCCTGCTGCTCTACGGCGCGCTGGCCGTGCACATGGGGCTGGCGCTGCAGGCGCTGGCGCGGCGGCGCAGCCTGCGCATGCCGGCGCTGGAGGCCGTGCGGCTGCTGCTGGGACTGGGCTTGCCGCTGCTGCTGGCCCTGCACGTGCCGGCCACGCGGCTGGCGCAGGAGGCCTGGGGCGTGGACCCCTCGTATGCGCGCATCGTGCGTTCTTCCTGGAATCCGTCCAGCATGGCCATCCAGCTGCTGCTGATGACGGCCGCGTGGACCCATGGCTGCATGGGCCTGCACATGGCCCTGCGTGCGCGCGGCTGGTGGCGGCGCTGGCAGCCGCTGCTGCTCACGGCGGCCGTGCTGCTGCCCGTGCTGGCGGCGCTGGGCATCGTCTCCATTGCGCGCGAGATCGCGGCGGCCGGCGTGCCAGCGCCGGCCGGCCCCTCGCCCGAGGCATCGCAGTGGCTGCGCGCGCTGACGGCCGGGCTGCGCCAGGGCTGGCTGGCCTGCCTGGCGGCGCTGCTGGCCGGCCCGTGGCTGTGGCGGCGCATGCGCCTGCGCGGCGCCCGCCAGGTGCTGCTGCACTATCCGGGCCGCACCGTGCAGGTGGCCCAGGGCATGAGCGTGCTCGAAGCCAGCCGCGAGCATGGCATTGCCCATTTGTCGCTGTGCGGCGGCAGGGCGCGCTGCTCCACCTGCCGGGTGCGCGTGTCCGGCCCGGCGGCCCACCTGCCTGCGCCGGGGCGGGACGAGCGCCTCACGCTGGAGCGCGTGGGCGCGCCGCAGGACGTGCGGCTGGCCTGCCAGCTGCGGCCCACGGGCGATGTGCAGGTGGCGCCGCTGTTTCGCTCGCCGGCAGCCGCCCAGGCCGGTCGGGGCGACGAGCAGCGGGAGGTCCGCGAAGTGCGCGCGGTGGCCATCCTGTTCGTGGACCTGCGCCGCTGGTCGGGCCTGGCCGAGCGGCAATGGCCCGTGGACCTGTCCTGGGTGCTGGACCAGTATTTCGAGCGCGTGGGCCAGGCTGTGCACGACAGCGGCGGCATGGCCAACCAGTTCATCGGCGACAGCGTGATGGCCATCTTCGGCCTGGACACCGACCTGGACACGGCCTGCCGCCAGGCCGTGCAGGCCAGCGCCCTCATCGACCGGCGCATGCAGGAATGGAGCCACACCTTCGAGGCGCAGTTCGGCCAGCCGGTGGATTTCGGCATGGGCCTGCATGCGGGGCGCGCCGCCGTGGGGCGCGTGGGCTTCGAGCACACCACCACCTTCACGGCCGTGGGCGAGGTGGTCAACACGGCCAGCCGCCTGCAGGAATACACCAAGAGCGCCCAGGCGCGGCTGGTGCTGTCGCTGGAGGTGGCGCGCCGCGCGGGCGTGGCCGATGGCCTGGGAGAAGTCCGGCAGGTGCAGGTGCGCGGGCGCTCCGAGCCCTTGCCGGCCTTGCATGTGGCGCGGCCCGGCCTGCAGTGGCCCTGAGCGTGGATGGTGGGCGTGGACGGTGAGCGCGGGAACCGGAGAGTTTGCGCAAAGCTGTGCGTTTAGGCACTGACGCGCAGGCGGGCGAAGACGAGACTGCAGCCATGCAGAACGCAATCACGCGCTGCAGGATTTGACAAAGGATTCGCCATGAAGCACGCAAAGACCCTCTTCGCCATCGTTTCCCTTTCCTCCGCCTTGTGGTCGGGCATGGCCTCGGCCGCACCGGCCGCCACGGTATCTGCAGAAGCCTGGTTCGGCGCCGAGCCCGTCGCCTCCGGCCCCGCGCTGTCGCGCGCCGAAGTGCAGGCCGACCTGGCCCTGTGGAACCGCGCCGGCCTCAACGTCTACCGCGAGTCCGACGTGAACCACTGGGATGCCGACTACCAGCAGCGCCTGGCCCAGTACCAGCGCATGCGCAGCGGCCCCGAGTACCTGGCCGAAGTGCAGCGCCTGGGCGGCTCGGTGAAGGCGGCCGAAGGCCAGGGTTCCGGCCGTGTCCCGGGCTGATGCGATGACGCGCGCCGCCACGCATCGCGCTGCCCACGCCGCAGCGTCGCCCTGGGCCGACTTCGCACCGCTGGTGGCCCGGGTGCTGCTGAGCCTGCTGTTCATCTACAGCGGCATCGGCAAGCTGATGGGGCCGGAGGGCACCATGGCCTATATCGCCAAGGCGGGCCTGCCGCTGCCCATGCTGTCGTATGCCATGGCGCTGGTGGTGGAGCTGGGCGTGGCCACGGCCCTGCTGCTGGGCTGGCGCACCCGCGAGGCCGCGGCCGTGATGGCCGTGTTCAGCGTCATGTCGGCGCTGATGTTCCACAACCAGTTCGGCGACAAGGGCCAGCTGGTGCAGTTCCTGAAGAACCTGGCGATCGCCGGCGGATTCGTGCAACTGATGCTGGCGCCCGTGGCGCGCTGGAGCCTGGACGCGCGGCGTTGAATGCGAGCCAGTGTTGTGCGCTGAACACTGCCAATGAAACCGGCACTGCCCAAAGCCGGGGACACCGAGGAAGGGCAGCCCCGCACCGAGGGTGTCGTCCCCCTCCCGCGTAGCGAGAGAGGGGGAAGGCGCGAAGCGCCTCAGGGGGTGTCTATTGTTTTCACACCTTGATGCCCTTCTCAGCCAGGCGTCGGGCATAGGCGGCCAGGATCAGCCGCTCCGAATGCACCAGGTAGTCATTGAGCGCGGCAGCGGCCTCGGCCGGCTTGCCGTCCTCGAACTGCTGCAGGATGCGCGCATTCATGTCCACATAGGGGGCATGCAGGAAGTGCGGGTCGCGCAGCAGGCCGAAGGCCAGCCGCAGCTCGGCCAGCAGGTGCTCGAACATGGTGTCCAGGCGCTCGCTGTCGGCCAGTTGCACCACGGCCTTGTGGAAACTCATGTTGGCCGTGCCCACGCCCGACCAGTCCTGCGCCTCGCGGTGGCGCTGTGCCGCCTCCACGGCTTCGCGCATCAGGCTGCGAGCCGGGTGCATGGGATAGGCCTGGGCCAGCGCCTGGCACTCCACCATGCGGCGCACGCGGTAGATGTCGATGATGGAGGCGATGCTGGGCGCCGCCACCGACACGCCCTTGTTGGGCTCGTGCACCAGCAGCCCCTCCTTGGTCAGCAGCCGGAAGGCCTCGCGCAGCGTGTTGCGCGAGATCTGCAGGCTTTCGCTGAGTGAGGCCTCCGACAGCTTTTGCCCGGGCTCCCAGGCACCATCGATGAGCTTGCTGCGCAGCTGCTCGGTCACGCGGTCGGTCAGGTTGAGGATATCGGTGCTGCGGGTCATGGTGATGGGGGATGCAAGGGTCGATGGGCAGTGTAGCCAGGGCCGGCACTTCTGCCGGCCTCGCGTGGTGCTCAGTTGTCGTGATGCAGCCGCGTGAAGGTCTGCAGGGTGCTGTCCACGGCCTCGTCGTCAATGTGGCGGTGCGTGACCAGGCGCAGCAGGCCTGCGCTGCCCGTGCGCACCAGCACGCCGGCTTCGGCCAGGCGTGCTTCCCAAAGGCGCGCATCGGCCGCGCTGGTGCCCACGCGCACCTGCACGATGTTGGTCTGCGGCAGTTCGGCCGCGCACCATGCCGGGTGGATGGCGCGCAGGCCCTGGTGCAGGCGGCGGGCGCGTGCGTGGTCCTCGGCCAGGCGTTCGACCATGTGCTCCAGCGCCACCAGGCCCGCCGCCGCGATCACGCCGGCCTGGCGCATGGTGCCGCCCAGCATGCGCCGTATGCCGCGCGCCCGCGTGATGAAGTCGGCCGGTCCCATGAGCACCGAACCCACCGGAGCCGACAGGCCCTTGGACAGGCAGACGGTGACCGAGTCCGTGTGCGCGGCGATCTCGCGGCAGGACAGGCCCAGTGCCACGGCGGCATTGAACAGGCGCGCGCCATCGGTATGCACGGGCACGCCATGGCGGGCGGCCAGGGCATGCAGGGCCGCCAGCGACTCGGGCGCCGCCACGCTGCCGCCCCGTGCGTTGTGGGTGTTCTCCACGGCCACGAGGGCGCTGGGGCAGCGCGCGGATGCCGAGGTGTCCAGCGCCGCCTCCAGCGCGGGCAGGGCGATCAGGCCGCCGTCGCCGGGCAGGCTGCGGTAGTGCATGCCGGTCAGGCCCGCGGCTGCGCGCTCGGCGTTCAGCAGATGGCTGTCGGCCTCGGCCAGCACCTCGCCGGGCATGCGGCCATGGGCGAGCACGGCCACGAGGTTGCCCATGGTGCCGCTGGCCACGAACAGGCCTGCGGCCTTGCCAAAGCGCTGGGCGGCCGTCTCTTCCAGCGCACGCACCGTCGGGTCGCCGTCCAGGCCGTCGTCGCCCAGCGGGGCGCAGGCCATGGCTTCGAGCATCTGCGGCGTGGGGCGCGTGACGGTGTCGCTGCGCAGGTCAACGGCGTCGTGGTGATGGTGCAGGGAGGGCATTCAGTCCGCCTTGATGTTGCGTTCCTTGATGACGCGGGCCCAGCGTGCAGCGTCGGTCTCCATCTGGGCGCCGAACTCCGCTGGAGTGCGGGGCGTCAGTTCCAGCCCCAGGGACTGCAGCTTGGCCTGGAGCGCGGGCGTGGCCATGGCGCGGGCCACGGCATCGTGCAGCGCGGTCTGTATGCCGGGGGGCAACCGGGCAGGCGCCAGCAGGCCGAACCAGTGCAGCACGGTGAGGCCGCGCACGCCGCTTTCGGCCATCGTGGGCACCTGGGGCAGGGCCGGCGAGCGCTGGGCACCGGTGGTGGCCAGGGCGCGCAGCGCGCCGCTTTTGATATGGGGGATCACGGTGGGGGCCGAGGAGAACATGCTCTCGGTATGGCCGGCCACCACGTCGGCGACGGCCTGGCCCGAGCCCTTGTAGGGAATGTGGGTGATGAAGGTGTCCGTCTGCTGCTTGAACAGCTCGCCTGCCAGATGCGTGGCCGTGCCCGTGCCGCCCGAGGCGAAGTTGATCTGGCCGGGCCGTGCCTTGGCCATCGCGATGTATTCCTTCACGCTCTGCGCCTTGAGCTTGGGGTTGACGGCCAGCACCAGCGGCGAGGAGCCGATCAGGGCCACGGGCGTGAAGTCCTTGAGCGCGTCGTACGGTGTCTTGTAGAGACTGGGCGTGATGGTGTGCGGCATGTCGGCCAGGAGCAGCGTGTAGCCGTCGGGCGCGGCGCGTGCCACCAGCTCGGCGCCCAGCATGGCCGAGGCGCCGGGCTTGTTGTCCACGACCACGGGCTGGCCCAGTTCGCGCGACAGCTCCGTGCCCAGCGCACGGGCGATGTTGTCCGAGCCGCCTCCGGCCGTGTAGGGCACGACGATGCGCACGGGCTGTGCGGGCCATTTCTGCGCCAGGGCAAGGCCGGGCAGGGCAGCCGCTGCCAGGATGAGCAGGCGGCGCTGCAGGCCCCGGTGCGAAGCGGGATGTGCAGCAGGGTGCAAGGCAGCGTGCAAGGCAGGGCGCGGAAGTGGGTGACGTTCGGCAGGCATGGCGAAGGCTCCTTGGTGCAGCGACAGGAAGAAACGATGGGCCGATCCGCCAGCGGCCTGGCCCGCAAGCCACCCGCCTTCATCAACCGATGAAGCGCCCCGCATTGCCCAGCACGCCCAGGTCGATGAAGCTGGAGCCGACATGGGGCGTCTGGCCGCTGTAGTCAATGACGAAGCCGCCCATGTCCCAGTTGCGGATGCCCGCCAGCGCCGAGCGCAGCTTGGCCTGGCTGGGGTCGCGGCCTGCGCGTTCCAGGCCCTCGGCCAGCACGCGTGTGTTCACATAGGCTTCCAGCGTGCCCAGCGAGAACTCCTGCTGCCCGTGGGCGCGCATGGCGGCCTGGTAGTCGCGCACCACCTGCAGCTTGGCCTGGTGGGGCGCGGGAACGACCATGGTCAGGGCAATGCCCCGGGCGTCCTCGCCCAGCGGCTTGAGGCTGTCGTTGGGCAGGGTCACGCTCAGGCCGGTGAGCAGCACGCCGGGCGCGCTCTTGCGCAGGCCGCGCACCAGATCGACCGACACCGTGCCAGCCGTGGCCAGCAGCACGGCCGAGGGGTGGGCCGCGTCCACTTTGTTCAACACATCGGCCAGATTCTTGCCATCGGTGGCGATGGCCGCCTGCACGGCGGGGGCCATCTTCTCGGCCTCCAGGGCGCGCGTGGCGTCCTCCAGCATTTCGCGGCCATAGGCGTTGTCCAGGTAGACGATGCCAATGCCCTTGAGCCCCATGCCCGCAAGGCGCTGGACCAGGCGGCGGACCTCGGTGGTGTAGCTGGCGCGCACATGGAAGACGTTGCGCGATCCCTTGCGCAGCGACGAGGCGCCCGTGAAGGGCGCCACATAGGGAACGCCGGCTTCCTCGATCAGCGGGATGACGGCGGCGTTGTTGGGCGTGCCCACGCAGGACAGCAGGGCAAAGGCCGTGCCCTTGGAGAGCATCTGCCGCACGTTGTCGGCCGAGCGCTGGGGCACGTAGCCGTCGTCAACCATCTGCAGCTGCAGCGTGCGGCCCTGGATGCCGCCCCGTGCGTTGATCTGCGCCATGGCCGCTTCCGTGCCCAGCTTGATGTCGGAGCCGAAACCGGCCAGCGGGCCGCTCATGGCGGCCGAGCAGCCGATGGTGATGGTCTTGGCGGACAGGCCTGCCTCATCGGCGAAGGCATTGCGCACGAAGGCCGGCGCCAGCGCGGGAACCGCTGCGATGGCTGCAGCACGGGGAAGCAGGGAAACAAGTTGACGGCGTTGCATGGATTCAGAGCTCGGACAAAAGGGATGGGAGCAGGAAGGTGCCATTCACGCCGACTGCCACGCGTGCGCCGCAGGCCGGGAGGGCGGCCCATTGTAGGAGGCGGCCTCGTCACAGGCGATATCGGGGCAGGGGCATTGTTGTGTTCATGCCTTCTATGGATGTTCAATATCCGATAGTTTTTGACATTTGAAAACCCCGTGCGTGCTCAATCCTTGGGCAACGATATGCGGGTTTGTACTATCAGCATGCGCTGATTGTCTTATTCACAATTCGTTTCTGTAAGACAAATTCTTTGTTTTGTTGAACAAAACCAGGTTGGCAGCGCACTCCACGCCACCGGGTTGGGCCTGCGGGGCGGCTTGACGGCCGCCCCGCACCGCGGGGTGTGAAGGGGGAATCAACATGCTGACTGACGTCAATCTCTGGCCGCTTATCGGAGTGGCCATCATCGTTGCGGGCTTCGTGCTGCGCTTCAATCCCATGCTGGTCGTGATCGTCACGGCCATCGGCACGGCACTGGCGGCGGGCTTCCCCGTCGACAAGGTGCTGGCCACCATTGGCACGGGCTTCATCAAGACGCGCAACCTGCCGCTGATCATCCTGCTGCCGCTGGCCGTGATCGGCCTGCTGGAGCGCCATGGCCTGCGCCAGCACGCGCAGAACTGGATCAGCTCCATCAAGTCGGCCACCGCAGGCCGCCTGCTCATCGTCTACCTGGCCGCACGCCAGCTGACGGCCGCCGTGGGCCTGACCAGCCTGGGCGGGCATCCGCAGATGGTGCGCCCGCTGCTGGCGCCCATGGCCGAAGGTGCGACCCAGTCGCGCTTCGGCATCCTGCCCGCCAAGGTGCGCGACAAGCTGCGCGCCTACTCGGCCGCCACGGACAACGTGGGCCTGTTCTTCGGCGAGGACATTTTCGTGGCCTTCGGCGCCATCGTGCTGATGACCACCTTCCTGAAGGAAGCCGGCATCGAGGTCGAGCCCATCCACGTCGCGCTGTGGGGCATTCCCACGGCCATCTGCGCCTTCGTGATCCATGCCTGGCGCCTGCGCCGCCTGGACCGCATGCTGGAGCGCGAGCTGGCCCAGTACAAGGCTGGTGTCGAAGCCGACGCAGCCAACGCCAACGCCACCCAAGCCAAGGGAGCCTGAAATGACGCTGACCATCCAACACCTGTACTACCTGGTCGGCTTCGTCCTGGCCGTCACGGCCGTGATGACGCTGCGCGATGCCAGCAACCCCAAGCGCTGGTCCAGCGGCCTGTTCTGGGCGCTGTATGCAGCCGTCTTCCTGGTGGGCAATGAACTGCCGCCCGTGGTCGTGGGCGTGATCGCCGTGGCCATGGCCCTGATCGCCGGTTTTGGCGGCGTGGGCAGCGGCCGCCATGCGCCGCGCAGCGATGCCGAATACCTGGCCAGCGCCAAGCGCCTGGGCAACAAGCTGTTCGCACCGGCCCTGGCGATTCCTCTGATCACCATGGTGGGCACGCTCAGCGCCTCGCACCTGGTCTTTGGTGGCACGCCCCTGCTGGACCCCAAGGCCACCACGCTGGTGAGCCTGGGCGTGGGCTGCGTGCTGGCGCTGGGCCTGGCCTGCTGGCTGACCCGCGAGACGCCCGCCCAGGGCATGCGCGAATCGCGCCGCCTGACCGATGCGCTGGGCTGGGCCCTGGTCCTGCCCCAGATGCTGGGCATGCTGGGCCTGGTGTTCTCGGACGCCGGCGTGGGCAAGGCCGTGGCCTATGTGACCACCACCTATATCAACATGGACATCCGCTTCGTGGCCGTGGCCGTCTACGTGCTGGGCATGGCGCTGTTCACCGTGGTCATGGGCAACGGCTTCGCGGCCTTCCCGGTGATGACGGGCGGCGTGGGCGTGCCCATCCTGGTCGGCGTCTACCATGGCGACCCGGCCGTGATGGCGGCCATCGGCATGCTCTCGGGCTACTGCGGCACCCTGCTGACGCCCATGGCGGCCAACTTCAACCTGGTGCCCGCCGCGCTGCTGGAGATCGACAAGAATGCCGTGATCCGCGCCCAGGTGCCCACGGCCCTGGCCTTGCTGACCGCCAATGTCTTCCTGCTGTACTTCCTGATGTTCCGTTAAAGGACGGACTGTTGCCATGACCGATTCCACTTCCCCGCGCATCCTGGTGACCGGCTTCGAGCCGTTCGAGCAGGACCCTGTCAATCCCTCGTGGGAAGTGGCGCGTGCCCTGCATGGCGAGACCGTGGCCGGCGCCACCGTCCACGGCCTGCAGCTGCGCTGCGTGTTCGGCGAGTCGCTGCGCCAGCTGCAGGAGGCGCTTGCGCAGTTGCAGCCGGTGCTGGTCATCAGCCTGGGCCTGGCCGGTGGCCGCAGCGAGTTCACGCCCGAGCGCGTGGCCATCAATATCGACGACGCCCGCATTCCCGACCATGCGGCGCGCCAGCCCGTGGACCAGGTGGTGATCCCGGGCGCGCCCGCCGCGTACTTTTCCACGCTGCCCATCAAGGCCGTGGTGCACAACCTGCGCGCGCGCGGCATTCCGTCTTCCGTGTCCAACACGGCGGGCACCTTTGTCTGCAACCACGTGTTTTTCGCGCTCATGCACTGGCTGGCCCAGGGCAAGGCGGCGCCGGGCGCGCGTGGCGGCTTCATCCACGTGCCGGCCCTGCCCGAGCAGGCAGCGCGCAAGCCGGGCATGCCCAGCATGTGCCTGGCCGACCAGGTGGCTGCCGTGCGCGAGACCATTCGCACGGCCCTGACCGTGACCCAGGATCTGAAGGAAAACGCCGGCCAGCTGCACTGAGAGCCTGTGCACCGAGTCCGGCGAGGAGAGAACGATGAAAATTGACCTGAACAGTGATCTTGGCGAGAGCCTGGGCGGATGGCGCATGGGCGACGACGCCGCCATGCTCGACATCGTCAGCAGCGCCAACGTGGCCTGCGGATTCCATGCCGGCGACCCGGCAGGCATCCTGGAGACGCTCAAGGCCGCCCGCGAGCGCGGCGCCATGGTGGGCGCCCATGTGTCCTATCCCGACCTCGTCGGCTTCGGCCGGCGCAACATGGATGTGGCCAGCGCCGACCTGGTGGCCGGCGTCATCTACCAGATCGGTGCGCTGCAGGGCCTGGCCCGCGTGGCCGGCACCGAGGTGCGCTACGTCAAGCCGCACGGCGCGCTCTACAACACCATTGCCCATGACAGGCGCCAGGCCACCGACGTGATCACCGCCATGCGCGCCATCGACCCCAGCCTGGTGCTGGTGGCGCTGGCCGGCTCGCCCCTGATCGACTGGGCGCGCGATGCGGGCCTGACCGTGGTGGCCGAGGCCTTTGCCGACCGCGGCTACACGCCCGAGGGCACCCTGGTTTCGCGCCGCGATCCGGGCGCCGTGCTGCACGATGTGGACCAGATCGCCGCGCGCATGCTGTCCCTGGTGCGCGACGGCGTGGTCGAGGCCGTCGATGGCAGCCTGGTGCGCATTGCCGCCGACTCCATCTGCGTGCACGGCGACAGCCCCGGTGCCGTGGCCATTGCACGCCACCTGCGCGAACGTTTCGAGCAGGAGGGCGTGCGCATTTCCTCCTTCGTGGGCTGAGGGCACACCATGCGTTTTCTACCCGTCAACCGGCAGGCCCTGATGGTGGAGCTGGCCGATCTGGATGAAACCCTGGCCCTGCTGGGCTCGCTGCAGCGCGAGCCCATCGATGGCGTGCAGGAGCTGGTGCCGGCTGCGCGCACCGTGCTCGTGCAGTTCGCTCCCGCCAGGCTGGACGTGGCCGAGCTGGTGCGCCGCATTGCCGCGCGCGACCTGGGCCAGCGTGCCGAGCGCAGCAATGTGCTGGTCGAGATTCCCGTGCACTACGACGGCGAGGACCTGGCCGATGTGGCGCAGCTGCTGGGCATCACGCCCGAGGAAGTCGTGCGCCGCCACACGGGCAGCGAGTACGCCGTGGCCTTCACGGGCTTCGCGCCCGGCTTTGCCTACCTCAGCGGGGGCGATCCGATCTTCAACGTGCCGCGCCGCACCACGCCGCGCACGCGCGTGCCGGCCGGCTCGGTGGCGCTGGGCGGCACGTTCAGCGCCGTCTATCCCCAGGCCAGCCCGGGCGGCTGGCAACTGATAGGCCGCACCTCGGCCCGCATGTGGGACCTTGCGCGCGAGCTGCCTGCGCTGCTGCAGCCCGGCTACCGCGTGCGCTTTGTCGATGCGGCCGGCATGGCCCAGGTGGATGAGGCGCCCGCGCCCGCCGTGGCGCAGGCCGCGCCGCATGAAGGCAACGCGCTGCGCGTCAAGGCCACGGGCCTGATGACGCTGTTCCAGGACCGGGGCCGCCTGGGCCAGGCCGGGCAGGGCGTCTCGGCCTCGGGCGCCATGGACCAGGCGGCCTTCAAGGCTGCCAACCGCCTGGTCGGCAATGCCAGCGACCTGGCCGTGCTGGAGACCGTGGGCGGTGGCCTGTCGCTGCAAAGCCAGGGCGAGACCGTGGTCGCCATCACGGGCGCCGATGCGCCCCTGACCGTGACCACCGGGTCCGGCCAGCGCTGGAGCGTGCCGCGCTACCAGGCCGTGGCCCTGGCCGATGGCGACCAGTTGACCGTGGGCCAGCCCGTGGCCGGCGCGCGCTGCTATGTGGCCGTGCGCGGCGGCTTTGCCGTCACGCCCGTGCTGGGCAGCGCCTGCACCGACACCCTGGCGAATGTCGGCCCTGCCGCCCTGGCCGTGGGCCAGGTCCTGCCCGTTCGGCCTGCGGACCGCAAGGCCGTGGCCGCACCCGAGCTGCCGCCCGAATCCCTGCCCACCACCGGGCAGGACGTGGTGCTGGACGTGGAGCTGGGCCCGCGCACCGACTGGTTCACGCCCGAGGCCGTGGCCCTGCTGGCCGCGCAGCGCTGGCAGGTCACGCCGCAGTCCAACCGCGTGGGCCTGCGCGTGGCGGGCGAGCAGCCCCTGGCGCGCGCCGTGGCCGGCGAGCTGCCCAGCGAAGGCACGCCGCTGGGCGCCATCCAGGTGCCCCCCAGCGGCCAGCCCGTGCTGTTCCTGGCCGACCATCCGCTGACGGGCGGCTACCCCGTCATCGGCTGCGTGGCGCCGCACCACCTGGATCTGGCCGGCCAGATTCCCGTGGGCGCCTGGATCCGCTTCAACCCCATTCGCGCCTTCGAGGAATACACCCCCGGCGCGCAAGGCTCCAAGAACTGAACGCGGGGAGCGCCCGGTGGCGTCTGCCCGCAACTGAAAGAAGCTGATCATGAAAAAAGTCCTGATTGCCAACCGTGGCGAGATCGCCGTCCGCATCGCCCGCGCCTGCGCCGACTACGGCGTGAAATCCGTGGCCGTCTACGCCGATGCCGATATCGACGCCCTGCACGTGCGCATGGCCGACGAGGCCTATGGCCTGGACGGCGAGCGCCCGGCCGACACCTACCTGAACATCGCCAAGCTCATCGCCATCGCGCACAAGAGCGGCGCCGACGCCGTGCACCCCGGCTACGGCTTCCTGTCCGAAAGCGAAGCCTTTGCGCGCGCCGTGCTGGATGCGGGCCTGCGCTGGATCGGCCCCACGCCCGAGACCATCGCCAAGCTGGGCGACAAGGTCGAGGCGCGCAAGATCGCCCTGCAGGTGGGCGCTCCCCTGGTGGCCGGCACGCCCGACCCCGTCAAGGATGCCGGCGAAGTGCTGGCCTTTGCCCAGCAGCACGGCCTGCCCATCATCATCAAGGCCGCCTTCGGCGGCGGCGGGCGCGGCATGAAGATCGCGTGGCGCATGGACGAGGTGGAGGAACTCTTTCACTCGGCCGTGCGCGAGGCCGTCACCGCCTTCGGCCGCGGCGAATGCTTTGTCGAGCAATTCCTGGACCGCCCCCGCCACATCGAGGCCCAGGTGCTGGCCGACACCCACGGCAACGTGGTCGTGCTGGGCACGCGCGACTGCTCGCTGCAGCGGCGCAACCAGAAGCTGGTGGAAGAGGCCCCGGCGCCCTTCCTCAGCGACGAGCAGCGCGCCCGCATCCACAGCTCCGCACGCGACATCTGCGCGGCGGCCGGCTACGTCAGCGCGGGCACGGTGGAATTCCTGCTGAGCCAGACGGGCGCCATCTCCTTCCTCGAAGTCAACACGCGCCTGCAGGTCGAGCACCCTGTGACCGAGCAGACCACGGGCGTGGACCTGGTGATCGAGCAGCTGCGCGTGGCCGACGGCCTGCCCCTGTCCATCACCGAAACCCCGGCGCCGCTGGGCCACTCCATCGAATTTCGCATCAACGCCGAAGACGTGGGCCGCGGCTTCCTGCCCACGCCCGGCCCCGTGGTGCGGTTCGATCCGCCCTCGGGCCCCGGCGTGCGCCTGGACACGGGCGTGCAGACCGGCTCGGTCGTGCCCGGCAGCTTCGACTCGCTGATGGCCAAGCTCATCGTCAGCGGCGCCACGCGCGAACAGGCCCTGGCCCGCGCACGCCGCGCGCTGGCCGAGTTCCGCATCGAAGGCCTGTCCTCCGTCCTGCCCTTCCACCGCGCCGTCATCGGTCATGCCGACTTCGTGGGCAACGACGGCTTCAAGGTCCACACGCGCTGGATCGAATCGGACTTCGCCGAGCCCCTGGCCGCCGCCGTGCGTGCCGAGCCGCTGCCCGACGCCAGCCTGGTGCGCTGCGCGGTCGAGATCGACGGGCGCCGGGTGTCGCTGGGCCTGCCTGCGGTGCTGCTGCAGGGGCTGGCATCGGCTGGCGGCGGTGTGGCTGCCGCGCCGGCTGCCGAATCTGCCGTGGACCCCGCTGCCGTCACCTCACCCATTGCAGGAAATCTGCATGCGTGGAAGGTGGCCGATGGCGATACCGTCCAGGAGGGCGATGTGATTGCCGTCATGGAGGCCATGAAGATGGAGATGCAGGTGACTGCGCATCGCAGTGGGGTGGTGGCTTTGGTGGCTGAGGCGGGGAAGGCGCAGGTGCTGGGGGCTGTGATTGCTCGGATTGGCTGATTTCTGGTTGACCTGTTTTTGATTGTTTTGTGCCTCTGGGGGCAGAGGCCGGGTCTCGCCCCGGCAGGCGACCCACTTTCTTATCGCGCGATAAGAAAGTGGGCAAAGAAGCGCGCCCCGCACTGCCCACGACCCTTCGCTTCGCTGCGGGCGACCTGCGTTGGGCGGGATGCGGGGTGTGCCGCAGAACTCGCTTTGCGCTTCGCGCGCCGCTCAAACAACTGCGGCAAGTCAGATGACGAAGCAAGCCTGTCCTTCGGCAGGCTTGCCACCCCGCATCCCGCCCAACGCAGGCGTGGGCAGAAGGGGGAGGCTGGGGGCAACAGCCAACAGCCAACAGCCAACAGCCAACAGCCAACAGCAAAATGCCAAAGGCCAGAAATGCAAACAGCCGACGCGCCACCGCTGCGCTCGGCTGTTTTCTCATGGAGGCCGAGCGAAGCGACGGCCCGGGCAAACTCCCCGTATGTCAGCGCCTGCGGCGTGGTGGTTGCGGGGTTGCAGTCCTGCCGAAGGACAGGACTGCTTCGTGATCTGACTCGCTGCGGTTGTCTGAGCGGAGTTCACGCAGTGAACGCAGCGAGTTCCGCAGCGAACCCCGCAACCGCCACGACGCAGGTTGCCCGCAGCGAAGCGAAGGGTCGCGGACATTCGGGGTCGCCTTCTTTGGCCACCTTTCTTGGCGATCAAGAAAGGTGGTCGGCCGCCGGGCCGAGACCCGGCCTCGAAAAACAACCCCCCGGCAGGGTCTCAAAAAAGAGCGTGAACTAATCAGCGCCCACCCTGAAAACTACGCGTGCTGTACAGGTCCGCCGGCAGCCGCGACAGCAGCGGCAGGCCGGACACCGCATCCACCGGCTGCCGCTCGATGTAGTTGAAGAACACATCGGAATCGAGCACGCCAATGTCCAGACGGCGCGCATCAGGCACGGCCGCCAGCGTCTTGTAGCCATCGCCGCCCGTGGCATTGAAGCTCAGCACGAACAGCTTGTACGTGCGCGCCGTATCCAGCGGCTTCCACGTCTTGCTCGCGTTGTCATACACCTCGATGCCCGACACGCGCTGGCCGGCCGCCGCTGCCGCATTCACGTCAAAGCGCAGGCCGCCCGTGTAGGGGTAGGGGCCGGTCGTGCCGCTGGGGCCGTACACGGCCTGCAGGCCGTCTTCGAGCATGCCCTTGACTTCCGTGCCGGTGATGTCCAGGCGGAACAGCTTGTTGCCGAAGGGCAGGACCTGGATGACCTGGGCGGCCGTGGTCTGGCCCAGCAGCGGGATGCGCACGCCGCCGCCGCTTTGCAGGGTGATGTCGGCGCCGCCGTAGTGGCGGTTGGCTTCTTCCAGGTAGGCCTGGGCCACGAGCTGCTGGATGTCGCCGCCGCGCACGCTGACGCTGCCTTCGGCATTGCAGGCGGCGCTGGACTGGCTGTAGTTCATGGTGCCGACGCCGCCGGGCACGCGGCGCGAGCACAGTTCCTGGGGCACGGTGGCGACCTGCTTGAGGTTGAACTGGGCGACCTTGTCCTTGAACGGCTGCAGCGCGGCCGTGGCCTTGGCCGAGGGCGTGGTCACGCGCAGCACGCCGGTGGCGGCGGCGCTGGCCTTGAGGGCGGTCTTTTGCGCATCGGTGGCGGCCTTGCCGGCGATGGTGAAGCTGTCGCCGATCAGCACATGGGGCGTGCCCGTGCACTGGGTGACGCGGCCGTCGGCGTCGAACTGGACCTTGAGGTCACCGACGACCTGGGCGTACTCCCAGGCCTGGACCACGCAGACGGGGCTGCCGTCCTTGTCGGCCAGGCGCGTGGGGTAGGCGCCGCCGGGCGTGCCCACGCCCGTGGTGTTGAGCACGTCGGGGCCGAGCAGGGTGTGCGAGTCGCCGCCCACGACCACGTCCACGCCGCTGAGCTTGGGCACGATCTGGCGGTCGTACTCATAGCCCACATGGCTCATGACGATGATCTTGTTGATGCCCTTGGCGCGCAGCGCGTCGATTTCGCGCTGGGCCGCCGTGGCCTCGTCCTCGAAGGTGGTGTCGGCATCGGGGCTGGACGATGCCTTGGTCTTGCCCGCAATGGTCAGGCCGACGATGCCGATCTTCTGGCCGCCGCGCTCCACCACGGTGGAGGGGTTCACATAGCCGGGCGCCTTGGCCGCGTTCAGGGCCGAGTTGGCGCCAAAGCGCACGTTGGCGCTGAGCACGGGCGTCTTGCAGCTGCCTGTGCGCAGGCGGTCCAGGAAGGACTTGAGGCCGCTGTCGCCCTTGTCGAACTCGTGGTTGCCCAGCGTGAAGGCGTCAAAGCAGACGGTGTTCATGAGGGCGGCATCGGCCTCGCCGTCGGCGCCTGCACGGTTGAAGTACAGCGTGCCGGTGAGCGCGTCGCCGGCGTGCAGCTTGAGCACGTTGGGCGACTGCGCGGCCAGCTCCTCGATGGCCTGGGTCACGCGCGCAAAGCCTGCGGCGTCCACGGCCACGGCTTCGGCCTTGCCCGTGCCGGCGTCCAGCTGCAGGGTCTTGCTCTTGGACTCCAGCGTGGAGTGGTGATCGTTGATGTGCAGAATGCGCAGCTCCAGCGGCTGGCCTGCGGGCGTGTCGTTGCCGGAGCCGCCGCAACCGGCGATCAGGGCGGAGGCAGCCAGGGCCACGGCCAGCGGGCGCAGGGCGGGGCGATGGGAGGTCAAGGACATGAACGGGTTCTCTCTGTATCGGTTTGTCACGGCCGCCGATGCTGGGCAAGGCTGATGACACGGCGATGAAATCGCCTTGCAGGGGGCTTGACCTTGACATGGTGGCAATCTCTAAAGTGCCTGCATGCGAGAACAAAGGAGTCAGGCAATGAATGCATCGACCAAGGCCGGCATGGCCATAGACCTGCCCGTTCAGGGCATGACCTGCGCCTCCTGCGTGGGGCGTGTGGAACGCGCGCTCAAGAAGCTGCCCGGCGTGCAGGAAGCCGTGGTCAACCTGGCCACCGAAAAGGCCAGCATCCGCTTCGAGGGCGCGGCCGATCTGCCGGCCGCCATTTCCGCCATCGAGAAGGCCGGCTACGAGGTGCCCCAGTCCAGCGTGGAACTGGAGGTGGAGGGCATGACCTGCGCCTCCTGCGTGGGCCGCGTGGAGCGGGCGCTGAAAAAGGTGGAGGGCGTGCAATCGGCCAGCGTGAACCTGGCCACCGAACGTGCAGTGGTGACGCTGGCTGGCAGCGTGGACATGGCGGCCCTGGTGGCTGCGGTACAGAAGGCAGGCTACGAAGCGCGTCCGCTGGGCGCCAGCGCGAACCCGGCCAGTGAAGGCGGCGCTGCGCAGTCGCCGGCCGAAGACGGCACGGAGCAGCGCCAGGCGCGCGAGCGGGCCTCGCTCAAGCGCTCGCTGGTCGTGGCCACGGTGTTCGCGCTGCCGGTGTTCGTGCTGGAGATGGGCGGCCACATGGTGCCGGCCTTCCACCACTGGGTGGGGCAGGCCATCGGCACCCAGAACAGCTGGTATCTGCAGTGCCTGCTGTCGGCCATCGTGCTGTTCGGGCCGGGCCTGCGCTTTTTCCAGAAGGGCATTCCCGCGCTGCTGCGCGGCGCGCCCGACATGAATTCGCTGGTGGCCGTGGGCACCTCGGCGGCGTTTGCCTATTCGCTGGTGGCCACCTTCGTGCCGCAGTGGCTGCCGGCCGGCACGGTGAATGTGTATTACGAGGCGGCGGCCGTGATCGTGGCGCTGATCCTGCTGGGCCGCTTCATGGAGGCGCGCGCCAAGGGCAATACCTCGGAGGCCATCCGCCGCCTGGTGCGACTGCAGGCCAAGACGGCGCGCGTGCGCAAGGACGGCGCCGTGCAGGAAGTGGACATCGCCGCCGTGCGTGCGGGCGACACCATCGAGGTGCGGCCCGGCGAGCGCATTCCCGTCGATGGCGAGGTCATCGAGGGCAGCAGCTTCGTCGATGAATCCATGATCAGCGGCGAGCCCGTGCCGGTCGAGAAAACCCCGGGTGCCGAACTGGTCGGCGGCACGGTGAACCAGAACGGCGCTCTGGCCTTTCGCGCCACCAAGGTGGGCGCGGACACGCTGCTGGCGCAGATCATCCGCATGGTCGAGCAGGCCCAGGGCTCCAAGCTGCCCATACAGGCGCTGGTGGACCAGGTCACCATGTGGTTCGTGCCGGCCGTGATGGCCGTGGCCCTGCTGACCTTCGGCGCCTGGCTGGCCTGGGGGCCGTCGCCCGCACTGAGCTTTGCGCTGGTCAATGCCGTGGCCGTGCTCATCATCGCCTGCCCCTGCGCCATGGGCCTGGCCACGCCCACCTCCATCATGGTGGGCACGGGCCGGGCCGCGCAGATGGGCGTGCTGCTGCGCAAGGGCGAGGCCCTGCAGACCCTCAAGGACGCCCGCGTGGTGGCCGTGGACAAGACCGGCACGCTGACGCGCGGCCGCCCCGAGCTGACCGACCTGGTGCTGGCCCCGGGCTTCGAGGGCGAGCGCAGCCGCGTGCTGGCGCTGGTGGCGGCCGTGGAAGACCGCTCCGAGCACCCGATTGCACGCGCCATCGTGGATGCTGCCAAGGCCGAGGATCTGCCGCTGGGTGCTGTTGATCGCTTTGAATCGGTGACAGGCTTTGGCGTGCGCGCCCAGGTGGACGGCGTGCGCGTGGAGATCGGTGCCGACCGCTTCATGCGCGAATTGGGCCTGCAGGTGGACACGCTGGCAGACGAGGCCGCGCGCCTGGGCGACGAAGGCAAGACGCCGCTGTATGCCGCGGTGGACGGTCGCCTGGCCGCCATGATCGCCGTGGCCGATCCCATCAAGGACAGCACGCCGGCCGCCATTGCCGCCCTGCACGCCCTGGGCCTGAAGGTGGCCATGATCACCGGCGACAACCGCCGCACGGCCGAGGCCATTGCGCGGCAGCTGGGCATCGACGAGGTGGTGGCCGAGGTGCTGCCCGGCGGCAAGGTCGATGCCGTCAAGCGCCTGAAGGCCGAACACGGCACGCTGGCCTATGTGGGCGACGGCATCAACGACGCGCCGGCCCTGGCCGAGGCCGATGTGGGCCTGGCCATCGGCACGGGCACGGACATCGCCATCGAGGCGGCCGACGTGGTGCTGATGTCGGGCGACCTGGGCGGTGTGCCCAATGCGATTGCGCTGTCCAAGGCCACCATGGCCAATATCCGCCAGAACCTGTTCTGGGCCTTTGCCTACAACGTGGCCCTGATCCCCGTGGCCGCCGGGCTGCTGTACCCCGTCAACGGCACGCTGCTGTCGCCCGTGTTCGCGGCCGGGGCCATGGCGCTGTCCAGCGTCTTCGTGCTCAGCAATGCGCTGCGCCTGCGGCGCTTCAATCCGCCGCTGGCGGCGGGGCGTTGAACGACGAAGGTAGTCAGCCGGGCAGCTTGGGGACTTCGATGAAGTCGTCCAGGCTCAGGCCTTTTTCCTTGAGCAGGGCTTCTAGCACGGGCTGCAGGCGGCCCAGGCTTTGCTGCACGGTCTCGCGCACGGTGTCCACCACGACCTGTGTGCTGCGGTCGATCTCCACATTGAGCAGGTCGCCCACGCCCTTGGACTCGAACACGGTCATGCGGCGCGTCTCGGGGATCAGCCAGACCTCGAACCAGCCTGCCTGGCGGTCCACCTCGGACACCGTGAGGCTGGCGCCGTTGATGGCGATGTAGCCCTTGGCGAACACGTAGTGGCGAAAGCCCTCGGGAATGCCGAAGCGGATGCGGTGGTTGGTGTCGCTGGAGGCCACTTCCAGCACGGGCGAGGTGAAATCCACATGGCCCGACAGCGGATGGCCGCCGATCTCGGCGCCATCCTTTGCCGCGCGCTCCACATTGACGCGCCCGCCCACGACATAGCCGCCCAGCGTGGTGATGTTCAGGCTTTGCAGCATCACATCGAACGTGGCGCGCGTGGGCGAGAGGATCTCCGTCACCGTCAGGCACACGCCGTCGGTGGAGACGCTGGCGCCGATGGCCAGGTCCTGGCAGAAGCCTTCGGGAAAGTCGAGGGTGAAGGTGCGCAGGCCGTTCTGGTCGCGCAGCGCGGCAATGCTTGCCACGGCCTGGATGATGCCGGTGAACACGATGTGGGATTCCTTGGAGCCGCCCGGGCGGCGGCGAAGCGGGTATTTTGCATCGCGGCGCTGCGCTGCGGGGGCGCAGGCCGGCGTGTCCCTGCGGGCATCAGGCCGGTGCTGCGGCTTCCTCCCACCATCCGCTGAGCAGTGCCGGCGGGCGCTGCACCGCATGCACCCAGGCACAGGACGGCCAGGCATCCTGCTGCACGTTCATGCCCGCATAGATGCCGTAGCCGGGGCCGGCCGCGATCTCGCCTTCTGCGTGCAGGGTCTCGCCCGCGCGGATGCTGCAGGCCGCACGGATGTCGCCCAGCGCGCGCATGCCCCAGTCCACCTCGATGTGGCTGCCGCCTTCCACGTCGGCGCCAGCGTAAAGGCCGTGGCCCAGCTCGATCAGGCCGCTGGCGCGGATGCTGCCGCCCGCGCGCAGGCCCTTGCCGCAGCGGATGGCGCCCTGCACCTCGATGTCCTGGCCGGCCTGGGCGCCGCCGGCCAGGCGCAGGTCGGCGCCGCAGCGCAGCTCCCAGCCGGCGCGCACGTCTTCGGCGCGCAGTTCCTCGTGCACGTCCACGCTCCAGGCGGCCTTGACCAGGCCGCCGGCCTGCAGCGGGCCGCTGCAGAAGATGGCGCCGCCGCTGTGCAGGTCCTGGCCGGCCTCGATGCGGCCGGCGTGGATGCCGGCGCCGGCCTGCAGCGTGCGGCCCACGGCCAGCAGGCCGGGCACGCGCAGCTCGCCATGCACGACGACGCTGCCCGCGAAGACCAGGGCATCGGCCTCCAGGTGATCGACCTCCAGCACGGCGTCGGTGGGTCCGAACTGGTTCATGAGCCAGCGCGCGTCCTCGACGCGGCCATCGCCCACCAGGGCATCGAGCACGCGCTGGTAGTCGTTGCCGTCATGGCGGTTGCGCACGAACCAGCGAAAGCCCGCCGCGCAGGGGCTTTTGGCACGCAGAAAGTTTTGGGAGAGTTCCATGTCCATCATCGGCTCCGGGGTCAAGGCGGCTGCGCCATGCGGCGGCGCGGCCGAAAAGGCGTGCAGGCCAGGGAGATGCGGGGCGTGGGCCGGCAGCTCCTGGCATGCGCTTCGCATGCGGGATTCGCTGCGGGGGCCGTGCGGGAAGCTGGGGGTGGACCTCAGGCTTTCCGCACGGCGGCGGAAAGCAGGGCCGTGAAGCCGCACAGGCTGATGAAGGCCGTGGGCACGCCGTGCACGCGCTGCGGCCGCTGCGCGCGCAAGGCGGTGCAGCGGGTCGGGGCGTGGCGGAAAAGGCGTGTATGGGCCATGGACAGGGGCAGGAGCAGCCGCGATTATGCCGCGAGGCCATTCGCGCACGGGGGCATGGGGCCGTGTACAGGACGGGGCTTCGTTGCTTTGGGTAACATCACGGACCCTGCGGGCGCCCGGTGGAGGACCATCGGCGCCCGGTTGCCCTGCTGCGCGGCGATCGGCCCGGCAGGGTCCTCTCGCCAAGAGAAGCCCATGAATTCCAAGACTCCCCCCTCGTTCCTGAGCCGCATCGCCATCGCGATCGGCAGTTTCTTCGCCATCCTCGGCAACGGCCGCCTGGCCGCCGATGTGTCCCGCCTGCGCGACGGCGAGCCGCTGGCCGCCGACGTGCCGCCGCCCGCACCCAAGGAGGTGCGCGTGGAGGTGCCCGTGGACCGGATCGTCGAGATCCGCGTCGAGGTGCCTGTCGAGAAGGTGGTCGAGAAAGTGGTTGAAAAGCGTGTCGAGGTGCCGGTCGAGAAGATCGTCGAAAAGACCATCGTGGAGCCGGCCGCACCCGCTGGCACCGCCGCCCTGCAGCTGCTGGGCCTGCTGCAGCGCGAGGCGCGCTTTGTGGACTTCGTGCAGGAAGACGTGGCCGGCTATGCCGACGCCGAGATCGGCGCCGCAGCGCGCGTGGTGCACGAAGGCTGCCGCAAGGTGCTGCGCGAGCATTTCAGCATCGCCCCCGTGCGTGCCGAGGCCGAAGGCAGCCGCGTCACGCTGGCCGCGGGCTTTGATGCCGCCGCCGTGCGCCTGACGGGCAACGTGATCGGCCAGGCAACCTTCACGGGCACGCTGGGCCACCGCGGCTGGCGCGTGGACGATGTCCGCCTGCCCCAGCTCACCGATCACAAGGCTGCCGCCATCGTGGCCCAGGCCGAGGTGGAGCTGTGAGCATGGACCAGTCCCGTCAATCCTCCCAGGCGCGCTACAGCATCGGCATCGACCTGGGCACCACGCATTGCGCGCTCTCCTATGTGGACCGCCAGGCCAGCGATGGCGAGAAGGTGGAGCAGGGCGTGCTGGACATTCCCCAGCTCACCGGCCCCTCCAGCGTGGAGGCGCGCCCGCTGCTGCCGTCCTTCCTCTACCTGCCGCATGAAAGCGAGCTGACTGCGGCCGACATGGCCCTGCCCTGGGGCGCCAGCCAGGACTTCGTGGTGGGCGAGTTCGCGCGATCGCGCGGCGCGGCCACGCCGATCCGGCTGGTCTCCAGCGCCAAGAGCTGGCTGTGCCATCCGGGCGTGGACCGCCGCTCGCCCCTGCTGCCGGCCGATGCGCCCGAGGAGGTGCACCGCGTCTCGCCCCTGACCGCCTCCATCCGCTACCTGTCGCACCTGCGCTGGGCCTGGGAGCAGGCCCATCCCGAGGCGCCGTTCGACGCCCAGGATGTGACGGTGACCATTCCCGCCTCGTTCGACCCGGCCGCGCGCGAGCTGACGGCCGAGGCCTGCCGCGCGGCGGGCTTCCAGAAGCTCACGCTGCTGGAGGAACCCCAGGCTGCGCTGTACAGCTGGATCCATGCCAGCGGCGGCCAGTGGCGCAAGCAGGTGCAAAGCGGCGAGATCATCCTCGTCGTGGACGTGGGCGGCGGCACCACCGACCTGTCGCTGATCGCCGTGCTGGAAAAGGACGGCGGCCTGGAGCTGCAGCGCGTGGCCGTGGGCGAGCACATCCTGCTGGGCGGCGACAACATGGACCTGGCCCTGGCCTACGGCGTGGCGCGCAAGCTGGCCCAGGAGGGCAAGCAGCTCGACGCCTGGCAGACCCGCGCCCTGGCCCATGGCTGCCGCCAGGCCAAGGAGCAGTTGCTGGCCGACGCCTCGCTGCAGTCCGTGCCCGTGGTCGTGCCCAGCCGGGGCAGCAAGCTCATCGGCGGCAGCATCCGCACCGAGGTCACGCGTGACGAGGTGCTGCAGATGCTGGTGGAAGGCTTCTTCCCGCGCGCAGCCGTCTCCGACAAACCCCAGACCCGCGCGCGCGCCGCGCTGACCCAGCTGGGCCTGCCGTATGCGCAGGATGCGGCCGTCACGCGCCACCTGGCGGCCTTCCTCTCGCGCCAGGCCGGCGCCACCGAGCAGATCGAAGGCCTCAAGGGCACGCAGCCCGAGGGCGCGTCCTTCCTGCATCCCTCGGCCATCCTGTTCAACGGCGGCGTGCTCAAGGCGCCGCAGATCGAGCAGCGCATCCTGGAAGTCGTCAACGGCTGGCTGGCCGGCGAGGGCGCGCAACCCGCGCGCCTGCTGGATGGCGCCAACCTGGACCTGGCCGTGGCGCGCGGCGCCGCCTACTTCGGCCATGTGGCGGCTGCGGGCCGTGGCGTGCGCATCCGTGGCGGCACGGCGCAGAGCTATTACGTGGGCGTGGAAAGCAACATGCCCGCAATCCCCGGCATGGAGCCGCCCATCTCGGCCCTGTGCCTGGCGCCCTTCGGCATGGAAGAGGGCACCGAGGTGGCGCTGGACACCCAGGAATTCGGCCTGGTCGTGGGCGAGCCCGTGCGGCTGCGCTTTTTCGGCTCCTCCGTGCGCCGCGCCGACCAGGTCGGCACCGTTCTGGACTTCTGGGGCCCAGAGGAACTGGTCGAGCTGCAGGAAATCGAGGCCCACCTGCCCGCCGAAGGCCGTGCGCCCGGCGAGATCGTGCCCGTCACCCTGCATGCGCGGGTGACCGACATCGGCACGCTGGAGCTCAACGCCGTGCCCGTGGGTGGCGAAGAACGCTGGAAGGTGGAGTTCGACGTGCGGGCCGATGTAGCGTAGCCCGCCCCTGGGCGGCAGGCCCGGTCCGGGCCGCGCACCGTGCCATGTATTGACTGCCGATATGCCTGATACCGCCGCCTCCGAATCTTCCGCCCCCGCTCCCGTGTCCGGTGCAGCCCACATCGTGGGCATCGACCTGGGCACCAGCCACACCGTGGTGGCGCATGTGCCCGTGGGCGGCACGGCGGCCGACATCGCCTTGCTGCCCGTGGCGCAGCGCGTCTCGGCCAGCGAGGTCGCGGCCCAGGTGCTGCTGCCCTCGGCGCGCTACCAGGCGGCGCCCGGCGAACTGGGCGATGCCTGGGAGCAGCCCTGGCCGGCGCTGGGCGCGGATGCGCAGGCGCCCGCCGTCAATGGCCGCTGGGCGCGTGACCTGGGCGCGGCCGTGCCGTCGCGCCTGGTGGCCAGCGCCAAGAGCTGGCTCTCGCATGCGGGCGTGGACCGCACGGCGGCCATCCTGCCCTGGGGCGCGCCCGAAGAGGTGGCCCGGCTGTCTCCGCTGCAGGCCTCGGCCAGCTACCTGGACCATGTGCGCCAGGCCTGGGACCGCGCCCACCCCGGCGCGCTGCTGCGGGACCAGCTGGTCGTGCTGACCGTGCCGGCCTCGTTCGACGAAGGCGCGCGCGCACTCACGCTGGAGGCCGCGCAGCTGGCCGGCCTGCCTGCGGTGCAATTGCTGGAGGAACCCAAGGCCGCCTTCCACGACTGGCTGGTGCTGCAGGGCGAGCATCTGGCGGCCGAGCTGGCGCACTGCCGCCTGGCGCTGGTGGTGGATGTGGGCGGCGGCACCACCGACCTGACCCTGATCCGCGTGCAGCCCGGTGACGCTGGAGGCCTGCCCGTGCTGACACGCACGGCCGTGGGCGAGCACCTGATGCTGGGCGGCGACAACATGGACCTGGCGCTGGCCCATCGGCTGGAGCCGCAGTTCGCCCCGCCCGGCGAGCGCCTGCCCGCCGCACGCTTCGCGCAGCTGGTGCAGCGCTGCCGCATGGCCAAGGAACAGTTGCTGGCCGACGATGCGCCCGAGTCCGTGGCCGTGACCCTGCTGGGCAGCGGATCGAAGCTGCTGGCGCAGACGCGCACGGCCACGCTGCGCCGCGATGAGGTGCGCGAGGCCGTGGTCGAAGGCTTCATGCCGCTGGCCGGCCTGCAGGATCTGCCCACCCGGCGCCAGGGCGCTTTGCGCGGCCTGGGCCTGCCCTATCCTGCCGATGCGGCGATCACGCGGCACCTGGCGCAGTTCCTCGCGCAGCACGCGGCTGGGGAGCTGCCCGATGCGGTCCTGCTCAATGGCGGCGTCTTCCACGCCCATGCGCTGGCCCAGCGGCTGGTGGCGCAACTGCAGGCCTGGCGCGGCCAGCCGCTGCGCCTGCTGCATAACCCGCATCCCGACTGGGCCGTGGCACGCGGCGCGGCGGCGCATGGCCTGGCCATGCATGTCCAGAGCCGTCCGCCTGAGGATCTGCCGGAATCGGAGGAGGCCCGGATGGTGCCCGCCCCGGTACCGCGCATCGGCGGTGGCTCGCCGCGCAGCTACTGGCTGGTCCTGCCCGAGAAGGCGGGTGCCGCACCACAGGGCATCTGCCTGCTGCCGCGCGGCACGGAAGAGGGCGTGCGCATCGTGCTCTCCGGCCGGCGCTTTGCGCTGCGCCTGGGCCAGGCCGTGCGCTTTTCCCTGGTGGCCAACAGCCTGGCGGCGGCGCCTGCGCAGGCCGGCCGCATCGCGGCGCTCGACGGCGAGGGCTGGGTCGAGCTGCCCGCCCTGTCCACCGTGCTGCCTGCGCCCGAGGGCCGGGACAAGGCCCAGGTCGAGGTGCAACTGCAGGCCTGCATGACCGAGGTCGGCACGCTGGAGGTGCGCTGCGTGGCCGCCGACGATGCGCAGCGCCAGTGGCTGCTGCCGTTCAGCGTGCGCGGTGCGCTGGCCGCAGATGGGCAGGACACCGGCGATCGTTCTGCCCGGCAGGGCCGGCTGGCCGACGCCGTGGCCCTGATCGAGCGCATCTTCGGCAGCCAGGCGCAGGAGGTGACTGCCAAGGATGTCCGCCAGCTGCGCCAGTCGCTGGAGCGACGGCTGGGCCCGCGCGAGGACTGGGACCTGCCGATGCTGCGCGCACTGTTCGACGCCCTGCTGGCCCGGGCCAGGCGCCGCCGCCGCACGGCCGAGCACGAGCGCGTCTGGCTGAACCTGGCAGGCTGGTGCCTGCGCCCCGGCGTAGGCGCCGAGCTGGACGGCTGGCGCATGCAGCAGGTCTGGCAACTGCATGGCCAGGGCCTGGGCCATGGCGGCGAGGCGGCCAACCGCACCGAATGGTGGGTCTTCTGGCGCCGCGTGGCCGCGGGCCTGGATGAGGCCCGGCAGATGGAGCTGCTGGAAGAGGTTGCCGGCCACATGCAAAAGGCCGTGCAGCAGACCACGCAGCGCAGCCAGGGCAAGTCCGCCCATGGCAGCTACGACGACATGCTGCGCCTGTTCGCCGCCATGGAGGCCGTGCCCTGGCAGTACCGCCAGGAAATGGGCCAGTGGATGCTGCAGCGGCTGAAGCACCCTGGTGAATCCGTGCAGACCTGGTGGGCCATAGGCCGGCTGGCCGCGCGCATGCCGCTGGCGGCCAACGCCCACCGCGTCATGCCGCCCGAGGCTGCGCAGGAGTTCCTGGACGCCACCCTGGCCCAGGACTGGCGCCGCAATGAAACCGCCATGTTCGCCGCCGTGCAGATGGCCCGCATGACGGGCGACCGTGCGCTGGACCTGTCCGATGCCCAGCGCTCCCTGGTGCTGGAGCGGTTGCGCGGCGCCGGTGCGCCGCAGCGCTGGATCGACCTGGTGGAACAGGTCCAGCAGATGGACGCCCAGGATGCGAAGCGCAGCTTTGGGGATAGCCTGCCGCCTGGGCTGGTGCTGGTGGGGTGACGGCTGTTGCTCCAAGAAGAAGGCCCCGCAGTGCGGGGCCTTCTTCTTGGGGGCGCACTGCGGTGCAGTGCGCCGGGCCGGGCAGTGCTGGGCTTATTGCGATGGCCAGACGTAATAGGCGATGCCTTCGTTGCGGAAGCGGGCAAAGGTGGCGATCACATAGTCGCGTTCGCTGGCGTTGGCTGTATAGAAGTGGGCTCCGGAGTCCAGGTTGTAGAACTGGTAGACGGGCACGCTGCCTGCGACGGCATTCTTTTGTGCGTACCAGGTCGGGCCTTCGTAGATGAAACGGGCAAAGGTCTGGTGGACGTAGTCGCGAACGCTTTCACTGATGGTGTAGTAGTGCGCTCCCGAATCCTGGTTGTAGAAGCGAAAGACGGGGCTCAGGTCTTGCTGGGGCTGGGCAGAGGCATAGAAAGCCACGTTCTCGTATTGAAACTCCGGGAGCTTGGCGATCACGTAATCGCGCTCGGCAACGCTGCCTGTGTAGAAGTGGGCGCCCGTATGCGCGTTGTAGAAGCGGTATACAGGGCTGCGCGCCGTGGTCGCACTGGCTGCCAGCCATTTCTGGAGGGCGGAGTACAGCAGGTCGAAGCGCCCGTAGATCGAGGTGCCGCCAGATGCAGAGCAGGTTTGGTCGTCACCCCCATAGAGCGTGCCTGCCAGCCGACCCTGCAGGAACAGGCCCGAGCCACTGCTGCCCGGCTGCGTCAGCCCCTGGTTCCAGGTCACAAGGTTGAAGCCGCCGTTGCCCTTGCTGTCGTTGGAGCAAAGCATCGTGCCTTCACTCGACGGCTCGCATGCGACCGAGCCATAGACCGTGCCGAAGCTGATCTTTTGCAGGTCGCCACGGGGATGGTGTATGCCCACGACGCTGGCACCGCTCGTCAGCGTCTGCGTGGTCCAGCCGGAGAAGACTGCGCCAGCGGGAGGCGTGTCGTTGAGGCGCATCAGGGCACCGTCATAGGTTGCCGTTGCGTAGAGCAAGGTTGCGCCGTTGCGCAGAACCTTGTTCCCGGATGACAGCGTGCGGCTGTTGCACGAGGGCGTGCGATAGAACCACGAGGTCTCCAGCGTAGAAGCCACGGTCTGGCTGCTGATGCAATGGTTGGCCGTGACGAAGTAGGGGGTGCCGGAGCTCGCCGTGTCGTTGAGCAGGGTGCCCGAGCAGACATAGCCCATCCCATCCTTGATGTAGAGCATGCGGGCCACGGCGTTGCGTTGCGAGCTGTATGCGTCGTAGCAGGTGGAATCCAGTTGGCAGGGCAGGGATTCGTTGAGCTGTGCCGAGAACTGCATCTCGCCTTCCAGCGGCAGCGAGAGGTTCTCATGCACATGCATCACACGCGGGATGGCGATGCGCAGCGTCTCGGCCGGGACGCCCGGGGGCAGTTCGATCTCCAGCGTCACCTCGTCGCCGCCCGTGTCGGGAGTCCACCAGGTGCGGCCGTCGGTGCCTGTGTCGCCCGCGTCCAGGTTGGCCTGCAGAACCTGCAGAATGCGCTGGCCGGCAATCTCGTAGGCGCCTGCGCGGTTTTGCTGCGCATAGACGCGCAGCAGCGCGTTGCCGGGCAACTGGTTCATTTCCACGCCCAGGCGTATGCCATAGGCGCCTTCCGAGCGCACGCTGACGGCTGCCACGTGTGCGCCGGAGGCGGTGGTGCTCCATTGCAGTTGCGATGCCAGTGCGTCCACCGTGGCCGTTTGTGCACTCAACCGCTGGGCGCCCACCTGCATTGCGCCGCCTGCCGGTGCCGATGCGGCGCGGTATTCCTTCCATGCGCCCAGCTCCACGCGCAGCGGCGTGACCTCGGTGGCTGCAGCCTGGCTGCGTGAAGCCAGGAACTCCCGAGGCGTATCCTGCGGCTGGACGCGCGAGTCCACGCTCATGCGAGGGATGAACTGAGGCACATCGGCGGCGCCCTCCTGCCCCCATGCCAGCCCCAGGCTGCCTGCCAAGGCGAGCGCCAGCGCGACGCTGCGCAAACCCCTGCGCGCAGTGGTGTCGAAAAGATCGGTCATGAGCTCCCTCTCAACGGATTGGTGGATATTGCGAAACCCGGGCATTTTAGGTGTTGTGTGCGTGACAGCCCGGTGACGGCACCGCCGTCCGGCGCTTCCTAGAATGGTCGCTGCGCTGCAGCGGCAGCCGGGTGCGGACACTGCGAGGACCGTGCCTGCACCACACATCTGCCCCCTGTCATCTACCAAGGATCTGATCCAGCATGAGCCATTCCTACTCCGACACCCAACTCCTGATCGACGGCCAATGGCAGGACGCCGCCAGCGGCAGGAAGATTCCCGTGCGCAACCCGGCCAGCGGCGAAGTCATCGGCCATGTGGCCCATGCCGACGTGGCCGACCTGGACCGTGCGCTGGCCGCAGCGCACCGCGGTTTCGAGGTCTGGCGCAATGTCTCGGCCCATGAGCGCGGCGCCGCCATGCGCCGTGCCGCCGCCCTGCTCAAGGAGCGCGCCGACGAGATCGCCGCGCTCCTGACGCAGGAGCAGGGCAAGCCCGTGGCCGAGGCCAAGGGCGAAATCCTGGCCGGCGTGGGCATCATCGAATGGTTTGCCGACGAGGCGCTGCGCGTGTACGGCCGCATCGTGCCCTCGCGCCGCCCCGAGGTGCAGCAGCTGGTGATCAAGGAGCCCGTGGGCCCCGTGGCCGCCTTCACGCCCTGGAACTTCCCCGTCAACCAGATCGTGCGCAAGATCGGCGCGGCGCTGGCCACGGGCTGCTCCTTCCTGTGCAAGGCGCCCGAGGAAACGCCGGCTGCGCCCGCAGCCCTGTTCAAGTGCTTTGTCGATGCCGGCGTGCCGGCCGGCGTGGTGGGCCTGGTGTTCGGTGATCCGGCCCAGATTTCCTCCTACCTGATCGCCCATCCCGTGATCCGCAAGGTCACGTTCACCGGCTCCACCGCAGTGGGCAAGCAGCTGGCGGCGCTGGCCGGCCAGCACATGAAGCGCTCGACCATGGAGCTGGGCGGCCACGCGCCGGTCATCGTGGCCGAGGATGCCGACGTGGCCCTGGCCGTGAAGGCCGCAGGCGCGTCCAAGTTCCGCAACGCGGGCCAGGTCTGCATCTCGCCCACGCGCTTTCTGGTGCACAACAGCGTGCGCGAGGAATTCACGCGCGCCATGGTCGCCCATGCCGAAGGCCTCAAGGTCGGCGATGGCCTGGCACAGGGCACGCAGATGGGCCCGCTGGCCAATCCGCGCCGCGTCACGGCCTTGTCCCATCTGATCGAGGATGCGCAAAAGCAGGGCGCCAAGCTGCTCACGGGCGGTGCCTCGCTGGGCGGCGCGGGCAACTTCTTCGCTCCCACGGTGCTGGGCGACGTGCCGCTGAGCGCCGAGATCTTCAACCAGGAGCCCTTCGGCCCCGTGGCCGCCATCCGCGGCTTTGACGATCTGGGCGAGGCCATTGCCGAGGCCAACCGCCTGTCCTACGGCCTGGCGGCCTATGCGTTTACGCGCTCCATCAAGACGGCCCACCAGCTGGCCCAGCAGGTCGAGACCGGCATGCTGTGGATCAACCAGCCTGCCGTGGCTTCGGCCGAGATGCCGTTCGGCGGTGTCAAGGATTCGGGCTATGGCTCCGAGGGCGGCCCCGAGGCGCTGGAGGCCTACCTGGTCGCCAAGGCCGTGTCGATCGCGGCGGTGTAAGACAGGCATCTGCCCCATGGACTAGGCCGTCCCACTCGCGTGGGACGGCCTTTGTTTTCATGGGGCGGCAACGCTCGACGTGGCGACCCCTGGTATGCGGTAGACGACGAGCACGTACTTTGAAAGGCTCTGGCGCTCAACCTCCACGCCACCCAGCCCCTGGGCAATGCGCCGGCTGGCGGTATTGGGCTCGGCCACCGGATAGCGCAAGGACTGTGGCGCAAAGGTCGCTCGGGCCCATGCTGCCAGCGCGGCCACGGCTTCGCGGCCGTAGCCCTGGCCATGCACGTCCTCGCGTATCCAGATCCCGAGTTCGGGCTCGGCGTCGCGCGCGCGGTGCAGGCCCAGCAGGCCGGTGAATCGGCCTGACGTGCGCTCGCGCAGCGTGAAGTTGAAGTCCGTGCCGGCCGCGATCTCCTGCAGCCATCCGCGCCAGACCGCCTCGAACTCGGCAGGCATCGACGCCGGCTCGAAGGACAGGTAGCGCGTCAGCGTGGGCGTGATGCAGGCAAAGGCCTCATCGGCATCGGCGGCAGTGAAGGGGCGCAGCGCCAGGCGCTGTGAGGTGATGGTGGTGTCGCTCCACGACATGGATGCTTTCCTTGCAACAAGGGGACAGGGAGCGTGGGGCGCTGCCGGCCTTGGCCGACCTTAGCCGTTCATTCTGGCATGGGTCCGTGCTTCAGCCGGCGTTGCGGAAGAAGGCTTCATGCTGCGCGATCTCATGCGCGGCATGGCGCAGCTGGCGCGCCTGGTCGGGATGGCGTTCGGCCACGCGCTGCGCCAGCGCGCGCAAAAGCGGCGGGCACTGGCCGGGCGCCTGCTGCAGCCGCTGCAGGCGCAGCAGCGCGGCGCGTACGGCGCGGGCGGTGCCGTCGCCCAGGGCCGCTTCCCCGGACAGTTGATGAAGCGCCTGGATGGCGCGGCCCACATGCAGTGCGGCCAGGCCGCACTCCGCTGCCTGCGCACCCAGCTGCCCTCCGGCCTGCTCCGACATGCGCACCAGGCGCAGCAGCCGGTGGTACAGGCGGGCGCGCCAAATGCGGCCATCGCGCGCATGGCCGGGCGTGGCGGCCATGTCCTGCAGCTCGTGGACCATCATGGAGCGCAGGCTTTGCAGCCGGCCCTGCAGCGTGACCGGCAGGATGAAGCGGTAGGCCGCCCAGCCGGCCAGCGGCCCGGACACCACGGCCAGCCCCAGGGCCAGCGCATGGCCGAAGCTGGCCGTCTGCGGGTAGTGGGGCTGCAGCAGGAGCAGCAGCACCATGTTGCAGTCATAGCCCGAGAGCGCGGTGCGCTGGTGCGAGAACAGCAGTGCGCCCACGTAGACAAAGGGCAGCATCAGCCACACCAGGCCCGCCTGGCTGCCGGCGAACGGCCAGACCAGCCACTGGCAGGCCAGGGCCACCAGCACGCCCATGGCCTGGCCCAGGGTCACATGGCGCATGGTGGCCGACGGGTTCTCGAAGCCCGAGAACACGGTCAGCATGATGGACATGCCCAGCAGCATGTAGGCACCGCCGCTCCAGCCCGTCACCACCCACAGCAGGCCCACGATGGCGATGGCCGCGCTGGCACGCAGCATGGCGCGGCGCGCGCCCAGCCAGTCGCTGTGCAGCACCACGGGCCATTGGCGGGCGCGGTGGCCGGGCGGCAGGGCCACGTCATGGGTGGCGGCCAGGTGGGCCTGCAGCGCAAAGCCCATCGGGGCCAGCATGTCGGCTGCGCCGGGCCAGGCCACGGCGGCCTCGCGTGCGCGCACCAGGGCCGCCGCGGCCTCGTGCAACTGCACGCGGGTCTCCAGCGCCAGGGCGGCTTCGCGCAGCGCCTGCGCGGCGGCCAGGGCCTGCGCCTCGCCAAAGGCCGCAGGCGGCTCCTGTGACGGTGCATCGCGCAGCCACAGCAGGGCCGAGATCTGGGCATTCATGAGCCGGCGCAGCGCGTGCACGGCCTCGCGCGAGCGCTGCGAACCGGCGGCGTGCGGGTCCAGCCCCTCCTCGATCACCGCCATGGCCAGCAGGCGGGCGGCGATCTCCTGCGAGCCCAGGGACGAACGGCCGCGCGCCTGCAGGCTGCCGGCCAGATCGCGCAGGAGTTGCGCGAACAGCTGGCGCACCTCGGCATTGCCGGGAATGCCGCTGCCCTTGGGCGTGAACAGCCAGCCCACGAGCAGGGCTGCGAACACGCCGGTCAGCGCCGTGAACAGCCGGTCCCAGCCCAGGGCGAAGACCTGGTCGGGATGGGCGAAGTCCAGCAGCGCGACCATGGCCGCCGAATACCCGGACAGCATGGTGCCGTAGGCCACGAAGCTGCGCTGCAGATTGCCCACGCCCGCGCACAGGCCCAGCCACACGGCCAGGCCCAGCACCAGCCACAGCAGGTTTCCCTGGGCCAGCAGCACCAGGCCCACGCCCACGGCCGTGCCGGCCACGGTGCCTGCGACCCGGAAAAAGCTTTTTTCGAGCAGTTGCCCGCGCAGCGGCTGGGACGCGGCCCAGGTGGCCATGGCAGCCCACTGCGGATGCTCCAGCTCCAGCTGCCAGGCAGCCAGCAGCGCCAGGCAGGCGGCAAAGGCCGTGCGCAGATGCTGGCGCAGGCGCACGGGGTCGAAGCCCCAGCGGACCGAGGCCTGCAGCAGGCGGCCATAGGCATCGTGGAGGGCGCTCATGGCGCGCCTTCAGTGCGCAGCGCGGCCATGCGCGCCTGGATCTTGGCCATGCCGGCCAGTATGGCCTCGACCTCGGCATCGTCCAGGTCCTGCAGCATGGCCAGCTCGGCCTGCAGCATGGTGGCGCGCACGCGGTCCACGGCGCCGTTGCCTTCATCCGTCAGGAAGATGCGCTTGCTGCGCCGGTCGCCGGGGTCGGCGCGGCGTTCCACCCAGCCGTGGCCTTCCAGAATATCGAGCAGGCGCACCAGGCTGGAGCCGTCCAGTCCCACGCGCTCGGCCAGTTCCTTTTGCGTGACGCCGTCGCCCCAGGCGCGCAGGTGGATCAGCGGTGCCCAGGTGGCATCGGTCAGGCCGTCGGCCAGCAGTTGCTCCTCGACCTGGCGGCGCCACTGGCGTACCAGGGTGACCATGAGAAAGCCGAGACGGGCGCGGGGCGGAGCAGAGGCAAAGGACATGCCTCGATTATCTTTGCAATGCAATTAATTTGCATTGCAAATTAATTGTGCCTGCAGTTGATTCAAGGGTATTCCCTTGTTCAGGGGCGGGCCGTCCATGAAAAAGGCCCTGCAAGACGATGCTTTGCAGGGCCGGTCAATGGATGCGGACGGCTTCAGAGCAGGCCCGGCACCCAGCGGTTGAAGAGCAGGCCGGCCACCAGAAGCCATGCGAACAGCAAGGCGGCCAGCAGCAGGGGCTTCGTGCCTGCGGCACGCACGGCGCGGACATGGGTGGTCAGGCCCAGGGCCGCCATGGCCACGGCCAGCAGGGCGTTGTCCAGCTGCACGCCCACCTGCACCACGGCTGCAGGCAGCACGCCCAGGGAGTTCACGCCGGCCATGGCGACGAAGCCCAGCGCGAACCACGGAATGGTGATGCGGCGCGGCTGGCCGTCGCTCACCTGGCTGCTGCGGTTGCCGCGTGCCACGGCCATGGACAGCAGTAGCAGGAAGGGGGCCAGCATCATCACGCGCACCATCTTGGAGATCACGGCCACGTCGGCGGCTTCGGGGGCGATGGCTTCGCCGGCAGCCACGACCTGGGCCACCTCGTGCACGGTGGATCCCACGTACAGGCCGTACTGCGCAGGCGACATGTCCAGCCAGCCGTGGGCGGCGTTCCAGTGGAACAGCGCGGGATAGAGGAAGGTGCCCACGGTGCCGAAGACCACCACGGTGGCCACGGCCACGGCCACGTCTTCGGCGCGGCCCTTGATCACGGGTTCGGTGGCCAGTACGGCAGCGGCGCCGCAGATGGAGCTGCCCGCGCCGATCAGCACCGTGGTGCGCGCATCCAGCCCGAAGACGCGGCGGCCCAGCCACTGCGCCAGCAAGAAGGTGCTGCCCAACACCAGGGCATCGACCACCACGCCGGCCATGCCCACATGGCCTATGTCCTGGAAGGTCAGCCGCAGGCCGTAGAGCACGATGCCCGCGCGCAGCAGGCGCTGCTTGGCCAGGCCCACGCCGGCATGGCAGCCGGGCGCCAGGCGCGGATAGACGGTGTTGCCGATGACCAGGCCGATGCAGATGGCCAGCGTCAGTGCGCTCAGGCCAGAGCCGGCCAGCAGGGGCTGGCGTGCGCCCCAGGTGGCGGCTGCGGCAATGGCTCCGGCCAGCAGCAGGCCGGGCGCAAGCTCGGTCAATTGGCGCAGCCAGCCGGACGGATGGGAGGGGCGTGGGAGGGATGTGGTGTTCATGGTGCCTGCGCGCCGCGTCAGGAGCGCGGTGCATGGGAGGCACTTTAGATTTCTTGGCTATATTCGTATAACGAATAGTTTTTGTAGCACCAACCGGGCAAACAGGTTGATGCCTCGTCCAGACTGCACGCCATGCTGCACCTCACCCTGCGCCAACTTGAAATCTTCTGCGCCGTCGCTCAGGCGGGCTCCACCGTGGCCGCGGCCGACGCCGTGGCCCTGTCGCAGTCGGCCACCAGCGCCGCGCTGCAGCAGCTGGAGCAGGCCATGGGCGCCCAGCTGTTCGAGCGCGTGGGCCGGCGGCTGGCGCTCAACGACGCGGGGCGCGCCCTGCTGCCCGAGGCACTGGCGCTGCTGGAGCAGGCCAGGGGCATAGAGCAGGCGTTTTCGGTGCGGGCCGCCAGCCTGCCCGTGCGTCTGCGCGTGGCAGCCAGCACCACCATAGGCACCTATGCGCTGCCAGCCGTGCTCGCGCACCTGGCGCGCAGCCATCCGCACCTGAGCGTGGACCTGCAGATCGCCAACACGCGCGAGGTGGGCCAGGCCGTGGAATCGCTGGACGTGGACCTGGGCCTGATCGAGGGCACCAGCCACTGGCCGGGGCTGGAGGTCGAGCCCTGGATGCGTGACGAACTCGTCATCGTGGCTGCAGCACAGGACCCGCTGGTGCAGGCCGCGGGTCAGCGCCCGCTGGGCGTGGCCGCCTTGCGCGGTGCGCGCTGGCTGCTGCGCGAGCCGGGCTCGGGCACGCGCGAGATGGTGGAGCATGCCTTGCTGCCGCATCTGCACCAGTTGCCGGCCGCCGCCACGCTGGGCAGCTCCGAGGCCATAGCGCGCTGCGTGGCCCAGGGCTTGGGCGTCAGCTGCCTGTCGCGCGTGCTGGTGCAGGCCCTGGTCGCCTCGGGAGAGTTGGCCGTGCTGCCGACCACGCTGCCGCGCATGTGGCGGGATTTCTCGCTGGTGCAGCGGGCGGGCAAGCGCCGCTCGCCGGCGCTGACGGCCTTTGTGCAGGCCTGCCGCCAACACGCCCAGGACTGAGGCGCGTTATTTGCCCAGCGGAATCGGCGTGCTGCGCGGCACGGGCACGGCGGTGACGCTGTTTTGCGGCGAGCCTTCGATCACGCGGTCCGAGTAGGTCATGTAGACCAGGGTGTTGCGCTGCGCATCGACCATGCGCACCACGCGCAGGCGCTTGAACAGCAGCGAGATGCGCTCGGTGAACACCTCGTCCTGCTGCTTGAGCGGCGCAGGGATCTGGATGGGTCCGGTCTGCACGCAGCTGATCGAGGCTTCGGCGCGGTCCTCGGCCAGGCCCAGGCCGCCCTTGATGCCGCCGGTCTTGGCGCGCGAGACATAGCAGGTCACGCCCGCCACCTTGGGATCGTCATAGGCATCGACCACGATCTTGTGGTCCGGGCCTATGAATTTGAACACCGTGTCCACCGCGCCCACCTGCTCGGCGCGCGCACCGCAGGCGCCCAGCAGCAGCGTGGCCAGGGCGGCCGTGAGCAAGGCCCGGCCGTTCATGTCAGGCCTCACCCGCCACATGGCGGCGCAGGTGTTCGAGGGCTTCCTCGACCTGGTCCACCAGCACCAGGCACAGGTCGCCGGGCGTCAGCCGCGCCAGCGCATGGTCGATGGCGTTGAACTCACCCTGGATCTGGGTCACGTAGTCGGTGCGCGGTGCGCCTTGCAGGCCTTGCTGCAGCAGGGCCAGGACTTCACCGTCGGCGCGGCCGCGCTGGCAGGCATCCTGGTAGAGGATGACGTCGTCGAAGGCCTTGCCCAGGATCTGGGTCTGCTCGGTGATGTCCTGGTCGCGGCGGTCGCCCGCGCCGCTGATCACTACGCTGCGGCGCTGGGCCGGCATGGCGTCCACGGCCTGCACCAGGGCGCGGATGGCGTCTGGGTTGTGGCCGTAGTCGGCGATCAGCGTGGCGCCACGGTAGTCCATGACGTTGAAGCGGCCCGGCGCGTTGTCGCTGTCGTTGACGAAGCCGGCCAGGCCGCGGCGGATGGTCTGCCAGGGCATGCCCACGCCCCAGGCGGCGGCGATGGAGGCCATGACGTTCTCTACCTGGAAGCTGATGGTGCCGTTGCGCGTGATGGGGATCTCGCGCAGCGCGATGGTCTCGCGCCACGAGCTTTCGGCCGCGACGATGCTGTCGCCGTCCACGTAGACCACGCGGTTGCCCTGGGCACGGTGCGTGGCCATCACGGGGTGGTGGCGGTCGGCCGCGAAATAGATGACCTTGCCCGGCGAGGTGGAGGCCATGGCGGCGACCAGCGGATCGGCCGCGTTGAGCACGGCATAGCCGTCGGTGGCCACGTTCTGCACGATGACGCGCTTGAGCACGGCCACGTCTTCCACCGTGGTGATGTAGTTCAGACCCAGGTGGTCGCCCGCGCCCACGTTGGTGACCACGGCCACCTGGCAGCGGTCGAAGCCCAGGCCTTCGCGCAGGATGCCGCCGCGTGCGCATTCGAGCACGGCCGCATCGGTCTCGGGGTGGGCCAGGGCGTTGCGCGCGCTGCGCGGGCCCGAGCAGTCGCCGCTGTCGATCTGGCGGCCGTTGACGTAGACGCCATCCGTGTTCGTCATGGCCGTGCGCCAGCCATGCGAGGTGAACAGGTGGGCGATCAGGCGCGTGGTCGTGGTCTTGCCATTGGTGCCGGTGACGGCCACCAGCGGGATGCGGCCATCCTGGCCCGGCGCGAACAGCTCATCGACCATGGGCACGCCCACGTTGCGGGGCTTGCCGAAGGACGGCGCCAGGTGCATGCGCAGGCCCGGTGCGGCGTTGACTTCGACGATGCCGCCGTTTTGCTCTTCCAGTGGGCGCAGCATGGTCTCGCAGACCACGTCCACGCCGCAGATGTGCAGGCCGATGGTCTGGGCGGCCTCCACGGCGCGCGCGGCGATGTCGGGGTGCACGTCGTCCGTCACATCGGTGGCGCTGCCGCCGGTGGACAGGTTGGCGTTGTTGCGCAGCACCACGCGCTGGCCCTGGGCCGGCACGGATTCGGGCGTGAGCCCTTCGGTGGCGATGCGCGCGATGGCGATGTCGTCCAGGCGGATCTTGGTCAGCGCCGTGCCGTGGCCCGAGCCGCGGCGCGGGTCCTGGTTGACGATGTCCACCAGCTCGCGGATGGTGTGCTGGCCGTCGCCCAGCACCTGGGGCGGCTCGCGGCGCGCAGCGGCCACCAGCTGGCCGCCGACCACCAGCAGGCGGAAGTCATGGCCGGGCAGGAAGCGCTCGACCATGATGTCGTCGCCGAATTCCGAGGCGGTGGCGAAGGCGGCCTTGAGCTGCTCGTGCGTGGTGATGTTGACCACCACGCCCTTGCCCTGGTTGCCGTCCTGGGGCTTGACCACCACGGGCAGGCCCACTTCCTGGGCCACGAGCCAGGCTTCTTCCACATCCTTGACGGGGCGGCCCAGCGGCACGGGCACGCCGGCGGCGTGCAGCAGGCGCTTGGTCAGGTCCTTGTCCTGGGCGATGGACTCGGCCACGGCGCTGGTCTGGTCCAGCTCGGCGGCCTGGATGCGGCGCGCCTTGGAGCCCCAGCCCAGTTGTACCAGCGAGCCCGAGGTCAAGCGGCGGATGGGAATGCCACGCGCCACGGCCGCATCGACGATGGAGCCGGTGGAGGGACCGATGCGCTCGTCCTCGTCGAGTTCGCGCAGCTGGGCGACCACCTTGTCGGCGTCGAAGGGCGTGTCGGCCAGGGCCGACTGCAGCAGCTCGCCGGCCTGTTCCATGGCCAGGCGGCCGACGGCCTCTTCGGTGTACTCCACCACCACCTGGTAGGTGCCGGTCTCCACGGTTTCATGCGTGCGGCTGAAGGTCACCGGGCAGCCGGCCTGGGCCTGCAGCGACAGGGCCGCGACTTCCAGCACCTGGGCCAGCGACAGGCGCTGGTCGGCGCCGTGCGGCTGCAGCGTGCCGATCTTGGGAAAGCGCGCGCGCAGCCGGTCCTCGAAGCCGGGCAGGGCCGAGTAGTCGCACTCGCCGGGCTCGCATTGCACGATGGCTTCGATGGCGGTGCTGCGGGTCCAGAGATTGGGGCCGCGCAGGGCTCGGATGCGGGTGATCTGCATAGTGTCTTCTTTCGGAGGGCAGGCCCGCGTCGCCGGGCCTGCCTGCATGTCATCGTGTGGTCGGGCTCAGGCGGCGGTGGCTGCGGCGGCCGGCGTGTAGTCGAAGGTCTTGATGCCGGCGACGATGAGGTCGGGGGCAATGTCCATGGACCACGCGGCGGCAATGGCGGCCAGCAGGGCCGGCGTGTCCGGGCGCAGGCCGCCGGGCAGGCTCAGTGCGTCCAGCGTGCCCAGCACGCGCTCGGCAGCGCCCGTGGCCAGGATCACCTGGTTGCCGCGCACGAAGACGGCGCGGCCTTCGCTCTCGGAACGGTGGGCCGCGACCACGGGGCTGTCTGCCTGCATCGAATAGAACAGCACCTCGCCGTCGCACAGGCGGGCCAGGTCGGCCACCTGTTCGATGTCGGCATTGAGGACGCCCGCGCCTTCGTCCAGCACCACGTCGATCTGGGTGCGCATCACGCGCGTCATCTGCGACTGCTCGTGCACGTCATGGTCGGGCAACTGTTCGAAGCCGTCCATGTCGGTGACCACGCCGACCAGGCAGCGGTCGTAGGCCAGGCCTTCCTCCAGAATGGAGCGGGCCGTGGTCTGGATGACGGCGGCCTGGGCCAGGCGGTTGGTCAGCAGGCGGTGGGCACCGGCCCAATTGGCGGTGTTGGTCTTCTGGGTCTGGCGGTTGGACAGGAACATGCCCTCGCTGCTGGCCACGCCCGTGAGCTTGCCCGACAGTTGCAGCAGCCAGCCCACCAGGCGGGCCGTGAAGCCGTTGTTGCGCGTGCCGGCAATGCCCACCAGGGGGATGCGGCCTGCACCCGTGCCCTCTTCGGTGCGCGGGAACAGGTGGTCGGCGATGGCCATGCCCACGGGGCGCGGCGCGCCGCTGGTGGGCTTCAGGTGCATCAGCAGGCCGGGGCCGGCGTTGACTTCGAGGATGGCGCCGCCCTGCTCCTTCATGGGGCGCGAGACGTCCTGCAGGATCATGTCCATGCCCGCGATGTCCAGGCCCACGATCTTGGCGGCCAGCGTGGCCATGTAGGCCACTTCGGGGTGGACTTCATCCGTGCAGTCGATGGCCATGTTGCCGTTGCGCTGCAGCAGCACGCTGGTGCCCTGGGCGGGAATGGTGTCGGGCGTGACGTTCTGGCGCTTGAGCTCCAGCTTCACGGCCGGGGCTTCGAGGTTGATCCAGTCCAGCGGGTATTCCTGCTCGGGGCCGCGGCGCGGGTCCTGGTTGACCACGGCGACCAGCTCGCGCAGCGTGGACTTGCCGTTGCCGGCCACGCTCACGGTCTCGCCACGGCAGGCCGCCACGACCTTGCCGCCCACCACCAGGATGCGGTGCTCGGTGCCGTCGATGAAGCGCTCGACGATCACGTCGGAGCCTTCGGGCTGGGCCAGCGCAAAGGCGGTCTTGATGTCGGCCTCGTCGCGCAGGTCCAGCGTCACGCCACGCGCGTGGTTGCCGTCCGAGGGCTTGACGGTGACGGGAAAGCCGATGTCCTGCGCCACTTCCCAGGCTTCTTCGGGACTGTTGACGATCTGGCCTTCGGGCACAGGCACGCCGCAGGCGGCCAGCAGGCGCTTGGTGAAGTCCTTGTCCTGGGCAATGCCTTCGGCAATGGCGCTGGTCTGGTCGCTCTCGGCGGTCCAGATTCGGCGCTGCGCGGCGCCATAGCCGAGCTGCACGAGGTTGCCGTCATTGAGGCGGATGTGGGGAATGCGGCGCTCGCCTGCAGCATCGACGATGCAGCCCGTGCTCGGGCCCAGGTAGCGGTCGTTGATCTCGGTCTTGATGGCCTTGACGGCGGCCTTCAGGTCGAAGGGCTCGTCGTTGATGGCGGCCATGATCAGCCGGTGGCCGTAGGCCAGGGCCGTGCGCGCCACGGTTTCCTCGGGGCAGCGGAAGACCATGCGGTAGATGCCGCGCTGGGAAATCTCGCGCGTCTGGCCGAACTCGGCCGGCATGCCCGCCAGGTTCAGCAGCTCGATGATGATGTGCTCCAGCACATGGCCGCACCAGGTGCCGCCTTCCAGGCGCTGGATGAAGCCGCCGCGCTCGCCCACGCCGCAGTGGTGCTCGATCAGGTCGGGCAGCCAGGCCGTCAGGCGCTCGTTGAAACCGTCAAGCTTGTTCGAGGGATAGTCCTCCAGCTCACCAAGATCCAGCCAGACCTCCAGCACGGGACGGTAGGTCCAGACGCTGGGTCCACGCAGGTAGGTGGTGCGCAAGAGTTGGATGTCTTTGAATTTCGCCATGTCGATCAACGGGTAAGCGTGAGCGACGACCCGGGTGCGGATCGCCGGAGAATGGGAGAGGATTGTGCGCTCAGAAAGCCCATGCGCAGTGCTGTCAGCCTAAACCAGGGTTGGCGCGTTGAGCAGGGTATGCCGTGCAAAGCGCGGGATATCCACCGGGGAGCTGCGGTTGCCCGCATGACACCAGGAGCCGCCAGGGGCGGGAAAAACAACTCAACATGCAAGAACACCATTCTGTGGACGTTTCGGCCTTCCTTGCCAGCCCCCGCGGGGCTGGGCTGCGAGCCAGGCTCGCTTCCAATGAAAACGTGCTGGCCCTCGTCCCGGTTGACCTGACCCTCGATATGCGCTTCGGCGAAGGCTGGGTTGTGCTGACCAACCAGCGGCTCCTCGCCTGTGATCCTGCAGATCAGCAGTGGAGTGAGTGGGCACTATCCATTGATCAGAATCTGCGCACGCTGGACCACGGCGGCGTGGGCAACCTCGAACTGCACGGCCCTGCGGCGCGGCTGGCGCTGTGGCGCTTCACGCTGCGCCACCAGGCGGCCGTGCTGCGCCTGCTGCAGCAGTTCGACCATGAGCGCGAGCGCCTGGCACGCGGCGAGGACTTCGCCGAGCCCGAGGACGACGTGCCCCGCTGCCCGGCCTGCCAGGCCGAGCTGCCGCCCGAGGCCGACGAATGCCCGGCCTGCGCGCGCCAGCAGGGTCCGCAGACCTCCACCTGGGTGCTGCTGCGCCTGTGGCGCTTTGCCCATCCCTACCGGCACCAGCTGTTGCTGGGCTTTTTGCTGACGCTGGCCTCCACGGGCGCCACCCTGGTGGCGCCCTACCTGACGATTCCCATCGTGGACAAGATCCTGATCCCGTTCCAGAACGGGCAGCAGATCGACAGCAGCCTCGTGGTCTTCTACCTGAGCGGGCTGCTGGCGGCGGCGCTGGTGGCCTGGGGCCTGGGCTGGGCGCGCACCTTCGTGCTGGCCAAAGTGTCCGAGCGCATAGGGTCGGACTTGCGCACCACCACCTACAACCACCTGTTGACGCTGTCGCTGGACTACTACGGCAGCAAGCGCACGGGCGACCTGATGGCGCGCATCGGGGCGGAAACAGATCGCATCAATTTGTTTCTATCCTTGAATGCGCTGGATTTCGCGACCGACGTGCTGATGATCGTGATGACCTCGGTCATCCTGTTCTCCATCAATCCGTGGCTGGCCCTGGTCACCCTGGTGCCGCTGCCCTTCATCGCCTGGATGATCCACCTGGTGCGCGACCGCCTGCGCACGGGCTTCGAGAAGATCGACCGCGTCTGGTCCGAAGTGACCAATGTGCTGGCCGACACCATCCCCGGCATCCGCGTGGTCAAGGCCTTCGCCCAGGAAAAGCGCGAGGCCGACCGCTTCGCCCAGGCCAACCTGGTCAACCTGCAGGCCAACGACAAGGTCAACAAGACCTGGTCGCTGTTCACGCCCACGGTGACGCTGCTGACCGAGATCGGCCTGCTCGTGGTCTGGGGCTTCGGCATCTGGCTGGTGGCTGGCGGCCAGATCACGGTCGGTATCCTGACGGCCTTCATCGCTTACATCGGCCGCTTCTACAGCCGCCTGGACTCGATGAGCCGCATCGTCTCGGTCACGCAGAAGGCGGCGGCCGGCGCCAAGCGCATCTTCGACATCCTCGACCACGTGAGCAACGTGCCCGACCCGGTCAACCCGGTCAAGCTGCCGCGCGTGCAGGGCGCCATCACGCTGGACAACCTGAGCTTCCGCTACGGCAGCCGCGCCGTGATCAAGAACCTGGATCTACAGATTCGCCCGGGTGAAATGATCGGCCTGGTCGGCCACAGCGGCTCGGGCAAGAGCACCTTGGTCAACCTGATCAGCCGTTTCTATGACGTGAGCGAGGGCTCCATTCAGCTCGACGGCGTGGACATCCGCCGGCTCAAGGTCTCGGACTTCCGCAGCAACATCGGCCTGGTGCTGCAGGAGCCCTTCCTGTTCTTCGGCACCATTGCCGAGAACATCGCCTACGGCAAGCCCGATGCCACGCGCGAGGAAATCGTGGCGGCGGCCCGCGCTGCCCACGCCCATGAATTCATCCTGCGCCTGCCGCATGGCTACGACTCCCTGGTGGGCGAGCGCGGCCAGGGCCTGTCGGGCGGCGAGCGCCAGCGCATCTCCATTGCGCGCGCACTGCTGATCGACCCGCGCATCCTGATCCTGGACGAGGCCACCTCGGCCGTGGACACCGAGACCGAGAAGGAAATCCAGAAGGCGCTGGACAACCTGGTGCAGGGCCGCACGACGATTGCCATTGCCCACCGCCTGTCCACGCTGCGCAAGGCCGACCGCCTCGTGGTCATGGACCGGGGCGAGATCGTGGAAGTGGGTCCGCACGACGAGCTGATGGAAAAGCAGGGCGCCTACTGGCGCCTGTACCAGGCCCAGGCGCGGCGCGCCGAAGAGGATGCCCAGGCCGCAGGCCTGACCCTGGCCGCAACCACCATCGAGGAGTAAGCCATGTCCAACGCCCAACATTCCGCTGCCGGCGCCGATCTGAGCGGTGTGCGCATGGAGCGCAACGCCCATGGCCGCCTGGTGCTGATCCTGGCCGACGGCACGCGCCACGAATCCGTGGTGCCCGTGCGCGCCTTTCCGATTGCCGCACCGCTGGAAGGCCTGTCCCTGGTCTCCGTCGATGGCAAGGAGGCGCTGTGGGTGGACCACATGGACCACCTGCCGGCGCAGGCCCGCATGCTGATCGAGGAAGACCTGGCCGTGCGCGAGTTCGTGCCCGTCATCCAGCGCATCCACAAGGTGTCCGGCTTTTCCACGCCCAGCACCTGGGACCTGGAGACCGACCGGGGGCCCGTGCAGCTCGTGCTCAAGGCCGAGGAGGACATCCGGCGCCTGTCGGGCCGCACGCATCTGATGATCACCAGCCAGGACGGCGTGCAGTTCAGCGTGCCCGACAGCACGGCGCTGGACCGCACCTCGCGCAAGCTGCTGGAGCGCTTCCTCTAGCGCCTGGTCGAGGTGAACAAGGGGTTTACCCTTGGTTTGAGGCAGGCCGAAGCGTCTTTCAAAAAAAGCGCTTCAGTTCTTTCAGCTTCTGTCGATGATGAGGCGACGGCGGGAAATTCCCGCCCACAGCACACATCCAGCAAGAGGGTCGAGCCATGCCAATTCCACCTGTTGACCGATCACCCATACCGTGGCGCCCGCAAAGCGCCGATCTGTACTCCACCGGTGCGTCGGGCGCGGTGCCCGTGCGTCCTGTGAACGCCACCAACGCCGTCGAATCCACGGACCGCATCGGCGAGGGCCGGGTGGTGCGCGATCCTGAAAAGCCGTCCGTGGTGGACCAGGAAAACCGCGACTGGACGCTGGCCGAAGAGATCAAGCAGAAGGAAGAGGTCGAGGAGCCGCCCAAGGAGCCGATCTCCAAGCAGCTCATCGAGTTCATCCAGTCCATGTGGCGTGCCAGCGCCATGGCGGTGGAGCAGGCCCAGGAGGTCAGCAAGGCCGACGATGTGGCCCGCAACAAGATGCAGGTGCGCGATGAGCCTTTGACCTATTCGGAACCCAAGGTCAAGCGTACCGGCGGTCTTTGAGTGTCAGGGGCCGGGCAAGAAGGCTCAGTCCTTTGAGCCTTCGCCTTCCTTCTTGTCCCTGGCAGCGGGTGCGGCTGCAGCATGCTCGGCTGCCGCACGCTCGGCGGCCTTTGCCTCTTCGACCTGCGCCTTGGCCTTTGCCTTGTCGCGTTCGGCGCGGTACTTGACGGCAAAGGCCTGCACCTCCGCATAGGAGACGTAGCCGTCCTTGTCGGTGTCGGCCTCGTCGAAGGCCGCCGACAGGCGCGGGAACAGCGCCACTTCGGCACGGCTGAGCTTGCCGTCCTTGTTGAAGTCCAGCATCTTGAATTCGCGCTGGGCCTTGATCTCCCCCTTGGTCAGCGGCGCCGGGCTGGCCGTTGCCTGCTCGGTGGCTGCGTTTTCTGCCGCCTGCGCGCGCGCGGCGGGCAGCATGAAGGCGCTGGTCAGCAGCACGACGACGGCGGCCTGCAGCAGCGGTGGCCGGCGCAGCAGGGCAGAGCGGTTCATGAGGGGAAAATGCATGGGCTTTATTTGGGCACGGAACCGGCATTTGCAAGCACGGCCGGCCCGCCCTTTGCAATTGTTTACTTCGGCGGATCGGCGTCCGGATTGGAGATGCCGCTGCTCACATGGCCTGCCGGCACGTGGCGCGCGGCCGAGTTGACGTGGCCGGTCTGGTCGTCGAAGAAGAAGTCCGGCTCGAACTCGCGCAGGAACGGGCCCTTTTCCAGGCCGCCGAGGAACATGGCCTCGTCCACCGCAATGCCCCATTCCAGCAGCGTGCGGATGGCACGCTCGTGCGCCGGTGCGCTGCGCGCCGTCACCAGGGCCGTGCGAATGCGCATGGTCTGGGACGAGTCCGCCTGCTGCTGCAGCCGGTGCAGCGCCACCAGCAGCGGCTTGAACGGCCCTTCCGCCAGCGGCGTGGCGGCATGGGAGACCTCGTGGCGCAGAAAGGCCGGCAGCCCGCCTTGCTGGTAGACGCGTTCGGCCTCGTCGGAGAACAGCACGGCATCGCCGTCGAACGCGATGCGCACCTCCTGCGGATAGCGGTCGCCTGCCGGCGTGGAATCGACCATCACGCGTGCGGCAGGAAAGCCGATGGACAGCGCCCTGCGCACATCGACCTCGTTGGCCGAAAGAAACAGGTGGGCGCCCAGTGGCCGCAGGTAGGAAAACGGATCGCGCCCGCGCGTGAACACGCCGCGCTCTATGTGCATGTCGGCAGCCTTGGCCGAGGCGAAGACCCGCATGCCGCTGGCCGGGTCGTTGCGCGACAGCATCATCACCTCCACGCGCTGCACCTCGGGCGTATTGAAGGCCAGCAGCTTGCGCACCAGCGGGAAGGCGATACCCGGGCGTGCGGGCTGGTGCACCAGGTCCAGCTGGCGGCGCATGTAGGCCTGCTCGTCACCGGCGTCGAACAGCCGGTTCTCCTCCTCGAAGTCGAACAGCGCCCGCGAGGATATGGCGACGACCAGCTTGTCTTGCAGGGTCACGGACATGGCTTGGCGCTTTTCGCTATTTGACGAACTGGTTGAGCTGGATGATGGGCATGAGCACGGCCAGCACGATCAGGGCCACGACCATGCCCATGGCCACGATCAGCAGCGGCTCCAGGATGGTGGCCAGGTGCATGGCGCGGCGCTGCACCTCGGTGGACAGCTGGTTGGCCGCGCGCTGCAGCATCACGGGCAGCTGGCCGGTCTGCTCGCCCAGGCGGGCAAACATGGAGATCAGGCCCGGGAAGCGCTTTTTCTGCGCCAGCGCCGAGGCCAGCGGCGCGCCCTCGCGCACCAGGGCCAGCGCGTCCATGGCGTCGGCACGCAGCGCGCGGTTGCCCAGCGTTTCGGCTGCGGCCTGCAAGGCCTTGAGAATGGGCACGCCTGCGCCCGCCAGCATGGCCAGCGTGCCGGCAAAGCGTGCCGCATTGTAGTTGCGCGCCAGCCGGCCGATCAGCGGCAGGCGCAGCCACCAGGCGTCGAAGCGCTCGCGCAGCACGGGGTTCTTCATGGACAGCCGGAATCCCACGGCGCCCAGCATCAGGGCGATCAGCGCGGCCCAGCCATAGCTGCGCACGAAGTCGCTGAGCGCCAGCATGGCCACGGTGAGCCAGGGCAGGGCGCGCTTGGTGCCGGCGAACACGCTGGCCACCTGGGGCACCACGTAGCTGACCAGGAACAGCACGATGACGATGGCCACCAGGGTCACGATGGCCGGGTACAGGGCTGCGCCGATGAGCTTGGACTGCAGGGCCTGGCGCGATTCCAGGTCGTCGGCCAGCCGCTCCAGCACCGGGCCCAGGCTGCCGCTGGCCTCGCCGGCGCCGATCACGGCGCAGTAGATGTCGGAGAACTCGCGCGGGTGCTGGGCCAGGGCGCGGGCAAAGGTGGAGCCTGCGTTGACCTCGGCGCGCAGCGCGGCCACGAGGTGGTGCTGGCGCGGGTCGTCGGCTTCTTCGGACAGCGCGGCCAGGGCGCGCTCTATGGGCAGGCCTGACCCGACCAGCCCCGCCATCTGGCGCGTCCAAACGGTCAGTCCTGTGGAGCCAAGGACGGGGCGGGTCAGCCAGCGCGAGGCGCCGCCCTGCGGGCCGGACGCGGAACCCGAGGCCACGATCTCCACGGCCATGGGCACCAGGGCCTGGGCCCGCAGCTGGCTGCGCGCGGCACGCGCGTTGTCGGCTTCGATCGTGCCCTTGCGGGTCTGACCTTGTGCATCCAGGGCTTCGAAGGAAAAGGCAGGCATGCGCGGCGGGAGTCGGGAAGGGCTGGGAAAGGGATGGCGTTCAGGAAACGCCAGGCGGCGATCCAACCCCCGATGGTAGCCGCTGCCGGTGACGGCTGGATGGCGAGGCCGCCGCCGCGGTCGGCGGCAGCCCCTGCCTGGTCCTTATGCCGGCTGGGCCGCGAGGTCCGCTTCGTTGAGCTGGATGGAGCGCAGCGAGGCCGGGCGTTCCATCAGCGGCTGGCCGTAATCGCTGAATTCGGGCAGCGCGGGCAGCAGCTTCATCATCGTGCCCCAGCGCAGGTAGCTGGCCATGAGCACGTCGGCCGCGGTGAACTGGTCGCCGCACAGGTAGCGCCTGCCGGCCACGGCCTGGCGCAGCGTCTGCACCACGTCGTCATAGCGGCCATAGCCGGCGGACATGGCCTGGTCGGCCGTCTGCTGCTCCAGGTGGCCCTGGCTCTTGGCAGTTATCAAGGCGTCGACGGGGCCGGCCAGGAAGAACATCCAGCGGTGGTAGACGCCGCGCAGCGGGCTGTCCACGGCCGGTGCGAGCCTTCGTTCGGGGAAGATGTCGGCCAGATAGGCAAGGATGGCGGCCTGTTCGGTGATCACGGTCTCGCCGTGCACCAGGGCGGGGACCTTGCCCATGGGGTTGACAGCCAGGTAGTCGGCAGCCTTCATGGTGCTGCCGTATTCCAGCCGCACGGGCTCATAGCGGGCGCCGCATTCCTCCAGCATCCAGCGCGCGATGACGGCGCGCGAGCGGGGGTGGAAGTAAAAGCGCAGCGGCTTGATCGAGTCGTTCATGAAGGCTCCCAGTGGTTTGAATGCATGGCGAGAAGGCCATGGGAGCGACTGTAGGAGGCCATGCTGACAGTTTTTGTCAGCAGTGGTGTCAGCGGACCGTGTAGCCCAGTTGCCGCGACCAGCGTTCGATCAGGCCGCTGCGGTGGTCGGGATAGCGTTCCTGCAGATCGGTGACGGAACGCACGCGGTCGGCACGGAAATGGCGGAAGTCCTGGCGCAGTTCGCACCAGGCCGCAAGAATGCGCCGCTGATCGAAGAAAGCCATGGCAAAAGGCCAGATCTGGCGCTCGGTCGGCTGGCCCTTCTCATCCGTGTAGTGCAGCAGCACCCGGTGCTGGCGCCGTATCGCCAGGCGCAGCGCGGTCTGCCAGGGCTCGGTCACGGACTCGTGGCAGATGGGCGGCACAAGCAGGCCGCTGGTGTCCACCTCAATGCGCAGCTCCAGCGGCAGCGCGCTGCGTATGCGGTCCAGCGCGGCGGTGGCGGCCTGGGCGAGCTCGGGGTCGGCCTGGCGGCTGGCCCAGCGCGCGCCCAGCAGCAGGGCTTCCAGCTCATCGGGCGTGAACATCAGCGGCGGCAGCAGAAAGCCGGGCCGCATCTCGTAGCCCACACCCGGGTCGCCCGCAATCGCTGCACCCTGTTCGCGCAGGGTGGCAATGTCGCGGTACAGGGTGCGCAGGCTCACGTCCAGCTGCCGGGCCAGCACCGGCCCGGCCTGTGGCAGGCGCGCGCGGCGCAGCAGGTCGATCAGCTGCAGCAGCCGGGCGGAGCGGCTCATGCCTTCAGCGGCCCATGACGCCGGCCGTGATCTCCAGCGAGCGCAGGCGCAGGTCGCGGTCATACACGTCGCTGACCAGGATCAGCTCGTCGGCCTCGGTGTCGGCCTGCAGCTTCTGCAGGCGCGTGCGCACCTTGTCCGGGCCGCCGATGGAGGCCACGGCCAGGAAGTCGCCGATGGCGCGGCGCTCCTGCTCGCCGAGCTGGGCCGCATAGTTCTCGATGGGGCGCGGCAGCAGTCCGCGCCGGCCCGTGATGATGCCCAGCACGCGCTGGTAGGTGCTGCTGGCCAGGTACTCGGCCTCGTCATCGGTGGGCGCGGCGATCACGGGGGCGCCGACGATCACGTAGGGCTTGGCCAGTTGGGCCGACGGCTTGAACAGGCTGCGGTACAGCTGCACGGCCTGGTAGAGCATGCGCGGCGCGAAGTGCGAGGCAAAGGCGTAGGGCAGGCCCAGGTGGGCGGCCAGCTGGGCCGAGAACAGGCTGGAGCCCAGCAGCCAGATCGGCACGTTGGTGCCCGCGCCGGGCGTGGCCACCAGCTTTTGATCGGGCGTGGCCGGGGCCAGCAGGCGCTGCAGCTCCATCACGTCGCGCGGGAAGTCTTCCTCGGTCTCGACGCGGTCGCGGCGCAGGGCGCGCATGGTGGCGCCATCGGTGCCGGGCGCACGGCCCAGGCCCAGGTCGATGCGGCCCGGGTACAGCTCGGCCAGCGTGCCGAAGGCTTCGGCGACCACCAGCGGGGCATGGTTGGGCAGCATGATGCCGCCCGAGCCCACGCGGATCTTCGAGGTGCCGCCTGCGATATGGCCGATCAGCACGGCCGTGGCCGAGCTGGCGATGCCGGGCATGTTGTGGTGCTCGGCCAGCCAGTAGCGCTCGAATCCCAGTGCCTCGGCCTTGCGGGCCGTGGCCAGCGCAATGTCCAGGGCCTCGGCGACGGTGCCGCCTTCGCGCACGGCCACGAGGTCGAGCATGGACAGACGGACTTCATTGAATGATGTCATGGCAGGTTCCAACTTCCAGTTCACGGTGGGTGGGGGCGGCGCGGGCCTTGCCGCGCCAGGGCATTCCTGGTGCGCGTTCGCGCACTCAGTTTCTTCTGGACATTTCCCGTGCGCAGGTGATGCCCAGCACCACGCACCAGACCAGGGGGAGGATGGCAGCCGCCAGATGGTTCTCGCCCTGCTGGATGGCCAGCCAGGACAGCGGCAGCGCCACCAGCGCCGACAGGCGGATGACGCGGCGCAGTTGGCTGGTGGACAGCCGGGACTTGAACCACCACAGGGCGATGTAGCTGATCAGGCTCAGCGTGGCGACCCACAGGAACAGGTCGCCGCCATAGGGAGCGCTCCAGGCGCGTAGGGATTCCAACATGCCGACCATTGTGGCAAACGGGGATGCCCCGTGCTGCGCAGGGTCGGGCGTGGCCGCCTGCGCCTAGTCGCGCGTGACGCGCAGCACTTCCTCGGGCGTGGTGATGCCCTCGCGCACCAGCCGCTCGCCGTCGTCGCGCATCAGGTGCATGCCCGAGGCCAGCGCGGTGTCGCGGATCTCGGCCTCGCTGGCCTGGCGGTGGATCTGCGCGCGGATGGTGTCGTCCACCACCAGCATCTCGAAGATGCCGGTGCGCCCCCGGTAGCCGCTGGGCTCGGTGGTGTCGATCTTGCGTACCAGGCGCTGTGCCAGCACGCCCAGCAGGGAGGACGACAGCAGGAACGGCTCCACGCCCATGTCGATCAGGCGGGTGACGGCGCTGGAGGCGTCGTTGGTGTGCAGCGTGGCCAGCACCAGGTGGCCCGTCAGCGAGGCCTGGATGGCGATCTGCGCGGTCTCGAAGTCGCGGATTTCGCCGATCATGATCACGTCCGGGTCCTGGCGCAGGATGGCGCGCAGGGCCTTGGCGAAGGTCAGCTCGATCTTGGCGTTGACCTGGGTCTGCCCCACGCCGGCCAGCTCGTACTCGATGGGGTCTTCCACCGTCATGATGTTGCTGTGGCTGGCGTCCATGCGCGACAGCGCCGCGTACAGCGTGGTGGTCTTGCCCGAGCCCGTGGGGCCGGTGACCAGCACGATGCCGTGGGGCTGCGCCGTCATGTGGGTGAACCGCCTCAGCGTCTCGCCCTGCATGCCCACGGCTTCCAGGCTGAGCTTGCTCTCGCTCTTGTCCAGCAGGCGCAGCACGGCGCGCTCGCCATGGGCGCTGGGCAGGGTGGAGACGCGCACGTCGATGGCGCGCGTGCCCAGGCGCAGGCTGATGCGGCCGTCCTGGGGCAGCCGCTTTTCGGCGATGTCCAGGTCGGCCATGATTTTCAGGCGCGAGATCAGCGCCGCGTGCAGGGCCCGGTTGGGCTGCACGACCTCGCGCAGGTCGCCGTCCACGCGAAAGCGCACGCTGGAGTGGCGCTCATAGGGCTCGATGTGAATATCGCTGGCGCCGTCGCGCGCGGCCTGCGTGAGCAGGGCGTTGAGCATGCGGATGATGGGTGCGTCGTCCGCAGTCTCCAGCAAGTCCTCGACGGCGGGCAGCTCCTGCATCATGCGCGAGAGGTCGGCGTCGGACTCGACCTCGCTGACCACCAGGGCCGCGCTGGACTCGCCCTGCGAATAGGCGGCGCTGATGCGGTGCGCCAGCGTGCCCGCATCCAGCATCTGCCAGCGCTGCACCGCATGCTTGCGCTGGACTTCGGACAGGGCCTGCCAGTCGGGCGAGGGGCCGTGCCAGAGCAGGGGCTCGTGGCCGTCGTCCTCGATCAGCAGCTGGCTGGTGCGCGCAAACGAATAGGGCAGGGGATAGCGCATGGGGCCTTCCTGCCTCAGAGCGCGCCGGGGGCTGCCGGCACGGCGGGAGCGGCGGGCTGCGGCTGGGTGAAGTCGATCAGCTCGGGCTTTGCGCCCGGCACGTTGACGATGGCGGCCGGGTTGGTGAACGAGCCGGGGTCCGGCTGCGGCGTCAGCGTGGGCAGCACGGGCGCGGCATTGACCGAGCGCAGCAGGGCGCTGGGTTCGGGCTGCAGGCTCTGTTGCTGCGCGCGGATGGCTTCGTAGCGCTCGGAAGAGACCTGGTTGGTCGCAGTCGCATCGCGCATCACCACGGGGCGCAGGAAGACCATCAGGTTGGTCTTGTTGCGCTTGCGGTTGGTGTTGCGGAACAGGTTGCCGACCACGGGGATGTCGCCCAGCAGAGGCACCCGGTCCTCGGCCTGGGAGTAGTTGTCGTCGATCAGGCCGCCGAGCACGACGATGTTGCCGTCCTCGACCAGCACGTTGGACTCGATGGAGCGCTTGTTGGTGGTCAGGCCGTTGGTGTCCTTGCGCGTGGACTCGTCCACCGAGGAGACCTCCTGGAACACGGCCAGCTTCACCGTGCCGTTCTCGTTGATCTGCGGGCGCACGCGCAGCATCAGGCCCACGTCCTTGCGCTCCACCGTGGTGAACGGGTTGACCGTGCCGCCCGTGGAGTTGCTGGCGTAGGAGCCCGTGACCATGGGCACGTTCTGGCCCACGATGATGCGCGCCTCCTCGTTGTCCAGCGTCATCAGGTTGGGCGTGGACAGGATGTTGGCGTCACCGCTGTTTTGCAGGAAGTTGGCCAGAAAGCCCAGAGTGTCCTTGCCGTTGACGCGCTGCGTGAAGCCGAGGTTGGTGCCCCTCAGGCTGGTCAGCGTGTCGCCCGTGATGGCACTGCCGTCGAGGCCTCCATCCTTGACCAGGCCGAGCAGGTTCAGGATGTTGGCGCCCGCCACATTGGAGTTCGTGCCCAGGGTGCCGATCACGCGGCCGTTGTTGCTGAGCATGGCCTGCCACTGGATGCCGAACTGGGCCAGCCGGTTGTCCTTGATTTCGACGATCAGGCTTTCGATCAGAACCTGGGCGCGGCGGCCGTCGAGCTTGTCGATCACGGCGCGCAGTTGGCGATAGACGGGCGGTGGGGCCGTGATGATCAGCGAGTTGGTGGACGGATCGGCCTGGATCATGCCGCCCGTGGACGGCTGCTGGGCCACGCCCAGCGCGCCGCCCCCGCCGCCGCTGCCCAGGCCCGAGGACGAGCCCATGCCCATGGATGCCGTGCCGCTGGAGTCGCGCGAGACCACGGGCTGCGAGGTGGGAATGGAGGACATGCCGCCGCCCTGCGGCGTGGTGCCGCCCGCACCGGGCTGGCCGCTGGCCGTGCCCGCGGCCGTGGCCTGGGCGCCTATGGCTGCGCGCAAGGTGGCTGCCAGCGCCACGGCGTCGGCGTTCTTCAGATAGACCACATGGATGTTGCCCTGGTCGCCGCCGCCGTTCATGGCGGGCTGGTCCAGCCGCGCGATCAGCGAGCGCACCTGGGCCAGGCGTGCGGGGTTGGCCGCGCGCAGCACGATGGAGTTGCTGCGCGGCTCGGCCATCAGCGAGGTCTTGAAGGCGTTGTCGCTCTGGCCCGGAATATTGGCGCCGCCGGCGGTCACGGTGAGGCCGCCGGGGCTGGCCGTGCCGCCTTCGATCAGGCGCGACACCAGGGCCACCATGTCGGTGGCCACGGCATGGCGCAGCGGGATGATTTCGACATCGGTGGCGTTGGACACATCCATGGTCGCCACGATGCGCGAGATGCGCTGCAGGTTGTCAGCGTAGTCGGTGATGACCAGCGAGTTGTTGCCCGGGTTGACGTTAATGGTGTTGTTGGGGCTGATCAACGGGCGCAGCACGGGCACCAGGTTGGCCGCGTTCTCGTAGTTGAGCTTGAAGATCTGGGTGACGATCTGGCTGCCCGCGCTGCTGCGGCTCGCGCCCACGGCCACTTCGCTGGCCTGCAGCTTGGCGTCGGCTTCAGGGATGACCTTGTACAGGCCGGCCGATTCGACAATGGTGAAGCCCTGCAGGCGCAGCGCGGCCAGGAACTGCTGGTAGGCGGTGGCAGGCGGCACGGGCCTGTCGGTCAGCAGCGTGATCTGGCCCTTGACGCGGGGGTCGACCACCACGTTGCGGTTGGTGATGGCGCCGATGGCGCGCGAGACGGCCTCGATGTCGGCGCCTGAGAAATTCAGTGTCACAGGCTCGCCGGGGCGCAGGCTGGGCGTGGCGCCGGCCGGTGCATTGGTCTGCTGGGCCTGGGCGGTGCCAGCGGTGCAGGCCAGCATGGCGCTGACGGCCAGCGTGTGCAGGGTGTTGCGCCAGAACGGGGTCGTGTGCTGCTGAGTCATGGATCAACCAAAGGAAATGATGGACCGGGGCCCCTGGCGCCGTCCCAGAATGTTGAGCAGGTTGGACAGCGCGGTTTCGCGCTCCGGGCTGGCCGAGGCCTCGCCCTGGAAATGCAGCCGCTGGCCCACCCATTGGCCCTGGCCGCTCAGGCGCAGGTCGCCGGTCAGGGTACTGAGCTGCAGCTGCGGACTGTCGCCCCCGAGGATGTCCAGCCGGTAGCTGCCCAGCGGGCGCAGCGGTGACAGGCGTGAGGATACGGCCAGCGCCTCCAGGCGCGTGCTGCCTTCGCTGCGCCAGCGGCCCGATTGCCACAGCAGCTGCAGTTGCAGGGCCTGCGTGGCCAGCCGCAGCTGGCCTTGCAGGTCCACCGTGTTCCAGGGCGTGCCCAGACCGGACAGCAGGGAGGCGGGCCAGCGCGTGTCGCTGTCATGCACCACGGCGCTCAGGCCCTGCCAGCGGGGCAGCAGGTCCAGCACCACGGGCGTGGGTGTGCAGCATTCGCTGCGCAGTTGTATGCGGGCGCCGTCCAGGCGGGGGCGCAGCGTCCATTCCAGCCGTGTGGGCAGGGCCGTGCGGTCGCGGCTGCCGGCGCCTCCGGTGAAGACCAGGGAGGCCGAGCCATTCCACAGCGTGCCGCGCGGCTGCTGCAGCAGCACCTGGCCCTGCGTGGCCGAATCCACGCCGCGCGCCAGCCAGGCGGCGGGCGCCCAGACGACGGTGGTGGCCACCAGGCCGCACAGGGCACCGGCCAGCGCCCAGCCGCGCGGTGCGCGCAGGGCCGGCTGGGTGCGGGGCTTGCGTTGCATGCTCAAGGCGCCCGCGACGGATCGAAGGGCAGGTCCAGCACCAGGCTGCCATCCCAGCGCACGGCATCGGCACCGCCTGCCGCGCCGGAGGCGGCGGCAGTGCTTGCAGATGCACTGCGGGCCAGTTTCATCTCGGCCGGAACGGCGTGGGTGTTGCTGCGGACCTGGGCCAGCCAGCGCGCCAGTGCGGCGGCGGGTGCGGCCTTGAGCGTGATCTGTGCGCGGTCGCCCATCCAGTTCAATTGGGCGGAGGCGCCCAGTTCGGCGGACAGCGAGCTTTGCAGCAGCGCCTTGGCATCGCCGACCACGGGGCGTGCGTTGCCGCGCAGCTGCTCGGCCTCGGCCTGCAGCAGCTGCATCTGGCGCAACTGGCGGTCGGCCTGGGCATGGCGTTCGGGCGCGGTGCGCAGGCTGTGCAGGGCGGGGGCCAGGGCCACCCACCACAGCAGGGCCAGTGCCACCACGCCACCGGCCAGCAGGGTCATGTTCTGTTCACGCGGCGCCAGGGCATTCCAGCGCGCGCGCAGGGGTGCCAGGCTTTGGCGGGATGCGCGCATGTTCATGGCCGGGCCTCCTGGGCAAGCAGCAGTTCGGCGCCGTCGCGCTGCAGTCGCAGGCCGCTGCCGGCCAGATGTTGTTGTGCCTGCTCCAGTGCCTCGGCCTCCAGCGAGACGCCCTTGAGGCGCAGCTGCCGGTCCTGGTAGTCCATGGCCTGGGGCAACTGTCCAGCGGGCAGGGCCCGGGATGCGGCGGCCAGCAGGGGCTCCAGGTCGCCCTGCGTCAGCGCGCCGGCGGTCTGGCGCAGCGTGGCGACTTCGCGCTGCATTTGAACGGGCGCGTCGACGATGACGGGCACGCGGGGGAAGCTGGTGGCCAGCGTGGAGCGCACCTGGACCTGCTTGGCTGCGATGGCGCGGTTCTCGGTCCAGGCCCAGGCATTGAGGCCCACTACCTGGGCCAGCAGGGCGAGCACGGCGCCCCAGCGCGCGGCCTTCCATTGCGGCGCGCGCAGAAAGCTCTGCCAGCCGTCGAGCATGCGCCGCCGTGTGCGGCTGCCGCCGCCCAGATCCAGGTCGAACTGCGCCAGATCCCAGCTTTGTGCGCGGGCCGCCAGGCCGCGCTGGGCGTCCGTCAGCAGGCTGACGGGGCGCTGCAGGGCCTCGGCGGCGCGGGCCAGCGCCGGGTCGGCCTGGATCGGGGTGTCAGGGGGCAGGGCCTGAAGCAGGGCTGCCAGCATGGCGGGGTCGGCACTGTCGGTGCGCAGCGGCAGGCAGGCCAGCGAGTCCATGCCCTGCGGGGCGGTGCTCAGGCCGGTGGCCAGCAGCCAGGCCGATTCGGGTGAGCCCACGGCCCAGAGCTGGGGCGTGGCCTGGGGTGGGCATTCCGGCACGATGCGGCCCACGGGCCGCCCTGCGGATTCCAGGGCCTGAAGGTGGGCATGGAGCCAGGCCTTGTTGCAGGCGGCAACCCAGCAGGGCTCGCCTGCGCGTGCCTGCGGCTGCAGGGCCAGGTGCAATTGGGAGGGCTCGTCGAGCAGGCGCTCTTCCAGCAGCCCGTCGAGCACGGCGCGCAGGCGCACATGTCCGCGCCGGCTTCCCGTAGGCACGCCATGGGGGAGGCTGACCAGATGCCAGGACAAGGCCTGGTGCGGCACCACGGCAACCGTCTGGCCGGTGCGGCCAGGATCGGGCAGCAGGCCTGCGGCGGCGTGGCCATGCCGGTCGGCGCGCAGGCCGTCACTGCTGAGTGCGTAGGCGTATTCGCCAGCGGGGCCCGCAGGCAGATGAAGAATCAAGGTGCTCATGGGCGGAAGCGGGCATTGTAGGGGGCGAGTGTGACAGCCATCTGTCATGGCGCGGGAGCTTCGGGCAATCCCCAGTCCCCCCTCTCACGCCAGATGGTAGTGACTGTCATGTTGTTGCGACGCAACATGGAGCGTTCGCTGGCCACGATTTCGCCCAGGCGCATGCGGCCACGCGCCTCGAAGAAGCTGGTGGCCACCGACAGGTTCTGTCCTTCGAATTTCTGCGGCAGGCCCAGCGCGTTGGAGGCATCGGCCAGGCTGCGCAGCGGGCGCGATGCGCGCAACTGCACCAGCTGGCTGGCCTGGGACCAGGTCAGGTCCTCCACGCTGGCCCAGATGACTTCGGCGCTGGCGGTGTTGAGGTTGACGGGCGTGTTCTCGGGCAGCAGGGTGATGTAGGGCTCCAGGCGCGCGACGACCTCGGGCGGCAGGCCCAACCAGCCGAACTGGCGCAGCGTGCGCGGCATCAGCAATTGCGCGCCCTCGCCAGCGGTGGCGGCTGCGCGCAGGGCCTGGACGATCTGCGTGGCATAGGCAGGGGGCAGGTTCAGGCGCTCCAGCAGGCGGGACAGCGGGCGCAGGGTTTCGGGCTTGTCGGGGGCGCTCAGCAGGTTGCGCAGGTTCAGGCGCGACTGCAGGTCGATGATCTGGCCCGAGAGAAAGGCGTCCTGCATGTCGGCCATGCCGTCATCGACCTGGCTGACGTTGTTCTGCGCCGCAAGAAACGTGGACAGGCGCGCCTCCTGCAGCGGCACGGCCCAGGGTTCGGCCAGATGGTCCACCTGCAGGCTGGTGCGCGCATCCTCGGCCAGCACCACGCGCGACCAGTCCAGCGCACCCAGCAGGATCCAGGCGGCCTGCATGCGGTTGCGCTCGGCGGTCTCGACCTCCACGCTGCGCCACTGCTGCCACAGCGCGGTGGCGGCGAACGTGGCCACCAGGGTCACCGTGAGCATGGCGGCCAGCAAGGCCACGCCACGGTGGCGGCGGCGGCCGGGCAGGGGGCGGGGTGCGCGCATCATGATCGGCTGTTGGAGCGCAAGGGGTTGACCCAGTCCATGGTGACGCGGCCAGGAATGGCGCTGTCGGGCGGCAGGGTCAGTTCGACGCGGATGCCGTCGGGAATCGTGGGCAGCTGCGCGCTGCTGTTGGTGCCGCCGGACGGCGGGTTGACCGTGCCCGTGCCGTTGTCCGAGCCGCTGGACTGCGGATTGCTCCAGGCGTTGTCGCGGTAGTAGTACAGGCGCCATTGGTCCAGGGGCATCAGCACGGTTTCGCGCCGGCGCTGGTCGTCCGAGGGGTTGCGCCCCCATTGCGATCCCTGGTTCCAGGCATCGCGCCACTGTGCGCGCGTGCGCAGCGGCGGCGACTGCCAGCGCAGCCACTGATCGCGCCCGGCCGTCTGGCGGCGCGCCCAGGCGACGACCACGGCGCCGTCGTCCACGGCGGCGCTGCTCTTGCGGGTCATGCGCAGCACCTGGCCGTCCCAGTCGATGACCTGCGTGTTTTCAAGCGGCATCAGCGCTTCGAGGTCGGCATTCCATTGGGCGATGACGGTCTGCAGCACCATCTGCTGCTCGTTGCGGGCACGAATGGTCTCCTGCGAGCGCACCATGCTGTCCAGCCCGCGCCAGCTCACCAGGGCCAGCAGGGCCATGACGGCGATGGCCACCATCAGCTCCACCAGGGTGAAGCCGTGCGTGCGGGAGGGGGGGCGCAAGCGCATTCAGAAGCGTCCCACGATGGTGGATACGCGCAGCACGGGGTGCTCTGCCGTGACCACCAGGGCATCGACACGGCGGAAGCTGGGATTGGGCGTGGGCCGCACGCTGAGCCGGACCTGCAGCTGCCGGCCGCCCTGCTCGCAGGTCAGGCTGTTGTCGCCCACGGGCGGCATCTGGCGCGACAGGCGCATGCGCACCAGCTCGTTTTGCGCGCACAGCTGGGCCAGCAGCACCTCGGACTGGCGCTCGGCATTGAGCGTCAGGGCTGATGTGGCCTGCAGACCGGCCATGAGCGCAATGCCCACGATGCCCAGGGCCACCAGCACCTCGATCAGCGTGAAGCCGCGTGCCGGGCGCCTGGGGGCACCGTGCTTTCGGCGCGGTCCGTGGAGGGCTGTCATGGCAGGGACTGCACGGCAAAGGGGCGCAGTCCATCCGTGGCCACGCGCAGCGGCGGGCTGGTGGAGTCGCGCAGCGTCAGCGTGACGGACTGGGGCGGAATCAGTGGCTCGGGGCCCAGCACCAGCGGCGTGGCCGGCTGCGCCTGCACACCGGGCTGCAGCCATTGGGAAGGCAATTGCGCGCTGGCCGGCAGTCCCTCGAAGCGAAAGCCTTGCGGCATGGGCCGCCAGCGAACGGGCACGCCGTTGGCACGGGCCTGGGCGCGGGCCGACTCCAGCAGCGCGGCCAGGCGTTCGGCCTCGCGCTCCAGCTGAGCCTGTCCGCTGTCGCGCAGCGACAGGCTCACGCCTGCGGCGGCAATCGCCATGATGCTGATGACGACCATCAGCTCCAGCAGGGTGAAGCCGCGCGAAGGGGTGGACAGGGAGGAGGGAGCGGTCTGGCGGGGCATGAGAGCAGGCAGGCCCGCTGGGAGTGCGGGCCTGTGGTGCGGTGCGGCGCGGCCCCTGCGGGCCGTCGCCCGGGCCATCGACTTATTGCCAGCTGCCGATGTCGGCATCCTTGCCCTCTCCGCCGGCCTGGCCGTCGGCGCCAAAGGACATGATGTCGATGGGGCCCTTGATGCCAGGATTCAGGTACTGGTAGGGGCGGCCCCAGGGATCGTTGGGCAGCTTTTCCAGGTAGGGCTTCCAGTTGTTGGGCAGCGGCCCGCTCGTGGGGCGGACGATCAGGGCCTGCAGGCCCTGCTCGGCCGTGGGGTAGCGCTGGTTGTCCAGGCGATAGAGCTTGAGCGCCTGGGAGATGTTGGTGATGTCGGTGCGTGCAGCCGTGACGCGGGCATCGTCGGCGCGGTCCAGCACATTGGGCACGATCAGGGCCGCCAGCACGCCGATGATGACCAGGACCACCATCAGCTCGATCAGCGTGAAGCCGCGCTGGACGGCAGTGCGCAGGGCAGGCAACGGACGGCGGGGAAGGCTGGTCATGGAACGGTGCAGCAAATTGGACATATCGCTCCATCATAATCGCGCGATGGTGACACTTTCATTGAACCGCGGCCAGGCCCGGACCTGGCATGTCAAGGCGGCCACATTCGTGCTCTGGCTGCTGGCTGCCGGCGTCGTGGCTTTCTGGGCCATGCGCCTGGGCAACGGCGGCGCGGGAGCGCCCGTGCCACCCGCGCCCGCCGAGCCCTTGCAGGTCGATGCGCCCGCGCTGGCGCAGGCGCTGGGAGGCGTGGCGGCCGCGCAGGGCGCCGTTGCCCCCGCTGCAGCGCCTGTGGTCTCGCGCTATGCGCTGGTCGGTGTGCTGGCCGGGCGCGACAGCGGCGGCGGAGCGGCGGTCATCGCCGTGGGCAACCAGCCGGCCAAGCCCTTCCGCGTGGGGCGCGCCGTGGAAGACGGCGTGGTGCTGCAGTCGGTGTCGGGCCGCGAGGCGCGCCTGGGGCCCAGGGTCGATGGCCCGGCTTCCATCACGCTGCAGATTCCCCTGCCCGACAAGCGCTGATCCCGGTCAACGCGGCAACGGCAGGTCCAGCGCCAGCCAGCCGCCAAAGTCAGGCGCGGGCAGCGTCCATTGGGCCGCCTGGGGCAAGGCGCTGCCTTCGCGCATCAGCCATTGCACGCAGCGCGCCACGCCGGCATGGGTGATCCAGACGGTGTCGCGTGCGGCGCCATCGCCCACCGAACCCCTGCTCGCCTGCTGCAAGGCCTCATCCACTCTGCGCAGCATGGTCGCCAGGGACTCTCCCCGGCCCGGCGCGTGCCCGGCAAGGTCTGCCGCCCAGGCATCGATGGCGCTGCGGTCCAGCGCATCCCAGGGCTGGCCTTCCCACTCGCCGAAGTCCATCTCCAGCAGGCGGCTGTCCGCTGCCGATGCCAGGCCGGGCCGCAGTGCCTGCAGGGCCCGGGCCAATTGACGGCATCGGCGCAGGGGCGAATGCACCAGCCGGCAATCCGCAGGCAGGGCGAGATGCAGGGCCTGCGCTGCATCGGCCGTGGCCTGGGCGTCGGCTTGCATGTCGAGTCGGCCATAGCAGATGCCGGGCGCCACCAGGGGGCGGGCATGGCGTACCAGCCAAAGGCGTGGTGCCGGGTTGGTGCAGGCGCAGTTCATGGCACGCGCACCAGTACGGCGGCAGCCCCCAGCAGCATGGCCAGTTCACAGACCTGCTGGGCAGCTCCCAGGCAATCTCCCGTCATGCCGCCCAGCCGGCGGCGCAGCCAGTGCACCATGGCGGCCGTGGCCAGGGCGCCGGGCAGGACCAGGCCGATGACCAGCGGCAGGCCCCCCAGCCAGCCTGTCAGCGCCAGGGCGGGCAGGCACCAGAGAATTGCCGCGACCAGGCCCCTGGCAGCCAATGGCCGACCCGCGGCGTGCAAGGCCTTGGAGTGGGCGGCCTGGCCCACATAGGGAAGGCATTGCATGAGGGTCAGCGGCGCAATGCGCGACAGCACATGGATGCTGCACAGCAGCAAGGCCGCCCATTGCACGTGGATGTCGACCAGCAGCGCGACCAGGGATAGCTTGGCCAGCAGCGCCATCACCAGGGCCATGGCGCCGTAGGCGCCCAGGCGCGAATCCTTCATGATTTCCAGCGCGCGCTCGGGCGGGACAAAGCCGCCCAGGCCGTCGGCCACATCGGCCAATCCGTCTTCATGCAGTCCCCCGGTCAGCCACAGCGTGGCCACGGTGGAAAGAACGGCGGCAACCAGCGGCATCCAGGGGCTGGGCGCCAGCAGCCAGCCCGTTGCCATCAGGCACGCTGCGCCCCATGCGCCCACCAGCCAGCCGACGCCGGGCAGATGGGCAACGCTGGCATGCTGCAGCTGGGGGCTCCAGCCAGCCCAGGCGGCCAGCCGCCCCGTGACCGGGATGCGGCTGAAGAACTGGACGGCCAGGACAAAGTGGCGAAGCGGCTGCATGGGCGTGTCAGTGCCGGCCAGCCAGGTCCGTCACTTGAGGAAAAGCTGGTAGGCCGGGTTGGCGGTTTCCTCGACCCAGGGGTAGCCAAGATTGCTCAGGAAGGCGTCGAATTTCTTGCCATCCTTGGCGGGCACCTGCATGCCGACCAGGATGCGGCCGTAGTCGGCGCCCTGGTTGCGGTAGTGGAACAGCGAGATGTTCCAGGTCGGCGCCATCAGGCTGAGGAACTTGAACAGTGCGCCGGGGCGCTCGGGGAAGACAAAGCGCAGCAGGCGCTCTTCCTGCGCCAGCGGCGAATGGCCGCCGACCATGTGGCGCAGATGCTCCTTGGCCATGTCGTCGAAGGTCAGGTCCAGCGCCTCGAAGCCCTGCTTCTCGAAGTTCCTGGCGATCTTCTCGGACTCGCCGCGTGCTGCCGTGGTCAGGCCCACGAAGACATGGGCCTTGTTCTCGTGGCTGATGCGGTAGTTGAATTCGGTCACGTTGCGCGGGCCGCCGGGCAGCTTGCCCACCGCTTCGCAAAAGCGCTTGAAGCTGCCGCGTTCCTCTGGGATGGTCACGGCGAACAGGGCCTCGCGCTCCTCGCCCACCTCGGCCCGCTCGGCCACGAAGCGCAGCCGGTCGAAGTTCATGTTGGCGCCGCACAAAATGGCGGCATAGGTCTCGCCCTTGGTCTTGTGCTTGGCAACGTACTGCTTGATGGCCGCCACGGCCAGGGCGCCGGACGGCTCGACGATGGAGCGCGTGTCCACGAAGATGTCCTTGATCGCGGCGCAGACGGCGTCGGTGTCGACCACCACGTAGTCGTCCACCAGGCCCTGGGCGATGCGGAAGGTTTCCTCGCCCACCAGCTTGACGGCCGTGCCGTCGGCGAACAGGCCCACGTCGGCCAGCTCCACGCGGTGGCCGGCGCGCACGGACTGCAGCATGGCGTCCGAATCCTTGGTGTGCACGCCGATCACCTTCACGTCGGGGCGCACGGCCTTGATGTAGTTGGCCACGCCCGAGATCAGGCCGCCGCCGCCGATGGCGACAAAGACCGCGTCCAGGCGCGGGCTGCCCAGCTTTTGCAGCTGGCTCAGCATTTCCATGGCAATCGTGCCCTGGCCGGCGATCACGTAGGGATCGTCGAAGGGGTGCACAAAGGTCAGGCCCTTTTCCTTTTGCAGCTTGACGGCGTGCTTGTAGGCGTCGGAATAGCTTTCACCGGCCAGTTCCACCTCGCCGCCCAGCGCCTGCACAGCATCGATCTTGACCTGGGGCGTGGTGGTCGGCATCACGATCACGGCACGGCAGCCGAGCTTGCGTGCGCCCAGGGCCACGCCTTGCGCATGGTTGCCGGCCGAGGCACAGATCACGCCCTTTTCCAGCTGCTCGGCCGACAGGTGCGCCATCTTGTTATAGGCGCCGCGCAGTTTGAAGCTGAACACCGGCTGCTGGTCCTCGCGCTTGAGCAGCACCTTGTTGTGCAGGCGGCGGCTCAGCGCCTTGGCGGGCTCCAGGTCCGACTCCACGGCCACGTCATAGACGCGCGCGGTAAGGATCTTGGTCAGGTAGTCGGCAGGGGTCAGGGGGTGGTTCATCGTCGGCGAAAGGCTGGAGAGCAGCAGGCCGGGAGGCGGCCCGTCGGTGTCAGGCGGCCATCATAGGCGCTTGTGAATCATGCTGCAGTGCAGCGTCCTGCACAGGCCGGGAGCGACGAAACCAAAAAAAAGCCCCAGGCTGTAAAGCCGGGGGCTGAATCCACCAATAGAGGAGGTGGAGGAGACAACTGGTGCGATGCAGAGCGAAGTTGGTTCACAATCTGCAGTCCATCTGGAGGGGTGTCCGGGTTAACCCTTCAGATAACGCTTGGGTGCATTGTATGCACGGCAGGTGCTGCGTTGCAACAAAATCAGGGTTTTTGTGTAGTTGATGCAAAATAGCAACAGTTTTTTGAGGACGCAACAATGGAATGCACAGTGAGTTGGACAGGCGGCACGACCGGCATGCGCTCGGGCATGGGCTTCGTGGCGGAAACGGGCAGCGGCCACGTGGTCAATATGGATGGGGCGCCGGATGCGGCCAACCCCGCCAATGGGGGGCAGAACCAGGCGCCCCGCCCCATGGAGATGCTGCTGGCCGGCGCCGGTGGCTGCACGGCCTATGACGTGGTGCTGATCCTCAAGCGCGGCAGGCATGCCGTCAAAGGCTGCAGCGTCAAGCTCACCTCGGAGCGCGCCGATGCGGACCCCAAGGTGTTCACCAAGATCCACATGCAGTTCACCGTCAGCGGCACGGGCCTGCCCACGGGTGCGGTGGAACGTGCCATCGCCATGAGCCATGACAAATACTGCTCGGCCACCATCATGCTGGGCAAGACGGCCGAGATCACCACGGGATTCGACATCGTCGAGGCCTGATGCCGCCGATGGCTGGGCTGGCGCCTCGGCGCCCCTCCTGAAATGAAGAAAGCGGGCAATGCCCGCTTTTTTTGGATGGAATGCTGTTTCAGATGTTTCTGAAGGTTCAGATGCGGTGGGCGGTTGTCGTCATCACCTTGGCTGCCAGGCGCATCAGGGCGCGGGCGGGGGGCGGCAATTGCAGGGCGCCAGCTTCGCGCGCAGCGGCGGCATGGCGTTCCTCGTCATCCTTCATGCGGGCCACCACGGCCAGTGAGGCGCGGTCTTCCTCGGGCAACAGGCCCAGATGGCTTTCCAGATGGGCGGACACCTGCTCCTCCGTCTCAACCACAAACCCCAGGCTGGCCGCGTCGCTGATCTTGGCGGCCACCACACCGATGGCGAAGGCGCCGGCAAACCACAGCGGGTTCAGCAGGCTGGGCCGGTCACCCAGGGCGTTGAGCCGGTCGCGGGTCCATGCCAGGTGGTCGGTCTCCTCGCGCGCCGCCTCCAACAGGTGCTCGCGCAGCACCATGTCGCGCGTCACCATGGCCTGGGCGTTGTACAGCGCCTGGGCGCAGACCTCTCCGACGTGATTGACGCGCATCAAGGCGCCCGACAGCCGACGCTGTGCCTCGGTCAGCTCTCCCTCCGCGATGCCGGCGGCCGGGGAGCGTTCGGCGGCGGAAGGCTGTGCAAACAGGGTGCGAAGCGCCGCATCGGCGGCAGTCAGTATCTTGTCCATGGGCGGTCCCTAGAGCGGAAAATCTTGGCAAATTCAGGGTCTGAACGGTACACCAGGACGCCATGCCCTCTCTTTGTGCAAGCGCAACAAGGCCGGCGCGATGTTCGGGTTGGGCCTGATTGTGTTGGCTTGCAGGTTTGTTGCGGCAGTGCAACGAAAAACGGGGGGTAATGCCCGTTTGTGGGTGAATTTCTTTGCATGGGCAGCGGTGGTCTGGTGCAATAGGCCCTAACTTCCCCACCAGGAGGTTGGCGCGGGAAACCGGTGGAGCATCAGGCCAAGCCTCTCTTCCTCACGACCGGCGCCCTTCTAAACCTTGGAGTAACTCGTAATGAAAAAATCTCTGATTGCCCTGGCAGTGCTGGCTGCTTCCGGCGCCGCAATGGCTCAATCCTCCGTGACCCTGTTCGGTATCGTCGACACTGGCGTTGCCTACGTGAACAAGGACGCAGCTGGCGACAGCCGTTACGGCCTGGGCACCAGCGGCGCTTCCACGAGCCGTCTGGGCCTGCGCGGCACGGAAGACCTGGGTGGTGGTCTGAAGGCTGGCTTCTGGCTGGAAGGCGAAATCTTCGGTGACGATGGCAACGCCAGCGGCTTCAACTTCAAGCGTCGTTCGACCGTGAGCCTGTCGGGCAACTTCGGTGAAGTGCGCCTGGGCCGTGACCAAGTCCCGACCTTCCAAAAGCTGACCTCCTACGACCTGTTCAGCGCCACCGGTATCGGCCAATTCATGGGCTTCCGTAACTGGGCAGCTGGCCAAGGCGCCGACGACAACGGCATCCGCGCTAACAACCTGATCTCGTACTACACCCCCAACTTCGGCGGTTTCAACGCCGGCTTTGGCTACGCTTTCGACGAAAAGCAAACCATCGGTACTGCTGACAGCGTCGGCCGTTACATCGGCGGTTACGTTGCATACGACAACGGCCCCCTGAGCGCCAGCCTGGGCCTGGCCCAGCAAAAGACTGCCGTTGGCGGCCTGGCTACCGACCGTGACGAAATCACCCTGGGTGCTTCGTACAACTTCGGCGTTGCCAAGCTGAGCGGCCTGCTGCAACAGACCAAGTTCAAGCGTGACATCGGCGGCGACATCAAGACCAACTCCTACATGCTGGGCGCTTCGGCTCCCGTCGGCGGCGTGGGCGAAGTCAAGCTGCAATACGCTCTGTACGACCAAAAGGCCATCGACTCCAAGGCTCACCAGATCACTCTGGGCTACGTCCACAACCTGTCCAAGCGCACCGCTCTGTACGGCAACCTGGCGTTCCTGAAGAACAAGGATCTGTCGACCCTGGGCCTGCAAGCCAAGGGCGTGTACGCTGGTGGCGTGCAAGCTGGCGAAAGCCAGACTGGCGTGCAAGTCGGCATCCGCCACGCTTTCTAATGAACGGCTGGCGTAAGCCAGTTGCCATTTGAAGCAAAAAAGAGCCAGTCTTCGGACTGGCTCTTTTGTTTTGTGCTAGGGAAAGACCTGTGTTGTGCTTGTGCCAACGGTGACGAGGCGGGAAAAGCGTTTCTAGAATGAAATTTCCACCAACCAATCGTTAACAAGAGAGAGACAACACAATGAATTCTTCATTCGTGAAAAAGAGCGTGGCACTGGCGGTGTTGGCAGCAACGGCACCCTTGGCAGCATTCGCCCAGCAAAGCAGCGTGCAGCTGTACGGCATCGTCGATGCCGGCGTGCGCCACACCACCAATGAAGGCCCGACCAAGAGCGGCAAGACCCAGATGATCGGCGGCGGCATGTCGCAAAGCCGCTGGGGCATCAACATCACCGAGGACCTGGGCGGCGGTCTGGCAGCCATTGCCAACCTGGAAGCCCGTTTCCTCACCGACACCGGCGAGCAGGCTGCAGCCAGCTACTTCCAGCAATCCTGGGTGGGCCTGCGCAGCAAGAGCTTTGGCCAGGTCACCCTGGGCCGCCAGTACAACATGCTGTTCGACCTGGTGACCTCCACCTATGCCTCCTTCCCGTACTCGCCGTACATGGAGGCCTACAAGCCTGAAATCGGCATGTCCATGGGCGCGCGCGCCAGCAACATGGTCAAGTACCTGGCCGAGTTCGGCCCCGTGCGCGGTGCCCTGCAGTATTCGTTCGACGAGAACAACACCTTCGACAAGGTCGGCACCGGTGTGGCCCCTGGTGGCGCCATCAAGACGGCCGGCGGCTATCTGCGTTATTCGCAAAGCGGCATCTCCGCAGGCGCCGGCTACCTGGGCACCACGCTGCCGGCCGGCACCAAGGTCGATGCCTATACCCTGGGCGGCTCGTACCGTGTGGGCCCCTGGTACGTCAACCTGGGCTACGGCCTGAACAAGCGCAAGGACGCGTTCCCGGCGGCAACCGCAGGCGGTGGATTCGACCAGGCCATCCTCAATTCCTTCTGGACAGGCTCGTCCAACGGCGGCTTCGTGGCCGGCGACGCCAACAAGCGCCAGATGTACAAGATGGGCTTCGGCTACCAGATCACGCCCCAGATCAATGTGGGCGCGCATTACTACCATGCCAAGCAGTCGGGCTCGGGCACGGGTAATTTCAATGGCAAGGCAGACTTCCTGGTGGCGGTGGTCGACTACGCCTTCTCCAAGCGTACCGATGCCTATGTGGCCCTGGACCACACCAAGACCAGCGGCGGCTCGGGCGTGATGCTGGACGCCAATGGCGCCACCAAGCGCACGGGCTTCACCGTCGGCCTGCGCCATCGCTTCTGAGCACGCGGCGTCTGCGCAACGAAAGGCCTCCTTCGGGAGGCCTTTTTGTTTCCTGTCGATGGGCTGACGGTGGGCGGGCGCGATTTCCTGCGTTAAGGTAATGCGCAGGCCAACGAAGCGAAAGAACCAAGGCTATGGAAGCCACTCGATACAAGGCAGGCGGTCGGGCCTTTGCCCAGATCGCCCAGTACCACCCGGAGCTGACGGCGCTGCGCCGCGAGCTGCATGCGCATCCGGAGCTGGGATTCGAGGAGCGTTTCACGGCGGCGCGCGTCAAGGAGGCCTTGCGCCAGTGCGGTGTGGACGAGATCCATGAGGGCCTGGGCACCACGGGCCTGGTGGCCGTGATCCGCGGGCAGGGCCACAGTTCGGGCGCCATGGTGGGCCTGCGTGCCGACATGGACGCACTGCCCATGGTCGAGCACAACGAATTTCCCTGGAAGTCCGGCAAGCAGGGGCTGATGCACGGCTGCGGGCATGACGGCCATACGACCATGCTGGTGGGCGCCGCCCGCTACCTGGCCGCGACGCGGCGCTTCGATGGCTCGGCCGTGCTGGTCTTTCAGCCCGCCGAGGAAGGGCGCGGTGGTGCGCGGGCCATGATTGCCGATGGTCTTTTCGACCGCTTTCCGATGCAGGCCGTGTACGCCATGCACAACTGGCCCGCCATGCGTGCGGGCACGGTGGGCATCAACATGGGCGCGATGATGGCGGCTGCCGACCGCATCACCATCGAGATCACGGGGCGCGGCGGCCATGGTGCGCATCCCTACCAGACGGTGGACGTGGTACTGGCGGCCGCGCACATCACCACGGCGGTGCAGAGCATCGTCTCGCGCAATGTGCGCGCCATCGACAGCGCCGTCATCAGCCTGTGCGCCGTGCAGGCCGGGGACCTGGGTGCCTTCAGCGTGATGCCGGGCACGGCAACGCTGGTGGGAACCGTGCGGACCTTCGACCCCGCCGTGCAGGACCGTGTCGAGCAGCGCCTGCAGGAGTTGTGCAGCGCGGTGGCGCTGGGGCTGGGTGCCACGGCCAAGGTCAACTACGAGCGCATCTATCCCGCCACCATCAACTCCCCCACGGAAGCCGCCTTTGCTGCCGATGTGGCCCAGTCGCTGGTGGGGGTGGAGAACCTGGACCGGCAGCTGGAGCCCAGCATGGGGGCCGAGGACTTTTCGTTCATGCTGCAGCACAAGCCCGGTGCCTACCTGCGCCTGGGGCAATCCACGGGCGCCCAGCCCGGGGTGCCGCTGCACAGCAGCCGGTATGACTTCAACGACGAAGTGCTGCCGCTGGGCGCTGCCCTGCACGCCAGCCTGATCGAGCAGGCCATGCCGCTGCATTCGCAGGACGTATAGCGCAGGCGGAGCGGGTCAACGGGCCTGGCTCTCGGGCGCAAGAAGGTGGGCCTGCACCGTTTTCAGAATCTCGTCGGACAAGGCTGGATTGGCTGCGACCGTGGCGCGTGCCAGGACCAGGGCGCCCACCATGCTGCTGAGCATGGCCATGGCCTGGGCGCGCTGTGCGGCATCGGGTGCCTGAGCGTCGCCAAGTGTGCCGATCACGCGCGCAAATCTGCCGATGTTGCGTTCCACCCCTTCGGCGAACACCGCTGAAAGATCGCCGCCTGCCCGGGCCACGTCCACGGCCAGCGCGGCAGCGGGGCAGCCCTCGCCGGGGCTGTCGCGGTGCTGTGGCGACAGATAGGACTGCACGCGCGCGGCAAGGCTGCCGGCCTGTTCACCCTGCAGGCCGTCCAGCGGCGCGATGGACCAGTCGAAGGCGCGTGCGCAGGCCTCGCGCACCAGCGCATCCTTGGATTCGAAGTGGCGATAGAGCCCGCCGTGCGTGAGCCCCGCGCCGCGCGTCACCTCGGCCACGCCGACGCCGTCCAGCCCGTGCTCGCGGTACAGCCGCGCGGCGGCTTCGAGGATGTCCTGCCGGTTCTGCGCGGCCTGGGCTTTCGTGACTTTCATGTGCGCTGTCCAATGATTGTGGTCGTTATCAAAACACGTTTATGATGACGGCCATCATCATAAATCAGCCCCTGCCATGGCCTGTGCGCCATGTTCTGCAGGGGCTGTGCACTCTACAGGGAAGAACCGATGAATGCCTGTTCACTTCTGCGCAGCCTGCTGCCTGGGCCCGCTCCGACCTCCGTACGGTGTGCCAGGAGCGGCTCATGAATACGGCCCATACGGCTGCCCACCTGCCTCGCCGCGTGGTCATCACGGGCATGGGCATGGTCTCGCCGCTGGGGCGGGGCACTGAATTGGCCTGGCGCCGGCTGCTGTCCGGCGCATCGGGCCTGAGCCGGCTGCCCGAGGATCTGGCGCCCGATGTGCCGGGCCAGGTGGCAGGCCAGGTGCCCGACCTGGCCCGGGACCCGGAAGGCGGCTGGGACATCGATGCCGTGGTTTCGCCCAAGGACCAGCGCAAGATGGATCGCTTCATTCCGCTGGCGCTGGACGCTTCGGACCAGGCCCTGGCCCAGGCCGGCTGGCAGCCGACCAGCGAGCAGGAACGCACGCGCACGGCCTGCATCATTGCCTCGGGCATCGGCGGCTTTGGCGCCATTGCCCAGGCCGTGCGCACCACGGACAGCCGGGGGGTGTCGCGCCTGTCGCCATTCACCGTGCCGTCTTTCCTGGTGAATCTCGCGGCCGGGCATGTGTCGATACGCCATGGGCTCAAGGGCCCGCTGGGTGCGCCGGTCACTGCCTGCGCGGCCAGCGTTCAGGCGGTGGGCGACGGCCTGCGCATGATCCGTTCGGGCGAGGCCGATGTGGCGCTGTGCGGCGGCGCCGAGGCTGCCATCGACCGCGTGAGCCTGGGTGCGTTCTCGGCGGCCAAGGCCCTTTCCACGGGATACAACGACCGCCCCGAAGAGGCCTCTCGCCCCTTCGACACAGGCCGCGACGGCTTTGTCATGGGCGAGGGCGCGGGCGCCCTGGTGCTGGAGGGGCTGGACCACGCCCTGGCGCGCGGCGCCGTGCCGCTGGCCGAAGTGGTGGGCTACGGCACCAGCGCCGATGCCTATCACATCACCTCGGGGCCGGAAGATGGCGACGGCGCGCGCCGCAGCATGGCGCAGGCGCTGGCCATGGCCGGGCTGTCGCCGGATCAGCTGCAGTACCTCAATGCCCACGCCACCTCCACGCCCGTGGGCGACCGCGGCGAGCTGGCGGCCATGCGCTCCCTGTTTGGCGAGGGCAGCGGCGTGGCGATCAGCTCCACCAAGTCGGCCACGGGCCATTTGCTGGGCGCGGCGGGCGCGGTGGCGGCCATCTTCACGGTGCTGGCGCTGCGCGACCAGATGGCGCCGGCCACGCGCAATCTCGTGGAGCCCGATCCCCTGGCCCAGGGGCTGGACCTGATCGCCGGCGCGGCCAGGCCCTGGGCCATGGAGCATGCCCTGGTCAACGGTTTCGGCTTTGGCGGTGTCAACGCCTCGCTGGTGCTCAGGCGCTGGCAGGGCTGAACGAGGCGGGTGGGCCTGGGGCCGGTGCTACGTGTAGCGCTTGGCCCGCAGGTTGTTCTTCATCTGCTCCAGCGCAGGCTGCAGGGCCGGGCCGATGCGCAGCGCCACGCAGGTGGCCAGAACGTCGATGACCAGCAGGTGCAGCAGGCGCGACACCATGGGGCTGTAGCGGTCGTAGCCCTCGGGATGGTCGGCGGCCAGATGGATGTGGCAGGCCGAGGCCAGGGGCGAGCCGCTGGCGGTGATGGCAATCGTGGTGGCGCCGTTCTTGCGCGCGATGTCGGCGGCGTCCATCAGGTCGCGCGTGCGGCCCGAGTTGGAGATGATCACCGCGCAGTCGCCGGGTCCTAGCAGGGTGGCGCTCATCACCTGCATGTGGCCGTCGCTGGTGGCCAGGCTGGTCACGCCCAGGCGAAAGAACTTGTGCTGCGCGTCCTGCGCCACGATGCCCGAATTGCCTGCGCCGTAGAACTCGATGCGCCGCCCCGTCTGCCAGGTCGAGGCGATGGCCTGCGCCGCCTGCTCTATGGCCGTGGTGCTGGCGGCATTGCGGTATTGCAGGAAGGCGGCCACGGCGTTGTCCACCACCTTGACCATCACGTCGCTGGTCTTGTCGTCGGTGTCCACGCTGCGGTGGATGAAGGGCACGCCCTCGCTGACGCTGCCGGCCAGCTTGAGTTTGAAATCGGCCAGGCCGTCGTAGCCCATGCTGCGGCAAAAGCGCACCACCGTCGGCTTGCTGACGTGGGCACGCTCGGCCAGTTCGCGCACCGGCTGCCGTGCGAAGGCCCGTGGATCGGCCAGCACCAGGCGGGCCACGCGTTGTTCGGCGGGAGCAAGCGAGGGCAGCGAGGCGGTGATGCGGTCCAGCATTAGGCGGTGGGCGTTGTTCTGTGGGTAAAGGGAAGCGGTTGCCGCAAGGCAGGTCCAGCGCGCATTTTGCATGAGCGGCAGCCTTCGCTTACTTTCCTGACGCCGATGCAAACCATGCGCGCGCATACACTCGGAGGATTTGCCGGTACAACCGCACCGCCCTGGTGCGATGCCGCCCCTCGCCAGGCTCCCGCCCAAAGGATGTTCCATGAACCAGCTTGATGCGCTTCGACAGTACACGACCGTGGTGGCCGATACCGGCGACTTCCACCAACTGGCCCAGTTCCAGCCACGGGATGCGACCACCAATCCCTCGCTCATCCTCAAGGCGGTGCAAAAGCCCGAGTACGCACCGCTGATGCGTGCCACCGTGGCCCAGTACAAGGGCCGCAGCCTCGACGAGGTCATGGACCGCATGCTGGTGCGCTTCGGCTGCGAGATCCTGAACACCATTCCGGGCCGCGTCTCCACCGAAGTCGATGCGCGCCTGTCCTTCAATACCTCGGCCACCGTGGCGCGTGCCGAGCGCCTGATCGAGCTGTACCAGGCCGAAGGCGTGCACATCGACCGCGTGCTCATCAAGATCGCCTCCACCTGGGAAGGCATCGAGGCGGCGCGCCAGCTGGAGCTGCGCGGCATCCACACCAACCTCACGCTGCTGTTCTCGTTCTGCCAGGCCGTGGCCTGCGGCCAGGCCAAGGTGCAGCTGATCTCTCCCTTTGTGGGCCGCATCTACGACTGGTACAAGAAGCAGGCCGGCGCCCAGTGGGACGAGGCCGCCATGGCCGGCGCCAACGACCCCGGCGTGCGTTCCGTGCGTGCCATCTACGAGCACTACAAGCACTTCGGCATCGCCACCGAGGTCATGGGCGCGAGCTTTCGCAACACGGGCCAGATCGTGGCACTGGCCGGCTGTGACCTGTTGACCATTGCCCCCGAACTGCTGGCCCAGCTGGGCGCCAGCGATGCGCCTCTGGCGCGCGCCCTGGACCCCGAGGCGGCGCGGACCCTGGAGCTCGATCCCGTGCACTACGACGAGGCCGGGTTCCGCCTGGCCCTCAACGAAGACGCCATGGGCACCGAAAAGCTGGCCGAAGGCATTCGCGCCTTTGCTGCCGACACGCGCAAGCTCGAAGCATTGATGCAGCAGGCCGCAGACTGATTGGATGAAGACCTTGCCCGTTCTGTGCAATACCTTGCCGGCATGGCCGGCACTTGAAAGCCATTTCCACGAAGACATCCAGACCCTGGATCTGCGCCAGGCCTTTGCCGCGGACGCGGGCCGGCTGGACGCGCTGAGCCAGCAGGCGCCCCATGTCTTTGCCGACCTGTCCAAGAACCTCTGGACCGAGCGCACCGAAGAGCTGCTGCGCGAGCTGGCGCAGCAGGCCGGCGTGCTGGCCCAGCGCGACGCCATGCTGGCTGGCGAGCCCGTCAACTGCACCGAGGGCCGTGCCGTCATGCACTGGCTGCTGCGCATGCCGCGCGACGGCGGCCAGCTGCGCCACTGCGCCACCGTGCAGCAGTGGCAGCCGGCCATGCACGAGGCGCTGGGCCAGGTGCACGAGACGCTGGACGCCATGCTGGCCCTGGCCGAGCAGGTGCGTGGCGACGAGGGCATCACCGACATCGTGAACATCGGCATCGGCGGCTCGCACCTGGGCCCCGAAGTGGTGGTCAATGCGCTGGAGGACTGGGTCGATGCGGGCAAGAATTTCCATTTCGTCTCCAACGTCGATGGCCATGAGCTCGGCCATGTGCTGCGCCGCGTGCGCCCGCACAGCACGCTGTTCCTGATCGCCTCCAAATCCTTCACCACGGCCGAGACCATGCTCAACGCGCACTCGGCGCGCCGGTGGTTCCTGGAGCAGGGCGGCAGCGAGGACCCGCAGGCCGCGTGCTCCATCGACCGGCACTTCGTGGCGCTCACCACCAATGTGCAGGCCGCAGCCGACTTCGGCATCCGCCGCACGCTGGGTTTCTGGGACTGGGTGGGCGGCCGTTTTTCGCTGTGGTCGGCCATCGGCCTGCCCGTGGCCATCGCCATTGGCGCGGCGCAGTTCCGTGCGCTGCTGGACGGCGCGCATGCCATGGATGCGCATTTCTTTTCCTCGGGCGTGGAGGGCAACCTGCCGCTGCGCCTGGGCCTGCTGGACGTCTGGTACCGCGATTTCTGCGGCTTGTCCAGCCGCTGCATTGCCCCCTACAGCCATGGCCTGCGGCGGCTGACCGCCTACCTGCAGCAGCTGGAGATGGAGAGCAACGGCAAGGGCGTGACGCGCGACGGGCAGACACTGCCCGTGCGCACGGCGCCCGTGATCTGGGGCGAGCCCGGCACCAATGGCCAGCATGCCTTCTTCCAGATGCTGCACCAAGGCCAGGACGTGATTCCCGTGGAGTTCATCGCGCTGCGCGACGGCGGCAAATACCTGGGCGCCCACCACCAGAGCCTGGTCGTCAACGCCATTGCCCAGGCCCAGGCCCTGATGGAGGGGCGCCACGGCGAAGAAGGGGCAGAGCGCCATTGCGCGGGCAACCGGCCCAGCAGCTTCCTGCTGCTGCAGCAGCTGGACCCGGCATCGCTGGGCGCCCTGATCGCGCTGTACGAGCACCGTGTCTTCTCGGCCGGTGCGGTGTGGGGCATCAACAGCTTCGACCAGTGGGGCGTGGAGCTGGGCAAGCACCTGGCGCGCCAGCTGCATGCACGCCAGGACAGTGGCGACTGGCAGGGCGTCGATGCCTCGACGCAGGGCCTCATGCACCGGCTTGCGGCAGGGTCGGCCGGCTGACCGGGCGCGGCGGGCCTGTGGCCACCGCGGCGCACCAGCAGGGTGCCGGGTCATGTGGGTGGAGCATGACCTTCTTCCATTTCATCGTTATGCACAGGCGCCTGATTGCTCGATAGTTGATGCAATCGCCTTGACGGCGGCCCTGCCTGGAGGCAGCCGGTGACGGCGGCACGGCAGGGTGGAGGCGCAGCGCGCCTTCGGACCTGCAACAACTATCCAAGGAGACCCTCGATGCGATTCGTACTGGCCCATGTGGCGATGGCATGTGTGGTGGCGGCAACTGGCGCTGCCCATGCACAGGAGGCGGCCGGCACGCTGGACAAGATCCAGAGCACAGGCAAGGTGGTGATGGGCGTGCGCGAAAGCTCGGCGCCCATGGCCTATGCCTTCGGGACCACGCAGAAGTACGTGGGCTACCACGTGGAGCTGTGCGAGAAGGTGCTGGCCCAGATCGTGCCCAAGGCCAAGATCGAGTACATGGCCCTGACCTCGCAGAACACCATGCCCCTGGTGCAGAACGGCACCGTGGACATCGGCTGCGGCCCGACCACGAACAACCTCGCTCGCCAAAAGCAGGTGGCCTTTGCCGTGACCACCTACGTGAGCCAGGTGCGCATGGCCGTGCGTGCCGACTCGGGCATCACCTCCTTCAAGCAGCTCGACGGCAAGCCCGTGGCGGCCTCGGCCGGCACGACCGCCGTGCAGCTGCTGCGCAAGTACGGGCGCGACAATGGCGTGAACCTGCCCACCTCGCTGGGCAAGGACCATTTCGAGAGCTTTCTGATGCTCGAATCGGGCCGTGCCGATGCCTTCGTGCTGGACGACAACCTGCTGGCCGGCGTCATCGCCAACTCCAAGAACCCTGCAGGCTTCAAGATCGTGGGCGAGGTGCTGGGCTCCGAGCCCATCGCCATCCTGTTCCGCCGCGATGATCCAGCCTTCAAGAAGGCCGTGGACGACGTGCTGGTGGGCATGATGGCCTCGGGCGAAGTGGCGAAGATCTACGACAAGTGGTTCGTGCAGCCCATTCCGCCCAAGAATGCCCCGCTGAACCTGCCCATGAGCGACCTGCTCAAGCAGCTGCTGCAAAAGCCCAACGACAAGCCGCTGGAATCCTACGCGCAGCAGTGATTGCGGGCTGAGTCCAGCTCCATCACCGCCCGCGCCAGCGCCTGGATGCCGGCATCGATCTGATCGATGGCAATGGAGGACAGGCGCAGCCGGAAAAAGGGGCAGGGCTGGCGCGGCGTCGCAAAGAACGCGCTGCCTGCCTCGATCAGCACGCCGTGGCGGCGCGCCACGGCGGCCAGCGCATCGGCGTCCAGCCACGCCGGTGCCTGCACCCACAGCGACGCGCCGCCCTGGGGCTGGCGGAAGATGAAATCCGGCAGGTGCGCGCGCAGCGAGCGGTCCACCTGCGCCACGCGTTCCAGCATGGCCTGGTTCACGCGGCGCGCATGGGCCTCATGGTGGCCCAGCGACAGGAACAGCGCATAGGCATGCTGCAGAAAGGCGCTGGGGTGGCGCACCATGGCATGGCGCAGCACGCGCAACTCGTCGATCAGCGCGCGCGGCGCGACGATGTAGCCCAGCCGCAGCGCGGGCGACAGGCTCTTGGACAGCGAACCCACATAGATCACACGCCCGCCCTTGTCCAGGCTCTTGAGCGCGGGCATGGGCGTGCCCTGGTAGAGGTTCTCGGCCTCGTAGTCGTCCTCGATGATCACGAAATCGCCCTGCTCGGCGCGGCGCAGCAGTTGCTCGCGCCGCTGCAGGCTCAGCGTCACGGTGGTGGGGCTCTGGTGCGAGGGCGTGACGAACAGGTAGTCCAGCGGCGGCAGGCCATCGACCACCACGCCTTCTCCATCCACGGCCACGGGCACCCAGTGGGGGCGGCGCAGCGAAAAGGTGTTGCGCGCATGCGGGTGGCCGGGCTCCTCGAAGCCCAGGCGCTGCGAGGGGGCCAGCAGCGCGTCGGCCAGCAGGTAGAAGGCCTGCTGCGCGCCCACGGTGACCAGGATCTCTTCCTTGAGCGCGAACACGCCGCGCCGGGGCAGCAGGCGCAGGCGGATCTGCTCGATCAGGTCGGGAACGTCGTCGGTCTCGAAGTCCGGCGTCCAGTGGGGCAGCTGGGCGCGCGCCAGGCTGCGCGTGCAGCATTCCCGGAAGCCTTCGGTGGGAAACAGCGCGGGATCGTGCATGCCGTAGACGAAGGGGTAGGGGTACTCGCGCCACTGCAGCGGCTTGGACAGCGTGTGCCTGTCCGTCAGCGAGCGCAGCACGCGTGCAGACCAGTCCGGTGCGGGCTCCCCGGGACTTGTCGCAGGCAGGGCCACGGCGCCGTCCACACCAGCCAGGCGCGAATCCCGGGCCACGAACACGCCGCTGCGCGGGCGGGATTCCAGAAAGCCTTCATCCACCAGCTGCTCGTAGACCGTGGTCACGGTATTGCGCGACACCTCCAGCAGGCGCGACAGCTCGCGTGAGGGCGGCATGGCCGCGCCGGGCGGCAGGCGGCCTTCGAGGATGGGCTGGACCAGGGCCAGGCGCAGGCGGTCCTTCAGGGGAAGGCCGGGCTGCTCGGGCAGCGCGAACAGGCGGGCCCACTGGTGGCGTGGGTCTGTGGCGGAAGGGGTGCTCATGGCGCAACGGAGGCAATCGGGGGGCGTTCTTGGCGCGGCCGGGCAGAGGGCGCGCGGTCGGCGCCATGTTGCGGTGCGGGTGCGGGCAAGTAAAGGTTTGGGCCGGCCGACGCGGGTAAACACCGGGCCTCTGGCTCCTACGTTTGGACGGCTGTGGCCCCCGCGGCCCGCGCCCTTGTTGCGTATTCTGGATTGAAGGCAGCGAGCCGCGCGGCCTGGCGATCCAACGAGGGAGACAGTCCATGCACACCATCACTTTCCGACGCCGCGCCCTGGCGGCCCTGGCCCTGGCCGGCGCGCTGGCGGGCCTGGCGGCCACGCCGCTGCAGGCCCAGGCCCAGGAGCCGCAGCGCGGCGGCACCCTGATCGTGGGCAGCACCCAGGTGCCACGGCACCTGAACGGCGCCGTGCAATCGGGCATTGCCACGGCCATGCCTTCCACCCAGCTGTTCGCCAGCCCGCTGCGCTTCGATGACCAGTGGAAGCCCCAGCCCTACCTGGCCGAATCCTGGAAGCTGGCCGAGGATGGCAAGTCGCTGACCCTGAACCTGCGCAGGAATGCCGTGTTCCACGACGGCAAGCCCATCACCTCGGCCGACGTGGCCTTCTCCATCATGGCCATCAAGGCCAACCACCCGTTCCAGACCATGCTGGGGCCCGTGGAAAAGGTGGACACGCCCGACCCCTACACGGCCGTCATCCGCATGAACGCGCCGCATCCGGCCATCCTGCTGGCCATGAGCCCGGCGCTGGCGCCCATACTGCCCAGGCACATCTATGGCGATGGTGCCGATCTCAAGACCCATGCGCGCAACAGCGCCGACGTGGTGGGCTCGGGGCCGTTCAAGCTGACCGAGTTCCGCGCGGGCCAGCGCATCGTGATGGAGCGCTTCGACAAGTTCTTCCTGCCCGGCCGCCCCTACCTGGACAAGCTGGTCTTCAACATCGTGCCCGACTCCTCCAGCCTGCTGCTGAGCCTGGAGCGCGGCGACGTGCAGATGGTGCCCTACCTGCAGGCCTCCATCGACCTGAAGCGCCTGTCCACCAATCCCCAGATCACGCTGACCGGCAAGGGCTTCGAGGGCATAGGCTCGATCAACTGGCTGGCCATCAACACCGACAGGAAGCCGCTGGACGACGTGCGCGTGCGCAAGGCCATTGCGCATGCCATCGACAAGAACTTCATCACCAAGGCGCTGATGGGCGGCTTCGCCACCGTGGCCGACGGCCCCATCGTGGCGGCCAGCCCCTTTGCCTCGGCCGACCTGGTGCGCTATCCGCTGGACCTCAAGAAGTCGGCGGCCCTGCTGGACGAGGCCGGCCTCAAGCCCGGCGCCAACGGAGAGCGCTTCAAGATCAGCATCGACTACCTGCCCGGCTCGGACGAGCAGCAAAAGAACGTGGCCGAGTACGTGCGCGCCCAACTCAAGAAGGTCGGCATCGCCGTCGATGTAAGGGCCTCGGCCGACTTCCCGGCCTGGGCCCGGCGCCTGGCCACGCATGACTTCGACCTGTCCATGGACATCGTCTTCAACTGGGGTGATCCGGTCATCGGCGTGCACCGCAGCTACCTGTCCACCAACATCAAGCCCGTGGTCTGGACCAACACCCAGTCCTACCGCAATCCCAAGGTGGACGAGCTGCTGAACACGGCCAGCAGCACGCTGGACACGGCCGAGCGCAAGAAGCTCTATGCGGCCTTCCAGAAGACCGTGACCGACGAGCTGCCGGTGATCTTCATCAACAACTCGCCCTACCACACCGCCGCGCGCAAGAACGTGGGCAACCTGCCGACCACGGTCTGGGGGCCGGCCTCGCCCTACGACGAGATCTTTCTGAAGTAGTCGGGGAGGTGCAGTCCATGGCTTTTCTTCGCACACTCCTCAAGCGGCTGCTGCAGGGCCTGGCGCTGGTGCTGGCCGTGGTGGTGCTGAACTTCATGCTGGTGCATGCGGCGCCCGGCGATCCCGTGGAGACCATTGCCGGCGCCAGCGGCGGCATGGAGCCCGAGCTCATGGCCGAGCTGCGCACACGCTACGGGCTGGACCGGCCGCTGCCCGTGCAGCTGGGCATCTACCTGGCGCGCGTGGCCAGTGGTGATCTGGGCTACTCCTACTTTTTCAACCTGCCGGTGGCGCAGATGATTGCCGAGCGCGTGCCCGCCACCTTGCTGCTGGTGCTGGCCGCCGTGCTCACGGCCTTCGTGGTGGGCACGCTGCTGGGCGTGCTGTCCTCGCGCCGGCCCAACGGCCTGCTGTCGCAGTGCATCACCGTGCTGTCCCTGGTGGGCTTTGCGGCGCCCGTGTTCTGGACCGGCATGCTGCTGGTGCTGGCCTTTGCCTCCTGGTGGCCCGTGCTGCCGGTATCGGGCATGCGCTCGGCCGATGCCGCAGGCGGCGCAGGCCTTGCCGATCTGCTGGACGTGGCCCGGCACCTGGTGCTGCCTGCGCTGACACTGGCCCTGGTCTACCTGGCGCAGTACAGCCGGCTGTCACGCTCGTCCATGCTGGACGTGCTGGGCGCCGACTACATCCGCACGGCGCGCGCCAAGGGCCTGGCCGAGCGTGTGGTGCTCTACCGCCATGCGCTGCGCAACGCGCTGCTGCCCGTGGTGACCATGCTGGGCCTGCAGTTCGGCAACGTCATGGCTGGCGCCATCATCGTCGAGACGGTCTTCAACTGGCCGGGCCTGGGCCGGCTGGCCTTCGACTCGGTGCTGCGGCGCGACTACCCGACCATCCTGGGCGTGCTGCTGTTCTCCTCCATCGTCGTGGTCGTGATGAACCTCGTCACCGACCTGTGCTACCGGCTGATCGATCCCCGCATCAAGGCGGCCTGAGACCATGAATGCCATCACACCACTTTCCGTGTCCGTGCCGAGCGTCGCCGCGCCGCAGGCCGCAGCCCATGCCGAGCACCCGGCGCGCGAAGCGCTGCGCATGTTCCTGCGCAACCCTTCGGCCATTGCCGGCATGGCCATGCTGCTCATCGTGCTGCTGGTGGCCATCGCCGGACCCTGGATCTGGCCTGCGGACCCGTTCGAGATCCGCACCATGCCGCTGAGCCCGCCGTTCAGCGAGGAGGCCTGGCTGGGCAGCGACCAGCTGGGGCGCGACGTGCTCACGGGCATCATCCACGGCGGCCGCGCCACGCTGATGGTGGGCGCCTTCGCGGCTTTGCTGTCGGTGTGCATCGGCGTGACGCTGGGGGCGATGGCGGGCTACTACGGCGGCCGCGTCGATGCGCTGCTGATGCGCGTGACCGAGTTCTTCCAGGTGCTGCCTGCGCTGCTGTTCGCCATGGTGGTGGTCACGCTGTTCTCGCCCTCGCTGGTGACGGTCACGCTGGCCATCGGCAGCGTGAGCTGGCCGGCCACGGCGCGGTTGACGCGGGCCGAGTTCATGCGCATCCGCCAGCTTGAATTCGTGCGCGCGGAGAGCGCCATCGGCGCGCGCCACGGCCGCATCATCTGGAAGGTGATCCTGCCCAATGCGCTGCCGCCGCTGGTGGTGTCGGCCACGCTGGCCGTGGGCGCCGCCATCCTGTTCGAGGCAGGCCTGTCCTTCCTGGGCCTGGGCGATCCCAACCAGATGAGCTGGGGCCTGATGATCGGGTCGGCCCGCCAGTACCTGCTGTCGTGCTGGTGGGCCGTGGCCTTTCCCGGTGCCGCCATCTTCGTCACCGTGCTGGCCGTCAGCCTGATCGGCGACGGCCTCAACGATGCACTCAACCCCAAGCTGAGGGAGCGCTGATGGATACCGACACCCCCCTGTTGCAAGTGAGCGGCCTGCGCGTGGCCTTCCAGGGCCGGCGCGGCCAGGCGACGGTGCTCAACGGCGTGGATTTCGATCTGCGCGCGGGCGAGACCCTGTGCGTGGTCGGCGAATCCGGCTGCGGCAAGAGCATGACGGCGCTGGCGCTGCTGCGCCTCATTCCCTCGCCTCCGGGCCGCATCACGGGCGGGCAGGTGCGCTTCCAGGGCGAGGACCTGGTGGCCGCCGGCGAGGCCCATATGCGCCAGGTGCGCGGCAACCGTATCTCCATGATCTTCCAGGAGCCGATGACCTCGCTGAACCCGGTGCTCACCGTGGGCGAGCAGATCGCCGAGCCGCTGCGCCTGCACGCCGGCCTGGACGCGGGCGCCGCGCGCCAGCGCGCCGTGGAAATGCTCCGGCAGGTCGGCATCCCCGCACCCGAGCGGCGCGTGCACGAGTACCCGCACCAGCTGTCGGGCGGCATGCGCCAGCGCGTGATGATCGCCATGGCCCTGGCGTGCCGGCCCGACATCCTGATCGCCGACGAGCCCACCACGGCGCTGGACGTGACCGTGCAGGCGCAGATCTTCGACCTGCTGCGCGAGCTGCAGCGCGACAAGGGCACGGCCATCGTGCTGATCACGCACGACATGGGGGCCGTGGCCGAAATGGCCGACCGCGTCATGGTCATGTATGCGGGCCGCGTGATCGAGCAGGGCCGCTGCGAACAGGTGCTGTCGGCGCCCGCCCATCCGTACACGCGCGGCCTGATCGCCTGCCTGCCCGAGCTGGGCAGCAGCCAGGCAGGCGGGCGCACCGAGCTGCCCGAGATCCCCGGCGTCGTGCCCTCGATCTGGGAGTTGGGCAGCGGCTGCGCCTTTCGTGCGCGCTGCCGTGAGGCCCAGCCGCGCTGCGCCAGCGAGGCGCCGCCGCTGGTCGCGCTGGATGATCCATCCCACGGCGTGGCCTGCTGGCTGCACGCTCCCGCTTCCCGCATCCGCGCCCACACGGAGGCCCTGGCATGAACGCACGCATGGACGATACCCTCTTGCAGGTGGACGATCTCCAGGTCCACTTTCCGCGCCCGGGCAAGGGCCTGTTCGGCAGGCCCGAAGTGGTCAAGGCCGTGGACGGCGTGTCCTTCAGCCTGCGGCGCGGCAGCACGCTGGCCGTGGTGGGCGAGTCGGGATCGGGCAAGACGACCACGGCGCTGGCCGTGATGCGCCTGGCGCCCGTGACGGCGGGCCGTATGCAGCTGGGCGATACCGACCTGGGCGGCCTGTCGGGCGAGGCCCTGCGCCAGGCGAGGCGGCGCATGCAGATCGTGTTCCAGGACCCGTTTTCCTCGCTGAATCCGCGCCAGCGTGCGGGCGATGCGGTGCGCGCTCCGCTGGACCTGATGGACGTGGGCACGCCGGCCGAGCGTGAGGCGCGCGTGGCCGAGCTCTTCACCCAGGTCGGCCTGAGGCCCGAACAGCGCCAGCTGTTCCCGCACCAGTTCTCGGGCGGCCAGCGCCAGCGCATCAACATCGCGCGCGCCCTGGCCACGCGGCCCGAACTGGTGGTCTGCGACGAGCCCGTGTCGGCGCTGGACATCGCCATCCGCGCCCAGATCCTCAACCTGCTGGCGCGGCTGCAGCGCGAGCTGGGCCTGAGCTACCTGTTCATCTCGCACGACATGGCCGTGGTCGAGCACATCTGCGACGACATCGCCGTCATGTACCTGGGCCAGATCGTGGAGCGCGCACCGCGCCAGGCCTTCTTCGCGCGGCCGCTGCATCCCTACAGCGTGGCCCTGATGTCGGCCGTGCCCACGGTGCGCGGCGGGCGCGAGCGCGCGGCGCGGCGCATCCGGCTGGCCGGCGACCCGCCCAGCCCCATCGACCCGCCTGCGGGCTGCCGCTTCGCCGGGCGCTGCCCCGTGGCCGTGCCTGCGTGCTCGGCCGAGACGCCACCGCTGCGCGAAGCCGCCCCCGGCCACTGGGTGCGCTGCATCCGCGTGGACCACATCGATGGCGTGCCGCGCGCGCCGCTGGCCCTTTGAACCCGGAGCACCCGCCACCATGAGCATCACCGTCTACGCCGCCCGCAAGATCATCACCATGAACCCCATGCAGCCCGAGGCCACGCATGTGGCCGTGCGCGACGGGCGCATCCTCGCGGTCGGGGACCTCGCGCGCTGCACGGCCTGGGGCGAGTGCCGCATCGATGAGCGCTTTGCCGACCAGGTGCTGCTGCCCGGCCTGGTGGAGGGCCACTGCCACCTCAAGGAAGGCAGCATGTGGGATTGGACATACACGGGCTGGTTCGACCGGCGCGACCCCGACGGAAAGACCTGGCCCGGCCTGCGCTCCATGGATGCCGTGGTGGACCGCCTGGCCGAGGTGGCGTCGCGCATGGATGCGCAGGGCCTGCCGCCTGGGCAGCCGCTGATCGCCTGGGGGTTCGATCCCATCTACTTTGGCGGCGAGCGCATGACGGTGGAGCACCTGGACCGCGCCGCAGGAGGCCGTCCCGTCGTGCTCTCGCACGCCAACGGCCATTTGATGAACGTCAACAGCGCCATGCTGCGCCTGGCCGAGATCACGCGCGACAACGAGGTCGAGGGCGTGGTGCGCTTTGCGCCCGGCCACGCCCTGGCCGGCGAGCCCACGGGCGAGCTGCAGGAGCCGGCCGCCATGTTCCTGGTGCTGCGCAAGATCGGCAACGCCGGGCTGCTGGCGCCCATGACCGAGGCTGGCGTGCGCTCCTTTGCGCGCCTGGCCTGCCGCCAGGGCGTGACCACGGCCACCGACCTGGTCAACAGGCTGGGCGAGCAGGACTGCCGCGTGCTGGAGGCCGCGCTGGCCGACGACCAGGTGCCCATCCGCATCCTGCCGGCCTTCCAGGCGTTTCACGGCACGCATGGCGCCGAGGCCGGTGCCGAGCATGTGCGCACGCTCATGGCGCGCAACACCGACCGCCTGCGCTACGGCCTGGTCAAGATGATGCTGGACGGCTCCATCCAGGGCTTTTCGGCCCGCCTGCGCTGGCCCGGTCACTACAACGGCGCGCCCAACGGCATCTGGGTCACGGCGCCCGCGCAGTACGAGGCCGATTTCGAGACCTACCACCGCGCAGGCCTGCTCATCCATACGCACACCAATGGCGACGAGGCCAGCGAAGCCGCCATCGACGCCATAGGCCGCGTGCTGGCCCGCGCGCCCCGGCCCGACCACCGTCACACGCTGCAGCATGGCCAGATGATCGATGCGCCGCTGTTTCGCCGCATGGCGGCGCTGGGCCTGTGCGCCAACCTGTTCGCCAACCACCTCTGGTACTGGGGCGACCAGCACTACGAGATGACCATGGGGCCGGACCGCGCCATGCGGCTCGATGCCTGCGCCAGCGCGCTGGCTGCCGGCGTGCCGCTGGCCATCCACTCGGATGCGCCCGTCACGCCGCTGGGGCCGCTGTTCACCGCCTGGTGCGCGGTCCACCGGATCACGCCCAAGGGCCGCGTGCTGGGCGCGGCCGAGCGCCTGACCGTGGCCCAGGCCCTGCATGCGGTCACGCTGGGAGCGGCCTGGACGCTGAAGCTGGACCACGAGATCGGCAGCATCGAATGTGGCAAGCGCGCCGACTTCTGCGTGCTGGAGGACGATCCGCTGTCCCTGGACCCCATGGTGCTCAAGGACCTCCGGGTCTGGGGCACGGTGCTGTCGGGGCGCGTCTTCAAGGCGGCATGACATGGGACAGCGGCTGCCGTTCACGGTCATCGGCGGTTTCCTGGGCGCCGGCAAGACCACGCTGCTCAACCACTGGCTGCGCCATGCGGAAGGCCAGCGGCTGGCCGTGCTGGTCAACGACTTCGGTGCGCTCAACATCGATGCAGGCCTGATCAAGGTCCACAGCGGCGACACCATCGCGCTGACCAATGGCTGCGTGTGCTGCCAGATCGGCGATGACCTCTCCATGGCCCTGATTGGCGTGCTGCAGCAGCGCGAGCGCTTTGACGCCGTGGTGGTCGAGGCCAGCGGCGTCTCCGACCCCTGGCGCATTGCCCAGCTGGGCCTGGCCGATCCCGCGCTGGCGCTGGACGGCGTCATCGTGGTCGTTGATGCCGCTGCCCTGCCCGGGCAGGCGGCCGATCCGCTGCTGGCCGACACGCTGCAGCGCCAGGTGGCCCGGGCTGATCTGGTCATCGTCAACAAGACCGATCTGGCCGATGCCCGGACCCTGGAGCGCGTGCACGGCTGGATAGCCAGCCACGCGCCAGCCGCGCAACGCTGCGATGTGCACGAAGCCCGGGTGCCCGTGGAGCTGCTCAGCGGCGCAGCCCTGCTGCGTGGCGTGCGGGAGGTTTCATGGGGTGCCGGCACTGCGCGCCCCATGCATGGCCGGCAGTTCGAGACCTGGTCCTGCCAGCCGCCCGGGGTGCTGTCCGAGACGGCCCTGCAGGCGGGGCTGCAGGCCATGCCGGCCGGCGTGCTGCGGCTCAAGGGCGTGGTGCAGACCGGGGCGGGCCAGTGGAGCGAGCTTCAATTTGCCGGGCGCAGCGGCCGGCTGCGTGCCGCATCAGCGCCCGCGCCCGCGCAGCAGCAGGTGCCCGCCATCGTGGCCATCGGCCTGGCCGGGCAGTTGCCGGTGGCCGCGCTGCAGGCGCTGGTGGCAGGCGCTGCGGGCGTCAGGGCTGCGGGCCGTCCCGCATGAAATCCTGGGCCGCCTGCTGCAGCCACTCGCGCAGGCTTTGCAGCGGCGGGTAGTTGCCGCGGCTCGTGGGCCAGGCCAGGTAGTAGCGCTCGGCGCTTTCCATCTCGGGCAGATGGGGCAGGGCACGCACCAGATCGCCCTGGGCCAGTTCCCGCTCGATCAGAAAGCGTGGCAGCAGGGCCACGCCCACGCCGGCGATGGCGGCCTGGGCGGCGGTGGCGAACTGGTCGAACAGCATGCCCTGGCCCTCGGCCATGGGCGCATGGTGCACGGACAGCCAGCGCTGCCAGGCATCGGGGCGCGATGCCAGGTGCAGCAGCGGCGCCTGCAGCAGGTCCTGGGGCTGGGCAAAGCCATGCTGGGCCAGCAGGGCGGGGCTGCAGGCAGGCACCACGGTCTCGCTCATCAGAAAGGCCAGCTCGGCGCCCGGCCAGTGCGGCAGGCCGAAATGGATGGCGGCGTCCACGGCTTCGAGCTGGAAGTCGAACTGGGACAGCCGCGTCGTCAGGTTGATGGTGATGCCCGGGTGGGCACTGAAGAACTGCGGCAGGCGCGGCGCCAGCCAGCGCGTGCCGAAGGTGGGCAGGATGGCCAGGTTCAGGCTGCCGCCGCGCGGGTTGGCCCGAAAGCCCAGCGTGGCGGTGGAGATGCGCATCAGCGCGCCGCGTATCTCCTGGGCATAGGCCTGGCCGGCCGGACTGAGCCGCACGGTCTGGCGCTCGCGCACAAAGAGCTCCGCCTCCAGCCGCTCCTCCAGCGCGCGGATCTGGCGGCTGACGGCGCTTTGCGTCAGGTGCAGCTCGGCCGCAGCTGCCGTGAAGCTCTGGTGCCGGGCCGCCGCCTCGAAGGCGCACAGCAGGGACATGGGGGGCAGGAAACGGCGGGACAGCAGCATGGCAGAGGGCGGTGGGGCAATCGTGGGAGGGGCATTCTGTTTGGGAATGACCTATGGGCCTGATTATCGTTTGACCAGGCTCAAGGCGCAGACCTAGCATGCGTGCCAGGAATCCACTCTGCCGCAGGGCTGCCCTGTGGCTCCAACTTCAGTCCCCACGAGCACCATGTCCTCTACGCCTGCCCACACCTTCGTGCCCTCCGACGAGATCCGCGCACGGTTTTCCAGCGCCATGTCCGAGATGTACCGCGATGAAGTGCCCCAGTACGGCACGCTGATCGAACTCGTGGCCGACATCAATCAGCGCACGCTGCAGGCCGAGCCCGCGCTGCTGGCCCGGATGCAGCGCAGTGGCGAGCTGGCCCGCCTGGGCGTGGAGCGCCACGGCGCCATCCGCGTGGGCACGGCGGCCGAGCTGTCCATGCTGCGCCGCCTGTTCGCCATCATGGGCATGGAGCCCGTGGGCTACTACGACCTGTCGGTGGCCGGCGTGCCCGTGCACTCCACGGCCTTCCGCCCCGTGGGCGATGCGGCGCTGCTGGCCAACCCTTTCCGCGTCTTCACCTCGCTGCTGCGCCTGGACCTGATTGCCGACGAGGCGCTGCGGGCCCAGGCGGGCGCCATCCTGGCGCAACGCAGCATCTTCACCGAACGCGCGCTGGCGCTGATCGCCCAGGCCGAAGCCCATGGCGGCCTGGCCGACGCCGATGCCGACGCATTCGTGCGCGAGGCACTGGAGACCTTCCGCTGGCATAGCGAGTCCACCGTGGACGGCACCACCTACGACGCGCTGCACAAGGCCCACCGCCTGATCGCCGACGTGGTCTGCTTCAAGGGCCCGCACATCAACCACCTGACGCCGCGCACGCTGGACATCGACGCGGCCCAGGCCGCCATGCCCGCACGCGGCATGGACGCCAAGGACGTGGTCGAAGGCCCGCCGCGCCGCGCCTGCCCCATCCTTCTGCGCCAGACCAGCTTCAAGGCGCTCAAGGAGACCGTGCGTTTTGCGGGCGATGCCACGGGCGCAGGCTCGCACACGGCGCGCTTCGGCGAGATCGAGCAGCGCGGCGTGGCGCTCACGCGCAAGGGCCGCGCGCTCTACGACCAGCTGCTGGCCCAGGTGCGCGACATGGGCAGCGCAGGCAGTGCCGCGCCGGACTACGGCAGCCGCCTGGCCCAGGTCTTCGAGGCTTTCCCCGACACCCATGAGCAGCTGCGCCGGCAAGACCTGGCCTTCTACCGCTTCACGCTGAGCGACGAGGGAGCCGCCCTGGCCGCAGGCGAGGCCGCAGCGGCCGCCGCGTCGGACCTGGACGCCCTGATCGCCCGCGGCCTGGCCCAGGCCGAGCCCATCGTCTACGAAGACTTCCTGCCCGTGAGCGCGGCCGGCATCTTCCAGTCCAACCTGGGCGGCGAAGAGCAAAAGCAGTACGCGGCCCATGCGGCCCAGCAGGCCTTCGAGGCCGACCTGGGTGCCCGCGTGCATGACGAGATCGCGCTGTACGAGCAGGCCCAGCAGCGCTCCATCGACCAGCTGCGCAGCGCGCTGCGCGGCCAGGCCACCAAGGTCGCCGCATAAGCGCCGACCCGGGCTGAGCCCGCCACCGTTGATCCCCTTCCCCGGGGCGCATGCACAGGCGCCAGGCCTGCGCGTGCGCCCCTTTGTTTTTGCCATTTGCCGGAGGCCTTCATGAGCACCGCAGACCAGGGCGCGTCGTCGCCCACCGCCCATCTGTTCAACCCGCTGTTCGCACAGCCCGAAGGCTCGCCGATCCGCGAGCTGTTTCCCTACCTGAGCCGTCCCGGCATGCTCTCGCTGGCCGGAGGCTATCCATCGCCCAGCCTGTTCGATGCCGAAGGTTTGCAGCAGGCCGCCATGGCCGCGCTGCAGCAGGATGCCGCCACCAGCCTGCAGTACGGCGCCAGCGAAGGCCAGCTTGCGCTGCGCGAAGCCCTGGCCGCGCTGTGCGCCACGCGCGGCATTGCCTGCACGCCGGCCGACATGATCGTGACCACGGGCTCGCAACAGGCCTTCGACCTGCTGGTCAAGGTGCTGGTCGAGCCCGGCGATCCGGTGCTGGTCGAGGCGCCCGCCTACCCGGCCACGTTGCAGACGCTGAAGCTGGCCCAGGCACAGGTCGTTGCCGTGCCCACGGATGAGCAGGGCCTGGACACCGAGGCCCTGGCCCGCCTGCTGGCGCAGTGGCCCCATGCGCGTGTCCCCAAGCTGCTCTATACCGTGCCCAACTTCTCTAACCCGGGCGGCACCCTGCTGCCCGCGGCGCGGCGCACGGCCCTGGTGGCGCTGGCGCGCCAGCATGGCTTTGTCATCGTCGAGGACGACCCCTATGGCGAGCTGCGCTTTACCGGCCAGCGCGAACCGTCGATCTACGAAACGGGCCTGGCGCTGTGCGGCGCCCAGGCCAATCCCGTGGTCTACCTGTCCAGCCTGTCCAAGACCGTGGCGCCTGCGCTGCGCATCGGCTGGATGCTGGCCGATGCCCAATTGCTGCGCCGCTGCACCATCGCCAAGCAGACGGCCGATCTGTGCACCTCGCCGCTGGCGCAGATGATCGCCGCGCACTATCTGCGCTCGGGCCGCTATGCGCCCCAGCTGGCCCAGGCCTGCGCCGAGTACGCGGCGCGCATGGATGCGCTGTGTTCTGGCATGCAGTCGGCGCTGGGCGATCAGATCCGCTTCGTGCGGCCTGCGGGGGGCATGTTCGTCTGGGCCCAGCTGCTGCCGCCGCAGCGGCTTGCGGGCGATTCCCAGGCCCTGGCCCGTGCGCTGTTCACGGCAGCGGTGGAGCAGGGCGTGCTCTATGTGCCGGGCAAGGCCTTCTTCCCGGCCGATGCGGCAGACAAGGCCGGCCTGTGCATGCGCCTGTCGTATGCGGCGCCCACCGTGCCCCAGATCACCGAGGCCGTGGCCCGCCTGGGCCGAGCCTGGGGCCAGGCCGTGTCCTGAAAGACATAGGCAAAAGCGTTCATGCAATGACAAAGGCCGCCCGAGGGCGGCCTTTGTCTTGCTGGGCGAACCGGGCATGGCGCAAGGCCTGCCCGGTTGCGGAGGGCAATTACATGCCCATGCCGCCCATGCCACCCATGCCGCCCATGTCGGGCATGGCAGGGCCGCCTTCAGCCTTGGGAGACTCGGCGATCATGGCTTCGGTCGTCAGCAGCAGCGATGCCACGGAAGCGGCGTTCTGCAGGGCCGTACGCGTCACCTTGGTCGGGTCCAGGATACCCATTTCCAGCATGTCGCCGTAGGTGTCGTTGGCAGCGTTGAAGCCGTAGTTGCCCGAGCCGTTCAGCACGGCGTTGACCACCACCGAGGGCTCGCCACCGGCGTTGGCCACGATTTCGCGCAGGGGCGCTTCGATGGCCTTCATGATCAGCTTGATGCCGGCGTCTTGCTCGGCATCGCCGGTCTTCAGGTCGCCCACGGCTTGCTTGGCACGCAGCAGAGCCACGCCGCCGCCGGCCACGATGCCTTCTTCCACAGCAGCGCGGGTAGCGTGCAGGGCGTCTTCAACGCGGGCCTTCTTTTCCTTCATTTCGACTTCGGTGGCAGCGCCAACCTTGATCACGGCAACGCCGCCAGCCAGCTTGGCCACGCGCTCTTGCAGCTTTTCGCGGTCGTAGTCGCTGGTGGCTTCTTCGATCTGGATGCGGATCTGCTTGACGCGGGCTTCGATTTCAGCAGCTTGGCCAGCACCGTCGATGATGGTGGTGTTTTCCTTGCCGATTTCGATGCGCACTGCCTGGCCCAGGTCTTCCAGGGTCACCTTGTCCAGCGCCAGGCCCACTTCTTCAGCGATGACCTTGCCGCCCGTCAGGATGGCGATGTCTTCCAGCATGGCCTTGCGGCGGTCGCCGAAGCCAGGAGCCTTGACAGCCACAACCTTCAGGATGCCGCGGATGGTGTTGACCACCAGCGTTGCCAGGGCTTCGCCTTCGACGTCTTCTGCAATGATCAGCAGGGGACGGCCGGCCTTTGCCACGGCTTCCAGCGTGGGCAGCAGGTCACGGATGTTGCTGATCTTCTTGTCGAACAGCAGCACGAAGGGGTTGTCCAGCAGGGCAACCTGCTTTTCAGGGTTGTTGATGAAGTAGGGCGACAGGTAGCCGCGGTCGAACTGCATGCCCTCGACGACGTCGAGTTCGTTGGCCAGCGACTTGCCTTCTTCAACGGTGATCACGCCTTCCTTGCCGACCTTGTCCATGGCTTCGGCAATGATGCTGCCCACGGATTCGTCGGAGTTGGCGGAGATCGAGCCGACCTGGGCGATTTCCTTGGAGGTGGTGGTGGCCTTGGATTGCTTCTTCAGCTCTTCCACCAGGGCGGCGACAGCCTTGTCGATGCCGCGCTTGAGGTCCATGGGGTTCAGGCCGGCGGCCACGTACTTGGTGCCCTCGCGGACGATGGCCTGTGCCAGCACGGTGGCGGTGGTCGTGCCGTCACCGGCGATGTCGTTGGTCTTGGAGGCCACTTCCTTCACGAGCTGGGCGCCCATGTTCTGCAGCTTGTCCTTGAGTTCGATTTCCTTGGCGACCGAGACACCGTCCTTGGTCACGGTGGGGGCGCCGAAGGAGCGCTCCAGCACCACGTTGCGGCCCTTGGGGCCCAGGGTGACCTTGACCGCATTGGCCAGGATGTTCACGCCTTCAACCATGCGGGCGCGTGCTTCGCCGCCGAAAACTACGTCTTTTGCTGCCATTTCAATTCTCCGGATTCAGTTGGAAAGTGCGGTTTCGAAGCGCGGATTACTTTTCGACGACTGCGAACAGGTCGTCTTCCTTCATCACCAGCAGTTCGTCGCCATGGACCTTGACGGTCTGGCCGCTGTACTTGCCGAACAGAACGCGGTCGCCGACCTTCACGTTCAGAGCGATCACTTCGCCCTTGTCGTTCTTCTTGCCGGGGCCCACTGCCAGCACTTCGCCCTGGTCGGGCTTCTCGGCGGCATTCTCGGGGATCACGATGCCCGAAGCCGTCTTGGTTTCGTTCTCGAGGCGCTTCACGATCACGCGATCGTGCAGGGGACGCAGGTTCATACCAACTCCTAAATCATCAACAAAGTTGAAACAAAGACTTGCCGGCCCGGCGGGCCGGCATTCGAAGCAATGTGGGACAGAGGACTGTTAGCACTCATACCCAACGAGTGCTAATAATAAGGCAATTCGGCCAGGATTCAAGGGGTAGGGTCGATGTGCCGCAGTGTGTAACGACGCCTCACATGCTTTTGCGCCACGGATTCCCGGTGGGTGTTGGCTCATCGCTCGGCCAGCACTATGGCAAGACGTGGCATCTGCGGAGCCCGCGCCGATGGAGTTCCTGCGGCGCGCCGCTGGGGGCCAGAGTCTTGGTTGAGGGATGTCCAGGCGCTAGAATGGGAATGAATCTCATTCATCAATTCATGCGATCTGCGCACATGTTCAGGGCGCCCCTCCCCGTCGTTGTCCATCCGATGCGTGGGGCCCCCGGCGCCACGGATCGGTTGCCCATCTGCGCGTTGTGCCTCACCTCCAGACTTTCATCACTGACGAATGCAGTGCCCTTGCGGGTTCACGGTCGGCTGCTGCATTCCTCCCGGGCGCAAAGGCCAGGGGATGAAACGCAATCCGGTCTCCGCAGCGCGGGGTGAGCCGATACCTGGGCGCCAGACTCCAGAGGCTCCCCTGGTTGCGCTCTATACGCGTTGGCGCACGCCTGTGATGCGCATGTTGCGCCGACACTTTCGAACCACTGCAGCGGTCGAGGACGCGGCGCAGGAAGTGTTCGCGCGGGTGGCCGCCACGGGCAGGAATCTCGAGCCCGGGCAGGAGCAGCCCTATCTGCGGCAGACCGTGCGCAGCGTGGCGGCACGCGACTGGGAAAAGGGCCCGGAGGCGCACGGGCTCCAGAGTGTTCCGTATGACGACTGCCAGCAAGAGCTGCTTGCCATCTCTGCCGAGGGCTTCGGAGACACCGAGCGTCAAGCCGAGAGCCGCCAGCGGCTGACGCGGCTGCACGAGGCGATCCAGGAACTGCCGCCGCGGCAGCGCGAAGCCTTCATTCTTCAACGGATCGAGGGGCGCACCGTTGAGGAAACCGCCGATTGCATGGGGATCAGTACACGGATGGTGGTGAAGCACCTGGGCCGGGCCGTCGGCTATTGCGAGACGCGCATCCTGTTCGCAAGTGCCACTCAGATGAGGCGCCTGCAGGCCCTGCAGGGCACACTGGACGCCGAAGAAGACAACGACGACGAATGCGCCGCCCCACCGGCGCAGGGCAAAAGAGCATGAGCGCAGAGCCAGGCCATTCCCGGTTGCAGGACCTCCCGCCCGAGCAGGTGCTTGGGCTCAACCATCGCGCGGGCGAGTGGTATGTGCGTCGCCAGCAGCCCGGCTGGTCGGGCGCGGACGAGCGCGCTCTCGACGAGTGGCTGGCGCAGGACCCGGCCCATCGCGAGGCCATGGACGGTGTCGGCCGCGCCTGGCGTGAAGCGGAGCAACTCAAGGCCATGTTCCCGGCGGTCTACGGGAGCAACCCGCCAGCGGCTGCCGCCCGCGAAGCGCCGCGCGCCGGCAGGCCGGCGCCGCAGCCAAGCAGTGCTGCAGGGGCCGCGGACCGGCCGCGCAGACCCGCCATGGCATCGGCCTTCGCCGCAGCACTGTTCGCCGTGGTCGCCGCCGGGTACGGCTGGCACCGCTGGGACAACACCGCCAGCTATGCGGTCGATATCGCCACCGCTCCCGGCGAACTTCGCCGCATCGACCTGCCCGATGGATCGCAGGTGGCGCTCAATGCCAACAGCCGACTTCAGGTGCGCTACTACCCCCGCCGGCGCGAAACCGTACTCGACCAGGGCGAGGCCTTCTTCCAGGTCGCGGCGGATGCCGGCAAGCCCTTCACCGTGGACAGCAGCGGCAGCCAGGTGCGCGTCGTCGGCACCGCATTCAATGTGCGGGCAGGCCCGCCGGAATTCGTGGTGCAGGTGCAGGAAGGGCGCGTCGAGGTGCGCTCAAAGACCCATCCCGAAGCCCCCGTGCTCGCCATGGGCCCGGGTGCGGGTGTGGCCATCGATCCCGCCAGCGGGCGCCGCCGCAGCCTTTCAGTGGCAACGCAAGACGTTGCGCAATGGCGGACCGGGCAGATCTACTTCAAGCGCGCCACGCTTCGGCATGTGGCGGATGAACTGTCGCGCTACCTCGGCCAGCCGGTGGAGATAGAGAGCCCTGCGCTCCAGGCCGTGACTGTTTCGGGCCTGCTTGCGCTGGAGGAGCCGGAACGCTTCCTCCTGGCCCTGCCCAGCGTAGCCAGCGTGCGCGTGCAGCGGCGCGCCGAGGGTGGCTGGCTGATCGGTTCTCGTTGAGATACAAATTGTTTCATTCTGTCGGGTTCTCTGGTTTTGCCTTTTCCTGCTTCTTCATGGGTAGGGGCGAGGAATTTCTGCGCCCCGGGGCTGCCAGCCACGGAAATGAGCAATCACCGCTTTCTGATTGATTCCCAGCCAACGGCCGCAAGCAAGCGGCATCCCCGCGCAGTTGGCTGTCCTTTACGCCCCCGCCTGATCTGGCAAGCGGGCGTACCCGCCTTCCTGCCCTGGGCCTGCCGTCGTCGTACGCACAAGGAATCCAGGAGCTACAGGTCATGTACCAAGGTCAGTCGAGGGAACGTTTCGAGAACAACAATGGGAAGCTGGCCGCGCACCGTGCGCGGTCTGTCCGCACACAGGAGTGCGGCCCTGTGCTGCGGCCCAGCCTGGTGGCGGTGCTCGTGTCGGCAGCGGTAGCCGTGATGGCCGTCAGCCCCGGCGAGGCGCTGGCCCAGCCCGCCGCCTCCATGGAAACCCGCCAGCCCTTTCACATTGCGGCCCAGCCCCTGCTCGAAGCCCTCAAGGCATTTGGCCGCCAGACGCAAGCGCAGGTGCTCTTTGATGACGGGCTGGTCGAAGGGCGCCAAGGCGCAGCAGTCAGCGGCAATCTCAGTGCACGCGAAGCCTTGGCAAGACTGCTGGCTGGAACGGGCTTGGCCGCCGTCAGCACGCAGCCCGGTACCTTCACCATCCAGACAGCAGCGGCTGCGGCTTCCAAGGTGACTTTGGCGGAAGTGACGGTGACGGCGCAAGCCGATGCCAATGGAGCGACCGAAGGCACCGGCTCCTACACCGCGGACCGGGTGCGCACTGCCACCAAACTGGACCTGTCCATCCGCGAGACGCCGCAATCGGTCAGCGTGGTGACGCAGCAGCAGATGCGCGATGCCAACATGCAGTCACTCGACGACGTGACCGATGCCCTTGTGGGTGTCACCTACAGCCAGCTGGGCACCGAGCGCTCGTACTTCTATTCCAGAGGCTTCCAGGTCACGGACCTGCAGATCGATGGCCTGTCCACCAGCATGGCCGAGAGCTTTTCGGCCGACGCCATGTCGCTCAACAACATGGCGATCTACGACCGGGTGGAGGTGGTGCGCGGCGCCAACGGCCTGCTCCAGGGCTCGGGCAACCCGTCGGCCGTCATCAACCTGGTGCGCAAGCGGCCGACGCGCGAGTTCCAGATGAGTGCCGAGGTCGGCGCCGGCTCCTGGGCGGACTACCGGGCGCAGTTCGACGTATCCGGCCCGCTCAATGCCCAAGGCACCGTGCGCGGCCGCGCCGTGCTGCTCAACAACCAGTCCAACAGCTTCAGGCAGGGCGCCGAGGCCGACAACCGGATGCTCTACGCCATCGTGGAGACCGACCTGGGCGCCGCCACGACGGCCAGCCTCGGCTTCAGCGCGCAGCGCGACAACCACCAGGGCTACGACTGGGGCGGCTTCAACACGCGGGAAGATGGCTCGTTCTACCCCCTGGACCGCTCGGCCTCGCAAGCAGGTCCCGACGCGCACCTGAACCGGGACAACTACACCGTCTTCGGCGACGTGAAGCACCGCCTGGGCAACGGCTGGAACCTGGCCGCCGCCTTCAACGCGGTGCGTTCCAAGGCCAGCTTCGTTGCCAATTACCCCGCACGGATCTCGGGCGACAGCCATGCCCTGACCTGGGTGGACGCGGAGTACACCGACAAGCAGTTCGCCTTCGACCTGCATGCCACAGGCCCCTACACCCTGTTCGGCCGCCAGCACCAGCTCATGCTGGGCCTGAGCACGCGCAGGGACAACTTCGACTACGACATCTACGCGCCCCGGGGCTCGCAGACGATAGACGTCACCGGCTTCGACTTCTCCTCGATCCGGGTGCCGGGCTTCAGCAGCACGCCCTCCGTCTATGCGCTGGAGCGCAACGAGAAAGGCGCTTCCATCGCCACCCGCCTGCGCGCCACAGAGGCGCTGAGCTTCATCGTCGGCAGCCGGTTGAGCTGGTCGGACTATTCCTCCCGCAGCCCGTACACGACCGCCTCGTTCGACTCCGGCCGGCAGTTCATTCCGTATGCGGGCGTGGTCCATGACCTGAGTCCTGCGCATGCGCTCTACGCCAGCTACACCGACATCTATTCGATCCAGCAGTACTACAGCCCGAGCGGCCTGCTCGACCCGGTGAAGGGCAAGAACTACGAAGCCGGAGTGAAGAGCCAGTTCTTCGACGGCCGCCTGCAAACTGCGCTGGCCGTGTTCCAGACCGACCAGCTGAACCTGCCGGTGGCCCTGAGCATGGCCTCGACCTGCGGGCTCAGTGGCGGCGCCCGCTGCTACACAGAGGGCGCCAAGGTACGCAACCGTGGCATCGACCTGGAGGTCACGGGCTCGCCCGCACCAGGCTGGAACGTTGCCGCCGGCTTCACCTTCAGCGACCCGAAGTACGTGGCCGGCCCCAATGCGGGCAAGCACTACAACACCACCTTGCCGCGCAAGGTCTTCAAGCTGTCCACCGACTACCGCCTGCCCGGTGGACGGTGGCGTGTGGGCGGCAGCGTGCAGGCACAGAGCGCCATGTCGCACGACGGTGCCGGGTTTCGCATCCAGCAGGGCGGCTACACGCTGCTGAACCTGCATGCGGGTTACCAGTTCACCAGCCGCCTGCGGCTGCAGGTGAACGTTCGCAACGCACTGGACAAGCACTACTACCAGACCATCCCGACCAACAACAACTACGGTGGCGTCTTCGCCGGCACGCCACGCAGCTTCGCGGTGACCCTGCGCTATGACTACTGACCGGCGGGACGGAAAGCACGACGACATGCGCCGTAACGCCACATCGAGTTGCGAGGCTGCCCGGTGATGCCGCCGCACTCCACGCAGCGCCGGTGGCGGCCCGGCGCGGGCAGGCTCGCCCTGGCGATCCTGATTCCGGTGGCCGCTGCCGCGGGTTGGCTCCTGCTGCGGCCGGATTCATCGCCGCGATGGCAGACGGCCACGGTCGGCCGCGGCGACATCGAATCGAGCGTCGCGGCCATCGGCACCTTGCAACCCGTGCGTTCGGTGGACGTGGGCGCCCAGGTATCAGGCCAGATCACCCATATCCACGTGCAGCCGGGCGATACGGTCCGCAAGGGCCAGTTGCTGGCCGAGATCGACGCCAGCGTGCTGGCGGCCACCGTGGAGGCCGGACAGGCCCGGATTGCCAGCCTGCGGGCCCAGCTGAACGATGCACAGGCCCAGGCGGAGCTGGCCGGCCAGCAGTACAGCCGCCAGCAGCAGATGGCGCGTGATGGAGCCACCCGGCTGGAGGACGTGCAGACGGCCGCTGCCATGCGGCGCTCGGCGCGGGCCAAGGTGGCGCAGTACGAGGCCACGATTCGCCAGACGGCGGCCAGTCTGCGCGCCGACGAGGCGCGGCTGGGCTACACGCGCATCTACGCACCCATTGAAGGCGTGGTGACAGGCATCGACGTCAAGGAAGGCCAGACGCTGAACGCCACCTACCAGACGCCCGTGGTGCTGCGCATTGCCGACCTCTCGCGGATGACGGTGTGGACCGAGGTGTCCGAGGCCGATATCCGCCATGTCAAGGTGGGCCAGGCTGCCTACTTCACCACGCTCGGAGGGGACAGGCGCCGATGGAGCGGCAAGGTGCGGCAGGTGCTGCCGGCCCCGCCCGTGCAATCCGGTGCCGGTGCCGCCGGTGGCAGCGGCGCTGCTGCGGCGCCCGCCATGAAGGCCGTGCAGTACACCGTGCTGTTCGACGTGGACAATCCCGACGGCGCCCTGATGCCGCAGATGACGGCCCAAGCTACCGTGGTGGCTGCGGCGGCCCAGGGGGTGCTTGTCGCTCCGCTGGCCGCCTTCAAGACCGCCAGCGACCTCCACACCGACAAGACGCACGAGGTCCGCCTGCTTGCCGAGCGGTCACCCGACCAGGTCGTGGAAGTCCGCCGTGTGCGTCTGGGCGTGAGGGACCGCCTTCAGGCGGAGGTGCTGGAGGGGCTGGCCGAAGGGGACCGGATCATCACCGGTGAGACGGCCCCGGCCGCAGGCCCCAGGAGATTGCGGTGGTGACCCCGCTGATCGAACTGCGGGGCATCCGCAAGCGCTATGGCGGCGCCACCACGGGGCGCCCCGTGGTGGAGGTGCTGCACGGCATCGACCTGGCCATCCATGCCGGGGAATTCGTCGCCATCGTCGGCCAGTCCGGCTCGGGCAAGTCCACGCTGATGAACCTGCTGGGCTGCCTGGACCGGCCGAGTCAAGGCACGTACCGCTTCAACGGCCGTGACGTGGCCGACCTGGTTGCCGACGAGCTGGCCTGGCTTAGACGCGAGGCCTTCGGCTTCGTGTTCCAGGGCTACCACCTGATCGCCACCGACTCCGCGCAGGAGAACGTGGAGATGCCGGCGATCTACGCCGGCAAGACCGGGGCCGAGCGCGCAGAACGTGCAGGCGCGCTGCTGGGACGCCTGGGGCTTGCCGGCAAGCTGCACCTGCGGCCCAACCAGCTGTCCGGAGGACAGCAGCAGCGCGTCTCCATCGCCCGGGCGCTGATGAATGGCGGGCGCATCATCCTGGCCGACGAGCCCACGGGCGCGCTGGACAGCCAAAGCGGCGCCGAGGTCATGGCACTGCTGCACGAGCTGGCGGATGCCGGCCACACCATCATCCTGATCACCCACGACCGCGAGGTGGCGGCACAGGCCCGGCGCGTCGTGGAGATCCGCGACGGGCGCATCGTCGGCGACGTCCGGGAAGGCCGCGCCGCGACAGGCCGAGCCGCGTCAGGCCAGGCCGCGTCAGACCTCGCGCTCGCCGCCATCCCCACACCCGGCGCGGCACGGGCGCGGCTGGAGCCGGGCACGCCGCTGCTGTCGGACCTGCGCGAGGCGCTGCGATCGGCCTGGCGCTCCATGCGCATCCACCGCTCGCGCACCGCACTGACCTTGCTGGGCATCGTCATCGGCGTGGCCTCGGTCATCGTGATGCTGGCCGTTGGCATGGGAGCGCGCGAGGATGTGGTCGCGCGATTGGGCGCGATGGGCTCGACCGTCATGTACATCAACAACCGCCCGCCACCGCAGGGTGGTCCGCAGGGCGTGACGACCCTGGCCGACCTCGAAGAGATGGAGAAGCTGCCGGAAGTGGCGCACGCCATGCCCGTGGCGCGCGACCCGGCCATGCTGCGACATGGCAACTTGGCCTGGCAGGCGGACACCATCGCGGCCACCCATGCATGGCCGTCCATCCATCACTGGCCGGTGGCAGAAGGCCGGTTCTTTACCGAGGCGGAGGACGAACAGCTCGCGCCGGTAGTCGTGATCGGGCAGAAGGTGCGCGAGCGGTTCTTCGAAGATGAATCGCCGCTGGGCAGGCAACTTCTCATCGGCAATACACCGTTCCAGGTGGTCGGCGTCATGGCTGCCAAGGGCGCCGGCGATGGCGGCAGTTCGCAAGACGACCTGGTGGTGGTGCCCTACCGCTCGGGCATCCTGCGCGTTTTTCCGAACGGCCGCAGCTTCGATCCGCACTACACGGTGGTCCAGGCGCGGGATTCGTCGAGCGTGCTGCCGGCGCAGGCGGCCATCGAGGCGTTGCTGCGCTTGCGCCACGGACGCGAGGATTTCTTCGTCGCCAATGCGGCCGCGCGTTTGCAGGCGCAGGCACAGGCCCAGGATTCGATGACGACCATGCTCAGCCTGATCGCCGCCGTGTCCCTGCTGGTGGGCGGCATCGGCGTGATGAACGTCATGCTCATGGCGGTGAAGGAGCGCACGCGCGAGATTGGCATCCGCATGGCGACCGGGGCGCGCCAAAGGGACATCCAGCGACAGTTCTTCACCGAGGCCGTGCTGGTGACCATGGTCGGCGCAACCGCCGGCGTCGTGGCGGGGGTGGCCATCGGGGCGGGTCTCATCGTCTGGGGCAGCGAACTGGTCTTCTCGGCGAGAGCCATGCTGCTGGCCTTCGGCTGTGCGGTGGCGACGGGCCTGGTGTTCGGCTTCATGCCGGCCCGGCAGGCGGCAAGGCTCGATCCTGTCGTTGCGCTGGCAGGGGAGTAACGAGGCCCGGTGCGGAACTTGCGCAACCTCCTCAAGACCCGGGGCGGCTCACAACCCCCTCGGCCGCTGCCTTGAAGTTCTCCATGACTTCATCGATCGGCTGACCCATCTGCGCATGGACGATGGCGCCGTCCGCCACCAGGGTGAGCGCAGCGCCCACGGACACGGGATGGCCACCGAACAGGCGATCCAGCACGGACGACATTTCCTGCTTGTGCCGCCGGACCGTTGCCAGGATCTCAGGGTCGGACGAGCCCAGTTCGGCAGCGGCATTGAGAAAGGCGCAGCCCCGAAAGTCGGGCTGGCCGAACCAGCTCCTGAGGGTGGCGGACAGAGCATCCAACGCGGACGAGCCCGTCGCGGTCGCCTGCGCCAGGCTGGCCTGGAACCAGGAAATCCACCGTTCATGGCGGTAGTCGAGGTACGCCCGGATCAGGTCGTCCTTGCTGGCGTACTGGCGGTAGAAGGTGACTTTGCTGACCGACGACCGCTCGATGATCCGGTCCACGCCCGTGGCCCGGATGCCCTCTGCGTAGAAGAGGCGATGGGCGGCCACCAGGATGCGCTCGCGGGGAGGCAATGACTCGAAGGATGGCTCGGGAGTTTTCATGAAGACATTGTAGACAGATCGTTCCACCTCCGTTAGAGTGGCGCATGTAGACAGATCGTTCTACATTTTTTCAAAAGGTCACATCATGGAAACTCGCCCACCCCTGCCCCCGTTCTCTCTCGCAAGCGCCGTCCAAAAGGTCCGTCTGGCCGAGGATGGATGGAACACACGCGATGCGGCCAAGGTCGCGATGGCCTATACCCCCGACACGAAATGGCGCAACCGGGCGGAGTTCGCCAACAGCCGCGCCGAGGCCCAGGCCCTTCTTGAGAGAAAGTGGAAGAAGGAGCTGGACTACCGGCTGATCAAGGAGCTTTGGCTGTACGCGGAAAACCGGATCGCGGTCCGCTACGCCTATGAGTGGCACGACGATGCCGGGAACTGGTTCCGGTCGTACGGCAACGAGAACTGGGAATTCGAGGCCGACGGTCTCATGCGCCGGCGCTTCGCATGCATCAACGACATGCCCATCCAGGAGTCGGAGCGCAAGTTCCACTGGCCGCTGGGCCGTCGCCCCGATGACCACCCCGGGCTGTCCGACCTGGGCCTGTAGGCAAAGCCCCGGGCCACGTCCCCAGGCAGCCAGCCGCTGCGGCGATGGCCTGGGCGGGGAGGAGCTCCGCCTTACCGACTCAACGCCTTGCGGACCTCCGCCTGAAACGCCTCGCCGTTGCGAAGGCGCAGGTACTCCTGGTATGCGGCCCGATATTCCTGCGTTTCGACTCCGTAGGAGATCGATATCTCCGCACGGCGGTCCAATCCGGCGCGGCGCCAGAGGGCGAGATCGGCGATGACTTCGGCGCGGGAAAGCGCTGCGTCCGATGTGGCTGCCGAGGCGTCTTGCGGCTGCGAATGGGCTGCGAAGCAGGTCGAGAAGGCGATGGCCGCAAGCGCCGGCTTCAGGATGCGTGCGGCTGCAGCAACGGTGGGGGAGGGGGTTGTGTTTGACATGGTTTGACAGATGGAGTGGGTGGAGCCGGGCCATGGCTTCGGCCGCCTGCTTGGGCAGGTCGCCTGGGCCGCATGTCCCGCAGGGGTGTTCGGTTTCTTTGCTGTGTGGAAAGGGGGCTCCTTTCGGGAAGTGGCAGGTTCAGGGGGCAACGCTGGCGGGAAGACCGTGGCTGGCGGCCGCCAACGCCCTGGAAGGCAGGGGCTCCGGCGTCCAGCCGCCGCCCAGCGCCTTGAAGATCGCGACCGTCGATCGCGCCGACTCCGTCCGTGCCAGCGCCTGTGCATCGAGCACGCCCAGCAGGCTTTCATCCGCCTGCAGCACCTCGATCAGGCTGACCACGCCCTTGTCGTAGGCGGCGCCTGCGGCCTGCCGGGCCCGCGTGAGCGCATCCGCGCCCCTGGCGAGCACGGCCATCAGCTCCTGCCGCTTGTCCAGCGAGACCAGGGCGTTCTCCACTTCTTCCGTGGCGCGCAGTACCGACTGCCGGTAGGCGGCAAGGCTTTCCGCCTCCTGTGCCTGCGCCTGGTGGATCTGGGCGTTGATGCGACCGAAGTCGAACAGCCGCCAGCGCAGGCCGCCCACAACGCTTGCCTGCGACGCGCCGGCGCTGAAGAGATTGCCTGCGGAGATGGAGGTGGCGCTGCCGATCAGGCCGCTGATCGACAGCTTCGGGTAGTACTCGGCGATCGCCACGCCGATGCGTGCGTTCGACGCTGCCAGGCGCCGCTCCGCCGCGATGAGGTCCGGGCGTCGCCGCAGCAGATCGCCGGGCGCCTCCGCCAGGGAAAGGGTTGGCAATACGGGGACCGGGCGGGATTCGGCCAGCTCTGCCCGGTGCGTGCCGGGTGCCGTGGCCAGCATCACGTCCATGGCGTTGAGGGCGGCCTCGAGCGCATTTTCCAGCGGCGGGACGGTGGCTTGTGCCCGTGCGAGCGCTCCCTCGACCTGGCGCAGCTGAAGCTCCGGTGCCAGGCCTTTGCCAAACCGGAGTTCGACGATGGAGCGCAGTTGCTGCTGGGTTTGCACTTGCGAGCGTGCCACTGCCAGCCGCGCCTGCAGGCCGCGAATCTGGATATAGGTGTCCGCAGTCTGTGCGGCCACCGCGAGCCGCACGGCAGTGGCGCCGGCTTCCGATGCCTGGTACTCGGCCAGGGAGGCCTGCCTGGCCCTGCGAAGGCCGCCGAAGAGATCAAGCTCCCAGCTGGCTCCGAGGTTGGCCTCCTGGGCGCTGCCGTAGCGATCGAACCCCGGCATGGAGTCGAGCACCCGGCCCAGCGGAGTTTCGACCGACTGATAGCTCCTGGCCGTTTGCGCCGAGATCTGGGCCGACGGCAACAACGCAGCGGCCGCCGCATCCAGCCCGGCGCGTGCCTGAAGCACGCGGCCAGCGGCCTGGGCAACATCCAGGTTTTGCTGCAGTGCCGCCGTGACGAGGCGCGCCATCTGCGGATCGCCAAAGGCTGCCCACCAGGCCGCAAGGTCCGTGGAGGAGGCCGGCGAAGGAGGCTTGCCCTCACCCAGAACGCGGCTGCCCATGTAGGCCTGGGGCAGGGCCGGGGCGGGCGGCTGGTAGTCAGGGCCTACCGCACACCCTGCACAGAGGCTGGCGAGCATCAGAAAGACGGGGGCGGCAAGACGCGGCATGTTCAACAGTCAGAAGCGTGGTGACGCTGTGACTATATTCCAAAATGGTCACTTGCATAGTATTTTTTTGATGGAGTAAGCTAGGCCGCATGAGCACCACCAACGTCTATCCGACCTCTGCGCGCGGCCCGGTCGAACACGATATCCGGCAACAGATCGTGACTGCGGCGAAAGAGCATTTCAGCCGCTACGGCTATGAGAAAACCACGGTGTCCGACCTTGCCAAGGCCATCGGCTTTTCCAAGGCCTACATCTACAAGTTCTTCGAGTCCAAGCAGGTCATCGGCGAGATGATCTGTTCCAACTGCCTGATGGAGATGGAGGCGGAGATCCGCCAGGCCGTCGCCAGCACGGATGCGCCTCCCGAGCAGCTGCGGCGCCTGTTCAAGGCGATCGTCGCTGCCACGCTGCGGCTTTTCTCCGAAGACCGCAAGCTGTACGAGATCGCCATTTCCGCGTCGGCCGAGCGCTGGCAGGCAGCGCAGGCCTATGAGGAACGCATGCATCAGCTGCTGCTGCAGATACTCGATGCCGGGCGCCAGCGGGGCGACTTCGAGCGCAAGACGCCACTGGATGAAACCGGGCGTGCCATCTTCCTGGTCATGCTCCCCTATCTGAACCCGGTGATGCTGCAGCACAGCCTCGACCATGCGGACGAGGCGCCGGCACAACTGGCCGGATTGGTGCTGAGAAGCCTGTCGCCCTAAAATCCGCAGTTGTGACCATTGACATATATGGTCACTAATCACAGAATCGGGTCCTGCTCATTGATCGGGACCCCTCATGCTTCGGCACCGCCATCTGTCCATCGCCGCTGTCGGCGCACTGTCACTTGCACTGGCTGCCTGCGGCAAAATCACGCCGCCGGATCCGCGCACTCAGCCACCCCTCGTTCGTACCACCCTGGTAGCGCCAGGCAATGCTTCCGAGCGCGTCTTCACCGGCACCATCGCGGCCAGGGTGCAGGGCGATCTTGGATTTCGCGTGGCCGGCAAGGTGCTCGAGCGCCTGGTGGATACAGGCCAGACGGTCAGGCGGGGCCAGGCATTGCTGCGCCTCGACCCGGTGGACCTGAAGCTGGCCGCCAATGCCCAGCAGGAGGCCGTCGCAGCCGCCAGGGCACGGGCTCAGCAGGCCAGCGACGAGGAGCAGCGCTACCGTGACCTGCAGGGAACGGGTGCCGTTTCGGCCTTGGCCCATGAACAGATCAAGGCGGCCGCGGATTCCGCCCGCGCCCAGCTCAGGGCGGCCGAAGCGCAGGCCGCCGCAGCGTTGAACGCCAGCCGCTACGCCGAACTGCTGGCCGATGCCGATGGCATCGTGATGGAAACACTTGCCGAGCCTGGCCAGGTCGTCAGTGCCGGCCAGGTGGTCGTGCGCCTCGCCCATGCCGGCAGGCGCGAAGCGGTCGTCCAGTTGCCCGAAACACTGCGGCCCGCGCTGGGCTCGGCGGCCCAGGCCCGCCTGTTCGGCAGGGAGGATGTGGTCATCCCCGCCAGACTGCGCCAGCTGTCCGATGTGGCCGACCGGGCCACCCGCACCTTTGAGGCCCGCTATGTGCTGGACGCTGGCGCGGCGGCCAGCGCCCCGCTGGGCAGCACGGTCACGCTCAGGATTGGCGGGACATCGACAGCAACAGCGACATCGACATCTACATCTACATCGACAGCGACAGCGACAGCGGGCAAGGCAACCCTGCAGGTCCCCATCGGCGCCATCCTCGACGAGGGCAAGGGTGCCGCTGTCTGGGTGGTGCAGGGCGATCAGGTGCGGCGCCAGCCCGTCACCGTGGTTCAGGTGCAGGACGGCAATGCCCAGGTGGCGGGTGCGCTCGGCCTGGGGGAGCGGATCGTCGCGCTCGGCGCGCATTTGCTGAGCGAGGGGGCGCAGGTGCGACTGGACAGCGAGGCGCCGGCGCCTTCAACGGCAACAACGTCTACGGCGTCCTCCGTGTCCACGGGAGCGTCCCGTGAGTGAAGGCCGTTTCAACCTGTCGGCGCTTGCCGTCCGTGAGCGCTCCATCACGCTGTTCCTGATCCTGCTGATTTCGCTGACGGGTGTCTTTGCCTTCCTGAAGCTGGGCCGGGCGGAAGATCCGGCCTTCACCGTCAAGGTCATGACGATCATCACGGCCTGGCCTGGCGCCACCCCGCAGGAAATGCAGGACCAGGTGGCAGAGAAGCTGGAAAAGCGCCTGCAGGAGCTGCGCTGGTATGACCGCACCGAAACCTTCGTCAGGCCGGGGCTGGCCTTCACCACGCTGACCCTGCTCGACTCCACGCCCCCCGGCGAGGTGCAGGAGGAGTTCTACCAGGCACGCAAGAAGCTCGGTGACGAGGCCCGCAACCTGCCGGCGGGCGTGATCGGCCCGATGGTGAACGACGAGTACGCCGACGTGACCTTTGCGATCTACGCCCTCAAGGCGCGCGGCGAGGAGCCCAGGGCGCTGGTGCGCGATGCCGAAGCCTTGCGCCAGCGTCTTTTGCATGTGCCGGGCGTCAAGAAGGTCAACATCGTCGGCGAGCAATCCGAGCGGATCTACGTGGAGTTCTCGCACGAGCGCCTGGCCACGCTGGGCATCAGCCCGCAGGACGTCTTCGCTGCGTTGAACAACCAGAACGCCCTCACCCCTGCCGGGTCGGTGGAGACCCAGGGACCGCAGGTGTTCATCCGCATCGACGGGGCGTTCGACGCGCTGCAGAAGATCCGCGACACGCCCATCGTGGCCCAGGGCCGCACGGTCAGGCTGTCCGACATCGCCACCGTCCAGCGCGGCTACGAAGACCCCTCGACCTTCATCATCCGCAACGGCGCGGAGCCGGCCTTGCTGCTGGGCGTCGTCATGCGCGATGGCTGGAACGGGCTGGACCTGGGCAAGGCGCTGGACAGGGAGGTGGGCGCCATCAACGCAGACATGCCGCTGGGCATGGGCCTGACCAAGGTGACGGACCAGGCCGTGAACATCAGCGCCGCCGTCGATGAGTTCATGCTCAAGTTCCTGGCCGCGCTGCTGGTCGTGCTTGTGGTGTGCTTCGCCAGCATGGGCTGGCGCGTTGGCGTGGTGGTGGCTGCGGCCGTGCCGCTGACGCTGGCGGCCGTGTTCATCATCATGGCCGCCACGGGAAAGAATTTCGACCGCATCACGCTCGGCTCGCTGATCCTTGCGCTGGGCCTGCTGGTGGACGACGCCATCATCGCCATCGAGATGATGGTGGTGAAGATGGAAGAGGGCTACGACCGCGTGACCGCGTCTGCCTACGCCTGGAGCCATACCGCGGCGCCCATGCTGTCCGGAACGCTGGTGACGGCGGTGGGCTTCATGCCCAACGGGTTCGCCCGCTCCGCTGCAGGCGAGTACACCAGCAACATGTTCTGGATCGTCGGCATCGCGCTCATCGCGTCCTGGGTGGTGGCCGTGGTGTTCACGCCCTATCTCGGCGTGAAGATGCTGCCCCCTCTCAAGAAGGTCGAAGGCGGACATGCGGCGATGTATGGCACGCCCCGCTACGAGCGCCTGCGGCGCGTGCTGGGCAAGGTGATCGCCCGCAAGGGCATGGTGGCCGCAGTCGTGGGCGGGCTCATGGTGGCTTCCGTGCTGGGCATGTCCATCGTGAAGAAGCAGTTCTTTCCCATCTCCGACCGGCCCGAGGTGATGGTCGAGGTGCAGATGCCCTACGGCACCTCCATCGGCCAGACGAGCGAGACCACCCGCAAGGTGGAAGCCTGGCTGCTGCAGCAGCCCGAATCGGAGATCGTGACCGCCTATATCGGCCAGGGCGCACCGCGCTTTTTTCTGGCCATCTCCCCTGAGCTGCCCGACCCGTCGTTCGCCAAGATCGTCGTGCGCACCGCCAACCAGGCGCAGCGCGACGCACTCAAGCTCCGGCTGCGCGAGGCCATCGCCCTGGGACTGGCTCCGCAGGCGCAGGTGCGCGCATCGCAGATCGTGTTCGGGCCGTACTCCCCGTTCCCCGTGGCGTATCGCGTCTCCGGCCCCGACCCGCAGCGGCTGCGCGACATTGCCGGCCAGGTGCACCAGGTGCTGCACGACAGCCCGATGATGCGGACCGTGAACTCCGACTGGGGCGTGCGCACCCCTGTCATGCGCTTTACCCTGGACCAGGACCGGCTGCAGGCCATGGGCCTGACCTCCGCGGCGGTCGCGCAGCAGCTGCAGTTCCTGCTCAGCGGCGTGCCCGTGACCACCGCGCGCGAGGACATCCGCACCGTGCAGGTGATGGCGCGTTCTGCGGGCGGCACCCGCCACGATGTGGCCAGGGTCGGCGACTTCACGCTCACCAACGCCACTGGCCAGCGCATACCGCTGTCGCAGCTGGGCGAGGTCACCGTGCAGATGGAGGAGCCCGTCATGCGCCGCCGCGACCGCATGCCCACCATCACGGTCCGCGGTGATATCGATGACAGCCTGCAGCCGCCCGATGTGTCGGCGGCCATCACCCGGCAGCTGGAGCCCATCAGGAAGGCGTTGCCTGCGGGCTACCGCATCGACGAGGCCGGCTCCATCGAGGAATCCGGCAAGGCCATGACGGCCATGCTGCCCCTGTTCCCGATCATGATCGCCATCACGCTGATCATCATCATCTTGCAGGTGCGGTCGATATCGGCCATGGTCATGGTGTTCCTGACCAGCCCCCTGGGATTGATCGGCGTGGTGCCGACGCTCATCGTCTTTCAGCAGCCCTTCGGCATCAACGCACTGGTGGGGCTGATCGCGCTGTCGGGCATCCTGATGCGCAACACGCTGATCCTGATCGGGCAGATCCAGCACAACGAGCAGGAGGGGCTTGCGCCGTTCCAGGCGGTGGTGGAGGCCACCGTCCAGCGCGCCCGGCCCGTGATCCTGACCGCGCTGGCGGCGATCCTGGCCTTCATCCCGCTGACCCAATCGGTGTTCTGGGGAACGCTGGCCTATACGCTGATCGGCGGCACGCTCGCCGGTACGGTGCTGACACTGGTCTTCCTGCCTGCCATGTACTCGATCTGGTTCAGGATCAGGCCCGGCGAAGCAGGGCGCTGATGCACGGCACACGCGCCCAGGGCTTTGGCCGATTGGCCACAATGGGGCATCCCGTTCCAGGCTCAGGAGGCCATGCATGTCCGATATCCGCTGCGGCGATTCCACCCACCCACGCGCATCCCTGGGCCGCCGCTGCGCGCGTGCCGCCGCTCCCCTGCTGGCGGCGCTGCTGCTGTCGCCGCTGGCCCAGGCCGCGCTCAAGGTGGGCGACAACGCGCCGCGTTTCACCACGCCGGCAGCGGTGGCGGGCAAGGCCTTCGATTTCGACATGGCCGCCACGCTCAAGAAGGGGCCGGTGGTGCTGTATTTCTTCCCCAAGGCCTTCACCCAGGGCTGCACCATGGAAGCCCACGCCTTTGCCGAGGCCACGCCGCGTTTCGCGGCCATGGGCGCCACGGTGGTGGGCATGTCGCATGACGACATCGATACGCTCAAGCGCTTTTCCACCGAGGCCTGCCGCGACCAGTTCGCCGTGGCATCGGACCCGCAGGCGCAGACCATCCGCGCCTACGACGCCTCGGCCGCCGCCGACCCCCAGCGCGCCGACCGCATCTCCTACGTGATCGGGCAGGACGGCAAGGTCCGCTTCGTGCACATGGGCTCGGACCCTGACGAGCATGTGCGCCAGACCGAGGCCGCGGTCAAGCGGCTGACCGGAAAGTAGCCGGCCGCGCGGCCGCTGTCAGGGGCCGTTGCCCTCGCTGGCCAGGATCTCGGCGTATTCCTCGTCCGTGAACAGCCTGGAGCGTGTGTGGAAGGCCTTGCCCGTGCTGCCCTCCAGCGAGAAGGTGCCGCCCTGGCCCTCGATCACGTCGAGGATGAGCTGGGTGTGCTTCCAGTATTCGTACTGCGACTTGCCGATGTAGAAGGGCGCGCCGCCCACCTGGCCCAGCAGCACGTCCTGGGCGCCTATCGTCAGCTCGCCGGGCAGGTAGCAGTTGGCGGCGCTGTTGTCGCAGCAGCCGCCGGACTGGTGGAAGAACACCGGCCCGTGCTGCGCCTGCAGGTCGGCGATCAGCGCCAGCGCGGCGTCGGTGGCAATCACTTTGTCAACCATGGGTTGGTCCTTTCCTGGGCGGCCGGCCGCGCTGTGCGCCGCCGGCCGCATTCACCTGGGAAGAACTTCAGAAGAAGCCCAGCTTGTTCTCGCTGTAGCTGACCAGCAGGTTCTTGGTCTGCTGGTAGTGGTCCAGCATCATCTTGTGGGTCTCGCGGCCGATGCCCGATTCCTTGTAGCCGCCGAAGGCCGCATGCGCCGGGTAGGCGTGGTAGCAGTTGGTCCACACGCGCCCGGCCTTGATGGCGCGGCCCATGCGGTAGGCCACGTTGCCGTTGCGGCTCCACACGCCCGCGCCCAGGCCGTAGAGCGTGTCGTTGGCGATGGCCAGGGCCTCGGCCTCGTCCTTGAAGGTGGTCACGGCCAGCACGGGGCCGAAGATTTCCTCCTGGAAGATGCGCATCTTGTTGTGGCCCTTGAACAGCGTGGGCTGCACGTAGTAGCCGCCTTCCAGGTCACCGCCCAGATGGGCCTGGCCACCGCCGGCCAGCACCTCGGCGCCCTCCTGCTTGCCCAGGTCCAGGTATGACAGGATCTTGGTGAGCTGCTCCTTGGACGCCTGCGCGCCCATCATGCTGTCGGTGTCCAGCGGGTTGGCATGCCGGATGGCGGCCACGCGCTGTAGCACGCGCTCCATGAAGCGGTCGTAGATGCTTTCGTGGATCAGCGCGCGGCTGGGGCAGGTGCAGACCTCGCCCTGGTTGAAGGCGAACAGCACCAGCCCTTCGACGGCCTTGTCGAGGAAGGCATCGTCCTTGTCCATCACGTCGGCGAAGAAGATGTTGGGCGACTTGCCGCCCAGCTCCAGCGTGGCCGGGATCAGGTTGTTGGCCGCGGCCTGGGCGATCACGCGGCCCGTGGAAGTGGAGCCCGTGAAGGCGATCTTGGCGATGCGCTTGCTGGTGGCCAGCGGCATGCCGGCCTCGCGGCCGAAGCCGTTGACGATGTTGAGCACGCCGGGCGGCAGCAGGTCGGCAATGAGCTCGGCCAGGATCAGGATGCTGATGGGTGTGGACTCGGCCGGCTTGAGCACCACGCAGTTGCCCGCGCCCAGCGCGGGTGCCAGCTTCCAGGCCGCCATGAGGATGGGGAAGTTCCAGGGAATGATCTGGCCCACCACGCCCAGCGGCTCCTGGATGTGATAGGCCACCGTGGTCTCGTCGATATGGCTGAGCGCGCCTTCCTGGGCGCGCACGCAGCCCGCGAAATAGCGGAAATGGTCCACGGTCAGCGGGATGTCGGCATTCAGCGTCTCGCGGATGGCCTTGCCGTTGTCCACGGTCTCGGCATAGGCGAGCAGCTCCAGGTTGGCCTCGATGCGGTCGGCGATCTTCAGCAGGACATTCGCGCGCTCGGCCGCGCTGGTGCGGCCCCAGGCGTCGCTGGCGGCATGGGCGGCGTCCAGCGCCAGTTCGATGTCTTCGGCCGTGGAGCGCGCGGCGCGGGTGTAGACCTTGCCGCTGATGGGGGTGACCACGTCGAAGTACTGCTCCTTGACCGGAGGTACGAACCTGCCGCCGATGAAGTTGTCGTAGCGGGCCTTGTAGGCGATCTTGGCGCCAGCGGCGCCGGGTGCTGCGTAGACGGTCATGCTGCTTGTCTCCTGAGGATGCTTATGGGTCTGTTGTGATCGGGTGTGGATCGGGATATCCGGCCATGGCCGGACGGCAGACATGATTCAAAAGCCGTGCCAGCCTGCAGGCCGCAGGTCAGGTGCCCGCAAAGGCACGCGGGACGTGGCTGCTGCGGGTATTCCCGTGCGCGTTCGCCCTGTGCCGTGACGTTGCGCAACAGGACAACTGTCCAGAAATGGAACAGTCGGGCGCCTGGCCTGCCACTTGGCTTGCCCGGTGCCCGCCGGCCCCGCATACTGGTCTGCAACGCGGCGCAATGACGCCCGAGCAGGAGACAGCATGCAATCGAGAGCCTCCCTTGTGGCCTTGCGCCAGGCCCGTCACAGCCTGATGGAGTCAGGCCTGTGCCCCAGCGGCCTGGTGGACGAGCGCCTGGCGCGCTCGTGGCAGCGCTGCATCGAGCAGGGACTGCGTCCCACAGGACGGCTGGGCGCCGCCGACAACCTGGAGCAGCACGCGCTGGGCGTGCTGCGCAGCCGCCACCATGCGCTGCTGGCGCATTCACGGCCCGTCATGGAATACCTGTCCGAGCAAGTGCGCGGCAGCCAGAGCGTGGTGGTGCTGGCCGGCCCCTGCGGCACCCTGGTGGATACCTGCGGCGACCCCTTCTTTCTGGGCAAGGCCGAGCGCGTGGCCCTGGCCAGCGGTGCGTCCTGGCATGAGGCGCAGCGCGGCACCAATGCCATCGGCACGGCACTGGCCGAGATGGACTCCATCGAAATCCAGGGCGGCGAGCATTTCCTGGAGCGCAACGGCTTTCTCACCTGCGCGGCGGCGCCCATCCTGTCGGGCACGGGCCAGCTGCTGGGCATCCTGGACATCTCCAGCGAACATGGCCGGGGCAGCCCGCACACGCTGGGCCTGGTCGGCACGGCGGCCCGCATGATCGAAAACCGCCTCATGGCCTGCGACGGCCAGCGCCACATCCGCCTGCACCTGCACGCGCGGCCCGAAGGCATTGGCACGGTGGCCGAAGGCATTGCGCTGATTTCCGCGGACGGATGGCTGGTAGGCGCCAACCGCGCCGCGCTGGCCCTGCTGCGCCTGTCGCGGGCGCAACTGGGCAGCGTGTCGCTGGAGCAGGTGCTGGACGCCGGACTGGAGGAGCTGCTGTCACGCCAGCACCGCCAGCCCGATGCGGCCCAGCCGCTGCGGCGCCATGACGGCACGGCGCTGTTCGGCCAGCTGGTGCCGGACCGGCGCACGGTCCGGTCCTCGGTCGTGGAACGGGTTGCAGAGCAACAGCAACAGGAACAGGCGCCGCAGCAGCCGGCGCGCGATGCGCTGGCGCGGCTGGACACGGGCGATGCGCGCTGGCGTGCGGCGGCGGACAAGGCCCGGCGCGTGCTGGGCAAGCCGATTGCGCTGCTCATCCAGGGCGAGTCCGGCGTGGGCAAGGAATGGTTTGCGCGCGCGGCCCACGACAGCGGGCCGCGCCGCGACGGCCCCTTCGTGGCCATCAACTGCGCGGCCATGCCCGAGTCGCTGATCGAGGCCGAGCTGTTCGGCTACCGCCAGGGCGCCTTCACGGGCGGGCGGCGCGAAGGACAGGCGGGCCTGCTGCGCCAGGCGCACGGCGGCACCCTGTTCCTGGACGAGATCGGCGACATGCCGCTGTCGCTGCAGACCCGGCTGCTGCGCGTGCTGCAGGAGCGGCAGGTGGTGCCGCTGGGCGGCGGCACGCCCGTTGCGGTCGATTTCGCGCTGGTCAGCGCCTCCAACCGCAGGCTGCGCGAGGATGCCGACCAGGGGCGTTTTCGTGCCGACCTGTACTACCGCATCAACGGCCTGGCCGTGGAGCTGCCTCCGCTGCGCGAGCGCGGCGACTTCGAGGCGTTGGCCGCGCGCATGCTGGCCGACATCGAACCCGCGCGCCCGCTGCGCATGGCACCGGCCCTGCTGGCGCAGCTGGCCGGCCATGGCTGGCCCGGCAATCTGCGCCAGTGCGCCAGCGTGCTGAGAACGGCCTGCGCCATGCTCGATCCCCATGAGGACTGCCTGCAGTGGCAGCATCTGCCCGACGACTTCCAGGCCGAGCTGGCGCAGACCGCCCGCAGCGGCCCCCGGCTCGACGCTGCGCCGCAGAGCCTGGATGAACTCTCGCGCTCGGCCGTGCGGCAGGCGCTGGAGAACTGCCGGGGCAATGTCACCCAGGCCGCGCGCATGCTGGGCATCAGCCGCCAGACGCTGTACCGCAAGCTGGCCCAGGACCGTGCGGCGGACGGCTTGCGACTGCAGTGAGGCGCCTGCCGGTGCTCAGGCCTTGAAGGTGATCCAGGGCCTGAGCTTCACGGCGGCATGGATCAGGCCGGCGGCCTCCTGCGACTCGATGACCGGGCCGATGGGCTTGTAAGCCTCCGGGGCCTCTTCGATGCGGCGCTCCTCGCGCAGCGTCACGCATTGCCAGCCCTGTTCGGCCGCATGGCCTGCACGGGCCTCGGGGCGCAGTGCGCGCACGGCCTGGCGGCGCATGCGCCGCCCCGCGCCATGGCTGCAGGACCAGAGCCAATCGGCCGCGCCCAGGCCCGTGACCAGGTAGGAGGCATCGCCCATGGACCCCGGGATCAGCGCGAAGTCGCCCTCGTTGGCCGGCGTGGCGCCCTTGCGGTGGATGTTCATGCCGCCTTGCTGCAGGACCACGTTGTGCGGCACATCGACCACCAGGCGCGAATCCGCTGCGCCCACGATCTGCTCCAGGTCCTTGCGCACCAGCTCGGCCAGTACCACGCGGTTGGCCCAGGCATAGCGCGCCGCCACGCCCATGGCCTGCAGGTACTCGCCGGCCAGCGGACCCGACAGGCCGTACAGGCCGCTGGCCGGGTGCTTCACGCCTTGCGGCCACTCGGCCCGGGCGCGGTCCATCCAGGCCTGGCCCACGTAAAAGCCCAGGTCGCGCGAGCCGCTGTGGATCATCACCACCACGTCGCCCGCGCGCAGTCCGGCGCGGTAGGCCGCGTGGCGGTCCAGCACCTCGTCGACCACCTGCAGTTCCACGAAATGGTTGCCCGATCCCACCGTGCCCAGGCACGGGTCGCGGAACACGGCATGGCGCTCCTGCAGATAGGCATGGGGCGCGTGGCGGGCGCTGCCCGCGAAGCTGTCCAGGCCGATGCAGGCGGCCAACTCGCGGTGCAGGCGGTCCCTGTCGACATGGCCCCAAAGGCCCTGGCCGCTGAGCCGGTCCACAAAGGCGGCCGGCCCGTGGTCGAACAGCGCGCGGAAGGCGGCCGTGGTCACGGGCACGTCGCGCCCGCTGCCCAGCAGGCTGGCGGTCAGCAAGTCCACCAGCCTGCCCTTGTGCGGTGCCAACTGGTCCAGCCGGGCACCCGTGGTCAGCAGGCGCACGCTGCAGTTGATGTCCGTGCCGATGGCGGCCGGAATGACGAAGTCCGATGGCGTGGCCACCACGCTGCCCACGGGCGCCACCGTGCCCGGATGGAAGTCGGGCGTGGCGCAGGCGCGGCAGACGGCGCCGTGGCTGCCCTGGCCGTCATGCCGGCGCACGGCCGCAAAGGCCAGCAACTGGCGCACGGCCTTGTCCTCCAGGGGAAGACTGTCGGGAAGAAGAATGTGGGCCTCGGCCTGGCCATCGCGCACGTGGTAGATGCCGTCGCGATAGTCGAGGGAGATGCCCGTGCGTGCAAAGGCACGCTGGAGTCGTTGAGGAGTGCTCATGGCTGCAGATCCGCGAGGCCTGGTTGGCGCTCGCCGCGTCCGGTGGGTGTACGGACGATGAAAGACACCCGGGCGGCAAAGGCCCGGAAAACGTCTTTCCTGCAGCAGCTCGTTCAAGAAAGAAGGGGCGCAGTATAGCGGGATCCGCGCTGGACGGCAGGCGCTACGCGTTGCGCCGCTCGTACTGGGCGATGGCGTTGAGCAGCAGGGGCGAGAACTTCTTCGCGTAGTCGGCGCCGCTCCACTGGCTTGACGAGCCGCTCAGGTGCAGGGCGCCCAGCGGCACGCCGTCGGCATCGACCACGGCGGCGGCCAGCGCGACCTCGCCCATGATGAATTCATCGACCACCATGGCGTACCCGCGCTCGCGCACCTTCTTCAGTTCCGCCTGGACGGCCTTGGCCGTGGTCAGCGTCCGGGGCGTGCTGGCCACCAGGCGGCCGGGGGCCAGCAGCTGCTCCACCTGCGCCTCGTCCAGCCGGGCCATCACGGCGCGCCCGCCTGCCGTGCATTGCAGGGGCACGCGCCGGCCCACAAGCGAGGCGTGGTAGTGCTCGGTGCTGGTCTGGTGGCGCAGCACGTGCACCAGCCAGTCGCCGTCGCGCAGCGACAGGCTGATCTTCTGCTCCGTGTCCTTGGACAGCTGCAGCAGCAGGGGGTTGAGCGCCTCGGCCAGCGCATGCGTGCGCAGGAAGTGGAAGGTCAGGTCCAGCACGCCCGGGCCCAGCCGGTAGCGGCGGGTCTGGCTGTTTTGCTGCAGGTAGCCCTCGGCGCTGAGGGTGTAGGCGTAGCGCTGGGCGGCGCTCTTGTCCAGGCCGCTGCGCTCCATGATTTCCGTGAGGCTCAGGTCGCCCGCCGCGCCCTTGAAGCAGTCCAGCACGCGGAATGCCTTGCCCACGGAGCCCACATACAACGCGTTTTCGATCATCGTTTTACCTGATTGTGAATCTGAAGTATTAAATAACAATACCAAGTATTGAAAAATACGGAGGCAGCGGATGCCACAGCAAGCCATTGTCAGTGCGGACCGGGCGGTCGGCGCGTCGGAGTGGATCAAGGGCCAGCGGGAGAACATGCTTTCGCTGCTGGCGGACATCGTCAACATCGACTCGGGCAGTTTCGACAAGCCTGGCGTGGCGCGCGTGTTCCGGCGCCTGGAGGCCTTCTTCCTGGGCCAGGGGCTGCAGGTCAGCCCGCATTTCGTCGATGGCGTGGAGGCGGCGATCTCGGTGACCGTGAACGCGGGCAGCACCGTGGGCAGGCCCGTGCTGCTGATGGGGCACTGCGACACGGTCTTCCCTGAAGGCGAGGCCGCGCGCAGGCCGTTCCGCATCGAAGGCGGCAGGGCCTACGGCCCGGGCGTGGCCGACATGAAGTCGGGCATCGTCATGAACGCCTTCCTGCTGGCTGCGCTGGCCCACAGCGCGGAGCCTGCGCCCGAGGTCACGGGCCTGTTCACCTGCGACGAGGAAATCGGCTCGCCCCTGAGCAAGTCCGTCATCGAGCCCTTTGCGCGCAAGGCGGGCTTTGTCTTCAATGCGGAGCCGGGCCGGCCTTCGGGCAACGTGGTCACGGGCCGCAAGGGCGGCGTGTTCTTCGGCGTGGAGATCGAGGGCAAGGCGGCGCACTCGGGCGCCAACTTCGCCGAGGGCATCAGCGCCATCTCGGAGCTGGCGCACAAGGTGGTGGCGCTGGACGCCCTCACCGACCTGGACAAGGGCGTCACGGTCAACGTGGGCCTGGTGTCGGGCGGCCTGTCGGTGAACACGTCGGCGCCGTCGGCCAAGGCGGCCATCGACCTGCGCATCTTCGACCTGGACCAGCGCGAGTCCCTGGTGGGCCGCATCCGCTGCATCTGCGACAAGTCCTTCATCCAGGGCACGCGCTCCACGCTGAACATCACCGGCGAGTTCCGCCCCTTCGTTCCCACGCCGCAGTCGCAGCAACTGTTCGAGCTGTACCAGGCCGAGCTGGGCGCGCTGGGCCACAAGGCCGAGGGCGAGTTCAGCGGCGGCTGCGCGGACTCGGGCGTGACCTCCAGCCTGGGCGCCATCACGCTGTGCGGCACCGGCCCCGTGGGCGGCAAGTTCCACACCACCGACGAGTACTGCGAGGTGGACACCATCGTCCCGCGCGGCCTGGCGGTGCTCCACACCATTGCGCGCCTGCCCCACGCCCGGTGGTAGGGCGCGCCTGATTCCCGCCTTCCCCCTCAAGCCACTGCCTGGTGCACTTCCATGAATCCACTTGCCTTGCCCACACGCCGCTCGCTCCTGAAAATCGCCGCCGGCCTGCCGCTGGCGCCCCTGCTGCTGCAGCCTGCCGCGGCCTCGGCGCCCGGCCCGGTCAGCCTGATGGTGCCCTACCCGGCAGGCGGGCCCAGCGACGTCAGCGCCCGCATCCTGAGCAAGCCCATAGGCGAGGGACTGGCGGCCAAGGTGATCGTGGAGAACCTGGGCGGCGCCACGGGGACGATTGCCGCATCCAAAGTGCTGGGCGCCAGGGCCGACGGCAGCATGTTCTTCCAGGGCACGCAAAACGAACTCATCCTGCCGCCGCTCACCAACAAGGCCGTGCGCTACCAGCCCGATGCGTTCGAGAACCTGCAGTACATCACCGTCACCCACCTGGTGCTGCTGGTGCGCTCGGGCCTGCCGGCCCGGGACATGCAAGAGTTCCTGGCGCTGGCACGCTCGCGCAACGAAAGCAATTCGCTGACCTACGGCTCCGTGGGCGTAGGCTCGCTCTACCACCTGATCACCGAGTACATGGGCAAGGTGGTGAAGGTGCCGTTCACCCACGCGCCCTATGCGGGCACGGCGCCCGTGATCCAGGACCTGGCCGGCGGCCAGATCGACTTCAGCATCATGCCGTTCCAGGCGTCCATGCTGGAGATGATCCGCACCGGCCGCTTCCGGGCGCTGGCCGTGCTGTCGCGCAACCGGCCTGCGGTGCTGTCGGCCGTGCCCAGCATCACGGAAGTGCCGGCGCTGCGCGATTTCGAGTACGCCAGCCTGGCGGGCTACTTCGTCAAGCGCGGCACGCCGCAGGATGTCAAACAGCGCCTGAACCAGGCCATCGGCCAGGCCCTGCTGGACCCGCAGGTCATCGCCAAGCTGGAGGCCGACGGCCGTGACGTCGCCAAGCCCATGGGCCTGGACGATGCGGCGACCGCCTATGCGCGCGAGATCGCCAAGTACCGCGAAATGATCCGCGTCACGGGCTACGTGCAGGCGGATTGAGAACGAAGGCCGCAACCTACGCGAGTGCGCCCTCCAGCAGCTCGGCCATGCGCGGCAGGTCGGGCTCGGCGCTGGTCACCAGCAAGATGGCGCGCTCATAGGCGGCGCCCGCAATGGGCAGCATGCGGCAGTCGCCCATGAAGCGCTCCAGGCCCGTCCAGTGCGGCACCAGGCCCACGCCCATGCCGTCGGCGGCCAGCATGGCAATGGCCTCCAGCGCGTCCAGGTCGCACAGCACCGCAGGCTCCAGCCCCTGGTCGGCCAGCCAGTCGGCCGCATGGCGGCCTCCCCAGGCATCGGGGTCGTAGCGTATGTAGGGCAGGCTGCGCAGCAGCGTGGCAGGCCGGCCGCGTGCCTGGGGCGGGGCCAGCAGCACCAGCGGCTCGCGGCGCAGCTGCACGCTGCGCAGCGCCTTGGGCAGTTCAAAAGGGGGTGCCACGATGACGGCGGCATCGAGCTCGCCGGCCTGCAGCATCTGGAACAGTGCGCGCGAGGTGCCCGGCACGATGACCGGCCGGCACTGTGGCGCCGCCTGCGTGAGCTTGCGCAGCGCGGCCGGCAGCATGCCGGTGAGCGCGGTCGAGATGGCGCCGATGCGCAGCGTGCCGGCCAGGCCATCGGCGCTGGCATCGCTGCCCAGCAGCGCGGCCTCGCGCACCAGGCGCCGCGCGCGCGGCAGCAGGGCCAGGCAGGCCTGGGTGGGGCGGGCCGCATGGCCGCTGCGCGAAAGCAGGGCAAAGCCCAGCTCGCGCTCCAGCGCCTGCACGCGCTGGCCCACGGCGGCGGCGGTCAGGTGCTCGGCGCGCGCCGCATCGGCGATGGAGCCGCTGTCCACCACGGCGATCAGGCTCTTGAGATAGCGGGTCTCCAAAAGATTTCCTTGGGGATTGCAAAGAAATCAACGCTATCACTTTCGGAAAGCCTCTGCTAGGCTCGCGCCACCCACGGCAGGCCACGGCCTGCGAACCTGACTGCACCACAAGCACAACCAAAGGATCAGCCATGCGCACCAGCTTCCACCTTGCCTACCATGTCCGCGATCTGGACGAAGCGCGCGCCTTCTACGGCACGCTGCTCGGCTGCCAGGAAGGCCGCAGCACCGAGACCTGGGTGGACTTCGACTTCTTCGGCCACCAGATCTCGCTGCACCTGGGCGAGCCCTTCCCGGTCACGAACACCGGCCGCGTGGGCGACCACATGGTGCCCATGCCCCACCTGGGCCTGGTGATGGCCATGGACGACTGGAAGGCCCTGGCCGCGCGGCTGTCCGGCGGCGTGGTGGATTTCGTGCTGCAGCCCGGCATCCGCTTCGAGGGCGAGCCCGGCGAGCAGGCCACCATGTTCTTCCGCGACCCCAGCGGCAATCCCATCGAGGTCAAGGGTTTCGCCGACCTGGACAAGGTCTTCGCCAAATGAGCGGTTCGCTGTCTCCGCTCCCTTTCGTCTGCGCACCCGGCTATCCGGCAGCCCAAGCCTGGCTGCAGGCCCTGCAGGCCGCCCTGCCAGAGGAGTGCGTGGTCGCCCTCGATGCGCTGGATGCGGGCCAGCGCGCGGCCTGCGAGGTCGCCATCGTCGCCAACCCCCAGCCCGCCGACCTGCGCACGCTGCCGCGCCTGCAATGGGTGCACAGCGTCTGGGCCGGCGTGGAGCGCCTGGTGGCCGACCTGGGCGATACCGACCTGCGCATCGTCCGCCTGGTGGACCCGCAACTGGCCGACACCATGGCCGAGGCCGTGCTGGCCTGGACCCTGTACCTGCACCGCGACATGCCGCGCTATGCCCGGCAGCAGGCCGCGCGCCAATGGCTGGCGCATGACGGCGTGCGCGCGCAGGACAGGACGGTATCGCTGCTGGGCCTGGGCGCACTGGGCAAGGCCGCCGCGCAGCGGCTGCTGTCGGCAGGCTTCCAGGTGCGCGGCTGGAGCCGCACGCCCAGGCAGATGGAAGGCGTGCAATGCCATGCGGGTGATGCCGAGCTGCCCGCCATGCTGGCGCAGACCGACATCCTCGTATGCCTGCTGCCGCTCACACCGCAGACGCGCGGCATCGTCGGCGCGCAGGCGCTGGCCGCGCTGCCTGCCCATGCCTCGCTGATCAACTTTGCGCGCGGCCCCATCGTGGACGATGCCGCGCTGCGCGCCGCCCTGGACAGCGGCCGCCTGGCCCATGCCGTGCTGGACGTGTTCGAGCAGGAGCCCCTGCCCGAAGCGTCCTGGCAATGGGCGCACCCCGCCGTGACCGTGCTGCCCCACATCTCGGCACCCACGGACCGCGCGACGGCATCGGCCATCGTGGCGGGCAACATCCGGCGCTGGCGCGCCAGCGGCGAGCTGCCGCAGGCGGTGGACGCGGCACGGGGTTATTGAGGGCGGCTACGGTACGGCTACGGCAAGGCCATGGACTGGCTTCTGAGCCAGTCCATGACGGCGCGCACATGGGGGCCCGGCTTCCGTTGCTCGCCCACGGCCAGATGGTAGGTATGGCCGGTGATCGAGGGGCCGAAGGGCTGCAGCAGGTGGCCGGCCGCAAAGTCCTCGGCCACCAGGGCCAGGCTCACCAGGGCAATGCCATGACCGGCAATGGCCGCCTGGATGGCATGGCCCTCGTCGGAAAAGCGCAGTTGCCCCGCCGGTGAATTCCAGGCCAGGCCTGCCTCGTCAAACCAGCGCTCCCAGGTGGGATTGCTGGCGTGCGCCGTCTTCCAGTCAAAGCGGATCAGCGGCAGGCGGGCCAGGTCGGCCGGACCCAGCACGCCCAGCCGGGGATTGGCCACGGGCGCAAAGCGGTCGCTGAACAGGGGCTCGGCCACCAGGCCCGGATAAGGGCCGCGCCCGTAGCGCACGGCGATATCGACGGCATGGGAGCGCAGGTCCACCACATCGTCCGAGGCCTGCAGTTGCAGGTCCACCTCAGGGTGCAGCGCGCGGAAGCTGGCCATGCGCGGCACCAGCCATTTCACGGTGAACGCATTGGTGGCCGAGATGCTGACCTGGGCGCGCAGGCGCTTTTGCAGCAGGCGCTCCAGCGTGGCGGCAAAGGCGTCGAAACCATCGCGCAGCACCGGATAGAGCTGGGCGCCGGCCTCGGTCAGCACCACCTTGCGTACTTGGCGATCGAACAGCGCCAGGCCCAGCTGTTCCTCCAGCGCGCGGATCTGGTGGCTGATGGCCGTGGGGGTCACTGCCAGGTCGTCGGCGGCCTGCTTGAAGCTGCCCAGGCGGGCGGCGGCCTCGAAGGCGCGCAGTGCGGAAAGCGGCAGCTGGTTGCGTTGCATGAGGGCTGGAGGACGCAAGGGTCGGGTGAGGAATGGGGTGAGGAAAACTCATCTTATGCCTGACAAATGAACCTTTGTCGCAATCACCCGGCTTCCCTATCGTCCACCCATGCCCCAAGCGCGATCCTGCCGGGGATGGATGAAGGAAATGAAACCATGCTGCACCGTGTCACCACGCAACCCGACCCCTACGAGCCGTTTTTGCTGTCGCAAGGCATTCGCTTTGGCGAGCTGCTGTTCATCTCCGGCCAGGCCGGCGCCGGAGACGATGGCCGCATCGTGCCGGGCGGCTTCCTGGCCCAGGGCCGGCAGGCGTTTGCCAATCTGCGCCGCGCGCTGGAGGCGGGCGGCTCCAGCCTGAAGGACGTGATCAAGGTCACCATCTTCGTCACCGACATGGGCCACTTCGACGAGGTGGTTGCCCTTCGCCGCGAGTTCTTCGGCTCCCCCTATCCGGCCGACACGATTGCCCAGATCCAGGCGCTCTACGACCCGGCGGCCATGATCGAGATCGAAGCCATTGCAGCCGTGCGTGATGGCCAGGCCCGCTGACATGGTTGCGGCCGTTGTGTTCCGATGGCCTGGCCACGGCGTGCATGGCCGACGACTGGAGCCGATGGGGCCGACATCTGATGCCTTCAACCGCCGAGCAGTCCCGAGGTGCTCAGCGGCCCCGGCGACAGCTGCTGTCCCCAGGCCTGCGTCAAGGCCTCGATGGCATCGCCCACCACGCGGCAGGCCTGGGTGAGCTTGCCGTGCCGGGGCAGGGCCAGCGTCACATGGCGCACCAGGCCGGGGTTGACCAGTCGGCTGGCCTGCAGCCGGCCCTGGCGCAGTTCGGCATCGATGGAGTACGGGCCGATCACCGAGTAGAGGCCGGGCGCATGGGCCACGAGTTCCTTTTGCACGGTCAGCGAGTCGGCCTCGGCGGCCGCCGCGAGCCGAAAGCCGTGGCTGTGCGCGGCCTCATCGAGCGCGTCGCGCCAATGGCTGGGGCGTCGCGGCAGCACCAGTTGCAGGCCGTCGAGCGCGGCGAACTCCGTGGTGGGCGCCAGGGTCAAGGGGTCGCCAGGGCGCGACACCAGATAGCTGTGCGCGGTGCTCAGCAGCCGCTCGTCGTCGCCGGCCGGGCGTGCGAAGCGAAAGAGGATGGCCAGGTCCACGGCGCCGCTGTCCAGCAGCGCATCGAGCTCCGTGCCCTGGGCCTCGGTGATGTTCAGGCGTATGCCGGGGTGCTCGCGCTGCAGCCAGTCGAACACATGCGTCATCAGCGGGTGCGCGGCCGAGGGCACGATGCCCAGCCGCACCTCTCCCCATAGCTGGCCTGCGTCCGCACGCAGTGTTTCCTGCAATTGCTCGGTTTCCTGCAGCCAGCTGCGCAGCCGCAGCGCGGCCCGCGCGCCCAGCGGCGTCAGCGTGACGCCCCGGCCCGTGCGCCGCAGCAAGGGGCCGCCCAGAGACGCTTCGAATTCGCTGATCTGCCGGCTGATGTGCGACTGCACGGTGTGCCGCCGTGCCGCGACCTTGCTGATGCTGCCGGCTTCGGAGACCTCGAGGAAGAGCTTGACGCTGGGCAGGTGCATGGTGGTTACCCGGTTGAGGTATGCCTGATGAGGCAATTCTGAAAGCCTGAAATTCTATCTATCCAGATATCAACGGGATTTCTACAGTGCAGTCATGCCTTGCCAGCGGCCTTGCCTTGGCAGGTTTTCCAGACACCGAACCTAAGGAAAATCCGTTGAAACTCGCCAGCTTCATCCATGCCGGACAGCCCCGCTACGGGCAGGTTCTGGCCGAGCGCTTCCTGCTGCCGCCCGCCGACTTTCTCGCCCGCCATCCCGACCTGCTGTCCGTGCTGCGCGCACAGGCGCTGGGCGAGCTGGAGCAGGCCCTGCAGGCCGGCGCCGTGTCCGTCGATGCGGCGCAGACCCAGGCGCTGCCCGTCATCCCCAACCCCGGCAAGCTCATCTGCGTGGGCCTGAACTACAAGACCCATGTGGCCGAGACGCGGCGCGCCGACAGCGAGCACCCGTCGCTGTTCCTGCGCTTCAACGACAGCCTGGCCGCCGATGGCGACGAGCTGCTGCGCCCGGCCTTCTCGGAGCGTTTCGACTGGGAGGGCGAGCTGGCCTTCGTCATCGGCCGGGGCGGGCGCCACATTGCAAAGGAAGATGCCTTCGACCACATCGCCGGCTATGCCTGCTTCAACGATGTGAGCGTGCGCGACTGGCAGCGCCATACGCACCAGTTCACGCCCGGCAAGAACTTTCCCGGCACGGCGCCCTTCGGCCCCTGGCTGGTCACGCGCGACGAGGTGGCCGACGTGCGCAGCCTGGCGCTGCAGACGCGCCTGAACGGCAGCGTGGTGCAGCAGGCCAGCCTGGGCGACCTGATCTTCGACATCCCCACCATCGTGGCCTATGTGTCGCGCTTCACACCGCTGTCGCCCGGCGACGTGATCGCCACGGGCACGCCGGGCGGCGTGGGCGACCGCCGCGAGCCGCCTCTGTACATGAAGCACGGCGATGTGGTCGAGGTCGAGATCACGGGACTGGGCGTGCTGCGCAACCGTATCGGCACTGATGTCTGAGATGACACCCCCTGAGTCGCTTCGCGCCTTCCCCCTCTCTCGCTTCGCGGGAGGGGGACGACACCCTCGGTGCGGGGCGGCCCTTCCTCGGTGTCCCTCGCTTTGGGGCACGCCGGTTTCAAGGACTGTGGGCGGCGCATGGCGCTGTGAATAACTGTCTCTGGAGAATTTCATGGATAACCAACAAGCGATTTCGCAGCGGCCCCGGCTGCGCATTGCCGTCGATATCGGCGGCACCTTCACCGACATGGCGGCGTTCGACGAGGCCAGCGGCCGGCTGCTGTTCGGCAAGGCCCTGTCCACGCATGGCGAGCTGGTCAACGGCATCCAGGCCACGATAGACAGCGCGGGCATCGACTGGCGCGACGGCCATCTGTTCCTGCACGGCTCCACCATTGCCATCAACACGCTGCTGGAGCGCAATGGCGCCCACACCGCGCTGCTGATCACCGAGGGCTTTCGCGACATCTACGAGATCGGCCGCGTGAACCGGCCCGATGCCTACAACCTGTTCTTCAACAAGCACCAGCCGCTGGTGCGGCGCTCGCTGCGCCATGAGGTGTCCGAGCGCCTGCGCGCCGACGGCAGCCTGCACAAGCCGCTGGACGAGGCGGCCGTGCGCGAGCTGGCCCGCGAGCTGGCAGGGCAGGGCGTGGAGGCCGTGGCCGTGCTGCTGCTGCATTCCTACCGCAACCCGGCGCACGAGCAGCGCGTCAAGCAGATCCTGCAGGAAGAGATGCCGGGCGCCTTTGTCTGCGCCTCGCACGAGCTGTCGCAGGAGTACCGCGAGTTCGAGCGCGTGTCCACCGCCGTGGCCAATGCCTATGTGGGGCCGCGCGTGTCGCAGTACCTGGGCCAGCTGGAGAACCACCTGGGCGGCAAGGGCTTCGAGGGCGACTTCTACATCGTGCAGTCCACGGGCGGATTGTTCCCGGTCGAGCATGCCAAGGTGGGCTGCGTGCGCATGCTCGAATCGGGTCCGGCGGCCGGCGTGATCGGCGCCCAGGCCATCTGTGCGCAACTGGGCATGGGCGACGCCATCGCCTTCGACATGGGCGGCACCACGGCCAAGGCCGGCGTGATCAGCGAGGGCCGGCCGCTGACCACGGGCTCGGCGCTGATCGGCGGCTACGAGCAGGCCCTGCCGATACAGATCCCGATGATGGACATCCACGAAGTGGGCACGGGCGGCGGCTCCATCGCCCGCGTGGAGACGGGCAACGCGCTGCGCGTGGGCCCGCAGAGCGCTGGCTCCATCCCTGGCCCCGTGGCCTATGGCCGTGGCGGGCTGGAGCCCACGGTGACCGACGCCAACCTGGTGCTGGGCCGGCTGGACGCGGAGCATTTCCTGGGCGGCGAGCTGCAGCTGGACATGGATGCCTGCCAGCGCCAGATGGCCGAGCGCGTGGCGACCCCGCTGGGCCTGGAGCCCACCGAGGCGGCCGACGGCATCCTGCGCATCGCCGTGACGCAGATGTCGCATGCCGTCAAGGCCGTGACCACCGAGCGCGGCCTGGATGCGGGCAGCTTCACCATGGTCGTCTACGGCGGCGCGGGGCCGCTGCACGCCTCGGCCATTGCGCGCGAGATCGGCATCCGCAAGGTGCTGATTCCCTATGCGCCCGGCTATTTCTCGGCCTACGGAATGCTGTTCTCCGACCTGCGCTACGACTACGTGCGCTCGGTGTTCCGCAAGCTGGGCGAGGTCTCCTTCGAGGAGATCGAGGCCGCCTACCAGAGCATGGAGGACGAGGGCCGCGCCGCGCTGGCGCAGTCCGGCATCGCGCCGGACGGCATCGTGATCGAGCGCGCCGCCGACATGCGCTACGTGGGCCAGGAGCATGCGGTGACCGTGGACCTGCCCATGGCCTTCTTCGAGGGCAGGGACCGCTCGGCCATCAAGCGCCAGTTCGACGAGTTGCACAAGGTGCGCTACGGCACCTCGGCCCCGCAGGAGCCGGCCGACCTCGTGAGCCTGCGCGTCACGGTGCTGGGCACGATGAAGAAACCGCCCAGGCACAGCGTGGAGCGCGGCAGCGCCGAGCCCAGCCGTGCCTCCGTGCGTACGGTCAAGCCCGTCTATTTCCGCTCCAGCGGCTGGGTGGACACGCCGGTGCATCTGCGCGAACGCCTGCTGGCGGGCAACGAGATCGCGGGGCCCGCGCTGATCGAGGAACACGCATCCACCACCGTCGTGCAGCCCGGCGACCGGCTGCGCGTGGACGAACTGGGCAATCTGCAAATCGACATCGGGAGCGACCGCACATGAACCACCCCACTGACTCCAGGCCCGTCGATCCGGTCACCGTCGAGATCATCCGCAACGGCCTGTACGCCGTCACGGAGGAGATGAAGACCAACCTGACGCGCACGGCCTACAACCTCATCATCTACGAGGCGCTGGACTTCACGGTCGGCCTGTTCACGCGCGAGGGCGATACGGTGTCCATCGGCCTGGGCCTGCCCATGTTCATCCGCGGCATGTCGGAGACGGTCAAGGCCAAGATCCGCCACTTCGGCTACGAGAACATCCTGCCCGGCGACATCCTGGTCACCAACGATGCCTACACCACCGGCAGCCACCTGAACCACTTCACGTTCACCATGCCGGTGTTCCATGAGGGCCGGCTCGAAGGCTTCACCTGCTGCATGGCCCACTGGCTGGACGTGGGCGGCACGCTGGGCAACGTCACCACGGACATCTTCAGCGAGGGGATACAGATCCCCATCATGAAGTACCAGCGCCAGGGCGAGGTCAACCAGGACCTGATCGACATCATCGCGATGAACGTGCGCCTGGCCGAGCGGGCCCTGGGCGATCTGCGCGCGCAGATCACGGCCATCACCACGGGCGAGCGCCGCTATGTGGAACTGCTGCAGCGCTATGGCGTGGATGCGGTCAACGGCGCCATCGCGCAGATCATGGATTCCAGCGAGGCCGTGGCGCGCAAGAACACGCTGTCGATTCCCGATGGCGTGTACGAGGCCGAGTCCTTCATGGACGACGACGGGCTGGACATCGGCAAGCGCATTCCCATCCGCGTCAAGGTCACGGTGCAGGGCGATGAGATGACGGTGGACCTGTCGGATGTCTCCAAGCAGGTGCGCGGCTTCTACAACTCCGGCTTCACCACGGGCATCGCCTGCGCGCAGGTGGCCTACAAATGCCTCACCACGCCGACCGACTACCCGGTCAACGACGGGAGCTTCCGGCCGCTCAAGGTGATCATGCCCATGGGCACGGTGATCAGCGCCGAGAGGCCCTATCCCATGCGCGTGTGGATGACCTTCCCCATGACGGTGATCGACACCATCTTCAAGGCCCTGGCGCCGGCGATTCCCGACCGCTCCATCGCGGGCCACCATGCGGACCTGGTGTTTCCCAACATCCATGGCATCTCGCCCGAGGACGGGCGGTTGTTCATCGTCGGCATCGGCCCGCTGGGCGGCGGCTGGGGCGCCAAGAGCTGTGAGGACGGCGTGTCCGTCACCGTCTGCATCAATGACGGCGACACCCACAACAGCCCCACCGAGCAGCTCGAGGCCAAGTACCCGGTGCTGGTGGAGAAGTACGAGATCCGACAGGACTCGGCCGGCGCGGGCCAGTACCGGGGCGGCCTGGGCGCGGAGATGGTGGTGCAGGCGCTGTCGCCCTTCACCGTCACCACGCGCATCGACCGCGTGCACTGCAAGCCCTGGGGCCTGGAGGGCGGCGGCGATGCCATGGGCAACGGCCTGGCCGTGCGCCACAAGGGCGAGTGGAAGACCGACCACGCCAACGCCAAGATCTTCAACGTGCGCCTGGAACGCGGCGATGCCTACCGCATGCTGTCGGGCGGCGGCGGGGGCTTTGGCGACCCGCTGGCGCGCGAACTGGACAAGGTGGCCGAGGACGTGCGCGAAGGCTATGTGAGCGCCCAGGTGGCCCGCGAGGTCTACCGCGTGGCGCTGGATGGCCAGGGACAGGTGGACCACGAGGGCACGCAGGCGCTGCGCAGTGCGCCCAGAGTGCCCGGTGCATCCGGTGCAGCGGCTGCCGCCGTGGCCTGGGACGGGCAGTGAGCACGGCCATGGCGTCCGACCACGCCCTGCAGGCCGGCCGGCTCTGGGACCTGTGGTGCGCCCTGGCGCTGCGCCATGTCGCCCTGGGCGGTGCCTGCGCCTGCGGGGCGGGCGGCATCAGCCTGCGGCTGGAGGACTTCGAGCTGGACATCGTGGACTACCTGCAGGACGGGGGCGAGCGCTGCGAGCAGCCCGAGGTGGCGGCCTGGTTCCGTGCCCGGCCCGCAGCCGGGCAGGGCGCGCAGCCGCTGCGCGGCCTGCTCGATGCGCTGGGCTCGGACGAGGTGCCGCAGGCCGTGGCGCAGTGGGCGCTGGCGCGGCTGGAGCGCACGCTGCGCTCGTTCGCCGAGGTGCATGGTGGGGCACAGGGCGGGGTACAGGGCGGGGTGGCGTCATGAGCGGGCATTTCTCCAGCCTGCTGGCCCTGCCCGAAGCGGCGGGCCAGCGCATTCCGGTCACCGTGCTCACGGGATTTCTGGGCAGCGGCAAGACCACGCTGCTCAACCGGCTGCTGGCGCTGCCGGACCTGCACGGGACGGCCGTCATCGTCAACGAGTTCGGTGCGGTCGGCATCGACCAGGACCTGACCAGCCTGGCCTGCGAGGACACGGTGCTGCTGGCCAATGGCTGCCTGTGCTGCAGCGTGCGCGGCGATCTGGTGGAGGCGCTGGAGCGCCTGGCCCTGCGCGAACAGGGCGCGCCGCGCCGCGTGCTGATCGAAACCAGCGGCCTGGCGGATCCGGGGCCGATACTGCGCTCCTTCCTGGGCGAGCCCGCCGTGCGGGCGCGCTATGCGCTGGCCGGCGTGGCCTGCACGGTCGATGCCGTGCTGGGCAGCGCCACGCTGGCAGGCTATCCCGAAGCCGTGCGGCAACTGGCTGTGGCCGACCTGTTGCTGCTGACCAAGACAGACTTGCTGGGCGGCGCACAGCCCGCTGCGCAACTGCTGGCCCAGGTTCAGGCCATCAACGGCGAGGCGCCGCAAGGCATGGACCCCGGCCACCATGTGGCGCTGCTGCAGCGGCTGATGTCGGAAGGCGCGACGGGGCAGCAGGACGCCGCTGCGGGCATGCTCCAGGCGCCCGGCTACCGGGCCATGGCTCCGGTGACAGCTCCGGTGACAGCGCCGGCAGGCGCGCACCGCGACGGCATCTCGTCCTTTGTGCTGCAGCGCGACGAGCCCCTGCCCGCGCAGGCGTTCGGAGAATGGATGGACTGGGTCACGGCCATGCGCGGCGATGACCTGCTGCGCGTCAAAGGCATCGTGCACCTGCAGGAGCACCCGGACCAGCCCCTGGTCATCCATGGCGTGCAGCACCTGTTCGCCCCGCCGCAGACGCTGCCCCGCTGGCCGGGTGCCGACCGGCGCACGCGCATCGTCTTCATCACGCGGGGGCTGGATGCCCAGGCCCTGGACGACACGCTGAGCGTGCTGGTGCGCAGGCACAGGCGGCGCGCGCCGAATCAGGACCCGGGCTGAGCCACGCAACGGCCGGCCCATTTTCAAAAGAAACAGGAGACAAAGCATGAAAACTCTGACACGGCTGAAGGGGCCGGTGCTGGGCGCCTTACTGGGTGCGCTGGCTGCCTTGCCCATCGCCAGCATGGCCTCGTCCAGTGCGTCCGCCGCCTTTCCCGAGCCGGGAAAGATGGTCAAGGTCATCGTCCCCTTCGTGGCGGGCGGCGGCGTGGACAGCGCCGCGCGCCTGTTCGCCGAGCAGTTGCGCAAGCAGCTGGGCACGACGGTCATCGTCGAGAACCGCGTGGGCGGCAGCGGTGTGGTGGGCGGCCGCGCGGTGCTGGCGGCTGCCCCCGATGGCTACACCCTGCTGTTCTCGGCCGCCACGCATGTGCTGGCCAAGCAGGTGCTGGCCCATCCGCCCTATGACCCGCAGACAGACTTTGTCCCCGTGGCGCGTGTGGGCGAGGCGCCGCTGATGCTGGTGATCTCGCCGCAGCTGCCCCACAGCAAGCTGGGCGAGGTGCTGGCCGCAGGCGCCAAGAGCACGTGGACGGCGGCCATTCCCGCCGTGGGTGCACCCAGCCACCTGGCCACGCTGCTGCTGGCCCAGCAGGGCCGCATGCGCCTCGAGTACGTGCCCTACAAGGGCACGCAGCCCGCGCTGGTGGATGTGGGCGGCGGCCATGTGGACTTGCTGCTCGACTCCATGGTTTCCGTGCTGCCGCTGGCCAAGGCCGGCAAGGTGCGGCCGATTGCCATCACCTCCGGCAAGCGCAGTCCGCTGGCGCCCGAGGTGCCCACCATGCAGGAAAGCGGCTTGCCGCGCTTTGCCTACACGTCCTGGTACGGACTGTGGGCGCCCAAGGACACGCCTGCCGACCGGGTGCAGCGGCTGAACCAGGCCTCCAACGCGGCGGTGGCCGAGCTGGCCAGGTCCGGCGCCTTCGCGAGCCTGGGCATCGACACGGTTTCGGAGAGCACCGAGCAGTTCAAGCGCTTCATCGCCGCCGATGTGGCGCAGAGCGCCGCGCTGCTCAAGGGCGCGGGCTTCAAGCCCGAGTAGCGGGGCAGACCCCGGCACACGCCCGAGAAAAACAAAGAGCAAAGAGCAAAGCAAAGCAAAAAACCACAAGGAGACAACATGCAGGTATTCATACGCCATGCCCTGGCCGCCTCGCTGGGGCTGGCCGCCGCGCATGCGGGCGCGCAGTCCTCGGTATCGATCTCGGGCACCGTCGATGTGAGCGTCAGGCAGGTGCGCAACCAGGGCCTGGGAACGGTCACCTCGCAGGCCAGCGGCGCCAACTCCACCAGCAAGCTGGTATTGCGGGGGCAGGAGGACCTGGGCGACGGCCTGAGCGCGGGCTTCTACCTGGACGGCAGCCTGCTGGCCGACACCGGCGCCATGGGCGCCAGCGGCCCGTTCTGGGACCGGCGCTCCACGGTCAGCCTGGCCTCGCGGCAATGGGGCGAGCTGCGGCTGGGGCGTGACTGGGTGCCCACGCACCTGGTGTGGAGCGGCTTCGATCCGTTTGCCACGCTGGGCATCGGCAGCGCCAATGGCTTTCGCTCGTTCACGGCTTCCCGCGCGCTGGGCCAGGCCTTCGGCACGGCGCCGGAGTCGCAGGCTGCCAATCCCACGCTGCGCGTGAGCAATGCGGTGGAGTATTTCCTGCCGGCCGGCCTGGGCGGGCTGCAGGGCGTGTCCGGCAGCCTGATCGCCACCTTGGGCGAGAAGGGCGCCACGGCGGCAGGCCAGACGCGCGGCAACGGCTTTCGGTTGGGCTGGGCGGGCGCGGGCTGGAACGTGGCGGGCGCGCAGTTCACCACGCGCAACACCCTGAGCGGCATCCATTTCAAGGACCAGAGCTACGGTGTCTCCTACGACTTCGGCTGGCTCAAGGCCAGCCTGGCCCAGCGCCGCTGGGTCCATGGCGTGGACCGCACGGTCAACACCCTGGTGGGCATGAGTGTTCCCGTGGGCAGCGGCGTGGTCAAGCTCAGCTATGTCAAGGCCGACCAGACGGGCGCAACGGCGGCGCAAAGCGCCAGCGATGCCGACCTGTGGGCGCTGGGCTATGTGCACTCACTGTCGCGGCGCACGGCGCTGTACGCGCATGCGGCCCGCATGTCCAACCGCAATGGGGCGGCCTTCGCCATAGCCGGGGGTGCGGCAGTCAGCGGCAATCCGGCCGCGGCCAATTACTTTGGCGGGCGCGCCTCCACGGCCTTCGAGCTGGGCCTCCGGCACGACTTCTGACGGGCAGCGTGGGCTGCCTGCGCGCTGGTTCGTGGTCATTGCTGCACCCCATGCAGCAGTGAACTGCACGCCGGCCTATTGCTGCCGTCAATCGCTTCTTCTACGCTGCACTCATTTCACGGAGCAGCGAGATGAATCCATTGATCAAGGTCCGCATGGACGCCGCAGGCACCCCCGACGCCATGCGCCTGGAGCCGGTCGAGGTGCAGGCGCCCGGCCCCGGCCAGGTCTGGCTGGAGCAGACGGCCATCGGCGTGAACCCGCTGGACGTGAGCCAGCGCAAGGGCGCGGTCGCCATCGCCTTTCCCTCGGGCCTGGGGCTGGAGGGCGCGGGGCGGGTGGCCGCCGTGGGCGAGGGCGTGACGAATGTGGCCGTGGGCGAGCGCGTGGGCTACGCCACGGGGCCGCTGGGCGCCTATGCCAGCGCCCGCCTGTATCCGGCCGAGCGCCTGGTGAAGCTGCCCGATGCGCTGCCTGACGACGCGGCGGCGGCCGTGCTGTTCAAGGGCATCACGGCGCAGTACCTGCTCAAGACCACCCATGCCGTGGGCCCCGGCAGCCGCATCGTGATCTATGGCGCCGCCGGTGCGCTGGGCCAGTTGATGTGCGCCTGGGCCAGGCACCTGGGCGCTCTGGTGATCGGCGTGGTGTCCAAGGCGGCCAGCGTGGAGCGCGCGCGGGCGGCCGGCTGCGACGAGGTCTTCGTGTTCGATGCGGCCACGCTGCCGGGCCAGGTGCTGCAGGCCACCGGGGGCCTGAAGGCCGATGTGGTCTACGACCCCATCGGCCGCACGACGCTGGGCGCCTCGCTGGACTGCCTGCGCCCGCGCGGCCTGCTGGTGTCCTTCGGCGCGACCTCCGGCCTGCCCGATCCCATCTCGGTGGCCACGCTCAATGCCAAGGGCTCGCTGTTCCTCACGCGCCCCTCGCTGGCCGCGCACACGGCCACGGCGGCCGAGTACCAGGAGCGCGCGCGGGACGTGCTGGCCGCCGTGGCGGCCGGCATCATCGTGCCTAGCGTCTGGCGCCGGTATGCGCTGGCGGAGGTGGCGCAGGCGCATGGCGATCTGGAGCAGGGACGCTCCCAAGGTGCGATCATCCTGACCCCATGAACCTTCTGGACAGCCAGCACGCCGATGAACTGGCGGCCCTGGTGGCGCTGCATGAACAAGGCTCCTTCGCTGCGGCGGGGCGGGCCTTGCTGCGCCATCCGTCCGTGCTGTCCAAACGCCTGAACGCGCTGGAGACCCGGCTGGGCGTGCGGCTGGTGGAGCGCAGCACACGCCATCTGCACCTGACCGACGAGGGCCTGCGCCTGGTGGACAAGGTGCGCCAGGCGGCCGGCCTGATTGCCGATGCCCAGAAGGAGGCCGCCCAGGGCGCCTCGCAGGCCCGGGGCCGGCTGCGGCTGTCGCTGCCGGCAGCGATGGGGCGGCGCTGGCTCAGCCCGCTGCTGGCCGAGTTTGCGCTGGCCCATCCGCAGATCGTGCTGGAGGTGGAGTATGCGGACCGCTTCGTGGACATCGTGGGCGAGCGCTTCGACGCGGCAGTGCGCATAGGCCGGCTGGCGGACAGCCGTCTCGTGGCGCTGCGGCTGGGCGGGCACCAGCGCATCCTGGGCGCCGCGCCCGCCTACCTGCAGGCCCACGGCACGCCGGCGCACCCCGAGGACCTGGCGGCGCACCGCTGCCTGGGCTTCACGGGGCTGCAGTCGTTTCCGCAATGGGAGCTGGTGCACGGTGGCGCATCGGGCGATGTGCCTCAGGGCCAGGCCCGGCACACCGTGCTGGTGCGCGGCCCCATGGTCAGCAATGACAGCGAGGCCCTGCTCACGGCCGCCGTCATGGGGGTGGGCATTCTGGCCGGTGGCGACTGGCTGATGAGCGAGCACATGGCCGCAGGCCGGCTGGTTCGGGTGCTGCCGCAATGGCGCCTGGATGGCGCCTCGGGCATCTACTTCGTGCGGCCCTCGGCGGCGTTCAGCAGCGCGGCCATGACGGCGCTGCGCGACTGCCTGGTGCGGTGGTTTGCCACGCGCAGCCCCTGGCGCACGGGGCATGACACACTGGCGCCGCCCCCACCCGTGCCCCCGCCCTTTTCCGCTTCCGCTCCATGACCCAAAAACCCTCGCCGCCCGCCTTGCTTCCCTGGCTGTTCGTGCTGCTGTGGAGCACGGGCTTCATCGGCGCCAAGTTCGGCCTGCCCTATGTGGAGCCGCTGACCTTTCTGACGCTGCGCTATGCCATCGTCCTGGTGCTGATGGCGGCGGTGGCCCTGGTGCTGCGCGCGCCCTGGCCACGGTCGGCACGCCAGTGGCTGCACATTGGCGTGTCAGGGCTGTTCGTGCATGGCGTGTACCTGGCCGGCGTGTTCACGGCCATCGCCCACGGCCTGCCTTCGGGCGTGACGGCCCTGGTGGTGGGGTTGCAGCCGCTGATCACGGCCCTGGTGGCCGGCACCTTGCTGGGCGAGTCCGTGCGGCCCCGGCAGTGGGCCGGGCTGGCGCTGGGCTTCACGGGCGTGGCCCTGGTGGTGGCGGGCAAGATCGCCTCGGTGCCGGTCCATGCCCTGCTGGCCATGCTGGTGCCGGCCGTGGTGGCGCTGGCCGGCATCACGGCCGGCACGCTATACCAGAAGCGGTTCTGCCCCTCGTTTGATCTGCGCACGGGCTCGGTCATCCAGTACCTGCCCTGCCTGGTGGCGACGGGGGCGCTGGCCCTGGCCACGGAAACCATGCAGGTGCGCTGGAGCGGCGAGTTCCTGTTCGCGCTGGGCTGGCTGGTGCTGGTGCTGTCCGTGGGCGCGGTCAGCCTGCTCAACTTGCTGATACGCCGCGGCGGCGCCGTGCACGTGGCCAGCCTGTTCTACCTGACGCCACCGGCCACGGCCCTGATCGCCTGGGCCATGTTCGGCGAGACGCTGGGCGGCCTGGCGCTGGCGGGCATGGCCTTGACGGCAGCCGGCGTGTGGCTGGCGCGCCAGGGGCGCTAGCTTGCCCCGCAAGCCGCGGGCAGGGCATGCGCAAAGGCGGGATACTGCGGCACTGTCAGCCCACGAATACCGGATTTCCGCACCATGCCCATCAATGAACTGCGCGCCATCGCCACCTTTGCCAAGGCGGTCGAGCTGGGCAGCCTGCGCCAGGCGGCGCTGTCCCAGGGCGTGAGCCCCCAGGCCGCCAGCCAGGCGGTGGCCCATCTGGAGCAGCACCTGGGCGTGCGCCTGCTGCACCGGACCACGCGCAGCCTGGCGCTGACCGAGGAGGGCCAGCGTTTCCTGCAGGACACCCAGCCGGCGCTGGCCGCGCTGGACCGCGCACTGAACCTGGCACGCGACAGCCGCGAGGGCATTGCGGGGCCGTTGCGCATCGTGGGCCCCAAGTCCTGCTTTGCGCCCGTGCTGATGCCGCTGCTCGATGAGTTCTGCCGCCTGCACCCGGGCATCGTCCCCGATGTGCGGCTGGACGACGGCATAGGCAACTGGGTGCTGGACCGGGTCGATGCGGGGTTTCGCATCGGCGCCTCGCCCGATGAAAGCGTGATCGGGCGGCGGCTGTTTCCCGTGCAGCTCATCGTCTGCGCGGCGCCGCAGTACCTGCAGCGCCATGGCGTGCCCCGGTCGCTGGACGAGCTGGCCGCGCACCGCTGCAGCATGTTCCGCCATGCGGCCACGGACACGGTGATGCCCTGGTACCTGCCGGTCGATGGCGAGCTCACGCACCGCTACCTGCAGCCGGCCCTGTCCACCAACGATGCCGAGCTGGAGCTGCATGCCGTGCTGGCCGGCCAGGTGCTGGGCCAGCTGTCCAACATCTGCGCGGCCGCGCACATCCGCGCGGGGCGCCTGGTGCCCGTGCTGCTGGCGCATGTCAGCGAGCACATCGGCCTGCATGTCTACTACGGCAGCCGCGACGCGCTGCCCCGGCGCGTGCGTGCCTTCATCGACCTGGCCGTGCAGCGGCTGCAGGACTGCCCGGACTATCTGCTGTCCATGGAAGAACTGGAAAGGGCGGCGGCCGCAGGTGCCGCCGCCCTTTCCGGGGGCTGACCGGGATCAGGTCCGGTCGTTCAGGCCAGCTCGATCACGCCAGATCGAACGGCAGCTTGCGCACGGGCTTGCCCGTGAGCTGCGCCACGGCGTTGGCGAAGGCCGGGGCCAGCGGCGGCAGGCCGGGCTCGCCCATGCCCGTCGGCGGCTCGGCGCTGGGCACGACGTGGACGGCGATCTCGGGCATGTCGGTGATGCGCGGCACGGCGAAGTCGCCGAAGTTGCTCTGCTCCACCACACCGTCCTTGAGCGTGATCGCCGCGCCGGGCAGGCACATGGACAGGCCCATCAGCGCCGCGCCCTGCACCTGCGCCTCGATGGTGCGCGGGTTCACGGCCAGGTTGCAGTGCACGCCGGCCGTGGCCTTGTGCAGCACCGGGCGGCCGTCCTTGACCGAGGCCTCCACCACATAGGCCACCACCGTGTCGAAGGACTCGTGCACGGCCACGCCCCAGGCACGGCCCGCGCGCAGCTGGCGCTTGCCGTAGCCGCTCTTGTCCACGGCCAGCTGCAGGGCCAGGCGATGGCGCGGGTGCTTGTCGCCGAACATCTGCATGCGGTAGGTCACGGGGTCCTGGCGGCTGCTGCGCGCGATCTCGTCGATCAGCGTTTCCATGACGAAGGCCGTGTGGGTCGATCCCACGCTGCGCCACCACAGCACGGGCACGTTGACCTTGGGGTGGTGCACGGTCAGGCGCATGGGCAGCGGATAGGGCTCGCGCATGCCCTCCACGGCCGTGGCGTCGATGCCGTTCTTGATCATGCCGCCCTCGAACATGGTGCCCGCCGTGATGGACTGGCCCACGATGGCGTGGTCCCAGGCCAGCACCTTGCCGCGTTCGTCGAAGCCGATCTTCGCGCGGTGCAGGTGCATGGGGCGGTAGTAGCCGCCCTTGATGTCGTCCTCGCGGCTCCAGACCATGCGCACGGGGGCGCTCAGGCCGGCGCGGCGCGCGGCCAGCGCCACCTGGCAGGCCTCGACCACATAGTCGCTGGTGCCCACGCCCCGGCGGCCAAAGCCGCCGCCGGCCATCTGCACGTGCACGCGCACCTGCTCGGGCTTGAGGCCCAGCACACGCGCGGCGGCCATGCCGTCCACGCCCGCGAACTGCGTGCCCAGGTAGAGGTCGGCACCCGCCTCGCCGGTCTCGCCCATCTGCACCGTGCAGTTGAGCGGCTCCATGGGCGCATGGGCCAGGTAGGGGAAGCTGAACTCGGCCTCGATATGGTGCGGCGCCTTGTCCAGCGCCGAGATATCGGCGTCGAAGTGGCGCGCGCCGGGCTGCGCGGCCAGCTCGCGGTACTGGGCCAGCTGGCGTTCGCTGTCCACCTTCTCCACGGCGTCGGTGTTCCATTGCGCCTTCAGCGCTTCGCGGCCCTTGCGCGCTGGCCAGTAGCCGGTGGCGATCACGGCCACGCCTTCGCCGCCACCGTCCACGGGCACGCGCAGCACGGCCTTGACGCCGGGCACGGCACGCGCCGCAGCGTCGTCCAGCGAGGCCAACTGCGCCTTGAACACGGGCGGGTGTGCAATCACCGCCGTCAGCTGGCCCGGCAGGTGCATGTCGATGCCGAAGCTTTGCTGGCCGCTGCTCTTGGCCCGGGCGTCGATGCGGCCCGTGGGCTTGCCGATCAGCCGGAAGTCCTTGGGATTCTTCAGCACGACGGTGGCCGGCACGGGCTGGGCCATGGCGGCCTGGGCCAGCTCGCCATACGACAGCTTCTTGCCGTTGGGGCCGAGCACGAAGCCCTCGCGCGTGCGCAGCGTGGCGGCGTCCACCTTCCACTGCGCGGCGGCGGCGGCCACCAGCATGGCGCGCGCACGGGCGCCCAGCTCGCGGTACTGGGTGTAGCTGTGCTTGAGGGCGGTGGAGCCGCCCGTCATCTGGATGCCGTAGCGCGGATCGGCATAGGCCGCATCGTTGCCGCCCAGGCGGGCGCGGACCTTGCTCCAGTCGGCGTCCAGCTCCTCGGCCAGCACCAGGGGCAGGGCGGTGTGCACGCCCTGGCCGAATTCCAGTCGGTTGATGGCCACGGTGACTTCGCCGCTGGGCGAGATCTCCACGAAGGAGGCGGGCTGCTCGGTGGGCTTGAGGCCGGCGGCCTCGCCCTTGCCCGGCGCCTGCGCCATGGCGGGAAACACGCCCAGGGCCAGCGAACCGGCACCGGCGATCTTGAGGAAGCTGCGGCGGGGGATCTGTGCAAGGGTGGGCGCGTCGGCGATGGCGGCAGCGGCCTCGTCACGGTCCAGGATGTGCTGCAGGGCGCGCGGCAGTTCGGCGGGGTTGAAGGTGGTCAGCATGCGGCGTTCTCCGTTCAGCCCAGGGTGCGCGCGGCATCGGCCACGGCCGTGCGGATGCGTGCATAGGTTCCACAGCGGCAGATGTTGCCGGCCATGGCCGCGTCTATCTCCTCGCCGCTGGGCTTCTTGCCCTTGGGCAGCGACTTGAGGAAGGCCGTGGCGCTCATGATCTGCCCGCTCTGGCAGTAGCCGCACTGGGCCACGTCGTGGCGCACCCAGGCATCGCGCACGGCGGTGCCCACGCGGTCGGAGCCCGAGGTCATGGCCTCGATGGTGGTGATCTTCTGTCCCGCGGCCGCCGAGATCGGCGTCACGCAGGAACGTATGGCCTGGCCATTCATGTGCACCGTGCAGGCGCCGCACAGCGCCGCGCCGCAGCCGAACTTGGTGCCGGTCATCTCCAGCGTGTCGCGCAGGGCCCACAGAATGGGCGTCTCGGGGTCCAGGTCCATGGAAACGGTCTTGCCGTTGATGGTGAGATCGGTCATCGCAGTCTCTCCTTGTTGTGGGTCAGTCAGGCAGGGGTGGGGTCCCCGCAGTAGTGTCGTGCGCAGCGGCGGCCCATGGAAGCCGGGCGCCGTCGAGGCGCGAATATAGAAAGAGGCCTTGCTTGCCACTAGTCCTGATTTGATTGATGCATTGGCAAGTGCAAGTTGCGAATGGGGCGGAGCGGTTGAGTCTCTGGAGTGTTTGGTACTGACGATGTATATACTTTGTTGGTATCTTCACAGGAGTCAATCATGCCCAAGGAAGCCGTTTTCACCATGAAACTGGAAGCCGAGCTGCGCGAAGACTTCATGGCCGAAGCCGCAGGCGAGGACCGGCCCGCATCCCAGGTCATGCGGGAGTTGATGCGCGACTACATTGAGCAGCGCCGCAAGGCCCGTGAATATGACGGCTATCTGCAGCGCAAGGTCGAGGAGGGACGTGCCTCCATGCGCGCTGGACTTGGCCGCTCGAATGAGGAAGTCGAGGCCGAGTTCGCTGCCCGGCGCCGTCAGGTTGCGGCAGACCGTGCGTGAAAGTCATCTGGACGCCGCAGGCGCAGCAGGATCGCGCCGATATATGGGACTACATCGCAGCTGACAATCCTCGCGCAGCCTTGCGCATGGACCTGCTTTTCAGCGACGCAGCCGCCCGGTTGGCCGCGTATCCCAAGATGGGCAAAGCGGGCAGGATTGCCGGCACGCGCGAGCTGATCCCTCATGAAAGCTATCGCCTTGTCTATGAGATCGATGGCACGACGGTCTGGGTGCTGGCCCTGGTGCACACCGCGCGCCAGTGGCCGCCGTTGGAGGATTGACGAGGCGGTGCAAGGTCTTGGCTGTTGAACGTATGATTTGAGAATAATTCTCATTCATAGATTCGCAACGTGTTCCAGTGGAATTCCAGATTCGACAACCAGCTGTGCCTGGCGGCCGGCTGCCGCATGACGCAGGAGCCTGTGGAGGTCCGCGCGCCGGTGTTCCAGGGCCTGCAGATCATCGTGGCCCTCAACAGCAAGGTGCAGGCCGGGGTCAACGGCCGTCTGATGGAGGTGTCCGATGCCGGGGTCTACCTGGTGCTGGCCACGGGCCTGCATGAGGGACTGGACCGCTATGAATCCCACAGCCTTCAGCGCTATGTGCGCATAGGCTTTGACGCCGAGGCGGCGGAGCGCCAGGGCTTCGGGCTCGATCTCATCGCGCGCAGCGGCCACCACTGCTTCAACGACAACGATCTGCTGGTATTGCGCCAGGGGCTGTCGGCCACGGCGCGTGCGCTGGCCACACAGATTCTGGTCTGCCCCTATCAGGGGCCCATGCGTGATCTGTTCCTCAATGCCAAGAGCCTGGAACTGTCGGCTGCCGTGCTCCAGCAGTGCTTGCCGGCGGCGGGCGCGCAGGGGGCTGGCGCCGAGCTGTCACACGCCGATGTGGAGCGGCTTTGGCATGCGCGCGAGGTGGCCACGGCGCACGCTCGCAGTCCCCTGTCGCTGGCCGAGCTGGCGCGCGAGGCCGGCATCAACGAGCGCAAGCTCACGGCCGGCTTTCGCCAGCTGTTCGGCATGAGCGTGTTCGAGCACCTGCAGCAGCACAGGCTGGAGCAGGCCTACGGCCTGCTGACTTCGGGCGGCTGCTCGGTCACGCAGGTGGCGCTGGAGGTGGGCTACAGCATTGCGCATTTCTCGACGGCCTTTCGCAAGCGCTTCGGCATCGCGCCCAGCGAGTTGCTGCGCTGAGCCGTCTCCGGCGGGCGAAAGCCAAACTCCGGCCAGCGAAAGCGGCGAGCCTTCCTCTTGCCTACAGTCGAATGCAATTGATTTTCATTTGCTTCGAGAGGGTTGAATGTCGCTGCCAGATTCTGCGGACCGGGATGCCGGCCCGCCCCGTTTTTCCATCACATCGATCGCGCTGGCCGTCTGCGTCCTGGGCCAGTGCGCCCTGGCCCGGGCGGCCGAGGAAAGGCTGCCCGAGGTGCAGGTCACGGGCCAGGCGGTCAAGGACCGGCCCACCGAGCTGACGGGTGGCTACGCGGCCCCGGGCGTTTCGGTGGGAACCAAGCTGCCTGCCACGCTCAGGGAGACGCCGCATTCGGTCTCCGTCATCACGCGCCAGCAGATCGAGGACCAGAACCTGCACACGCTGGACGAGATCATGGCGCAGACCCCCGGCGTGACTGTGGACCTGTCGGGCACGGGCGTCATTCCGGCCTTCTATGCGCGCGGCTATCCCATCGAGTACTTCCAGTACGACGGCCTTCCCGTGCAGACAGGCGGCGCTTCCTGGAGCCAGCCTGACATGGTGATGTTCGACCATGTGGAGACGCTGCGCGGCGCCGCGGGCCTGTTCAATGGCGCGGGCCAGCCCGGCGGCGTGGTCAATCTGGTGCGCAAGCGCCCCACGGGCGACCGGCGCTTCACGGGCTCGCTGGGCCTGGGCTCCTGGAATGCGGCCCGTGCCGAGATCGACTACAGCACCCCGCTGAACGCCGATGGGTCGGTGCGTGCCCGCCTGGCGGCCGCGCACGACCAGCGCGACTCCCATGTGCGCTATGCCAGCAGCCGGCGCGATTCGCTGTACGGCATCGTCGAGGCCGACCTGGGATCGGCCACCACCGTCTCCTTGGGCGCCGGCCACCAGACGCGCGACTGGGTGCCGCCCATGATGGGTGTGCCGCGCTACGCCGACGGCGGCGACCTGGGGCTGGCACGCAGCACTTTCCTGAGCACGCCCTGGACGCACTGGGACTTCGAGACCACCCAGGTCTTCGCCGACCTCAGCCATTCCATCAATGCAGACTGGCAGTTCAAGCTGGCGGCGGTCTCCGACCGCGAGTCCAGCGCGCTCAAGTACGCCTATGTCTCGGGCGCGGTGGACCGCGCCACGGGCCTGGGTCCCCGCCTGATGGGCGGCGCCAATGACTATGACAACGAACAACTGTCGCTGGACGCCATGCTCAGCGGGGCCTGGCAGGCCTGGGGCCGGCGCCACGAGGTGGTGCTGGGCGCCAACTGGTACGACCGCGACGCGCGCTCGCAAGGCGGCAGCCTCCCGGGCTTTGGCGGCATTCCCGTCAATGTGTTCGACTTCGACCCGGCCGCCTACGCCGATCCGGGCGCCGTGCAGTGGACATCGGACTCGCGATCGCGCACGCGCCAGTACGGCATCTATGGCGCCGCGCGGCTGAAGCTGGCCGATCCGCTGACCCTGCTGCTGGGCGGTCGCTGGAGCTGGTGGCGCACCGACTCCGTCAACCAGCGCACGGGCGCGCAGACGGCGGACTACCGGCAGGACGGCCGCTTCACACCCTACGCGGGCCTGGTCTTCGATCTGGACTCCCGCTGGTCGCTCTACACCAGCTATGCCGACATCTTCCGCGTGCAGAGCAACTACCGGGGCGAGGATGGCGGCGGACTGCCGCCCGTGGTCGGCGCCAACTACGAGGCCGGCATCAAGGGCTCGCTCAACGATGGCCGGCTGCAGGTGGCGCTGGCGGCCTTCCGCATCGTGGAGAGCAACCGCGCCGTGGCCGTGTCGCCCGTCATCGTGGACAGCTGCTGCTACGCCGCGCAGGGCAAGGTGCAGAGCCAGGGCTTCGACGCCGAGCTGGCGGGACAGATCGCCCCGGGCTGGCAGGCCATGGCCGGCTACACCTACAACACCAGCGAATACAAGCGCGATCCCAGCTATCAGGGCCAGTCCTTCAGGACCTTCAGCCCCCGGCATCTGCTGCGGCTGTGGACCACATACCGGCTGCCGGGCGCGCTCAACGCCTGGGATGTGGGCGGCGGCATCAACGTCCAAAGCGGCACCTACAGCGAGGGCGGCAAGCCCCTTGTTCGAGCCACCCAGGGCGGCTACGCCACGGCCAGCCTGCGCGTGGGCTACCGCATCAGCCCGCAGTGGAGTGCGGCGCTGAACGTCAGCAATCTGTTCGACCGCAGCTACTACACGCGCCTGGGCAGCGGCGGATTCGGGCCGGCCAACTTCGGCAATGTCTATGGCGAGCCGCGCAATGTGCAGGTGAGCTTGCGCGGCCGGTTTTGACCCCCTGAGCCGCTTTGCGGCGTCTCCCTGAGGGGGCGGCAGCCCCGCTGCGGGGCGTTGCGGCCGACTCAGGGCCTTGCTTGCTGTCCCAGGCTTTGGGGCGCGCCGGTTGCATTGGGTATGCCGGCAACGACTGAGAGAAGAAAACAGATGCAAATACAGACAGGAATGCGGCGCGGGTTGCGCGCTGCGGTGGCGGCGCTGGCGCTTTGGAGTGGGCTGGCCCAGGCCTTGACCGTGACGGACATGGCGGGGCGCAGCGTGCAGGTGCCGGACCGCGTGCAGCGCGTGCTGTTGGGCGAGGGGCGCATGGTCTACACCATGGCCCTGCTGGAAGGCCGGCAGGCGGTGGAGCGCGTGGCGGGTTGGCAGGGGGATTTCCGCCTGCTCGATACCCAGGGCTATGCGGCTTTCTCCAAGGCCTTTCCTGCCATGGAGAAACTGCCGCTGGTAGGCGGCGCCACGCCCGAAAGTTTCAACGTGGAACAGGCCCTGGCCGTGCGTCCCGACGTGGCCTTCATGGCCGTCTCGGGCGGTCACGGGCCCGCGCCCGACAGCGAGGCCGTGCGCCAGCTGCAGGCGGCGGGCGTGCCTGTGGTCTTTGTGGATTTCAGCCAGCATCCGCTGACCCATACCGTGCCCAGCCTGCGCCTGATGGGCCAGGTGCTGGGCCGCCAGCAGCGCGCCGAGGACTTCATCGCCTTCTACGAGCAGCGCATCGAGCGCGTGCGCCAGCGTGTCGCGGCGGCGCGCCAGAAGGACGGATTCCAGCGGCCCGCCATCTTCATCGACATGCTGGCCGGTCTGCGCGACTGCTGCGGCTCGCCGGGCAAGGGCAATTTCGGGGAAATGGTGGAGCTGGCCGGTGGCGACAACATCGGCGCCGGCCGCATTCCCGGTCCCATCGGTACGCTGAACCTCGAATATGTGCTGTCGCGCGATCCTGCCGTCTATGTGGCCACGGGCGTCTTCGCCAGTGGCCAGGGCGGCGTGACGCTGGGCTACCAGGCCACGCCTGCCCAGGCGCAGGCCAGCCTGGCGACGGTGGCGCAGCGTGCCCAAACGCGCGAGCTGTCCGCCGTCCGAAAGGGGCGCGTGCACGGCCTGTGGCACATCTTCTACGACTCGCCCGAGCATGTGATTGCCGTCGAGGCGCTGGCCAAGTGGCTGCATCCCGAACTGTTTTCCGACATCGACCCGCTGCGCACGCGGCGTGAGCTGTACGAGCGCTTCATGCCGATTCCGATGACCGGCGTGCTGCTGACCGACCTGCCTTCCGGGGCCGGCCGATGAGCGCGGCCATGGAGGCCAGTGCCGTGGCGGCAGAGACGGGCGCTGCGGCGGCCGGTGCCGCGCAGCGCTACCGCCGCCGCCATGCCCGCCACGGGCTGGTGCTGGCGCTGCTGGCCCTGGCGCTGCTGGCCAGCCTGGCACTGGACGTGGCCACCGGCCCGTCGGGCATGGGGCTGGCACGGCTGTGGCAGGTGCTCGGCGATCCGGGCAGCGTGTCGCGCGTGGAGGCCGTCATCGTCTGGAACGTGCGCCTGCCCTATGCGTTGATGGCCGTGCTGGTGGGTGCGGCGCTGGCGCTGGCTGGCGCGGAGATGCAGACCGTGCTGGCCAATGCGCTGGCCAGCCCGTTCACGCTGGGCGTGTCGGCGGCCGCCGCCTTTGGCGCGGCCCTGGCCATCGTGCTGGAACTGGGCGTGCCGGGCGTGCCGGCGCAGTACGTGGTGTCTCTCAACGCCTTCCTCTTCGCGCTGCTGTCGGTGGGCCTGCTGTACGGGCTGGCCATGTGGCGCGGATTTGGCGTGCAAAGCCTGGTGCTGTTCGGCATCGCCCTGGTGTTCAGCTTCAACGCCCTGGTGGCACTGCTGCAGTTCGTGGCCGACCAGAACACCTTGCAGCAGCTGGTCTTCTGGACCCTGGGCAGCCTGGCACGCGCCTCCTGGGACCGGATTGCCGTCATGGCCGCCGTGTTGGCGCTGTGCCTGCCCTGGTCCTGGAGCCAGAGCTGGTCGCTGACCGCGCTCACGCTGGGCGAGGACCGCGCGCGCAGCCTGGGCGTGCCGGTCACTGCGCTGAGAGGCTGGGCGCTGCTGCGCATCAGCCTGCTGTCGGGCGTGGCCGTCTCCTTCGTGGGCACCATAGGATTCGTGGGGCTGATCGCACCGCACATCGCGCGCATGCTGGTGGGCGACGACCACCGCGTGCTGCTGCCGGCCTCGGCGCTGGCGGGGGCACTGATCCTGTCCATGGCCTCGGTGGCCAGCAAGACGCTGATCGAGGGCGTGCTGGTGCCCGTGGGCATCGTGACCTCGCTGGTGGGCATTCCCTTTTTCATGGCCATCGTTGCCCGCACGGGCCGGCAGGAGTGCTGAGCATGCCATTCCGCAACGCGCTGCATGTCAGCGATGTGCACATGGGCTATGGCGCAGCTCCCGTGCTGCGCGGTGCCACTCTGGGGCCCTTGGCTGCGGGTTCGGTCAATGCGCTGGTGGGGCCCAATGGCGCAGGCAAATCCACGCTGCTGCGCGGCATTGCAGGCTTGCAGCGCATGCGCGGCGAGGTGCGCCTGGGCACGGTGCTGCTGTCTTCCCAGCCGCCGTTGCAGCGCGCGCGCCAGGTGGTCTATGTGCCCCAAAGCCTGCCCGAGCGCTCGCGACTGGCGGTGTTCGAGTCCGTGCTCAGCGCGGCCATGGCCGGCGAGCCCGCACAGGCGCCCCGTGGCTGGCCATTGGCCGGCACGCATGAGGCCGAGACCGCCGTGGAGCAGGTGCTGCAGCGCCTGGAGCTGACGGCCCTGGCCGACTGGCCGCTGGCTGCGCTGTCGGGTGGCCAGCGCCAGATGGTGGGTCTGGCCCAGGCCCTGGTGCGCCGTCCGCGCCTGCTGTTGCTCGACGAGCCGACCAGCGCCCTGGACCTCTACCACCAGCACCGCGTGCTGGACGTGGTGACCGAGATCGCACACGAGCGGCAACTGGTGGTGCTGGCCGTGCTGCACGACATCAACCTGGCCATGGGCTGGGCAGACCGGATCATGGTGCTGGACCAGGGCCGCGTGGTGCGTGCCGGCAGCCCTGTCGAGGTGGTGGACAGCGCCCTGCTGCACGAGGTCTACCGAGTGCAGGCTGTCGTGGAAACGGTCAACGGCCGGCGTCTGGTCGCCGTGAGCCACGCGCTGGGCGGTCGTGGGCAGGAGCCGTCATGAGCACCTCGCTGGAACGTTGGATGGTGTCGCGCTCGCGCGCGCAGCTGGCGGCCACGGTGGCCTGCGGGCTGCTGGCCCAGGCCATGCTGGTGGTGCACGCGCTGTGCCTTGCTCGACTGCTGGCCCAGGCCATGGAGGGGGCGTCGCTGCATCCCTGGCTGGCGATCGGTCTGGCGGCCCTGGTGCTGCGCGGCGTCCTGGTGTGGCTGGAAGAGTGGTGGGCACAGCAGGTGGGCATGCGCACGCGCGCCGTGCTGCGCGAACGCCTGCTGGCCCGGTTGATGCGCCTGGGGCCGGCCTGGGCTGCGGCCCGCCCCACCGGTGAGCTGCAGGCCACGCTGGTTGCGGCTGTCGATGCCGTGCAGGTCCATGCCAGCCGCCACGTTCCCAGCCTGCTGGGAGCCGTGCTCGGCTGCGCGCTGGCGCTGGGCGCCCTGGCCTGGGTGGACGCGGGCTGCGCGCTGCTGCTGGCCGTGTTCGTGCTGGGCCAGCCGCTGCTGGACCGGCTGTGGCTGCGCCGGCACATGCCCGGGGCCAGCGGCGTCATGGCGGCTCTGGCTGCCTTTGGGGCGCAGCTGCTGGACAGCCTGCGCGGCATGGAGACGCTGTGGGCCTTTGGCGCCTCGGCGCGCTGGCGCATGCGTCTGGCCGAGCAGGCCGCCCGCCTGCGTGCCGAGTCCATGCACACGCTGCGCGCCACCTTGCTGCGCACCGGCCTGACGCGTTTCGTTGGCCTGGCCGGCATGGCCAGTGTCCTGGGGTGGGGCAGCTGGCAACTGGGCCAGGGCCGGCTGGATGCGGCATCGCTGCTGGCCGTGCTGCTGCTGTCGCGTGAGGCCTTCAGGCCGCTGGAGCGGCTGGAGAAAGCCTTTCATGCGGCCTGGGCCGCGCGCGACGGCCTGCATGCCATCGACGCGCTGCTGCATGCGCCGCTGCCCGTGCCTGAGCCGCAGCGGCCCGGACCTGCTCCTGCAGACGGCCGCATCTCGCTGAGCGGGGTGTGCTTTGCCCATGACCAGGGGCAGGAACCGGGGCGGCCCGAGGTGCTGCACGGACTGGACCTGGATATCGCCGATGGTGAATGGGTGGCGCTGGTGGGGCCTTCGGGCGTCGGCAAGTCCACGCTGCTGTCGCTGCTGTGGCGTGCCGCCGATCCCCGGCGCGGCATGGTCTGCCTGGGCGGCCGGGACCTGCGGGAGCTGAGCCTGGCGCAGTTGCGCTCCAGGGTCGCCCTGGTCGCACAGGACACGCTGCTGTTCAGCGGCAGCCTGGAGGACAACCTGCGCATGGCCAGCCCCCAGGCCTGCCGCCGCGACATCGAGGCTGTCCTGCGTGATGTGCAACTGGCCGATCTGCTGGACAGCCTGCCCCAGGGCCTGCAGACCGAGGTGGGCGAATTCGGCGCGCACCTGTCGGGCGGGCAGCGCCAGCGGCTGGCCCTGGCGCGTGCCTTGCTCAGGCGTGCGCCCGTGCTGCTGCTGGACGAGCCCACCTCCAGCGCAGATCCACGCACGGAGCAGGCCTTGCTGCAGGTGTTGCGGCCATTGCGGGGCCGCCGCACTCTCGTCATGGCCGCGCACCGCCTGGAGACGGCGCGCGAGGCGGACCGCATCGTGGTATTGGAAAACGGCCGGGTGGCCGAACAGGGCACGCACGATGATCTGCTGCGCCGCGGCGGCCGCTATGCACGGCTCTGGGCGGCGTCGCAGGCCAACAGGACGACGGAGGAGGCCGCATGATCCGCGATGAATCCCGCAGCTGGGCCGGCCTGCTGGCGCCGGTGGCGTCGCACAAGCGCCTGCTGGCAGCGGCGTTGCTGGCCGCCGCACTGGCGCAGGCTACCGTGGTCGGCGCCTGGGTGCTGGCTGCCTGGATTGCCGGACAGGCCGCCATGGGCGCGCCGTGGACTGCGCTGCAACCGGCACTGGGCGCATTGGCCTTGACGGCGCTGGTGGCCGCGCTCAGCCAATGGTGGCAGACCCATGCCTCCCATGCGCTGGCGTTTGCGTTGATAGAAACACTGCAGCTGGGCATCTACGACGGGCTGGAGCGGGGCGCAGGCAATGCGGCCGGCCCGCAGCGCAGCGGCGACATCGCCGCCACCGCCACGGCCGATGCCGAGCTGATGGAGCACTTCTACGCCCACATGCTGGGCGAGCTGTCCGGCGCGCTGTGCGTGCCGCTGGCGGCGCTGGGCCTGCTGGCCTGGCTGCATCCGCTGCTCGCCCTGGCCTGGCTGCCCTTTGTTGGCTTGCCGGTGCTGCTGTCCTGGTGGCTGGCCGGCAAGGCGCAGCGGCAGGCCAGGGCGCTGGCAGCGGCGCAGGGCGAACTCAATGCCGATGTGGTGGAAGGCCTGCGCGGGCTGCGTGAACTGGCGCTGCTGGAGGCCGGCCCGCGCTGGCTGGCACGCATGCGTGCCAAGGCTGCGGCGCTGTCCCCCCAGGTGCGCAGGCATGCGTCGCTTGCTGCGGGCCAACTGGCCACCGCGGACCCGTTGCCGGCCGTGTCGGCCCTGGCCATGGCTGCCGTGGCCGCCTGGCTGCTGGACCAGGGGCACATCGATGCCGCTTGGCTGCCGGCCGTGGTGGTACTGGCCGGCATGGCGCTGGCGCCGCTGGCCGAAGTGGCGCAGGCCGCGCGCAGGCTGGGCGATGTGAAGGCTGGTGCCGACCGCATCCTGCAACTGCTGCGCCAGCCCCGGCGCATTGCGGACAGCGGAACCCGTGAGGCGCCGGCCACGGCGTCGCTGGACTTCTGCGGTGTGCATTGGCAGCGTGGCGGCGTACCCGTGCTGCGCGGACTGGACCTGTCCCTGCGGCCTGGCGAAATGGTGGCCCTGGCCGGCGCGTCCGGCGCCGGCAAAAGCAGCTGCGTGCAGCTGTTGCAACGCCTGGGCGAGCCCGACGCCGGCAGCCTGCGCATGGGCGGCATGGACATTCGTGAATTGCCGCTGGCCGTGCTGCGGCAGCAACTTGCCGTGGTCCGCCAGGAGGTGCATTTGTTCGACATCTCCATCGCCGACAACATCCGCCTGGGCCGGCCTGACGCCAGCGATGACGAGGTACAGCAGGCCGCCATGCTGGCGCAGGCCCATGGCTTCATCAGCGGGCTGCCGCAAGGCCATGCCACGCGCTGTGGAGAACAAGGAATGCGCCTGTCGGGTGGCCAGCGCCAGCGCATCGCCCTGGCGCGCGCGCTGCTGACCGGTGCCCCCGTGCTGGTGCTGGACGAGGCTTCCTCCCATCTCGACAGCGAAAGCGAGCAAGCCCTGCTGCGTGCGCTGGACGCCTTGCGCGAGCACCGTACCGTGCTGCTCATCGCCCACCGGCCCGCCATGCTGGCCCGCGCCGACCGCGTGGTCCTGCTGGAGGGCGGCCGCATCGTGGAGCAGGGCACCCACCGGGAGTTGCTCGCGCGCCAGGGCGCCTATGCCAGCCTCATGGCGGCGGATGGCTGATCCCTCAGTGCACAAATCCACCCTTGATGAACCGCACGGGCTCGGCATCCATGCGAGCGATCAGGGCCCCGAGGCCGTCGGAGGAGCCGTCGGGTGAGCCATCGGACGGGCCATCGGACGGGCCGGCGGTTGCCGCAGCGGCCGTCGTCGCCTCGACCGTCGTCCTCGCGGGCGCGTCCGTGCGGCAGACCAGGTCGTCCTCCGACCAGCCCTGGGCGCCCGGACGCGATAGCGCGCGCAGCCAGCCGCTGCGGTCGCCCAGCCATTGCATGCCCTGCAGCTGCTCCGAGCCGCTGAGCAGGGCCATGGCCTGCCAGGCGCGCGGGTCGTTGACGGTGCAGTCCAGTGCGCTGGCGGTGCGGTTGCCGCCATCGGGCGACAGCTGCAGGCTGACCAGGCGCGGGTCTTCCTGCACCGGGCCGCTGCCTGCCACCACCCTCAGCCGCTGCTGGCGGCTTTGCCAGGTGCTCAGGCGGCGTGCGGGCTGGCCTGCGCACTGCACGGCCATGTCGGGAAGTCCCACGGGATAGGGCCAGTTGCCGGCGATCTGCAGCATCTGGCCTGCGGCGCGGGCCTTCATGAAGTCGATCAGGGCCCAGGCGTCGTCGCTGGACAGCCGGTCGGCCTGGCCGTGGGCCCGTGCGCCGTCGCGAGACTCCACGGGGCGGCGGTCATGAAGAATGGCCCAGAGCAATTCCCCATCGGCACGGCGCCACAGCAGCGGGCTTGTGAAGTTGGGGGGCCAGACCGGCTGGCTGGCGGCCAGCGGGCCGTGGCCCCGGCCATCGGCACCGTGGCAGGCCGTGCAGTGCTGGGCATAGACGGCGCCGCCGCGCGCAATGCTCTCCACGCTGAAGCCCGTGGGCGAGGCATGGAAGCTGGTGGCATGCGCGGGCACCAGGATCAGGTCGGCACGCGGCCAGGGGGCCAGCAGCAGGGCGAGCGCGGCCAGCGCGGTCAGCACCAGGGCCGGCAGGCGGATGCGACGCAGAACCAGTGTCAGCGCCAGGGCCAGCACCAGCAAAACGATGGCGGTGGCCACGGCCGCCAGCGACCACAGCAGGCCCCGGGCCTGGCCCAGGTCGATCACCAGGTTTTCGCCGGACAGGCGCAGGGCCCAGGGCCAGGCAGGCTGGCCCTCCACCGTGCCGGCCAGGCCCAGGCCATGCAGCAGCTGCAGCAGGCCGACCTGGGCCTGCTGCATGGCGCCGATCAAGGGGTTGAGCCAGTCGGGGGAGTCGCTGCGTTGCATCGGAGGCAGGCGCTACCAGGTCTGGTCCAGGCCCAGGTGGCGCAGGGCCTCGTGCCGCAGCTCGGACAGGCGGGCGTGGCCGCGCTGGCGCGGGTAGGGCAGGTCCACATCGATCTCGGCCACGATGCGGGCGGGCCGCTGGCTGAAGACCAGCACGCGGTGGGCCAGGAAGAGGGCCTCTTCCACATCGTGGGTGACCAGCAGCACGGAAAAGCCTGCGCGCTGCCAGATCTTGAGGATCTCGCTTTGCATGGCCAGCCGCGTCAGCGAGTCGAGCTTGCCCAGCGGCTCGTCCAGGATCAGCAGACGCGGGTCGTTGACCAGGGCGCGCGCCAGGGCAGCGCGCTGGGCCATGCCGCCCGACAGCTGGTGGGGATGGCTGTCCGCGAAATCCTCCAGTCCCACCAGGCGCAGGGCCTCGTCGATGCGGTGGGCCTGGCTGTCCAGCAGTCCGCGTGCCTGCAGGCCCAGGGCCACGTTGCCGCGAACCGTGCGCCAGGGAAACAGCGTGGGGTCCTGGAAGACGACGATGCGCGAGGGATCGGGCTCAGTGATGACCGTGCCGTCCTGCGCCACGGCGCCGGCCGTGGGCGCGTCCAGCCCGGCCACCAGGCGCAGCAGCGTGGACTTGCCGCAGCCGCTGGGGCCCAGCAGGGCGACGAACTCGCCGGGCCGCACCTGCAGGCTGACCTCGTCGAGCACCTGCAGCGCGCCCTGCCCCTGGCCGAACCAGTGGCTGACGGACTGCACATCGATGGCCGCGCCGGCTAGGGCAGCCCCGGCGATGGCGGGCGTGGCTGCGGCGTTGGCGGCGTGTTCTGCGGCAATCACCATTTGACGGTTCCCTTCTGCCACGACAGCGTGCGGTCGCGCACGGTGAACAGCAGCGTGATCAGGCCCGAGCACAGCACGGCCATGACCAGCAGCGCCGTGTACATGTTGGCGTATGCTGCCCAGCCCTGGGCCCACTGCAGATACCAGCCCAGGCCGGCCTTCACGCCCATCATCTCGGCCGTGATCAGCACCGAGAACGAGGCGCCCAGCCCCATGAACAGGCCCACGAAGACCTGGGGCAGGGCGGCCGGGATGGCCACGCGCAGCACCAGGAACCAGGGCGATGCGCCCAGCGTGCGCGCCACGTCGTAGTAGCTCTTGCTGACCGATGCCACGCCCGACCAGGTCAGCACGGCCACCGGAAAGAACGTGGCCAGCGCCACCAGGAACACGGCTGCCGAGTAGCTCGACGGCGCGAAGAAAAAGGCCAGCGGCAGCAGGGCCGAGGCCGGCACCGGCCCCAGGAAGCGCAGCAGCGGATGCACCCAGTAGCCCGCGATGCGCGACCAGCCTATCCACACGCCCGTGAGAAACCCGATCACCGCGCCGAACACGATGCCGTTGAGCAGCAGCCGCAGCGAATACAGCGTGGACAGGCCCAGGCGCTGCCAGTCCTCATGAACCACGTCGATCAGGCTTTGCGGTGGCGCGAAGAACGGCGGCGGCAACGCGCCGAGCTTGGCCGTCAGCGTCTCCCACAGCGCCAGCAGCAGCGGCGCCGCCACCAGCCAGGCACCGGCCGGGCGCAGCCAGCGGTCGATGCGCCGTGCTGCCCGTACGGGTCGCACAGGCAGCACGGCCGATGCCAGCAGCAAAAGGGCCACGGCCAGGGCGGCAATGCCGAACTCCTGCGTGAATGCCCATTCGCTGAAGCCGATCTCCTTGTTGGGCCACAGCAGGGTCAGCATGCCCAGGCCGGCCCAGGCGGCGGCGGCCAGCAGGCCGGTGCGCCAGGGGCCTGCCTTGCGCGTGCTCTGCGCCTGTTCCCGTTCCAGGCCGGGTGCGGCATCCGTGGCGCCCAGGCGCCAGCGTGGTCTTGCGGTGCTCATGCGAGGACGTCCAGCGTGATGTGGCTGGCAAAGCGGCCAGGGTCGGTCTGCTTCTTGAGCACGCCGGCCGTGCGGAAGTCGGCCGCAAAGGCCTGGACCTCGTCGCGCAGCGGCTTGCCGTGCGGATGGTGCTTGAAGGTCAGCTCGGCCAGCAGGCGCTGCAGGTCCTCGACGGGCACCTTGGGCGAGTACTTGGCAAAGATCTTCGCCGTTTCGTTGGGGTTCTCGGCGATGTAGTCCGAGGCCTGGGTCAGCGCGCGCACCACGCTGGCCGCTGCGGGCTTGTTGGCCCGGGCGAACTTTGCGCCTGCGCCGATCACGCAGCAAATGCTTTCGGCGTACTCGTTCTTGGCGCTGTTGCCCAGTTCGAGGAAGGTGCCGGGGTTGCGTTTCTCGATCAGGTAGAGATTGGGGTCGCCGTCGGCAATGGCCTGGATTTCGCCCTTCTTGGCGGCCACATCCAGCAGGTCGGCCGGGTAGACGCGCCATTCGATGTCCTTGTCCACATCCAGGCCGCGCTTGGCCAGGTGGATGGAATAGAACTGCTTGGCCGGGCTGTTGAGATCGGCCACGCCGATGGTCTTGCCCTTGAGCGTGCTGGGGTCCAGCGTGACGCCGGCCGACTTCAGGCCGACCAGGCGCAGGCAGCCGCCGTGCACGCTGCCGATGAGCTTGACATCCAGCCCCGCCTCCAGCGGCTTGATCCAGCGATGGATCAGGCCCGCGCCCGCATCGGCCTTGCCCGTGGCCAGCGCCTCCAGCAACTGGTCGGCCGAGCCGCCCCAGTTCAGCAGCTCCACGTCCAGGCCGTTGCGCTCGAAGAAGCCGCGCTCCAGCGCCACGGGAATGGGCGAATGGCAGAAGCTGGCCTGGCTCCAGGCAAAGGTGATCTTCTGGCGCGGCTGCGCCCCGGCGCGGCCGCTGAACCAGGCGGCCGATCCCAGCGCGCCGGCTGCGGCGCCGGCGCGGATCAGGGTGCGGCGCGAGAGCGAGGGCTCGGTCGCCTCGGGAGCATCGAGCGCCCCGAAAGCACCGCAATCGGCGCCATGGGCGCAGCGGCTGTCCTGGGTCCTGTCGATCTCGGTCTGGGTCTTGCGGGTCATGGAACTCCCTCCAAAGCAGTTTCGGGACTGCCGATGCTGTCCGCTGAGTGCCGTGTTTCCAACGACGCAAAACGCGCATCCATATGTGCGTGGCAACTAGGAAGGGCGCGGCCCGGCGACATGCGCAAACCGAATAAGCGAACGCGTTTTTCTTCGTAGTGCGCAGGGCGCGGGCTTCGAATAATGGGCTGCATCGACCACTCATACGGAGTCCATGCATGACCTCAGCGACCGGCACCGAGTCCGCCCCGCACGACGCAGCCAGCGATGCGCTGTGGCAGCAGGACACCCAGGCCCTGCACGCCGGCTACCGGGGGCGAGAGCAGCAGCGCAGCGCGGCCGTGCCCATCTACCAGAGCACCTCCTTCGTGTTCGACAGCGCCCAGCACGGCGCCAACCTGTTCGGCCTGGTGGAGGAGGGCGATGTGTACTCGCGCACGGCCAACCCCACGCTGGCGGTGCTGGAGCAGCGCATTGCGGCTCTCGAAGGCGGCGTGGCCGCGCTGGCCCTGGCCTCGGGCATGGCCGCCATCGACGTGGCGCTGGCCACGCTGGCCAGTGCGGGCGACCATGTGGTCGTGGCCTCACAGCTGTATGGCGGCACGCACAACTTCATCGCCCATGTGCTGGCCTCGCGCGGCGTGCAGAGCACGGCCGTGGCCAAGGACGATTTCCAGGCGTTGCGCCGGGCGATAGGGCCGCGCACCAAGGCCGTGTTCGTGGAGTCCGTGGGCAATCCATCGGGCGGCATTGCCGACCTGCGCCAGCTGGCCGATATCAGCCATGCGGCGGGCGTGGCCCTGGTGGTGGACAACACCGTGGCTTCGCCGCTGCTGCTGCGGCCCTTCGACTGGGGCGCCGACATCGTCGTGCATTCGGCCACCAAGGCCATCGGCGGACACGGCAATGTGCTGGGCGGGCTGATCGTGGACAGCGGCCGCTTCGACTGGGTGGCGCACGCGGGGCGCTACCCGCAGTTCAGCGCGCCCGAGCCGGCCTACCAGGGCTTTGTCTTCACCGAGAAATTTCCCGACCGGGCCTTCATCGCGCGGGCCCGTGCCGTGCTGCTGCGCAACTGCGGCGCGGCGCTGGCGCCGCACAGTGCCTTCCTGCTGCTGCAGGGCCTGGAGACGCTGGGCCTGCGCCAGGAGCGCGCCAGCCGCAACACGCTGGCCGTGATCGATTTCCTGCAGGCTCATCCTCTGGTGGAGCGCATACACCACGCCAGCCAGAGCGGCCACGCCGACCACGCGCTGGCCCTGCGCCAGCTGCGCGGCGGGCATGTGCCGGCGCTGCTGGGCTTCGAGCTGCGCGGCGGCCGCCCGGCGGCGCGCGCCTTCTATGACGCGCTGCGCCTGTTCCTGCGCCTGGTCAACATCGGCGACAGCAAGTCGCTGGCCGCCATTCCTGCCGAGACCACGCACAGCCTGCTCAGCGACGAGGAGCTGGCACGCGTGGGCATTGCGCCCGGGCTGGTGCGCCTGTCCATCGGCATAGAGCACCCGCAGGACCTGCTGGCCGACCTGGCGCAGGCGCTGGAGCAGGCGCAGGACCATGCGGTGTTGACTGCCGAACGCGAACAAGACCGCGATCAGCGCCTGGCGGCCTGAGCGCCCCTTCCTTCCCACTTTCCTGGCAGCACAGTATGAGCACCTTGACAGCATCCACCCTCGACGCGCCCGCCGCCACAGCGGCAACCCCGGCCCTGCCCGTCATCGATCTGCAGGCCCTGCGCGACCCGGCCACGCAGGCCCAGGCGCTGCGCCAGCTGGCGCGCACGGCGCGCGACACCGGTTTCTTCTACCTGGAAGGGCACGGCATAGGCCGGGACGCATGGCAGGGCATACAGCGGCGCGCCCGCGAATTCTTTGCGCAGCCGCTGGCGGACAAGCAGGCGCTGGCCATTGCCAACACGCGGCACTTCCGGGGCTATACGGCCGTGGGCATGGAGATCACGCGCCAGCGGCCCGACCAGCGCGAGCAGATCGACCTGGGCGAGGAGTCGCCCGAGATTCCCGCAGGCCCCGGCGTGCCGGACTGGAAGGGGCTGCAAGGCCCCAACCAGTGGCCGCAGGCCCTGCCCGGGTTCCGCGAGGAGGTGCTGGCCTGGCAGGCGGCAGCGCATGGCGTGGCGCTGGAGCTGCTGCGCCACTTCGTGGCCGCGCTGCAGCTGCCCGAGGGCGCGCTGGACGCCCTGGTCAGCGGCCTGCCTGCGCACCGCATCAAGATCATCCACTACCCGGGCAGCGAGCTGGGCGCAGCAGGCCAGGGCGTGGGCGCGCACAAGGACGGTGGCCTGCTGACCCTGCTGCTGCAGGACGAGGTGGGCGGGCTGCAGGTGGAGACGCCGGCCGGCTGGGTCGATGTGCCGCCGCGCGACGGGGCCTTCGTCATCAACATCGGCGAGATGCTGGAGCTGGCCACCAACGGCTATCTGCGCGCCAACGTGCATCGCGTGCTGGTGCCGCGCGCGGGCGTGCAGCGCTACTCCATCGCCTACTTCCTGGCGCCGCGCCTGGACCTGGGCCAGGTTCCGCTGCTGACCCTGCCGCCCGAGCTGGCCGTGCTGGCCACGGGGCCGCAGAGCGACCCGGACAACCCGCTGTTCAGCCATGTGGGCGAGAACGCGCTCAAGGGCCGCGTGCGCTCCCACCTGGATGTGGCCCAGCGCTTCTATCCCGAGCATTTCGCCCGTCTGCAGGCCCAGGCCCGCGCCGCCGGCCGTGAGTTGCACCCCGGTGCCTATTGATCGATTCCTGTTGATCGGTGCCTGTTGATTCTTGAAAGGACTGTGCGATGGACAAGCGAGTATTTCTGCGGGGACTGGCGGCGGGGGCCTCGGCGGCGGCGATGTCAGGCGCCATCCGGGCCGCGCAGGCCGGCCCGCTGCGCGTGGGCGTGCGCGGCGGCGTGGACGAGGAAATCTGGGAGGTGGTGACCCGCGTGGCGCGCGAGCAGGGGCTGCAGGTCAAGCCCGTGGTCATCAGCGGCGCGGCCAGCCCCAACGAGGCGCTGAACAACGGCGACATCGAGGCCAACTCCTTCCAGCATGTGCCGTTCCTGCGCGACCAGAACCAGCAGCGCGGCTACCGGCTGGTGGCGGCCGGCGACACCTACATCTCGCCCATCGCCTTCTATTCGAAAAAGCACAAACGCCTGGCCGACCTGCCCGCTGGCGCGCGCCTGGGCATTCCCAACGATCCCAGCAACCAGACGCGCGCGCTGGTGGTGCTGCAGGACCAGGGCATCCTGAAGCTGCGCGAGGGCTTCGACCCCTTCAAGGGCACGGCGGGCCTGGCCGACATCGCCAGCTACCAGAAGAAGGTGCAGCTGGTGGAGGCCGCTTCGGTGGTGCTGGCGCGCTCGCTGGACGATCTCGATGCCTCGGCCATCGTCAACAGCTTTGCCTACCAGGCCGGGCTGATCGCCACGCGCGACGGGATTGCCGTCGAAAGGCGCGAGCGCAATCCCTACGTGAACATCATTGCCGTGCACGAGCGCGACCGCGCTGCACCCTGGGTCGCGGCACTGCTGCGCGCCTACCAGTCCGAGCCCGTGCGCCAGTTCATCGTGAGCAGGTACCAGGGCTCGGTGCTGCCGGCCTTCTGAGGCGTGTAAGGCAATGAAGGTGGAACAGGCGGCGGCCGGCGAGCCCCATGCAATCGATGCGCTGCAGCGGCCGCACATCGTCTTCGAGGGCGTGCGCAAGCACTACCCGGGAACGGGAAGGGGCGCGGGCGAGCCCGTGCACGCGCTGCAGGTGCTGAGCTTCGAGGTGGCGCGTGCCGAGGTGTTCGGCATCATCGGCCGCAGCGGCGCCGGCAAATCCACGCTGCTGCGCACCATCAATGCGCTGGAGCGGCCCAGCAGCGGCCGCGTGCTGGTGGACGGCACCGATGTCGCCACGCTGGACGAGGACGCGCTGGTGGCGCTGCGCCGGCGCATCGGCATGATCTTTCAGCACTTCAACCTCCTGTCCTCGCGCACGGTGTACGAGAACGTGGCCCTGCCGCTGCAGGCCGCGGGCTGGCGGCCCGCGCTCGTGCGCGCGCGGGTGGACGAGCTGCTGGCCCTGGTGGGGCTGGCGGACAAGAGCGGCGCCTATCCGGCCCAGCTCTCGGGCGGGCAAAAGCAGCGCGTGGGCATTGCGCGCGCGCTGGTGCACGAGCCCGAAATCCTGCTGTGCGACGAGGCCACCTCGGCCCTGGACCCCGAGACCACGCAGTCCATCCTGGAGCTGCTGCGCGAGATCAACCGCAAGCTGCAGCTGACCATCGTGCTCATCACGCACGACATGGCCGTGATCCGCGAGGTCTGTGATCGCGTGCTGGTGCTGGACCAGGGCCGGCTGCAGGAGATCGGCGAGGTCTGGCAGCTGTTTGCGGCACCGCGCTCGGAGGCTGCGCGTGCGCTGCTGCGGCCGCTGCGGCAGGCCTTGGCGGCCGATCTGGAACTGGTGGCAGCGGCCGATGGCCCGGAGGCCGTCGCCGTGCTGGCCATCGGATGGGCCGACGGCGGCAGCCAGCAGGGCCTGCCGCTGGCGCAGCTTCAAGTGCTGGGCCCGCGTGCCCGCTTGCTGCAGGGCGGGCTGGACTGCATGCGCGGGCGTTCGCAGGGCCGCTTGCTGGTGGGCGTGCCGGTGCAGGATCTGCCGTCGGCACTCTCCCCGCTCTCGCCGGACGCGCTGTCTTCCCTTCAACAGGCGCTGGGCGCCGATTCACTGCAACTGCTTGGCCATGTCCCTGCCCCCGCTCGATAAATACCTGCAGGCCTTTCTGGAAACCTTGCTGATGGCGGGCGCGTCCTCGCTGATCGCCATCGTTGCCGGGCTGGCGCTGGCCATCGTGCTGCACACCACGGCGCCAGGCGGGCTCTACGCCAGGCCGCGCCTGTACCGGGGGCTGTCGGCGGCGGTGAACATCGGCCGGGCCATTCCCTTCATCATCCTGCTGGTGGCCCTGCTGCCGGTAACGCGCGCCATCGTGGGCACCACGCTGGGCACCTGGGCGGCGGTGGTGCCACTGTCGGCCAACCTGATCCCGTTCTTTGCGCGCATCGCCCAGGTCAGCCTGGGCGAAGTGGACTCAGGCCTGGTGGAGGCGGCGCGCGCCATGGGCCTGCGCCGCCCGCAGATCGTGCGCCAGGTGCTGCTGCCCGAGGCGCTGCCGGGCCTGATCGGCGGCATGACCGTGAGCGTGATCGCCATGGTCAATGCCTCGGCCATGGCGGGCGCCGTGGGGGCGGGCGGCCTGGGCGACCTGGCCATCCGCTACGGCTACGAGCGCTATGAGACGCGCGTGATGTTCGAGGTCATCGTCATCCTGGTGGCCCTGGTGTCGGTGCTGCAGTTCGGCGGCGAGTGGCTGGCGCGCCGTGCCGACCACCGGCGTTCGATCTCTTGAGATGATTTGGAAATAACAGACTGAATTTTTATTATTTTTGGTTTTTTCGACTTGTCTCGACAATGGCCTGCAGCAGCATTCGGGCTGCTGATTCTTTTCCGAGACGCTTCGATGACCCACACCACACGCCCCGCCTGGCCTTCCCCTCTTGCCGGCCGCACTGCCATGAAGCCGGGCGTGGCCATCGTCTGTGGCGTCCACCATGTCCAGCTGTCCTTCCCGGCGCGCGCCCAGGCGGCCATGGAGCGCTTTTATGGCGAAGTGCTGGGCCTGTCTGCCCTGACCGTTGCCGGGCGTCCGGGCCTGAGCTTTCTGGCCGGCGGGCAGCGCATTGATCTGGTGCCCTACAAGGGGCAGTCCGGCGGCACCGAGCGCGCGGCGGGCAACCTGGTGCACCTGGCGCTGACGGTCAGCGACGTGGATGCGCTGCGCCAGCAGTTGCTGGTGCACGGCGGCCTGGCGCTGGAGGTGGCGCCCGTGAGCGAGGGCCGGCGCTGCTATGCGCGCGACCCCGCAGGCAATCTGATCGAGCTGCTGGAGCTGCCCCGCGAGGCAGCGGCCGATGCCCCGGACGAGCCGGCCGTGGCCTGTTCGGCCTGAAAGCCTCTCGCCGCCCCCTCTCTCTTTCCTTTCTGCTTTTGCCTTCCACAGGCCCGGGCCGCACCGGCCCCGGGCGGAGCCTTGCCCATGAACTTCCAGCAACTGCGCTATGTGCGCGAAACCGTGCGCCGCGGCTACAGCCTGACCGAGGTGGCCCACACGCTGCACACCTCCCAGCCTGGCGTGAGCCGGCAGATCCGCGAACTGGAGGAAGAGCTGGGCGTGGAGATCTTCATCCGCGCAGGCAAGCGGCTGACCGGACTGACGCCGCCCGGCGAGGCGCTGCTGCCCATCGTCGAGCGCCTGATGCTGGAGGCCGACAACCTGCGCCGCGTGGGCGCCGACTTCAGCGCCAGCGAGCAGGGCCGGCTGTCGATTGCCGCCACCCACTCCCAGGCCCGCTATGCGCTGCCCCACGTGGTGCGCGACTTCCGCCAGCGCTATCCGCAGGTGCGCCTGCACCTGCACCAGGGCTCGCCCGAGCAGGTGGCGCAGATGCTGCGCAGCGGCGAGGCCGACATCGGCGTGGCCACCGAGGCGCTGGCCGGCTATGAAGGCTTGGTCGCGCTGCCCTGCTACCGCTGGACGCATGGCGTGGTCGTGCCGCCCGGCCACCCGCTGCTGCAGTCGCAGCAGGCGCTGACGCTGGAGGCGCTTTCGCGCTTTCCCATCATCACCTACGAGCAGGGCTATACGGGCCGCGCCCACATCGACGAGGCCTTTGCGCGCGAGGGCCTGGAGCCCGACGTGGTGCTCACGGCCATGGATGCCGACGTGATCAAGACCTATGTGGAGCTGGACATGGGCGTGGGCATCGTCGCCTCGGTGGCGCTGGATGCCGAGCGCGACCAGGGCCTGCGCACGCTGGACGCCGGCCACCTGTTCGAGGTCAACACCACGCGGCTGGGCCTGCGCAAGGGCGCCTGGCTGCGCGGCTATGCCTATGCCTTCATCGAGACCTTCGTGCCCACGCTGACGCGCGAGGTGGTCGAGCAGGCCGTGCGCCAGGGCGTGGAGCCCGAGTAGGCAGACAAAGGGGGGGCCGGCCTCAGCCCGGCTCGCGCGCCATCTCCAGCAGGGTGTCGCCGGTCACGCGATAGCGGATCCACTCGGTCTGGGGCAGGGCGCCCAGGCGGTCGTAGAACTCGATGGAGGGCAGGTTCCAGTCGAGCACGCTCCACTCGAAGCGGCCGCAGTCCTTCTCGACGGCGATCTGCGCCAGGCGGCGCAGCAGCGCCGTGCCCGCGCCCAGGCCGCGCGCCTCGGGCGTGACGTAGAGGTCTTCGAGGTACAGGCCGTGGCGGCCCTGCCAGGTCGAGTAATTGAAGAAGTAGACCGCAAAGCCCACGGGCTGGTCGCCATGCAGGCAGATCAGGCCGAAGACGGCGGGGTTGTCGGCAAACAGGGTGCGCTTCACATGCTCTGGCGTGGCCAGGACTTCATGCTCGGCTTTTCATAGACGGCGAGTTCGCGCACGAAGCGGACGATGAGCTCGGCGTCATCGGGGGTGGCGGGTCGGATCTGTAGGGTGGTAGTCATTCAATCGCGGGGAACACGGGAAGCCCGGAAAAACGGTATTGCGGCGCAAGATGGCGCCGCAATCTCCGGTTTTAGCCGATTTTCACGCCCGTGTCCGCCAGGGGCTGTTGCACCGGAAGGGGCAGGAACTGGCGCAGGATCTGGAAGTGGTCCTCGAAGAACGCGCTTTCCATGGCGGGCAGGTCGCAGACGGCCACCCAGCGCGCCAGTGCCGCATCGTCGCCGCCCTGCACGGGCGGCAGCGAGGGCAGCACGCCCAGGTCCAGGTAGTGCACATGGGTGATGGTGCGCCCGCGCAGGCTGCGGTCGGGATGGTCGAAGACCTGCACGGACTGCAGGGCCGCCTGCAGGTCGGCCTCGCTGAGCGTGGAGCAGGTCTCCTCGCGCAACTCGCGCAGGCAGGACTGCCACAGCGTGTCGCGCGGCTCCAGAAAGCCGCCCGGCAGCGCCCACAGGCCCAGGCCCGGGGCATGGCCGCGGCGTATCAGCAGGATGTGGTCCTGTTGCGCGTCTTCGTGCGGCACACGGCAGCGCAGCAGCGCATCCACGGTCACGAAGACGGGCGGGTAGGGCGCCGCAGCCCAGGCCTGGCGGTACCGGGCCAGCATGCGCCATTCCTCGCGCATCTGCGCATGGACGGGCGTGGTGGCCCATTGGCGCAGGAACTGCAGGGTGGCGGGCGGCACCTGGGCGGCCAGGGCCTCGAAGTCCACGCCGGATTCGCCGAAGTAGATGTCGCGCAGCGGCGTGGCGTCGAACTGGCCCAGGCGCGGCAGGCTGATCAGCTGCCAGCGCGGAAAGCGCGCCAGGTAGCCGCTGGTCGCGTCCTTGAAATGGCCGACCAGGGCCACGCTGGCGCCTTCGGGCACGCAGGACTGCACGGCCTGCTGCACGGCCTGTACCCACAGCGGCTCGTTGTAGTAGTCGCGCACGGGCACGCAGTGCAGGCGGGCCGCGTCGGCCGGCGGCAGCGCCTCGCGCAGCATCTGCGCGCGTTCCTGCCAGCTGAAGGGGTTCTTGGGATTGGGCGCCTGCCAGGCGCTGCCCAGCACGACGACGATCTGCTCGGCACGCTCCAGCGCCGCGCGCAGCAGTGCCATGTGGCCGTTGTGCAGCGGCTGGAAGCGCCCGATCAGCACGGCGGTGTGCACGCGCTCGCTGGTGGCCGGGGTTTCGGTGGGGGCGTCCATGGCGGCAGTCTCTTGCATAAACAGGCTCGGTGGCTTCACTCTGGCTTCATTCGTAGTGGGCGGCAATGGGCATTTGGCGCCCGGTACCGAAGGCGCGCGGGCGCACGCGCAGTATGGGCGGGGCCTGCCGGCGCTTGTACTCGCTGCGGAAGATCATGCGCTTGACGCGCTCAACCAGCTCGGCACCGCCGGGCTGGCCCAGCAGCTGGGTCACAAAACGCTCGGCCGTGCCGTATTCGGCGGTGGACAGGTGCCGGCCCTCGATGGCGTATTTGAGGATTTCGTCCAGCACCGCATAGGGCGGCAGGCTGTCCTCGTCCTTCTGGTCGGGCGCCAGCTCGGCCGAGGGCGGCTTGTCGATGATGGCCTGGGGAATCAGCTCGCGGCCCGCACTGTGGTTGATGTGGCGAGACAGCTCGAAGACCTCGGTCTTGTACAGATCGCCCAGCAGGCCCAGGCCGCCGTTGGTGTCGCCATACAGCGTGCAGTAGCCCACCGAGATCTCGGACTTGTTGCCCGTGGTCAGCAGCAGGTGGCCGAAGGCGTTGGAGTACTCCATCAGCGTGGTGCCGCGGATGCGTGCCTGCAGGTTCTCCAGCGGCAGGCCCTGCAGCGGCTGGCCGAAGCTGGCCTCGAACTGGCGCGCATAGCCGTCGACCAGTTCGCGGATCGGGTGCTCATGCAGCGTGATGCCCAGGTTGCGGCACAGGATCACCGAGTCATCGACCGAGCCGCTCGAGGAAAAGCGCGAGGGCATGGTGACGGCCACCACGTTGTCCGCGCCCAGGGCCTCGGCCGCCAGGGCCAGGGTCAGCGCGCTGTCGATGCCGCCCGAGCTGCCCACCACGGCGCGCGTGAAGCCGCAGCGGCGCGCATAGTCGCGCAGGCCCAGCACGATCTGGCGGCGGTAGAACTCCATGGTGGGCAGGCCTTCGGCCGGCACGCTCATGCAGGGCTGGCCGGCTGCGTCGAGGAAGCGTCCGTCGTCGAACTGCAGCGTGCGCAGGTCTTCGACAAAGCGCTCGGCCTCGAAGACCACGCCGCGCCCGGGCTCCACCGCGAACGAGGCGCCGTCGAACACGATCTGGTCCTGGCCGCCGATCTGGTTCACGTAGAGGATGGGCAGGCCGTGGCGCGTGGCCGCCTGGCCGAAGATCTCGTGGCGCTGCTCGCGCTTGCCCAGGTGGCTGGGGCTGGCGTTGATGCTGACCACCAGGTCGGGGGCGGCGTCGGCCATGCGCGCGAAGGGGTTGGTGGCGTAGTCGGCACCGGCGTCGTTCCAGCCGTCCTCGCACACCAGAAAGCCCACCTGGGCCTGGCCTATGCGCAGCACCTTGGCCGCGTCGGGGCCGGGCTCGAAGTGGCGGCGCTCGTCGAAGATGTTGTAGGTGGGCAGCAGCTGCTTGTCGTAGCGCAGGCGCACCGCGCCGTCCTTGAGCACCAGCAGGCTGTTGTGCAGCGGCTTGCCGGGCCCGCTGGCGCGCGTGGGTGCGCCGATGACCCAGTGCAATTGCGGCCACTGGCGCGTGGCCTGCAGCAGCTGCTGCAAGCCTTGCTCCAGGCGCTCGCGAAAGGCGGGCTCGTCCAGCAGGTCGCCAGGGTAGTAGCCGCACAGCGACAGCTCGGGAAAGACCAGCAGGTCGGCCTGCGCGTGCGCGGCGCGGGCAGCGGCCTCGGCCATGCGGGCCACGTTACCGGCGATGTCGCCGACGGTGGGGTTGAGTTGGGCAATGGTGATGCGCAGCATGAATGGAGCCTTGGCGGTGTCAGGCGGTGTCAGACAGCGACAGGCTGGGCCAGGCCGAAGACCTGGCGCAGATAGGCCAGATAGGTTTCGTCGTTGCACAGCGTCTTGCCCGGCGAGTCCGAGATCTTGGCCACGGGCTGGCCGTTGGCGTGGGTGAGCTTCATCACGATGTTGATGGTCTCCAGCCCCATGTCGTTGGTCAGCCGCGTGCCGATGCCGAAGCCCAGCTGTATGCGGTCGGCAAAGCGCTGGTACAGGGCCAGGGCCGTGTCCAGGTCCAGGCCGTCGGAGAACACCAGGCGCTTGGCCTGGGGGTCTATGCGCAGCTTCTGGTAGTGGGCGATGGCCTTCTCGCCCCAGGCATACGGGTCGCCCGAGTCGTGCCGCAGCCCGTCGAAGAGCTTGGCGAAGTACATGTCGAAATCGGCCAGGAAGGCATCCATGCCCACGGTGTCGGTCAGGGCCACGCCCAGGTCGCCCCGGTACTCCTGCACCCAGTCCTCCAGCGCGGCGATCTGGAAGTCGCGCAGGCGCACGCCCTGGGCCTGGTAGCTCTGCAGGTACTCATGGGCCATGGTGCCGATGGGCACGATGCCGAAGTCGCGCGCCAGCAGCACGTTGGACGTGCCCTTGAACCACTGCGCCGTCTGCGTGGCAAAGGCCTGGACCACCTCGCGCTGCCAGGCGCCCGAGAAGCGCCGGCGCACGCCGAAGTCGAACAGCTCGAAGGGATTGCGCAGCCTGGCCTCGCAGGCCAAGTGGCGCAGGCGCTCGATCTTGCCGGCCAGGCGCCTGCGGCCTTCGGCCAGCGCCGCCTCGGCGTCGAAGCGCCGGAAATACAGCTCGTTGACGATGGCCAGCACATAGATCTCGAAGCCCATCACATGGACCTGGGGGCCCTTGGCCTCGATGTGCAGGGTGTCGCCATCGGCCCAGGCACGGATGAAGGCGCGCTGGAACTGGAAGATGCGCAGAAAGTCGATGAAGTCGCTCTTCATGAAGCGCAGCCCGCCCAGGTAGGCCAGGTCTTCGGGCGTGAAGCGCAGCGCGCACAGGGCGTCCAGCTCGCGCTCCACCTCGGGCAGCAGCTCGGCCAGCGGGAAGGCCGTCTTCGTGCGGCAGACGAATTCGTATTCGGCCTCGGTCTGGGGATTGCGGTGCAGCATGGCCTGCCACATCGTGAATTTGTAGAGATCGGTGTCGAGCAGGCTGGTGATGATGGGAGCCATGGTGCGATGCTGGGGAAACAGGAAAGGGGGCTGCGCGCGGGAAGGCGGTACGGCCCCTACAGGTGGAGTTCTTGGCTGGAGGCCAGCCGCAATCCGCGGGCCTGCATGGCTGCCAGGAAATCATGGTGCGCAGACTCGAAGCCCGGCACCGGGCTCATGGCGTCGTGCATCAGCACGATGCGCTCAGGATGGGGAAGGTGCTCGACCAGATGCTCGACCGTGGAGCGCACGCAGTGACTGCTCGCCTCGCCCGCGACCACCAGCAGCCCGGCGCGGTCCAGCCGCTCCAGCAAACCGGTGTTCAGCAGGGTCGCCGGATCGGCAGGGTCCGGCACCTCGGCCTGCAGGGCGCTGTAATGCTCGGTCCAGGGATTGAGCCCCTTGAAAACGTTGTACACGGCGCGCTGGCGCTGCTGCTGCCAGTCGCCACAGGCCGCCAGCACATCGGCATGGATACCGTGGCCCCAACTGCCCACTTCGCAGTGCACGGGCCAGATCATCAGCGTGTAGCGGCTGTTGGCTTCAAGTGCATCCAGATATTCCAGGCTGCGCTGCAGCGCCCCGGCGTTGCGCGGCCGGAACACCCCCGCCCGCACCTGCGCCGCCGTGATCGCGGTGAACGGCGCCACATCGCCGCTATCGTCGCCATCGCCCTGTTGCCAGAAAGCCGGATGGGCAATGTCATAGCGCTGGTGCGAATCCAGCGTCACCGTGATGGCGTCCACCTTCGCCCCCTCGCGCCGAATCCATCCGCCCAGCCGCTGCATGTCGGCATGGGCGCCCGCCACGGGAAGGCTGGGACGTTGCCCGCCAGGACACCAGTCCTCAGGCAGATCGCAGAAGTCGTTCTGGGGGTCTATGACCAGGAGCTGAGTGGTGGCAGATGGCATATATATGAGGGTGCACGCAAGCAACAGTGCGTGGCAGGTGCATCAGGTCAATGCTTCAGTGTAGTGCTGCAGGAACCTCGTCTGTCACCAAGGCTTGATCCTGCCGCTTCTTCAGGGGCTGTGAAATACGGCGTCACATCCCTGTCAAGGCCAGGGCGAAACGAGAGGGGAAGCGGCTTCGGAACATGATGCGGAACCTACAATGGGAGGTTTTACGTATTCCCTGGGTGGTTTGGACCGTTTCATACGGCAATAGCGCTGGTTTCGGGCGTGCCCTGCATCAACCGAATGCGTTCATTCGGTAGCTTTTGATTATCAATATGGCTTCCCTTCAGGTAACAACGACTTTCATGGGCATAGGGTTGGCCGCGCTGATCCTGTACCTGATTCGGCGCGACCACCTCTATCTCATGCACGGCCTGTTCTGGGTGGTCGTTGCCGTGGCTGCCGTCGTGCTGGGCGTCTGGCCTGGGATGATCAACCGCCTGGCAGCGGTGCTGGGCATCAGCTATCCACCGGCCATGCTGCTGCTGCTGGCCAGCATCGTCCTGCTCATCAAGGCCTTGCATGCCGACATGGTCAATACCCGCATCGAGCGCGATGTGCGGCGGTTGAATCAGCGGTTGGCGATGCTGGAGGCCGATGCTGAAAATCTTCGTCACGCTTCTTCTGACTCCTCGTCCTCATGACCTCTCCTCTGCTTCCCGTTATTTTGTGTGGGGGCTCCGGCACCCGGTTGTGGCCGCTCTCGCGTGAAACCTATCCAAAGCAGTTCCTGGCACTTAGCGGTGACGGGGTATCCATGCTGCAAGACACAGCGAAGCGATTGGATGGCGTGGCCTCCCATATCCCGAAGGCCCCTCCTATCGTGATCTGCAATGGCGAGCATCGCTTTCTGGCTGCTCAACAGTTGCATGAGGCAGGTATCGAAGGAGCCAGGCTGGTGCTGGAGCCTGTGGGCCGCAACACGGCTCCTGCGTTGACACTGGCCGCCCTTGTGGCAGAGCCGCACGCGGTAATGCTCGCAATGCCCGCTGACCATGTGATGAACAATCTGACCCAGTTGCATGAAGCTGTGCAGACAGCCTGGCAACTGGCCAAGGACGGGGCCATGGTGACCTTCGGCATCGTGGCCAATCGCCCGGAAACAGGTTACGGCTACATCCAGAAGGCTCAAGCGATTGAAGGCCACGCAGCCTTTGCCATCAAGAGCTTTGCTGAGAAGCCCAGCCTGGAGGTGGCACAAACCTACCTTGAAAGCGGCAACTACCTGTGGAATAGCGGACTGTTCATGGTCCGCGCGGACCAGTGGCTCAAGGCCATGGCCGCCTTGCAGCCGCAGATGCTGCAGGCCTGCCAGGCTGCCATCGAAAAAAGCAGCCAGGATCTGGACTTCATCCGTCCCCACAGCGAAATCTTCGCCAGTTGCCCCGCCGACTCGATCGACTATGCGGTCATGGAGCACTTGCCTAGCAATCAGGACCTGGGAATTCCCGCTCGCGTGGTGCCCCTGGATGCTGGCTGGTCCGACCTTGGCGCCTGGGATGCCTTGTGGGACGTGCTGCCGCGTGATGCCCAAGGCAACGCTCACGCGGGCCAGACATTGGCAATCGATACGAAGAACAGCTTGCTGTTTTCCGAGACATGCCTTGTGGCTACCGTGGGTGTGGACAACATCGTCGTGGTGGAAACAGCCGATGCCATCCTGGTGGCGGACAAGCGCCGGACACAGGATGTCAAGAAGATCGTGGCAGAACTGAAGGCGCAAAAGCGCAAGCTGGCCTCCTCGCATCGCAAGGTACACCGTCCCTGGGGCTGGTACGACAGCATCGACAGCGGCGAGCGCTTTCAGGTCAAGCGCATCGTGGTCAACCCGGGTGCGCAGCTCAGTCTGCAGATGCACCATCACCGGGCCGAGCACTGGGTGGTGGTCAAAGGTACGGCTGAAGTCACCAATGGCGACAAGACCTTCCTGCTGGCGGAAAACGAGTCCACCTTCATCCCCCTGGGGCATACGCATCGCCTGGCCAATCCCGGCAAGGTTCCTCTCGAGATCATCGAAGTCCAGTCGGGCAGTTATCTGGGGGAAGACGACATTGTTCGATTCGAGGATACCTATGGCCGTGTAGCGACCGCATTGGAGAGCAATTGAGCATGCCAGGTCTTGCCATGCTACGTGCCCTATGGGCGTATCGCGGCTTTGTATGGAGCAGCGTCATGCGGGAATTTCATGGGAAATACCGCGAATCGCTGCTGGGAGCATTCTGGTCAGTGGCCAATCCACTGACCATGATCATCATCTATACCGTGGTGTTTGGTCAGCTCATGCGTCCAACGCTTCCCGGGCATGAGCAGATGCCCTTTGCTTTCAGTATTTATCTCTGTGCAGGTGTTACGACTTGGGGACTGTTCTCGGAAATGCTGATGCGCTTGAATAGCGTATTTTTGGAACATGGAAATTTGATAAAAAAGTCAAATTTCCCCCGCATCTGCCTCCCTGTCATCGTTACCATTTCGTCGCTGATTAATTTTGGTATCGTTTTCTTTTTATACCTGGTATTTCTTGCAATCATTGGTCATTGGCCTGGATGGTCTCTTCTCGCATTGATTCCCTTGCTTGCCTTGCAGCTTCTCTTCACGTTGGGATTGGGTGTGCTTCTGGGGACTCTTAACGTGTTCTTCAGGGATGTAGGGCAGCTTACGGGAGTGGTTCTTCAGTTTTGGTTCTGGTTGACACCTATTGTTTACACATTGCCAGCCCTTCCGCAGCAGGTGCGCGATGCAATGCGCTTCAATCCCATGCATCCTCTGATTGCTGCTTATCAGCAAATATTTCTAGACAAAACCACTCCGGATTTCGGCTCTTTGCTTCCCTTGTGTGGACTGACCATGATCTTTATCTTCATGGGCGCGAAGTTCTTTCTGAATCGGGTTGGTGAACTGGTGGATGAACTCTAATGAATACCCTTGTTATATCTGGGGTCAGCAAAGCTTACAAGCGATACAAGGGGAAATGGTCTCGGATACGTGAATGGCTGACCGGCATGTCTGGACATGAAAAGACTTGGGTTCTACGAGATGTCGATATCGTCGTGAAACAAGGCGAGTCTGTTGGCATCGTTGGAGTGAATGGTGCCGGCAAGAGCACCCTGCTGAAAATTATCACGGGGACGACGCAGCCAACCAGCGGCAGTGTCGAAGTCAATGGACGAGTGGCTGCATTGCTTGAACTGGGCATGGGATTCCATCCGGACTTCACGGGTCGCCAAAACGTCTACATGGCTGGCCAGTTGCTGGGGTTGCGTTCTGAGGAAATTGCGGAATGCATGCCAGAGATTGAAGCCTTTGCTGAAATCGGCGATTACATAGAGCGTCCTGTTCGCACCTACTCCAGTGGCATGCAAATGCGTCTTGCGTTCAGCGTCGCCACGGCAGTAAGACCGGATTTGCTGATCGTTGATGAAGCCCTTTCCGTGGGAGATGCATATTTCCAAGCAAAGTGCTACCAGCGGATTGCGGAATACAAAGAGCAGGGAATGACTCTATTGTTGGTATCGCACAGCCCGGGAGACTTGGTGAAGCATTGCGATAGGGCTATTCTTCTTAAAGATGGAAGAGTGAAGAGAGATGGCACTGCACGCTCCGTAACCAATGAATATCTGGATGAGCTTTTTGGGAAGAAAAATAAAGAAAAAAATGGGAATGAGGTAGAGGATTCTGTTAAAAAAGAGATATTGTCTGGAGACAAGGATGTTTTTCAAACGCGTCCTGGCTACCACGCAAACGAGCATCGCTGGGGCCATGGCGGGGCCAGTATCATCGATTATATTTTCGTTTCAGGTAGAAAAGAATTTCCTTCAACAATCGAGGGCAATGCTGCAGCTGAATTCTATTTCAAAGTCAAATTTGAAGAAGACTTCGAAAATGTGGTTCCGGGATTTTTGATAAAAACTCTGGAAGGTATATTCGTCTATGGCACGAATTCCTTCATCGCGTCTGGGAGCGCTGAAGAAATTCCTGTAGTTGCTGGTGATACAAAGTTATTCAAGTTCACCATGCCTATTAATTTGAATGAGGGCTATTATTTGATCTCGTTCGGAGTCTCGTCTGGTAATCCTCTTCAAGAGCTTAGACCGATTGATCGGCGCTATGATTCGGTAATGATCCATGTTGGACGAGATTTTCCGCTTTCAGGGATCGTGGACTTAAAAGCATCTTTCAGTTGCATTGGGTCTCAAAAATAGACTGCCAGACATGATTGAGTATCTAGTATCTCAGCTTCCCGAGGTGTATCAGCCGATTTATGGCTATCCTGATCTTTCAAGTGGCGTTTCGCGACCATGCCATGATAGATTGGATAAGATCTTTGATGTCTACACCGCTTTGAAGGGCCTGCTTGGCCGCCAGGTGAAGGTCCTTGATCTTGGCTGTGCGCAAGGGTTTTTCAGCCTGAGTCTCGCGCAGTGGGGCGCAAGTGTACATGGCGTGGATTTCCTGGATAAAAACATTACCCTATGCCGAGCTTTGGCCGAGATAAATCCTCAATTGGATGTGAGTTTTGAAGAAAATAGAATCGAGAATGTAATTGAAAATATCGAGCTGGATCAATATGACTTGGTCTTAGGGCTCAGTGTTTTTCATCATATTGCTTATGAAAAAGGCGAAATTTTTGTAAAGGACATTCTTGATCGTCTTGCTTCTCGCACAGGGGTGTTAGTCGTTGAAATAGCGTTGCGCGAAGAGCCGCTATATTGGGCGGCGGCTCAACCGGAAGATCCACGTTCTTTTCTCAAATCCGTAGCTTTCGTTCATGAGATTGCGCGACATTCGACTCATCTTGCGCCAATACCTCGGCCTCTTTTCGTCGCGAGCAACCGCTGCTGGATTCTTGGAAAAACAGCAGAGTATTTTGAGAGCTGGTCAGAAAATCCCCATGCCTTTGCTCAGGGGGTACATGAAGGGGGCCGGCGTTACTTTAACGGGAAGCATCACTTTCTTAAGCTCTTGAGTTTTGATCACAGGCTTGGCTTGCGTAATAGGCAAGAGTACGAGCAAGAAGTAAAAGTCAGAGAGGCTCTTCGTTCCGAGGCCAATATTTCAGAGTTGCTTGACTTCGGCTGTTCTGAAAAAGAAGGTTGGCTGCTGTCTGAGCGTATTCATGGCCGCCTCCTGCTCGACCTTCTTAGGGAAAGAGTTGATTTTGACCGCCAAGCGGTAATTCTATCTGTGTTAGAGCAGTTGGTGCGATTCGAAAGCCATGGTCTTTATCATGATGACGTTCGTTCTTGGAACGTAATGGTTGATGATAAAGAGAAAGCGTATGTAATCGACTATGGATCGATATCGACCAAACCTCAGGATTGTGTATGGCCAAATAACATATTCCTTTCCTTTCTGATATTTGTTTATGAAGTTAGCACTGGGAATGTAGAGGAGCCTGATCCCTTGCGGACAATTGCCATAAGTCCGTTCAGATTACCATATCCATACCGGTCTTGGATTCGCGCGTTCTGGAATATTCCTATGAACAAGTGGACGTTCTGCGATATGCACAGAACTTTGTTGGAGTTTTCTGAAAAGGATCAGGAGGATGAGATTTTCGAAAAAGCGCCAATGGAGGTATGGATGGAGGCGATTGAAGAGGCCGTGCAGCAGCAGAAACTATTCATAAAATACACAAGGCAGCAATATCTCGACAGTATTCGTGAGTCGCGTGATTTTTCCCAGGATGTGGCTGCTTCTCACTCCAAAGAAATAAATTCTCTCAAAGGCGCAATTCAAGATATAGAGAATTTGCTGGCTGCCCGCTTGCATGCACCAGAAATGCTGGAGGCGCGGTTGGTTGCTGAATCGGAGAACTCAAGACTGGAGGCTGAGCTTCTAAATGCTCAGGAAAATCTCAAAGCTCTAGAGGAAAAATTCTCCCTCTTGCAAGACCAGGCTGTCGAGTATGAGCGTCGCGCCATAGCTGCGGAAAATGGGATGCGAGAAAATCTGGCCAAAATAAAAGAGCTGAATACCCATTCTCATAACTGGTGGATTCATGCTACCAAGGCGGAAAAGAATTTCTCTGATGTCAAGAACAGCCTGTCTTGGCGTATAACTGCGCCAGTACGAAGGTGCGGGCGTCTTTGCATATCCGTAGGTTTCTCGGTAAGACATTTATTAAATAGTATTGTTTGCAAGACCATCGAAATTCTTTGGTTGCCGCTGTCACGTCTTATTTCTTTTGTGTTGAAGAGGCCGAAACTTAGTGCATTTCTGAATAATAGGCTTCAAAAATATCCAAAGTTATATGGCCAGTTAATAGACGTGGCTCGTCGAGGTGGGGTCATTCTAGGGAGTGGTGCATATTTGCCTCCAGTAGGCATCGAACGGAACGAGGATGCTGCGCACACAGATATGACTGCACGTGCCCTGCGTATTAAATCCGCACTGGAATCTTCAATAAAAAACAAGAAGAAATAATATGAGAATTTTAATTGATCTCCAAGCTTGCCAAGCTGAAAATAAAAACCGAGGAATAGGTCGATATGCAATGTCTCTTGTTGAAGAGATGTGCGCCAACAACAGAGGTCACGAAATATTGATTTCCCTGAATGGGGGGCTAACTGATAATATATTGCATATTAGATCCCGGTTGGGTAAGTATATTCCAGCAGAAAATTTTAAAATATGGTATCCCTCCGGACGCAGCGCTTACATAAATCAAGGTGAAAAATGGTTCCGCCAATCTTCGGAGCTGCTGCATGAGGCATTCATTGCCAATTTGAAGCCGGACGTGTTGCTGATCAGCAGCTTGTTTGAAGGATTGGTATGCGATGCCTCAACAAGTATTGGGCTGTTTTCTCAAGACCTGCCTACAGCTGTAATTCTGTATGATCTGATACCTTTTATTTATAGAAAGCCATATCTTGAAAATCCCTTGGTCAAGGAATGGTATGAAGAGAAAATAAGCTTTCTACGCAAATCTGGTTTGCATCTTGCAATATCTGCCTCTTCAAGGCAGGAGAGCATACAGTATTTGGGATCGGATCCTCAAAAGGTCATAAATATTTCTGCTGCAGTTGGCCCGCAGTTTCGACATATTACTTTTGATGAGAATGCTGAAGGAAAAATACGTCAGCGGTATGGCTTGGTGAAGCCATATGTGATGTACACAGGGGGAATTGATCATCGGAAGAATATAGAGGGATTGATACGCGCATTTTCCCTGCTTCCTAAAGAGATCAAGGAACAACACCAGCTTGCGATAGTTTGCTCCATTCAGGATATGGATCGGCATAGATTATCCAAACTGGCGAAAGAGCATGGGTTCACTGATACGCAACTGATTCTCACTGGGTTTGTGTCGGAGGAGGATTTGCCACTTCTCTACAATCTAAGCGAAATTTTTGTATTTCCTTCCTTGCATGAAGGATTCGGCTTGCCTGCGCTTGAAGCGATGGCATGTGGGAAGGCAGTTATTGGCTCTAATTGCTCCAGTCTGCCGGAAGTGATCGGCGATCAGGACGCATTGTTTGATCCACATGATGATAAATCCATCATGCAGAAGCTGTTCCAGGTGCTCTCCGATGATGAGCTTAGGAAGAAGCTCGAGCATAGTTCAGTCAAACAAGCCACCAATTTCAGCTGGAAAAAAAGTGCCTCAACAGCTTGGGATGCATTGGAGGCTTATGTCAGACATGAAAAGCAAAAGCAAAGTTTTCCTGAAGATGGAAAGCGGTTACGCTTAGCCTATATATCACCCCTGCCCTCGGAAAGAAGTGGCATATCTGACTATAGTGCCGAGCTTCTGCCAGAACTGGCCAAGCACTATGAGATTGATGTTGTTACTGATCAGAAAGAAATTTCCTCCACATGGATCAATAGCAATTGCACTCGTCGAAGTATCGATTGGTTCTCAAATAATTACGGCCACTACGATAGGGTTCTGTACCATTTTGGTAATTCTCACTTCCACCAGCATATGTTTGCACTGCTGCAAGCATATCCAGGAGTAGTTGTCCTCCACGATTTCTTTCTGTCTGGTATCGTTGCCCATATGGAATGCTCCGGGATTGAGTCTGGGATATGGGTCCAGTATCTTTATGACAGTCATGGCTATCCCGCATTAAAAAAGCGAATCGATGCCAAAGATACTGCAGATGTTGTCTGGGAATATCCTTGCAATTTTACCGTGCTTCAGAATGCTCTGGGTCTAATAGTACATTCAAAAAACTCCATAAAATTGGCGGAGAACTGGTATGGTGCTCAGGAAACGAAAAAATGGGCGATGATTCCTCACCTTCGGACATTCTCTGAGGTAAATGATCTTGAACGTCTAAAGGCTCGCACAGAGCTTGGAATCGATCAGGGGGATTTGGTTGTGTGCAGTTTCGGGTTGCTCGGCAAAACGAAATTGAATCATAGATTGCTTGAGGCTTGGCTGAGCTCGGCGCTTTGCCATGATCAAAAATGCTTACTGATTTTTGTAGGTGAGAACGATAGCGGAGCCTATGGAAGGCAACTGCTGGACAGGATTGCCAGTAGTGAATGCAAATCTCGCATATCGATTACTGGTTGGGCCGATGAGGGAAAATTTCGTACTTATTTGAAAGCCGCCAATATTGGGGTGCAGCTTCGAACACTCTCTCGAGGAGAAACTTCCGGTACGGTATTGGATTGCATGAACTATGGTCTGGCCACCATAGTGAATGCAAATGGCAGTATGGCCGATTTACCAAACGACGGTGTTTACAAGCTGCCAGACGATTTCCGCGATCAGGAATTGATTGAAGCTCTGGAGCTTTTTCATACTGAAGTCGGTCGACGCGCTGAGCTTGGAGTGAGAGCTCAGGAAATCATAAATTCCCAGCATGACCCCAAAAAATGCGCTGAAGATTATCAAGTTGCGATCGAGGGATTCTACAGAAATGGGAACCCTGTCATTCCACGCTTGATCGATAAGATTTCAGGCCTGGGGGGGGAGTCCGTAGATTCAAAGAATATATTTGCCCTCTCCAAAGAGATTGACAGATCTGTTGAAACTGGTCTGAAGCAAAAGCAAATTCTAGTTGACGTCTCTGAGCTGATTCAGCGGGATGCGAGAAGCGGCATACAACGAGTTGTGCGATCCATTCTCCAAGAGTGGTTGTCTAATCCTCCTCAAGGTTATAGGGTTGAGCCAGTATATGCGTGCAGCTCGAAAAACGGCTACAAATATGCCAGACGCTTTACTTTAGGATTCTTGAATTGTCCTGGCAACTATCTGCTGGATGAGCCGATAACTTATGGCTCAGGCGATTATTTCATCGGGCTTGATTTGCAGCCAACAATAGTTTCCTCTCAAAGGGCTGTGTATCAGTCCATGAGGCAGGCTGGAACGGTTGTCAAATTTGTGGTTTACGATCTGCTTTTAATAAAATTTCCTCAATATTTTCTGAGCGGTGGCAGTCAGCAATTTGAGGAATGGCTGGATGTAGTTTCAGAGTCTGATGGTGCTATTTGCATATCCAAAAGTGTTGCAGATGACTTGAAAGACTATCTGGAGCGGAAAAGTTTGCGGCAGACATCAGACTTTCAAATTGACTGGTTTCATTTGGGCGCGGATTTACAGTATTCGCTACCCACGCGTGGAATGCCCGAAAACTCCAATCAAGTGTTAAATGCGTTGCACGCACAGTGCAGCTTTCTTATGGTTGGAACGTTGGAACCACGTAAAGGGCATGAACAGATTCTTTCCGCTTTCGAGATTTTGTGGGAGAGCGGTCATCAGTTCAATCTGATTATTGTTGGGAAAAAAGGCTGGATGGTTGATGCGCTGGTAGATAGAATAAAGAACCATAACAGAAATGGCGTTAGTTTGTTTTTGATAGAAAATGCCAGCGATGAATATCTTGATAAAATTTATGAAAACAGCAAGTGCCTTTTGGCTGCTTCTTACGATGAGGGCTTTGGATTACCATTAATTGAGGCAGCCAAGCATAGTATTCCAATCCTTGCGAGAGATATTCCTGTATTCCGCGAAGTCGCAGGTGACGCTGCCTTATATTTTTCTGCAGATAATGCTGAGCAGATGTCGAATGAAATCCTGAGCTGGGCAAGAAAATATAGCGCCGGAGATATTCAAGAGTCGAAAAATATGCCGTGGTTGACTTGGCGACAAAGTGCAGATAATTTATTTAAAGCTTTATTTTAATATAGAGTTTATAAATGATTAAATCGTATGTTTTCAAAATTAAATAAATACAATTCATATGCAAAAAAAGGGGTTATTCCTCTTCTTTGCATTTTTCTTTTATTAAATATATTTCTATTGTCGAAATATATATTTCATGAGTATTTTGCATATTTTCATTCCGATAGTGCTGCAAAAGTTCTTTTGGCCGTTGAGATCTATGATCGAGGCGATTTTTTTCCGAAAGACTGGAATTATGTAAATAGTGACCTTTTTATAGTTTTTGGGCACGTTTTTATAATTCCATTACTGAAATTCATGATGCCTGGTTATGAGGTTCATGCTATTTCTGGATTTATTTCTGCATTATTGATAATGCTAGGAGTGGCGGCACTACTGGGCGCTATGAAAGTTCCCAGAACGAGAGTGATTGCAGTATTGGCCGTTGTTTCTGCTGGATTCTCTGGATTCGTGGCAGAGAATTTCTATGGGCAGGTTTCTTACGGTCCTGCGATCTATCTGACTTGCTTCCTGCTATGTTCCTGTATCCATTTTTTGGACGATGGCAGGATAGGCAGTGGACGAGCCTGGGCAGGTTTGTTCTTCGTGATTTTGTTTCTGGTGGTGTGGGCTAACCCAGTGCGAGCACTGGTTATCTATTGCATACCATTATTCTGCGCTCTTGCATATCCTTTGATATGTGATACTTCTATCTCACTAAGAAGTAAGAATGCACTGAAAGTCCTGTGTTGTTTGTTGTTCTTTTCCATTATCGTTGGCGGAGTGCTTCATATATTGACGTTGCGAGGTGTCAATAATGTATATGGTGTTGCCAGTGCGAAATGGCTTTCTTATGATTTGATGGCCAGAAATATTGGCCTGCTGATGCAGGAGTTTCTGGCAATCTTGGGAGGGATACCGCCTGCAAATGACAGTGTGACAAGCATCTGGGGAATATATTTCGCCGCTCGCCTGATGGCGGCCCTGCTTATCATGGTATTGGTTCCGGTTACTGTGCTCCGTATATTTGCAAAAAATAGTGTAATTGGAACAATACCAGTCATATTTTCGGTAATGGCATTTTTAATTATTTTGTTTTTTCAGGTATTTACAAGTGTCCCTGAGATGAGCGACCCAATACAAAGCGCTCGTTATCTCGTTCCTTCAGTCTTTCTCTTGGTCCTATTAACGCTTGTCCATCCGATGGATTATAAGCGTGATTTTATATTCTCGGCTGCGCTGCTTGCGGTACTTTCTGTAAATATAGTTTCTGCTTATTTTAATTATTTCAGATCCAACATAAATAGCCAAGTTTCCATCAACTCTGGTGAAATTATTGAGGGCAGAGTAAAGTTCATTGAGTTTCTGGCTGAAAATAAATTGAACTATGGATACGCCACCTTTTGGAATTCTGGAAAAAATAGTGTTTTGAGTGATGGTCGTTCGTTGATTCGGCAAGTCCTGATTAATGGTGGGCTTCCGATGCCAATGAGACATCTGTCTTCAAATGCGTGGTATCTTCCTGATGCATGGACGGGCGAAACTTTCCTGATGCTAAATCAAGAGGAGAGCAAGGCTATAGACTGGGCCAGGATGAAAAGAATGGGTGCTGTTCCCTATCGTGTATTGAAGTATGAGCAGTTTGAATTCTATGTTTTCAAGGAAAATATTGCAGGAATAATCCCTGGCTGGGACTATGAATATAGAAAAGAGCAGTCATTTCGTGCCGATCCTCAATCATTAACGCAGGTTGGGAAATATATAGGCTCTGCTGATAATGATGGCGGTGTGATTGTTGCAGACAAGGGTGCACGTGGAGCTGTGCACTATGGCCCTTATATAAATGTAGGCGCGGGAAACTATGTAGTCACCTTTAATGTTGACGCAGAATTTAACGAAAAAGGCTCTGTGCGCTTAGATGTGGCATCAGCTCCCGATCAGAGAATTATCAACGAAATTACTCTTGATCAGATGGATAAGCCGTTTGAAATGCTTGTAAGCGTTAATAAATTAAGAACTCTGGAATTTAGGGTATGGGCACTTGGTGAAGGAAAAATATCGTTCAAGAGTGTTGGTATTAGAAGAGTTATCGATTAGCTATTTGTCTTTAAGATTGCATAAATTTTAAATACTTTGATAAATAGATCTACTTGGGGATAAATTTGAATATTTCCGTCGTCATTCCTTGCTTTCGTTCTCAGTCTACGATAAAGGGGCTATATTCTAGACTGGTGACTACTATGGAGTCATTGACCGATGATTTTGAAATTCTCTTCATAGAGGATTGTGGGGGGACAACACGTGGGATCTTATTAGTGAGCTGGCAGCCAATGACAGCAGAGTTCATGGTATCAAGCTGGCCAGAAACTACGGACAACACAACGCATTGCTTTGTGGAATTAGAGCTGCCCGAGGTGAGGTCATAGTAACTATTGACGATGATCTACAAAATCCACCTGAGGAGATCTATAAGCTTCTTGAGAAGCTAGACCAAGGTTTCGATGTGGTTTATGGTTCGCCTGCTAGGGAAACGCATGGCTTATTGAGGGACGCTGCATCTAAGATTACAAAGATTGCGTTACAAAGCTCCATGGGAGTAGAGTCTGCAAGCAAGGTAAGCGCATTTCGAGCGTTTAGGACGCATTTAAGAAATGCTTTTGCCAGCTATCAAAGTCCTGCTGTAAATATTGAGGTTCTGTTGACCTGGGGTACTACGAGATTCTCGTCGGTAGTCGTGAGGCAGGATGAAAGGACGCAGGGAGAATCTGGGTACAGTCTTAAGAAATTAATAACCCATGCTATTAATATGATGACTGGATTTTCTACTTTGCCTCTTCAGATCGCCAGTGTTTTAGGCCTTATGTTTGGTGTCATTGGTATTTTAATTTTAATATACGTTGTTGCTAGATACATGCTTTATGGGAGTGCCGTGCCTGGATTTAGTTTTCTTGCCTCCATTATTGCCATATTTTCAGGTGTACAGCTGTTCGCGCTGGGAGTTATTGGTGAATATTTGGCAAGAATGCATTTTCGTTCTATGGAGCGACCTCCATATGTGACGCAATTACGGACGGAGTCTTCTAATTAATTAATTGATTGGATTCTAAGTGCGGGATTGCGATAGAGGAATATATGGCATTTCTAAGTAAAGATCAGTTGATATCGATGGGTTTTAAATATCTGGGTGATAATGTCCGGATTAGTGATAAAGCAGCTATATACAATCCTGAATTAATTGAGATAGGTGATAACTCAAGGATAGACGATTTTTGTGTTTTGTCTGGGCGTGTGATTATTGGTCGAAATGTTCACATAGCAGTATTCAATAATATTGCCGGTGGAGAGCCTGGGGTATATTTGGCAGATTTTTCCGGAGTTGCATATGGCTGCCAAATTTTTTCTCAATCCGATGACTATAGTGGTCGCTCGCTAACAAATCCTACCGTTCCTGACGAATATAAAACTGAAATTAAGGCGGCCGTTTTCTTGGGGCGCCATGTGATCATTGGTGCTTCTTCAATTGTTCTTCCTGGAGTAATAATTGAAGAGGGGTGTTCTGTTGGTGCCATGTCGATGGTGACAAAAAGTACCGAAGCTTGGTCCATCTATTTTGGTATTCCTGCAAAAAAAATAAAAGACCGAAAAAAAGACCTGCTTGAGCTTGAGAAAAAATATTTGGACTCTGAGTGAAAAACAAAAAAGAATATACCCAATTTTTTCGCTATGCGGCAGTGGGTGTTTTATCAAACGTAATTTTATACGTTTTATATTTGCTTGTTACATATTTTGGTGCTTCTGCAAAATGTGCAATGACGATAACATATTCTATCGGCGTGGCTCAGAGTTTTTTGCTAAATAAAAATTGGACTTTTAATTATAAAGGGCGAGTTGGCTCTGCATTTTTTCGATATTTCATTATTTATGCATTTGGATATTTTATTAATTTTATCGCACTGTATATTTTTGTCGATTTAATGATGTGGCCACATAAAATAGTACAAGCTGGCATGATCCTGATTGTTGCTGCTGTTTTATTTTGCTTGCAGAAGGCCTGGGTTTTCAGGAAACACTAATTTTATTAGATCTGGAGTGATTGTGAATATTCCTTTTAATAAGCCTTATATGACCGGTAAGGAGCTTTGGTATATTGCTCAGGCTCATGCACACGGTCATTTGGCTGGTGATGGTAAGTTTACTAAGAATTGCTCCCAGTGGTTGATCCAGAGGACGGGTGCGGAAAAGGCGCTATTGACGCACTCATGTACTGCTGCATTGGAAATGGCTGCATTGCTGGCAAACCTGGGGCCTGGGGATGAGGTGATTATGCCTTCATACACCTTTGTGTCTACAGCAAATGCATTTGTCTTGCGCGGGGCAGTCCCTGTCTTTGTGGATATTCGGCCAGATACATTGAATATTGATGAGAACTTGATCGAGGGGGCTATTACTCCTAAAACACGTGCGATTGTTCCAGTGCATTATGCTGGTGTGGCATGTGAGATGGATACGATCATGGATATCGCTAGACGGCACGATTTGATTGTTATTGAAGATGCTGCTCAAGGGATCATGTCAACCTATAAAGGTAGACCGCTTGGTTCAATAGGCCATATGAGTTGCCTGAGTTTCCATGAAACAAAAAATATTATTTCTGGAGAAGGTGGCGCTTTGCTGCTCAATGATTTGGATTTCGTTCAGCGAGCCGAAATAATAAGAGAAAAGGGTACCAATCGAAGTCAATTTTTCCGCGGCCAAGTTGATAAGTATACTTGGTGCGACATTGGATCTAGTTTTCTGCCTGGTGAGTTAATTTCTGCATTTTTATGGGCTCAAATGGAAGCTGCAGACGAAATAACTCAAAATAGGTTGTCATTGTGGAATACTTATCATCATGCTTTTTCGTCGCTTGAGCGTGAAGGCGTTTTAAGGCGTCCTGTGGTGCCTGAGAAATGCCAGCACAATGCGCATATGTATTATTTGATACTCTCTGATTTGGCTAGTCGGACAGAGTTTATAGAGCGAATGAAGTCGCATGATGTTGGTACGGTATTTCATTATGTTCCCTTGCATTCGGCACCTGCTGGAAAGAAGTTCGGTCGCTGTAGTGGTTCAATGAATGTAACGGAAGAGTATTCAAGTCGCCTTGTGCGGCTTCCGCTTTGGATTGGGCTCGATCAACACATTGGGAATGTAATTTCTTCTGTTGAAAAATCTCTTGCTTAATCTATATATTATGAAATTCTTCTAAGTAGGCAATGGCTATTTGCCTGATTTTGCATTATCAATTTTGAATTGTTGGCTTTCCTAATTTAAATTTCGGGGGATTTATGAGAAATGCGATTGTTACTGGTATCACTGGCCAAGATGGCGCTTATCTGGCACAGTTGTTGTTGGAAAAAGGCTATAAAATCTTCGGAACTTATCGTCGTACTAGTTCAGTCAATTTCTGGCGTATCGAAGAGTTGGGTATAAACAATCACCCGAACCTGCACTTGGTTGAGTATGACTTGACGGATTTGTCATCCAGTATTCGTTTGCTGCAGGCATCCGAGGCTACCGAGGTATATAACTTGGCTGCCCAGAGTTTTGTGGGTGTTTCCTTCGAACAGCCAGTCACCACGGCAGAGATCACTGGAATTGGTGCAGTGAATCTTCTGGAGGCCATTCGCATCGTCAATCCAAAGATTCGCTATTACCAAGCCAGCACCTCCGAGATGTTCGGCAAGGTCCAGGCCATACCTCAATGTGAATCCACGCCGTTTTACCCGCGCAGTCCCTATGGTATTGCCAAGCTATATGCGCATTGGATGACGGTGAATTACCGCGAAAGCTACGGAATTTTTGGAGCCAGCGGGATTTTGTTCAATCATGAAAGCCCGCTGCGGGGTCGCGAGTTCGTCACCAGGAAAATTACCGACTGCGTGGCCAAGATCAAACTGGGCAAGCTTGACGTCCTGGAACTGGGCAATCTGGATGCCAAGCGCGACTGGGGGTTCGCCAAGGAGTACGTGGAAGGCATGTGGCGCATGCTTCAGGTCGATGAACCCGACACCTTCGTGCTTGCCACGAACCGCACTGAGACCGTGCGCGACTTTGTGCGCATGGCCTTCAAGGGTGTGGGTATCACTCTCGACTTCCAAGGGCAAGCGGAAAATGAAGTTGCCTTTGATGTCGCAACGGGGAAGACCGTGATGCGTGTCAACCCCAAGTTCTATCGTCCTGCGGAAGTGGAGCTTTTGATCGGTGACCCTGCCAAGGCCAAGGCGAAGCTTGGTTGGGCACCGAACACGACGCTGGAGGAGCTGTGCCTGATGATGGTGGAGGCCGATTTGCGTCGCAACCAGGCCGGGTTTTCCTTCTGATGGACCCCGTGGGTAACTTATGAATCAACGGCAAAACGGTGCAAAAAAGCGAGCCCTGGTGACCGGCGCGGCCGGTTTTACCGGACGCTACCTTACGCAAGAGCTTGAGCAGCACGGCTGGGAGGTCTGGGGGCTGGGCCACACGCAACAGCCAGATCTGGCCAACTATCGGGTTGCTGATCTCGAGGATTACACCCAGTTGCAAGAGGCCGTGCAGGCCATTGCGCCGCAAGCCGTGTTTCACCTAGCGGCCATCGCTTTTGTAGGCCATGGCTCTCCGACAGATTTCTACCGAGTCAATGTGAGCGGGTCCCGAAACCTGCTTCAAGCGCTTGCCAGCCAGGAGCAAGTCCCGGAGAGCGTGTTGATTGCCAGCAGTGCCAATGTTTATGGCAATTCTGCGCAAGGCCAATTGACCGAGGCTACACCCATGTGTCCGGCGAATGACTATGCCGTAAGCAAGTCTGCGATGGAAATGATGGCCAGGATATGGATGGATAAACTGCCCATCACAATAGCCAGGCCCTTCAATTACACGGGAGTCGGGCAGTCCAGGGATTTCCTGATTCCAAAGATCGTGGACCATTTCCGCCGTCGGGCAACACAGATCGAACTAGGGAATCTCCAGGTTTGTCGCGATTTCTCCGATGTTCGCGACGTGGTACATGCCTATCGATTGTTGGTTGAAAGCAATTCGGTCAACCAAGTGGTCAACGTGGGTTCACAAAAACTCAGTTCACTGCAGGATGTTTTGGATCAATGCATGCGGATCACTGGACATGAGTTGCAAGTTCATGTGAATCCTGCCTTCGTGCGTGCGAACGAGGTAAAAACCCTGTGCGCGGATACCAGCTTGCTGGAAAGCCTGATCGGCATCAGGTCACCGAGGCCTTTGGATGAGACGCTGCAATGGATGCTTGCATGACTTCATGTGAAAGCAGTTGATGACCTTGGATGTGATTCTGGCAACTGATATCCTCAATCCCCCTCTGACGGGGATTGGGCGATACAGCTATGAGTTGGCCAAGCGCCTGGCTGTGAATTCTCGTGTCAGGCGGCTGCGGTATTTTTCGATGGGGCGCTGGGTGAGCGATCCTTTTTCTGGTCTGGAGCGCCCGGCTCAGGAAAGGATGACATTGCGCGGCCGCCTGGTGTCGAGTCGGTTGGCCGTCCGCGCCTATCAGGCTATAACGCCCACCTTGTACGGATGGCGCCTACGTGGCAACAAGCATGCCGTGTACCACTCTCCCAACTACGTCGTTCCTCCATTCGATGGTGCTGCAGTCAGCACCGTGCATGATCTCTCGCATGTGCTGCATCCGCAGTTTCATCCTCCAGCGCGGATCGATTTTCTGAATCTTGCCTTCGGCGCCAGCATGCGGCGTACGGACCATGTCATTACCGATTCGGAAGCCGTCCGTCAGGAGTTTCTCGAACGTTATGACTGGGCTCCTGAAAACGTGACGGCGATCGGTCTGGGCGTCGATTCTGCGTACCACCCCAGATCAAGGGAGGATGTGGAGCATGTGCTCTCGCAGTGGAAGCTGCGATATCGCGGATATTCGCTCTATGTGGGCACGATCGAGCCCAGGAAGAACCTGGGGCGTCTGCTGAAGGCCTATGGCAGTTTGCCGCTGGAGCTAAGGCGCAACTTTCCCCTGGTCGTAGCTGGCTCGAAAGGCTGGAGTTCGGAAGATATACATCAGCAGATGGTCATCGCTCAGGACGAAGGGTGGATGCACTATCTGCGCTTTGTGGACCAAGCTCAACTCCCCTTGCTGTATGCCGGAGCGCTATTGTTTGCCTATCCATCGTTGTATGAAGGATTTGGCCTGCCGTTGGTTGAGGCGATGGCCAGCGGAGTGCCGGTTCTGACCTCCAGCACGTCGTGCATGCCGGAAATTACGGCAGGAGCGGCCCGTCTGGCCGATCCGATGCAGGTGGAAGATATCGCGTATCAGCTAAGGGCTTGCCTGAGCGATACCCAGTGGCAGGATTCAGCACGGGCCAAGGGGCTGGTTCGGGCCGCACAGTTTTCCTGGGATCGGTGCACGGAGCAGACTGTGAGCGTTTACGCGCGGGTGCGCCGCCAAATCGAGAGCGGATAGAGCTAGCCAGGCCGGCTCTTGCCATGAGCGATGCTCAACAGTGAAGACACTGCCACGTAGCGCACCGCGTTACCCCATGACTGGAAGATTTTCGATCTGTTGACCCTGGCCGTGTGCAGAGGTAGTGCCACCTCTGCAACATTCAAGCCTTGGCGGCGCATGAGCAGCAAAGTCCCGATGTCCTGGTAGTCGAGCATGGTGGCTTCGGTGGAGGTCGCCACCTCCAGCGCCTGCCGGTTGTACAGCCTGAATCCAGAAACGAAATCCCGCAGGCCAAAACCTGTCAACCAGCGGAACCATTGCCACGCGATGCGGCGCACCAGGCTGTTGCGCTCGGCGAAGTAGGCTACGACCATGTCCGCCTGCTGGCGTTGTGCCAGCAGCGTGGGCAGCTCCTCCACCTCATAGCGACCTTCAGCGTCGATGGTGACGACTGTCTGGAACCCATGGGTCTGCGCATAGCGCAGGCCGGTCTGCAGGCTGCCCCAATTGGTCATTGCCAGCAAGGGGCGCAGCACCCTGGCACCGCATTGCTCGGCTTCATGGCAGGTGGCATCTGTGCTGCGGTTGTCCACGACGAGCACGCTGGCCTCGACCAATGCATGCACGCGACGTATCAGGTGCGCAATCTCGGCTTCGTTGTTGCGCGTGGAAATGACAACCAGCAAGTCTTGGCGTGCTCTTGCCGGGCGTGTGTCGGGTGCCAGGCTGCGGTAGTGGCGCGCCACGCTTCGTTCACAGGGGCCGATGCTGAAAAACCGATGCAAGGCCTTGTAGCCCGATTGGCCCAGCCGCTGCCTGAGGGCCGTGTCGTGCTGCAGGCGAGCAATGCTGCTGCGCCAGGCATCAATGTCTTCAAACGGTACATGCAGGCCGGCGTGCGAGTGGGCGACTACCCAGGGCATGCCCGAACCGGGAAGGTCGGTTACCAGGCAGGGCTTGCCGTGCAGCATGGCCTCCAGCAATACGATGCCGAACGCTTCCGTACGTTCGCGCGAGGCAAGACAGAAGATGTCGCACTCTGCAAACAAGGCATGTTTTTCCTCGTCCGATACCGAGCCCACCAGTCGCACACTGGCCTGTCTGCCCTCAGGAGTGCATTGGCGTATCAGCTCTTCCAAGGATGCTCGCAGCTCGCCTTCTCCCGCGATCAGCAACTCAACGGCAGGCATGGCTGAGACCGCTCGGATCAAGGTCTCGAAGCCTTTGTAGTAGGTCAGCCGCCCTATGGACAACAGGCGCAGCCGGGTGTCGGGGCGCCAGCCTTGGCCGTGCTGCAGCGATGCTGGTGGAGGAATGGTTTCGAGGTTCAGACCCAGCGGAACGATCTCGCATTTGCTGCGCCAGGTGCGCAGGGCATTGCTGGCCTCAAGATAGGGCGGCGACGTGGCAAACACCTGCTGAGCGCGCTCCAGCAGGGCCTGCTCGAACGGCCGGTACAGCATGTAGGCCAATGCCACGGACCACTTGATGTTGGACACCACCACATCGGAGTGCCAGTGGATGACCCAGGGCACGCGCCGCGCGATGGGCAGGGTAAGTGCCCAAAGCGCCGAGTTGTTGGGCAGGTGCAGGTGCAGTACGTCGGGCTGAATGCGCTCGATGGCCCGGCCCAGTGCGCTGCGAAAACCCATGGCCATGGGCGCGTAGACCAGGTTGAACTGCACGGGCACGCGCTCCAGCCACGGTGGATCGTCCGGCTCCGGATCACCATGGACCAGGGCATGGGCATCGACACCCTGGCGTCGTTGCTCGTGTATCAGGTCGGCCAGAAAGACTTCCATGCCGCCCCGGTAGGGAGGGAAGAATTTGCCGACGTGAAGTATGCGCAGGGCCATTGCAGAGGGCCTTACTTCGCTGGCTGGGGTTTGGCCGCCGACTGTTGGCTCAACTGGTTACGGATTTGCCTATATTGCGGATTTTGAGGCTCCCGCCGAATGGCCTGGTCCAAGTATTTCAGGGCTTCAGTCAGATTTCCTTGGCCGTGATAGGCCATGGCAAGACCGTACAGCGCAGGTGCGCTGGGGTCGCGGGCTACCAGCGGTTTGAGTAATTCCTTGGCTTGGGCACTTTCGCCCATGCCAATCAAGGCCAGACCCATCCCGACAATCAATCGAGGGGCGCTAGGCGAGGTTTTCAGCAGAATTTGAAAGTCATCAAGGGCTACCTGATATTGCTGAGCCCCGATGGCTGTTTCTGCACGCTTGAGGCGAAGGGTTTGCTCCATCTGCTTGGCGCTGGCAGTATCTTCCGCAGGCGCTGAGAGTGCTTTGGTGTATTCCTGGAGTGCTTCGCGAGGTTGGCCCAGGGCCAAAAGCGCCTCGGCTTTTTGGTAATGCAGAGCTTGGCCGTTGAAGCCGTTTGATTGTGCTGCCCAGAAGGCATTCAGAGCTTCGGAGAATTTCTTCTGCTGAGAAAGCACAGCACCCATGTTGAACAGCGCATTGCCTCCCAGGTCTCCAAGTGCGTTGGCCGTGGCGAAGTCCTGCAGCGCCTGGTCGAGCATGCCCTTGTCTGCATGTGCTGTTCCGACGTTCAGGAAGGCACGGCCGCGTCCCACGGCATTGGCGGGGGCTTTTTTGTCGATTTTCTCAGCGGCATCGGCCCAGGATGTGCCTACATCCTGAAGAGAGAGCACGCGCTCGAGAGCCATGGCTCCGAACACCATGCCGATGACGATGCCGACGATGTAGATGGTGCGTGGCTTGACCCCTGTCAACGCAATGGCCACCAGCCCCGGAATGGCCACCGCCCACAGGTAGCTGCGGTACAGCACGAAGGGGTCCTGCAGCCAGACTGTGGCGAATTCCGTCACGTACCAGAGCAGGGGAAACAAGAGGCAGAGCGCTACCAGACCGATGACTCCGGGGCGCTTGAGCAATGCCCAGATTGAGCAGGTCAGCAGGGCCAGGTAGCCCAGCGCGCCAACCAGATGCCAGATTGATCCGAAGCTGAGAGGAAAGGCCGGTCGTAGATCAATGGACATCCATCCCACGTAAGGAGCGATCCACAGAAGGCCATAAGCAAAGAAAAGGGCCGCCTCGTTGAAGATGCTCAAGGGATAGATCTGAGAGGCGATCCCAGGCCGAAGGGCTTCCAGCTGCTTTGCGTAGCCCTGGGATTGCTCATCGAAAACCTGCCCCAGCAGTTGGCCGAAAAAATGGAATATCGCTGCCGAAGAAATTGCCAGCAGTACCAACGCGACGCCAATGATGGCCAGGGAGGCCTTCAGGCCCGGCCGCCGTACGAAGATATAGAGCGGCACGACCATGACAACCGTCAGAAAGGCATGCTCTTTTGAGAGAACGGCAAGTACATAAAAGACCAGTGCTGCCACATGCCAGATGGCTCTTCCGGATCGAAGGCCGCGAACGAATGCCCAGCATGCCAGCACTGCGAACAGCGTTGCCATGACGATAGATCGCTGCACCAGGTATCCAACGGCGTAGACCGCGACAGGGTTAAGTGCAAAAAGGATCAGGCCCAACTGCAGGGCTGCATCGCGCGATGCGAAGAAATGGGGCTGCTCTTCGATGTCATGCGGAAAGCGCGTCTGCGTCAGCAGGGCCTTGAACAGTGCATACAAAGCTGCCACGGTCGCGAGATGCAAGGCGATATTGAAGACGCGCTGCTTCCACCAGCCGGCTCCAAAGAGCTGTTCGATCCAGACGAAGCTGCCATACGACAGCGTGCGCTGTTTGAAATCCAGCAGGCTGCCATAGTTGCCGAAGATCGTTCCATCCGTCAGGCGCATATCGTCGAACAACAGCCCGTTGTCCAGGCCGGGCAGGTAAACGCCCAATATGGCCAGCAAAAGAAGGGCACTGAACCAGTAGATCGCTTTGGGGGAGGCAGCCATTGCTTCTTGTCTTGTCTCGGATGTGGCGGAGCTTGGATGGGTTGGCCTTGCAAATGGCCTCTCATGGGAAAAGCGCAGGCAGTTTAACAGCCGTGAAACCCGGTTACTGCGCCTGCTGCGCAAGTGATGTGAGTGTTGTGAGAAGGCCCGCGATGAAAAAAGCCCCATGTCGCGGCAGGCGTGGCATGGGGCTGGGAGGCCATCAGGTGGGGCTAGTGCCCCTGGCGTTTTGCTTACAGGCCGGCTGCAGCGCGCAGCACGGCTGCCTTGTCCGTCCGCTCCCAGGTGAACTCGGGCTCTTCACGGCCGAAGTGGCCGTAGGCAGCGGTCTTGCTGTAGATGGGGCGCAGCAGGTCCAGCATCTGGATGATGCCCTTGGGACGCAGGTCGAAATGCGCGGCCACCAGCTTGGCAATCTCGGCGTCGGGGATGACGCCCGTGCCTTCGGTGTAGACCGTGATGTTCATCGGGCGTGCCACGCCGATAGCGTAGGCCACCTGGATCTGGCACTGGCGCGCCAGGCCGGCGGCCACGATGTTCTTGGCCACGTAGCGCGCGGCGTAGGCGGCGCTGCGGTCCACCTTGGTCGGGTCTTTGCCGCTGAAGGCGCCGCCACCATGGGGGCAGGCACCGCCGTAGGTGTCGACGATGATCTTGCGGCCGGTCAGGCCGCAATCGCCCTGGGGGCCGCCGACAACGAAGCGGCCCGTGGGGTTGATCAGGTACTTCGTGTCCTGCAGCCACTCGGAGGGCAGCACGGGCTTGATGATTTCCTCGATGATGGCTTCGGTGAAGCTGGCCTTCATCTTCGTGGCGGTTTCCGACTGGTCGGGGCTGTGCTGGGTGGACAGCACCACGGTGTCGATGCTGTGGGGCTTGCCGTCCACGTAGCGCATGGTCACCTGGCTTTTGGCGTCAGGACGCAGGAAGGGCAGGCGGCCGTCCTTGCGCAGCTGGGCCTGGCGCTCGACAAGGCGGTGCGCATAGTAGATGGGCGCGGGCATCAGCTCGGGCGTCTCGTCGCAGGCGTAGCCGAACATCAGGCCCTGGTCTCCGGCGCCGGTGTTGAGCTCGTCATCGCTGGCCTTGTCCACGCCCTGGGCGATGTCCTGGCTTTGCTTGTCGTAGGCCACGAGCACGGCGCAGCCCTTGTAGTCGATGCCGTAGTCGGTGTTGTCGTAGCCGATGCGCTTGATGGTGTCGCGTGCGACCTGGATGTAGTCGACGTTTGCGCCGGTGGTGATCTCACCTGCCAAAACCACCAGGCCCGTGTTGGTCAGCGTCTCGGCCGCCACGCGGCTGTACGGGTCTTGGGCGAAAATGGCGTCCAGGATCGCGTCAGAGATCTGGTCAGCCACCTTGTCCGGATGGCCTTCAGAGACGGATTCCGAGGTGAAAAGAAAGTCGTTCGCCATATGAATAAACTCCTTGGTTGCAGCTTTTTTGCTGGGCGCTGCCCAAGCTGCAGGAGCTCTGGCGAACGCTTTAGCAGAAATTGTTTAACGTCGCTCTGCAAGTTGCTCAGTTAACTCAGCGACACCCATCATTTTAATGCCATCCCTGTTCCGACTGTTTGCTGCACTGCCTTTGTGGCTATTGCACCCCCTTGGCGCGCTCATGGGCTGGGTGGCGTTCGCCGCTTCGGCCACGTACCGGCGTCGCTTTCTGGCCAATGCCCGGCAGGCCGGCTACGGCCTGGGCGCCGTGGCGCCGGCCGTGGGACACGCGGGGCGCATGGTGGCGGAGCTGCCGCGCATGTGGATGGGCAGGCAGCCGAGCTGCGAGATGCACAACGAGGAATGCGTGCGCCGGGCCTACGCGGCCGGGCGCGGCATCATCTTTCTGACGCCGCACCTGGGCTGCTTCGAGCTGTCAGTGCAGCATGCAGCGCGGCAATGGTCGGCCGAGCATGGCGAGATCACTATTCTCTACCGCCCCGCGCGCCAGCCCTGGCTGGCCCGCGTCATGGAGACGGCGCGCAACCGCCCCGGCGTGCAGGCCGTGCCGACCACGCTGGCCGGCGTGCGCCAGATGATCAAGGCGCTGCGCAAGGGCGCGGCTGTGGGGCTGCTGCCAGACCAGGTTCCGCCCGAGGGGCAGGGCGTCTGGTCGCCGTTCTTCGGCCGTGATGCCTATACGATGACGCTGGCGGCGCGCCTGGCGTTGCAGACGGGGGCCGCTGTGATCGTGGCCCGTTGTGAGCGCTTGTCCTGGGGGCGGGGCTATGCGCTGTATCTTGAGGAGTTGCCCGTGCCCTTGTCCGAGAATCTGGAAGCTGCGGTGCAGCAGATCAACGAGGCGATGGAACACACCATCCGCCAATGCCCGCAGCAGTACCTGTGGGGCTATGCGCGCTACAAGCAGCCGCGCCGTGAAGCACCTGCCAACGAGGTGCATGCATGAGCGGGCGCATCGGCGTGTGGCTGATGCGGTCGCTGGCTTGGATGCCGCTGCCGTGGCTGCGGGGTCTGGGTGCGTTTCTGGGGCGTGTGCTGTTCGTGCTGGCGGCGCCGCGCCGCAAGGTGGCGCTGCGCAATCTTGCGCTGTGCTTTCCCGAGCTGACCGAGGCGCAGCGCGTGGACCTGGCGCGCAGCAACTTCATCGTCTTTTGCCAGACCTGGCTGGACCGCAGCTGGCTGTGGGCCGCGCCGCGCGAGGTGGTGGCCGAGCGCGTGAAGCTGCAGGGCGCCGTGCATGAGCTCGACGGCGATACGCCCACCATCCTGTTCGCGCCGCATTTCTACAGCATGGACGCGGGTGGCCTGGCGCTGCCGCTGCACACCACGCGGCCTTTCACCTCGATCTTCTCCACCCACCCGGACCCTGCGGTCGATGAGTGGTTCATGTCAGGGCGCCAGCGCTTCGGCGACGTTCGCATGCTCAACCGCGCCGACGGGGTCAAGCCCATCATCTCCAGCCTGCGCAAGGGCGGGCTGCTGTACCTTTTGCCCGACATGGACTTCGGCCGCAACGACTCGGTCTTCGTGCCCTTCTTCGGCGTGAACGCGGCCACCATCCCCTCGCTGTCGCGCTTTGCACGCCTGGGCCGGGCAAAGGTGCTGGGCATGTACACGCGCATGACGCCCACGGGCTACGTGGCCGAGATCACGCCGGCCTGGACGGACTTTCCCACCGACGATGCCGAGGCTGACACGGCACGCATGAACCGCGAGCTGGAAGCGGCGATTCGCACCATGCCCGACCAGTACTACTGGGTGCACAGGCGCTTCAAGACCCGGCCCGAGGGCGAACCCTCGGTCTACTGAACGGGGCGGGACAGGAACTGCTCCAGCGCTTGCCGCACCGCATCGGGCTGTTCGTGCACGACCCAGTGCGAAGTGCCTGCCAGGTGCTGCACCGTCAGGCGCGGCACCCACGGCTCCAGACCTTCGACCAGGGCGGGTTGCAGCGCCGGGTCGCTGTCGCCCCAGAGCACATGCGTGGGCACGCCGATGTCCAGCATCTCGGGCGGCAGCCTCAGGTTGCGCAGTGCGTCGGCTGAGTCCGGATCTTCGGGCCGGGGCGGCACCAGGGGACTGGCGCCGTAGTAGTGGCAGGAGCCTTGCACGCCCAGGTCCCAGTGCTCGCGGTAGCGCTGCTGCAACTGCGGCGTGAGCCATCCGGGCAACTCGCCCTGCGGTGTGCGGAAAAATCCCAGCATGCGCTGCCAGCCGTTGTCGGCCAGCAGGGCGGGCGCGTCGGGGCGGCGCAGGAAATGCATGTACTGGCTTGCGGCCTGCTGCACGGGGTTGTCCAGCAACTCGCGCAGAAAGGCGCCTGGATGTGGGGCGTTGAGGATCATCAGCCGCTGCATCAACCCGGGATGGCGATTGGCCAGACCCCAGGCCAGTGCACCGCCCCAGTCGTGGGCGATCACGCAGGCTGCGGGTGCGCCAGGGCTTTCGATGGCGATCAGCGCCGCCAGATCCTGCAGCAGGTGCTTGGCCTTGTACTGCTCCACGCCGGCCGGCTGGCTGGAACGGCCAAAGCCCCGCAGATCGGGTGCGACGCAACGCCATTGCGTGCCGAACTGCTCCAGCATGCCTTCCCAGATGAAGCTGCCTTCGGGAAAGCCGTGCAGGAACAGCAGCAACGGCCGGCCGGGTTCGCCGCTGACGCGGCAGTGCAGATGGATGCCGTGAGGCAGCTCACGAATGCAGGTGGTCACCATGTTGCGCTCCTTGCGGGGCGCTGGCTACACGAGCGCCTCCGGGCGCTAATCTTGGGGGCTGTCGCTCTCGCCGGGCGTCGCGGCTGCGACGTCCGCCTGCGGTGCAGCGGCGGCCGGCTGGGCCAGCCCTTCGGGATGGCTCCAGTGCCACAGCAGCTGGGCCACCTCATCCACACCTTGCTTCTTGAGCGCGGAGAACATGCGCACCTCGCCACCGCCGGCATTGAGCCGCGTGATGGACAGCACCTTGGCCTGCTCGGCGCGCGTGAGCTTGTCTGCCTTGGTCAGCAGCACGAGGAACTTCAGGCCCTCCTGCACGCGCGGGCGCAGGGCATCGAGCAAGGCTTCGTCGAGTTCGGTCAGGCCCAGTCGCGGATCGCACAGCAGCACGATGCCCGTCAGGCTCTCGCGGCTGACCAGATAGTTCAGCATCACGCGCTGCCAGCGCTGCTTGTCCGTGCGCGACACGGCGGCGTAGCCGTAGCCGGGCAGATCGGCCAGCACGGCGTCGGTCACGCCCTGCTTGCCCAGGGAGAACAGGTTGATGTGCTGCGTGCGGCCGGGCTTCTTCGAGGCGAAGGCCAGCTGCTTTTGCTGCGTCAGCGTGTTGATGCAGGTGGACTTGCCGGCATTGGAGCGGCCCACGAACGCGATCTCGGGCACATCGACCTTGGGCAGATGGTGCAGTTGCGCAGCCGTCGTCAAAAAGCGCGTCGTGTGCATCCATCCCATGGCGAGCTTGGGATCGATCAGGGAGGAAGTGGGGGCGGCATCGGCAGCCGGCGCAGCAGGATTCATGGTGTGGTCAGTCTCTCGGGGCCTCATTGTAGGTTCCCCCATGATCCAGCGCCCCCCGCGGGCTATAGGCTGCTTTGCAGGCCGAGCGCGTCGCCTGAAACCGGCGCGCCCCAGCGCCAGGGACAGCGAGCAAGGGCCGCCCCGCAGCGATGCTGTCGTCCCCCTCCCGCGTAGCGAGAGAGGGGGAAGGCGCGCAGCGCCTCAGGGGGAGCCTCAAACCTCCTCGCTCCAGCAAAACCCATCCCGCGCAATCATCGCGCTGGCTGCGCTGGGCCCCCAACTGCCAGCCGCATAGCCGCGCGGCCCGGAGAGATCGTTGCGCCAGTGCTGCAGTATGGGTTCCACCCAGCGCCAGGCCTGTTCCTGCTCGTCGCTGCGCACGAACAGGTTCAGCCGCCCGGCGATCACGTCCAGCAGCAGGCGTTCGTAGGCGCCCACGCGCTTGGCGCCGAAGCGCTGGTCGAAGTCCAGGTTCAGGTGCACGGGGGCCAGCGAAGGCTCGGCCTGCTGCTGGGTGGCGCCCTGGGCCAGCAGATGCAGCTCCAGGCCGTCCTTGGGCTGCAGGTTGATGACCAGCCGGTTGGCTTCGGACAGGGGCGAGCGGAAGATGGGATGGGGCACGGGCCGGAAGTTCACGACGATGCGCGCATCCCGTCCTGCCAGCCGCTTGCCGGTGCGGATGTAGAAGGGCACGCCGGCCCAGCGCCAGTTGCAGATCTCGGTGCGCAGGGCGACGAAGGTCTCGGTCTGGCTGCCAGCCGCCACGCCTTTCTCTTGCTGGTAGGCGGGCACGGGCTGGCCCTGGCTGGCGCCGGCCAGGTACTGGCCGCGCACCACGTGCTGGCCCAGGATTTCCGGCGTCCAGGGCTTGAGCGACTGCAGCACCTTGAGCTTTTCGTCGCGGATGGCGTGGGCCGAGGCGTTGATCGGCGGCTCCATGCCGATGGCGCACAGCAGTTGCAAGGCATGGTTTTGCACCATGTCGCGCAGCGCGCCGGTCTGGTCGTAGAAGGCGCCCCGGCTTTCCACGCCCAGTTCCTCGGCAATGGTGATCTGGATGTTGGCAATGGTCTCGCGCCGCCACAGTGGCTCGAACAGGGCGTTGCCGAAGCGCAGGGCCAGCAGGTTCTGTACCGAGGGCTTGCCCAGGTAGTGGTCTATGCGAAACACCTGCTCTTCGCGCAGGACCTTGCGCAGCGTGGCGTTGATGGCCTGGTTGGAGGCCAGGTCGTGGCCCAGCGGCTTTTCCAGCACCACGCGCGTCTGCGGGCCATTCAGGCCCACGGCGGCAATCTGCTCGCAGACCGTGGTGAACAGGCTGGGCGCAGTGGCCAGGTACATCACCACCGTCTCGGCGCCGCGCGTGTTCAGCGCCGTGGCCAGGCGCTCGTAGTCGGCGGGTTGCGACAGGTCCATGCGCAGGTAGTGCAGCAGGGCCGCGAAACGCGAGAACTCCTCCGGACTGGGGCGCTTGGACAGTTCCACCTTTTCGAAGCGGCCCTGGATGAGCGCGCGGTACTGGTCGTCACTCAGATCATCGCGACCCACGCACAGGATGCGTCCCCCATCGGGGAGGGTGCCGTGGCGGAACGCCTGGAACAGCGCGGGCATGAGCTTGCGCCATGCGAGATCACCCGTGCCACCGAACAAAACCAGATCGAAACCCATGCTGTCTCCACAAGTTGATGTGTCTATTTCTTTGGTAACTTGGTTACCAAAATTTTGAAGAATCGGATAAATTATAGGAAGGTATTGAGGTTTTGTTCCAGAGATGTGTTGTCGATTTGGTAATCAGATTACTTTCATCCCATGCTGTCCGTCATTCCCCAGCCCCCGCGCTGCGACCATGCCACTGTCTGGCCTGCGCTGCACCACCATGCCTTGGCCCTGCGCAAGGGCTTCGATCTGCGCCACGCCTTTGCCGATGATCCCGGCCGGTTCGCGCACTTCAGCCAGGAGGCGCCACACTGTTTTGCAGACCTGTCCAAGAACCTCTGGGATGCACCAGCCGAGGCGCTGCTGTTGCGTCTGGCGCGCGAGTGCGCAGTGGAGCAGCAGCGCGATGCCATGTTCGCCGGAGAGCACGTCAACGGCAGCGAGGGCCGCGCCGTGCTGCACGCGCTGCTGCGTTGCCCGCGCGGCGAGTCGCCGCCAGGCCTGGCATGGGCCCTGGCCCAGGTGCACGAAACGCTGGATGCCATGCTGGCCTATGCCGAGCGCGTGAGGGCCGATGCCGGCATCACCGATGTGGTGTGCATGGGCATCGGCGGATCGGGGCTGGGGCCGCAGATGGCCGTGCAGGCGCTGCAGGGAATGTGCGACGCACGGCGGCGCATGCACTTCGTCTCGAACGTGGATGGGCATGAGCTGCAATCGGTGCTCGATGGGCTGCAGCCGCGCAGCACGCTGTTCATCGTGGCCTCCAAGGTCTTCAACACGCAGGAGACGCTGACCAATGCGCGCAGCGCACTGCAATGGTTCCATGCGCAGGGCGGTGAAGATGTGGCGCGGCATTTCGTGGCGCTGACGACCAATGCCTCGGCGGCTGCGCAGATGGGCATCACCACCACTTTCGGCTTCTGGGACTGGGTGGGCGGGCGCTATTCGCTGTGGTCGGCGATCGGGCTGCCCGTGGCCCTCGCCGTGGGAGCTGCGGCATTCCGCGACCTGCTGGCCGGCGCGCATGCCATGGACCACCACTTCCGCACGGCACCGCTGCAGGCCAACCTGCCCGTGCGCCTGGGCCTGCTCGATGTCTGGAACCGCAATCTGCTGGGCTTTGCCAGCCGCTGCATTGCGCCCTACCACGCAGGCCTGCGGCGCCTGCCGGCCTATCTGCAGCAACTGGAGATGGAGAGCAATGGCAAGCGCGTGGACCGCCAGGGCCGGCCGCTGGCGCTGGGCTCAGCCCCCGTGCTCTGGGGCGAGCCTGGTACGGATGGGCAGCATGCCTTCTACCAGATGCTGCACCAGGGGACGGACATCGTGCCGCTGGAGATCATCGCCGTGCAGCGGCCGTCGCACGGCCTGCAAGGCCACCATGAGCAACTGCTGGCCAACGCCCTGGCCCAGGCCCAGGCGTTGATGCAGGGGCGTTCCTGCGATGATGGCCATCGCCACTTCCCGGGCAACCGGCCCAGTACCTTCGTCCTGCTGGATGCGCTCACGCCGGCGGCGCTGGGTGCGCTGATCGCCTTGCAGGAGCACCGCGTGTTCGTGGCGGGCGCGCTGTGGGGCCTCAACAGCTTCGACCAGTGGGGGGTGGAGCTGGGCAAGCTGCTGGCGCGCGACCTGCAGCAGCGCCTGGCCAGCGGGGATGTGGCGGAGCTCGATGCATCGACCGCAGGACTGCTGCAGCGCATGCGGGCCTGACGCGCCTGGCAACACGTTGCCGGGGCTGTGCAGGCTCAGGCTTCGCGGAAGCTGTTCACCGGCAGGCCCGGCACATCGACACGGCACTCCATCAGTGCGCCGGCAGGCACCTGCGCCGATCGCTCCGGATCGGGCCGGCCGTGTCCGGCCGAGGTGATGTACAGCGTGCGCAGGTCCTCCCCCCCAAAGCAGACCATGGTGGGGCAGCGCACGGGCGTGTCCAGGCGCTGCAGCACATCGCCCTCGGGACTCAGTTGCAGCACGCAGCCGCCTTCGTACATGGCCACCCAGTAGTTGCCCCGGACGTCGACGCTGGCGCCGTCGGGGCGGCCGCCATAGAGCCTGCCCTCGGCCTTGGGCGCGAAGGCCTTCCACAGCGAGCGCGTGCCCAGCGTGCCGGATTCCAGGTCGAAGGCAAAGCGGTCTATGCGGTGGGCTGGCGTGTCTGCCCAGTACATCCAGTCGTCATCGGGGCTGAAGGCCAGGCCGTTGGCCGTGGTGCAGTCGCCTGCCATGCGCTGAACGGCGTAGCCTCCGGCGCCGTCCGCGCGAAGACACCACAGCGCGGCATCGGGCGCCGTCTTGGGCGAGAACAGTGACCCCGCCCACAGCCGCCCGGCGCGGTCGCAGCGCCCGTCGTTGAGCCGCAGCTGCTGCGGATCATGGTCCAGGCGGGCGATCATTTCGGTGTGTCCCGTGGCGGTGTCCAGCAGGCCGAAGCCATCGCGCAGCCCCACCACGATGCGGCCCCGGTCCGTGGGAGCGCAGCAGCCCGGTTCGCTGGGCGTGGCCCAGCTGCGGTGCAGGCCTGTGGCGGGCTCCCAGGAATGGATGTGCCGGTCCTGGATATCGCACCAGTAGAGCCGGTGTTCCTGCGGGTGCCAGAAGGGGGACTCGCCGAGTGCACTCGGTGGAACAGGGATGCGCTGCACGGCCATGGTCTGCCTCGGAGATGCGGATGAACGGAATTCTAGGAGGTCGGGACGCAACGCAGCAGCGGCAAATGGTTTGATGCATCGGCTAAGGGATATCACCGGCTTGGCTGCGCATAAAAGTATCGAAAGGCACATCTGTCGTACCAGTCCAGGCACGAGGCCGTCGCCACAATGCCTCATCCGCAGCCGGGATGGGAGGCGCGGTGATACAGCATTCAAAGACCAGGGAACAAGGAGACAAAAATGCACGTCTTGCTCAAGGCCAGCCTCACATGGGCCATGGCCACTGCCGCAGCGGGCGCACTCGCCGGCACCGAACTCGTGATCGCCACCGTGAACAACGGCCACATGATCGAGATGCAAAAGCTCACCCCCCGGTTCGAGAAGGCCCACCCCGACATCACGCTCAAATGGGTGACGCTGGAAGAAGGCGTGCTGCGCCAGCGCGTGACCACCGACATCGCCACCAAGGGCGGCCAGTTCGATGTGATGACCGTGGGCATCTACGAGGTGCCGATCTGGTCGAAGAAGGGCTGGCTGCAGCCCATTGCCACCGATGCCGCCTATGACGCGGCCGATCTGCTGCCCACCATCCGCGAAGGCCTGTCCTACGAAGGCAAGCTCTATGCCTCGCCCTTCTATGGCGAAGGCTCCATGCTCATGTACCGCAAGGACCTGGCCGACAAGGCGGGTTTTCAGATGCCCGACAAGCCCACCTGGGAGCAGGTCCGGGAGTTCGCCTCCAAGGTCCACGATCCCAAGGCCGGGGTCTATGGCATCTGCCTGCGCGGCAAGCCGGGCTGGGGGGACAACATGGCCCTGATCACCACCATGGCCAATACCTTCGGCGGCCAATGGTTCGACATGCAGTGGAGGCCGCAGATCGATACACCCGCCTGGAAGAAGGCCGTGGGTTTCTATGTGGACCTGATGAAGGCCTATGGCCCCCCGGGCGCCTCGGCCAACAGCTTCAATGAGAACCTGGCGCTGTTCAACGAGGGCAAGTGCGGCGCCTGGGTGGATGCGAGCATCGCCGCCTCCTTCGTGAGCGACCCCAAGCAATCCAAGGTGGCCGACAAGGTGGCCTATGCGGCTGCACCCATCGCCAGCACGCCCAAGGGATCGACCTGGCTGTGGACCTGGAACCTGGCCATTCCCTCCAGCTCGAAGAAGGCCGATGCGGCCCAGGTCTTCGTGAAGTGGGCCACTTCCAGGGAGTATGTGCAGTTGGTCGCGCAGGAGCACGGCTGGCGTGCCGTGCCCACAGGAACGCGCCAGTCCACCTATGCCAATGCCGAGTTCCAGAAGGTGGCGGGCTTTGCCGCAGCCGAGAAGCGGGCCATCGACAGCGTGAGCCTGACCGATGCGACCGAGCCCAAGTCGCCCTATGCCGGCGTGCAGTACGTCGCGATTCCAGAGTTCCAGGCCATTGGCATTGCCGTGGGGCAGCAGATGAGCGCCGCACTGTCGGGCAAGGTCACGGTGGAGCAGGCACTCAGTACCTCGCAGACGCTGGCCGAACGCGAGATGAGGAAAAGCGGCTACTACAAATGAGGGCCGATAGGACTCCCGACAGGGCAGCGTCCGCCAGGCGCCTGCTGCCCCGCGCCCTGATGGCGCCCGCCGTGGCCGTGCTGCTGTGCTGGATGCTCGTGCCCTTGTTGATGACGATTTATTTCTCGCTCGTCAACTACAACCTCATGCAGCCGGGCGAGCACCGCTTCGCCGGCTGGGACAACTACGCCTTCTTCATCACCGATCCGGACTTCCTGCCCGCCGTGTGGAACACGCTGAACTTCCTGGCCAGCGTGGTTCTGATCACCCTGGTGCTGGGCGTGCTGATCGCTTTGCTGATCAACGAGCCGTTTCCGGGGCGCGGCATCGTGCGGGTGCTGCTGATCTCGCCGTTCTTCGTGATGCCCACGGTCAATGCGCTGCTGTGGAAGCACATGATGATGAACCCGATCTATGGCGTGCTGGCCAGCCTGTGGAGGGCCGTCGGACTGCAGCCCGTGGACTGGCTCACCGAGATGCCGCTGCTGTCCGTCATCGTCATGGTGTCCTGGCAATGGCTGCCCTTCGCCTGCCTGATCTTCATCACCTCGCTGCAGTCGCTGGACCGAGAACAGATGGAGGCGGCGCGCATGGATGGCGCCAACGCCCTGCAGCGCTTTTACTACCTCACGCTGCCCCATCTGGCGCGGCCCATGGCGGTGGTGGTGATGATCGAGATGATCTTCCTGCTCAGCGTGTTCGCAGAGATCGCCATCACCACGGCGGGCGGGCCCGGCAACGAGAGCACCAACCTGACCTACCTGATCTACAAGCAGTCGCTGATGAACTTCGACGTGGGCGTGGCCTCGGCCGGTGCACTGTTTGCCGTGGTGCTGGCCAACATCGTCTCCCTCTTCCTGATCCGCATCGTGGGCAAGAGCCTGGACTGAGGGCATGATGAAAACAAGTTCCTCCACCCTGGTGCGCGCCGCTGCCGCATGGGCCGTGGCACTGCTGCTGTTCTTTCCGCTGGCCTGGCTGTTCCTGACGGCCTTCAAGACGGAACTGCAGGCCATTGCCGTGCCGCCGCTGTTCGTGTTCGAGCCCACGCTGGCCAACTTCGGCGAAGTGCAGCAGCGCAGCGACTACCTGCTGTATGCGCGCAATTCGCTGATCACCAGCCTGGCCTCGACCCTGATCGGCCTGGCCATCGCCGTGCCTGCTGCCTACTCCATGGCGTTCTTGCGCAGCCGCCACACGCGCGACGTGCTCATGTGGATGCTCTCGACCAAGATGATGCCGGCCGTGGGGGCCCTGCTGCCCATCTATGTGCTGGCGCAAGGGGCGGGCTTGCTGGATTCGCTCACCGTGCTGGTCATCGTCTTCACGCTGTCCAACCTGCCCATCATGGTCTGGATGCTCTACAGCGCGCTCAAGGACATCCCCAACGAGATCCTGGAAGCGGCGCGCATGGATGGCGCAGGCCTGTGGGCCGAGTTCCGCCATGTGGTGCTGCCGCTGGCTGTGGGCGGCATCGCATCCACCGGGCTGCTGTGCCTGGTGCTGAGCTGGAACGAGGCCTTCTGGTCGCTGAACCTGAGCAGCGCCAGGGCCGGCACGCTGGCCACGCTGATCGCCTCGTATGCCAGCCCCGAAGGGCTGTTCTGGGCCAAGCTCTCGGCCGCTTCGCTGATCGCCATCGCTCCCATCGTGGTGTTTGGCTGGTTCAGCCAGAAGCAACTGGTGCAGGGCATGACCTTCGGCGCCGTCAAGTAGCCGTCCGGCATCCATTTCGCGGCTTTGTGCTGCACAAGGAAAACCATGGCCTATCTGCAACTTCAGGACATACGCAAGCGCTTCGGAGAGGCGCAGATCATCCGCGGCGTGGACCTCGCCATCGAGCGCGGCGAGTTCATCGTCTTCGTCGGGCCTTCGGGCTGTGGCAAGTCCACGCTGCTGCGCCTGATCGCCGGGCTGGAGAGCATCACTTCGGGGCAGCTGCTGCTCGACGGGCGCGACATCACGCATGCGCCCTCGGGCGAGCGCGACCTGGCAATGGTGTTCCAGAGCTATGCGCTGTATCCGCACATGAGCGTGTACGACAACATGTCCTTCGCGCTGCGCCTGGCCGGCGTGCCGAAAGAGGAGATACGCCGAAAGGTCGGGCAGGCGGCCGAGACGCTCAACCTCACGCCCTATCTGGAACGCAAGCCGCGCGACCTGTCGGGCGGCCAGCGCCAGCGCGTGGCCATAGGCCGGGCCATCGTGCGTGCGCCCAAGGTGTTCCTGTTCGACGAGCCGCTGTCCAACCTCGATGCGGCTCTGCGCGGCAACACGCGGGTGGAAATCCACAAGCTGCACAAGGCGCTGGGCGCCACCACCATCTATGTCACCCATGACCAGGTCGAGGCCATGACCCTGGCCGACCGCGTGGTGGTGTTGCGCGATGGCTGCATCGAACAGGTGGGTGCACCCCTGGCGCTCTACGACCATCCGGCCAACCAGTTCGTTGCGCAGTTCATCGGCATGCCATCGATGAACCTGATCGCCGCCGGGGCACTGCCCGTGTTCTCCGGGGCCACGCAGGGCCGCCTGCCCGCCGACGGCACGCTGGGCATACGCCCCGAGGCCTTGCGCGTGGCCAGAGCGCAGGTCGCACCCGATGCCGCTGCACAGAGACAGGTCATGGGCCGCGTGGACCTGATCGAGGCCTTGGGTGCCGACACGCTGATCCATGTCAGCGTGGGCGGTGCGCAGCTCATCGCGCGCCAGGCCGAGCGCACGCCGCTGGCCGTGGGCGACGCGGTGTCCGTCGCGCTGGACACCGGCTGCGCACTGCACCTGTTCGACCGCCAGGGACGCACGCTGGCAGGCGCCTGAGCGCTTCGCTCCGAGAGGCTGCCCGGCGCAGTCATCCTTTCTTCCTCATCTCCCTCTGGTCACCATGAACGCGATTGTTCCGCATCTTTCCAGACCCACGGTGCTGCACCTGGGCCTGGGTTCCTTTCACCGTGCGCACCAGGCCGCATATCAACAGCGGCTGATCGATGCAGGGGACACGCAATGGGAGCTGGTGGGGGCCAACCTGCGCTCCGACATGGCGCAGACGCTGGAGGCGCTGGCGCGGCAGGGAGGGGCTTACACACTGGAGACGATTGCGCCTGGCGGATCGGTGCGCTACCAACGCATCGAGGCCCTGCGCGAAGTGATCCCCCATGCGCCCGGGCTGGCCGCCGTGATCGCGCGCGGAGCCAGCCCCTGCACGCGTGTCATCTCCCTCACCGTGACCGAGGCGGGCTACTACCTCGATGGCAGCGGCGTGCTGGACACCGGCAGCCCGGAGCTTGCAGCCGACATCGGCCGCATGCGCCAGGGGCAGGTCGGAGAGACGATCTATGGCGTGCTGTGCGCCATCCTGCAGTTGCGCCGCTGTGCACATGCCGGCCCGGTCACACTGCTGAGCTGCGACAACCTGCGCCACAACGGCGATCGCCTGCTGGCCGGCCTGCTGGCCTTCATGCAACTGGCGCAACTGCAGGAACTGGCCGAGTGGGCAGGGCACAACATCAGCTGTCCGAATGCCATGGTCGACCGCATCACCCCGCGCCCGCCGCCGGAGCTGCGCGAGCGCGTGCAGGCCGCGACGGGCTGGGACGATGCGGCCGCCGTGACGGCCGAAAGCTTTTCACAGTGGGTGATAGAGGACCGCTTCGTCGCAGGCCGCCCATCCTGGGAGCGTGTGGGCGTGGAGATGGTGTCTTCCGTGGCCCCCTACGAGGAGGCCAAGATCCGCATCCTCAACGCCAGCCACAGCTGCATTGCCTGGGCCGGCACGCTGGCGGGCCTGCGCTTCATCCACGAAGGCAGTGCCGTGCCGGCGATACGCCAGATGGCATGGGACTATGTGACGCAGGACGTGATTCCCTGCCTTGCAACACCCGGCAAGGCATCGGCCCTGGACCTGCCGGCCTACCGCGACACCGTGCTGGAACGCTTCGGCAACCCTGCGATACGCGACACCAACCAGCGCGTGGCGGCCGACGGCTTTGCCAAGATCCCGGGCTTCATCGCGCCCACGGTGCGCGAGCGCATCGCGCAGGGCGCGTCCATGGATGCCGTGGCCATGCTGCCGGCGCTGTTCCTGGTTTTTCTGCAGCGCTGGCACCATGACACACTGCCCTATGCCTACCAGGATCAGGCCATGGACCCCGCAGTGGCACACGCCATCTGCGCCGCCACCGACCCCGTGGCCGCGCTGTGTGCCGAAGTGCCCTTGTGGGGTGAGGCCGCGGGCCATCCGCATCTGGTGGAGGCGGTCCGCCGTGCCACAGACCGTGTCCATGCTTTTGTCCAACAGGCAGCGAGGTAGAACGCATGCGCATAGCCATCGCGGGCGAAGCCCTGATCGATTTCACCGCCACGGGCGGCCTGGCCTTCCAGGGCCATGAAGGAGGCGCGCCCGCCAACTGCGCCGTGGCCGCCGCGCGGCTCGGGCAGGCCACGGGCTTTGTCTCGCAACTGTCGCGCGATCTCTTCGGCGAGCGCCTTTTCGCGCACCTGCAGGGCAACGGCGTGGACATGCGCCTGGTGCAGCGCTGCGATGCGCCCAGCACGCTGGCCTTTGTCGAGCATGCGCAAGGCACCAACCGCTATGCCTTCTATACGCAGGCAACGGCGGACACGCTGTGGGCACCTGCCGAGCTGCCCGAGTTGCCGCCCGAATGCCGCTATCTGCAGTTCGGCTCCATCGCATTGCTGCACACCCCTGTCGGGCCGCGCATCCTGGACCTGGTGGCGGCTGAGCGCGGGCGGCGCATCATCGTCTTCGACCCGAACGTGCGGCCCACGCTGATCCGCGATGCCCAGGCCTTCCGGCGCGACTGCCTGGGCTGGCTGGCCCAGGCAGACCTGGTCAAGCTCAGCGATGAGGACCTGGCCTTTATCGCGCCCGGCGTTCCGGCGCTGGAGGCCGCCGCGCGCTGGCTGGCGCTGGGTCCCCGGGCCGTGGTGCTCACGCGCGGAGCGGCCGGCGCGACCTTGCTGCGTGCAGGACAGGCGCCTTTGTCGGTGCAGCCGCCGGCCGTGCAACTGGTGGATACCATCGGCGCGGGCGACACCTTTGGCGCGGCGCTGTCGGTTGCGCTGCTGGAGCAGGGTGTCGAGCAGCCGGGCCAGTTGCAGGAACTGCCCGAGAGCGCGTGGCGCCAGGTGCTGCGCTTTGCCGCAACGGCCGCAGCGCTCAACTGCACGCGCGCCGGTGCCCAGCCGCCCCGGCGTGCGGAACTCGATGCCGCGCTGGCAGCCCATCGCGGTGGTTAGCCGCCGCTGGTGATACTGTTTGCCCATGGCCTCTCCAGAAACCTTCACGCCGCCATGACCAGTCCACGCCGCCGCACACCCCGCCAGCGTCACCCTGAACTGGAGCGCGATTTCGTGCGAACGCCTGCGCTGGGCTATGAGGATATGGAGGGCAGCGGCCTGGTGCGCTGCCTGGCACATGGTTTCCCAAGCCCCCTGGTGCGCTGGCATTTCCATGAGGAGTACGAGCTGCACCTCATCACCGACACCTCGGGCCGCGCCTTCGTGGGAGACTGGATAGGCCCCTTCGAGCCCGGCCACCTCGTGCTGTGCGGCCCGCGCCTGCCGCACAACTGGATCTCGTTCGATGCGCCCGATGGGGGCTCGCCTGCACGCGATTACGTGATCCTTTTCAACCACGACCCCATCGCCCGTGCGGCCGAGCAGATCCCGGAGATGCGCGAGGTGCTTCAACTGCTGGACCGTGCGCGCCATGGCATCGAGTTCTTCGGCTTGGCGCAGACGGCGCGCGCGCACTGGGACGCGGTCAGGAGTGCGCGCGGAATGCGCCGCTTCACGGCCTTTTGCGCGCTGCTGTCCGATCTGGCCGAGTGCACCGATTACCGGCTGCTGTCAGCCGTGCAGATGCAGGGCGCCCAGGGCGAGGCTCAGGTGGATCAGATCAACGAGGTGGTCAACCGCATCATGGCGCGCGTGAGCGAGCCGCTGAGCCTGGCCGACGTGGCGGCCGAGCTGGGCATGAGCGAGAGCCGCTTCAGCCGCTTCTTCCGCCGGGCCACGGGCAACAGCTTCACCGACTTCGTCAGCCGTGTACGCATCAACAGCGCATGCCACCTGCTCATGCAGACCGACAGCTTCATCGCCGACATCTGCTACCAGGTGGGCTTCAACAACGTGGCCAACTTCAACAGGCGCTTCCTGGAGATCAAGGGCATGACGCCCTCTGAGTTCCGCCGCCAGGCGGACAGCCGCTTCGGCGCGGGTTGAAGCGACGGGGAAGCGGAATCTGGCGCGCAAGGGTGTGGTATTGCGCGCCACATGGGTAGAGCCCTTATTGCCGCGCTGGCACAGATCGATATGCTGGGCTGCGAAAAACATATGTTCAGCACCGAATCCGTGGCCAGTTTGTGACCACGATCAAGGAATATGTTTTCCTCTGTGCGCAGGGGCGAAACCAGGGTTCCTGACGATATCAATCACAGGGGACCCCATTGTAGAATCCGCCGAATTTTGCGCTTTCAACAACAGAACCACGCCCTCGATATGAAGTTGCTTGCCTCTTTGCTGACGGCTGCCATTCTTGCTGCAGCCCCCGCCTTTCCCGCTTTCTCCGCTGGCGAGGCACCTGCTGCCTCGGCACAGCCGAAGGCGGCCAAGGCCGACCTGGCGAAGGGCGAGGCCAGCTACACCGCCGTCTGCGCGGCATGCCATGCGGCCGACGGCAATTCCACCATCCCGCTGCAGCCCAAGCTGGCCGGCCAGCATCCCGAGTACCTGGTCAAGCAGTTGCTGGAGTTCAAGGGCGACAAGCGCAAGGACCCCGTGATGAAGGGCTTTGCCAGCATGCTCAGCGAGCCTGACATGAAGAACATCGCCGCCTGGCTGCACACGCAAAAGCCCAAGGACGGCTTTGCCAAGGACAAGGACCTGGTGGCCATGGGCGAGCGCATCTACCGCGGTGGCATCCAGGAGCGCAACATTGCTGCCTGCGCGGGCTGCCACAGCCCCAACGGCGCCGGCATTCCAGCCCAGTACCCGCGCCTGGCGGGCCAGCATGCCGACTACACCACGACCCAGCTCACGGCCTTCCGTGACGGCAAGCGCGGCAATAGCATTCAGATGACGCAGGTTGCTGCCAAGCTTAACGATCGCGAAATCAAGGCCGTGGCAGACTACATCGCTGGCCTGCGTTGATGCGATCCCGGGGCCGACGCGGTTCCCAGGGTAATCACCGGGAACCTATTGCTTTATAGACACCCCAAGCCAGGCGGGTCCATCGCATGAATGCAGATGGTCCCGCTTTTTTCATTCGGGTTTTGGCTTTTCGTTCTTCATGTCAGACAACTCTTCCGGTGCCGCTCTTGCTCCCTCCCGCCCGCAGGCCGCGCGCGCGACCCTGGAGCTGCTGGCGTCGATGCGCTTCGCGATCTCGCTGCTGACGGTCATCTGCATTGCCTCGGTGATCGGCACCGTGCTCAAGCAGCATGAGCCGGTGGGCAACTATGTCAACCAGTTCGGGCCTTTCTGGGCCCAGCTGTTCCTCGCGCTCAAGCTCAATGCGGTCTACAGCGCCTGGTGGTTCCTGCTGATCCTGGCCTTTCTGGTGGTCAGCACCTCGCTGTGCGTGGCCCGCCATGCGCCCAAGTACCTGGCCGATCTGCGCAGCTACAAGGAAAACGTTCGCGAACAAAGCCTCAAGGCCTTCGGCCACCGTGCGCAGAACGTGGTGCCCGGCAGCACGCAAGAGGCTGCCAGGCGCCTGGGCCAGCAGCTGGTGTCGGGCGGCTGGAAGGTGCGGCTGCAGCAGCGCGACACGGCGGCCGGTCCCGGCACGGGCTGGATGCTGGCGGCCAAGGCGGGCGCGGCCCACAAGCTGGGCTATATCGCGGCCCACAGCGCCATCGTGCTGATTTGCCTGGGGGGGCTGTTCGATGGCGACCTCATCGTGCGCGCGCAGATGTGGCTGGGAGGCAAAACACCTTATACCGGCGGTGGCCTGATCTCCGAGGTGTCCGAGCAGCACCGGCTGAGCGAGCGCAACCCCACCTTCCGAGGCAACCTGCTGGTGACCGAGGGCGGCACGGCAGGCACGGCCATCCTGTCGCAGTCCGACGGCGTGCTGCTGCAGGAGCTGCCCTTTGCGGTGGAACTCAAGAAATTCATCGTGGAGTACTACTCCACGGGCATGCCCAAGCTGTTTGCCAGCGAGGTCGTCATCCACGACAAGGCCACGGGCGAGAAGCTGGAAAAGCGCATCGAGGTCAACCACCCGGCCAGCTACCGTGGCATCGAGATCTACCAGTCCAGCTTTGACGACGGCGGCTCGTCGGTGAAGCTACGCGCCGTGCCGCTGGAGGCGGGAGCCAAGCCCTTTGATGTCGAGGGCGTGATCGGCGGATCGGACCAGTTCGTGCGCAAGCTCCCGGACGGCAAGGACGAGACAGTGACGCTGGAGTTTGCCGAACTGCGCACCATCAACGTGGAGAACTTCGGCGGTGGCGGCGGGGCCAATGGCAGCGGCACCGATGTGCGCAAGGTGGACCTGAAGCAGGCCATCGACGAGCGCCTGGGCGCGGCCCACAAGACCGTGACCAAGAAGGAGCTGCGCAACATCGGCCCCAGCATCCGCTACAAGCTGCGCGATGCCTCGGGCCAGGCGCGCGAGTTCCAGAACTACATGCTGCCCGTGGACACGGGCGACGGCCAGCGCGCGTTCCTGCTGGGCGTGCGCGACAACCAGGCCGATGCCATGCGCTACCTGCGCATTCCCGCCGATCCCGAAAGCGAGATGGACACCTTCCTGCGCCTGCGCAGCGCGCTGCAGGACCCCAGGCTGCGCGAGCAGGCTGCCAAGGCCTATGTGGCCAAGGCCATCGATTCCTCGCGTGCCGAACTCAGTGGCGCGCTGGCGCAGTCGGCCACCAAGGCGCTGGAATTGTTCGCGGGCCAGACCGACAAGAAGGGGCCGGACGGCAAGCCGCTGGGCGGGCTGCAGGCCATCTCGGACTTCATGGAAAGCAATGTGCCTGCGGCCGAGCGCGAACGTGCGGGCGAGGTGCTGGTGCGCATTCTCAACGGCGTGCTGTTCGAGCTGGCCCAGATCGTGCGCACGCAGGCGGGCCAGGCGCCCCTGGAGCCCAGCGAGCAGACGCAGTCCTTCATGACCCAGGCCGTGTTCTCGCTCAGCGATGCGCAGTTCTACCCCATGCCCATGGTCTTCATGCTGCAGGACTTCAAGCAGGTGCAGGCCAGCGTCTTCCAGGTGGCGCGCGCCCCGGGCAAGAACGTGGTGTATCTGGGCTGCCTGTTCCTGATCATCGGCGTGTTCTGCATGCTGTACGTGCGTGACCGCCGCCTCTGGATCTGGCTCACGCCCCGCGATGGGGAAAGCCATGCCGAAATGGCCTTGTCCACCAATCGCAAGACACTCGATGGTGATAGAGAATTCGCCATGCTGGCCGGCAAGCTGATAGGCGCCGAGCCCATCCACAAGAAATCCCCCGGAGGTTCCGCATGAACACCGCCACTACCACGACGACTTTGACGCTCAACGAGGGCTTCTTCGCCCGCCGCAACTGGTTCGACTGGGTGTTCGCGGCCCTGGTGGCGGCGGGACTGCTGTATGCGCTGCAGCGCTATGGCGAGTACATGGATGTCTACGAAAAGTGCATCCTGGTCGGCACCATTCCCTCGGCCATCTGGCTGGGCTGGTTCTGGCGCCCGCTGCGCGGGCTGATGCTGGTGGTGGCCGGGCTGTCGCTGCTGGCCATCGGGCTCTACCAGGGGCCTGAAGGGGCGCAACTGGCGCGCTCGGACACGGTGTTCGGCCTCAAGTACTTCCTGTCCAGCCAGTCGGCCATTCTCTGGATGAGCATGGTGTTCTTCATGAGCACCGTCTTCTACTGGATCGGCATGTTTGCGCGGGGCGAGGGCACGGCGCTGTCGCTGCTGGGCTCGCGCCTGGCGTGGCTGGCTGTGACGCTGGCGCTGGTGGGCACCATGGTGCGCTGGTACGAGAGCTACCTGATCGGCCCCGATGTAGGCCACATCCCGGTCAGCAATCTCTATGAAGTGTTCGTCATGTTCTGCTGGATGACGGCGCTTTTCTATCTCTATTACGAACAGCACTACGACACGCGCGCCCTGGGCGGCTTCGTGATGCTGGTGGTCAGCGCGGCCGTGGGCTTTTTGCTGTGGTACACGCTGGTGCGCGAGGCGCACGAGATCCAGCCGCTGGTGCCGGCGCTCAAGAGCTGGTGGATGAAGCTGCACGTGCCGGCCAACTTCATCGGCTATGGCACCTTTGCGCTGGCAGCCATGGTCTCCTTTGCCTACCTGATCAAGCAGCAGGCCACGGAGACCCGCTGGTACAAGCTCGCGCCGCTGTGGATGCTGGGTGTGGTGCTGTGCTTCGAGCCCATCGTCTTCCGCCAGGGCGCGACCCAGAACGGCGGCAGCTACTGGATGGTCTACTTCGGCATCTCGGCGCTGATCGTGGCCGGCATCCTGCTGGCGCGCAAGCGCATCGCCGAGCGCCTGCCCAGCTTCGAGCTGCTGGACGATGTGATGTACAAATCCATCGCCGTGGGCTTTGCCTTCTTCACCATCGCCACCGTGCTGGGCGCGCTGTGGGCGGCCGAGGCCTGGGGCGGCTACTGGAGCTGGGATCCCAAGGAAACCTGGGCGCTGATCGTCTGGCTCAACTACGCGGCCTGGCTGCACATGCGCCTGGTCAAGGGCCTGCGCGGCACGGTGTCCGCCTGGTGGGCGCTGGGTGGACTGGCCATCACCACCTTCGCCTTCCTGGGGGTGAACATGTTCCTGTCGGGGCTGCACAGCTACGGCGAGCTTTGAGCCACGGCAGTGGCAGTGGCAAGATAAAGGCAGCGGCATGCGTTCAGGCGCATGCCGCTTTTTCGTGCACCATCGCATCGGTGCCGCAGGGAACTTGCGCGCGCCTGCGAGGCTCCCAATCGCCATATCGCCAGCAATAGCGCCCCGTGCCCGCCGGCACACCAGGAGATTCCCATGCTGATCCGCTCCCACGACAACGGCTTCCAACACCCGCAAGGCAGCGAGATCACGTCCCGGGCCGGCTACCTCAAGCGCCGTGCCTGGCTGCAGTACCTGGCCGCAGGCTCGGCGGGCGCGGCCTTGCCCGGCTGGGCGGCGGGCGTGCAGCGCCCCGGCAAGCTGGCGGCGCTGGCCTCCGTGCCTTCCCAGGTAGTGGGCGCAAACACCATGGACCGTGTCACGGCCTATGCCGATGTGTCCCAGTACAACAACTTCTATGAATTCGGGCTGGACAAGGACGATCCTGCCAAGAATGCGCACACGCTCAAGACCCGTCCCTGGACGGTGAAGATCGAGGGCCTGGTCCAGCAGCCGCAGACGCTGGACCTGGATGCGCTGCTCAAGCTCGCTCCACAGGAAGAGCGCATCTACCGGCTGCGCTGCGTGGAGGGCTGGTCCATGGTGATTCCCTGGGTGGGCTATTCCCTGGCCGAGCTGCTGCGCAAGGTGCAGCCGCTGGGCAGTGCCAAGTATGTGGAATTCGTGACCCTGGCCGACAAGGCGCAGATGCCGGGCCTGCGCAGCGGCGTGCTGGACTGGCCATACACCGAGGGGCTGCGTCTTGATGAAGCCATGCACCCGCTGACGCTGCTGGCCTTTGGCATGTATGGCGAGGTGCTGCCCAACCAGAATGGTGCGCCCGTGCGGCTGGTCGTGCCGTGGAAGTACGGCTTCAAGAGCGCCAAGAGCATCGTCGCCATCCGCCTGACCGACAAGGAGCCGGGCACGGCCTGGAACAAGGCGGCACGCAACGAGTACGGCTTTTATTCCAATGTGAACCCCGACGTGCCGCACCCGCGCTGGAGCCAGGCCACGGAGCGGCGCATTGGCGAAGACGGCCTGTTCGCCAAGAAGCGCAAGACGCAGCTGTTCAACGGCTACGAAGCCCAGGTGGGCCAGCTCTACGCGGGCATGGACCTCAAGAAGTTCTATTGATGTGGCCCATGCAATGACGGCGGTGCAGCGTCTTTTGCTGCACCGGACGGCCAAGCCGCTGGTGTTTCTTGCGTGCCTGCTGCCGTTTGCCTGGCTGCTGGCTGGAGCCATCCTGAACACGCTTGGCGCCAATCCGGCCGAGGCCTTGCTGCGCTCCACCGGCGACTGGACCTTGCGCTTTCTGTGCGTGGTGCTGGCCGTGACACCGCTGCGCCAGGCGCTGGGGCTGACGGCACTGGCGCGCTTCAGGCGCATGCTGGGCCTGTATGTGTTCTTCTACGCGCTGCTGCACCTGCTGTGCTATGCATGGTTCGACATGGGGCTGGACTGGGGCGAGATCGTGCTCGACATCCCGAAGCGCCCATTCATCCTGGTGGGCTTTGCGGCGCTGCTCTTGCTGACCGCTCTGGCGGTGACTTCACCGCACCGTGTCATGCGCGCCATGGGCGGCAGGCGCTGGCAATGGCTGCACCGCTGTATCTATGCGGTCGCGCCGCTGGCCCTGTTGCATTTCTTCTGGATGCGCGCAGGCAAGAACAACTTTGCCGAGGTCGGCGTGTACGCCGCCATTCTTGCGCTGCTGCTGGCCTGGCGCGTGGTCCATGCACTGCGCCGCCGGCGCGCCAGGCGCTAGCCGGCGACGGCGCGCAGGGCAGGGCGCAGCTGGCGGGTCACGGGGTCGATGTCCGCCATGGGCAGCTGGTAGTTGCGCTGGTCGAACAGATCAATGCCGCACTGCAGGCCTTCGAGCCAATTGAACAGGTCGGCAATCGCCTTGGCGCCCATGATGGGCGCGCCGTGCTGGGGCACGATCATGTCGATGGGCAGCTGGCGCGCCATCTGCACCCACAGCCGCAGGATCTTGTTGGAGACCATGTATCGGCGGTGAAAACCTTCCATGCAGGCGATGTGCGGCACGAGGTCGGTCACGGGCACCTGCGCCTCGATGCCGTTCATCAGGGACACGCCCAGATCGCCCGTGAAGAGGATGCGGCTGACCGGGTCGTAGAAGTGGAAGTTGCCTTCGGCATGCAGGAAGTGGGCGGGCAGCAGGTGCAGTTCATGGCGGCCCAGCGGCAGCCGGCCACCGGCGTCCGGCACGCCGATCACGCGGTTTTCGGTCTTGCCGACCTTGGTGAAGTGGGGCGCGAAGCGCTCCCAGATGCGCGAGATCACCAGCTGTGCCTTGGTGCTGGTCATCCAGCGGTCCAGCGAGGCAATGATGTCTGGGTCGGCGTGGGAAGCGATCAGATAGGACAGCTTGTGCGGCGCGAAATGCCGCGACATGCCCATGAACAGTTCGTTGAATGCGAGATTGCCGCCCGGGTCGATGATGGCGCCCGTGTCGTCATCGACGATGAGGAACTGATTGGCCTGTATGGCCTGTCCATCTTCCTCGATGAGGTCGGTGAACATCAGGCAGGCGTGGTTTTTGTCTCGGTAGAGCTCTACGGGCATGGCGGGTTGTCGAGGGACAAGAGAAAGTCACTCTAAGCGCCATGCCTGGCAGCGGTGTTGATGTGCATCAAGCCGCAGCGCGGCTGCCGGCTCAGTCGGCCTGCTGCTTGCGGGAGTCCGTAGTGCCGGTGGGGGTCGAGCTTTCCTCGACGGCGGCACTTGACGGGCCAGCGGGCAAGGTGGTGGGTGCAGGCGCGGGCGTTGCACGCTCGGCCGGGCTGGAAATGCCCAGGGTCTGCGGCAGTGTGGCGCGGTGGCTGGCCGCAGGCGAGCTGGGCAGAAACAGCGGGCCTTTCTGGCCGCAGGCGGCCAGGGACGCCGCACAGGCGCCAAGGGCAATGCACCTGACTAGAATTTGCGAGGCTTTCAACATAAGCGAATTGTAATGACCGACCAAGAATTTCTGGACCTTGCCGAACGACTGCTGCTGGCCGTTGAGCAGGACTGCGATCGCATCAACGATGAAACCGATGCCGACCTCGATGCCCAGCGCGTGGGTGGCATGGTGACCCTGGTCTTTGCCAACCGCAGCCAGATCGTGATCAACCAGCAAAAACCGCTGCACGAAATCTGGCTGGCGGCCAAGGCCGGTGGCTTTCACTACCGCTACGACGCGGCGCAGGGCGCCTGGCTCGATACCAAGGGCGCGGGCGAATTCTTCGCCAACCTGAGCCGCTACGCCACCGAGCAGTCGGGCCTGGCGCTGCAGTTCTCGGCACGCTGATCCGCCGTTATCGGCAGGCTCCATGAAGAAAGCCCGGCATGGCCGGGCTTTCTTGCGTGGTCAATCGCTTGTTGGCGGTCAGTTGCGGAAGAGGTCGAGGATGCGGTTGCGCTCCTCGGTGGCGGGCGGGGGCGTGGCGCCTGCAGCGCCGCCCGTGGAGGCGCTGTCCATGCCCAGGCTGCTGACGCCGCCGTTGCGCGCGTTTTCCTCGTAATACCACTCGCCGCCCATGTTCACGACGCCAGGGGGCACAGGCATCTCTGCCACCGGCACGCCCTTGAGGGCATGCTGCATGAAGCCGATCCAGATGGGCAGGCTCAGGCCGCCGCCCGTCTCGCGGCTGCCCAGGTTGCGCGGCGTGTCGTAGCCGATCCAGGACACGGCGGCCAGCGTGGGCTGGAAGCCTGCGAACCAGGCATCCACCGAGTCGTTGGTCGTGCCCGTCTTGCCGTACAGGTCGGGACGCTTGAGCGTGGACTGTGCGCGTGCTGCCGTGCCCACGCGCGCCACGTCCTGCAGCAGGCTGTCCATGATGAAGGCGTTGCGCGCGTCGATGGCCTGGGGCAGTTCCTGCACCGGGGGCGGCGTGAATTCGGACAGGATGCGGCCCTTGTGATCGGTGACACGGGCAATCAGCCAGGGGTTGACGCGGTGGCCGCCATTGGCGAACACGGAGTAGCCGGCAGCCAACTGCAGCGGCGTGACCGCTCCGGCACCCAGCGCCATGGTCAGGTAGGCCGGATGCTTGGCGGCGTCAAAGCCGAAGCGCGTGACCCACTCCTGGCCCTGCTTGGGTCCCACGGCCTGCAGCAGGCGGATGGAGATCATGTTCTTGGACTTGTTCAAGCCCGTGCGCATGGTCATCGGCCCGTCGTAGCGGCTGTCGTAGTTCTTGGGCTCCCATGGCTGGCCCCCCGTCACGCCGGCGCTGAAGAACAGCGGCGCGTCATTGATCATGGTGGAAGGCGAGAAGCCTTTTTCCAATGCCGCAGAGTAGATGAAGGGCTTGAAGGCCGAGCCGGGCTGGCGCCAGGCCTGGGTCACGTGGTTGAACTTGTTCTTCTGGAAGTCGAAGCCGCCGATCAGGGCGCGCAAGGCGCCTGTCTGGGGGACCAGGGCCACGAAGGCGCCTTCCACTTCGGGCAGCTGCGTGATTTCCCAGGTGTTCTTGGGCGTCTTGACCACGCGGATCACGGCGCCGGGACGGATCTTGATGTTGGGCGGTGCCTTGGGGTTCAGGCCCGATTCGGCGGGTTTCAGGCCTTCACCAGTGATCTCGATCTGCTCGCCGTCGGCGCGTGCCGCCAGGATCTTGCGCGGATTGGCATCCAGCACCACGGCGGCGAGCACATCACCGTTGTCGGGGTGGTTGGCCAGAGTGTCGTCGATGGCGTCTTCACGGTCTTCGGCGTCGGCCGGCAGGGCCACGAACTTTTCGGGACCGCGGTACTTCTGGCGGCGCTCGTAGTCCATGATGCCGCGGCGCAGCGAGGCGTAGGCGGCTTCCTGTTCGCCGGCATTGATGGTGGTGTAGACGTTCAGGCCGCGCGTATAGGCTTCGTTGCCGTACTGGGCAAAGATCAGCTGGCGTGCCATCTCGGCCACGTATTCGGCATGCACGCGGGTGTTGAAGGAGCCCGTGCGGATCTTCAGCGGCTCGGCCTTGGCTTCAGTGGCCTGGGCGGAGGTGATGAAGCCGTTTTCCTCCATGCGCTCGATGATGTAGAGCTGGCGCGAGCGGGCGCGCTTGGGGTTGCTGATCGGGTTGTAGGCCGATGGTGCTTTGGGCAGGCCTGCCAGCATGGCCGCCTCGGCCACCGTGATGTCCTTCAGTGGCTTGCCGAAATAGGCTTCACAGGCAGCAGCAAAGCCATAGGCCCGATTTCCCAGATAAATCTGGTTCATGTAGATCTCGAGAATCTGGTTTTTGCTCAACAGATGCTCTAGCTTAAAAGTCAGTAAGACTTCGTAAATTTTGCGTGTAAAGGTTTTCTCGGAAGACAGATAGACGTTGCGCGCCACCTGCATGGTGATAGTCGATGCGCCCTGGCTTTTCACGCGGCCCAGATTTGCCAGCGCGGCACGGGCCATTCCCTTGTAGTCCACGCCGCCATGCTCGAAAAAGCGCGTGTCTTCAATGGCCAGCACGGCGTCGGTCATCACCTTGGGGATGTCCTGGATGGGAGTCAGCGTGCGCCGCTCCTCGCCGAATTCACCCAGCAGGGCGCCTTCGCTGGAGTACACGCGCAGCGGCAGCTTGGGCCGGTAGTCGGCCAGCTCGGACACGTCGGGCAGGTTGGGGTAGGCCATGGCCAGGGCCACGGCCACGGTCAGCATCAAGGCCAGCGCGCCGGCGACGGCGATGCCCGCCAGCCATAGCAAGGCCTTGGGAAACCAGTGCATGGGCTTGGATGGGGCGGAGCGAGGCTTTGCAGCCTGGGGATCTCGGGAGTCTGAAGACGGCATGTCGCAGGGAGTGCTGAGGAGTGCCGCATTATAAAAATGCGTGCCCCAGAAGGTCGGTAGGAGACGGCTGCACACGGTTGCCAGCATGGCCGCAAGCCAAGCATCCTAAGCCAGGCGTGCAGGCCGACATGCAAGCAGGGGTGCATTCATGTCGCATTTGATGGCCCGCAATAATGTCTGTTTTTGGCCACTAGCGCCTAGCGTGCTCCGGCCGGCATGGTGAGCTGCGCGCAGTCTTGCTGATAGCATTCAACCTATATGTGAAGGTTTGTTGCGTTCTTTACATACACAAGAAGAGGGAGGGCAAGTTGATTGCTATGGGATCCTTATTCAGTCGCCAGCCCGCACCTTTGCTAGGCATCGACATCAGTTCTTCGAGCGCCAAGCTCGTTGAGCTGTCTCGTGCCAAGTCGGGCGAACTGTTGCTGGAGCGCTGTGCCATCGAACCGCTGGAGCGGGGATGGATCACGGACGGCAACATCGAAAAGTTCGATGAAGTGGCAGAGGCTGTACGGCGACTGGTCAAAAAAAGCGGCACGCGGACCAAGAACGTGGCCATGGCCTTGCCGGCCTCGGCCGTGATCACCAAGAAGATTTCGCTGCCGGACGGCATGAGCGAGCAGGAATTGGAGGTCCAGGTCGAATCCGAGGCCAATCAGTACATTCCTTTCTCGCTCGATGAAGTGAGTCTGGACTTCTGCGTCATAGGCCCGTCATCGAATTCACCCGGCGATGTGGACGTGCTCATTGCCGCATCGCGCCGCGAGAAGGTCCAGGACCGCCAGGGCCTGGCCGAGGCGGCTGGCCTCAAGCCGACGGTCATCGACATTGAGCCCCACGCCTCCCGCATGGCGGCTGCACGGCTGATCGAGCGCCTGCCCAATCAGGGCAACAACGCCCTTGTGGCCTTGTTCGAGTTGGGCGCCATGACGACCAGCATGCAGATATTGCGCGACGACGAGGTGCTGTATGACCGGGACCAGGCCTTTGGCGGCGCACAGCTGACGCAACTGATCGCGCGCCAATATGGTTTCTCGCTCGAAGAGGCCGAGTCCAAGAAGCGCAGCGGCGAACTTCCGGAGGACTACGCGTCCGCCGTGCTCAAGCCCTTTGTGCAAAGCATGACGCAGGAAGTGTCGCGCGCACTGCAGTTCTTTTTCACCAGCACGCCCCACAACCGCATAGACCACATCCTGCTGGCAGGCGGCTCGGCCCCACTTTCCGGCCTGTCCGAGGCCATCACGCAGCAAACGGGTTTTGCCTGCAGCCTGGCCAATCCCTTTGATGGAATGGAAGTCGGCAGCGGTGTACGCCTCAAGCGCATGTCGCGCGAGGCCCCCGCCTACCTGACCGCCTGCGGACTGGCCATGCGGAGGTTTGTGTCGTGATTCTGATCAATCTGCTTCCTCACAGAGAAGCAACACGAAAGCGCCGCAAGGAAGCATTCCAGGCCACCATGGTCCTTTCTGCCCTGGTGGGGCTTTTGATCATTGGCGCGGTGTACTGGTGGTACCAGATGATGATCGAGGCCCAGCAGGCCAAAAACAGCATGCTGCGCGCCCAGATCACCGTGCTGGAGTCCCAGATCAAGGAGATCGCCGGGCTGGAGGATGAGATCACGGCCCTGCGTGCACGTCAGAAGGCCGTGGAGGATCTGCAGTCCGACCGCAATCTTCCGGTGCATATGCTCAACGAGCTGGTGGCGCAGTTGCCCGATGGCGTCTACATCACCAGCATCAGGCAGGAAGGTCTGTCTGTGACCATGCAGGGTACGGCGCAGTCCAATGAGCGGGTTTCCGAAATGCTGCGCAATCTGTCCGAGGGTACGCCCTGGCTCTCCAAGCCCGAGCTGGTTGAGATCGTGGCAAGGACAGTCAGTGTCACGCCCAAGGATCAGCGCCGCGCTGCTGCGTTCAATCTGCGCTTTCAACTGACGCGCGCCAGCGTGGCGGAAAAGAGCCTTTCGACGCCGGCCAACCCAGGAAAGCCCCAGTGATGGCCAAGAAGAAAAAGAAAGACATCGACTTCTCCGCACTGCAGGAGAACATCCAGCGACAGTTCCGTGGTCTTGATCCCAATGATCCGTCGCGTTGGCCCATGCTTCCGCAGGCGCTTCTATGCATCGCCATTGCTTTGGGTGTTGCTGCCCTAATGTGGTATGTCCTGATCAAGGACTATGAGGACACGCTGGAGCAGGAGCGCAATACCGAAGTCACACTGCGCCAGGACTTCAGCCAGAAGCTGTCCAAGGCCGTCAGCCTGGATGGCCTGAAGAAGCAGCGTGAACAGGTCCAGCAGTATGTGACGCAACTGGAAAAGCAATTGCCCAGCAAGGCGGAAATGGCTGCGCTGCTCTCGGATATCAATCAGGCAGGGCTGGGTCGCAGCCTGCAGTTTGAAACCTTCCGGCCTGGTGCGATGGTGGTCAAGGAGTACTACGCTGAGCTGCCCATTGCTTTGAAGGTGACTGGTCGCTTTCACGACATCGGATCATTCGCCTCCGATGTGGCCTACCTGTCGCGCATCGTGACCTTGAACAATCTCTCGATCGTGCCCGTGGGCAAGGAGGGAGGTGAGGTCCTGAGCATGGAGGCGACGGCACGGACCTTCCGCTACCTGGATGCGGACGAGGTGCAGGCGCAACGCGCAGCCGCCGGGAAGGGTAAGAAGTAATGAGACATATGCGTTTCAGCGGCTGGCTCATGTTGACTGCCTGCCTGACCGTCTCAGGCTGCTCTTCTTCTGATCAGGAGGAACTGCAGAGCTGGATGGCCCAGGAAAGAGCCAATGCCAAGCCCCGTGTCAAGCCTTTGGAGGAGCCCAAGACCTTCACGCCCCAGGCCTATCTTGGTTCTGATGGCATGGATCCTTTCAATCCCATGAAGCTGATGCAGGTGCTGCGCAGGGAGTCTGCACAGACTAGCGCCAATACCACCCTGATTGCTTCCGAACTCAATCGCCGCAAGGAACCGCTGGAGGCCGAGCCTTTGGATGCAATGACCATGGTCGGCAGTCTGGACAAAAAAGGCGTGCCTACGGCGCTTGTCAGGGTGGGGGCTTTGCTATACCAGGTTCGGGCAGGAAATTACCTGGGGCAGAACTACGGCAAGGTTACCCGGATCACCGAGACGTCCATCCAGTTGCGGGAAATTGTCCAGGACGGCAGCGGCGACTGGATAGAGAGAAATAGCACACTGGAGTTGCAGGAGGGAAGAAAATGATGGGCACACATCGAAGCATGTTGCACAAGGCTCGCTGGGGAATCGCCATAGGCGGTTGGCTGCTTGGCTCCTTGGCATGGGCGCAGTCCACGATAGAGTCGGTCTCCGGCTCGATTCAAGGAGGCACTGAGGTGGTGCGCATCGAGCTTTCCGAAGCGCTGGCTGCGGACCCGACCGGATTTGCAATCCAGTCGCCTGCACGAATCGCACTGGATTTCCCTGGCGCAACCAATGCCACGGGTAAATCGATGGTCGAGCTCAACCAAGGCAACCTGCGCTCCATCAATATCGTGGAGGCATCCGGCCGCTCTCGCCTGGTGCTGAATCTGAAGTCTGCTACGTCCTACCGCACTGAACGCCAAGGCAAGGCGCTGCTGATCCTGTTGGATCCGGTGGCAACGTCTGCCGCAGTAAAGCCTTCTACGCAGCAGGGCGTGTTTGAAGCCAAGACGCCTGTTGGCAGTGATGTCCAACCCATTCGGGATGTTGATTTCCGCCGCGGCAGTGACGGCTCGGGCCGTATCGTCGTGGGTCTGAGCAATAGCCAGGTTGGCGTGGATCTGCGCCGCGAAGGCAAGGAGCTGGTGGTTGATTTCCTGCGCTCCTCTTTGCCTGAAGGGCTGCGGCGCAAGCTGGATGTTGGGGATTTCGGAACGCCGGTGCAGACAATCTCTTCGGTGCAGCAGGGTGAGTCGGTGCGCATGCGCATCGCTCCCGTCGGCGACTGGGAGCACAGCGCCTACCAAAGCGACAGCCAGTTTGTGATCGAGGTCCGCCAGAAAAAGGTGGATGTGAGCAAGCTCACGCAGGGACCCGGCTACAGCGGTGAAAAGCTCTCCCTGAACTTTCAGAACATCGAAGTGCGGTCGCTGTTGCAGGTGATCGCCGATTTCACGAACTTCAATATCGTGACCTCGGACACGGTTTCTGGTGCGTTGACCCTGCGTCTCAAGGATGTTCCCTGGGATCAGGCGCTGCAGATCATCATGGATGCCAAGGGCCTGGGCATGCGCAAGTCGGGCTCGGTGCTCTGGATTGCGCCTAAGGATGAGATCGATGCGCGCACCAAGCGTGACTACGAAGCTGCGATGGAAATCCAGAAACTGGAGCCGCTGCGCACCCAGGGCTTTCAGCTGAACTATGCGAAGGCGGCCGATATTCTGTTGCAAATCACGACGAACACCAGTGGCGGCGGGGTCAGTGGAACTACCACGAGATTTCTTTCCGAGCGTGGCTCCGCAATTTCCGAGCCTCGAACCAACCAACTTTTCGTGACGGACACCCCTGCAAAGCTTGAGGCGATGAAGGCATTGCTGGCGACGCTAGATGTGCCAGTGCGGCAAGTGCTCATTGAAGCGCGTATTGTGGAAGCGCGTGACACGTTCGGACGTGCGCTGGGTGTGCGCCTCGGCGGCGGGGACTTGCGTGCCCAGCGCGGTGGTGATGGCGGCTACAGTATCGGTGGTGACAATCGTGTTGTCTTCGGTACGGGATTCGATAACGCAAATGCCTCTGCAGGTGCGGGGGGCACGGTCAACACTTCGGGCAGCTTTGTGAATCTTCCTGCATCCGTGTCAGGAGTTTCAGGATCTGGCACGTTTGCCATGTCCATCTTCAATGCTGCAGCCAATCGCTTCCTTACGCTGGAACTTTCAGCAATGGAAGCCGATGGACAAGGCAAGATCATTTCAAGCCCTCGTCTCATGACCGCCGACCAGACCAAGGCGCTGATCGAGCAGGGTACGGAGTATCCGTACTCAGTCACCGCACCCAACGGAGCGACCACCATAGCCTTCAAGAAGGCGGTCTTGAAGCTGGAAGTGACGCCGCAAATAACTCCTGAAGGAGATATCATTCTGGATCTGGATATCAACAAGGATTCTCGCGGTGAAACCACGACCCAGGGGGTGGCTATTGACACCAAGCATATCAAGACGCAGATCCTGGTGCAAAACGGCGGCACCGTGGTGATTGGTGGCATCTTTGAACTGGAAGAAACCAATCAGGAAAACAAGATTCCTTTGTTGGGCGATGTGCCTGTGCTGGGAAATCTTTTCAAGAGCCGCTCCAGGGCCTCTTCCAAGAGAGAAATGCTGGTATTCATTACGCCAAAAATGATTTCTGATAGCGCTGCAAAACGCTGAGTGAAAATATAGGGAGATTTCTGATGAAAAAATTGTGGCTGGCCGCTTTGACGGCCTTTACGCTGGTTGCATGTGGTGGCGGAGGGGGAAATCCGGGCACCGGTGGTGGCACGGGAGGAGGAACAGAAACTCCGGCAGGAACCATGACGATTCAGGTGATCACTGGCGCGTCCTCCAGCGCGCAAGGTGTCATTTCGATCACCGCCTCCGAGAGCACAGCCAGGGCGCGTGCGACCTTGCTGGATGCCAAAGGCGCTGCAGTTGCCAATGAAATCGTGACGTTTTCGGAAGATGGCGGGAGTTTGCTGAAGTTCAGCCCTGAATCCAGGACTGCCCTGACGGACAGCAAGGGCGTGGCTGAAGTGGAAATTTCAGCGGCCACTGCAACCTCGATCGGCGCGACCCGCGTCAAAGCCTCTGCCACAATTGCAACCAAGGAAGTGTCCGGCGGCCAGAATCTGGCCATTACGAGCGCACCTCCCACGGGCGATCCTCAGGCCTTGGTCCAGGCCATCAATTTCCTGGATGTGGTTCCGTCTGACAAATCCATCGTTATCAAAGGATCGGGTGGTAATGGGCGCTCTGAGACCGCCATCCTCCGTTTCAAGGTGGTTGATTCCAGCGGCAGCCCGATCAAAGACGTGGTTGTGGATTTCATGGAAGCCACAGGGGGTGTCCAGGTCAATATTGCCCAGGCTCGCTCGAACAATGATGGCATCGTGACCACGTCGGTATCATCCAAAAGCGCTCCCACTTCCGTTGTTGTGAGGGCAACGGTGAATGGTCGGAACGTGACGTCGCAATCAGATCTTTTGACCGTGACCACCGGTATTTCCACGCAGCGCGGCTTCGATCTTTCTGCCTCCAAGTTCAACCTGGACCTGGACCTTTCCGGTGATACATCCACACTGCGCATTGGCATTGTGGACAGCAATGGTAATCCGGTATCCGATGGCGTGCCTGTGGTCGCAACAGTGGACTTCGGCCGCGTTGGCTCTTCCAATCGTGGTGGCTGCCAGACAGTCAACGGACTGTGTACGGTGGACTACCAGGTGCAGAATCCGCGTCCTGCCGACGGTCAACTGATCAACGTGGCTATTTCGACTGTGCTGGGCACGGGCCAAGTCATCAGCGACAGCCTGTTCCTGAGGGCTACTTCGGTGGGCTGGCTGAGCCTGTACCAAAGCGGTGCGTTGGTCAATAAATTGACGGTGAGCAAGCTGGATGCGACTTGTAATGCGATCTGGACGGGTGAACTAGGAACTCCTAAGCTCTTTCCTGCACCGGCCGGGACGACCATCGAGGCCAAATCCCTGGACACCAATGTGACGGTTTCCGTGTTCAACGGATCCCCGGTGCTTGATCGTGTCTCAGGCCGCAGCGGAGTTGCTTTCCAGGTGACTTCGAAGATTGGTACTCCTGCGGGCTCGACTCAAGTGCAGTTCACCTTCAAATCCAATAATAATGTGAGCACCTTGACCCTGCCCGTGGACTATCCGGCATGCGCGACAGCCACCACTCCGACAACCCCCACCACTCCGACAGCCCCTTGACAGGTCAAAGGCCGATCGCCCTGATCGGCCTGCCCGGCTCCGGCAAATCGACCATAGGGCGCCAGCTGGCGCGCCTGTGGTCGATGCGTTTTGTGGATGCGGATCATGTGGTTGAGCAGCGCATAGGCTGCAGCATCCGGGAGTTTTTCGAGCGCGAGGGCGAGCAGGCTTTTCGAGACATGGAGTCGCAGGTCATTGATGAGCTGTCCGCCTCCACATCCAGCCTGCTGCTGTCCACGGGCGGTGGCGTGGTGCTGCGCGAGCAAAACCGCCGCCATCTGCATGCGCGCACCCAGGTCTTCTATCTGGATTGCACGCCAGAGGCCATCGCCGCGCGGCTGCGCAACGATGTGACGCGGCCCTTGCTGCAGGTGGAAGACCCGGCGCTGCGCCTGCGGGAGCTGCTGCTGCAACGCGAGCCGCTTTATCTGGAGACGGCTCACTTCGTGATCCAGACATCGGGTCTGTCTGTGGCGCAGGCTGCGCAGCGCATACGCATGCAGGCGGAACTGGCCTGAGCACAGTCAGGTGGAACACCAAAGGCCTCGGCACTTGCCGGGGCCTTTTTCTTTAAGATCGGCGGTTGCCGGGCGCGCTGCCGTGTCGCGCAATTCCTTTCACTCTTTCTGCCTTGGAGCGACACCATCTTGCCCACCGCCTCCTCCTTGCCTGCCGCCCAGGTCGTGACCATCGACCTGGGTGACCGTTCCTACCCGATCACCATTGGCACCGGTCTGCTGGACCAGGCCGCGACCTATGCCGCCCTGCCTTCTGCGGCCCAGGCCGTGATCGTCAGCAATGATGTGGTCGCGCCGCTCTACGAGCCCGCACTGCGCCGCGTGCTGGAACAACGCTACCGCAGCGTGCGTACCGTGGTGCTGCCCGATGGCGAGGCCCACAAGGACTGGCAGACGCTGAACCTGATCTTTGACGACCTGCTGTCCGGCGGCTGCGACCGCAAGACCGTGCTCTTCGCGCTGGGCGGCGGCGTCATCGGCGACATGACCGGCTTTGCCGCCGCCAGCTACATGCGCGGCGTGCCCTTCGTGCAGGTGCCCACCACGCTGCTGTCGCAGGTGGATTCGTCGGTGGGTGGCAAGACCGCCATCAACCATCCGCTGGGCAAGAACATGATCGGCGCCTTCTACCAGCCGCAGCTGGTGGTTTGCGACCTGGCTTCGCTGGACACGCTGCCCGTGCGCGAGCTGAGCGCCGGCCTGGCCGAGGTCATCAAGTACGGGCCGATCGCCGACATGGACTTCCTGGCCTGGCTGGAAGAGAACATGGATGCCTTGCTCGCCCGCGACCGCAGTGCGCTGGCGCACGCGATCAAGCGCAGCGTGGAGATCAAGGCCTGGGTGGTGGGCCAGGACGAGAAAGAGGCTGGGCTGCGCGCCATTCTCAATTTCGGCCACACCTTCGGGCACGCGATCGAGGCCGGCATGGGCTATGGCAACTGGCTGCACGGCGAAGGCGTGGGCGCCGGCATGGTCATGGCGGCCGAGCTGTCGGAGCGCCTTGGCCTGGTGGATGCCGCCTTTGTGCAAAGGCTGCGCGTGCTGATCGAACGTGCGGGCCTGCCGGTGCGTGGCGCCGTGCTGGATGCGCGTGACAACGCTGGCCGCTATCTGGAGCTGATGCGCGTGGACAAGAAGTCCGAGGCGGGCGAGATCCGCTTCGTGCTCATCGACGGCCCCGGCAAGGCCATCATGCGTTCGGCCCCCGACGCAATGGTGCGCGAGGTCATCAACGCCTGCTGCGCCTGACGCGCGGCGCTGGGGGCAAGCCGGAACTGCTAGAGTGCCCTTGTCAGCATGATGAGGCGATCGAATGCAGAAACAGGCCCTGGCCCCTTATGCCTGCAACCCGGCGTTCAGCCGGGGGCGGCGCTTCCCGGAGGCGCCTGCGCCCACGCGCAGCGATTACCAGCGCGACCGGGACCGCATTGTCCATTCCTCGGCCTTCCGGCGACTGGTCTACAAGACCCAGGTCTTCGTCAACCATGAAGGCGACCTGTTCCGCACACGGCTGACGCACTCGCTGGAGGTTGCCCAGCTGGGCCGCTCGGTCGCCCGGTCGCTGCAGCTCGACGAGGATCTGGTCGAAGCCATCTGCCTGGCCCACGACCTGGGCCACACCCCCTTCGGCCATGCGGGCCAGGACGCGCTCAATGCCTGCATGCAGCCGCACGGCGGCTTTGAGCACAACCTGCAAAGCCTGCGCGTGGTGGACCGGCTGGAGGAGCGCTATCCGGCCTTTGACGGCCTGAACCTGAGCTTCGAGACGCGCGAGGGCATTCTCAAGCACTGCTCGCGCACCAATGCCGAGCACCTGGAAGCGCGGGAGCCCGGTGGCGTGGCCCAGCGCTTTTTGCTGGGCCGGCAGCCTTCGCTGGAGGCCCAGCTGTGCAATCTGGCCGATGCCATTGCCTACAACGCCCATGACGTGGACGATGGCGTGCGCTCCGGCCTGATCACCATGGCCCAGCTGTGCGAGGCCGTTCCCTTGTTCGCGCGCTATCACGATGCAACGCTGGCCGAGCACCCCCAGCTGGGCATGCCTTTGGCCGAGCGGCGCCTGCTGTACGAAAGCATCCGCCGCATGCTCAGCGACCAGGTCTATGACGTGATCGCCGCCACGCAGCAACGCATTGCACAGGCACGACCCTGTTCGGTCGATGAGGTGCGCGCACAGGCTGGCCCCCTGGTGGGCTTCAGCGATACCATGAGGCAGCAGTCGCTGCAGCTCAAGCAGTTCCTGTTCCGCAATCTCTATCGCCATGAACAGGTGATGAAGACCATGGACGGCGCGCAGCAGGTGGTGGCCGAGCTGTTTGCTGCCTACATGGTGGAGCCCGATCGCATGAAGCCGCGCTTTGTGCAGCGGGCCATGCTGGCCGAGGATGTATCGGCGCGTGCGCGGGTGGTGGCCGACTTCATCGCCGGAATGACGGATCGCTACGCGGCCCGGGAGCATGAGCTGCTGACAGGCCTGCGCGTGCTGGGCTGAGAAATCCGAGCACCGGCATCGCCCGGGCGGCGCGGCTAGAATGCGGACCCTGCGTGACAGGGCAGGGAAGGGTTCCTGGACGGTTTCGCAATGTCTGGGGGCGCAGTGCCCCCGTTCGCATTTTTGAAGGGCACAGCCATGACCGATACCAACCACGAGATTCGCGCGGCCGAGTTTCCGCCTGTCACCGTGATCGAGGATACGGTGCACTGGCTCGAAAAGGCCGTGATCGGCCTGAACCTGTGCCCTTTCGCCAAGGGCGTGCACATCAAGGGCCAGATCCACTACACGGTCAGCCAGGCCACCGACGCCGAGGGCGTGGCGGCGGATCTGCACCGCGAGCTGGAGGCGCTGGCCGAGGCCTCGCCCGAGAAGCGCGACACCACGCTGCTGATCCTGCCCCATGCGCTGCAGGAGTTCCTGGACTTCAACGACTTCCTCGAAGTGGCCGACGCCATGGTCGAAGAGCTGGACCTGGGAGGCATCCTGCAGGTGGCCTCGTTCCATCCGCAGTTCCAGTTCGAGGGCACCGAAGCCGACGACGTCACCAACTGCACCAACCGCTCGCCCTATCCCACGCTGCACCTGCTGCGCGAGGACAGCATAGACAAGGCGGTCGAAGCATTCCCCGAGGCGGAGTCCATCTACGAGCGCAACATGGAGACGCTGGAGAAGATCGGCATCGAAGGCTGGCTGGACATGGGCGTGGGCGCGCGCTGCCCCGTGGCGCATGCAGCCAAGCCGGGCGCAGCCGAATGAAGGCGCGCCAAGGCAAGCCTGCCGCGAAACCCGAGCAGGATGTGACCGAGCAGCTGGGCCTCAAGCCCGGCCAGTCCATCGAACTGCTCAAGGCGCTGCACATCCTCACGCGCGAAGGCAAGATCAACCAGGATTCGCGGCGCAAGCTCAAGCAGGTCTACCACCTGTACCAGTTCATCGCCCCCATCCTCGAAGAACTGTCGGCCGACGACCATGCGGTCACCCTGGCCGACCACGGTGCCGGCAAGTCCTACCTGGGCTTCATCCTCTACGACCTGTATTTCAAACCGCTGGGGCGCGGCCACATCTACGGCATAGAGACGCGTGCGCCGCTGGTGGACGCTTCGCAGAAGCTGGCGGCCGAGCTGGGCTTCGACCGCATGGGCTTCCTCAACATGTCGGTGGCCGAATCCACGCATGCCGACTTCATGCCTGCGCAATTCGACGTGGTCACGGCCTTGCACGCCTGCGACACCGCCACCGACGATGCCATCGCCTTCGGCCTGGAGAAAAAGGCCAAGGCCATGGTGCTGGTGCCCTGCTGCCAGGCCGAGGTCGCTGCCTGCCTGCGCCAGACCAAGGCGCTGAGCCTGACGCGCACGCCGCTGGCCGAACTGTGGCGCCATCCCATACACACCCGCGAAATGGGCAGCCAGCTCACCAACGTGCTGCGCTGCCTGTACCTGGAGGCCTGCGGCTACCAGGTCACCGTGACCGAGCTGGTCGGCTGGGAGCACAGCATGAAGAACGAGCTGATCATTGCGCGTTACACGGGGCAGAAAAAGCGCAGTGCGGTCGAGCGCATGCGCGCCATCCTGGCGGAGTTCGGCCTGCAGGATGCGATGGCACAGCGCTATCCGCTGCTGCAGGCAGCCTGAGCCGGCTGCCTGCAGCAGTCTCAGGCCCCCGCCACGGCGTGGTACCAGGCGATGCCATCGGCATCGATGCTGCGCTCCACCTGCCCCGCATGCATCAAATGATTCAGGCAGGCCAGGCTTTCGCCCGTGGCCATGCCCAGCAGGGCGGGGCTGGATTCGCTGATGGGGCGTGAGAACAGGGCGCCGAAGACATCGACGGCGCGACGCGGTTCGGCCAGTGCGGCCAGCAAGCGGGCGTTGGCGCGCTCCTGGCCTGCGGCCAGTGAATCGATCCGTGCATGCAGGCCGCGAAAGCAATCGCCATGCGCGGGCAGGACGAGCACATCGTCGGGCACTTCGCGCCTGACCTTTTCCAGAGAATCCATCCAGTCGGCCATGGGGTTGGCGTCGGGCTCCATGGCATGGACCGAGACGTTGGACGAGATGCGCGGCAGCACCTGGTCGCCCGAGATCAACAGCTTGAGATCGGGGCAGTAGAGGCTGGCGTGCTCGGGCGAGTGGCCGCTGCCGACCACCACGCGCCACAGGTGCTTTCCTATGCGCAGTTCCTCGCCGTCGTGCAGGCGGCGGTAGCTGTCGGGCAGGGCGTGGATGTGCTTGCCGAAGTTGCCGAAGCGGGCGCGGTAGGACTCCAGCGCGCTGTCGCTCCAGCCTGCTTGGCGGTAGAAGGCAATGGCGTCGGGCGGGGCCTCGCGGCTGCAGTCCGAGACCACGACGCGGCAGTTGAGGTACTCCAGGCGCGTCATGTACAGCGGCACATGGAACTTGCGTGTCAGCCATCCGGCCAGGCCCACATGGTCGGGGTGCATGTGGGTGACCAGCACGCGCGTCAGCGAGCGGCCATCGGTGGATTGGGAGAACAGCGCGCGCCAGGTGGCCACGCCTTCGTCGGTGCGCGCACCGGTATCGACGATGGCCCAGCCCTCGCCGTCATCAATGGCCCAGAGATTGATGTGATCCAGCGCATAGGGCAGGGGCATGCGTATCCAGAGCACGCCGGGTGCGACCTCCAGCGTCTGCCCGCGCTGTGGTGGCGCCTCGAACGGGTAGTCGAGCACCGGCTTGGGCGGCGCATCCGTGGCGTGCGAGGCGTTCGGGGCTTGGGCTTTCTGGTCCATGGGGTTCCTTGTTCAGTCGCGGGGGTGGCCGGGTGCTCCCCGGCTGGCAGCGCATCCCCGCAACGATACGCCTGCCGCTGCTGCCCTGCTGTCACGGGCTCGTCACAGGCCGCTCCTACAGTGCACGGGTCAATCAACAGGGGGAGGGCGCGGCCGTGCTGCGGGGTCCCCTGCCTACAGAGGGATATCCGCATGAAATTGAAGATGTTGTGCAGCGCGCTGGCTGGTGCCTCGCTGCTGTTGAGCGCCTGTGGCGGCAGCGACGGTTCGTCCGCAGCCGCTCCGACCAAGAACGTGCTGTTCTTCCTGGGCGATGGCATGGGCATCACCACCATGACGGCCGCACGCATCTACAGCGTGGGCGAAGACGGTGAACTGACCATGGACAAGCTGCCTGAGACGGCCTTCGTCCACACCTTCTCGAACGACGCCCAGGTGACGGACAGCGCGCCCTCGATGGCCGCCTACATGACCGGCGTGAAGATGAACAACGAAGTCATCTCCATGACGCCCGACACCAAGGCCACGGACGCTGCGGGCAAGGCCTATCACACCAACTACGACAGCACCTGCCCCAGCGGCAACGGCCAGGCCGTTCCCACGCTGCTCGAGCAGATGAAGTCCGCCGGCTACGGCACGGGCGTGGTCTCCACCGCGCGCATCACGCATGCCACGCCGGCAACCACCTACTCGCACGTCTGCCACCGCGATGCAGAGAACACCATTGCCGCGGCCCTGGTGCCCGGCGGCTCCGGCTACAACAGCAAGCTCGGTGACGGCGTGGACGTGATCCTGGGTGGCGGCTCCTACTACTTCACGCCCAAGGCCGACGGCGGCCGCCGCAACGACAGCCGCAACCTGATCGCCGAGTTCAAGACGCAAAAGTACAGCTACGCCGCCAACAAGAGCGAGTTCGACAAGCTGCCCGTGGACGGCAGCAAGATCGCCGGCCTGTTCACCAAGGACCACATGGCCTATGACCTGGACCGCGATGCGACCAAGGAGCCGAGCCTGGCCGAGATGACGGGCAAGGCCATCGACGCACTGTCGGCCAAGAAGAAGGGCTTCTTCCTGATGGTGGAAGGCGGCCGCATCGACCATGCGCTGCACGCCACCAACGCGCGCCGCGCGCTGCAGGACACCGTGGCCTTCGACAACGCCATCCAGACCGCGCTGGACAAGATGGCCAAGCTCGATCCGGGCCTGAAGAACACGCTGATCGTCGTCACCGCCGACCATGACCACACGCTGCACCTGAATGGCTATGCCGCGCGCACCGGCAAGACCGAGGCCGGCAAGCCCGGCGTGCTGGGCCTGGTCAAGAACTACGTGGATGGCAAGGCCTCCACCGATGTGGATGGCAATCCCTACACCATCCTGGGCTTCGGCAACGGTCCCAAGCGCCTGGCCACGCGGGGTCCCATCGACGCTGCCTCGCTGGAGAGCCCCGACTACCTGCAGGAGGCCGTGGTGCCCCTGGCCTCCGAAACCCACGGCGGCGGCGACGTGTTCCTGGGCGCGCAAGGCATGGGTGCCGATACGTTCTCGGGCGTGATCGACAACACGGCCGTGTTCAATCTGATCAAGAAGAGCATCGGCTTGCAATGAAACACCCCCTGAGCGACTGCGTCGCTTCCCCCTCTCTCGCTTCGCGGGAGGGGGACGACGCCCTCGCTGCGGGGCGGCCCTTGCTCGGCGTCCGCCGCCTGGGCCACGCCGGTTTCATGCGGTCCTAGCACGCTGTACGACCAGGGTCTTGTACCGCAATCAAGGCATTCAAAGTATTCAAGGAATTCCACATGCATCCGATCCTCCAAAAGACCTCCCTCGCCCTGGCTGCGGCCGGCGCGCTGGCGCTGCTGGCACCTGCCGCCCATGCGGCTGGCGAGGCCAAGAACGTCATCTTCTTCCTCGGCGACGGCATGGGCCCGGTCACCGTGACCGCCGCGCGCATCTATAAGGGTGAGAAGCAGCTGGCTGCCAATCCCACGGCACTGACCAGCAGCGAGCGCGCCACGCTGACCATGCAGTCCCTGCCTTACGCCAGCCGCGTCAAGACCTTCTCGCGCGATGGCCAGACCACGGACAGCGCGCCTTCGATGGCGGCCTACATGACCGGCGTGAAGATGAACAACGAAGTCATCTCCATGTCGGCCGAGACCCTGGCCTATGCGGCCAACGGCCAGCAGTACATCAACGGCGAGGACACCACCTGCCCGGCCGGCAACGGCCAGCCCGCCCAGACCCTGCTGGAACTGTCCAAGGCCAAGGGCCGCGCCGTGGGCGCCATCTCCACCACGCGCGTGGGCCATGCGACGCCTGCGGCCACCTACGCCCACATCTGCAACCGCAATGGCTACAACAGCATTGCCGAGCAGTCCGTGCCCGGCCATGCCAACTACAACGCCAAGCTGGGCGACGGCATTGACGTGCTCATGGGCGGCGGCCAGCGCAACTACCTGCCCAAGTCGGTCAACCCCAGCAGCAAGCGCACGGACACGGCCAACCTCGTGGACATGATGAAGGCCAAGGGCTACGCCTATGTCGCCAAGGGCAGCGAGCTGTCGGCCCTGGACGCGACCAAGGCCCCCAAGCTGCTGGGCCTGTTCACGCAAAGCGAAATGGCCTACGAGCTGGACCGCGTCAAGCAAAAGCTGGACGAGCCCAGCCTGGCCGACATGACCGGCAAGGCGCTGGACGTGCTCAGCCGCAATGACAAGGGCTTCTTCCTGATGGTGGAAGGCGGCCGCATCGACCACGCACTGCACGGCACCAATGCCAAGCGCGCGCTGGAAGACACGCTGGCCTTCGACCGCGCCATCGAGACCGCCATGGCCTACATGGAAAAGAAGGACCCGGGCCTGAAGAACACGCTGATCGTCGTCACGGCCGATCACGACCACAACATGGTGTTCAACGGCTACTCCAAGATCGGCAACCCGATCCTGGGCAAGGTGCAGGACTACCAGACCGGCCAGATGGCCAAGGCCCAGGACGGCAAGCCCTACACCACGCTGGCCTTCGGCAACGGCGGACGTCCCAACGCCACGGCCTCCAGCCAGGTCAATGCCGAAGATGGCAACAAGCCCTGGATCGCTCCCACGCGCGGCGCCTCGCGCGACGACGTGACGGCCGTGGACACCACGGACGACAACTACCTGCAGGAAGTCGGCCTGAACCTGGGCACGCCGGGCTCCGAGACCCATGGCGGCGGCGACGTGATGCTGTTCGCCGGCGGCGCCGGCGCCAAGATCTTCAAGGGCACGATGGACAACACCAAGGTGTTCTCCAAGGTCCGCGAAGCCGCTGGCCTGTAATTGTTTCTTCCTTCGTTGGCTGCTTGCCAACCCCTGGCCGGAGCCGTGGCACATGCGTGTGCCCGGCCCCGGTTTTTTCGCATTGGCTGGATTCCATGACGCTTTCCCTTCCGGCGCCGCGCGCGGCGCGCCACATCTACGCGGCCGCGCTGCTGGCCTGTTCCGTCTCCGCAGCATGTGCCGCCGAGCCGCCCAAGCCGGTACCCGCACCCACGGCCGCAGTCCCCGCTGATTCCGTGGCACGCACCACGGCCGCCGTGCAGGCCACGCCCGAAGCCGACCTGCGCATCACCTACGAAGCCATGAGCGTGGGCAGCGACGGCGTGCAGCGCAGCAGCGTCTATACCAACCGCGTCTACCGCCGCAAGGCCCAGCTGTGGATAGAGCGCGAAATGCCCGCCGCCCTGCGCCAGAGCCAGGACCACGGCCACGACCATGCCCACGGCCCGCACGCCGGCCATGCCCATGACGAGGCCCGCGCCGCACCCCTGTCCATCCGCCGCGCCGATGACGGCAAGGTCGGCGTGGAAGTCATCCTGGCCAAGCTGCGCCGCGTCATCAGCGTGGACCTGGCCCACCACGGCAACGTGGGCTACGGCGGCTCCTTCGACAACGTGTACTGGATCGTGCCCCCCACCGCGCTGCAGGGCATGGAGCGCGTGGGCAAGCCGCACAACGGCGTGCAGCGCTACCGCGGCACGGCAGGCGAGCAGACCACCGTCATCGACTGGGACGTGGCCAACCAGTTCGCCCGCCGCGTGGAACGCAGCGACTCCCACGGCATCGAGCGCATCGTGGTCACCGCCACCAAGCTGCCCGCCCCGCTGGCCCAGCCCTGGAAGGCCATCGAAGGCTATGACAAGGGCGACTACTCCGACTTGCTGGATTGAGCACCTGACACCCCAATGCAAAGAGCTGCCCGGAGGCAGCTCTTTTTTATTCCCCATTTCAATGCTCAAACGCATGGCGCTGGAAACCGGCGCAGCCTAACACCAGGGGCGCCGTCCCCCTTCAAGGGGAAGCCGCGCAGCGGCTCAGGGGGAGGCCAGTTACACCTGTGCTCCGGAGTCTTTTACGACCTTGCTCCACTTCGTCGATTCGGCCTTGATGTAGGCGAGGAATTCGGCCGGCGTGTCGATAACGACGTCACCGCCCTGGTCGTTGATCTTCTTGACCACGGCCGGGTCCTTGAGCACCTTGGCAATGGCCGTGTACAGGCGCTGCTGCACGGCAGCGGGCGTCTTGGCCTGGGTCCACAGGCCGAACCACGAAGTGGCCTCGTAGCCGGGCACGCCGGCTTCGGCCACGGTGGGCACATCGGGCAGTTCGGGCGAGCGCTTGGCCGTGGTCACGGCGATGGGACGCAGCTTGCCCGAGCGCACATGCTGGATGGCCGAGGGCATGTTGTCGAACATGATGGCGATCTGGTTGCCCAGCAGGTCGGTGATGGCCGGGGCGCTGCCCTTGTAGGGCACGTGCACCATGTCCAGGCCCGTCATGGAGCGGAACAGCTCGCCCGACAGGTGGATGGAGCTGCCGCTGCCCGAGGAGCCGTAGTTCAGCTTGCCGGGATTGGCGCGCGCGTAGGCGATCATTTCCTTGACGGTCTTGAACGGCTGGCTGGGGTGGGCCACCAGCAGGTTGGGCACGTTGGCCACGCGCGTCAGGGGCGAGAAGTCCTTGATGGGGTCGAAGCCGGGCTTGGCGTAGAGCGCTGCATTGATGGCATGCGTGCCCACGGTGCCCATGAACAGCGTGTAGCCGTCGGCCGGCGCACGCGCGGCGGCCACGGCGCCGATGTTGCCGCCCGCGCCGGGCTTGTTGTCCACGATCACGGTCTGGCCCAGTTCCTGCTGCAGCGCCTGGGCGACGATGCGCGCCAGGATGTCGGTGGTGCCGCCAGCGGCGAAGGGCACGAGGATGGTGATGGGCTTGCTGGGGAAGCCGTCCTGGGCCAGGGCGGCGGTGCCGGACAGGGCGCCGAGCGCGGTCAGGGATGCGGCGGCCAGCGCCTGCAGGCCACGGCGGCGGGTGAAGTGGGTGGTTTGATCGGACATCGAGAGGTCTCCTGATTCGGCAATAAGGTGGATGGCCGGGCCCGGCAAGGTCGGGCTGGGCCAGGGCAAGGCCCTGTGTGGCGCCCGCCTGTGCAGGCGGGCGCTTCCAGTGGTTCTTCTTGAAGGGGGTTGTGCCTGGAAAGGCGGTCGGTCAGACGGTCGGTCCGACGTTCGTTCAGACGGGCGCCACGCCCAGCGTGGTGCCGCCGCAGATGTAGAGCACCTGGCCGGTGACGAAGCCGTTGTCGGGCGACAGGAAGAACAGCGCGGCACGGGCCACGTCTTCCGGTGTGCCCATTCGGCCCACGGCAATGCTGTTGAGGATGCGCTGGGTCTGCGGCGCGCCCTCGGGGTTGCTCTTGGTGAACAGCTCGGTGGCGATGGGGCCGGGGCCCAGGGCGTTGACCGTGATGCGGTCGCGGCCCAGTTCCATGGCCAGGGTGCGCGTCAGGCCGATCAGGCCCGCCTTGGTCGCCGAGTAGACGATGCGGTCGGGCTTGCCCAGCGCGGCGCGCGAGGACATGTTCACGATGCGCCCCTCGCCGCAGGCACGCAGTGTGGGCAGGAAGGCCTGGACCAGCAGCATGGGCGCGCGCAGGTGCAGTCCCACCACGTCGTCGAGATGCTGGGTGCTGGCGTTGTCGATGGTGCCGGGGCGCGTGGCGCCCGCGTTGTTGACCAGGGCGACCACGTTGTGCGCGGCGGCAATGCGGGTCGCCGCCTCGGCGGTGGCCTGCTCGCTGGTCAGGTCGGCCTGGTAGCTCACCAGCAGAGGGTGGCTCCATTCGGGCAGCACGTAGTCGAGGTTGACCACGGCGCGGCCCTGGGCCAGCAGGGCCTCGGCGATGGCACGGCCGATGCCGTTGCTGGCGCCGCTGACCACGGTGACGGGTGTCTTGTTATCCACGGTGCTCATCGCAGTCTCAGACCTTTTCCAGGATCACGGCAATGCCCTGGCCCACGCCGATGCACATGGTGCACAGCGCATAGCGGCCGCCCAGCGTGTGCAGCTGGTTCACGGCGGTGGTGGCCAGGCGCGCGCCCGATGCGCCCAGCGGATGGCCCAGCGCAATGGCGCCGCCCCATTGGTTGACGCGGCGGTCGTCGTCGGCAATGCCCAGATCGCGCAGCACGGCCAGGCCCTGCGCGGCGAAGGCTTCGTTCAATTCGATCACGTCCATCTGCTCCAGCGTCAGGCCGGTCAGGGCCAGCACCTTGCGCACGGCGGGCGCGGGGCCGAAGCCCATGATGCGCGGCGCCACGCCGGCCACGGCCATGCCGACCACGCGGGCGCGGGGCACCAGGTTGTATTGCCTGGCGGCTTCCTCGTTGGCCAGCAGCAGGGCGCAGGCGCCGTCGTTCACGCCGCTGGCATTGCCGGCCGTCACCGTGCCATCCGGGCGCACCACGCCCTTGAGCTTGGCCAGCGCCTCGATGGTGGTGGCGCGCGGATGCTCGTCCTGGCTCACCACGATGGCGTCGCCCTTCTTCTGGGCAATGGACACGGACACGATTTCCTTGGCCAGGTAGCCGGCCGCGATGGCGGCGGCGGCCTTTTGCTGGCTGGCCAGGGCCATGCGGTCCTGGGCTTCGCGCTCGATCTTGAAGTCGTCGGCCACGTTCTCTGCCGTCTCGGGCATGGAGTCCACGCCGTACTGCTGCTTCATCAGCTTGTTGACGAAGCGCCAGCCGATGGTGGTGTCGTACACGGCGTTGCTGCGGCTGAAGGCGCTTTCTGCCTTGGGCATGACGAAGGGCGCACGGCTCATGCTTTCCACGCCGCCCGCGATCATCAGGCGGGCCTCGCCCGCCTTGATGGCGCGCGCGGCAGTGCCCACGGCGTCCAGGCCCGAACCGCACAGGCGGTTGATGGTGGCGCCCGGCACATCGATGGGCAGGCCGGCCAGCAGGGCGGACATGCGCGCCACGTTGCGGTTGTCTTCGCCGGCCTGGTTGGCGCAGCCGTAGAGCACGTCGGCCACGGCCGTCCAGTCCACGCCGGGGTTGCGCTCCATCAGCGCCTTGATCGGCACGGCGCCGAGGTCATCGGCACGCACCGGGGACAGGGCGCCGCCGTAGCGGCCGAAGGGGGTGCGGATGGCGTCGCAGATGAAGGCCTGGTTGGACTGGCTCATGGTGTCTCCTGGGAAAAGAATGAAGAGGTGCCGGGGTGCGCCGCAGCGCACCCACTGGGTGGGGAGCTGAGGGATCAGGCCGTGGCCGTCGCGTCCTTGATGGGCAGGCCCACGATGGACTGCAGCTCGGCGTGCGAGAGGCCAGGCACAGTGTCGATCAGGCGCAGGCCCTCGGGCGTGCATTCCAGCGTGCACAGGTCGGTGTAGATGCGCTTGACGCAGGACAGGCCCGTGAGCGGATAGCTGCAGGCCTCGACGACCTTGCATTCGCCGGTCTTGGTCAGCAGGTCCATCATCACCCAGGTCTGGCGTGCACCCACGGCCAGGTCCATGGCGCCGCCCACGGCGGGAATGGCTCCGGCCTCGCCCGTGCTCCAGTTGGCCAGGTCGCCCGTGGCCGAGACCTGGAAGGCGCCCAGCACGCAGATGTCCAGGTGGCCGCCGCGCATCATGGCGAAGCTGTCGGCATGGTGGAAATAGCAGCCGCCCGGCAGCAGGGTGACGGGCTGCTTGCCGGCATTGGTCAGGTCATAGTCCTCCTGGCCTTCGGCGGGCGCCGGGCCCATGCCCAGGATGCCGTTCTCGCTTTGCAGGATGACCTCGCGGCCGGCCGGGATGTGGTTGGCCACCTGGGTGGGCATGCCGATGCCCAGGTTGACATAGGCGCCGTCGAAGATGTCTTCGGCCACGCGCCGGGCCAGCTCTTGCTTGCTGCGTTTCTGGTAGCTGCTCATGCTCTTGCTTTCGGCGGTTGGGGCGCTCATGCGGTTTTCTTGAAGCCGCCGGCCTGGGTGGCCACGCGGTCGATCTTCACGATCTGGCTCACGTAGATGCCGGGCGTGACCACGGCCTCGGGGTCCAGCGCGCCCAGCTCCACGATCTCGTGCACGGTGGCGATCGTGTGCTTGGCCGCCGTGGCCATCACGGGCCCGAAGTTGCGGGCCGACATGCGGTAGGTCAGGTTGCCCCAGCGGTCGCCCTTCTCGGCCTTGACCAGTGCCACGTCGCCGTGGATGGGATGCTCCAGCACATAGTGCTTGCCGTTGATCTCGCGCGTTTCCTTGCCGTTGGCCAGCTCCGTGCCATAGGCCGTGGGGCAGAAGAAGCCGCCGATGCCAGCGCCGGCGGCGCGCAGGCGCTCGGCCAGGTTGCCCTGGGGCACGAGTTCCAGCTCGATCTTGCCGCTGCGGTACAGGTCGTCGAACACCCAGCTGTCCACCTGGCGGGGGAAGCTGCAGATGATCTTGCGCACCTGGCCGCTCTTGAGCAGGGCGGCCAGCCCCTGGTCTCCGTTGCCCGCGTTGTTGTTGACCACGGTCAGCTCGCGTGCGCCCTGGGCGATCAGGCCGTCGATGAGTTCGGTGGGATTGCCCGAGGTGCCGAAGCCCCCGATCAGCACGGTGGAGCCGTCCTGGACGCCCGACAACGCCTCGGCGATGGTGTCGGTGATTTTGTTGATCACTTGCTTGTCTCCGGTATGCAGGCCGCTGGCGCTGCGCTAAAATGTTCGTATGTAGAACAAAAGTTCGCAGAAAGAATTATAGAGCCATGGAAAAAAATGCCGCTTCCGTAATTTCCACAGGTGGGGCCGAAGAAGAGGGCGGCACGCCGCGCCCCGGCGACAGCTATGTGCAGTCCTTTGCGCGCGGCCTGGGCGTGATCCGCTCGTTCAGCGCCGAGGCGCCTGCGCAGACGCTCAGCGAGGTGGCGGCGCGCACGGGGCTCACGCGCGCCGGGGCCCGGCGCATCCTGCTGACGCTGCAGACGCTGGGCTATGTGAAGAGCGACGGCAAGCTGTTCCAGCTCACCCCGCGCATCATGGAACTGGGCTTTGCCTACCTCAGCTCCACCCCGGTCTGGAACCTGGCCGAGCCCGTGATGGAAAACCTGGTCGACGAGGTCAAGGAGTCCTGCTCGGCCGCCGTGCTCGATGGGGGCGACATCGTCTATGTGCTGCGCGTGCACACCCACAAGATCATGAGCACCAACCTCAGCGTGGGCTCGCGCCTGCCGGCCTGCTGGACCTCGATGGGGCGCGTGCTGCTGGCCGGCGAGAGCGATGAATCCCTGCAGGCCCTGCTGGATGCGCGCGAGCGCCGGCAGTTCACGGCCCTGACCGAGCAGGACGACGAGCGCCTTCGCCAGCGCATTCTGGAGGTGCGCGCCCAGGGCTGGGCCCTGGTGGACCAGGAACTGGCCGAAGGCCTGATCTCCATCGCGGCACCCGTGAAGAACGCGGCCGGGCGCACCGTCGCCGCGCTCAACATCAGCGGCCAAGCCAACCGCAACAGCGCCGAGATGATGCGCGGGCAACTCCTGCCCCGGCTGCTGGCCGCCACGCAGCTGGTGAGCCAGCTGCTGCGGGCCTCATCGCGGCTTTCCCTGTAGGGCGGCGGGCGGCGCGGCGCTCCATAATTGCCGATCCACGCCCCGCACTCGCACCATGGCCCGCCTGCCCCGACTCACCCTTGCGGATCTGCCGCACCACATCATCCAGCTCGGCAACAACGGCGGGGACATCTTCATCGATGCCCAGGACCGGGAAACCATGCTGGGGCTGCTGCGCGAGATGGCGCGCAGCTGCGAGCTGGCCGTGCATGCCTACGTGCTGCTGCCCAGCCAGTTCCACCTGCTGGCCACGCCCCGCACCAGCGATGGCCTGCCCAAGTTCATGCAGGCCGTGGGCCGGCGCTATGTGCGCTACTTCAACGACCGACACGGCCGCAGCGGCACGCTGTGGGAAGGCCGCTATCGCGGCACGGTGCTGCAGCCCAGCTGGCTGCTGCCCACCATGGTCTTCATGGACGACAGCCCCGTGCGCGCCGGCCTGGTCCAGCGGCCGGCCGACTGGCCCTGGTCCAGCTACGCGCACAACGCCGGCCTGCGCAGCGACGCGCTGATCCAGCCGCATGCCGTGTTCTGGGAGCTGGGCAACACCCCGTTTGCGCGGGATGCAGCCTATGTGGAAGCCGTGGAAGAGGGGGTTGGCGCCGACGACGCCGAGCGCATCAGCCAGTCGGCGCTGCGGGGCTGGGCGCTGGGCGATGAGCAATTCATTGCCGATTTACAACAGCGCACCGAGCGCCGTGTGACCCGCCAACGTGCCGGTCGTCCGCCCGGACGGACCAATGAGCGCACCACAACAGTGCGTTAGTACCCACTGATAGCCTGCAAGTGCTTGATTCCTCACTGCAGGCCTTTGTGAAATAAATGTGTCCCTTATTAATTTCCGATTTTTTTGTTCTGGAATTAATTGGGATCTGACCCTTATATAAATTTATTGCATGAGGTGATGCCTTGCCTTAATCTTGCGTTCCCTGCGAAAAATTTGAGGATTCCGCCATGACGACGGCTGCCGAGATCAAGCATCTCCAAGACCACGGTCTGTACTCCAAGAGCAACGAGCACGACGCCTGCGGCCTCGGCTTTGTTGCGCATATCAAGGGCGTCAAGCGCCATGACATCGTCACCGGCGCGCTCAAGATCCTCGAAAACATCGACCATCGCGGCGCCGTGGGCGCCGACAAGCTCATGGGCGATGGCGCGGGCATTCTGATCCAGATTCCCGACCAGCTCTACCGCGAAGAAATGGCAAAGCAGGGCGTGGCCCTGCCGCCGGCGGGCGAGTACGGCGTGGGCATGATCTTCCTGCCCAAGGAGCATGCCTCGCGCCTGGCCTGCGAGCAGGAGATGGAACGCGCCATCAAGGCCGAAGGCCAGGTCCTGCTGGGCTGGCGCGATGTGCCCGTGAACCGCGACATGCCCATGTCGCCCACGGTCCAGGAAAAGGAGCCCATCCTGCGCCAGGTCTTCATCGGCCGCGGCGCCGACGTGATCGTGCAGGATGCGCTCGAGCGCAAGCTGTACGTGATCCGCAAGACGGCCAGCGCCGCCATCCAGAACCTCAAGCTCAAGCACAGCAAGGAATACTACGTTCCCAGCATGAGCAGCCGCACCGTGGTCTACAAGGGCCTGCTGCTGGCCGACCAGGTGGGCGTGTACTACAACGACCTGTCCGACGAGCGCTGCGTCTCGGCCATCGGCCTGGTGCACCAGCGCTTCTCGACCAACACCTTCCCCGAGTGGCCGCTGGCCCACCCCTACCGCTACGTGGCCCACAACGGTGAAATCAACACCGTGCGCGGCAACTACAACTGGATGCTGGCGCGCGAAGGCGTGATGGCCTCGCCCGTGCTGGCCGAGGACCTCAAGAAGCTCTATCCCATCAGCTTCGCTGGCCAGTCCGACACGGCAACGTTCGACAACTGCCTGGAACTGCTGACCATGGCCGGCTACCCCATCAGCCAGGCCGTGATGATGATGATTCCCGAGCCCTGGGAGCAGCACGAGTCCATGGACGAGCGCCGCCGCGCCTTCTATGAATACCACGCCGCCATGATGGAGCCCTGGGACGGCCCGGCCTCCATCGTGTTCACCGACGGCCGCCAGATCGGCGCCACGCTGGACCGCAACGGCCTGCGCCCCTCGCGCTACGTGATCACCGATGACGACCTGGTCATCCTGGCTTCCGAGGCCGGCGTGCTGCCCGTGCCCGACAGCTCCATCGTGCGCAAGTGGCGCCTGCAGCCCGGCAAGATGCTGCTGATCGACCTGGAGCAGGGCCGCCTGATCGAGGACGACGAGCTCAAGGCCAACATCGTCAACACCAAGCCCTACAAGCAGTGGATCGAGAACCTGCGCATCAAGCTGGGCAGCGTGGGCGGTGACACCCATGCCGGCCCCGAGGCCGCCAGCCTGCCGCTGCTCGAGCGCCAGCAGGCCTTCGGCTTCACGCAGGAAGACATCAAGTTCCTGCTGGCCCCCATGGCCAAGAACGGCGAGGAAGGCATCGGCTCCATGGGCAACGACAGCCCGCTGGCCGTGCTGTCGGACAAGAACAAGCCGCTGTACAACTACTTCCGCCAGATGTTCGCGCAGGTGACCAACCCGCCGATCGACCCCATCCGCGAAGCCATCGTGATGTCGCTGGTGTCCTTCATCGGACCCAAGCCCAACCTGCTGGACATCAACCAGGTCAACCCGCCCATGCGCCTCGAAGTGCACCAGCCCGTGCTGGACTTCGCCGACATGGCCAAGCTGCGCGACATCGAACGCCACACGCAGGGCAAGTTCAAGAGCGCAACGATCGACATCACCTACCCGCTGTCCTGGGGCAAGCAGGGCGTGGAAGCCAAGCTGGCATCGCTGTGCGCGCAGGCCGTGGACGCCATCAAGGGCGGTGCCAACATCCTGATCATCAGCGACCGCCATGTGAGCGCCACCCAGGTGGCCATCCCCGCGCTGCTGGCGCTGTCGGCCATCCATCAGCACCTGGTGCGCGAGGGCCTGCGCACCACGGCCGGCCTGGTCGTGGAAACGGGCACGGCGCGCGAAGTGCACCACTTCGCCGTGCTGGCGGGCTACGGCGCCGAGGCCGTGCATCCCTACCTGGCCATGGAAACCCTGGCCGACATGCACAAGGAGCTGGGCGGCGACCTGTCGGCCGACAAGGCCATCTACAACTACGTCAAGGCCATCGGCAAGGGCCTGTCCAAGATCATGTCCAAGATGGGCGTGTCCACCTACATGTCCTATTGCGGCGCCCAACTGTTCGAGGTGATCGGCCTGAACAGCGACACCGTGGACAAGTACTTCACCGGCACGGCCAGCCGCGTCGAGGGCATCGGTGTCTTCGAGATCGCCGAGGAAACCATCCGCAACCACCGCGCGGCCTTCGGTGACGATCCCGTGCTGGAGACCATGCTGGACGCCGGCGGCGAATACGCCTGGCGCGCCCGTGGCGAAGAGCACATGTGGTCGCCCGACGCCATCGCCAAGCTGCAGCATTCCACGCGCTCCAACAACTGGAGCACTTACAAGGAATACGCCCAGCTGATCAACGACCAGAGCAAGCGCCACATGACGCTGCGCGGCCTGTTCGAGTTCAAGTTCGACCCGGCCAAGGCCATTGCGCTGGACCAGGTCGAATCGGCCAAGGACATCGTCAAGCGCTTTGCCACGGGCGCCATGTCCCTGGGCTCGATCAGCACCGAGGCCCATGCCACGCTGGCCGTGGCCATGAACCGCATCGGCGGCAAGAGCAACACCGGCGAAGGCGGGGAAGATCCCCAGCGCTACCGCAACGAGCTCAAGGGCATCCCGATCAAGAAGGGCGAGACCCTGGGCTCCATCATCGGCGCCGACAAGGTCGAGGCCGACATCGAGCTGCAGGACGGCGACTCGCTGCGCTCCAGGATCAAGCAGGTGGCATCGGGCCGCTTCGGCGTCACGGCCGAATACCTGTCGTCCTCGGACCAGGTGCAGATCAAGATGGCCCAGGGCGCCAAGCCCGGCGAAGGCGGCCAGCTGCCCGGCGGCAAGGTGTCCGACTACATCGGCAAGCTGCGCCACTCCGTGCCCGGCGTCGGCCTGATCTCGCCCCCGCCCCACCACGACATCTACTCCATCGAGGATCTGGCCCAGCTGATCCACGACCTGAAGAACGTGGCGCCGCATGCCGATATCTCGGTCAAGCTCGTGTCCGAAGTGGGCGTGGGCACCATCGCGGCCGGCGTGGCCAAGTGCAAGAGCGACCACGTGGTGATCGCGGGGCACGACGGCGGCACGGGCGCATCGCCCTGGTCGTCCATCAAGCATGCGGGCTCGCCCTGGGAAATCGGCCTGGCCGAGACCCAGCAGACCCTGGTGCTCAACCGCCTGCGCGGCCGCATCCGCGTGCAGGCCGACGGCCAGATGAAGACCGGCCGCGACGTCGTCATCGGCGCGCTGCTGGGAGCCGACGAGTTCGGCTTCGCCACGGCGCCCCTGGTCGTCGAGGGCTGCATCATGATGCGCAAGTGCCACCTGAACACCTGCCCCGTGGGCGTGGCCACGCAGGACCCGGTGCTGCGCGCCAAGTTCTCGGGCAAGCCCGAGCATGTGGTGAACTACTTCTTCTTCATCGCCGAGGAAGTGCGCCAGATCATGGCCCAGCTGGGCGTGGCCAAGTTCGACGACCTGATCGGCCGTGCCGACCTGCTGGACACCCGCAAGGGCCTGCAGCACTGGAAGGCCCAGGGCCTGGACTTCTCGCGCCTGTTCGCCCAGCCCGAAGTGCCCGCCGACGTGGCGCGCTTCCATGTCGAAAAGCAGGACCACCTGCTGGACAAGGCGCTGGACGTGAAGCTCATCGAGCGCTGCAAGCCCGCCATCGAGAACGGCGAGCGCGTGCGCATCATGGAAGTGGCGCGCAACGTGAACCGCTCCGTGGGCGCCATGCTCTCCGGTGCCGTGACGCGCGTGCATCCCGAAGGCCTGCCGGATGACACCATCCGCATCCACTTCGAGGGAACCGGCGGCCAGTCCTTCGGCGCCTTCCTGTGCAACGGCATCACGCTGAACCTGCGCGGCGATGCCAACGACTACACGGGCAAGGGCCTGTCCGGCGGCCGCGTGGTGGTGCATGCCAGCCATGAATTCCGGGGCGACACGACGACCAACACCATCGTCGGCAACACCGTGATGTTCGGTGCCACCAGCGGCGAGGCCTTCTTCGGCGGCGTGGCCGGCGAGCGTTTCGCGGTCCGCCTGTCGGGCGCCACGGCCGTGGTCGAGGGCGTGGGCGACCACGGCTGCGAATACATGACCGGCGGCACGGTGGTGGTGCTGGGCAAGACGGGCCGCAACTTCGCGGCTGGCATGAGCGGCGGCGTGGCCTATGTGTATGACGAGGATGGCCGTTTCGCCGAGCGCTGCAACAAGGCGTCCGTCTCGCTGGACCAGGTGCTGCCCCACGACGAGCACCTGGCCCAGGTCTCGCCCGCCGTCTGGCACCGCCGCGAAACCGACGAACGCCAGCTGCGCGCACTGATCGAGGCGCACAGCCGCTGGACCGGCTCCAAGCGTGCCCGTGACCTGCTGGACAACTGGGCGGCGGCCCGCTCCAAGTTCGTCAAGGTCTTCCCCAGCGAGTACAAGCGTGCCCTGTCCGAGATGTACGAGCGCCAGGTGATGGAAGAGCCCGCCACGCCCGAGGTCGAGGAACACGCCAAGGAGGCGGTGGCCGCCAAATAAAGCAGGACTTGCGCAAACAGGATGAGACCCGGCACCGTGCCTTTTGGCAGGCCGCCCGCCAGATTCCTTCTTGCGCAGGTCGTCAAAGGAAGCGAAGGATGCGGGCAGCGGCCCGCATCCATCCCTGCACCCCACACATCAGGACAACGAATCATGGGAAAGACCACCGGCTTCATGGAATATGAACGCCTCGAGGAGGGCTACGCGCCCGTCGTCGAGCGCGTGAAGCACTACAAGGAATTCGTCATCGGCCTCGATGACAGCCAGGCCAAGATCCAGGGCGCGCGCTGCATGGACTGCGGCACGCCGTTCTGCAACAGCGGCTGCCCGGTCAACAACATCATTCCGGACTTCAACGACCTGGTCTTCCACGGCGGCTGGAAGAGCGCCAGCGCCGTGCTGCACAGCACCAACAACTTCCCCGAGTTCACGGGCCGCATCTGCCCCGCGCCCTGCGAGGCCGCCTGCACCCTGAACATCAACGACGACGCCGTGGGCATCAAGTCCATCGAGCACGCCATCATCGACCGTGCCTGGGCCGAAGGCTGGGTCAAGCCGCTGCCCAGCAGCCGCAAGACCGGCAAGAAGGTGGCCGTAGTCGGCGCAGGCCCCGCAGGCCTGGCCGCATCGCAGCAACTGGCGCGCGCCGGCCACGATGTCACGCTGTTCGAGAAGAACGACCGCGTGGGCGGCCTGCTGCGCTACGGCATTCCCGACTTCAAGATGGAGAAGTCGCACATCGACCGCCGCGTCGAGCAGCTCGTGGCCGAAGGCGTCAAGATCCGTACCGGCGTGCTGGTGGCGGGCAAGGACGGCCTGGGCGAAGACTCCAAGGTCACCAACTGGGCCAAGGAAACCGTCAGCCCCGAGCAGCTCATGGCCGAGTTCGACGCCGTGCTGCTGACAGGCGGTGCCGAGCAGTCGCGCGACCTGCCCGTGCCGGGGCGCGAACTCAAGGGCATCCATTTCGCCATGGAGTTCCTGCCGCAGCAAAACAAGGTCAACGCCGGCGACAAGCTCAAGGGCCAGCTGCGGGCCGATGGCAAGCATGTCATCGTCATCGGTGGCGGCGACACCGGCTCCGACTGCGTGGGCACCAGCAACCGTCACGGCGCCGTCAGCGTGACCCAGTTCGAGCTGATGCCCATGCCGCCCGAGCAGGAGAACAAGCCCCTGGTCTGGCCCTACTGGCCGATCAAGCTGCGCACCAGCTCCAGCCACGAGGAAGGCTGCGAGCGCGAGTTCGCCATCGCCACCAAGGAGTTCATCGGCGAGAAGGGCCAGGTCACGGCCGTCAAGACCGTGCGCATCGAAATGAAGGACGGCAAGATGGTCGAGGTGCCCGGCAGCGAGCAGGTGCTCAAGGCTGATCTGGTGCTGCTGGCCATGGGCTTCGTCAGCCCCGTGCAGGCCGTGCTCGACGCCTTTGGCGTGGACAAGGACACCCGCGGCAACGCCAAGGCCACCACCGACTTCACAGGCGGCTACGCCACCAGCGTGCCCAAGCTCTTCGCCGCCGGCGACGTGCGCCGCGGCCAGTCCCTGGTGGTCTGGGCCATCCGCGAAGGCCGCCAGGCCGCTCGCTCCATCGACGAATTCCTCATGGGCACGTCCGACCTGCCGCGTTGAGGTAGGCTCCCCCTGAGTCGCTTCGCGCCTTCCCCCTCTCTACTCGCTGCGCGAGGGAGGGGGACGACAGCCTTGCTGCGGGGCGGCCCTTGCTCGCTGTCCCTGGGTTTGAAGTGCGCCAGTTTCGAATGCTCCGGACTGATATGAGAGAGTACGGTGGCTAAAGAAAAAGCCCTTGGTGATGAACCAAGGGCTTTTTGCTTTTCGTGCTGCGGGGACTATTGCGCGGGCTTGTCGTCTGCGGGCTTGTCCACTGCGGTGCCGGGCTCGGCTGCTTCTTCCGGCGCCTTGGAGACGCGGCTGAACCAGCCTGCGCCCAGGATGCCGATCTCGTAAAGAATGCACATGGGCACGGCCAGGGCCAGCTGGGAGATCACGTCGGGCGGCGTGACCACGGCGGCGATGATGAAGGCCACCACGATGAAATAGCCGCGGAAGGACTTGAGCTTGGCGATGTCCACCAGGCCGAAGCGCACCAGCAGCATGACCACGATGGGCACCTGGAAGGCCAGGCCAAAGGCCAGGTACAGCGACAGGATGGCCTCCACATAGGAGGCGATGTCCGGCGTGGCCGCCACGCTGTCCGGGGTGAAGCCCTGGATGAAGGCAAACATCTTGTCGAGCACGAAGAACTGCACGAAGGCGATGCCGATATAGGCCAGCAGGCTGCCGAAGATGATCAGCGGCAGCGCGAAGCGCTTTTCATGGCTGTACAGGCCGGGCGCCACGAAGGCCCACATCTGGTACATGATCCAGGGCAGCACGGCCAGCACGCCCACCATCATCAGCACCTTGAGCGGCACGAAGAAGGGCGTGAACACGCCCACCGCGATGAGCTTGGCATCGGGCGGCATGTGGGCCTTGATCGGATGGGCGATGAAGTCGATCAGCCCGTTGGGGCCGGGCCACACGGCCAGCACGGCGATCGCCAGACCGATGCCGTAGATGCAATAGAGCAGGCGGTCGCGCAGCTCCATCAGGTGCTGGACGAAAGGCTGCTCGGTGCCTGCCAGCTCGTCGTCTTTAGGTGGAATGTCGGACATGGTGCGAAACCGCGGCGGGCCGCAAGGGCATCCACGGACCTGGGGTGAAAAGCAGAAAGCCCGACGGATCGGGCAGGATTCGGCAATGGCGGGTGCCCGGGTGGCAGAGGCTGGGCTGGTTGCCTCGTGGCCCGCGGCGCGCCGGCATCTTCAGCGGGACTTCTGGGGGCGAAAGCGCGCCACGCGCGCCGCGCCCGACTGCGCCTTGGTGCGCACTCCGGCGCGGGCCTTGTACCACTGGGGCACGGCGGCACGCTTGAGACGCCAGTTCTTGCCCGGGTGGCGGTAGGCCGGCGCCACGGCGCTGTACGTATCGCTGTCGGAGCCGTAGGAAGAGGAGTCGTACGAGGAAGACGTGCCGTTGAGCGCTGCCGTGGACTCGTTCCAGTCCTTCTCGAAGTTGGCGGCCGAAGTGTGGATGGATTGCTCGACGTCTCGCGCCGCGCCCTCCACGGTGTCCTTCATCTTGCGCAACTCGTCGAGTTCCATCGAACGGTTGACCTCGGCCTTCACATCGGAGACATAGCGCTGGGCCTTGCCCAGCAGGGTGCCGACGGTACGCGCCACGCGCGGCAGCTTCTCGGGACCGATGACCACGAGGGCCACGGCACCGATGAGCGCCATCTTGGAAAGGCCAATATCAAACATGGAAGCTTGGCGTGCGGGCCATCAGCTCTTTTGCTTGGCTTCGACGTCGATGGTGGTCTTGTCGGCAGCCGTCTGGCCGGCGACCTGGCCGGGAGCGGCTGCGGGAGTGTCGGTGGAGGTCGAACCGTCCTTCACGCCGTCCTTGAAGCCCTTGACGGCGCCGCCGAGGTCGGAACCGATGTTCTTCAGCTTCTTGGTGCCGAACACCAGAACCACGATGGCCAGGACGATCAGCCAATGCCAGATGGAAAACGAGCCCATGAGAATCTCTCCTAAGAATTGCAGGTCATTTTAGACGCCGGGCCATGGCGGCAGTTCGCAAGGCCCCACAAAAGCCGTTTGGCCGACGCAAGAAACAGGGGTGCCTCAAGCAAGAGACGGGCCACCTTGTGCCGGGCGTCAGCCGTCTGCCGCAGGCAGCATGGCCGCTGCGGCGTTTTCAGCCCTTGAGTTTCAGCCCTTGAGCCAGGGGCGGGGGCCGCCCATGACGTGGATATGCAGGTGGTGGACTTCCTGGCCGCCTTCGGTGCCGGTGTTGACCACCAGGCGAAAGCCGCCGTCGGGATACGGGTTGCAGCCTTGCTCGGCAGCCAGCCGGGGCGCCAGCGCCATCAGGCGGCCCAGCAGCGGGGCGTCCTCGGCCTGGACCTGGGCCATGGAGGGGATGTGCTTCTTGGGCACCATCAGGAAGTGGATGGGCGCGCCGGGATGGATGTCGTGGAAGGCGAAGACGTCTTCGTCCTCATAGACCTTGCGGGAAGGGATCTCGCCTTTGATGATGCGGCAAAACAGGCAGTTCGGGTCGTGGTCGTGCATGGCGCTACAGGAATCCTGGGAGGCTGGCGGTAGGTTGGAAATCAGGCCGGATTGTCGTTGATGCGCAGCGTCTGGCGCACGCCGATGTCGCTGCGGTGCTGCTGGAGCCACTGCTGGCCCTGCTCGCGTCCGAGCTCGAACAGCTCGCGCACGAAGCGCATGTCGGAGCGCGTCTTGGTCGAGGCGCCATAGCCCTTGAGCACGGAGCCGCCGTCCACGCGGTGCAGCAGCACCTTTTTGTAGCGTGCCGGGTCCAGCTTGCCCTGCTCGAGCAGGCGCTTGACGAACTCGATGGCGCGCAGCTCGGCCAGCAGGCCGGCGTTGAAGGTGACCTCGTTCATGCGGTCCATGATGTCGGCCGCCGTGTTGGGCAGATCGGTGTGCTCGATGGGGTTGATCTGCACCAGCAGGATGTCGCTGGACGCCGTGCCGTAGATCAGCGGGTACAGCGCCGGGTTGCCCGAAAAGCCGCCATCCCAGTAGGGCTCGCCATCGATTTCCACGGCCTTGAACAGCTGGGGCAGGCAGGCCGAGGCCATGACCGCGTCGGCACTGAGTTTTCTGCCCGAAAAGATGCTTCCCCGGCCTGTGCGCACATTGGTGGCGCAGACAAAGACCTTGGGCACCACGCCTTCCACGGGCGGATGCGTCAGCGCCTCGAAATCCACGACCCGTTCGAGCAGCTTGCGCAGCGGGTTGATGTCCAGCGGGTTGGTCTGGTAGGGCGAGAAGAACTGGTTGAGCACGCCCATGAAGGGGCTGCCCGGCAGGGGCGCGCCCCACATCAGGCTGCCCATGGTGCCCACGCCTTCCCACAGTTCGGTCAGCGTGGCGCGGGCCAGCTCGGCTCCCAGCGCCTGGGCGGCCGCCGGATCGCTTTCCTGGCGTGCAGCCTTGGCAAAGCCCTGGGCCAGTGCCACTGCATTCATGGCACCGGCGCTGGTGCCGCTGATGCCGTCGAAGACAAAGCTGCCGTCTTCCAGCAGCGCATCGAGCACGCCCCAGGTCAGGGCGCCGTGCGAGCCCCCGCCCTGCAGGGCGAGGTTGATCTTGCAGGTCGGGGTCGGAGTCATGGCGGTGTGCCCGGGACCTTCAGCGGTCCACGGCCTGGTTGCGGTTCATGGCGACCATGCCGCGCACGATGCGGTAGAGGAACCAGATGGAGATGACGGTCCAGGCGATCCAGCCGGGCACGAAGAACAGCAGCCACAGCGGCGCCGTGACCAGGTACAGGATGCCGGCCCAGATCACGCTGCGGATGCGCCACGAGAAGTGGTTGGCCATCCAACTGCCTTCGGCGTCGCCGCGCTTGACCAGATCGATGATCAGGGCGATCACCAGCAGCGCAATGCTGGGCTGTGCGCCCGGCACGACGGCGGCCACGGCCACCACCAGGTGCAGCAGGTAGCTGACCCAGCCCCAGGCCTTGAGGCCTTCGATGCGGGACTGGTCCAGGGCACGGACTTCGATGTAATCGTCATTCATGGCAGCGGTCCTTTCTCGTTCACATCACGTTCCTGGGCCTTGCGCAGCGCCTTTTCCTCGATGCCGCTGGTGCCTTCGCGGCGTTCCAGTTCGGCAACGACCTGGGCGGGCGTCAGGCCATAGTGGGCCAGGGCGATCATGCTATGGAACCACAGATCGGCCACTTCGTAGAGGATTTTGCCGGCGTCTCCGCCATGGTCTGCGTCCTTGGCGGCCATGACCACTTCGGTGGCCTCTTCGCCGATCTTCTTCAGAAAGGCATCCGGGCCCTTGTGCAGCAGGCGGGCGACGTAGCTCTTGTCGGGGTCGCCGCCGTTGGCGGGCTTGCGGCTTTCGATGACGGCGGCCAGGCGCGCCAGGGCGTCCAGCGAGGAAGTGCTTGCGGTGTCGTTCATGGTCGTGGAATTCATTTGTAGATCGATTCGGGGTCTTTCAAGACCGGATCGACGGCCTGCCACTGGCCGTTCTGCAGCACGCTGTAAAAACAGCTGTGGCGCCCCGTGTGGCAGGCAATGCCGGGCTCGTGGCCGGTCTGGGTGATCTTGAGCAGGACCACGTCGTTGTCGCAGTCGATGCGCACCTCGTGCACGGTCTGCACGTGGCCCGATTCCTCGCCCTTGAACCACAGCTTGTTGCGCGAGCGGCTGAAGTAGACGGCGCGGCCGAGCTCGGCCGTCTTGGCCAGGGCCTCGCGGTTCATCCAGGCGAACATCATCACGTCGCCCGTGTCCTTTTCCTGCGCGATCACGGGCACCAGGCCCTGCGCATCCCATTTGACTTGATCTAGCCAGTTCATTGCCTGCATTGTGAATATCCTGGGTGGGCATCCCTGTGACAGGATTGTCAGGAATTGCCTGGATTGAAAATACACCCCCTGAGTCGCTTCGCGCCTTCCCCCTCTCTCGCTGCGCGGGAGGGAGACGACAGCCTTGCTGCGGGGCGGCCCTTGCTCGCTGTCCCTGGTCCCTTGGGCCGCGCCGGTTTCATGGGTTGTGGGCGGCGCGAGCGCCATGGAAAACTGAAATGAAGGAGTCCGCCGACGCGCCGTATCAGAGGCGCACGGGCACGCCGCGCTCGGCCATGCGCTGCTTGGCCTGGCCCACGGTGAATTCACCGTAGTGGAAGATGCTGGCGGCCAGCACGGCGTCGGCGCCGCCCAGGGTCACGCCATCGGCCAGGTCGTCCAGCGAGCCCACGCCGCCCGAGGCGATCACGGGCACGGGCACGGCGTCGCTGACGGCGCGCGTGAGCTTCAGGTCGAACCCGGACTTGGTGCCGTCGCGGTCCATGCTGGTCAGCAGGATCTCGCCCGCGCCGCGGCGCGCCATTTCGGCGGCCCACTGCACGGCGTCCAGGCCGGTGTTCTTGCGTCCGCCGTGGCTGTACACGTCCCAGCCGGGGCCGGCAGCGCGGCCATCGGCGCCGATGCGCTGCTCGTCCTCGGCGGTGCGCCGCTTGGCATCGATGGCCACGACGATGCATTGCGCGCCGTACTTGTCCGAGGCCGCATTGATCACATCGGGATTGGCGATGGCGGCCGAGTTGAAGCTGGTCTTGTCGGCGCCCGCGTTGAGCAGGCGGCGCACGTCCTCGACGGTGCGCACACCGCCGCCCACGGTCAGGGGAATGAAGACCTGGCTGGCCACGGATTCGATGATGGGCAGGATCAGGTCGCGCCCGTCGCTGGTGGCCGTGATGTCCAGGAAGGTCAGCTCGTCCGCGCCCTGGGCGTTGTAGCGCGCGGCGATCTCCACCGGGTCGCCCGCATCGCGCAGTTCCACGAAGTTCACGCCTTTGACGACGCGCCCTCCCGTGACGTCAAGACAGGGGATGATGCGTTTGGCAAGCATGGGCAGACTCGTGGCTAGGGCGTGAAACAAGGGCGAAAAGATACCACGCCCTCGGCGCCCGCAGGCGCTGCGGGGTTCAGCGCTTGAGGCCTGCGGCCTGGCTTTGCCAACGCCATGCGTCCTCGCACATGCGATCGATATCCAGCGCAGCCTTCCAGCCCAGCAGGCGCTCGGCCTCGGTGGGGTTGGCCCAGCACTGGGCCACGTCGCCGGGGCGGCGCGCCACGATCTGGTAGGGCACGGGGCGGCCGCTGGCGCGCTCGAAGGCCTTGACCATCTCCAGCACCGAGACCGGGCGCCCCGTGCCCAGGTTCACGGTCAGCAGGCCCTGTTGCTCGCGCAGATAGCGCAGCGCCGCCAGGTGGCCGCGCGCCAGGTCGGTGACGTGGATGTAGTCGCGCACGCCCGTGCCGTCCGGCGTCGCATAGTCATCGCCATAGACACTGAGCTGCTGGCGCTGGCCGATGGCGACCTGCGACACATAGGGCATGAGGTTGTTGGGGATGTCGCGCGGGTCCTCGCCGATCAGGCCGCTTTCATGGGCGCCCACGGGGTTGAAGTAGCGCAGCCGTGCCAGGCTCCACTGGCCGGGCTCGGCGCGGTCCAGGTCGGCCAGCATTTCCTCGATCCACAGCTTGCTGCGGCCGTAGGGGTTGGTGGCGGACAGCGGAAAGTCTTCGCGGATCGGCAGGCTGGCCGGATCGCCGTAGACCGTGGCCGAGGAGGAGAACACCAAGCTGCGCACGCTTGCCGTCCGCATGGCCTGCAGCAGGGCGACCGTGCCGCCCACGTTGTGTTCGTAGTAGCGCAGCGGCTGGGCCACGGACTCGCCCACGGCCTTGAGCGCGGCGAAGTGGATCACCTCGCGGATGGAGTGCTCGGCAAACAGCCGCTCCAGCGCGGCGCGGTCGCGCACGTCGCCCTCGACGCACAGCGGGCGCCGGCCCGTGATGCGTTCCATGCGTTCGAGCACATCGGGGCTGCTGTTGCTGAAGTTGTCGTAGATCAGGTAGGGCTCGCCCGCAGCGGCGAGTTCCACGCAGGTATGCGAGCCGATGAAGCCGGCGCCGCCTGTGACCAGAATCATGAATACCTTTCATTGGTGATTTTTCTGCCTGCCTAGTATCGCCATAACCCAGCTTCCCCCAGGCTTCAAGGGCGACGAGCACAAAAGTAGGGAGAAGACACGTTTGCAGACAAAAACCGGTATGCTCGCGCCCGCATTTCGTCGGACTGACGATAGCTTTTATCAAATCGACTAGAAATTTGATGTACAAAAACTATGAATTGACCGTGCGTGGCCACACCCCGAGGAGAAGGCCGTGAACGCTTTCCTGCGAACCTGCCTGTTTTGCTGGGGGATGCTGTGCGGCTGGGCGGTGCAGGCCGCCGAGCCTGCGGTTGCCGTCTATTACGGGAACAAGGCCTCGCTCAGTGAACTGAGCCTCTACGACATCGCTGTCGTGGAGCCGGGCCACGGCTACGACCCCGTTCAATTCCGCAAGCAGGCTCCGGGCAGCGAACTCTACGCATATGCCTCCGTGGCCGAGGTGCTGCCCGCGCGCGCCTACTTCAGCAAGATTCCCGAGGCCTGGAAGATGGCGCGCAACGGCGCCTGGCAGTCCATCGTCCTGGACCAGACGCCCGCGCAGTGGCCCGCCTTCTTCGCCGACGAGGTGATCGCACCGCTGTGGAAGCAGGGTTTTCGGGGCTTCTTCCTGGACACGCTGGACTCCTACCGCCTGGCCGCGAATTTCGACGAAAAGGCCCAGCAGGACGGCCTGGTGCGCGTCATCGAGACGCTGCACCAGCGCTATCCCGGCATCCGCCTGATCCTGAACCGGGGTTTCGAGATCGTGCCGCGTGTGAGGGACAAGGTACAGATGGTGGCGGCGGAGTCGCTGTTGCGGGGCTGGGATGCCAGCCTCAAGCGCTATGTGAACGTGCCCGAGAAAGACCGCGAATGGCTGCTGCAGCAACTGCAGACCATCCGTGAGCGTGACCGCCTGCCGGTGATGTCCATCGACTACGTGGCCCCGCACGACCGCGACGCCACGCGCGAGACGGCCCGCCGCATTGCGCAGCTGGGCATCATTCCGTGGGTTTCCGATGCCGGGCTGCAGACCCTGGGCATAGGCCAGGTGGAGGCGGTGGCGCGCAGGGTGTTGATTCTCTACAACGGTGCCGACTATCCGTCCATCAACGGCGCATCGGCGCACCGCTTCCTGGAAATGCCCATCAACTACATGGGCTACGTTGCCGACTACGCCGATGTGCGCGAGCCCCTGCCCGAAGGCGTGGCGCGCGACCGCTATGCCGGCGTGGTGAGCTGGTTCGGCGGCGCGGTGCCCGAGATGCGGGCCAAAAGCGTGCGGCAGTGGCTGGCGAATCAGGTGCAGCAGGGCATGCCGCTGCTGGTGCTCAATACGCTGGGCCTGTCCCAGGACCGCACCATGTCGGCCGCCCTGGGCACGCGCAGCACGGAAGCGGCACCCGTGTTCCCGCTGCGGCGCGCCGAGCAGGCGCCGCTCATGGGGTTCGAGATACCGCCGGCCGAGCCCGCGCACGACTACGAAGGCTGGGAGTTCACGCCGCAGATGGCCAAGGGCAGCCGCGAGCTGCTGTCCTTCGACGACAAGCGGGGGCGCCGCTTCGTCTCTGCCGCCATCACGCCCTGGGGCGGCTTTGCACTCATGCCCTATGTGGTGGTGGGCATGCCGGGCACCGACCAGTCGCGCTGGGTGATCGATCCGTTCGCGCTGCTGCGCGAGGCGCTGCGCCTGAAGGATTTCCCCGCGCCCGATGTCTCCACGGAGAACGGCCGCCGCCTGTTGCTGGCCCATGTGGATGGCGACGGCTTTCCCTCCAAGGCCGAGCTGCCGGGAACGCCCTTCGCGGGCGAAGTGCTGCGCCGCGAGATTCTGGAGCGCTACAAGATCCCGCACACCATCTCGGTCATCGAGGCCGAGGTCTCGCCGCAGGGCCTGTATCCGCAGTGGGCCGAGCAGCTGGAGGGCATTGCCAAGCGCATCTTCGCCATGCCCCATGTCGAGATTGCCAGCCATTCCTACTCGCACCCCTTCTTCTGGGAGCCCGGGGCAGCGCCCGACGGGGATGACAGCAAGGAGGTGAACCTCAACCTCCACATCCCCGGCTACCAGATGGACATGAACCGGGAGATCAATGGCTCGGTCGACTACATCCGCAAGCGCCTGGCGCCGCCCGGCAAGCCGGTGGACGTGTTCCTGTGGACCGGCAACACGGCGCCCAGCGCCGAGGCCCTGGCCATCTCCGATGCCGCCGGCCTGCTCAACATGAATGGTGGCGACACGGCCATCACGCGCAGCAATCCTTCGCTGACCGAGGTGCGCAGCTGGGGTCTGCGCAAGGGCGGCCACCTGCAGATCTATGCGCCCGTCACCAACGAGAACATCTACACCAACCTCTGGCACGGGCCGTTCTACGGCTTCGAGCGCGTCATCGAGACCTTCGAGATGACCGAGGCTCCCCGGCGCTTGAAGGCCGTGGACATCTACTACCACTCCTACTCCGCCAGCAAGCAGGCCAGCATCAAGGCGTTGCACAGGATCTACCAGTGGGCGCTGGCGCAGCGGCTGAACCCGGTCTACAGCTCCGAGTACATCCGCAAGGTGCAGGATTTCTACGAATTCGCCATCGGCCGCGACGCGCAGGGCTGGCGCCTGCGGGGTCCGGGCCAGCTGCGCACGCTGCGCATGCCGCCCGGCATGGCCCTGCCTTCCATGGCTGCCAGCAGCGGCATTGCCGGCTATGCCAAGGGGGCAGACGGCAGCTACCTGCATCTGGCCGGCAGCGCCGGATACCTGGTGCAACAGACGCAACAGGACGCCGCAGGCGCGGCCGCCCACGCGGCGCGCCCCTATCTGGTGGATGCCAATGCCCGGCTCACGCAATGGCAGCCCCAGGCCGACGGCGGCGTGCGCTTCGCCCTGCAGGGCCATGTGCCGCTGGAGCTGCGCATGTACCTGCCTGCCGGCTGTTCGCTGAGTTCTGCGAACGCCGCCACGCCCCTCCTTGCCGTGGTGGGTGCCGATACTGGCAACGCCAACCTCCGTTCCTTCAGAAGTACCCAAAACAGTGTCGAACTCCAAGCGCAATGCCGGGGGCTCTGAGCGCCCCATCACGGTTCCCTTCTGGCTGATCGCGCTGCTGGCGGTACTGATCGGTGGCGCCCTGTGGATGCTGTTTCCCAAGCAGGATCTGGAGCGCCGGCTCTCCGTCACCGGAGATGACTCCGAGCTGTCCTACAACTACCTGAGCAACCTGCTCAAGAGCGATCCCGGTAACGAGAACCTGCGCGCCCTGCTCAAGGCCAAGGAAGAGCGCCTGCAGGCCATCAAGCTGGCGCGGGAAGAGGCGGCCAAGCAGGCACTGCCCAGCGCAGCCGTCCAGGCCTGGGACCACTGGCAGGCCGCCTACCAGGGCTATCTGGAGGCGCAAAAGCAGGACCACCGCGCGGGCGGCCAGGCCGAGGCGCTGGCGCCGCAGGTGATGCAGGCGTTGAAGGACGTGCCGCTGCAGGGGCTGACCCAGGAGCAGGCGCTGTACCTGGCCTCGTCGGCGCTGGTGCTCAAGGACGCACCGCTGGCCCTGGGCATCTACGACGACGTGGCAGGCCGCCAGGCCGATCCCGCGCGCAAGGCGCAGGTCTATGAATCCGCAGCGCGGCAGGCGCTGGGCATGTCCCTGTACGAGGAATCGGCCCGGCTGCTGCGCCAGGCCAGCGCCACGACCGAGGACGTCCAGCAGTCGCGCGCTTACCTCTGGCAGGCCCTGCAGGTGCTGCAGTCCGGCAACCGTGCCAACGAAGCGCTGGCGCTGGCGCGCCAGCAGGAAGAGCTGCTGGGCAGCGACCCCGAGACGCTGCGAAAGCTCATCGGCCTGGCGCGCGCGGCCGGCAACCGGGCCGAGGCCGAGCGCTATGCCAAGCGGCTGCTGCAGCTGTCGCTGCTGCAGCAATGGCAGACGCAGGTGGCCGGGGCTTCGGGCGCCGGTCCGGACCCGGCTGCCGACGACGGCGCCTGGGCGCTGCAGCCCGTGGCCTGGACCGCGCCGGGCTGGCGCATGCTGCGCACGGCCGATCCCGTGCGCAAGCCGCCGCCGGGCCTGCCCTTTGACGACAAGACCTACCTGCTGGGCTACGAGGTGTTCCTCGAAAACCGCAACCTGGAAGATGCCTGGCGCGTGGCCACGGCTGCCGTGCGCCAGGCGCCGCAGGACATGGCCTGGCGCGAACGCCTGGCCCAGGTGTCCGAATGGATGGGACAGCAGCAGCAGGCCCTGGACAGTTGGCTGGTCATTGCGCAGAACACGGGGCGCGAGGATGCCTGGAAGACGGTGATGCGCCTGGCGCCGGGCCTGTTCGACGACCGCGCCCTGATTGCCGGCCTGCGCCACCAGTTGAGCCGCCGTCCCCAGGATGCCGCGCTGCAGCAGGCGCTGGTCCAGGCCTACGAGCGCCAGGCCGAGCCCGGCGAGGCCATCGACTATCTGCAAAAGCACGGCAGCACGCCGCAGTCGCAGATTCTGCTGGCCCAGCTGGCCGAGCGCGCAGGCCGTTCGCCGCTGGCGCTGCAGGCATGGAAACGCGTGCTCAGCGATCCCGAGCAGCGCACGCCGGCCCATGCCATGCCCGCCGCCGTGCTCGCGCTGCTGCAGGGCGAGCCGGCGCTGGGCCTGCGCTGGCTGGAGGATGCGCAGACGCGCATTCCCGCCGGCATGCAGGACGAGGGCGAGTACTGGCGCCTGCTGGGCGACCTGGCCCAGGACCAGCGCCAGGAAGCACTGACGCTGAAGGCCTACCGCCGCCTGCTGCAGACGCCGCACGCCGGCATCAGCGACTACGACGAGGTGATACGCCTGCTGCAGCGCGCCGACCGGCGCGAGGCGGCCCGGATGTCCCTGCACGCCTGGGAGCAGTTCCATGACGTGCGCCATCTGACGCAGGCCTTCTACCTGCTGGAGGATCTGGAGGACTGGACCCAGATCGGCAGCCAGGTCGAACGCATCTTGGCCGACCCGGCCCTGGTCAAGCGCCTGCAGGGCCAGCCCACCTTCTTCCAGATACTGGGCGCCTACTACCAGCGCACGGCGCAATCGAAAAAGGCCATGGAGGCCTTCGAGAAGGGCCTGGCGCTGGACCCAGGCTCCACGCCGCTGCGCCAGGGCCTGATGTGGCTGCTGATCGATACGCAGAACGCGGCGGCCCTCAAGCTGCTGCTGGCGGCGGCCGAGCCTGTCTGGGCGCGCGATGCCGACATGCACGGCGCCCTGGCGGCGGCCTACATGACGCTGTCGCGCCCGGCCGTTGCGCTGGAACGCTATCTGAAGCCGCACCGCGCCGAGCATGCCGACGACTTCCTGTGGATGATGCAGTACGCCGACGCGCTGGAGCAGAACCAGCAGGCCGATCGGGCCTGGAGCCTGAGGCAGCAGCTGTGGACGCGCGAGAAGGTGCGGGCACGCGCCCAGGACGGCGCAGCGGCCCTGGCCGCCCGCAAATGGCTGACGGCCGAGGGGTTGGACGAGGTTCAGCGCCAGGCCCGCAGCCGGCTCATGCTCTTTCATACCCAGGGCGATGCCGAATTCGCCCTGATGCGCGAGCTGCTGCGCATGGACCTGGAAGGCGGGCGCCGCGAGCATTCCGCCGCTGCGGCCGAGCTGGCCATTGCCTGGCTGCAGGAGCGCGGCGAGTACCAGGCCGAGCGTGGTTACCTGTGGCAGCAGTACGCACGCAGCCGCAGCAAGAGCACCAGCTCGCCGCTGTGGGCCGAGATCACGGTGGCCCTGGCGGAAAAGGATGTGGCCCAGGCCGGGCAGTTGCTGCAGCGCCATGACGAGGCGCTGCCCCGCTATGACCGCATCAACGCGGCAGCCATGGTCGGCGATGTGCGGCTGGCGCAGACGGCTGCCTTCGAGAACATGGTCGACCAGCCCGACGACGATCCCCTGCACCTGGCGCTGACCGAGCAGCTGCTGGCCTTCAGCGACTACGGCGGCCTGCAACTGCGCAACCGCCGCATGGACGCCATCGACGAGCAGATCTCCCGGCTGCGCTGGCATGTGGGCCTGAACCCCCGCTGGGCGCTGGACCTGGATGCCGAGGACGTGCGCCGCACGGTCAACAAAAACACCCTGGTGCGCGGCCCCTCGCAGGAGCGGGGCATCGGCCTGCGCCTGACGCGCAAGACGCAGTCGGCCTCCAGCGAATTCATGCTGGGCCGGCGCGAAAGCCTGGAGGGCTACACGCCCATGCAGTTCACGCAGACCTACAACGTGGACAGCCGCTGGAGCCTGCAGGCATCACTGGGCCGGCACCTGGCCACGCAGGAAACGCTGGCCATGCGCATGGGCGGCATGAAGGACCGCGTGTCGCTGGGCAGCAGCTACCAGCTCTCGCGCCTGGACCAGATCACGCTGGAGCTGGCATCGGAGCGCTACCGCGTGCAAAGCGGCGCACGCGTGGGCTCCGGCAACCATGCGACGCTGCAATACCTGCACACCTACCGCAGCGAGGCGCCCACCCTGCAGTTCGGCGCCTTCACCTCCTGGCACCGCTACAGCCGCAACGACCCGGCGCTGCTGCAGGGCCGGGATGCGGCCATCCTGGGTTACCTGCCGCCGTTCAACGATCCCACCATCGACTATCTGCTGCCGCGCAGTTTCCGCTTCTCGGGCCTGCAGATGATGTTCAACACGGGCTACGAGCAGCAGTACACGCGCGCGCTGCGGCCCTACGCCAGCCTGGCCCTGACGCACCACAGCGTCAACGGCGCGGGCTACGAGCTGGGCATGGGCCTGGCCACCAGCCTGTTCGGCGCGGACCACCTCGCGCTGGGCCTGAATCTGTCCAAGTCGGGCATCAACACCGTGGGCAATACCCGCGAGCTGTTGCTGACCTACCGCCTCCACTACTGATCCGAAGACTTCAAGGAGCCTCTCCATGACACACCGCACCACTTTCGCCTCCCGCCTTCGCGTGCTCACGGGTATTGCCCTTGTCGGCCTGCTGTCTGCCTGCTCGACCATCGACCGGGGCACGGCGCCCGCGCTGGAGACGAACGCCAGCTGGGCGGTGCTGCCCTTCGAGAACCACACCGAAACGCCCATGGCCGGCAACCGCGCCGCCGCCATTGCCGCGGCGCTGATCAATGCGCGTGGCGTGGGCCAGGTCAAGCGCTACACGGGCGATGCACTGCAGGAAACCCTGTTCGACGGCCGCGAAGCCAAGCGCCGCGACGACGCCCTGGCCTGGGCGCGCGGCGAAGGCGTGCGCTATGCGCTGACGGGCGCGGTGGACGAATGGCGCTACAAGGTGGGCGTGGATGGCGAGCCGGCCGTGGGCGTGACCTTGGAGATCGTGGACGTGGGAACCGGCGCCACCGTGTGGAGCGGTGCGGGCGCGCAAAGCGGCTGGAGCCGCGAGGCACTGGCCGCCGTGGGCCAGAAGCTGATCCGCAACCTGCTGGGCACAGGCCTGGCCAACGCCCGATAAGCGCATCCAGGGAACGACTCTTCATGCCAGACCAAGCCAGCACGCCCAAGGCGGCACCGCATTCCGCTGCACCGCGCCGCGCCGGCATTGCCGCGGAATTCAGAGGCTCGCCGCTGGGCCTGCTTGTGCAGACGAGCGCCAAGCCCTGGGTGGTGGTGGGCGAGACGCTGCTGCTGCCGGTGCTGGCCGTTTTGATCGGCATGTGGGCCAACCCGGACAACCCCCTGTGGGTGGAGTCCGAGTTCCCCTGGGCCTGGCTGGCGCCCGTGGTGGTGGCCCTGCGCTACGGGCCGGTGGCCGGCCTGTCGGCGGCCGGCGTGCTGCTGCTGGCCTGGCTGGGGGTCAACCAGCGCGATCTGTCGCTGTTCCCGGAACAGTACTTTCTGGGCGGCCTGATCCTGGTCATGGTCGTGGGCGAGATCTCCAGCCTCTGGCGCGCACGCATACGCCGCGCGCGCACGGCGCAGAACTACATGGACCAGCGCACCGAGCAGCTGATCCGCCAGCATTACCTGCTGCGCCTGTCGCATGACCGGCTGGAGCAGGAGCTCATAGGCCGCCCCGTGTCCATGCGCGATGCCATCAACGTGCTCAGCGGCCTCAGTGGCGCCGAGGGCGATGCGCAAAGCCTGCTCAACCTGCTGTCGCGCTTCAGCCAGATCAGCGTGGCCAGCCTGGTGCCCGTGCGCAATGAGGTGCTGGACCCCACGCCCATTGCCCAGCTGGGGGGCGAGCGGCCCATCCATGTCCACGATCCGCTGGTGCGCCAGGCGCTGGACAGCCATGTGCTGTGCCATGTCTCGCAAAGCATGGCGGAGGGCCAGCAGACGCAGTACATCGTCGTGGCTCCCATGCTGGACTTGGAGGGCGAGATCTACGGCCTGCTGCTGGTCGAGGAAATGCCTTTCTTCGCATTGCAGGAAGAGGCGCTGCAGACCATCAACCTGCTGCTGGGCTACTACACGGACAGCGTGGCCGCCAACAGCCTGGCTGCGCCGCTGCTGCAGGCCTATCCCGATTGCCCGCCGCATTTCGCGTTCGAACTGCAGCGCATGGAGCATGTCAACCGCAGCGCGCGCCTGAGCAGCGTGGTGGTGGCGCTGGAGCTGTCGCCCTCGGCTGTGCAGGCCCAGATGGCCCAGCAGATCATGCGGCTGGAGCGCATGCTGGACCGCTCCTGGCTGCGGGAAAGCGATGGCCGGCAACTGCTGGCCATCTTCATGCCGTTGGGCACCAACGCCACGGCCGAGGGCTACCTGAACCGCATCGAGGGCTGGCTGGCCCAGCGCGGCGTGGCCTCGCTGGCCGATGCGGGCATCTTCCCGCGCACCATCTTGCTGGACCGCTGCTCGGCCAGCAGCGTGCTGGAGCGGCTCCATCAAATGGGGCAGGGCCATGCTTAACCTCAAGCTGGCCCTGGGCGCGCTGGCCGCGGAAATCGCTTCCTGGAGCAGCCTGTGGCTGCTGCGCAGCCAGTCGGACGCGGCCCTGCTGGGCTATCTCACGGCCCACGGGCTGGCCAGCGGCCTGCTGGCGCTGTGCCTGGCGCCCTTCCTGGCCACCTCGGCCAAGTCGGTGCGCCAGCGCCTGGCCCTGGCGGCGCTGATGGGGCTGTTTGCCTATGCCGTGCCGGTGGCCGGCATTTTGGGCGCCGTGGTCGCCACCATTGCGCTGCACACCCAGCGCGGCCCGCGTGGCGGCCCGCGTTTCCCGGTGATGCCCCTGCCCGATTTCGACCCGCACCAGCAGGCCAGCACCAGCCGCCGCCAGGCGGGCTTGCAGTCCTTCCTGGCCAATCCCAATGTGCCGGTCGCCTCACGCATGCGGGCGATGGTGGCGCTGGGCAGCGTGCCGGGGCGCATTGCCTCGCCCATGCTGCGCACGGCGCTGGGCGATTCCAGCGAAGACCTGCGCCTGCTGGCCTACAGCATGCTGGACGCCAAGGAGCGCGAGATCAGCAAGACCATCCACCAGGAGCTGCAGCTGTTCGAGCATGCCCGCCAGTCCGAGGGCGATGCGCCCTACGGGCCGCGTGGCCTGCAGGCGGCGCGGGCGCTGACCGACCTCTACGCGGAGCTGGTCTACCAGGGCGTGGCGCAGGGCGATGTGCGCGACCACGCCATCAAGCAATCCCTGCACTACTGCGACCTGGTGCTCGCTCAGCGGCCCGACAACGCCTTGCTGCTGCTGCGCCGTGGCCGGCTGCTGCACATGCAGGGCAGGGCGGTGGAGTCGCTGGCCTGCTATGAGCGCTCGCTGGCGCTGGGCATGGAGCCGGCACGCGTCGTGCCCTACCAGGCCGAGCTGCTGTTCGATCGGCGCGAATTCGCCAAGGCGCAGGCCCTGATGCGTTCGCTGGACATCGAGCAAGCCCTGCCGCGCCTGAAGCCCAGCATCCGCTACTGGAGTGCCTCATGAGCCGTGCGAGCCAGTTCCCCACGGCGGCCAATGCGGACATCGCGCTGCTGCTGGAAGGCACTTTTCCCTATGTCAGCGGTGGTGTGTCCAGCTGGGTCAACCAGATCCTGCAGGCCTATCCCGAGCACCGCTTTGCCATCGTCTTCCTGGGCAGCCGGCGCGAGGACTATGGCGATTTCCGCTACGCACTGCCGCCCAACGTGGTGCACTTCGAGCAGCACTACCTGTTTGACGCGCTGCACTCCAATATCCAGCCCGCCCCTTCGCGCGGCCATCCTGAAGCCCTGGCCAAGGCCCAGGAATTCCTGGGCGCGCTGGAGGCGCATGACGGCAGTGCCGAAAGCCGGGCCAAGGTGCTGGCGGCCATGCGCTCCATTGCGCTGGAGCTGCAGCCCGGCGGCAGCCTGCCGCTGGAGGATTTCCTGCACAGCGAATTCGCCTGGGACCTGATCCGCGACAGCTACCGGCGCCACTGCACCGACCCGTCGTTCGTGGACTTCTTCTGGACCGTGCGCATCATGCTGCAGCCGCTGTGGCTGATGGCGCGCATCGCCCATGGGCTGATCCCGGTGCGCGTGCTGCATACCGTCTCGACCGGCTATGCGGGATTTCTGGGCGGCCTGCTGCACCATGCGCGCGGCCTGCCGCTGGTGCTGTCCGAGCATGGCATCTACACGAAAGAGCGCCAGATCGACCTGCTGCAAAGCTCCTGGATCCGCGACAACCGCAACATCTTCCAGCGCGACCCCATGGAGGTGTCGTTCTTCCGGCAGATGTGGATACGGTTTTTCGACTGGATGGGGCGCTTTTGCTATGGCGCGGCCGATCCCATCATTGCGCTGTACGAGAACAACCGCCTGCGCCAGGTGGCCGATGGCGCGGCCGCCGAGCGCACGGTCAGCATCCCCAACGGCATCCGCATAGAGCGCTTTGCGCCGCTGCGCACCCAGCGGCCCGCCGAGGTGCCGCCCGTGCTGTGCCTGATCGGCCGCGTGGTGCCCATCAAGGACATCAAGACCTTCATCCGCGCCATGCGCCGCGTGGTCAACCGGATGCCCCAGGCCCAGGCCTGGGTGGCCGGCCCCACGGCCGAGGACCCGGCCTATGCCGAGGAATGCCAGAACCTTGTGGACAGCCTGGGCCTGCAGGCCAACGTCCGCTTTCTGGGCATGCAGAAGGTGGAGGAGCTGCTGCCCAAGGTGGGCGTGGTCGTGCTGTCTTCCATCAGCGAGGCGCTGCCCCTGGTGATTCTCGAAGCCCAGGCCGCAGGCGTGCCCGTGGTCAGCACCGACGTGGGCTCCTGCCGCCAGCTCATCGACGGGCTGGAGCCGCAAGACCAGGCCCTGGGCTCGTGCGGGCGCGTGGTCGGCATTGCCAACCCCGAGGCGCTGGCCGACGCCTGCCTGGAGCTGCTGAGCTCGCCCGCGCAGTGGCAGGCCGCCAGCGCGGCCGGGATTGCGCGCGTGGAGCGCTACTACTCCGACCGGCTGCTGTTCGAGCGCTACAGGCAGGTCTACGACAGGGCGCTGCAACAGTCCGAGGAAAAACACTGATGGCCGGCATTGGATTCGAACTGCGCCACCTGCTGCGCAAGAACACGCTGACCAGCGTGCTCCAGGCCTACGCCTATGCGGGCGTCATCGGCTCGGGGCCGTGGGTGTTCTCCATCATCGGCATCCTGCTGGTGGGGGTGTTCAGCGTCAGCGTGGTGGCGCCGCCGCTGCTGGTCACGCAGTTCCAGACCTCGGTGACCTATCTGGTGGCCAGCAGCCTGATCCTGACCGGGGCGGCGCAACTGGCCTTCACGCGCTTTGTGTCGGACCAGCTGTTCCTCAAGAAGGACGAGAGCATCCTGCCCAACCTGCATGGCCTGCTGCTGGTGGTCGTGGCCACGGCCAGCGCGCTGGGCACGCTGGCGCTGTTCGTGGTGCTGCCGGGGCAGGGCCTGCTGTACCGCGTGCTGATGCTGGCCGGCTTCACGCTGATGTGCGTGGTCTGGGTCATGACCGTGCTGCTGTCGGGCCTCAAGCACTACCGGGCCATTGCCGGGCTGTTCGGCGCCACCTACCTGCTCATCGTGCTGCTGGCGCTGCCGCTGCGCTACTGGGGGCTGGAAGGGCTGCTGGCCAGCTTCGTGATCGGCCATGTGCTGCTGCTGGCCGGCATGTGGATGATCGTGCTGCGCAGCTTTCCGCTGCAGCAGCGCTGGATCGCCTTCGACTTCACGCAGCGCTCGCTGATCTTTCCGGCGCTGATCGGCATCGGCGTGCTCTACAACCTGGGCATCTGGATCGACAAGTTCATGTTCTGGTACTACCCGCCGACCTCGCAGCAGATCATCGGCGGACTCAGGGCCTCGCTGATCTACGACCTGCCGGTGTTCCTGTCGTACCTGTCCATCATTCCGGGCATGGCGGTCTTCCTGGTGCGCATCGAGACCGACTTCGTCGAGTACTACGACAAGTTCTTCGACGCCGTGCGCGGCGGCGGATCGCTGGAATACATCGAGTCCATGCGCAACGAGATGGTCTACGCCATCCAGGCGGGCCTGGGCGAGATCGCCAAGGTGCAGACGCTGGCCGTCCTCGTCACCCTGGTGGCCGGGCCGGCCATCCTGCAGTTGCTGGGCATCTCCCAGCTGTACCTGCCGCTGCTGCACGTGCAGGTGGTGGGCGCCGGCTTGCAGGTGGGTGTGATGGCCGTGCTCAACGTATTCTTCTACCTGGACGAGCGGCGCATCGTGTTCATGCTCTGCCTGCTGCTGGTGGCGCTGAACATCGCCTTCACGGGCATCTCGCTGGCGCTGGGCGCCGCGTTCTATGGCTACGGCTTTTGCCTGGCCATGCTGGTGACGCTGTGCGTGGGGCTGTACCTGCTCTCGCGCGAGCTCAACCGGCTCGAATACAAGACCTTCATGCTGCAGTGACCGGCAGGCATCTCTCGCCATTTGCCGATTTGCACGGTCTTGATCCAGCGTGTTGGCGGGGGGCGCCGGTCTGCGCGACAATACGGGATTCGGCGCCGGCACCCAACCGAGACAAAGGTTCCGCCGAGGAACCATTCATTACAACGATTGCGCACCTTGCGTGCAGCGGCCGCCGCCTTTCGCTTTTTCCACTCCAAAGCTTTAAGCCATGAAAAAACGCACCCTCTTGGCCATGGTGGCCCTGTCTGCACTGCTGGCAGCCTGCGGCAAGAACGAGTCCGCATCGACCGCCGCCGCGCCGGTTGCCGCCCCCGTGCCGGCAGCCATGACCAAGTTGGTGATCGGCCTGGACGACAACTTCCCGCCCATGGGCTTTCGTGACGACAAGAACGAGATCGTCGGCTTCGACATCGACATGGCGCGTGAAGCCGCCAAGCGCATGAACGTGGAAGTGGACTTCAAGCCCATCGACTGGAGCGCCAAGGAGGCCGAGCTGGTCGGCAAGCGCGTCGACGCGCTGTGGAACGGCCTGACTATCACCGAAGAGCGCAAGAAGAACATCGCCTTCACCGCGCCCTACATGGAGAACCACCAGATCATCATCGTGCGCGCCAACTCCGACATCAAGGACAAGGCTGGCCTGGCAGGCAAGGTCGTGGGCGCGCAGGATGGCAGCTCGGCCGTGGACGCCATCAAGAAGGACGCCGCCGTGGCCGCCAGCTTCAAGGACCTGAAGACCTTCGGCGACAACATCACCGCGCTGATGGACCTGTCGGCCGGCCGCCTGGACGCCGTCGTGGTCGACGAGGTCGTGGGCCGCTTCCACGTGGCCAAGAAGGCTGGCGAGTACCTGGTGCTCGAGGACAACTTCGGCACCGAGGACTACGGCGTGGGCCTGCGCAAGGAAGACACCGAAGTTCTGGGCAAGCTCGAAGCCGCGCTGGCCGAGATGAAGAAGGACGGCAAGGCCGCCGAAATCGCCTCCAAGTGGTTCGGCAAGGACATCATCAAGTAAATCCGGCACACCATGCGACCGGCAAGGCCAGCCTGGCATTGCCGGTCTTTTGCGTTCTGGGACGCACGCGCCCGTGGCTGCCCGGATCCTGCCGATGCCGGCGGGGCCGCGCACCGCACTGAGGCCATTCGATGGAATATGTAATCTCGCTCATGGGGCCGCTGTCCGCCGGCGCCCTGGTCACCCTCAAGCTCTTCGTCATCACCCTGGCGCTGTCCATTCCCCTGGGACTGTCGCTGGCGCTGATGCGCATCTCCCGCTTTCCCGCCCTGAGCCGGCTGGTCGGCGGCTACATCTGGCTGATGCGCGGCACGCCGCTGATGCTGCAGATGCTGTTCATCTACTTCGCGCTGCCCTTCGTGCCCGTGATCGGCGTGCGCCTGCCCGATTTTCCTGCCGCCGTGGTCGCCTTCGCGCTGAACTACGCCGCCTACTTCGCCGAAATCTTCCGCGCGGGCATCCAGTCCGTGGACCGCGGCCAGTACGAGGGTGCCAAGGTGCTGGGCATGAGCTACGGCCAGACCATGCGCCGCATCATCCTGCCGCAGATGTGGGCGCGCATCATCCCGCCTGTGAGCAACGAGACCATCACCCTGGTCAAGGACACCTCGCTCATCTACGTGCTGGCCCTGAATGACCTGCTGCGCGCCGCGCGCGGCATCGTGCAGCGCGACTTCACCATCACGCCCTTCGTGGTGGCCGCAGGCTTCTATCTGGTCATGACTCTCGTGTTGACCTGGATCTTCCAATACCTAGAAAAACGCCATGCCAAATACGACGCGTGATAACGCGCCCGAGACCATGATCTCGGCGCAGAACATCTGCAAGGGCTTTGGCGGTGTGCCGGTGCTGCGCGGCGTTTCGCTGGAGCTGGCGCGCGGCGAGGTGGTGGCCGTCATCGGTCCTTCGGGATCGGGCAAGAGCACGTTCCTGCGCTGCCTCAACCACCTGGAAACCATTGACAGCGGCCGTGTCGCCGTCGAGGGCGAGGTGCTGGTGGACAGCGGCGCGGACGGCCGCGCCCACTACGTGCCCGAGGCGCAGATCCGCCAGATCGGCCGCAAGATGGGCATGGTGTTCCAGTCCTTCAACCTGTTCCCGCACCTCACGGTGCTGGAGAACATCATCGAGGCGCCGATCGTCGTCAAGGGCCTCAAGCGCGAGCAGATCGTGCCCAAGGCCGAGGCGCTGCTCCACAAGGTGGGCCTGCTGGAAAAGCGCGATGCCTATCCCAACCGACTGTCGGGCGGGCAAAAGCAGCGCGTGGCCATCGCCCGGGCTCTGGCCATGGAGCCGGACATCCTGCTGTTCGACGAGCCCACCTCCGCGCTGGACCCGGAGCTGACCGGCGAAGTGCTGCGCACCATGCGCGAGCTGGCCCAGGAGCACATGACCATGCTGGTCGTGACCCACGAGATGGGCTTTGCCCGCGAGGTGGCCAATCGCGTGATCTTCATGGACAAGGGCGAGATCGTCGAGCAAGGCCCGGCGGAAGCCTTTTTTGCAGCGCCGCAGCACGCCCGGACCCAGGCATTTCTGCAGAACATGTTGTAAAAAAACATCTGTCCAGTCCGGACTTTCCCCAGGTCCAGAGAGCGTGCAACGCTTGTGTAGCAAGCGAAGCATGCTCTTTTTTTTATGGCGTTTTCTGCCATGACTTTTTGAGAAACATACACGGATGTATGTTTATCTCGGGGGGTGATGAGCAGGCATCGGCACCTGTCTGCACAATAGCGGGCTTGCCTGCGAACATTTATCGACCGCACCACAGCATGATCCCAACCGCCTCTTTCGTGGAGTTGCGCAACGTCACCTTCGGCTATGGCGAACGTGTGATCCTGCGCGACCTGTCGCTGCAGGTGCCGCGCGGCAAGGTCACGGCCCTGATGGGGGCGTCGGGCGGCGGCAAGACCACGGTGCTTCGCCTGATCGGCGGCCAGCAGCATGCCCAGCAGGGGCAGGTGCTGTTCGATGGCAAGGACGTCACCACCATGGACGCCGCAGGCCTGTACGCCGCGCGCCGGCGCATGGGCATGCTGTTCCAGTTCGGCGCGCTGTTCACCGACATGAGCGTGTTCGACAACGTGGCCTTCCCGCTGCGCGAGCACACCGATCTCCCCGACGAACTGGTCCGCGACATCGTGCTCATGAAGCTGCATGCCGTGGGCCTGCGCGGTGCGCGCGACCTCATGCCCAGCGAGATCTCGGGCGGCATGGCCCGCCGCGTGGCGCTGGCGCGGGCCATTGCGCTGGACCCCGAACTGATCATGTACGACGAGCCCTTCGCCGGGCTGGACCCCATCTCCCTGGGCACGGCCGCCCAGCTGATCCGCGAACTCAACGACGCCATGGGCCTGACTTCCATCCTGGTGTCCCATGACGTGGAGGAAACCTTCCACGTGGCCGACCATGTGGTCATCCTGGGCAACGGCGGCGTCGCCGCCCAGGGCTCGCCAGATGAGGTGCGGGCCAATCCCGACCCGCTGGTGCAGCAGTTCATCCACGCACGGGCCACCGGCCCCGTGCCTTTCCACTACCCCGGCGTGAGCGCCGAGGAAGATTTCGGCAACCCCGCAAGCTCCGGCAAGAGCAACGGCAGGAGGCACGCATGAACCGGCTGCATCCCGCACGCATTGGCGCGGCGGTACGCCAACAGCTGACGCAGCTGGGTATGGGCACGCGCCTGTTCGGCCGCCTGCTCGCCCTCATGGGGCCTGCGCTGGGCCGCCCGCGGCTGATCGGCGACCAGATCCATTTCCTGGGCAACTATTCGCTGGCCATCATTGGCGTGTCCGGCCTGTTCGTCGGTTTCGTGCTGGGCCTGCAGGGCTACTACACGCTGCAGCGCTATGGCTCGGCCGAGGCGCTGGGCCTTCTGGTGGCGCTGTCGCTGGTGCGCGAACTCGGCCCCGTCGTCACGGCGCTGCTGTTTGCCGGTCGTGCCGGCACGGCGCTGACGGCCGAGATCGGCCTGATGAAGGCCGGCGAGCAGTTGTCGGCCATGGAGATGATGGCCGTGGACCCAGTGCGCCGCATCCTGGCGCCGCGCTTCGTGGCGGGCCTGATCGCCATGCCGCTGCTGGCGGCCGTTTTCAGTGCCGTCGGCGTGATCGGCGGCTGGCTGGTGGGCGTGGTCATGATCGGCGTCGATGGCGGCGCCTTCTGGGGCCAGATGCAAAACGGCGTGGACTGGTGGTATGACCTGGGCAACGGCGTTCTCAAGAGCCTGGTGTTCGGCGTGGCGGTGACCTTCATCGCGCTGCTGCAGGGCTATGCAGCCAAGCCCACGCCCGAAGGCGTGTCCCGCGCGACCACGCGCACGGTGGTGATGGCCTCGCTGGCCGTGCTGGGGCTGGACTTCCTGCTCACGGCCACGATGTTCAGCCTTTGACCCGGCACCGGTGCCACCTCTCGCAAATCAAGGAAAAACAAACCATGCAGCAATCCAAGAGTGATGTCTGGGTCGGACTGTTCGTGCTGATCGGCGCTGCGGCGCTGGTGTTCCTGGCGCTGCAGTCGGCCAACCTGCTGAGCCTGAACTTCCAGAAGACCTATACGCTGACCGCGCGCTTCGACAACATCGGCGGACTCAAGCCCAAGGCAGCCGTGCGCAGCGCGGGCGTTGTCGTGGGCCGTGTGGAATCCATCACCTTCGACGACAAGGTCTTTCAGGCCAGCGTGACCATGGCCCTGGAAAACCGCTACGCCTTTCCCAAGGACAGCTCCCTGAAGATCCTGACCAGCGGCCTGCTCGGCGACCAGTACATCGGCATCGAAGCCGGTGCAGATGACCACAATCTCAAGGATGGCGACCGCGTCGTCGCAACCCAGTCGGCCGTTGTGCTGGAAAATCTGATCGGACAGTTCCTCTACGGCAAGGCCGAGCAGGGTGGCAGCTCCGGTGCAGGAGGCAAAGAATGACAACCAACCACCATGAACAGGCGACCGCGGGTCGCCCTGCCGCCCAGGCAGCCTCCTGGCAGCGCGCAGCCATGCTCGGCACGCTGGCCGCCGCTTCGCTGCTCGCCGGCTGCGCCACCGCTCCGGGCGAGGCACGCAACCCCCAGGATCCGTTCGAGCCGTTCAACCGCAGCATGTACTCGTTCAATGACGGGCTGGACCGCGCCGTCCTGAAGCCGGTGGCCACGGCCTACCGCGATGTCACGCCGCGCCTGGCGCGCGATGGGGTGAGCAACTTCTTCTCCAACCTGAGCGATGCCTGGTCGTTCGTGAACAACGCGCTGCAGGGGCAGGCCGAGGGTGCCTACAACTCCATGGTGCGCTTCTCGGTGAACACGGTCTTCGGCCTGGGAGGCCTGCTCGACATCGCCAGCGAGGCCGGCATCGAGCGCCAAAAGCAGGACTTCGGCCAGACGCTGGGCCGCTGGGGCGTGCCCACGGGGCCGTACCTGGTGCTGCCGCTGCTCGGCCCGTCCACGGTGCGTGACACGGCGGCTCTGCCTGTGGATGCCTGGGGCAGCCCCCTGACGGCGATCAACGACATCCCCGTGCGCAACAGCCTGTATGTGCTGCGACTGGTGGATACGCGTGCACGCCTGCTCAATGCCTCGGACACGCTGGACTCCGTCGCCCTTGACCGCTACAGCCTGACGCGTGACGTCTACCTGAACCTGCGGCGTGGCAAGTCCGGCGATGACGGCCGCATCGAGGACTACGACGAAGATGCCGGCAAACTGCCGCCCGAAGACGGCGCAAAGTAAGCAGTTCGTAACATCCCGAGATGAAAAACGGTCCGCGCCTGACACGGCACGGCCGGAAAAATGTGCAATATCAACCCGGTCCGGGGCATTGAGGCCCTGCTGGGAAAGGAAGAGTGATGATCAATCGACGTGCCTGGAGCGCTGCCGCGGCAGCCGTGCTGGCCATGGGAACCTGGGGCGCTGCGCTGCCCGTCCACGCGGCCGATGAAACCCCTGATGCGCTGATCAAGCGTGTCTCCACCGACGTGCTGGAAACCATCAAGAAGGACCCCTCGCTGCGCGAGGGCGATGTCTCCAAGGTCAATGCGCTGGTCAATGACAAGGTCATGCCCTATGTGAATTTCCGCCGCATGACCTCGGCTTCGGTGGGCCCGGCCTGGCGCCAGGCCACGCCTGCACAGCGCGAGAAGCTGGAGACCGAGTTCAAGGCCCTGCTGATCCGCACCTATTCGGGCGCGCTGACCCAGGTCAGCAATCAGACCATCAATGTCAAGCCGGTGCGCGCTGCGCCCGGCGACATCGATGTGCTGGTACGCACCGAAGTGCTGGGCCGCGGCGAGCCCGTGCAGCTGGACTACCGCCTTGAAAAGTCCGGCGACGGCTGGAAGATCTACAACCTGAACGTACTGGGCGTGTGGCTCGTGGAAACCTACCGCAACCAGTTCAGCCAGGAAATCAATGCCCGCGGCATCGACGGCCTGATCGAGACCCTTGCCACGCGCGGCAAGATGCCTGCCACGCCGGCCTCCAAGGGCTGACGGCCATTGATGCGCGCGCCATGCTGCAGCTCCCCCGTGAACTGACCTACCGCCAGGCGCGCAGCTGCCTTGTGCAGCTGCAGCCCCAGGTGCAGGCCTTCGATGGCGCCCAGGTGCGCGTCGATGCCAGCGGCATCGAAGTCTTCGACTCGGCCGCCCTGGCCGTGCTGCTGGCCTGCCGCCGCACCGCGAAGGCGGCCGACAAGCAATTGGTGGTCGTGGGCCTGCCGCAGGGCCTGCAGTCCATGGCGGCGCTGTACGGCGTCGATGGGCTGCTGACCGACGCATCCTCCCCCTCCTGAGCCGGCGCAGCGCGCCGCTGCAAAGAGCCCTGCAAGGCAGGTTTGGCTGCAAGGGCCTAGAATCGCGCCTCGCATGTCTGCCGTCTCATTCCAATCCATCTCCAAGACCTACCAGACCCCCAAGGGGGCCTTTCAGGCGCTCAACCACGTGAGTCTGGACATCGAGGAGGGCGAGTTCTTCGGCCTGCTCGGTCCCAATGGCGCTGGCAAGACCACGATGATCAGCATCCTGGCCGGCCTGTCGCGCGCCACCAGCGGCCGCGTGCTGGTCCAGGGCAGCGACGTGCATGCCGACTACTCGGCTGCCCGGCGCAAGCTGGGCATCGTGCCGCAGGAGCTGGTCTTCGATCCCTTCTTCAATGTGCGCGAGGCGCTGCGCTTTCAGTCCGGCTATTTCGGCGTCAAGAACAATGACGACTGGATCGACGAGCTGCTGCACAGCCTGGGGCTGACCGACAAGGCCAACTCCAACATGCGCCAGCTGTCCGGCGGCATGAAGCGCCGCGTGCTGGTGGCCCAGGCCCTGGTGCACAAGCCGCCCATCATCGTGCTGGACGAGCCCACGGCCGGCGTGGACGTGGAGCTGCGCCAGACGCTGTGGCATTTCATCGCGCGCCTGAACCGCGAAGGCCATACCGTGCTGCTCACCACCCATTACCTGGAAGAGGCCGAGGCGCTGTGCAGCCGCGTGGCCATGCTCAAGCAGGGCAACATCGTCAAGCTCTCGACCATGTCGGATCTGCTCAAGTCCGCCTCCTCCAACGTGCTGCAGTTCAAGACCGATACCGCCTTGCCGCCGGCCCTGGCCGCGCGGGCACGGGTGACCGGCCGCATCGTGCAGATACCCGCCAACGACGCCAGCGATGTGGAGCGCCTGCTCGCCGCGCTGCGCGAGGGCTCCGTCGTCCCCGAGGACGTGGAAATCCGCCGTGCCGATCTGGAGGATGTCTTCATCCACGTGATGAACGAACAAGGCCAGACCTCGCAGGGAGCTTCGGCATGAACGGCTGGCAGACCCTGCTCAAGAAGGAAGTGCTGCGTTTCTGGAAGGTCAGCTTCCAGACCGTGGCCGCACCCGTGCTCACGGCTGTGCTCTATCTGCTGATCTTCGGCCATGTGCTTGAAGGCCGGGTGCTGGTCTACGACCGCATCAGCTACACGGCCTTCCTGATCCCCGGCCTGGTGATGATGAGCGTGCTGCAGAACGCCTTCGCCAACAGCTCCTCCAGCCTGGTGCAGAGCAAGATCATGGGCTCCATGGTCTTCGTGCTGCTCACGCCGCTGTCGCACTGGGCGTGGTTTGGTGCCTACGTGGGCGCTTCGGTGCTGCGCGGGCTGCTGGTGGGCGTGGGCGTTTTCATCGTCACGCTGTACTTCGCCATTCCCGAATTCACGGCGCCGCTGTGGATTCTGGTCTTCGGCCTGCTGGGCGCGGCGCTGCTGGGCACGCTGGGCGTGATCGCCGGCCTGTGGGCGGACAAGTTCGACCAGATGGCGGCCTTCCAGAACTTCCTGATCATGCCCATGACGTTCCTGTCGGGCGTGTTCTATTCCATCCAGTCGCTGCCACCTTTTTGGCAAAAAGTCAGCCATCTGAACCCGTTTTTCTACATGATCGACGGCTTCCGCTACGGCTTCTTCGGCCAGAGCGACGTGTCGCCCTGGGTAAGCCTGGCCATCGTAGGCTCGGCCTGGCTGGCGGTGAGCGCCCTGGCCGTGCACCTGCTGCGCATCGGCTACAAGATCCGCGGCTGAGGTTTTTCCACAGGCTGCGGCGGGCGCTGTGCCCGCATTGTTGAATCCACCCATGAACAGGCGGCCGGCGCCCGGCGCCGCCGCCAACCAAGGCCATGCCACGATGCATGGCAGGAAAGCTTCCCCCCCATGACTGCAGACCAACTCAAGGAACTGATCGCCACCGGCCTGCCTTGCGAACACATTGCGCTGGAAGGTGATGGACGGCACTGGTTTGCCACCATCGTCTCGGCCCAATTCGAGGGCCAGCGACTGCTGCAGCGCCAGCGCCTGGTCTACGCCACGCTGGGCCAGCGCATGCACACCGACGAGGTCCATGCCCTGTCCATGAAGACCTATACGCCCGCCGAGTGGGCTGCCCAGGCCGGCCAGGCCTGAGCCGGCGGTCAGGCACTTCAGACTCCTGCTGCACCGGTCGCCACGGCCCGTGCGGCATCTTCTTTTCCCCGATTTCCAGATTCAAGGCTGTCAGCCATGGACAAACTCCTGATTCGCGGTGGCCGAGCGCTGCATGGCGAGGTGACGGTCTCCGGCGCCAAGAATGCCGCCTTGCCCGAGCTGTGCGCCGCGCTGCTGTCGTCCGAGCCCGTCACCCTGCGCAACGTGCCGCGCCTGCAGGACGTGGCCACCATGCTCAAGCTCATCCGCAACATGGGTGTCAGCGCCGAGCACGATGACAGCGGCACCGTGCGCATCAACGCCGGCTCTCTGTCCAACCCCGAGGCACCCTACGAACTGGTCAAGACCATGCGCGCCTCGGTCCTGGCCCTGGGCCCGCTGCTGGCCCGATTCGGCCAGGCCCGCGTGTCGCTGCCCGGCGGCTGCGCCATCGGCTCGCGCCCCGTGGACCAGCACGTCAAGGGCCTGCAGGCCATGGGCGCCGAGATCGTTGTCGAGAACGGCTACATGCACGCGTGCCTGCCCGGGCATCTCAAGCGCCTGCAGGGCGCCCGCATCACCACCGACATGGTGACCGTCACGGGCACCGAGAACTTCCTGATGGCCGCCGTGCTGGCCGAAGGCGAGACCGTGCTGGAAAACGCCGCCATGGAGCCAGAGATCGGCGACCTGGCCGAAATGCTCATCAAGATGGGCGCAAGAATCGAAGGCCATGGCACCGGCCGCATCGTCATCCAGGGCGTGGAGCGCCTGAGCGGCTGCGAGCACCAGGTGGTGGCCGACCGCATCGAGGCCGGCACCTTTCTGTGCGCCGTGGCCGCAACCGGCGGCAATGCGCTGCTGCGCAATGGCCGCGCCGACCATCTGGGCGCCGTCATCGACAAGCTCAAGGATGCGGGCGCCGAGGTGTCCGCCGAGGACGGCGGCATCCGCGTGCGCGCGGCCGGCAAGCTCAAGGCCCAGAGTTTCCGCACCACCGAATACCCGGGCTTTCCCACCGACATGCAGGCGCAGTTCATGGCGCTGAACCTGGTGGCCGAAGGCTGCAGCATGGTCACCGAGACCATTTTCGAGAACCGCTTCATGCACGTGGATGAAATGCTGCGCCTGGGCGCGCAGATCACCACCGACGGGCGCGTTGCCACCATCACCGGCAGCCAGTCGCTGTCGGGCGCGGCCGTCATGGCCACCGACCTGCGCGCTTCGGCCAGCCTGGTCATCGCCGGCCTCGTGGCCAAGGGCGAGACCCTGGTCGATCGCATCTATCATCTGGACCGCGGCTACGATCGCATGGAAGACAAGCTGCGCGGCCTGGGTGCCGACATCGAAAGAGTTTCCCAATGACCATCACGATTGCCCTGTCCAAGGGCCGTATCTACGACGAAACCGTGCCGCTGCTGGCCGCAGCCGGCATCTCGGTCAGCGAAGACATTGAAAAGTCGCGCAAGCTGATCTTCGAGACCAACAAGAGCGACGTGCGCGTGGTGCTGGTGCGTGCCTCCGACGTGCCGGTCTATGTGCAGTACGGCGGCGCCGATCTCGGCGTGGCCGGCCTGGACTCGCTGATCGAGCATGGCGCCCAGGGCCTGTACCAGCCCCTGGACCTGAAGATCGCGCGCTGCCGCGTCAGCGTGGCCGTGCGCAACGGCTTCGACTATGCGCTGGCCGTCAAGCAAGGCGCCCGCCTGCGCATCGCCACCAAGTACCCCGAGATCGCGCGCAACTTCTTTGCCACCAAGGGCGTGCACGTGGACATGGTCAAGCTCTACGGCTCCATGGAGCTGGCCCCGCTGACCGGCATGGCCGACGCCATCGTCGACTTGGTGTCCACCGGCAACACGCTCAAGGCCAATGACCTGGTCGAGGTCGAGCCCATCATGGAGATCAGCTCGCGCCTGGTGGTCAACCAGGCGGCGCTCAAGCTCAAGCGCGAGCCGCTGCGCCACATCATCGATGCCTTCGCCGAGGCGGTAAATGGCCCCAGGGGCTGAGCCCGGCGATCCGGCGAAGGAGGCGCTTGCGTTGTGTTTCGCCGCGCATGGCCTGCCCTGCGAGGAATACAACGGCTGGCTGCTGCCTGGCGGCCAGGCACCAGGCGTGCTGGCTGATTGGCGCGGTGCCTACCTCGGCCATCCCCTGGTCGGTTCCCTGGCCGTGGTGGTCCGCCTGCCGGACCGGCGCGAGATCATCGAGAATTTCACGGGCCTGGGTGAAGGCCTGCAGGGAATGCACGACGCATTCGGCCACTTCGCTGTCAGCGACCTGCATGTGATGCTCTCCGCCCTGTGGACGGCGCGCGATGAGGATGCCGTGCCAGCCGAGGCCTGGCAGGTCCAGGGCAGGCACTGGCAGGCCTATCCGGGCCCCTGGCATCTTCGCAACGATGCCCCGCTGCCCGAAGGCATCACTGAGCGCCTGCGGGCCTTGATCGAGGCCGAGGCGCTGGACAAGGACGAGGACCTGCACTGGTTCCGCTTCTTTGTCGGGCAGAACAATGGTGATTTCACCATTGAAGCGCTCAAGGACAATCAGAAGTGGCCCAGTGCTGAAGCCCTGCTGCGCGACCAGGACTGGCCCCCGCGCGACGGCTACTACGGCGCGCGCCTGTTCTTGATACTGAAGCACGGCTGCGAGACGGCCTGCTAGACCCCAAGGAAACCACAATGGAATATGTAGCTGCCCCTGCCCGCCTGTCGACTGCGGACGCCAACTTCGAACACGATTTTGCGCAGCGCCTGCATTGGTCGGCAGACACGGACGCGGCCATCGAGCAGCGCGTGGCCGACATCCTGGCCGATGTGCAAAAGCGCGGCGATGCGGCCGTGCTGGAGTACACGGCGCGCTTCGACGGATTGCAGGTGGACGGCATGGCAGCGCTGGAGCTGACGCAGGCCGAGCTCAAGGCCGCCTTCGACAGCCTGGGCGACGAGCAGCGCGATGCGCTGACGGCCGCCGCCCAGCGCGTGCGCACCTACCACGAGGCTCAAAAGCGCGCCAGCGGCGAAAGCTGGAGCTACCGTGACGCCGATGGCACCCTGCTGGGCCAGAAGGTCACGCCGCTGGACCGCGTGGGCATCTATGTGCCCGGCGGCAAGGCGGCTTATCCGTCCAGCGTGCTGATGAATGCCATTCCCGCCCACGTGGCTGGCGTGCAGGAAATCATCATGGTCGTGCCCACGCCACGCGGCGAGAAGAACGCCCTGGTGCTGGCTGCCGCCTATGTGGCCGGCGTCACGCGCGGTTTCACCATCGGCGGTGCCCAGGCCGTGGCGGCCCTGGCCTACGGCACGGCCACCATTCCGAAGGTGGACAAGATCACCGGCCCCGGCAACGCCTATGTGGCCAGCGCCAAGAAGCGGGTGTTCGGCACCGTGGGCATCGACATGATTGCCGGCCCCAGTGAAATCCTGGTGCTGGCCGACGGCAGCACGCCGCCCGACTGGGTGGCCATGGACCTGTTCAGCCAGGCCGAGCATGACGAGCTGGCGCAAAGCATCCTGCTGTGCCCCGATGCCGACTACATCGCCGCCGTCCAGCGCGAGATCGACCGCCTGCTGCCCGAGATGCCGCGGCGCGCCATCATCGCCAAGAGCCTGAGCGACCGGGGTGCCCTCATCCTCACGCGCGACATGCAGGAGGCCTGCGCCATCAGCAACCGCATCGCGCCCGAGCACCTGGAAGTCTCCAGCAACGATCCCCACCAGTGGGAGCCGCTGCTGCGCCATGCAGGCGCCATCTTCCTGGGTGCCTATACCAGCGAGAGCCTGGGCGACTACTGCGCCGGCCCCAACCATGTGTTGCCCACCAGCGGCACGGCGCGCTTTTCCTCGCCGCTGGGGGTCTATGACTTCCAGAAGCGGTCCAGCCTCATCGAGGTCAGCGAGCAGGGTGCCCAGACCCTGGGCCGCATCGCCTCGGTGCTGGCGCATGGCGAAGGCCTGCAAGGCCATGCGCGTGCGGCCGAAATGCGTTTGAAGTAGACACTCGCTTCCTGTGGGACGAAGGCGCCGTCACCGAAAGGGGCGGCGCTTTTTGCTGCCTGAACGCTGGAGCAAGCGTGTCAAGAATTGACACGAAATCAGTGGAACACGAATTTCGTGTAGACTTGTGCCCTGTGAAGAACCTCACCATCACCGTCGAAGACAGCGTGCTCGAATGGGCCCGCATCGAGGCCGCGCGCCGCGGCACCAGCGTCTCGCGCATGGTGGGCGACTTCATGGCCGAGATGCAGCGCCGCGAGGATGCCTACGAGCGCGCCTACCTGGCCTGGCGCACCGACGAGCGCGGCTGGGACGGCGGCCAGCCGTCATCCACGCAGCCCGCCCAGCGCAGTGCCGCGCTGCGCCGCGAGGGCCAGGCATGAACACCGTCTTTGTCGATACCTCCGTGCTGGTCGCTGCCGAAGACACGGGGCAGGGCGCCTTGCATGCCGCCGTGCTGCAGTGGCTGGACCTGCTGTGGCGCACGCGCAGCGGGCGCACCGGCAGCCAGTCGCTGTGCGAGTTCTATGAACAGGTCACCACGGCCGCCCAGCCTTTGCCGCAGGGCGATGCGCGCGCCGCCATCCGCCGCTACCAGACCTGGACGCCCTGGAAGACCGATGCCGCCACGCTGGAAACCGCCTGGGCCGTGCAATCGCGCCACCAACTGGCCTTTGGCGACTGCCTGGCCGTGGCCTGCGCCCAGCACAGCGGCTGCGAGCAGATGCTGACCCTGCACCTGCCGCACGGCACCCAGTTTGGCGGCGTCGCCATGGTGCACCCGCTGCACGAGGCGCCGCCGCAGCAGCAGGCCTGAGCGGCTTCGCTGATGGATTTCTTCCCCCACTGACTCGTGAAAGTGTGCATGCCATGACAGCTTCCATTCTGCAGGTTCAGGCCCTGGCCCTGGAGCGCATCCGCGCCGATGTTCGCTCCATGCATGCCTACCATGTGCAGCCCTCGCAAGGCCTGCTCAAGATGGACACGATGGAGAACCCCTTCCGCCTGCCCCCTGAATTGCAGGCCGCGCTGGGCGAGCGCCTGGGCCGGCTGGAGATCAACCGCTACCCTGGCGAGCGCCAGGAAGTGCTCAAGGACATGCTGGCCCGCTACGCGCAGGCGCCGGCCGGCAGCGCCGTGCTGCTGGGCAATGGCTCGGACGAGATCATCACGCTGCTGGCCCTGGCCTGTGCCCAGCCCCACGCCGAGGGCCGCGCCACCATGCTGGCGCCCATGCCGGGCTTCGTCATGTACCCCATGAGCGCCAGGCTGCAGGGCCTGGATTTCGTGGGCGTCAACCTGACGGCCGACTTCGAGCTGGACGTGCCCGCCATGCGCGCCGCCATTGCCGAGCACCGCCCCGCCATCACCTATATCGCCTATCCCAACAATCCCACGGCCACGCTCTGGGCCGAGGCCGATGTGCAGGCCGTGATCGACGCGGTCGGCGCCATCGGCGGCCTGGTCGTCATGGACGAGGCCTACCAGCCCTTCGCCCGCCGCAGCTGGGCAGAGAACATGCGCGCCGACCCGGCCCGCAACGCCCATGTGCTGCTGATGCGCACGCTCAGCAAGTTCGGCCTGGCCGGTGCGCGCTTGGGCTATCTGATCGGCCCGGCCGCCATCGTCGGCGAGATCGACAAGGTGCGCCCGCCCTACAACATCAGCGTGCTCAACTGCGAGACGGCCATCTTCGCGCTGGAGCACGAGGCGCTGTATGCGCAGCAGGCCGTGGCCATCCGCGCCGAGCGCCAACCGCTGATCGATGCGCTGGCCACGCTGCCGGGTGTGGAAAAGATCTGGCCGTCCGAGGCCAACATGGTCTTGCTGCGCGTGCGCGATGCCGCGCGCGCCCAGGCCGAGATGAAGGCCCGGGGCGTGCTGGTGAAGAATGTCTCTGCCATGCACCCGCTGCTGGCCAACTGCCTGCGACTGACCGTGGGCACCCACGAAGAAAACGCCCAGATGCTGGCGGCCCTGAAGGAATCCCTATGAGCAATGCAGCTCCCGCACGCACCGCCGAAGTGCAGCGCAATACCGCCGAGACCCGGATCAAGGTCGCCATCAACCTGGACGGCACGGGCAAGGCCAGCCTGCGCTCGGGCATCGGCTTTCTGGACCACATGCTCGACCAGATCGCGCGCCATGGCCTGATCGACCTCGATATCGACTGCGAGGGCGACCTGCACATCGACGGCCACCACACGGTGGAGGACATCGGCATCACCCTGGGCCAGGCCTTTGCCAAGGCCGTGGGCGACAAGAAGGGCATCCGCCGCTACGGCCATGCCTATGTGCCGCTGGACGAGGCCCTGAGCCGCGTGGTCATCGATTTCTCGGGCCGCCCGGGCCTGCACATGGACGTGAAATTCACGGCCGGCAGCATCGGCCAGCTCGACACCCAGCTGGTCTACGAGTTCTTCCAGGGCTTCGTCAACCACGCGGGCGTGACCATGCACATCGACAATCTCAAGGGCTTCAACGCCCACCACCAGTGCGAGACCATCTTCAAGGCCTTCGCACGCGCCCTGCGCTTTGCGCTGGAGCATGACGAGCGCATGGCCGGCGTCATCCCCTCGACCAAGGGCGCTCTGTAAAGAGAAGCGATTGACTCCGGTCAGAGCTTGATCTGACCGGGCAATCCAGCCGAAAATCCGACCGAACACGCGCCACACGCTATGAGTTTGACTGACAACACCGTCGCCGTCGTCGATTACGGCATGGGCAATCTGCGCTCGGTTTCCCAGGCCGTGCGCACGGCCGCCGCCGACTCCGGCTGGCAGGTCGTGGTCACCGCCGATCCCGAGGTGGTGCTGGCCGCCAACCGGGTCGTGCTGCCGGGCCAGGGCGCCATGCCCGACTGCATGCGCGAACTGCGCGAATCCGGCCTGCAGGACGCCGTGCTGCACGCCGCTGCCAACAAGCCCCTGTTCGGCGTCTGCGTGGGCATGCAGATGTTGCTGGACCACAGCGACGAGGGCGATGTGCCTGGCCTGGGCCTGATCCCCGGCAATGTGCGCAAGTTCGATCTGGCGGGCCGCGTCCAGGCCGACGGCAGCCGCTTCAAGGTGCCGCAAATGGGCTGGAACCGCGTGCACCGCAAGCACAATGCCGGGCAGTCCCACCCGCTGTGGCGTGGAATTCCCGAAGACAGCTTCTACTACTTCGTGCACAGTTTCTACGCCGTGGTGCAGCAGCCCCAGCATTGCGCTGCAGAGGCCGACTACGGCGGGCGCTTTGCCTGCGCCATCGCACGCGATAATATTTTCGCCACCCAGTTTCACCCCGAAAAGAGCGCGGACCAGGGCCTGGCCCTGTTCCGCAACTTTCTGGGCTGGAAGCCCTGAACCCTCTTTCCTTCCCCGCACCGGCCGCTGCATCCCAGGCCTTCATTGCTCGCAAACCATCATGCTGCTCATTCCTGCCATCGACCTCAAGGACGGCCACTGCGTACGCCTCATCCAGGGTGATATGGACCAGTCGACCACGTTCGGCGAAGACCCGGCCATCATCGCCCGCCGCTGGCTCGACGCCGGCGCACGCCGCCTGCACCTGGTGGACCTCAATGGCGCGTTTGCGGGCCAGCCCAAGAACCTGGTGGCCATCAAGGCCATCCTCAAAGAGGTGGACGGCCGGATTCCGGTGCAGCTCGGCGGCGGCATCCGTGACCTGGACACCATCGAGAAATACATAGACGCCGGCATCAGCTACGTGATCATCGGCACCGCTGCCGTGAAGAACCCGGGCTTTCTGCAGGACGCCTGCAGCGCCTTCGGCGGCCATGTGATCGTCGGGCTCGATGCCAAGGACGGCAAGGTGGCCATCGACGGCTGGAGCAAGCTCACGGGCCAGGACGTGCACTCGGTGGCCAAGCGCTTCGAGGACTGGGGCGTGGAGTCCATCATCTACACCGACATCGGCCGCGACGGCATGCTCACGGGCATCAACATCGACGCCACCGTCAATCTCGCGCAATCGCTGAAGATTCCCGTCATCGCCTCGGGCGGCCTGGCGGGCATGGCCGACATCGAAGCGCTGTGCAAGGTCGAGGACGAAGGCATCGAAGGCGTGATCTGCGGCCGCGCCATCTACTCGGGGGACCTTGACTTCGCCGCGGCGCAGGCCCGCGCCGACGAGCTCAGGGCCTGAACGGCCTGCGCCTTCCCTGTATCCGCGGGCGCCTGTGCTTCACAGGCGCCCGCGCTGCATTCAGCGCCTGGGCTTCAGGCTTTCTTTACGGGCAGGCGGGCATGGCCTGCCCGGCATTGGTGGCGCGCACGGTCTGCACAAAGGCATCCCAGTAATTCGGCAGCCCGGCCCAGGGGTTGCCCACGCCGGTGCTGGGCTCGAACTCCAGCTGGGTCACATAGATCCATCCCGCCTGGTAGCGGGCCGAGGCGGCCGACTGAACGGCCGTCTGCATGGCCGCGCAGCCCGACACGTTGTGCACCAGCGAGGCCTGGTGGCTGTTGGGCAGCCCGTACAGCCAGTCAAAACTCGTCGTGCGCGGATCGTAGGTGGCGTAGGTGGAGCCCTTGCCCTCGAACGTGGTCAACACATCGGCCACATCGGCATAACCGGCCACGGGCACGAGGCCCGGGTTGCCGATCACGATCAGGTTGGGATTCTTGGCCTTGATGTACTGGTAGATGGTGCGGTAGAAGTCCAGCCGGTTGGTGGTGGCCGCCATCTCGTCAATGAAGAAGCCCTTGACCAGGCCTGCGCCGTAGTGCGTGAAATAGTTGTCGATATTGGCCTGGATGCTGGCCAGCGATCGCGTGCCCGTGCCATAGCTGGAGCTCACATAGCCCACCAGCTGCCCGCCCGCGTTGGCAAAAGCGGTGGCGGCGCGCGTGATGTTCGCGTCCGGGCCACTGAAAATGCCGTTGGCCGGATTCAGGATGGCCGTCATCTGCACGGTCGGATTCGCCTGTGCGCTGGCCGTCAGCGCATTCCAGGCCGTGGCTCCCGCGCCGGTGGGATAGAAGTACGTGGGCACCAGCACCCGCAGCGGTGCAGGTGCAGGACGCAGATAGAAGGTCTGGGAAGCGCTGCCCGTGCGGCCTGCCACGGTGGCGCTGGCCTGCACCTGCTGGGGGCCCGGCGTGGCGCCGGTCAGCGAAGCCGTTGCCACGCCGGAGCTGGTCAGTGCCGAGGTGCTGACGCCTGTGGCTGCGCTGAAGCTCACCACGGTTCCATCGGCGGCATTCACGCCATCGGCCAGAACACCTGCGCGCAGGGTCAGTGCCGAGCCTGCAGTCACCACATCCCTGGCGGCAGGGGCCGTCCATTGCACGGTGACCGAGGTCACTCCGGGCTGGCCGGTGCCGCCGTCACCCCCATTACCGCCATTGCCACCGCCAGCGTTGCTGTCACCACCGCCGCCTCCGCCGCAGGAGGCCACCGAGGCGGCCAGGGCGAGCATGCCGAGTCGCAGGACAAGAGGAGAGGGAGCGTGGGAGCGTTGCATGACAGAGGAGGGCTGAGCGGGGGAAAGGCTATATTCAAGCATGAAAGTTACATCTTCCTTTCCCGCAGTAACAGCTTTACCTGCGGCCGCGCAAGCTCCCGGCGCCTGCGCCGATGCATGGCAGGGCCTGCCCGCCATCCGCCTGCGCCTGGCCTGCGGCGATACCGCCCTGGTGGCCTTGCAGGGGGCGCAGCTGCTGTCCTGGCAGGCAGGTGGCGAGGAGCAACTGTTCCTGAGCCCTCATGCCGCCCATGACGGCCACACACCCATACGCGGCGGCATTCCGGTCTGCTTTCCCCAATTCAACCAACGCGGCCCGCTGGTCAAGCACGGCTTTGCGCGCACCCTGCCGTGGCAGGCCGATGCAGCACAGGCCGAGGTTCTTGCCGGCGATGGCTTGTTCCTGCGGCTCAAGCTTGCCGATACGCCGCAGACGCGCGCCGTCTGGCCGCACTCCTTCGAGACCTGGCTGGAGGTGACGCTGTTGCCCGGCCGGCTTGACGTGGAGCTGGTGGTGCACAACCGGGGCGACACGCCTTTGGCCTTCACTGCCGCCTTGCACAGCTACCTGCGCGTGGCGGACGTGGAGCAATGCCGGCTGCAAGGCCTTGACGGCCTGCCCTACTGGGATGCCGTGGCCGACACCCATCCCACGCAGCAAGGCGACGTGCGCTTTGGCGAAGAGCTCGATCGCGTCTACCCCCGGCCCGGGAAGACCATGGAACTGGCCGCTCCTGCCGGAGGCTTGCGCATCTCGCAGGATGCCGCCTGGAGCGAGACCGTGGTCTGGAACCCCGGCCCTGCGCTGTGTGCCCGCCTGGCCGACATGCCGCCACAAGGGTGGCAGCAGATGCTGTGCGTGGAGGCCGCCGCCATCGATGCGCCCGTACATGTGGCACCCGGTGCGCATTGGCGCGCGGCCCAGCGCCTGCACAAGCTGTAGTTCAGCGCCGGCCCTGCAATGGAAAAAGCGCCTGTGAACAGGCGCTTTTTCGTTGGGGCGGGGACCGGGTCAGCGGCGCTGCATGCGTTGTGCCGACTGCGCAGGGCGCAGGCCCGGGGTGATCTGCAGCTCCACGGGGCCTTCGCCACGGCGCACATCGAATTTCGCAGCCTCGCCGGGCTTGAGCGCGGCCACGGCGGTCAGCAGCTCGGACACATTGCGGATGGGCTTGTCGCCCACCTGCACGATCACATCGCCCGGTCGCATGCCGGCCTGGGCAGCGGGGCCTGCCTGCAGCACGCCGGTGATGATCACGCCGGAGTCGGCTTTCACGCCAAAGGTCTCGGCCAGCTCTGGCGACAGTTCATTGGGCTCCACGCCGATCCAGCCGCGCACCACGCGGCCGTCCTTGACGATGCCGTCCAGCACCAGCTTGGCCGTGGATACGGGAATCGCAAAGCCGATGCCCATGCTGCCGCCCGAGCGCGAATAAATGGCGGTATTGATGCCAAGCAGATTGCCGCTGGCATCCACCAGTGCGCCGCCCGAATTGCCGGGGTTGATGGCGGCGTCGGTCTGGATGAAGTTCTCGAAGGTATTGATGCCCAGCTGACTGCGGCCCAGTGCACTGACGATGCCGCTGGTCACCGTCTGGCCCACGCCGAAGGGGTTGCCGATGGCCAGCACGCGGTCGCCCACGTCGATCTGGTCGGAATTGCCCAGAACGATGACGGGCAGCTTGTCCAGGGCGATCTTGAGCACGGCCAGGTCGGTCTCGGGATCGGTACCGATCACCTGGGCCTTGGCCTGGCGGCTGTCGGTCAGCGTGACCTCGATGTCATCGGCGCCCTCGACCACGTGGTTGTTGGTCAGGATGTAGCCGTCGGTGCTGATGATCACGCCGCTGCCCAGGCCTGCCTGCTCCTGCGTGCCCTGGTCGCCAAAGAAGAACTGGAACCACGGATCGTTGCTGCGCGGATGCCGTACCGCCTTGCTGGTGTTGATGCTCACCACGGCCGGCGCTGCCTTCTTGGCCGCAGGTGCAAAGCTGCCGGGGCTGACTTCTCCGACGGGCGTGGCCGGCGCCTCCAGCAACGCGATGCCGGCATTGCTGCGCACGGCTCCACGGCGCAGCCAGTCCGGCTGCAGGGTGGCGACGACAAAGTAGGCAGCCACCAAGATGGTGACCACCTGCGAAAACAGCAGCCAGGTGCGTTTCATGAAGTGTGGTGTTCTGTGCGGGAGTACAAGGCCTCATTGTGAGGCATGTCGTACACAGGGCGGTGGTGGGCGCGTTCGCTGGGGCGCTGGGTGATCGATGAATCACCGGACAACCGACATTGCTATATCGGGATGTGCCGATTTTTGCCTTTTTCTGAAGCGCTGAAGAACGAGTCATTTTTTTTTGTTGCGCCATTTGAAATGGGACAAGTCTTATTTAAATTGGCTTGCTAATTATTTTTTCAAGTCACGATTTGATACGGAAGAGGAATTTCAATACAATCGCGGCCCAATGAATAGAGTGGGGACGGAGGGGCTATGGAGTGGAAAGACTCGGGGAGGATTGCGCCCAGATGGCTGATGCTATTGGTTGGCGCGGTGTTTGCCATTGCAGGAACCATCGGCATTGCCTTTGCACAGGCCGCCGATGCGGTATGTGCCGAAGTCAAGATTGTCATAGAGCAAAAACTCTCGCTGGAGCGCCAGGCATTTGACGCCAGGATGGTGATCACCAATGGCCTGGCGGACCAAAAGCTGGAGAACGTCAGCATCACGCTGCAGTTCCTGGATGCGAACAACCAGACGGTGATCGCCACCACGGATCCCGCAGCCTCCGGAGCCCGCTTTTTCTACCGCACGGATGGGGTCGAGGGCATCACTTCCCTGCAGGGCGGCACGATTGCTCCCAAGGCCGTCGCCAATGTCCGATGGCTGATCATTCCCGCAGCCGGCACGGGCGGCCGCGATCCCCAGGGTGCGGTCTACTACATAGGCGCCAAGGTCACCTACACGCTGGATGGCAAGACCGACACCGTGGAGGTGGCGCCAGAGTCCATCGTCGTGCGGCCCCAGCCTGAACTGGTGCTTGACTACTTCCTGCCCCGTGACGTTCCGGGTGACGATGCCTTCACCCCCGAGGTCGAGCCTTCCGACCCCTTCACGCTGGGCGTGCGCATCAAGAACAGTGGTGGCGGCACTTCGTACAAGACAAAGATCGATACCGCGCAGCCCCGCATTGTCGAAAACCGGCAAGGGCTGCTTGTCAATTTCCAGATTCTGAGCGGCTATGTCAACGATGCGCCAGCAGGCAAAAGCCTGCTGCTCGACTTTGGCGACATCACGCCGGGATCGTCCCTGCATGGGCGCTGGAACATGGTGTCCAGCCTGGCCGGCAAATTTGTCGAATTCACGGCCGGATTCACCCATACGGATTCGCTGGGCGGTGCCCTGACGTCCCTGATCAAGACCGTCAATACCCATCAATTGGTCCAGGATGTGCGTGTCGATCTTCCAGGACGCGACAAGGTCCGCGATTTTCTGGCCCTGGATGGAGATGTCTACCGCGTCTATGAATCCGATGGCGTGGATACCGAGGTCAGCGATCAAAGCCGATCCGCCCAATTCATGCCCTCCAGTGCCACCGCCAGCCTGCAGTTCAATCCCGTGGCCAATGGCATGGCCTATGCGCGCGTGCCCGATCCCTCCAGGGGCACCCGTCTTCCCCTGCAGGTGGTCCGCTCCGACGGCTACGTCGTTCCTGGCGAAAACGTCTGGCTGTCCAGGCAGCGCAACGAGGACCTGAGCTGGAGCTATTACCTGAACCTGTTCGACGTGAACACCACGGGCCGCTACACCATCGGCCTGGTCGCTGGCGAGGCACAGGCCAGCATTGCCGGCGCGGCCTTCGAGGACCGCAATGCCAACGGGCTGCGCGATGCAGGCGAGCCCGCCATCCCCGTGCTCGAAATCAAGCTCACCGGCACGCGGGCAGGCACCGGGGAGTCGGTGCTGGCCACTGCCCACACCGATGCCCAGGGCCAATTCCGATTCGATGGACTGCTGCAGGGCAGCTATGCGCTGTCGGCTGCCGTCAGCGAGGGGCTGGTCGATGGCGCTGCGCTTGCGGGCACGGCGGGCGGCCAGTCCGCGCCGGGACGCATATCGGGCATTGATCTGGCCACCGGTACGGCGGCTGCGGGCTATCTGTTTGCAAAGCGCTCCGCCAAGGTGACCGGGCCAGATCCCGAACCGGAAGCGGACATTGGCATCAGCGTGACGGCAGCACCGGCCACCATGGCGCGCGACGGTGGCTCCACGGTCACCATCACGGCACGCAATGCCGGGCCGGCCATGGCAGCGGCCACCGTCGTCCATGTGGACCTGCCCCAGGGGCTGGAGATCGCCAGCCAGTCGGCATCGGTGGGCAGCTATTCACAGGGCCGCTGGACCCTGGGCGACATGGCCAAGGACTCCGCCCCCACCCTGGTGCTGCAGGTGCGTCCTGCAGCAGGCTCCACGGCCAGGGAATTCCTGCTGGCCGCACGCATCGGCGCGGCCACCCGCGACCCCGTCACCGGCAACAACGCGGCCAGTACCCTGCTCAGGCGCGAGCAGGAGGCCTCCGTGGCCGCTTCGCAGACCCTGGACCAGGGCCTGCGTGTGCTGGCCTATGCCGCATGCGGCGCCGATACCGCTTGCACGGACGGCAAGCGCCAGGCCCTGCAGGATCTGCTCGCGCAGGCCGATGGCTCGGTGCAGCTGGCGGTCACCCCAAGTGAGCTCCGCAAGGCCTTGCGTGCCGGCGACTTCAGCGCGCTCTGGCTCCATGGCTCGGTGGATGACCTGGCCGCTTCCCAGATGGAGGAAGTGCGGGCCGCCGTCTACCGCGGTGCCTCGCTGGTCATCGATGGCGCACCAGGCGCGTTGCCGGACACCTTGGCCGACGTCTGGGGCGGCAGCCGTTCAGGCCAGCCACTGCCTGCGGGCGTCTCTGTGCACCTGGGCGATGCAGGCTTGGGCGATGCGGCGCTGGCGCTGCAAGGCCGGGCGTGGGCGTTGCAGAATGAGGGTGCAGGCTCGGAACTGGCCCGCTATGGCACAGGGCAGACTGCTGCGTTGGGCGTGGCCCACGGCAAGGGCCAGGTGCTGGTGATCGGCTTCGATGCCCTGGCGCAAGGCGCGGTTGCGGCTTCGTGGAAAGACTGGACCAAGACGCGCTTCACTGCCCTGGTTCCGCCTGTGTCCGAGCCCATGCTGGCGCAATCTGCCGTGCGCGTCAGAACCAGCATCGCCAACCGCAGCACGCAAGCCATTGCGCTGGAGCAGGCCATGACCCTGGCCAGTGGCATGAAGCTGCGTTCCTCCTCGCCGCAGGCCGTTGTCGACGGTGATCGGGTCAGGTGGACCCTGGAGCCCGCCTCCCAGGCCGAATTGCAGGTGCAGGCCTGGCTGGACCTGCCCGGCACCTCGCTGGCCACCACGGTCGAGACGCAGTTGCGCAAGGCCGGCGACAAGTCGCTGGTGGACAGCTGGTCGCAGCCGGTCACCGTCATCGCAGAACCTCAAGCCACCGCTAACACCCGGGCCGCAGTGGCTGTGCTGGCGCAGGCCACGGCAGACCAGCGGCAGGCCGTCGAGGCATTGCTGGGCCAGGCCCGGGTTGCCATGGAGCAGCAAAAGCCGGCCCAGGCCCTCTCGGCCCTGGTGCAGGCCCAGCCCCTGTTGAGGGCGCTGCCATCCCACGGTACCCGGAATGTGGCTCTGCAATCGCTGGCGCAGTGGATAGGCCTTGTCGCCGCCCAGTGGCAGGAGGAGCCCGCTCGGGATTGGACGCTTTCCATCGTGTCCGGCGACTTGCAGTCCGCCAGGCTGGAGCAGCCGTTTGCGCTGCCGCTGCAGGTGCGCCTGCAGACGGCTGGTGGCAACCCGGTGGCAGGGCAGGAGGTCACGTTCGACGCGCCTGCCAGCGGGGCCTCCGCGCGCTTTGCCGGCGGCAGCCGCCAGGCGCGCGTGCTCACCGATGCACAGGGCCTGGCACGCAGCCCGGTCATGACAGCCACTGGCGCTGCGGGCAGCTTCACCGTATCCGCCGGCGTCGAGGCCTTGCCCGGCGGCGTGCGCTTCACGCTGGGCAACCTGGATGGCACGGCGCCCGTGCTGCGCATTGTCAAGTTGACAGGGGATGGGCAGACGGCCACCGTGGGGACGGCCTATGCGGCACCTGTACGTGTCAAGGTCACCGATGCGCAGGGCGCCGCCGTGGCCGGCCACGCCGTGGTCTTTGCGCTGCCGGATAGCGGAGCGAGCGCCGTGTTTGATGGTGGCACGCTCGCAGCGCAGGCCGTCACCGATGCGGCCGGCGTTGCCGCTTCGCCCGGGCTTCGTGCCAATGGACTGGCGGGCGCATTCGAGATGCGCGTGACGGCAGCCGGTGTGGGCGAAGCCTTGCGCGTATCCCTGCAAAACCAGGCCGCGCCTGTGGGCGGCAAGGATGTGGCCCTGCCCACACCCAGCGGCTCCGGCACGCTGAAAGCCTCGGTGACGGGCGGAGGCGCCAGCTGCCGCTTCAACCCGGACAAGACAGCCGTACGCAAGCCCGAGGGCTGGCTGCCGCTGTTCAACGTGCTGCTCTTCCCGCATGGCGTGTTCGACTACGAACTCACCGGCTGCGACGTCGGAAGCACGGTCACCGTTACCACCGAGTGGCCCAACCTGTTCGGCATCAGCAGCTACCTGAAGTTCGGGCCCACGCCCTATTCGAAGGGCCGCAGCATCTGGTACGCGCCCAGGAACCTGTCGATCAACGGCAACCGCATCAGCTACACCATCACCGATGGCCAGTTGGGCGACGATGACCTGCAGGCCAATGGCGTCATCAAGGACCCGGGCGGCCCCGTCATACAGTCCGGGCCGCTGCCTGAGGATCAGTTGACGGCGGTGCCTGGCCTGGAGGCGGCGGGCCTGGCCCTGTTGTCCGCCCTCATGGCCTTGGGCGCCTGCCTGCAGCACCGGCGCCGACGCGCCGCACGTGCAGGCGCGGGGATGGATGCATGAGCCCGCGTCGTTTTTGTGGCTTGGCGCATGCAGTGGCGGTGTGCGCAGCCGTCCTGGTGGCTGCACCATTGCGGGCGCAGACCGATGCCGAGCCGCAGTCCTGTCGGGCAGACGCGCATGCCGTACGGGACGCAAGGGCCGCCGAGTCCCCTGTGACGTGGCCCCGTCAGGTGCCGCCTCTGGCGTTGACCCCTTCCTGCTGGATGAGTCCGGCGGAGTGGCGGCAGCGCCTTGTTTCCCCTGGCGCACAGGCGGCCATGCTCGTTGACGTTCGGCCGGCGCAGCACAGGCGCGCTACCCCCGTCGCGCAGGCCCTGCAGATGGATTTGCCGCAGCTGCAAGGCAAGCGCTTTCTGATGCAGGAGGAAGTCATCCTGCTGGGCACCGGGCTGGACCATGCGGACCTTGACGCGGCATGCCGGCAATTGCGCAGCCAGGGCTTTGGCCGTGTGAAGGCTTTGCTGGGCGGCGCGGCGGTGGCCCTGCATCCCACGGCATCGGCCAGGCTGCAGGACCTGTCTGCCAGCGACTGGATCGCCAGCCTGGGACAAGGCATTGAATGGACGGTGCTTTCCCTCAGCAAGGCCCTGGACGCGGCGCCGGCTGTGCAGTCACCCGTTGACGAACAACAAACGCACCGGCTGGTCGCCACGCACGATCTGGCCATCCAACTGACCGCCATGGCCGGCGGCAAGGCACGCGGCGACCAGCCAGGAGGCCCCGCATCCCGGGCTTTGGTGGTCATAGCCGACGCTTCGACGGAGCCTGAGTTGCGTGCCCGATTGGCTGCGCAACGGGCCTCTTTGGGTGAGCGGCCTGACGCAATACCCGTGTACTGGCTGCAGGGCGGCTGGCAGGCCTATCAGTCACAGGTGGCGAGCATGCAGGCCATCGGAACAACGGCAGGCCACCGGCTTCAGGCGGCATGCGGGCGGTTTTGAGCGAGCACAACGATTGAACGAGTCAAGTATTGGGGGAGAAGTGGTGATGCAGTACAGCGTGCGAACGGATGGGTCTGTGGGTGTGTGCAGAAGGGCGAATCCTGTGCGTTGGCAGGTCCTGGCCGTGACCGCGCTGGCCCGCATGGCAGACGTGGGGAAGGCATGGCTGGCTGCCTGTCTTGCGCTGGCATTGCTGCTGGTCTCTCCCGCCTGGGCCCAGACCACGTTGAGCGGCACCATCTCCAGCCAAACGGTGTTGCGTGCCAGCCAGTCGCCTTACCTGATGCAGGGCGACGTGGTGCTCGATGGCGATGCAACGCTCACCATCGAGCCGGGTGTGACCCTGCGCATGGCCCCTGGCGCCAGTTTCCTGCTCAGGAAAGGTGCGCTGCAAGCCGTGGGCACGCCGGACAAGCCCATCCTCATCACCTCGGCGGCCACAACCCCTGCGCCCGGGGATTGGCGGCAATGGCGCATGACGGCCGGCACGCGCAGCGCCCAGACGCTGCTGGACCACGTCACCATCGAATACGGCAGCGGCGTGGTCATCGAGAACGCTGCCCCTTCCATCAACAACACGGCCTTCAATCACCACAGCGGCCCGGCCATCGGCATTGATCTTGCGTCCTCGCCGGCCGGCAAAGGCAACTCAGCCAAGGGCAATTCGCTGAACGCGATAACAGTCCCTTCGGGCACCATCCGCTCCCAAGTCATTTGGGGCATGGTCGGCATTCCCTACCTGGTGCAGCAGGGCCTCATCCAGATAGGTCAGGCGCCCTTGTCCATCGAGCCCGCCAGGCTCCGGCTCAGTCCCGGCGTGGTCGCCATGCTGAGGGTCTCGCTCGACGCGCCTGCACCTGCACAAGGCGTGGTAGTGGACATCGCCAGCAGTGTGCCCTCGGTGGCATCTGCCGTGTCGCGGGTCACCGTGGCGCCGGGGCAGACCAGCGTGGACCTGGAGGTACAGGCCAGCACCCTGGGCGCCACCCGCATCACCGCAAGCCACGCCACGCTGGGCTTTGCCGAAACGCAGATCGAAGTCGTCAATCTGCCCTCGCTGGGCCTTGTCCCTGGCAGCCCCACGGTTGGTGTCAACCGGCCGTATCCCATGACTGTGTCGTTGCCTGTGCCGGCACCCGTCGGTGGTGTGAACGTGCAGTTGGGCAATTCCGACGCCAACGTGCTCTCTGTCCCATCGTCCGTGCTGGTCCCGGCCGGTCAACAAGGCGCCAGCTTCGAGGTGACGGGCCTTGCTGATGGCAGCAGCCGGCTGACAGCCCAGGCCGAAGGCCATGCCAGTGCGCTGGCCACGGTCTCCGTGCGTGGCAAGGCACTGGTGCTGCCGGCCAGCGTCATCGTGGCGCCTGGTGCGCAGGCCAGCGTGACCATCGAAACCACTGAGCCAGCTCCCTCGGCAGGGCTGGTCGTCAGCCTCGTAGTGGAGCAGTCAGGGTTGGCGCAGGTGCCTGCGTCCGTGCAGATCCCTGCGGGGCAGAGCAAGGCAGCCTTCACGGTGGCAGGCCAGACCCTGGGCACGACCCGGATCACGGCCACGGCCAGCGGCTACCAGTCGGCGCAGGCTGCATTGCGCGTGGATGCCATCAGCCTCGACACGGATCCAGCCGCCGACCTGGTGATGAATGAGGAACTGACCAGGGTCCTGCGTGTGCAGTTAAGCAAGGCGGCTCCGCAAGGCGGCGTCACGGTGTCTGTGATCAGCCGTGATCCAGTGGTTGCTGGCGTGAACCCTGCCGAGGTGTTCATTCCCCAGGGGCAGATCTATGGGACGACGCCGATCACCGTTAAGGCGCTGACCGTAGGGCAGACCGTGCTGGATATCGCATCGCCTGGGTTGATTTCCAAGGCGATGAAGGTGGAGGTGCGCGAGAAGCTCTTGCTGGGCTTGAAAGTAGGCCGCTACGACGGAGCCAGCCGACTGCTTGTCGGCAAGGGCCTGTACAGCCACTACAACGAACTGTATGTGGAGCGCCTGATCAACGGTGTGGTCAGCGGCGGCGCGGATGCCGTGACGGTGAACCTGCGGTGTGTGGCACAGGAGGTGTGCACGGTACCCGCGACGGTGACGATTCCCGCGGGCCAGAGCCGGGCGTACGCCAATGTGGCAGGCGTGGAACTGGGGACCACCCAGATCGAGGCCACTGCCGAAGGAATGCAGGCGGCAACGCCGCTGGCGGTGGAGGTTATCAGGCCGCAGGTGGATTTCCATTACCTGGATGGATCGCGTTCGACAGCAAGTGTTTGGGACGATTTCTATGTGCAACTGAGGGTGCCGGGTGCCTACTGGTCGACAGCGCAGTCGGCCATTGATGCCCTTGCTGTCAATGTGAGCCTGACGGACCAGGAGCCGGCGGGTGTGGTCAATGGAATTTCTGCAGGAGGCAGCAGCCTGGTAAGCCAGCTCACGATTGGCAAGGGCGGCCAGTACACGAACACAGGCTATGTGGCGCAGCCGGCAACGGCGGGCACCTATCGTGTTACCGCTGAGATCCCGGGAGTGACGAGCGGCAAGTCGGATGTGCAGACCGTGGCTGCAGCGCAGCAGAGCCTGAGGGTGGGCCGCTACGACGGAGCCAGCAGGCTGCTTGTCGGCAAGGGCCTGTACAGCCACTACAACGAAATGTATGTGGAGCGCCTGATCAACGGTGTGGTCAGCGGCGGCGCGGATGCCGTGACGGTGAACCTGCGGTGTGTGGCACAGGAGGTGTGCACGGTACCCGCGACGGTGACGATTCCCGCGGGCCAGAGCCGGGCGTACGCCAATGTGGCAGGCGTGGAACTGGGGACCACCCAGATCGAGGCCACTGCCGAAGGAATGCAGGCGGCAACGCCGCTGGCGGTGGAGGTTATCAGGCCGCAGGTGGATTTCCATTACCTGGATGGATCGCGTTCGACAGCAAGTGTTTGGGACGATTTCTATGTGCAACTGAGGGTGCCGGGTGCCTACTGGTCGACAGCGCAGTCGGCCATTGATGCCCTTGCTGTCAATGTGAGCCTGACGGACCAGGAGCCGGCGGGTGTGGTCAATGGAATTTCTGCAGGAGGCAGCAGCCTGGTAAGCCAGCTCACGATTGGCAAGGGCGGCCAGTACACGAACACAGGCTATGTGGCGCAGCCGGCAACGGCGGGCACCTATCGTGTTACCGCTGAGATCCCGGGAGTGACGAGCGGCAAGTCGGATGTGCAGACCGTGGTTGCAGCGCAGCAGAGCCTGAGGGTGGGCCGCTACGACGGAGCCAGCAGGCTGCTTGTCGGCAAGGGCCTGTACAGCCACTACAACGAAATGTATGTGGAGCGCCTGATCAACGGTGTGGTCAGCGGCGGCGCGGATGCCGTGACGGTGAACCTGCGGTGTGTGGCACAGGAGGTGTGCACGGTACCCGCGACGGTGACGATTCCCGCGGGCCAGAGCCGGGCGTACGCCAATGTGGCAGGCGTGGAACTGGGGACCACCCAGATCGAGGCCACTGCCGAAGGAATGCAGGCGGCAACGCCGCTGGCGGCGGAGGTTATCAGGCCGCAGGTGGATTTCCATTACCTGGATGGATCGCGTTCGACAGCAAGTGTTTGGGACGATTTCTATGTGCAACTGAGGGTGCCGGGTGCCTACTGGTCGACAGCGCAGTCGGCCATTGATGCCCTTGCTGTCAATGTGAGCCTGACGGACCAGGAGCCGGCGGGTGTGGTCAATGGAATTTCTGCAGGAGGCAGCAGCCTGGTAAGCCAGCTCACGATTGGCAAGGGCGGCCAGTACACGAACACAGGCTATGTGGCGCAGCCGGCAACGGCGGGCACCTATCGTGTTACCGCTGAGATCCCGGGAGTGACCAGCGGCAAGTCGGATGTGCAGACCGTGGTTGCAGCGCAGCAGAGCCTGAGGGTGGGCCGCTACGACGGAGCCAGCAGGCTGCTTGTCGGCAAGGGCCTGTACAGCCACTACAACGAACTGTACGTGGAGCGCCTGATCAACGGTGCGGTCAGCGGCGGCGCGGATGCCGTGACGGTGAACCTGCGGTGTGTGGCACAGGAGGTGTGCACGGTACCTGCGACGGTGACGATTCCTGCGGGCCAGAGCCGGACGTACGCCAATGTGGCGGGCGTGGAACTGGGCTCCACACAGATTGAAGCTACGGCCGTTGCCCTTGATCCAGCCTACTTCAATGTGGAAACCGTCGCCGCTTCTCTCCGCCTTCAATATGTTCCATCGGAATTGAGTGCAGGCGGGACAGCTGGCTCCATTTATGTCACGCCGGAAGTACCGGGGGCCTACTGGTCAACAAGCCAATACCCTGCTGCTCCCCTGACCATCACCTTCACCAGCTCCGTCCCCTCCGTAGGCACGATCACCGACAGCGTCACCTGGAATGCCAACTCGGGCAACTCGGGCTACGCCACCTTCACTGCGGTCGCCCCCGGAACCACCCAGATCACGGCCAGCTCCCCCGGCTTCACGCCGGCGACCAGCGGCCCGATCACGGTGAACCCATAAGAAAGAGATGAGCATGCAACGCTCCCCATTTTTCCAGTGCGCACGCTTTACGCTTTCCGTGGCCGCATGGCACAAACCGCTGTCAGCGCTTCGGCGTCGTTCCGTTGCGGCCCTGGCCATCGCATTGGGCATGAGCACGGCCATTGCCGCCGACACGGCGCAACTGACCATTGCCGATGGCGTGATCGTCAAATTCGGCCAGGGCGCCGGCATCAGCGTGCGCAGCGGCCTGCAAACGGGATCTTCCGTGGTGCTGACCAGCAGCCACGACGACGCGCAACTGGGCCCGGTGCAGGCGCAGGGGCCACAGTCCCGGGCGCCGCAGGCCGGCGATTGGCTGGGTGTGCTGGTGGCGCCTGAAGCCGCTCCCGCCAGCCTGAAACTGGACGGCCTGGCCATTCGCTATGCCGGAGGCGCGGAGGGCCTGCCCGGCCACATGGCAGGTGGTGCCGCTCTGGTACTGGCAGGTGCAGGCTACGGTTTCGAGCGGCTGCAGCTCACGGACAACGCCGTGGGAATCCGGGTGGTCGGCAGCGGCAGTCCCCGCATCACGCGTTCGCGCATCGCTGGCAACGGCGTGGGATTGCTGGCAGAGCAGGGCGCCACGCCGGCCGTTGGTGAATCAGATATCTCGGGCAACAGCCAGTTCGGCATACGCAACACCAGCCCGGCCAGCATCGTCCAGGCCCAGGGCAACTGGTGGGGCCACGCCAGTGGTCCGCGCGATGCCGTGGGCAATCCGGCGGGGCAGGGCAATGCGGTCAGCACGGGCGTGGACTATGGCTCCTACCTGACGGCCGAGCCCGTACTGGCCTGCACCATCGCGCCCACGCAAGGCTATGCCACGCGCGTGCGTGCCGTGCAGTTGCGCCTTGACTGCCCGCAGGCCGCGCAGTTCCGCCTGCAGGAAAGCGATCAGTTCGACAGTGCTGCATGGCAGAGCATGACGGGCCACCCCATGCTGGCAAGCTACACGCTGTCCATGGGGGCGGGGGACAAGATGATCCATGTGCAGTTCCGCACGGCACAGGGTGGCATCAACCAGTTCTCGCTGCCACAACCCATTGCATACGCACCTGAAGGTCCTCTGGTGCAGTTCGCCCAGCCGGCCGCTGGTGCCGTGCTGGAGCAGGACACGACCATCGCCATCAGCGTGGCCGACCCTGAAGGCGTGCAGCAGGTGGAGATCCTGGTCGATGGTCAGCGGCTCGCCCTGCTGACCGAAGCACCCTTCCAGACCACCTGGGCACTGGCCGCCGTGCGCAACGGCAGCTATACCCTGCAGGCCAGGGCCACGAACGGCATCGGCCTGAGCAACACTGCAACGCGTCCGGTACAGGTGCAGAAAAAGGCCGGACAAGGCCCGGCCCTCACCGCTACCTTTGCAGGCGCGGCGCTCGCGCCCAATGCGACCATCTCCGCGCCGGGCGAACTGGTCGTGTCCGCACAAAGCCCCATCGGCATTGCCAACGTCAAGGCCACCATCAACGGCCTGCAGATCTTCGAGCGCAGCGGCGACGCCAGCAGTTCCTTCAGCCACAACCAGTTCATCGACTTTGCGCAACTGCCCAACGGCACGCACAGGTTCGGCATCACGGCCACCGACGTGGACGGGGGCGCAGCGGTACTGGACATCCCGTTCACGCTCAGCCTCAGCGCGCCGCCGGCTCCCGTCATCGCGCAGCCGGCCCACAACGCGCAGGTGTCCACGCCGCAGATTGCCGTCTCCGGCACGGCCATGGCGGGCTCGCAAGTGCAGCTGTATCTGGGCGGGCAGGCCGCTGGCACGCCGATGGCCGTGCCAGCCAATGGCAGCTTCTCCGGCAGCCTGACTCTGCCAGCCGAAGGCGCGCACCGCATCGAGGCCACGGCCAGCAATGCGCGCGGCACCAGCCCCAGGAGCGCGGCGGTTGCCGTGACCTATGCCATCGCGGCCCCGACGGTGAACTTCACCATGCCCGGCCAGGATGTCACCGTGGTCGGCAGCACGGCCGTAGGTGTCGCCGCCTCGGCACCGGACGGCATTGCCAAGGTCGATTTCTTCGCCAACGGCAGCCTGATCGGCTCGGCCACCCAGGCTCCGTACAGCATGCAGTGGGATACGTCGGGCGTGGCCAACGGTGCCTTCACGCTCAGGGTCGTGGCCACCAGCAAGGCAGGCAAGACTGGTGAAGCCACGCGCGCCGTCACCGTGAACAACAAGCCGCCCGAGCCCGAGCTGCCCAAGACGCCCTATACGGGCACGGTCAGCTCCGTCAGCCCGGCGGTCTCGTACGGCGCGCAACGCGTCGTCATAGCCGGTGCCGCCGTGTCACGCGCCAGCGGACAGCCCATGCCCAATGCAGCATTGCGCATGGTGCTGGACATCTCGGGCTTCAAGCGGCGCATAGGCATCGCCACCGACGACAGCGGCCAGTACCGCTACGAATTCGTGCCCACGGCCAATGACAACGGCACCTACATCGTCTCCGTCATCCATCCGGAAGAGACCACCACCACCGAGCAGGGGCGCTTCACCATCAACCGGCTGAGCTTCGACCTGGCCAGCTACCAGCTCACCGCGCCGCGCGGCTTTGCCGCCAGCATCACGGTCAACGCGCGTGCCAGCGCCGGCACGGGCGCCACCGGCGTGCGCTGGGCCGTGGTTCCGGCACAGCAGCCCAGCGGCAGCCTGCCGCCGGGCATCAGCGTGGAGCCGGGTGCGCCGGTCAACGTGGCCGCAGGCGCCTCGGTGCCCATGGTCATCCGCTTCACGGGCAGTGCATCGGCCGGGGAGACGGGCACCGTCGTGCTCACGGCCTACGCCAGCGAGACAGGGGACACGCCCCGGGGCAGCTTCACCATCCACTACCGGCTGGTGCAGGCCCTGCCCGAGCTGTTTGCCAATCCCACCTACATAGAAACCGGGGTACAGCAGGAAAAGACCGTCACCGAGAGCATCACCATCGGCAACCGTGGCCTGGTGGCAGCCCAGGACGTGAAGGTCCAGCTGGTGGACAAGGATGGCCGGGCCGCGCCTTCCTGGATCTTCCTGTCCAGCGCCAGCCACATCGGCGCCGTGGACGTGGGCGCCCAGGTGCCCATCCAGGTCACGGCAAGCCCCGGCAAGGACGTGGCCGACGGCATCTACAACTACCGACTGCAGATCACGGCCAGCAACCAGGGCACGGGCACCATACCCGTCTCGGTGGCCGTCACGCAAAGCGGGCAGGGCGGGCTGAGCTTCCATGCCACCGACCTGTTCACGGAAACGCTGGACGCGGGCGGCAAGCCCATACCGGGCGTGGCCAACGTGCGCATACGCCTGCAAAACGATGCCGTGCTCACCTATCTGCGCACCCTCACTACGGACGCGCAGGGCAAGGCCGTGCTCACCGACCTGCCGCCCGGCACCTACACCTACCGCGCCAGCGGCCCGCGCCATGCCGACAGGTCGGGCCGCATCTTCGTGCGCCCGGGCGTCACCACTTCGGAGCGCGTGCACCTGCAGTACCAGACCATCAGCATCGACTTCAGCGTGACGGAAACCACCATCAAGGACGAGTACCAGATCACTCTGGAAGCCACCTTCCAGACCCAGGTGCCGGCACCCGTGGTGCTGCTGGAGCCCCTGTCCATCAACCTGCCCGAGCTGCAGGTGGGCGAGGAATTCACGGGCGAGCTGACGCTGACCAACTACGGCCTGATCCAGGCCGACAAGGTTGTCTTCACACCGCCGCAGTCCGACGAGTACTACCGCTACGAATTCTTGGCAGACATCCCCAAGACCCTGGCCGCCAAGCAGCGCGTGGTCATTCCCTACCGCATCACGGCCGTCAAGCTGCACCCGCGCAGCATGGGCTTCAGGCAGGCACGTTCGGCGGAGATGGGTGCCGTGCAGAGCATCGTGGTGAATGCGCGCAATGCGGGCAGCTGCGCTGCCTATGCCATGTGGGCCATGGTGGAGTTGGCGTGGATCTGCGCGAATGGGGAAGAGGAATCGCGCTCGCTCTCTGCCACGTTCAATCGGCTTGTTGGTGGCGCGTGCGGGAACACCGGCATCGGGGGGATTGGCGGGACCGGAGGCCACGGCGTGGGCGGTGGCATTGGTGGCTGGGGCAGTGGCGGTACTGGTGGTGGCGGAACACCCATCGGCTTGACGCAGGGCTGCACGCCCTGGTGCCTTGGGGGTGGCTGTAGCTCTGAAGGCGGTGGCCCTGGAGGAGGGCGGGGTGGCAGTGGAGGCAGTTCAGGTGCTGGCGGCCAAGGCGGTGGGATGGGCGGCGGCCCCTTGCTGGGTGGCCATGGCGGCGGATTCGGCGGTGGCAGTGGCTCGGGCGGCAGTGGATCGAGTGGCAGCGGTGGCGGCGCGGGGGGCGGTGGGTCCGGTGGTAACGGGCCTGGTGGCGAAGGTCCTGGCGGCGCCGGGCCAGGAGGAGACGGGCCAGGAGGAGACGGGCCAGGAGGAGACGGGCCAGGAGGAGACGGGCCAGGAGGAGACGGGCCAGGAGGAGACGGGCCAGGAGGAGATGGACCCAATGCGCCGGGAGACGACGGACCCGGGGCGGACGGCCCTCCCTCGTGTGGGAGTTGAGATAGGCCGGCCTGTCATCCGGCAGGCCGGTCCAAGGGCGCAGCCATCAAGACGCTGCGCAAGGGATTGGAGAGGGGACCCATCAGCGGTCCACAGGGAAGCGCAAAAATGATCCAGGCACTGAAACATCTGATTGAACTGGCCCAATATCCAGGCAAGCGAGCCGCAGCACGGCGGGCCTTGTCCTGGACTTTCAGGCACATCCTTGCCTGGGCGTTTGCCCTGCTGAGCCTGGCAGTTCTGCAGGCACAGGCAAGCGAGTATCCGTACATCAAGTGGCCCAACGGAGAATACCGGGAGGTCAACACCGATCTGCAGGTCAAGGTACTGGGCGGAAGCATTGACATTGCCCGCACCTGGACGCTCGGACGCTGGTGGCTCAACCCCGCATGGGCGCCGCTGGACTTCGAGCTGGATCCGCTGGGCAGGGATGCTAAGACCATCCAGCGCGCCGGCACGCTTTATGAAAGAAGCGGCCAGTCTGGCCTGTTCATCGCCAAGGACCGAGTGGATGCGCCCACCTTCATCCGGCAGGTCAGCCGCAATGGTCAGGATGGCTGGCAGTGGTATGACCGCCGTGGCAATACCATCGACTATGACGCGCAGGGGCGCATTCAGGGCTATACGGATTTCAATGGCATCCAGGTCCGGTTCAGCTACGACAGCACGTCCAGCATCCGCATTCTTGACCACCATGGGCAGGTCGCTTTCAAGCTCACCTTGGCCGATGGCCTTGTCACCAGCATCGAAGACCGTGCAGGCAGTACCGTCCGATATACCTGGGCTGGATCGGGCAGCGCCAGGCGCCTGACCGAAGTCCTGGATGCGAGGGGCAACCGCTGGACATACACCTATGACGGCAACGGCCAACTCACCAGCCGCACGGACCCGCTGGGGGGTAAGGTCACGGCCCAATACAGCGCCAGTGCGCCAGCACCCGCTGCCCAGTTCACGCTGGGCAACCTGGGCATCACCCTGGATCCCACGGGAACCAGTGGCACCACGCAGAAACTGCAGACCAACTGGGGAGGCGGGCGTGTCGGCAGTTTCAGTGACCGCCGGGGCACCACAACGGGTTCGGTGCAGTACCTCAGGGAATCACGAAAATTCATTGCCACACTGACGGATCCACGCGGCAATCGTCTGGTCGTTCACTATGACAAGGACGGCTTGGAGTCGAGCCGCAGCCTGAATGACAAACCCATTCGACAAAGAAGCTGGGATGGCAACTACACCGACAGGCTGGTGGACGAGCGCGGCAACACCCGCACCACCTATTGGGACTACAACCGGCGTCCGTTGAGGATTCGCCACTCTGATGGCAGCGAGGAAAGCTACACCTACGATCCCGTGCATGGCGAAACCACCAGCCATACCAATGAACTGGGTACCGTCACCGCCTGGCGGCATGACAGCAAGGGGCGTGCGTTACAGCGCATCGAAGCCCAGGGCACTGCGCTGGAGCGCATCACGGCATGGGAGTACGACGAGCTGGGGCAATTCGTCCGGCAGACCCTGGGCACAGGTGCTCAGGCCAGCGTCACCACCTATACCTACGACAGCAACGGTAACCGCCAAACAGCCACGGATGCCGAAGGCGGAACATGGCGCTACACACACACCGTCACCGGGCAAATCGCCAGCATCACCAACCCCCTGGGCCACACCACACGCCATGAATACGACAGCCATGGCAATCGCATCAAGACCATCTATCCCTCGGGCCTGACATCCTCGGCCCGCTTCGATGCACTAGGCAACGAAACCCAGAGCATGGATGGCGAGGGCCATGCCACCGTCGCTGCCTATGACAGCCAAAGCCGCCTGGTCACCGCCACCAACGCCTTGGGCCACGCCTACCGTTATGAATACAACACCTATGGCGACATCGTTTCGCAGAACACGCCTACCGGTAATCGTCACGAACTGGGCTATGACAGCCTGGGCCGCGTCGCCAGCTACAAGAACCCTGCAGGCGACAGCTCCCAGTACGAATACGGCGCACTGGGCACTCCGCAGGCCAACCTGCTGCAAGCCATCAACTACCCAGGCGGCCTTGCCGAGCTGGGCCAGTATGACCAGCGGGGGCGTCGCACCTCCATCATCCGCAAGGCACGCAACGGCGAAAGCCTGACCCTGCACTACAGCCTTGACAGTGCAGGACAGACAGCCGCCATCACCAGCCCGGGCGGCAAGACAACCATCTATGAGCACGACGCACTGGGCCGCGTCGCTAAGTCCATCGACGCGAACGGCCAGGCCACCCAGATGGCCTACAACCTGCTGCATCAGATCACCCGCGTCACCGATGCCAACGGCAACGTGCATACCCGGCAATACGACCGGTTGGGCCGCCTGACCGAGGAAATGCGCCCGGAAGGTGGCAAAACCACCTATGCATACGATGCCGCGGGCTTTCTGATCAAAAAAACCAACGCGGCAGGAGATGTCAGCAACTACACCTACAACAGCGATGGCCTGTTGACCCTGCTCACCCGCACGAGCCCGCAGGCCGGGCAACCGGGCTTGAGCAGCAGCATCACCTACCGTTATGACAAGGCCGGCCGCCTTGCCGGCTACGAACAAAAGGATGGCAGTGGCAAGCTCATCAGCCAGGCCGACTACAGCCGTGACGCCCTGGGCCGCATCAGCCAGGAGCAACTGATCTACGGTGACGGCGCTAACCGCGTCACCGCCACCCTGGCCCAGGGCTGGGATGCCGATGGCCGCAAAACCAGCCAGGGCTACCCTGACAGCAGTGCCGCCGTCTTCAGCTACGACAAGGGCTATCTCAAGGAGGCCGCCCAACCCGGCAGCACCGACAAGATCACATGGACCGACTACCAGTGGGTGCTGCCCACCAAGGTCCAGTACCCGGGCGCCAGCAGGAGCATTGCCTACGACGGTTTCTACAGAATCCAGGGCATCCAAGTCCAGGGAGCCTCCAACGCCAACCTCCTGACGCTGGGCTACCAATACGACGCTGACAGCAGCGTCACACGCAAGACGCTGCAACTGGGCAGCGATGTCAACGGCAGCGTGGATTACGCTTACGATGCGCTGGACCGCCTGACGCAGGTGCGCCCCAGCGCCGGTCTGGCTGACCTGGGCCTGCCTCAGGAGCAATACGGCTACGACGCCGTTCACAATCGCATCAGCAGCCTGCACCAACCCGGCGAATGGCAATACGGCAGCGGCAATCGGCTGGTGCAGCGAGGCCTGGGCAAGGATCTGGAGCGCTATGACTACACCGCCACAGGTCATATCCAGAGCGCCACGCGCAACGGCAGCGTCACCACCAACGTATATGACGCCAACGATCGAAGGGTTGCCGTGGAGCAGGACGGGCAGCTCATCGCGCGCTATCAGTACGACCCGTTCGGGCGGCGTATAAGCAAGACGGTGGGAGCGCGTACGACGTGGCTTATGTACAGCAAAGAAGGACTGTTGGCAGAGGTAGATGCCCAGGGAAAGACTGTGAAAGCTTATGGTTGGCAGCCTGATACGGACTGGGGTGCGGAGCCCCTGTGGCAAGCGGATCACGTCAACGATCAGACGGGAACTAGCAAGATTTACCACTATCTGCACAGTGACCATTTGAGCACTCCGCAGGTTGCCAGCGACGTGACAGGGCGCTCAACGTGGCAGGCCTTGAGCGAGAGCTTTGGTCAAACCCTTGAACGCAACGGAAACCGAACGCGGATGAATCTGCGGTTTGCTGGACAGTATTTTGATGAAGAGGTGGGGACGCATTACAACTACTACCGTGACTATCAGCCAAAGTTGGGGAGGTATATAGAAAGTGATCCATTTGGATTGAGTGGTGGCTTGAATTTGTTCGTATATGCGGAGCAAAGTCCGCTAGATGTTTATGACAATAATGGATTGGCTCCTAAATATGTAAAGCCTGATAATCCAAACAAGAGAAAACCGCCTGATCATAGAATTCCAAGTGGGGAAAGAGAGCGTAATGTTGGACATGAAAATGCAGAAGAGCATTCTAGACAATCAAAAAAACAGCGAGGCTCTGGTGTGAAGGGGTCGCGCGGAGCGAGAGGCGTCGGAGGGTTGCTTATTTGGGATATTGTTAATGACATATGTAATGAAAATCCAAGTGTTGGTGGTTGTGGTGTTATAAAGCCGCCGCCTCCCATAGATCCTTGTTAAGTAGGGGTTAAATTTGAAAGAAAAATCTTTTGACGAAGTGAATTCCATGCTTCTGAATGGAGAGGAGCGCAAGGTAAGGGGAATGTTGGTTGACCCTGATACTGGAAGAATCAAACGAGAGTATGCCTGGGATAAGAATCATGCTTGGTATTGTGTTGGTGATGCAGATTTTAAAATGGGAAAATACAAAGATGCTATAAAATCTTTTAGAAAAGCATATGGTTATGATTCGGACGATGTTCAATGCTTGCTGGCAATTGGAAACTGCTTTGATGTAATGAAAGAGCCAAAGAAGGCTGAAAATATTTTAAAAAAAGCTCTTGATATTGGTTTGAAGGGAAAAGTCAGGTCCGCCGTTATTTTTAATTTGGGAAATGCGTTGTTTGATCAAGAGAGGTTTGATGAGGCTATTGCTTATTATTTGGATGTAAAAAATAGGCGCGACGAAATTGGAAAAAAAGCTCGTAAAAATATCAAACTTATTCTTGATGACAAGAATGATTGAGTATTTCATACATAGATAAAAAATCTACCATCAAAACTAGGCCGCGTTGCGCAGGATGGCTGCGATGCAAGATGAGCAGATAATAATTTAACCTGTACCGTAGGTGGCCAGCAAAGCGACGGGCCGTTCATTCTGGCAAGCCTTGAGCGAGAGTTTCGGGCACACGCTTGAGCGAAGCGGCAATCGCACATGGATAAACCTGCGGTTTGCAATGCAGTATTTTGATGAAGAGGGGGGCCTCATTACAACCAGCGGCGGGACTATGCTCCAGACTGAGGATGCTTGATGCAGCTGATCCGATCGGGCTTGTGTCTCTGCTGCTTGCGCCTTGTGTCACGTCTGCTTATAGACCCTATGCGTGTGCAGCACTGACGTGTTCATGAAGTTGAAGCATTGGTCAATGCCAAGACGATTACTGCATCTAGAGTGTGAGTAGGAAATTTTGCAAAAGGAGATGTGGGCGCAAGAAATTCCAAAGGATGTATTCCTTGGGTTGAGCGCGATCCCTGATTCAACGGATTGCGAGAATTTGTATTCGGCCATTGAGTCAGGTGAGCTGACAAGAGATTTTTTTGGAAGATTCTGCTCTGCCCATGAATTGCCGGATAACTTGCCAAACGCGGGCATTTTGTCATTGATCCAGAGAGTGGGATGGTTGTGGGCTGAGTTTTGGGTCAGTAATATTGTTCTTTGAATCAGGGCTGCATTCATGAAGTATTTTCTGCTGCCGAAGAAATGGATGGGTATCGATAAGGAAAATTGGATTGACGCATCTGGTGTTTCTCTGGGTGGATATTTTATGATTATTTTTTTTGCAGAGAATCTGGCGAGGTGGCTGGAGTCAGATATTGGGTGGATGACATGGATGGAATTGATCAGCATCCCGCCTGGAGTCACTTCTTGGACGATTCGCGTGTCATGTTCATCCGCACATCAAATTGCATCGACATGGTTTTTGACGATGCTGACGTCATTTTTTTTTGGATGAGAAATTGAATGTCATGACCATGCAGGACTTTGGGGGAGACGGTGTGGTGAGTTCTGGTACTGGTCTGGGAGCGGTGTTTGTGTTGCCAGACAGTTTCCAGAGCTTTTGATTGCTGCGCATCGCTGGCAGCCAGGGTCGGCATGCGGCAAGCACGGCTTGCTGCCCCCAAAGCCGCGCTCCCCACACAGCTACAGTACAAACCCTAGAATCCCACGACGACTGCGCCACGCCGCGTTCGCTGTTGCGTCGGCCCACAAGCCGGCCCCAAGAGAGAGCCAAGTCCTCCGATCCCGAAGTCTTGCAGAACGATCTGCCGCTGCACGCTCATCCGTTGCCGTGGCATCCACCGCGCCGTCCTGCTGTTCGATCCCTGGAAAAAAACCATGACTACGCTTGACCAAGCGCAGCCGGGCATGGCCCCTGCTGTTGCGACCGCACGTCCTCTCAACCGACAGGACTACAAGACCCTGGGCCTGTCGGCCCTGGGCGGCACCCTGGAGTTCTACGACTTCGTCGTTTTCGTTTTCTTCGCCAATGTCATCGGCAAGCTGTTCTTCCCGGCCGAGATGCCGGACTGGCTGCGCCAGCTGCAGACGCTGGGCATTTTTGCGGCGGGCTACCTGGCCCGGCCCATCGGCGGCATTCTGATTGCGCACTTTGGCGACATCCTGGGCCGCAAGAAGATGTTCACGCTGTCCATCTTCCTGATGGCCGTGCCCACGCTGGTGATCGGTCTGCTGCCCACCTATGCCTCCATCGGCATTGCCGCGCCGATTTTGCTGCTGGCCATGCGCGTGCTGCAGGGCGCGGCCATTGGTGGCGAGATGCCGGGCGCCTGGGTCTTCGTGGCCGAGCATGCGCCGGCGCGCCACTATGGCTTTGCCATCGGCTCGCTGACTTCGGGCATCACGGGTGGCATTTTCCTGGGCTCCATCATCGGCGTCTGGCTCAACAGCACCTACAGCGCCGAAGAGATCCATGACTGGGCCTGGCGCATGCCCTTCATCCTGGGCGGCGTGTTCGGCCTGGTGTCGGTCTACCTGCGCAAGTTCCTGCACGAAACACCCGTCTTCCAGGAACTGATGGCACGCAAGCAGGCCGACCGCGAACTGCCGCTCAAGACCATAGTGCGCGACCACCGCCAGGCCTGCGTGCTGGTGGCGCTGATGACCTGGGTGCTGTCCACGGCCATCGTGGTGGTGGTGCTGTTCACGCCGGCCTATCTGCAGAAGGTCTTCCACATCGACGCGGCCCTGGCCATGAAGGCCAATGCCGTGGCCACGGTGACGCTGACGCTGGGCTGCGTGTTCTGGGGCTGGCTGTCCGACAAGATGGGCACGCGTGTGGCCATGGTCACGGGCTGGCTGGGCATGACGGTGACGGCCTATGCGTTCTATCTGAACCTGCCGGGCACGGCGTCCTCGCTGGTGTGGAGCTATGCGCTGGTGGGCTTTTTTGTGGGCAGCATTGCGCTGCTGCCGGTGGTGGGCGTGCGCGCTTTCCCGGCCGAGGTGCGTTTCACAGGCCTGTCCTTTGCCTACAACATGGCCTATGCGGTGTTCGGCGGCATGACGCCCATGCTGGTGTCCGTGTGGCAGCAGGTGGATGTGATGGCGCCGGCCCACTATGTGGCGGCCATGGGCATCCTGGGCGCGGCCATCGGCTTCTGGCCCCTGGCCTGCCGTGGTTGGCAACCCAGGCGCGGCTGAGCTTGGCAGTGGAGTGAAGGGCAGCATGGCTGCCCTTTTTCTTGGGCGCCGCATGGATCGTTGACAATCCTTTCATGAGCACCACGCGACAAGAACTCCTGGCCCACTTCGACGGTTTGCTGCAACCCGAGCGCTTCAAGGACTACGGTCCCAACGGCCTGCAGGTGGAGGGGCGCGGCGAGATCCGCCGCATCGTCAGCGGGGTGACGGCCAGCCGCGCGCTGATCGAGGCGGCCATCGAGGCGCAGGCCGATGCCATCTTCGTGCACCACGGCCTGTTCTGGCGCGGCATGGATGGCCGCATCACGGGCTGGCTCAAGGAGCGCATCCGCCTGCTGCTGGCCCACGACATCAATCTCTTTGCCTACCACCTGCCGCTGGATGCCCATCCGCAATGGGGCAACAACGCGCAGTTGGGCGTGCAGCTGGGGCTTGAGGGCCAGGCAACGTTTGGCGAGCAGAACCTGGGCTGGATGGCCGCGGCGGAGTTTGCCGACGCGGCGGCGCTGGGCAGGCATGTGGAGCAGGCGCTGGGGCGCACGCCTGTCTGCGTGGGAGGAGAGCGACTGCGCCCCATTCGCCGCATTGCCTGGTGCACGGGCGGCGCGCAAGGTTTCTTCGAGGCCGCGATTGCCGCTGGGGCCGATGCCTTCATCACGGGCGAGATTTCCGAGCCGCAGGCGCACCTGGCGCGCGAGACAGGCGTGGCCTTCCTGGCCGCCGGCCACCATGCGACCGAGCGCTATGGTGCGCCGGCCCTGGCGAGGCAGGTGGCATTGGAGCTGGGGCTGGAGCATCGTTTCATCGAGATCGACAATCCGGCCTGATGCTGGCCTGTTATTGGCCCACTATTGGCCCGCCCAGGGGGCGAGGCCTTTTGCTGCAAGCGCGGTGCGAATGACCGGCTTGCCTGATCCGGATACCGAAAATGCCTGATTCCACACCCCCCCAAGCCGCGATTGCCATCACCCAGGGCGACTCTGCAGGCGTAGGGCCCGAGACCATCGCCAAGGCATTCATGGAAGTGCCCGAGGTCATGCGCGGCTGCTTCGTCGTCGGCGAGTTGCAGACGCTGCGCCGGGCAGCCGCCGTGGCGGCGCGTGCGCGCGATGGCGACAACGCCATTCCCCTGCCCGTGGCCGTCATCGAGTCGGCTGAGCAACTGTGGCAGGTGCCGCGCCACTGCATCCCTTTGCTGGAGCTGCCCGGGCTGCCCGGTCCTGCGTCCTGGGGCCAGGTGAGTGCCAGCGCCGGTGACGCGGCTGCGCGCTGCGTGGTCTGGGCCGCGCGGGCTGCCTTGCGCGGCGAGATCGCGGCTCTTGTGACGGCGCCTCTGCACAAGGAGGCGCTGCATGCTGCGGGCGTGGACTTTCCTGGTCATACCGAGCTGCTGCAGTTCGAGGCTGCGCAGCATGCGGGTGTGGGCCTGGACCGCATGCCGGTGCGCATGATGCTGGCCAACGATGAGCTGCGCACGGTGCTGGTCAGCATCCATACCTCGCTGCGCAAGGCGATCGATGCGGTAACGAAGGACAACCTGCTGCAGACCTTGCGCATCACGCATGAGGCCCTGTCTCGCAGCCTGGGTCGCCCGCCGCGGATCGGTGTGGCAGGGCTGAACCCGCATGCGGGCGAGGGCGGCCTGTTCGGCAGCGAGGAGGTCGAGATCATCGCCCCGGCCATCGCCCAGGCGCGCGCCGAGGGCCTGGACGCCCATGGACCTTTTGCGCCCGATACGGTGTTCATGCGCGCCCGCAATGCTACCGGCCACCCCGGCGAGTTCGACGTGGTGCTGGCCATGTACCACGACCAGGGACTGATTCCCGTGAAGTATCTGGGCGTGGAAAAGGGCGTGAATGTCACATTGGGGCTGCCGCTGGTGCGCACCAGTCCGGACCACGGCACGGCTTTCGATATTGCAGGGCAGGGCCTTGCAGAGGCGAGCAGCCTGATTGAGTCCGTGCGAATGGCGCGCAAATTGGCGGCTTGAATGGCTAGCCCAAGCATTGGGAATCTGCAGTAATGGAAAACGCCCGTGGCAACCATGCCACGGGCGTTTTGATTTGCGTCAAAACACGGATTTCAGCGCTTGAGGCTGTCGCGAATCTCGCGCAGCAGCACGATGTCTTCAGGTGTGACGGGGGCCGGCGCGGGGGCGGCCGGGGCCTCGCGGCGCAGGCGGTTGATCTGCTTGACCATCATGAAAATGATGAAGGCCAGGATGATGAAATTCACCGCCACCGTGATGAAGTTCCCATAGGCAAATACGGGGACGCCGGCCTTCTTCAGGGCATCGAGCGTCATCGCTGTTCCGGGGGGCACGCTGCCCAGCACGACGAACAGATTGGAGAAGTCCAGCTTGCCGAAAACCAGGCCAACGACCGGCATGATCAGGTCGTTTACCACGGAATCGACGATTTTGCCAAACGCTCCGCCGATGATGACGCCCACGGCGAGATCTACCACGTTTCCCTTAACTGCGAACTCACGAAATTCCTGCATCATGCCCATGGCTGGCTCCATCTGGAAAGAGTTTGAGATAGCGCAGTATTGCGCGGCTTTGGAGCCTGTCAATGTCGGAGTCGGTATGGAATAACCATACTCGCCCCGCTACAATTTATTGTTGACCCCAACTCAAGCGACGTAGTTCGAGGAACCCCATGAGTGACACTCCAATCGACTCCAGCAAGCGGACGTGGATCATCACGTCGGCGTGTGCTGGCGCGGTGGGCGGCGTGGCGACAGCCGTCCCGTTCGTGAGCACCTTCCAGCCATCCGAGAAGGCCAAGGCCGCCGGGGCTGCAGTGGAGGTCGATATCTCCGCACTCAAGGACGGCGAGAAGCTCACGGTCGAGTGGCGCGGCAAGCCAGTCTGGATCATCAAGCGCACGCCGGAACAGATCAAGGAACTGCCCGAGCTGGACAGCCAGCTGGCCGATCCTCAGTCCAAGCGCCACCCTGAAGAGTTCACGCCGCCCTACGCGATGAATGAAGCCCGCTCGATCAAGCCCGAAGTGCTGGTCGTCGTCGGCATCTGCACGCACCTGGGCTGCTCGCCTTCCGACAAGTTCCAGCCCGGCGCGCAGCCTTCGCTGCCCAATGACTGGAAGGGCGGCTTCCTGTGCCCCTGCCATGGCTCGACCTTTGACATGGCTGGCCGTGTCTTCAAGAACAAGCCGGCCCCCGACAACCTGCAGGTGCCACCGCACATGTACCTGTCGGAGACCAAGCTCCTCATCGGTGAAGACAAGGCTTGAGGGAGACAAGAACAATGGCCCACGAATTCAAGGACATCGATCCGAACGCGCCCGCAGGCGCCAAGCTCACGAACTGGTTCGAGAACCGTTTTCCAACGGCTTTCGACGCCTACCGTGTGCACATGTCGGAGTACTACGCTCCGAAGAACTTCAACTTCTGGTACATCTTCGGCTCGCTGGCGCTGCTGGTGCTGGTGATCCAGATCGTCACCGGCATCTTCCTGGTGATGCACTACAAGCCGGACGCCGAGAAGGCGTTCGCCTCGGTCGAGTACATCATGCGCGATGTGCCCTGGGGCTGGCTGATCCGCTACATGCACTCCACGGGCGCGTCGGCCTTCTTCGTCGTCGTCTATCTGCACATGTTCCGCGGCCTTCTGTACGGTTCGTACCGCAAGCCGCGTGAACTGGTCTGGATCTTCGGCTGCGCCATCTTCCTGGTGCTGATGGCCGAGGCCTTCATGGGCTACCTGCTGCCCTGGGGCCAGATGTCGTACTGGGGCGCACAGGTGATCGTGAACCTGTTCTCGGCGATCCCCTTCATCGGCCCGGACCTGGCGCTGCTGATCCGTGGTGACTATGTGGTGGGCGATGCCACGCTCAACCGCTTCTTCAGCTTCCACGTGATCGCCGTGCCCCTGGTGCTGCTGGGCCTGGTCGTGGCCCACTTGCTGGCGCTGCACGACGTGGGCTCCAACAATCCGGACGGCATCGAGATCAAGGGCCCCAACGCGCCCAAGGACGCCAAGGGCCATCCGCTGGACGGCATCCCCTTCCATCCCTACTACACGGTGCACGACATCTTCGGCGTGACGGTGTTCCTGTTCCTGTTCTCGGCCGTTGTGTTCTTCGCGCCCGAGTTCGGCGGCTACTTCCTGGAGTACAACAACTTCATCCCGGCCGATCCGCTGAAGACGCCTTCGCACATTGCGCCGGTCTGGTACTTCACGCCGTTCTACTCGATGCTGCGTGCCATCACCAGCGAGATGATGTATGTGCTGATCGCCTGCGTGTTGCTGGGTGCGGGCTTTGGCGTGCTCAAGTCGCGCCTGCCGGCCGCCGTCAAGGGCGTGGTCGCCATCGTGGCCCTGGGCGTCATCGCCATGATGCTGTCCATCGACGCCAAGTTCTGGGGCGTGCTGGTGATGGGTGGCGCCGTGATCATCCTGTTCGCGCTGCCCTGGCTCGATTGCAGCCCGGTCAAGTCCATCCGCTACCGTCCGAGCTGGCACAAGTACCTCTACGGCATCTTCGTGATCAACTTCGTGATCCTGGCCTATCTCGGTGTGCAGCCGCCTTCGCCCATCGGCGAGCGCGTGTCCCAGGTCGGAACGCTGTTCTACTTCGGCTTCTTCCTGCTGATGCCCTGGTGGAGCCGCCTGGGCAAGACCAAACCCGTTCCCGATCGTGTGACGTTCAAGCCGCACTGAAGCTGGAGAGAACAACAATGAAGAAACTGATTCTCACGTTGATCGCGGCCCTGGGCATCATGACCGGTGCACAGGCTTCCGAAGGCGGCATCGCCTGGGACAAGGCCCCGGGCAAGACCAATGACACGGCATCGCTGCAAAACGGCGCCAAGCTGTTCGTCAACTACTGCCTGAGCTGCCACTCGGCTGCATTCATGCGCTTCAACCGGCTGCAGGACATCGGGCTGACCGAGCAGGAAATCAAGGACAACCTGCTGTTCACCACCGACAAGGTGGGCGAGACCATGAAGGCGGCCATCAACCCGAAGGAAGCCAAGGAGTGGTTCGGTGCCAATCCGCCGGATCTGACGGTGATCGCGCGCTCGCGCGCAGGCCACAACGGCACGGGTGCCGACTATCTATACACCTTCCTGCGCACCTTCTACCGCGATGACACCAAGGCCACGGGCTGGAACAACCTGGCCTTCCCCAGCGTGGGCATGCCCCATGCACTGTGGCAACTGCAGGGCGAGCGCCGTGCCGTCTTCGAAGAAGCCGAAGAGCACGGCGTGAAGACCCAGGTTTTCAAGGGGTGGGAGCAGGTCTCTCCCGGCTCCATGAGCCCAGTGCAGTACGATCAGGCAGTTGGCGATCTGGTGAACTACCTGCAATGGATGGGTGAGCCGGCACAGAACAGCCGCATCCGCATTGGCGTGGGCGTGCTGCTTTTCCTGGCGGTCTTCATCTTCATTGCATGGCGCCTCAACGCCGCGTTCTGGAAAGACGTCAAATAAAACCGTGACTGCAGAAGGTCGTGCAAGCGATTGCGCGGCTGAACTGTGTGCAGAGTGGGCGCCGCGAGCGACCCACTCTTTTTGATTTTTAGGAGCCTCCACCATGATGGTGCTTTATTCGGGAACGACCTGCCCCTTTTCACACCGTTGCCGTTTCGTCCTGTTCGAAAAAGGCATGGACTTCGAGATCCGCGATGTGGACCTGTTCAGCAAGCCTGAAGACATCAGCGTGATGAACCCGTACGGCCAGGTGCCCATCCTGGTCGAGCGCGACCTGATCCTGTACGAATCGAACATCATCAACGAGTACATCGACGAGCGCTTCCCGCATCCCCAACTGATGCCCGGCGACCCGGTGGACCGCGCCCGCGTGCGCCTGTTCCTGCTGAACTTCGAGAAGGAACTGTTCGTGCACGTGAGCACGCTCGAGGAGCGCAACGTCAAGGGCAACGAAAAGGCCATCGAAAAGGCGCGCGCCCACATCCGCGACCGCCTGACGCAACTGGCTCCCGTGTTCCTCAAGAACAAGTACATGCTGGGCGAGAACTTCTCCATGCTGGACGTGGCCATTGCCCCGCTGCTGTGGCGCCTGGACTACTACGGCATCGAGGTGTCCAAGAACGCCGCCCCGCTGCTCAAGTACGCCGAGCGCATCTTCTCGCGCCCTGCCTACATCGAAGCGCTGACGCCTTCCGAGAAGGTGATGCGCAAATAATTCGCATCGGTTGACGACTGATTGCGCGGGCAGGGAAGGCGGTCAACCGGTCGCCATCCTGCCCGTTTTCGTATTACGACCACTCTTTTCCTGGGATCGTCATGACTGCCCCCGAAGCAACTTCCACCCGCCCCTACCTGATCCGGGCCCTGTACGAGTGGTGCACCGACAACGGCTTCACACCCCACATCGCAGTGCGCGTGGACCGCAACGTGCAGGTGCCGCGCGAGTTCGTGCGCGACGGCGAGATCGTGCTCAACGTCAGCTACGACGCCACCAGCGGCCTGCAGATGGGCAATGACTTCATCAGCTTCACGGCCCGCTTTGGCGGCAAGCCACGCGAAATCATGGTGCCTGTCGAGCAGGTGATGGCCATCTACGCACGGGAGACCGGTCAAGGCATGGCCTTCCCGGCGCCGGAGTCGGATGCCGACAACGACAACGACAACGACAACGAAGTTTCGGTCGAGCAGGAATCCGATGAGCCTGTGTCGCAGGACGCAGTTGCTGAAGTGTCGGCCGAGCCAGCTGCCGACGAACGCGTGGTGCAGCTGGTGAGTATCCAGAACGAGGGCGATGATGAAGAGCCCCCGCGCACGCCGCCGCCCTCGGGCACGCGGCCCTCGCTGAAGCTGGTGAAGTAGGTTTTTCGTATCCCGGGCCTGCGATCACGCGCGCAAGCGTGTTCGCAGACGCCGGGAACGGCTGAAGCGGTCTTTTTCTGCGCTAGAATTCGTGCTTCGCCGGTTTAGCTCAGTTGGTAGAGCACCCGCCTTGTAAGCGGTAGGTCGTCAGTTCGAATCCGACAACCGGCACCAAAAGGTCTCCTTCGGAGGCCTTTTTTCATTGCTTTCTTCATTTCCGGCCGCGTTTGTTTCAGCGGCCGATCAGGCCTGCACTTTGAGCCGGATCTCGGTCACATCCCACCCCTTGGTGCGCAGGTGGGCTGCCATGGCGGGCAGCAACTGGCGGATCTTGGCGGCTGCCGCATTGTTTCGCACCAGCAGGCACCAGGTGCTGCCCTCGATGGGGCCTGCCTGCAGGCTGGCGCGCAGCAGCGGCGGCACCAGGGGCAGGATGGCCGTCAGGCGATTGCTGGAGTCCCGGGTGAGCTGTGCGAGCCGCGCCAGCGTGGGCGAGTTCTCGACGGCGTGCAGGGCGGTGACGGCGTGGTGGCGGCGTGTGAAGGTCATGGGCTTGAAGGGCTGGACTGGCAGCGTTGGCATGCGCCGGCCCGGAGGGTCGTTATAGCAGCATCTGCGGTGTGGCGCGGGTCCGGGGATTCGGGTTCGGGGCTGTGCGGCTGCATGCGTCGGCCTGCCTGAGAGAGGGTTGGACAGAGGCAGTTAGAATCAATTGTTCGGTTCTCGCTTCGGCCCGGTCGCATGTGTTCTTCAGAAGAGCACTTGCAGGCAGGTGGAGCGGCCCCATCTGAAATCCAACAATCTAGGGATTCCAGGCACACCGCAGTCCGCTTCAGCGGGCGGCGGTGTGTCTTTTTCGCATGGCCACCAACTTCCTCACCAAACTATTCGGCAGCCGAAACGATCGGCTTCTCAAGCAATACCGCAAGACGGTTGTTCGCATCAATGCGATGGAGCCCGACTACGAGAAGCTCAGCGACGAGGCTCTGCGTGCAAAGACGCAGGAGTTCAAGGAACGTGTGGCCAAGGGCGAGTCGCTGGACGACCTGCTGCCCGAAGCCTTCGCCGTGGTGCGCGAGGGCTCCAAGCGCGTCATGAAGATGCGCCACTTCGACGTTCAGCTGCTGGGCGGCATGGCGCTGCACTACGGCAAGATCGCCGAAATGCGCACCGGCGAAGGCAAGACGCTGACTGCCACGCTGCCGGTCTACCTGAACGCACTGTCGGGCAATGGCGTGCACGTGGTGACCGTGAACGACTATCTGGCCAATCGCGATGCGACCTGGATGGCCAAGCTGTACAACTTCCTCGGACTGTCGGTGGGCATCAACCTGCCCAACATGCCGCGCGAGGAAAAGCAGGCCGCCTACAACAGCGACATCACCTACGGCACGAACAACGAATACGGCTTCGACTACCTGCGCGACAACATGGTCTACGAGTCGGGCGACCGCGTTCAGCGCGTGCTCAACTACGCCATCGTCGACGAGGTGGACTCCATCCTGATCGATGAGGCCCGCACGCCGCTGATCATCAGCGGCCAGGCCGAAGACCACACGGCCATGTACGTGGCCATGAACAAGATCGTTCCCAACCTGGTGCGCCAGGAAGGCGAGGCCGACCCGCGCACCGGCGAGGGCGTGACCAAGCCCGGCGACTTCACCGTGGACGAGAAGAGCCACCAGGTGTTCCTGACCGACCAGGGCTACGAGGCTGCAGAGCGCCTGCTGGGCCACGCCGGCATGATTGCCGAGGGCGCCTCGCTGTACGACCCGGCCAACATCACCCTGGTCCACCATCTCTACGCGGCGCTGCGTGCCAACAACCTCTACCACCGTGACCAGCACTATGTGGTGCAGAACGGCGAGATCGTCATCGTTGACGAGTTCACGGGCCGCCTGATGGCAGGCCGGCGCTGGAGCGATGGCCTGCACCAGGCGGTTGAGGCCAAGGAAGGCGTGACCATCCAGGCCGAGAACCAGACCATGGCCTCGATCACCTTCCAGAACTACTTCCGTCTCTACGGCAAGCTGGCAGGCATGACGGGCACGGCCGATACCGAGGCCTACGAATTCCAGGAAATCTATGGTCTCGAGACCATGGTGATTCCGCCCAACCGTCCCAGCAAGCGCGACGACCAGCTCGACCGTGTCTACAAGACCACACGCGAGAAGTACGAGGCGGCGATCCGCGATATCCGTGAATGCCATGAGCGCGGCCAGCCCGTGCTGGTGGGCACGACTTCGATTGAGAACTCCGAAATCATCGACGAGCTGCTCAACAAGGAAAACCTGCCCCATCAGGTGCTCAACGCCAAGCAGCACGAGCGCGAGGCCGACATCGTGGCCCAGGCCGGCCGTCCCGGCATGATCACCATCGCCACCAACATGGCCGGCCGCGGCACCGACATCGTGCTGGGCGGCAACATCGAAAAGCAGGTGGCTGCTGTCGAGGCCGATGAATCCCTGTCCGAAGCCGAACGCCAGCAGCGCATCGAACAAATGCGCGCCGACTGGAAGATCGAGCACGACAAGGTCTCGGCCCTGGGTGGCCTGCGCATCATCGCCACCGAGCGCCATGAATCGCGTCGTATCGACAACCAGCTGCGTGGCCGTTCGGGCCGCCAGGGCGATCCCGGCTCCTCGCGCTTTTACCTGAGCCTGGACGATGCGCTGATGCGCATCTTCGCGGGCGACCGTGTGCGTGCCATCATGGACCGCCTGAAGATGCCCGATGGCGAAGCCATCGAGGCCGGCATCGTGACCCGCTCCATCGAAGGCGCTCAGCGCAAGGTCGAGGCCCGCAACTTCGACATCCGCAAGCAGCTGCTTGAATACGACGACGTGTCCAACGACCAGCGCAAGGTGATCTACCAGCAGCGCAACGAGATCCTCGACGCCTCGGACCTGTACGAGATGATCACGGTGATGCGCGACGACGTGGTGTCCGATCTGGTGCGCCAGTACGTTCCTGCCGAGTCCATGGAAGAGCAGTGGGATCTGGCCGGTCTGGAAAAGGCGCTGGAAAGCGAATGGCGCATCCAGCTGCCGCTGCAGTCGCAGGTGCAGTCCGCGCACGCCATCACCGACGAGGAAATCCTCGAAAAGGTGCTGCAGGCCGCCCGCGAAGTATTCGATGCCAAGGTCGAGCTGATCGGCCGCGAGAACTTCACGCAATTCCAGCGCGCCGTTCTGCTGCAAAGCTTCGACACCAACTGGCGTGACCACCTGTCTGCGCTCGACTATCTGCGCCAGGGCATCCACCTGCGCGGCTATGCGCAAAAGCAGCCCAAGCAGGAATACAAGCGCGAAGCCTTCGAGCTGTTCCGCCAGCTCATCGACCAGGTCAAGACCGAAGTCACGCGCGTGCTGATGACCGTGCAGGTGCAGTCGCGCGAACAGGTGGAGCAGGCCACCGAGGCCCTGGAGCAGCGCAGCGCCCACAGCCTGGAGCACATGACCTATGGCGCTCCGTCGGATGGCGACATCGGTGGCTCCGTCGAGGACGAGCCGCTGGAGCTGCCCGAAGGCGCTCGCGTGGGCCGCAATGATCCCTGCCCCTGCGGCAGCGGCAAGAAGTACAAGCAGTGCCACGGCAAGCTGTCGTGATGCGGCGGGCGTCGTAAGACACCGCAAGACACGGAAAACGGCACGGATGCACTCCGTGCCGTTTTCTTTTTTAAGGTCGATGAAATACGTGCCGCTCCGGTTTGTTCCGATAATGGAGCGCGTTTTTCTTTCACTGTAGGAAGCCCTCAATGCCTGTGAATCTCTCCGCTCCCGTGCACGCCGACCTGTTGGCGATCGACGGCGTTCGCATCGGCGTCACCGAAGCCGGTGTGCGCAAGGCCAACCGCAAGGACCTGTCCGTGTTCCTGCTCGACGAGGGCGCTTCGGTGGCTGGCGTGTTCACACAGAACCGTTTCTGCGCAGCGCCTGTGCAGGTCAGCCGCGAGCATCTGGTTCAGACAGCGGGCGCCATCCGTGCCATGGTCATCAACACAGGCAATGCCAATGCAGGCACCGGCGCCGACGGCCTGGCACGTGCGCGCCGTACCTGCGCAGATCTGGCAGCGCTGCTGCAGCTCAAGCCCGAGCAGATCCTGCCGTTCTCCACTGGCGTGATCATGGAAGAGCTGCCTGTGGACCGCATTGCAGCCGGCCTGCCGGCCGCCATTGCTGCAGCCAAGGCCGACAACTGGGGCACGGCTGCCGAGGGCATCATGACCACCGACACCCTGCCCAAGGCCTTCAGCCGGGCCGTGGACATTGGCGGCAAGCGCGTGAGCATCACCGGCATCAGCAAGGGCGCGGGCATGATCCGCCCCAACATGGCGACCATGCTGGGCTTTCTGGCCACCGATGCGGCCATCGCTCCCGAGCTGCTGCAGCCCCTGGTCAAGGAGCTGGCCGACGGCTCGTTCAATCGTGTGACCATCGACGGCGACACGTCGACCAACGATTCCTTTGTGCTGGTGGCCACGCACAAGGCCGGCAATGCGCAGATCACTTCGCTGACCAGCGCCGAAGGCCAGGCTCTGAAGACTGCATTGCTGGATGTGTCGCGTTTGCTGGCCCAGGCCATCGTGCGCGATGGCGAAGGTGCCACCAAGTTCATCACTATCAAGGTGGAGGGTGGCAAGACCGAGGCCGAGTGCCGCCTGGTGGCGTACTCCATCGCGCATTCGCCCCTGGTCAAGACGGCGTTCTTTGCCAGCGACCCTAACCTGGGCCGCATCCTCGCGGCGGTTGGCTATGCTAGCATCGACGATCTGGACCAGACCAAGATCGACCTGTACCTGAACGATGTGCATGTCGCAGTCAATGGCGGCCGCAACCCTGCCTATCAGGAGGAAGACGGCCAGCGCGTGATGAAGCAGCAGGAGATCATCGTGCGCGTGCTACTGGGCCGAGGGGAGGCCGAGCAGACCGTGTGGACCTGCGATCTGAGCCACGACTACGTGAGCATCAACGCCGACTACCGCTCCTGACTCTCCACCCACCGTGCCGCCGGCAGCCGCAGGCCTTGTGCCTGGCTGCTGCCAGCTTTCAATGGCGGCCGGCGCGCAAAAGCTCTGGCGTTGGCATGAGATCCATCTCGATTCCCGGGCATATCCAGCGTCGGTGGCCGTGAGATCCGTATTCGAGAGACATCCATGACATTGCCCACAGAAGCCGTCGCCGCCCCCTTGCTGCAACTCGTGCAGCGCGCCGAGCAGCTGATGCAGCGCATCGAGGCCATCCTGCCCCAGCCGCTGCAATCCCCCGCAGACTGGAATACCGCCATCGCCTGGCGCTATCGCAAGCGCGCCAACGGCTGCGGCCTGCTGGAGCCCGTGCGCCACGTCGGCGCCATGCAACTGTCCGACCTGCAGAACATCGATGTGCAAAAGGACAAGATCGCGCGCAACACCGAGCAGTTCGTGACCGGCCGCACGGCCAACAACGTGCTGCTCACCGGCGCGCGCGGCACGGGCAAATCCTCGCTGATCCGTGCCTGCCTGCATGCCTTTGCGTCGCAGGGCCTGCGCCTGATCGAAGTGGACAAGGCCGATCTGACCGACCTGCCCGACATCGTCGATGTGGTGGCCGGCCGGCCCGAGAAGTTCATCATCTATTGCGACGATCTGAGCTTTGAGGAAGGCGAGCCTGGCTACAAGGCCCTGAAGTCCATTCTGGATGGATCGGTCAGCGCCGCCAGCCCGAACGTGCTGGTCTATGCGACCAGCAATCGCCGCCATCTGCTGCCGGAGTACCAGTCCGAGAATCTGACCTACCAGCGCGGCGAGGATGGGGAGCTGCATCCCGGCGAGGTGATTGAGGAAAAGATCTCGCTGTCCGAGCGCTTCGGCCTGTGGGTGAGCTTCTATCCCTTCAGCCAGGACGAGTACCTGCGCGTGGTGGCGCAATGGCTGGAGGCCCTGGGACTGGACCAGGCCACGATCGAGGCCGCGCGTCCTGAAGCCCTGGTTTGGGCACTGGAACGAGGCTCGCGCAGCGGCCGCGTGGCCCATCAGTTCGCGCGTGACTATGCGGGCCGCGCCGAGCGCCCGAGCCAGCGCCAGACTGGCATCGCCGATGTCCAAGGGCTGGCCGAAGAGGCCGAGCTCTGACAAGCTTGCTGCCCGGCCTTGGGGCCGGGCGGTTTTTTGCGAAAGATCAAGTGACTGAAAAAGAAATCTCCCTGAACACCGGCGCTGATGCTGCCCAGTCTCAAACGCCGTCTCAACCGCCGGTGCAGCGCAAGCACACCGAAGTCGCCGTTGGCGTGCTCCTGCGCGAGGCCGATGGCGCGCTGCTGATCACCAGTCGGCCGCCTGGCAAGCCCTATGCCGGCTATTGGGAGTTCCCTGGCGGGAAGATCGAATCCGGCGAGACGGTGGAGCAGGCATTGCGTCGCGAGCTTCAGGAAGAGCTGGGCGTCGAGATCGCAGCAGCCCCCGTCTGGAAGGTCACCGAGCATGACTATCCGCATGCCCTGGTGCGCCTGCACTGGTGCAAGATCACGCGTTGGAGCGGGGAGTTCGAGATGCGAGAAGGCCAGCAGATGGCCTGGCAGCAACTTCCGCTGCAGGTGCAGCCGGTGCTGCCTGGCGCCTATCCGGTGCTGCAATGGCTCAGCGAGGAACGCGGGCTGCCTTTTGATGCCGGCTTCTACGAGGCAGGCCAACCGAAAGTCTGATCAGGCCTGATCAGGGTTCAGTACGAGGATCGCCGAAGGGCGAATCCTCGGGAGGCATGGGCGCAGGCACGCGGAATTCCTCGTTGGCCCAGGCCCCGAGGTCGATCTGGTAGCAGCGCTCGCTGCAAAAGGGCCGAAAGCGGTTGGCCGGCGCGAACAGGCTGGGGCCGCTGCAGGTCGGGCAGCGTACCTTGGGCCCTGCGGATGCGGATGCGGATGCGGATGTTGCATCGACAGAGGGCGTGGCTTTCGTGGACATGCCGGCAGTCTTTTCCATCAGCTGCAAAGCGTGACCTCGAACGAGGCATCTTCGTTGCAAGGCTGGGGTTTGGCGCCGCTCTCGGGGCGAAGCAGGCGCACTGAAACCAGCAGGCGGTTGCCGCTGATTTCCGGAACAAGATTCAATGCCGGGTCTATGCGAAGGCGCAGCAGCTGAAAGCTGCGACCGGGCGGCATGGCCTGCTGGAACACGCCCTTTTCTGCGGCCACCCATTGCGGCACGCCGGTTTCGCGCAGCATCTTGAGCAGCAGCTGCAGCGACTGACCCAGCGGGGTCAGTGTGCTGGCCCAGTCCTCCAGATCACGCAGTCGCACCTGGGGGTCATGGAACTGCCAGGCGTGATAGGCCGGCAAATCGAAACCGCAGGTGCCGCCAGGGATGCCGATGCGGCTGCGCACGGCCATCAGCCATTCGTTGTCGGTCAGGGACTGGCCGGCTTTTCCGTTCTGGGCGTTGAGCTGGGCAAAGCACTGCTCCACATGGCGGGACACCTGGTCGAGCATGTGCTCGGCGATATCGGGGTTGCCGCGCAGGCTGTCGAGCAGGCTTTTGTGGCGTTCGAGGTCCTTGAGCACGTCCGTCTTGAGGTCGGTGCGTGCTGCCACATCCATGATCTCGAAGATGGTGACCAGCGCGAAATGGTGATCGATGGAATGAGCGCGCGACAGCAGCTCGCCCAGGCGGCGATACAGCTGCTCCAGCCTGAGGTAGGTCCTCAGGCGCTCATTGAAAGGATATTCGTACAGGATCACGCTTGCTGGGCTCCTCGGGGTGCTCAGGAATCAGCTGTCTACGTCGTGCACATGCTGAATTACACGCACAGGCCAAGCCATGGCGTGCATCATAGCCCGAACCATGCCGAGATTCGATCGCTGCATGCGCGCAAAGCCTCTATCGTCATGGCTTCGTCGTTGTAGAGCACCCAGTCGGCTGCCGCCAGCCGTGCCGCGCGGGTGGCCTGGGCGGCGATGATGGCTTGCACGGCATCGCGGGGCAATCCGTTGCGGGCCATGACGCGTGCGATCTGTGTTTCCGTCCGGCAGTCCACGACCAGCACGGCATCGAGCAGGGCAGGCCAGCGGCCGGACTCCACAAGCAGCGGGATGTCATGCACGATGAGCGCGGATCCGGCATCGGTGGCCTGCTGGACTTCAAGGGCCGTTTGCCGAGTCACCAGAGGGTGGATGATGGCTTCCAACTGCTGGCGTGCGGCAGGCTGCTGGAAGACCAGTTCGCGCATGCGCGCACGGTCCAGAGCACCGTTCGCATCGATCAGTTCAGGTCCGAAGCGGCGCGCAATCTCGGGCAATGCGGCGCCTGCCGGGGCGGTGAGGCTGCGCGAGATCTGGTCGGCATCGATGATGCTTGCTCCGCGCAAGGCAAGCTGTGCGGCCACGGTGCTCTTGCCGCTGCCGATGCCGCCGGTCAGGCCCAGCCGGAAAGGGCGCGGGTGCGGACGTGGTGGCGGGGCGTTGCTGGATTCCATGCCGCAGTGTCGGATCAAAGACCGATGGCCGCCAACAGGTATTGCAGCATCTGCTGGGGGCCGAACACCATGGCGGCAAAGCCGGCGCCCGCAAGAAAGGGGCCAAAGGGAACATAGCCACCTTCGCGCAGGCGGCTGTTGATCTTCAGCGCAATGCCCACGATTGCGCCAATCACGGACGAGATCAGGATGATGGGCACAAGAGCCTGCCAGCCGAACCAGGCCCCCAGCGCGGCAAACAGCTTGAAGTCGCCGTAGCCCATGCCTTCCTTGCCGGTGACCAGCTTGAAGGTCCAGTAGACCAGCCACAGCGAAAGATAGCCCGCTGCGGCACCCCAGACCGCGTCGGCCAGAGGCACAGCGGTCCAGTGCAGTGCCGATGAAAGCAGCCCGGCCCACAGCAAGGGCAGGGTGATGTCGTCGGGGAGCAGTGTGGTGTCCCAGTCGATCAATGCGAGGCTCAGCAAGGCGGCGCTGAACAGGCACCAGATGGCGCCCGTGGGCGTGATGCCCCATTGCATCGTGCAGTAGGCGAATAGCGCAGCGCAGGCCAGTTCCACCAGCGGGTAGCGTATGCTGATCGATGCCTTGCATTCCGAGCACCGGCCCCGCAGCGCCAGATAGCTGAGCACGGGAATGTTCTCGTACCAGTGGATGGCATGGCCGCAATGCGGGCAGCGCGAGCGGGGGCGGCTCAGGCTCAGGGGGGCCTCGGCAGGGTCAGGCGCAGCAGCAGAGGGAGGTGCGGCACCGGACTGCTCCTGTGCCCATTGGGCGCATTCCGCGTTCCATTGCTGTTCCATCATGCGTGGCAGCCTGTGCACCACCACGTTGAGAAAGCTGCCGACCAACAGGCCCAGCAGGCCGCCCAATGCAGCCTGCATCCAGAGTTCCAAAACCATCAGACCACCTGACCCAGCTTGAAGATGGGCAGGTACATGGAAACCACGATGCCGCCGATCAGGGTGCCCAGGAAGACGATGATGATGGGTTCCATCAGGCTGGACAGGCCGGCCACCATGTCATCGACTTCCTCTTCGTAGAAATCGGCCGCCTTGCCAAGCATGTGGTCGATGGAGCCGGATTCCTCGCCGATGGCGCACATCTGCAGCACCATGGAGGGAAAGACGTTGGCATTGGTCATGGCTACCGTGAGGCTGGTGCCGGTGGAGACTTCCTGCTGGATCTTCTCGGTGGCATTGGCGTAGACGGCATTCCCGGAGGCGCCGCCGACGGAATCCAGTGCCTCGACCAGCGGAACGCCTGCCGCAAACATGGTCGACAGCGTGCGCGTCCAGCGCGCAACGCAGGACTTTTCGATCAGCACGCCAAAGACCGGCATCTTCAACATTGCACGATCCATGAACTGCTGCATGCGCTCATTGCGCTTCCAGGCCTGCATGAAGAAGTAGAAGCCGCCTCCGATCACGCCAAAGATCACCCACCACCATTGGACAAAGATGTCGCTGATGCCCATCACGAACAGCGTCGGTGCGGGCAGATCCGCGCCGAAGGAGCTGAACACTTCCTTGAATGCGGGAATCACGAAGATCATGATGATGGTCACGACGATGAAGGCCACGACGACCACCGAGATCGGATACATCAAGGCGGACTTGATCTTGGACTTGATGGCCTCGGTCTTCTCCATGTAGGTGGCCAGGCGGTCCAGCAGGGCCTCCAGGATGCCGGCCGCTTCCCCGGCCTCCACCAGATTGCAGTAGAGGCTATCGAAGTACATGGGGTGCTTGCGATAGGCCGCATTCAGCGAGGTGCCCGTCTCCACGTCGGAGCGGATATCGGCCAGCAGGCGCGTGACACTGGGGTTGGTGTTGCCGCGCCCGACGATGTCGAAGGCCTGCAGCAGCGGGACGCCGGCCTTCATCATCGTGGCCATCTGGCGCGTGAACAGCGCGATGTCCTTGGGCTTGATCCTCTTGCCGCCGCGCGTACGGCGCTTCTTGATCTTGCTGGGAAGCACGCCCTGACGGCGCAGCATGGCCTGGACCTGGTTGATGCCCCCGGCCCGGGTTTCGCCGCGGACGATCTTGCCGTTGCGATCCTTGCCCTCCCATTCAAAGACAAATTCCTTGATTCCTTTGGACGCGGCTGTGGCCATCGTGCTCCCTCTTTTGTTGTCTGCGCTGTCCGCGCTATTCACTCATTGGTGACTGCCAGCACTTCTTCGAGCGAGGTCAGTCCTAGTCTGGCCTTGTGCAGTCCGGATCCGCGCAGAGACCGCACGCCTTCACGCTTGGCCTGTGCCGCGATCTCCAGCGCGCTGCCGTCTTGCAGGATGATGCGCTGGATTTCTTCGCTGATCGGCATCACCTGGTAGATGCCGACGCGTCCCTTGTAGCCGTTGTTGCATGCCTGGCAGCCCACGGGCTTGTAGGTGACCCAGCTGCCATCGATGTCCGCCTCGTCATAGCCCGCCTCCAGCAGCGCCTCCCGCGGGATATCCGCAGGCTCCTTGCACTGGGGGCACAGGCGCCTGGCCAGCCGCTGGGCGGTGATCAGGATCACGCTCGATGCGATGTTGAAGGGGGCAATGCCCATGTTGCGCATGCGCGTCAACGTGGTCGGTGCGTCGTTGGTGTGCAGCGTGGACAGCACCAAGTGGCCGGTCTGCGCGGCCTTGATCGAGATGTCGGCGGTTTCCAGGTCGCGGATTTCACCGACCATGATGATGTCGGGATCCTGGCGCAGGAAGGCCTTCAGCGCCGTCGCAAAGGTGAGGCCTGCCTTTTCGTTCACGTTGACCTGGTTGACGCCGGGCAGGTTGATTTCCGAGGGGTCTTCTGCCGTCGCGATGTTCACCCCGGCCTTGTTCAGCAGGTTCAGGCAGGTGTACAGCGACACCGTCTTGCCCGAGCCCGTGGGGCCTGTCACCAGAATCATTCCGTAGGGGCGCCCGATGGCTTCGATCAGGCGAGCCTTTTCCTCGGGTTCGTAGCCCAGGGCATCAATGCCCATCTTGGCCGAGCTCGGGTCAAGGATACGGATCACGATCTTCTCGCCGAAGAGCGTGGGCAGGGTGCTCACGCGAAAGTCGATGACGCGGTCCGGACCCACCTTGAGCTTCATGCGCCCGTCTTGCGGAACCCGTTTTTCCGAGATGTCCATGCGCGAGATCACCTTGATGCGCGAGGCCAGCTTCTCCTTGATCGCAATGGGGGGCGATGCAATCTCGCGCAACTCGCCGTCAATCCGGAAGCGTACGCGGTACTGATGTTCGTAGGGCTCGAAATGCAGGTCCGACGCGCGCATGTTGAAGGCGTCGAGCAGCATTTTGTGCAGGAACTTGACGATGGGCGCGTCCTCGACGTCCGCTGCCGCCGTGTTGTCCTTCTCCTCGGCAACCTCGTCGGGCTTGAGGTCGCCGAACTCGAAATCGCCGCCCCCGCTGTAGCTCTCCATGGCTTCGCTGGCGCTTTTGCTCTGCTGAGCTATCAGGCGTTCCAGCTTGTCGGCCTCGACGATGATCCAATCCACGCCTAGCTGGGTGGTGAATTTGATCTGCTCTGCAGCTTCCTGCTGCGTCGGGTCGGCCGTGGCCACCGTGATGCGGTTGCCTCGCTTGCTCAAGGGGAGGACGCGATAGGAGCTGATGATCTTGGCGTCCAGCAACTCATGCGGCAGGCGCGCGGCGTTGATGGCATCAAGATCGAGCAGCGGCGCGCTGAACATGGTGGAGACCGTCTCGGCCACTTCCAGGGCTGAGAGGACGCCCGCGTTGCTCAACTCGGCAATGAACGAGGTGCGGTTGGCGCCGGCCTTGCTGGCGGCGGCTTCCGCTGCCTGCTGCGATACCTTGCCTGCTGATATCAGGGCTCGCCCGATGCCGGGAAGCGATGCAACAGCGGAAGCATTCTTGAGCGAGGAGTCAGCAACAGCCATGTAGCAAGACGTTTGAGAGGAAAGGACATTTATCCTATCATCCCTGAAGCCTTGAAAGGCCAGACGCACTGTTGCGCACCCAGGTCTTGAACCTGGCTCAATGGTGGTGTGGTGATGAAGTGACCAGAAATGGTCGGGGTGAGAGGATTCGAACCTCCGGCCTCTACGTCCCGAACGTAGCGCTCTACCAGGCTAAGCTACACCCCGTTGCTTTTTTAGACAAAGCAATGCAGCCTGAAATCAGGTGCGTCGCTCCAAAAGCTGAGAGGCTAATTGTAGCAAACTTGCCGTATGCAAATTGCTCGGGAGCACATTTATTGCGTCAATGGCGCGGCGTGCCTCGGCATGGGCGGCTTCGCGTGCCACATCCAGCGCGCCTGTGCTGCGCACGATATCCACAACGGCAGACAACTGCTCGGTTGAGCCCTGCTCGATGGCGTTGCGCACGATGGCCGCCTGCTCCGGAGTGCCGCGCTGCATGGCGGCAATCAGCGGCAGGGTGCACTTGCCTTCGCGCAGGTCGTCGCCCAGGTTCTTGCCCATTTCCTGGGTGTCGCCCGTGTAGTCGAGCACGTCGTCAATGATCTGGAAGGCGGTGCCCAGGGCCTGGCCATAGATGGCGCAGGCCTGTTCGATCTCGCGGGGTGCGTCGGCCAGCACGGCGCCCAGCTGGGCGCTGGCCTCGAACAACTGGGCGGTCTTGGAGCGGATGACGTGCAGGTAGCCGGCTTCGTCCAGAGAGGCATCATGGGTGTTGATGAGCTGCTGCACCTCGCCTTCGGCGATCACGTTGGTGGCGTCCGAGAGGATCTTGAGCACACGCATGCTGCCCACTTCCACCATCATCTGGAAGGAGCGCGAGTGCAGGAAGTCGCCGACCAGCACGCTGGCCGGATTGCCGAAGGTCTCGTTGGCCGTCGGGCGGCCACGGCGCAGGGTGGACTCGTCCACCACGTCGTCGTGCAGCAGGGTGGCGGTATGAATCAGCTCGACCACGGCCGCCAGGACATGCCTGTCCCTGCCTTCGTAGCCCAGCGCATTGCAGACCATGAGCAGCAGGGCCGGGCGAAGGCGTTTGCCGCCGGCAGCGATGATGTACTGGGAGATCTGGGCAATCAGCGGGACGGTGGTCGTCAGGCGCTGGGCGATCACATGATCCACCTCGCGCATGTCGTCAGTGATCAGGGCAAGCGGATTGGGGGTGGAGAGAGCTGTGGTCAAGGTACTGTGGCCGCCAAGTGGATCGGCAATTATAGGAAGAGCGATCCCGCCTGCGGCCCGCTCTGGTGGTTGTTTGGGCGCGGGGTGGTAGCGCTTCATGCAAAGAATGTGAGTGCGTGCTAGAATCCTCGGCTTCCGTGGAAATTCGTTCGCGGAACTCTCAAATTCAAGAGGTTTAAATGTACGCAGTCATAAAAACCGGCGGCAAGCAGTATCGCGTTGCAGCCGGCGAAAAGATCAAGGTAGAACAGATTGCTGCGGACGTAGGCCAAGAAGTTGTGATCGATCAGGTTCTGGCAGTCGGCAACGGCGCTGAAATCAAGGTCGGCACACCTCTGGTGTCCGGTGCGTCTGTCAAGGCAACCGTGGTTGCTCACGGCAAGCACGACAAAGTGCACATCTTCAAGATGCGCCGTCGTAAGCATTATCAGAAGCGCCAAGGCCATCGCCAGCAGTTCACAGAGCTGCAGATCGTGGCGATCGCTGCTTAATTCAGGAGCTGAGTCATGGCACAGAAAAAAGGCGGCGGCTCTACGCGAAACGGGCGCGATTCCAAGCCCAAAATGCTCGGCGTGAAGGCTTTCGGTGGTGAACTGATCACGGCCGGCTCGATCATCGTGCGCCAACGTGGCACCAAGTTCCATCCCGGCGACAACGTCGGCGTGGGCAAGGACCACACCCTGTACGCTCTGGTGGACGGCCACGTGTCGTTTGCTGTCAAGGGTGCACTGTCCAAGCACACGGTCAATGTGACGGCTGCCTAAGCCCTGTCACTTCGACGCTCGAAGCCCCGACCTGTCGGGGCTTTGTCGTTTCAGGAGGGTTGTGCATCGTGCCTTCGCCCTCTTTTCCGTCTCTGAGGTGTGGCCTGGGGCTGTCTGGTGCACACTGCTTTTTGTAAACTGGATGCCTCATGAAGTTCGTCGACGAAGCTTATATCGACATTTCCGCCGGTGACGGCGGCAATGGCTGCGTGTCATTCCGGCACGAAAAATACAAGGAATTTGGCGGTCCCGATGGTGGAGACGGTGGCCGTGGCGGCCATGTCTACGCGGTGGCCGATGTCAACCTCAACACCCTGGTGGACTACCGCTTCTCGCGCCGGCACGATGCCACGCGCGGCGAGCATGGCAAGGGCTCGGACATGTTCGGCGCGGCGGGCAACGACATCACGCTGCGCATGCCGGTCGGTACCATCATCAGCGATGCCGAAACCGGCGAGGTGCTCTACGAGCTGCTGACGGCCGGTGAGGTGGTCACCATTGCCAAGGGTGGCGACGGCGGCTACGGCAACCTGCGCTTCAAGAGCGCGATCAACCGCGCGCCTCGGCAAAAGACTCCGGGCTGGCCCGGCGAGCGCAAGAATCTCAAGCTGGAGCTCAAGGTGCTGGCCGACGTGGGCCTGCTGGGCATGCCCAATGCGGGCAAGTCCACCTTCATTGCCGCGGTCTCCAATGCGCGCCCCAAGATTGCCGACTACCCGTTCACCACGCTGCATCCCAATTTGGGCGTGGTGCGCGTCGCTGCCGAGCAGAGCTTTGTGGTGGCCGACATCCCTGGCCTGATCGAAGGCGCCTCGGAAGGTGCGGGCCTGGGCCACCAGTTCCTGCGCCATCTGCAGCGCACCCGATTGCTGCTGCATGTGGTGGACCTGGCGCCGTTCGATGACAGCGTGGATCCTGTGGCCCAGGCCAAGGCCATCGTGGGCGAACTGCAGAAGTACGATGCCGAGCTGTACAACAAGCCGCGCTGGCTGGTGCTCAACAAGCTGGACATGGTGCCCGCCGAGGAGCGCGCTGCACGCGTCAAGGACTTCGTCAAGCGCTTCAAGTGGAAGGGGCCGGTCTTCGAGATTTCCGCCCTGACGCGCGAAGGCTGTGAAGTGCTGATCCGCACCATCTACAAACATGTGCATGAGCAGCAGCAGATCGAGGCCGGTCCCAAGGAAATCGATCCGCGCTTCGTCGAAGTCGAGGGTGATGGCGTGGATCTCACCGATCCGCGTTTTGCCCCCCGCGATTCCGAGTAAGAGCCGCCTGCTGCTCCCATTGCCTTGATCACAACAGCGGCGCGGCCTGCCTGGGCCTGCGCTGCAAGAATCACTATCCATCCATGTCTTCCAACTTGTTGCGTGATGCCCATCGCATCGTGGTCAAGGTCGGCTCCAGCCTGGTGACCAATGAAGGTCGCGGTCTTGATGAAGCCGCCATCCAGGAATGGAGCCGCCAGCTGGCGGCCCTGGTGCGCGGGGATGAGAGCCATGGCGGTCAGCGGCGCGAGGTGATCATGGTCTCCAGCGGCGCGGTGGCTGAAGGCATGAAGCGCCTTGGCTGGGCCGCGCGGCCCAAGGAGATCCATGAGCTGCAGGCCGCTGCAGCCGTGGGCCAGATGGGGCTGATACAGATGTACGAGTCCAAGCTGCGCGAGCAGGGCATGGGCAGTGCCCAGGTGCTGCTCACGCATGCCGACCTGGCGGACCGCGAGCGCTATCTGAATGCGCGCAACACCTTGCTGACGCTGCTGGAGCTGGGCATCGTGCCGGTGATCAACGAGAACGACACCGTGGTCAACGATGAGATCAAGTTCGGCGACAACGACACCCTGGGTGCTTTGGTGGCCAATCTGATCGAAGCCGATGCCTTGGTCATCCTGACCGATCAGCGAGGCCTTTACAGCGCCGATCCGCGCAGCAATCCCGATGCGCGTTTCATCGACGTGGCAAATGCCGGCGATCCTGCACTGGAGGAGATGGCGGGCGGCGCGGGCTCGTCCATCGGCAAGGGTGGGATGATCACCAAGATCCTTGCGGCCAAGCGTGCGGCGGGGTCGGGTGCTTCAACCGTCATCGCCTGGGGCCGTGAACAGGACGTGCTGGTGCGTCTGGCTGCGGGCGAGTCCATTGGCACGCTGCTCGTGGCGCAGACCCACAAGAACCAGGCGCGCAAGCAGTGGATTGCCGACCATCTGCAACTGCGCGGTTCCGTGTCCGTGGATGCCGGTGCCGTGGCCAAGCTGCGCGACGAAGGCAAGAGCCTGCTGCCCATCGGCATGGTGAATGTGGATGGCGAATTCGCCCGCGGCGATGTGATTGCCGTGCGCGATGCGCTGGGCATCGAGGTGGCGCGTGGTCTGGCCAACTATGCAAGTGCCGAGGCGCGCCTGCTTTGTCGTAAGAGCTCGGTGGAGATCGAGCGCCTGCTGGGCTATTCCGCAGGCCCGGAGATGGTGCACCGCGACAACATGGTGATTGCCGGGCACTGATGTCTGCACAATCGGGGCAAAGAAAAAGCGCACCCTCGGGTGCGCTTTTGCATGGAGCCTTTGGCTTCAGGCCTTGCCTGGATCGGGGTGCAAGACCTGCTGCTGCCCTGACTGTGGATCAGGGTCGAAGCAGGCACCAGGCGGCAACTCCATGCCGGGATTGACGCGAAAGCTGCCTGAGCGTGCCGGATGCAAGCCTGGGGCGCCATAGGTTTCGGGGCCTGTTTCATGGGCTTCCCTGGGGCGCATGCCGCTGCGAAGATAGCGGTTGCGCTGTTGCTCGCCCCGTGGCAGAAAGCGTGCCAGCTCGGTCAGGGCCATCTCGTAGACGCCGCGTTTGAACTCCACCACCACATCCAGTGGCACCCAGTAGTCATTCCAGCGCCAGGCGTCGAATTCGGGGTGGTCGGTGGCACGCAGGTTCAAATCCCAGTCGTGACCCATGAGTTGCAGCAAATACCAGATCTGCTTCTGGCCTTTGTAGTGTCCGCGCGCATCGCGGCGGATGTACCGGTCTGGCACCTCGTAGCGCAACCAGTCCCGGGTGCGGGCGACCACGCGAACGTGGTTGGGCATCAACCCCACTTCCTCATGCAGTTCCCGGAACATGGCCTGTTCGGGTGTCTCCCCCCGGTCAATGCCGCCCTGTGGAAACTGCCAGCTGTGGGTGCGGATGCGCTTGCCCCAGAACACCTGGTTCTTTTGGTTGAGCAGGATGATGCCGACGTTCGGGCGAAATCCGTCCCGGTCAAGCATAATCGAACCCCAATTTTCTGAATTGTGTCCATTATGCACGGTGCCTTGCCAGCGGCAAGCACGCTGCCCCGATTCCCGCGAAGCCCCTGATCCATGAAAGCCTCCCAATTTTTCATCTCCACCCTCAAGGAAGCTCCGGCCGATGCCGAAGTGGTCAGCCACAAGCTCATGACGCGGGCCGGCCTGATCAAGAAGCTGGGCGCAGGCATCTATAACTACATGCCCATGGGACTGCGCGTGATCCGCAAGGTCGAGGCCATCGTGCGCGAGGAAATGAATCGTGCCGGTGCCGTGGAGGTGACCATGCCCGTGGTCCAGCCTGCCGAGATGTGGGAGGAGACCGGCCGCTTCGAGAAGATGGGCCCCGAGCTGCTGCGCATCAAGGACCGCCATGGCCGTGACTTCGTGATCCAGCCCACCAGCGAAGAGGTGGTGACGGACATTGCGCGCCAGGAGCTCAAGAGCTACAAGCAGCTGCCCAAGAATTTCTACCAGATCCAGACCAAGTTCCGCGATGAGCGCCGCCCGCGCTTTGGCCTGATGCGTGGCCGCGAGTTCATCATGAAGGACGCCTATTCCTTCGACAAGGACCGCGACACCGCCCAGATCAGCTACCAGACCATGCGCGCGGCCTACAAGCGCATCTTCGATCGCTTCGGCCTGCAGTACCGTGCCGTGCGTGCCGACAGCGGCGCCATCGGCGGTGATCTGAGCGAGGAATTCCAGGTGATCGCCTCCACGGGCGAAGACGCCATCGTCTACTGCCCCAGCAGCGACTACGCCGCCAATATCGAGAAGGCCGAGGCCCTGGCGCCTGCAGGCCCCCGTCCCGCTGCAGCCCAGGCCATGGCCCGTGTGGCAACGCCGGGCAACAGCACCTGCGAATCCGTGGCTGCCCAACTGGGCCTGCCGCTGTCGCAGACGGTGAAGTCCCTGGTGCTGGCCACCGACAAGCTCGACGACAAGGGCGATGTGGCGGGAAGCCAGGTCTGGCTGCTGCTGCTGCGCGGCGACCATGAGATGAACGAGATCAAGGTGGCCAAGGTGCCTGGCCTGGACGTGGGCTTCCGCTTTGCCACTGTGGCCGAGATCGAGGATCACTTCGGCTGCCAGCCCGGCTACCTGGGGCCCATCGGCCTGAAGAAGCCCGTGAAGCTGGTCGTGGACCGCGAGGTGGCCGTGATGGCCGACTGGGTCTGCGGCGCGAACGAGGCCGACTTCCACATCACCGGCGTGAACTTCGGCCGTGACCTGCCCGAGCCTGATGCCGTGGCCGACCTGCGCAATGTGGTGGCCGGCGACAAGTCCCCCGATGGCGCAGGCGAGCTGGCCATTGAGCGCGGAATTGAAGTCGGCCATGTGTTCTACCTGGGCACCAAGTACTCCCAGGCCATGAACGCCACCTTCCTGGCCGAGAACGGCAAGCCCTCGCTGTTTGAAATGGGCTGCTACGGCATTGGCGTGACGCGCCTGCCGGCTGCCGCCATCGAGCAGAACCATGATGAGCGCGGCATCATCTGGCCCGACGCGATTGCGCCCTTCACCGTGGTGGTCTGCCCCATCGGCATGGACCGCAGCGAGCCCGTGAAGGAAGCCGCCGAGAAGCTGCATGCCGAGTTGCTGGCACTGGGCGTGGACGTGATCCTGGACGACCGCGGCGAACGCCCGGGCGCCATGTTTGCCGATTGGGAACTGATTGGCGTGCCGCACCGCGTGGTGCTGTCCGACCGGGGCCTGAAGGAAGGCCAGGTCGAGTACCAGCATCGCCGCGACACGGAAGCGACCAAGATGGCCGCTGCCGATGTGCTGGGCCATCTCAAGCAGAGGCTGGGTCTGTGAGCCAGGCCCCCGTGATAGCGCGCCGCGATTGCCTGCGCCTGGCGGCTTCGCTGGGCGCAGCACCGCTGCTCGGCGGGCTGGCCGCGCCCGCCTGGGCCGGTGGCCAGCTGGAAGAGCCGCTGGCCGATTCGGTGCGCACCGCGCTGAGTTCGGCCGTCACGGGATCGGCGCCGCCCGAGCTGCGCTTTGCCTCCACCGAGGCCCGCATGGACTACCTGCGCTGGCTCACGGCCAGCAGCGAGCGCCTGCGCTCGCGCAAGCCGGAACTGGCGACTCGGCTGGAGTTCCTGCAAACCGTCTGGTACGAGGCCAAGCGCGCCGGCCTGGAAGTCTCGCTGGTAATGGGGCTGGTGCAGGTGGAGAGCGCGTTCCGCAAGTTCGCCATCTCCAGCGTGGGCGCGCGCGGCTATATGCAGATCATGCCGTTCTGGATGCGGCTGATCGGCGATGGCGACATCGGCAAGCTGTTCCACATGCAGACCAATCTGCGCTTTGGCTGCGTCATCCTGCGCCACTATCTGGACCGTGAAAACGGCGATGCCTACATGGCGCTGGGCCGCTACAACGGCAGCCGCGGCCAGCCCCAGTATCCGAATGCGGTGTTCGCTGCGCAGCGCCGCTGGGAGATCGAGCCCTCGCGCTCGGCCTGAGGGGGCGCAGGCTGGCGCCTGGCGGCAGTCCTGCAGGCCTGCCTTGCTGCGTTTTCAGGACGACGTGTCCGGCGACATGCTGGACACCTTGGCCACGGCGGCGGCCGTATCGCCTGCATTGGGCGGCGCGGCCGGGCTGCTGCCGGACATGCGCGTGACCAGCACCTGGTCGATACGGTAGCTGTCCACGTCCATGACCTCGAAGCGGTAGCCGCCCCATTGCACGGTGTCCGTGCGCCTGGGAATGCGCCGAAGCATGACCATGAGGAAGCCCCCCAGGGTTTCGTAGTCCTCGGAATGCGGCAACTCGTCGAGCTCCAGGGCCTGCATCACATCCTCGACCGGCGTGACGCCATCGATCAGCCAGGAGTTCTCGTCGCGCCGCAGGATCTGCTCCTCGTCGCCGGGGCTGACGAGGCCGCCCATCACCGTGCTCATCACGTCATTGAGCGTGACCACGCCGACCACCAGGCTGTACTCGTTGACGATGACGGCAAAGTCCTCATGCACCTGGCGGAACTGCTCCAGTACCTCGGCCAGCGTCAGGCGGTCCGGCACGACCAGCACCTTGTGGACCAGCGAATCGTCCATGAGCGACAGGGACTGGTTGTTCAGCGCGCGCTGGAACAGGTCCTTGGCATCGACATAGCCGACGATGTGGTCGATGTCGCCGTCGCAGACGGGGTAGGTGGAAAAAGGCTCCTCGGCAATGCGGACCCGGATCAGTTCATCGGGGTCGTCGCGGTGGAAGTAGGCGATGCGGTCGCGCTGCGTCATGGCCGAGCCGATGGTGCGCGAGTCCAGCTCGAACAGGTTGGCGATCACCTGCTGCTCCTTCGCGGCCAGCACGCCGGCTCGCGCGCCAGCTTCGGTCATGGCCAGGATGTCTTCGTGCGTGATGCGGTCATCGCGCACCGTGGGCAGGCCGAAGAGCTTGGCAACGGCGTCGGCCAGATGGTTGAAACACCAGACCAGGGGCTTGAGCACCGCCATGCACCAGAGCATGGGGCGCAGCACCCGAATGGCCAGGGCCTCGGGCTCGGCCATGCTCAGGCGCTTGGGCAGCAGGTCGGCAAACAGGATGAACAGGGAGGTGACGCTGGCGAACGAGAGCAGGAAGCCCACGGTCTGCGCACGGCTGTCAGGCAGCCAGAGCATCAGCAGCTCGGCCAGATAGGGGGTCAATGCCCCTTCGCCTACCACGCCGCCCAGGATGGCGACGGCATTGAGTCCAATCTGCGTGACCGTGAAATATTCGCCCGGCTGGGCCTGCATCTTCATGACCAGTTCGGCGCGGGGTTCGCCGTCCTCCATCATCTGCCGCAGTCGCAGGCGCCGCGAGGCGGCCAGCGAGATCTCGGCCACGGAGAAGAAGGCACTGGTCAATATCAGCGCGACGATCAACAGCAGACTTTGGGACAGACTCATAGGCAGGGCGGAGAAGCGGGCGCAGGCGCGCTTTTCCGGATGTGAAAGATGTGACCATTCGACCACACATCGCATGCCCCTGGCCCTGAGGCATGCCCGGGGAGTCCGCCGGCAGCGCGGCGCAGGCGAAAAAAAGCCACCCGAAGGTGGCTCGATGCTGCGCCGAAGGCGCGTGGTGCGAGAAGGCTCAGGCCTTGGGTGCCAGCAACTGCTGCAGCTCGCCCGACTCGTACATCTCCATCATGATGTCCGAGCCGCCGATGAACTCGCCCTGCACGTAGAGCTGGGGAATCGTGGGCCAGTTGCTGTAGTCCTTGATGCCCTGGCGGATTTCCTGGTCTTCCAGCACGTTGACGGTGGAGATGTCCTTGGTTTCCACGCCGCAGGCCTTGAGGATCTGGATGGCGCGGCCAGAGAACCCGCACATGGGAAAGCTGGCGCTGCCCTTCATGAACAGCAGGATGTTGTTGCTCTTGACCAGTTGGTCGATGCGTTGCTGGGTGTCGCTCATCTGTGTGGTGCTCCGGGGTCGTGGTGGGCGCCGCAGGCGCGGCGGCATGGATGGGATTATTTCACTCTCGGCGCGGACTTTGAAAGCATGCGGGATTGCTGCGCCCAGGCCAGAGCTCAGGTCAGAGCTCTGGCCTGCCCTTGCCATTGCCCGCCCGTGCAGCGGGCAATGCCGCCCAGGTCGTGGCGATGCTGCACGTCGCCAAAGCCGGCATGGCACAGCAGGGCGGCCACGGCATCGGCCTGGTCCCAGCCATGCTCCATCAGCAGCCAGCCGCCGCGGGCCAGCAGCGCGGGCGCCTGGGCGATGATGGCGCGGATATCGGCCAGGCCATCGGCACCGCTGGCCAGTGCCGACAGCGGCTCATGCGCCAAGGCCAGCAGATGCGGATCGTCGTCGCGGATATAGGGCGGGTTGCTGACGATGAGGTCAAACGGTGCCTGCCCTGCCAGCGGCTGGAGCCAGCTGCCATGCGCGAACTGCACGCCCAGTTGCAGGCGCGTGGCATTGGCGCTGGCCACGGCCAGTGCGTCGGCGCTGGCATCCACGGCCCAGACCGTGGCGCCGGGGCGCTGGCTTTGTAGGGCCAGCGCTATGGCGCCGCTGCCGGTGCCCAGGTCCACCACGCGGCAAGCGGGGCCTGCCTGGGTCTGGATGGGCATGAGCTCCAGCGCCCAGTCCACCAGGGTCTCGGTATCGGGGCGTGGGTCGAGCACACGCGCGTCCACGGCCAGATCGAGCCCGTAGAACTCCTTGTGGCCGAGCAGGTAGGCAACGGGCTCCGCGCCAAGGCGGCGTGCGCACAGCGCGGCATAGGCCTCGGCCTGGGGGGCGGTCAGCATGTCCTCGTCATGGGTCAGCAGCCAGGCTCGGCCGCCAGACTGGCGCCCGAGCACGTGCAGCAGCAGCATTTGCGCATCGATGCGCGCAAGCCCCAGGGCCTGGGCCTGCTGCAGCGCTTCTTTGACGATGGGTGGATTGGCCATGGCCCGGGCCTCAGTTGTTGACCTGCAGCTCGGCCAGCAGTTCGGCCTCGCGTGCGGCCTGCAGCGCGTCGAGCACATCGCCCAGGTCGCCTTCCATCACGGCCAGCAGTTTGTAGATGGTGAGGTTGATGCGGTGGTCGGTGAGCCGGCCCTGCGGGAAGTTGTAGGTGCGGATGCGGTCGCTGCGGTCGCCGCTGCCGATCAGGCCCTTGCGCAGTGCGGCCTCCTTGGCCTCGCGCTCGCTGCGCTCCTTCTCCTGCAGGCGCGCCTGCAGCACCTGCAGGGCCTTGGCCTTGTTGCTGTGCTGGCTGCGGCCGTCCTGGCACTCGGCGACGATGCCCGTGGGCAGGTGGACCACACGCACAGCCGAGTCGGTCTTGTTGATGTGCTGGCCGCCGGCGCCGCTGGCGCGGAAGGTGTCGATGCGCAGGTCGGCCGGGTTGAGCGTGATGGCCTGGGTTTCGTCCGGCTCGGGCATGACGGCCACGGTGCAGGCACTGGTGTGGATGCGGCCCTGGGTCTCGGTGGCCGGCACGCGCTGCACGCGGTGGCCGCCGGATTCGAAGCGCAGGCGGCCATAGACGTCGGTGCCTTCCACGCGCAGCACCACTTCCTTGTAGCCGCCCAGCTCGCTTTCATTGGCGCTCATGATCTCGACCTTCCAGCCCACGGCGTCGCAGTGGCGCGTGTACATGCGGGCCAGGTCGCCTGCGAACAGGGCCGATTCGTCGCCGCCCGTGCCTGCGCGGATTTCGAGGTAGGCGTTGCGCGCGTCATCGGGGTCCTTGGGCAGCAGCAGGCGCTGCAGCTCGTCCTCAAGCTGGACCAGCTCGGCCTCGGCGCTGGCGATTTCCTCCTGCGCCATGTCGGCCATGTCGGGGTCGGAGAGCATGTCCCGCGCGGCGGCCAGATCGGCCTCGCGCTGGCGGTGGCGCGCATAGCGGCCTGCAATGGCGGTGACGTCCGCGTGCTCGCGCGAGATGGCGCGGTACTGCTTCATGTCGCCCATGATGTCTTCGCGCGAGAGCAGGAAGTTGAGTTCTTCAAGGCGCTGGGCGTAGCGCTCCAGTTGTTGGCGCAGAAAGTCTTGCATGGTGTGGGCGGTGGTGCGAAGGGCTGCTCGGGCAGCACTGCGGCGGGAAACGTGGGGGCCTGGAAGGGCGGATGGGCCTTAAAAACCGGGAGGGGCGGGGAGGGGCCGCAAGTGCGGCCGGGGCGCCACAGGCCCGCTGGCACGCAGCCCTGCGCAGGGGCGGCGAGCGCCGCTAGAGCGCCTTGTCGGGGGCCGTGCCGCGCGGGCCGCTTTGGGCCGAGCGCAGGAACAGGCGCGAGACCGTGTCCATGGTCTGGCTGCGCTGGTCGGCATCGCCCTTGTGCAGCTCGGCCAGGGTGCCGTGCAGCATTTTCTGCGTGAGGCCGCGCGACAGGGCCTCCAGCACGGTGTCGATGTCTTCGCCCTTGGCCAGCAGCTTCTTGGCGCGCGCAATCTCCAGCGCACGCCATTCATCGGTCTGGGTGTTGAGCTGGCGGATCAGCGGCACAACGCCGGCCTGCGGGCGGCGCTGGTCCAGCCAGTGCATGAAGCTTTGCACGCCATGGTCGATGATGACTTCGGCCTGCTCGACCGCTGCCTGGCGCTGGGCCTGGCCCGTGCGCACCACGGTGGCCAGATCGTCCACGGTGTAGAGGTAGACGTCGCGCAGGTCCTTGACCTCGGATTCGATATCGCGCGGCACGGCCAGATCGACCATGAACATGGGGCGGTGCTTGCGCTTCTTGAGCGCGCTTTCCACGGCGCCCAGGCCGATGATGGGCAGGCTGGACGCCGTGCAGCTGATCACGGCATCGTATTCATGCAGATGGTCGGGCAGGTCGGCCAGCCGCATGGTGCCGGCGCCGAACTGGGCAGCCAGCTTCTCGCCGCGCTCCAGCGTGCGGTTGGCGATCATGATCTGCTTGGGGTGGCGGGCCGCGAAGTGGGTGGAGACCAGCTCGATCATCTCGCCCGCGCCCACGAACAGCACGCGGATCTGGGACAGGTCTTCGAACAGCTGGCCGGCCAGCCGCACGGCGGCAGCGGCCATGCTGATGCTGTGGGCGCCGATCTCGGTGGAGCTGCGCACTTCCTTGGCCACCGCGAAGCTGCGCTGGAACAGCTGGTTCAGCGTGCTGCCCAGGGCGCCTGCGTTCTCTGCGGCGCGCACGGCATTCTTCATCTGGCCCAGGATCTGGGCCTCGCCCAGCACCATGGAATCGAGCCCGCTGGCCACGCGGAAGGCATGGCGCGCCACATGGCCGTCTTCCAGCAGATAGGAGTGCGAGCGCAGCAATTCGGACGAAATACCGCCGCTGTTGGCCAGCCAGTGCAGGGTATGGTCCATGGCCGGCATTTCGGCCGCGCAGTAGATCTCGGTACGGTTGCAGGTGGAGAGAATGGCGGTCTCGACGGCGCTGTGCTGGCGGCCGGGGCCGGTCAGCGATTCGCGCAGGCCCTGCAGCGTGGGCACGATCTGGTCAAGCGCGAACGCGAAACGTCCCCGCATATCAAGCGGAGCCGTGTGGTGGTTGATGCCGAGTGCCCAGACTGCCATAACCCGGGATTATAAAATTTCGCGCAGTTTCAGGCATCCCTGATCACAACACCCTGGAATCGGAGCCCGCACATGGGATGGATTGCGAGTACGAATCATTGGCTGAACTTCCTGGCGCCTGCACTTTTCCTGTCGCCGGCCCTGATGTTGTGCGCGCTTTTGATCTATGGAAAATCGCAGCAATCCCTTGCCTGGTGGTTGCAGGTTGCTATCAATTTGGTTGTTGGTGCGCTGGTGTTGCTGGCCGGTTTGTGGTGGTTCGGGCGCGATGCAAAGATGGCCACCTACACCGCCCTGGTCCTCGTGATGGCGCTTTGCCAGTGGGTGCTTTCGCGCGGCTGGCGCTGATGGCTGACAGCAAAGATTGATGCAGATCAACGGAAGAGGGCGTTTCTCCTGGCGATCAAGGGCCTGAGACTGCGGCTGGAGGCACGGCACCCGGTGCGGCCTGCTCCAGCAGCCATGCGCGGAACTGCACAAAGGCTTCGGAAGGCATCCGCGCAGCCGGCCGGCACAGAAAGTAGCCGCGTTCGATGTGGACGGGTGCAGGCAAGGCAAGGGCCACGCGGCCGGCGGCCAGGTCTTCCTCCACCAGGCAGCGCTGCACCAGGGCCACGCCCATGCCTGCGGCCACGGCCTGGACCAGCAGAGCCACCAGTTCGAAGTCCGCCGCAGGCGCGGGGCAGGGCCCGGGCAGGCCGAGGTGGCTCATCCAGCGCGCCCAGTTGCCCGGGTAGTTGGTGTGAAACAGCAAGGGGCGCGCAAGCACATCCGCTGCGCTGCGAATGGCTTGCGGGCCCTGCAATTCGCGCGGATGGCAGATGGGCACCAGATCGCGGCCCACCACATAGTCGGCCACCACATGGGCGGGCCAGGGCTCGCTGCCCACGCGCAGCCAGCCGTCTATCTCGGCGGCGGACAGCGGGTCATCGCGCCGGTAGGGGGCGAACGAAAGGACGATGCCCGGATGCAGTGCATTGAATCGCGGCAGGCGCGGAATCAGCCAGTGGCTGAACAGCGTGGGAACGACCGACAACCGCAGTTGCGGGCCGAAGTGGCGCCTGCGTGCGGCGGCCGAGGCCGATTCAATGGACTGGACGGCAGGCTCGACGGCCTGCAGATATTCACGGCCAGCCTCGGTCAGCACGCTGCGCCGGCCCTGGCGCTCGAAGAGGGCAAAGCCCAGGTGCTCTTCCAGCCGGGCGATGGCGCGGCTGATGCCGCCCTGGGTGACATACAGCTCCTGGGCTGCCAGCGAGTAGCTGCCCAGGCGCGCCGCCGCCGCAAAGGCGTGCAGCTCGGAAAGCGAGGGAGAGTGCATGCGCATGACGGACGCAATTATGACGGTTTGTCATAGTTGCTTGCCGTCTTGTCTCTTTTCGCGCGTGCGGCGGCTGTCCAGAATCGGCGCCTGTTCCGCGAAGCCCTGCCCTGCAGCAGGCCGCTCTTTCATCCATCACGAGAGGAAACACACCATGGCAATGCGCCGCACCCTGTTGTCCAGCCTGGCCGCCTGCGCCGCCACTGCTCTTTTGGCTCCCGTCGCCTGGGCCCAGGGCCCGGCTGCCGACTATCCCAGCCGGCCGATCCGCCTGGTCGTGCCGTTTGGCGCGGGCGGCTCCACCGACATGGTGGCGCGTCTGCTGGCCGAGAAGATGAGCGTGATCCTGGGCAAGTCCGTGGTGGTGGACAACCGGGGCGGGGCGGGCGGCTCCATTGGCGCCTCCGAAATTGCGCGTGCTGCGGCCGATGGCTACACCATCGGCATGGCCACGGTGAGCACGCATGGCTCCAACCCGGCCATTTTCCGCAAGCTGCCCTACGACCCGATCAAGGACTTCGCGCCCATCACCAATGTGATGTCGGTGCCCAGCGTATTCGTGATCAACGCCAGCGTGCCCGCCAAGACCATGAAGGAGTTCATCGCCCTGGCCAAGGCCAACCCGGGCAAGTACAGCTTTGCCTCGCCGGGCACAGGCTCCCTGGGCCACGCCAACATCGAGAATTTCATGAACCTGGCCGGTATCGACCTGCTGCACATCCCCTACAAGGGCGCGGGCCAGGCCATCACCGACGCGCTGGGCGGCCAGGTCAATGCCATGACGGACAACCTGCCCTCCACGCTGCCCCACATCAAGGATGGCAAGCTGCGCCCGCTGGCCGTGCTGGCCTTCAAGCGCGCCGACGTGCTGCCCGACGTGCCCACCTACACCGAGCTGGGCTTCCCGCAGATGGGCGACGGCGGCTGGTTCGGCCTGGTCGCACCTGCCGGCACGCCGCGCCCCATCATCGACAAGCTCAATGCGGCTGCGCACAAGGCCATGGCCATGCCTGACTACCTGGAAAAGCAAAAATCCATCTCGGGCGAGTCCATGGGCAACACGCCCGAGGAATTTGCCAAACAGATCAAGGCCGCCATCGAGCGCTACACGGCCGTGGCCAAGCGCGCCAACATCAAGCTCGACTGATGGACCGCATGGCACAGACCGATTTCCTGCGCCCCCGGCCGGACACCCCGGTCGTGGTGCATCCCGCCACCGGCGAGGTGCTGCCCATCGTCTGCGACTCGCCGCACAGCGGCACGTCCTATCCAGAGGATTTCGGCCATGCCGTGCCCATGTCCCTGCTGCGCCGCGGCGAGGACACGCATGTGGCCGCGCTCTGGGACCAGTGGCCCGCGCATGGCGCAACGCTGATCGAGGCCACCTTTCCGCGCACCTACATCGACCCCAACCGCAGCGAGGCCGACCTGGACCCCGCCCAGATCGACGGCCAGTGGCCCGTGCCCCTGGCGCCCAGCGTCAAGACCCGCCAGGGCCTGGGCCTGATCTGGCAGCGCATCAGCCGCGACGGCGTGGCCACGCCGCTGTATGAACGCCCGCGCACGGTGGCCGAGGTGGAGCACCGCATCGCGCGCTACTGGCGTCCCTACCATGCGGCGCTGGCGCAGGCCATCGATGACAGCGTGCAGCGCTTTGGCGGCGTCTGGCACCTGAACCTGCACTCCATGCCCAACGATGTCTACAAGCGCTTGGGCCGCACCGACGCGCCGCCGCTGGCCGACTTCGTGCTGGGCGACCGCGACGGCACGACCTGCGCGCCCGAGTTCATCCAGCTGGTGGGCGATACGCTGGCGGGCTTTGGCTACAGCGTGGCCTACAACGAGCCCTACAAGGGCGTGGAGCTGATCGGCCGCATAGGCCAGCCGCACCTGGGCCGGCACAGCCTGCAGATCGAGATCCGCCGCCCGGTCTACATGGACGAGGACACGCGCGAGCCCAACGCGGGCTTCGAGCCGCTGCGCGGCCATCTGCGTGAGCTGATGGCCGTGGTCGCGGCGCATGTGCGCGCTGAAATGGCCGGGCGAGGCTAGGCCGGGCTGGCGGGGTCGCCGGGCAGGGGCGGCGTGCCTGGCGAGCCCGGCATGCCTGCCACCACCGGCGCCGCCACCGAGGTGGTGGCCGGTGGCGACAGGTACAGGCCCGCGCCCTTGAGCGATGCCAGGATGCTGAACAGCACATCGCTGCGCACCCCGCCCGCATTGCGCGGGTTGCCCACGTAGCCGATGGCCAGGAAGGTCAGCGTGCCGTTGGCAATGCCTTCGAGCTGCACCAGAGGCTCGGGCGTGTCCAGGATGCCTTCATGCGTGCGAAAGGCTTCCAATATCAGGGTGCGCATGCGTTCGGCATCGGTGTCCAGCGGCGCGGGCAGGCGCAGCAGCACGCGCCCGGGCGCGCCGGCCAGCGTCATGTTGCGCACGGTCTTGGTGATGAATTCCGAGTTGGGCACGATGACTGTGGAGCGGTCGCCCAGCTGGATCTCGGTGGCGCGCACGTTGACGCGGCGCACATCGCCCTCGGTATCGCCCAGTACCACCCAGTCGCCCACTTTCACGGGCCGCTCGGCCAGCAGGATCAGGCCCGAGATGAAGTTCTGCACGATGGCCTGCAGGCCAAAGCCAATGCCCACCGACAGCGCGCTGGCCACCCAGGCAATGCGCTCCACGCTGATGCCCAGCCCCGCCAGCGCCACGGCCACCACGAAGATGCCGCCCACATAGCCCAGCAGCGTGGTGATGGAGCTGCGCATGCCCGGCTCCAGCGAGGTGTTGGGGAAGTAGCGGTCCGTCAGCCAGCGCTTGATCACGCGGATCACGATCAGGCCCGTGACGATCACGGCAAATGCGGTGAACAGGGCCTGCGGCGCCATGGTGAAGTCGCCCACCTTGAGGCTGTGGTTCACCGTGCTGCCGCGGCGAAACACCTCGTCCGGCCCCGTGCCCAGCGGGGCCAGCAGGGCGATCACCATGTAGAACAACAGGGCCACGCGCAGCAGGCCCGAGACCAGCACCGAGGCCTGGTCCAGCAGCCGGCCCTCAATGCCCAGGCTCTGGTTCAGCCGGGTGCCGAAACTGCCCTTGGACGACAGCAGGGCCTCGCACAGATCGTCGCCCAGCTGGAACAGCAGGTAGGTGGTGGCAAAGACCACGCCGGTCCACACCATCTGGCGCGCCAACGTTCCGGCCAGCGCCACGTAGCCGGTCACGGCCAGCGCAATGGTGGCAATGCTGGCCACCGCCGCACAGGCCACGAGCAGGCCCACCCACAAGGGCCGGGGCGGCGCAGGCTCTGCCTGGGCGCCGTCTTCCTGCGCCACTGGCGCCGGCGCGCGCAGATGCCGCAGGGCCAGCATGACCACGGCCGAAATCAGCAGGGCCGACAGGGCGTGCACCGTGACCTCGGCGGCCAGGCTGGCGCCGATGATGGCGTTGACTTCGGTCACCAGGCCGTTGAGCGCGGCTCCGGCGGCAATCCACCAGGGATAGGGGCTGAGCCGCTCGGCCAGCTCGTCCGACACGCCGGGCAGGCGCCAGGAACTGCGCCTGCGCGACAGCAGGGTCTGGCCCAGCGACACCACGAAGGCGCCGAACAGCGTGACCTGCACACTGGCCTTGGCCAGCGCGTCCAGCGATTCGCTGAAGCCATCGCCGGCCTTGAGCACGCTCCAGGCCAGTTGCGCTGCCAGGCCGATCAGCAGCGTGTTGATCAGCACGGTGGCCGCCGCGCGCAACGACCGGCGCAGGCGGCCGCTGGGCAGGCGCGCGGGCGCGGCGCGCACCAGCAGACGCTCGGCCAGCCAGGGGCCGAGCAGGGCGATCAGCAAGGCGGCGGCCAGGCTGGCGATGAAGCCGCCCCGGCGATCGGACGCCATGATAGAGGCGACGGCCTGGCGCAGCTCGCGCCCCAGGCCCTGCAGGCGCGCCGCGTCCAAAGGCGCGGCAGCGCGCAGGTTGCGCCAGAAGGGGCGGCCCAGCGGTGAGTCGGTGCGGGCCGTCAGTGCGGCCTGGAATTGTTCGCGGCGCTGGCGTATCAGCTCGTTGCCGCGCTGGTCGGCATCGACCGACACCAGCCGCGCGAGCTTGAGTTCGGAATCCACGGCACTGCGCTGCCTGGCCAGGCTGGCGCGCTGCTCGGCCACATCGGGCGCATCGGCAGGGGCGCCTTTTTCGGGCGCGGGGCCCAGGCCGGCCAGGCGCGAATCGATGTCGGCCAGTTCCTCGGTGCGGCGGGCTGCGACCTGGTCGGCCGCCGTGCCTATGGCCGCAGCCTCGTCCAGCAGCTTGCGGCCGTCATCGTCCTCGGCCAGCTTGCGGGGAATGGCGTCCAGCTGCTTGCGCAGATCGTCCACGCTGGGCAGGGCGGGCCGGCCGTCGGGCGCCGCCGTGGCCGCCGCTGCCGTGCGGTCCTGCGCATGGGCCGGAGCGGGCGCAGTGAGGACCAGCATGGCCAGGACCATCAGGCCGGTGGCCAGGCATTGGCGCAAGGCCTGCGCCCACGTAGGGCGCAGCGGGAGAGGGCACGGGCGGGGCGGTGTCATGGACGCACATTGTGCGGCGGGCCGCCGCGACGGTTGTTTCCAAAGGTCCGACCCCGCCAGCCGGCAGCCGTCTCAGCGCGATGCGGGACTGAACATATCGACACGGTCGGTGATGACGCCGTCCGTGCCCAGGTCGATCAGGCGCTGCGCGGCCCATTCATCGTTGACCGTATAGCTGCTGCAGCGCAGGCCCGCGCCATGCACCTTGGCGACCAGAGCCGCATCCCACAGCGCATGGTTGAGCACCATGGCCGCGCAGCCCAGGTCCAGCGCGGTGCGCAGGTCGGCGTCGCCCGTGGCATCGGCCAGCTTGTCCACCAGCAGGCCCCGCGGAATGTGCGGTGCCGTGTCGCGTGCGCCCTTGAGCGCATCGGTCTTGAACGAAGTGAACAGCGGCTGGATGCGGTCCCTGGGCCAGATGCGGTTCATCAGCTCGCCCGTGGCGCGGCCCGTGGCCTCTTCCTGGCCGGGCGTGGGCTTGATCTCCACGTTCAGGAAGAAGTGGTTGGCCAGGCACCAGCGCGCCAGGGCTTCCAGCGTGGGCAGGGCCTCGCCCGCAAAGGCGCGCGAGTGCCAGCTGCCGGCGTCCAGCTGGGCGATCTCGCCCATGGACAGGTCGCCACCCGTGCCGTGGCCGTTGGTGGTGCGCTCCAGCGTGGCGTCGTGCATCAGGAACAGCACGCCGTCGGCAGACAGCTTGGCATCGCACTCGAACATGCGATAGCCGTGCGCGGCGCCCAGGCGGAAGGCGGCCATGGTGTTCTCGGGCGCCAGCTTGCCAGCGCCACGGTGGGCCACCCACAGGGGGTAGGGCCAGGATTTCAGGTTCTCGGTCATGGCGAGTCCGTCAAAAGAAGGGAGCTTGGATGGAAAAAGAGAGCCTCTGGGGCTCTCTTGGAAAAGGTCGGAGATCCGGCCTTCAGGGGATCAGATCCGCTTTCCGGATTCTGCGTCGAACCAGTGCAGGCGACGCTCTTCGGAAGGACGCACGCGCATGGTCTCGCCGGACTTGGGGAAGGGCGCGCCTTCGTCGATGCGCACCGTCATCGTCTCGCCATTGAGCGAACCATAGACCAGGCGCTCGGCACCCAGCATTTCAACGGTGTCCACCTTGATTTCCCAGCCGCCTTCGCTGACGACGACCAGGTGCTCGGGGCGGATGCCCAGGATGCGGCCGGCCGTGCCGCCGGGCGCGTTCTTGAGCAGGTTCATCGGGGGCGAGCCGATGAAGCTGGCCACGAAGGTGGAGGCGGGCGTGTGGTAGACCTCTTCGGGCGTGCCGAACTGCTCCATCACGCCGCCGTTCATGACGATCATGCGCTGGGCCAGGGTCATGGCCTCGACCTGGTCGTGGGTCACGAACAGGCTGGTGATGCCCAGCTCGGCGTGCAGCTTCTGTATCTCGATGCGGGTCTGGCCGCGCAGCTTGGCGTCCAGGTTGGACAGCGGCTCGTCGAACAGAAAGACCTTGGGCTGGCGCACGATGGCGCGGCCCATGGCCACGCGCTGGCGCTGGCCGCCCGACAGCTGGCGCGGCTTGCGGTCCAGCAGGTGGGACAGCTCCAGGATCTTGGCGGCCTTGTCCACGCGGCGCTTGATCTCCTCGGGCGGCACCTTGGCGATCTTCAGGCCGTAGGCCATGTTCTCGTAGTTCGACATATGCGGGTACAGCGCATAGTTCTGGAACACCATGGCGATGTCGCGCTTGGCCGGTTCCACGTCGTTGACCACCTTGTCGCCGATCAGCAACTGGCCGTCGGAGATCTCCTCCAGGCCCGCCACCATGCGCAGCAGGGTGGACTTGCCGCAGCCCGAAGGGCCGACGATGACGACGAACTCGCCGTCCTTGATTTCGGCGTTGACGCCGTGCAGTACCTGGTTGGCCGACGGGCCCTGGCCGTAGCGCTTGATCAGGTTGCGAAAGGAAATGGATGCCATACGAAGATTCTGGTTGAGTCGCAGAGCGAAGGGCGCTGGCGCTTGCTCTGCGGGGTTCTATACGGTGGGTTGGGGCGGCGGCGGGCGGTTTACTTTTCGGTGTCCACCAGGCCCTTGACGAACCAGCGCTGCATCAGGATCACCACGGCGGCGGGCGGCAGCATGGCCAGCAGGGCCGTCGCCATCACCACGTTCCAGTCATTGCCGGTATCGCCGCTGGCCACCATGCGCTTGATGCCGATGACCACGGGGTACATGTCTTCCGAGGTGGTCACGAGCAGCGGCCACAGGTACTGGTTCCAGCCGTAGATGAACTGGATCACGAACAGCGCCGCGATCGAGGTCTTGGACAGCGGCACCAGCACATCCTTGAAGAAGCGCATGGGGCCTGCGCCGTCGATGCGGGCGGCCTCCACCAGCTCGTCCGGCACCGTCAGGAAGAACTGGCGGAACAGGAAGGTGGCCGTGGCCGAGGCGATCAGCGGAATCGTCAGGCCGGCGTAGCTGTTGAGCATGCCCAGCGTGGAGACGACTTCGTAGGTGGGGCCGATGCGCACCTCCACGGGCAGCATCAGGGTCACGAAGATCAGCCAGAAGCAGATCTTCTTGAACGGGAAGCGGAAGTACACCAGCGCGAAGGCCGACAGCAGCGAGATCGCGATCTTGCCCACGGTGATCACCATGGCCGAGACGAAGCTGATCCACATCATGCGTGCCACGGGCGCGCTGGAGCCGGGGCCCGAGCCGCCGAACAGCGCGGCCTTGTAGGTTTCCCAGAAGTTGCTGCCGGGCACCAGGGGCATGGGCACCTGGATGATGTCCTGCGGCGTGTGCGTGGAGGCCACGAAGGCGAGGTACAGCGGAAAGCCGACGATGATCACGCCCAGCACCATGATCAGGTGCGAGAAAAAGGAGAGAAGGGGACTGCGTTCAACCATGATCAGTACTGCACTTTCTTCTCAACATAGCGGAACTGGATCACGGTCAGTGCAACCACGATCACCATCAGAACGACCGACTGCGCGGCCGAGCCGCTCATGTCCATGGCCTTGAAGCCGTCGTGATAGACCTTGTAGACCAGGATGGAGGTGTCCTGTCCCGGACCGCCCTGGGTCGTGGCGTCCACGATGCCGAAGGTGTCGAAGAAGGCGTAGACCACGTTCATCACCAGCAGGAAGAACGTGGTGGGCGACAGCAGCGGGAACTGGATGTCCCAGAAGCGGCGCATGGGGCCCGCGCCGTCGATGGCGGCGGCCTCGATCAGCGACTTGGGGATGGACTGCAGGCCCGCAAGGAAGAACAGGAAGTTGTAGGAAATCTGCTTCCAGATCGCGGCGATGACGATCAGCGTCATGGCGTTGCCGGAGTTCAGCAGGTGGTTCCAGTCATAGCCGATCATGCGCAGCGCATAGGCCACGACGCCGATGGACGGCGAGAACATGAACACCCACAGCACACCCGCCACGGCGGGCGCAACGGCATAGGGCAGCAGCAAGGCGGTCTTGTAGGCAAGCGCGCCCTTGATCACGCGGTCCGCAAAGATGGCCAGCATCAGCGACAGCGCAATGCCGAACACCGCCACCAGCACGGAAAAGATGGCCGTGGTCTTGAACGAGGCCAGGTAGGCAGGGTCATCCAGCAGGTGCTGGAAGTTGGCAAACCCGACCCATTCGGTGGAGAAGCCAAACGTATCCTGCGCCTGGAACGACTGCACGATGGCCTGGCCTGCAGGCCAGAAAAAGAAGACCAGCACGATGACCATCTGTGGTGCTATCAGCAACCACGGCAGCCAGGCGGATCGAAAAAGAACGCGTTTTTCCATGACGGAACTCGGTAGAACAAAACAGCCCGCAAACCGGATGGCCGTGGGGCCGCCGGTTGCGGGCCTGTGATGCACGGTGCGGGCTGCCTGCGCAGCGGCCACACCGCAGATCACATGGGAGGATTACTTGTTGGCCCGGGCGAAGCGGCCCAGTTGCTCGTTGCCACGGGTGACAGCGGTGTCCAGGGCTTGCTGGGGAGTCTTCTTGCCAGTCCAGATCTGTTCGGTTTCCTCATCGATGATGGTGCGGATCTGAACGAAGTTGCCCAGGCGGATGCCGCGCGACTTGTCGGTGGTCTTGCGGATCATCTGCGTCACGGCTGTGTCGGTGCCGGGATGCTTTTCGTAGAAGCCCGATGCCTCGGTCAGCTTGTACGCAGCGGTGGTCACGGGCAGGTAGCCGGTGCGCTGGTGGCTGGCGGACTGGATCTTGGTGTTGTTCAGGAAGTTGAAGAAGTCAGCCACGCCCTTGTAGCGTTCGGCGCTCTTGCCGGCCATCACCCACAGGGAGGCACCGCCGATGGCCGTGTTCTGGGGCGCGCCCTTCACATCGGCGTAGTAGGGCAGTTGCGACTGGCCGAAGGCGAACTTGCCTTCCTTGACCACGCGGGCATACAGGCCGGAGGAGCCGGTGATCATCGCGCACTCGCCGGAAGCGAAGGCAGCGTCAGGCACGTTGCCGCGGCCCTTGTAGACGAAGCTGCCATCCTTGGCGGCCTTGGCCAGGTTCTCGAAGTGCTTGACGTGCAGCGGCGAGTTGAACACCAGCTTGGCATCGGTGCCGTCAAAGCCGTTGTTCTTGGTCGCGTACAGGGTGTTGTGCCACAGCGAGAAGCTCTCCAGCTGGGTCCAGCTCATCCAGCTCGTGGTCAGTGCGCAGCGGTGGCCCGAGGCCTTGAGCTTTTCGGCGGCGGCGAACACTTCGGGCCAGGTCTTGGGCGGCTTGTTCTCGTCCAGGCCTGCCTTCTTGAAGGCGTCCTTGTTGTAGTAGAAGATGGTGGTCGAGCTGTTGAGCGGGTAGCTCATCATCTGGCCGTTGGGGGCGGTGTAGTAGCCGGCCACGGCGGAGATGTACTCGCCCTGGTCGAACTTGAAGCCGCCGTCGTTCATGATCTTGGTGACGGGCACCACGGCGCCCTTGGAGGCCATCATGGTGGCCGTGCCCACTTCGAAGACCTGCAGGATGTCAGGCGCGTTGCCGGCGCGGAACGCGGCGATGGCGGCCGTCATCGACTCGTCATACTGGCCCTTGTACGTCGGCACGATCTTGTACTGGGTCTGGCTGGCGTTGTACTCCTTGGCCAGGTCGTTCACCCAGTCGCCCAGGGCTGCGCTCATCGAGTGCCACCACTGGATTTCGGTTTGGGCTTGTGCCGAGATGGTGGTGGCCGCGATCGCGGCTGCCATGGCCAGTTGCTTCAGTTGCATGAGGACTCCTCTAGTTCGGTGACGGTTTCAGACCGCTGCCACGGTAAGGCAGGGGCATGACATGTCTGTGTCATTGTTTTCGGATGCTTCGTACCGCACTACAGGCCAAACCCGGTGAGCCGCTGGTCCCGTATGTCAGTCGTGTGACAAAAAATGACACGCGAAGCGGCGCTATTTTAGGTCAATACCATTTCGTTTCAAAAGCCGGGTTGTTCGTATTGGCTCGTTTGTGCTCTTTCTGTATAAGGCACCTTCACCGGGCTCCGCAAGATCCCGCCACGTTGGCGAGGGCTGGCTTCGCGGGCCGAGACGGCGCGCCGTCCAGAGCCCCGTGGGAAGCGCATCCCCGGGGCGCTCGCTTAAAATTGCGCTCCCACTTGGCTTAGCGGCGCCCCGAGAGCGCCAGACACGGTCTACCCCATGAATGTACCGATTGCGTTGGCAGCCCTGCAGGCACAGGCTGCCGAACCTGCACGTCTGCGAGAGATTCCCTACAACTACACCTCGTTTTCCGATCGCGAGATCGTGATCCGCCTGCTGGGCACGTCCATGTGGGATGTGCTCAACCAGCTGCGCCAGGAGCGGCGCACGGGCCGCTCCGCCCGCATGCTCTATGAGGTGCTGGGGGACATCTGGGTCGTTCAGCGCAATCCCTACCTGCAGGACGACCTGCTGCACAGTCCCGACCGCCGCAAGTCGCTGGTGGAGGCCCTGGAGCACCGCCTGGGCGAGATCGACAAGCGCCGTGCTCCGCAGCAGGACCCCGTGCGCGATGCGCTGGTGGGCCAGCTGGTGGATGCAGCGCGCCGCGCCGTGCATGAGTTCAACGCCACCTTCGTCGAGGCCGAGCAACTGCGCCGCCGGGTGCAAAAGAGCCTGGGCCGCCACACGGCCAAGGACAACATCAAGTTCGACGGTCTGTCGCGCGTGGCCCATGTGACGGATGCCACCGACTGGCGCGTCGAATACCCCTTCGTGGTGCTCACCCCCGATACAGAAGCCGAGATGGCCGCCCTGGTGCGTGCCTGTATCGAGCTGCGCCTGACCATCATTCCGCGCGGCGGCGGCACGGGCTACACGGGCGGTGCGATCCCGCTGACCTGGCGCAGCGTGGTGATCAATACCGAAAAGCTCGAAGCCATGACCGAGGTGGAGATGCGCCGCATTCCCGGCGTGGACCACGAGGTGCCCACCATCTTCACCGAAGCCGGCGTGGTCACGCAGCGCGTGGCCGATGCGGCCGAGCGCGCGGGCTTCGTCTTCGCCGTGGACCCCACATCGGCCGAGGCCTCATGCATCGGCGGCAACGTCGCCATGAATGCGGGCGGCAAGAAGGCCGTGCTCTGGGGCACGGCGCTGGACAACCTGGTGTCCTGGCGCATGGTCACGCCCGATGCGCAGTGGCTGGAAGTCACGCGCGTGGGCCACAACCTCGGCAAGATCCATGACGCTGAGATGGCCAGCTTCGAGCTGCAGTACTTCGAGGCAGACGGCAAGACCCCCATCCGCAGCGAGCGGCTGGACATTCCTGGCCAGAAATTCCGCAAGGAAGGCCTGGGCAAGGACGTGACCGACAAGTTCCTGTCGGGCCTGCCGGGCATCCAGAAGGAAGGCTGCGACGGCCTGATCACCAGCGCGCGCTGGGTGGTGCACCGCATGCCCGAGCACACGCGCACGGTCTGCATGGAGTTCTTCGGCAACGCCAAGGACGCCGTGCCCAGCATCGTCGAGATCAAGGACTTCATGTTCGCCGAGCAAAAGCGCTCGGGCGTGCTGCTGGCCGGCCTGGAACACCTGGACGACCGCTACCTGAAGGCCGTGGGCTACGCCACCAAGAGCAAGAAGGGCAACGGCCATCTGCCCAAGATGGTGCTGCTGGGCGACATTGCCGGCGACAACGCCGACGATGTGGCCCGCGTGGCCGCCGAGGTGGTGCGCATTGCCAACTCGCGCAACGGTGAAGGCTTCACGGCCGTCAGCGCCGAGGCGCGCAAGAAATTCTGGCTGGACCGCAAGCGCACGGCCGCCATCTCGCGCCATACCAACGCCTTCAAGATCAACGAAGACGTGGTGATCCCGCTGCCCCGCATGTGGGAGTACACCGACGGCATCGAGCGCATCAACATCGAACTGTCGCTGCGCAACAAGCTCAAGCTGTGCGATGCGCTGACGGACTTCTTCCAGCACGGCGACCTGCCGCTGGGCAAGCAGGACGATGCGGGCGACATTCCATCGGCCGAGCTGCTGGAGGACCGCGTGCAGCAGGCCCTGGCCCTGGTGGCCGACGTGCGCACGCTGTGGCAGGGCTGGCTCGACGATGTCGAGAACCTCTTCCCGCAGCTGCAGGACCATACGCTGCGCGCCAGCTGGAAGACCCAGCTGAAGGCGCCCATGGCCCAGATCTTCGCGGGCGCGGCCTTCCAGCCTCTGCTGGCCGAAGTCAACGCCATCCACCAGCGCGTGCTCAAGGGCCGTGTCTGGGTGGCGCTGCACATGCACGCCGGCGACGGCAACGTGCACACCAACATTCCGGTCAACAGCGACGACTACGAGATGCTGCAGACCGCCCATGAGGCCGTGGCACGCATCATGGTGCTTGCGCGCCATCTGGACGGCGTGATCTCGGGCGAGCACGGCATCGGCATCACCAAGCTGGAATTCCTCAGCGACGACGAGCTGGCGCCCTTTGCCGCCTACAAGCAGCGCGTGGACCCCGAAGGCCGCTTCAACAAGGGCAAGCTGATCCGCAACGAGAAGCTGCAGGCCGTGGTGGGCCAGAGCCATGACGGCCGCTCGCCGCGCGAATCGCTGATGTTCGCCGACCTGACCAACGCCTACACGCCCAGCTTCGGCCTGATGGGGCACGAGTCGCTGATCATGCAGCAGAGCGACATCGGCGCCATCGCCGACTCGGTCAAGGACTGCCTGCGCTGCGGCAAGTGCAAGCCCGTGTGCGCCACCCATGTGCCGCGCGCCAACCTGCTGTACAGCCCGCGCAACAAGATCCTGGCGACCTCGCTGCTGGTCGAGGCCTTCCTCTACGAGGAGCAGACGCGCCGCGGCGTGTCGCTGCGCCACTGGCAGGAGTTCGAGGACGTGTCGGACCACTGCACGGTCTGCCACAAGTGCTTCAACCCCTGCCCGGTGAAGATCGACTTCGGCGATGTGACCATGAACATGCGCAATTTGCTGCGCAAGATGGACAAGAAGAGCTTCAGGCCCGGCAACAAGCTGGCCATGGCCATGCTCAACGCCACCAATCCGGACACCATCAAGTTCATGCGCTCGGCCATGGTCGGCGTGGGCTTCAAGGCCCAGCGCCTGGCCTCCGACGTGCTGCACAGCCTGGCCAAGAAGCAGACCCAGCGTCCACCGGCCTCGGTGGGGCGCGCTCCCCTCAAGGAGCAGGTGATCCACTTCGTCAACAAGAAGCTGCCCGGCGGCCTGCCCAACAAGACGGCGCGCGCCCTGCTGGACATCGAGGACAAGGACTACGTGCCCATCATCCGCAGCCCGCAGACCACGAGCGCGGACACCGAGGCGGTGTTCTACTTCCCCGGCTGCGGCTCCGAGCGCCTGTTCAGCCAGGTGGGCCTGGCCACCCAGGCCATGCTCTGGCATGCCGGCGTGCAGACCGTGCTGCCACCCGGCTACCTGTGCTGCGGCTATCCCCAGCGCGGCAGTGGCCAGTTCGACAAGGCCGAGAAGATGATCACGGACAACCGCGTGCTCTTCCACCGCGTCGCCACCACGCTCAACTACCTGGACATCAAGACCGTGGTGGTCAGCTGCGGCACCTGCTACGACCAGTTGCAGGGCTACGAGTTCGGCAAGATCTTCCCGGGCAGCCGCATCATCGACATCCACGAGTACCTGCTGGAAAAGGGCGTGACGCTGCAGGGCAAGGAGGGCTACCTCTACCACGACCCCTGCCACTCGCCCATGAAGCTGCAGGACCCCATGAAGACCGTCAAGGCCCTGGTCGGCGACGGCGTGATCAAGAGTGAGCGCTGCTGCGGCGAATCGGGCACGCTGGGCGTCACGCGCCCCGACATCTCCACGCAGATCCGCTTCCGAAAGGAAGAGGAACTCAAGAAGGGCGAGGCCGCGCTGCGCGCCAGCGGCGCCCTGGCCGAGAAGGACAACGTGAAGATCCTCACCAGCTGCCCCAGCTGCCTGCAGGGCCTGTCGCGCTACGGTGGCGATATGAACAACGGCCTGCTGGAAGCCGACTACATCGTGGTCGAGATGGCGCGCCAGATCCTGGGCGAGAACTGGATGGCCGAATATGTTCAGCGCGCCAACGCCGGCGGCATCGAACGGGTGCTGGTCTGATGGCTGCTCCCGCTTCCTGCCCCCTGTGCGCCACAGAAGGCGGCGTGCCCATCTGGCGCGGCCCGCGCCTGCGAGTGATCCGCGCGCAGGAGGAGGGCTTTCCGGCCTTCTACCGCGTGGTCTGGAATGCGCATGCGGCCGAGTTCTCCGACCTGGACGCCGCCGACCGCCAGCACTGCATGGATGCCGTGGTCGTGGTCGAGCGCGTCTTGCGTGAGCGCCTTGCGCCGACCAAGATCAACCTGGCGGCACTGGGCAACATGGTGCCGCACCTGCACTGGCATGTGATTGCGCGCTTTGACTGGGACAGCCATTTTCCGGGCGCGGTCTGGGCCCCGGCCCAGCGCCCGCGCAATGCCGAGCGCGAGGCCGAGGTGGCAGCGCGCTTGCCAGCCATAGACACGGCGCTGGTCCAGGCACTCGATGCCTGGCAACAGCACCCCGCCACTGAATGAGGAGCACCGCATGGCCGGCCTGACCCCTGACACCCCAACCCCCGAAGCCCTGACCGTGCACGGCGCATCGCGCGTGCTGGAAGTCGCCTACTCCGACGGCGCAAGCTTTCGCATCCCCTTCGAGCTGCTGCGCGTGTACTCGCCCTCGGCCGAAGTCCAGGGCCATGGCCCGGGCCAGGAAGTGCTGCAGACGGGCAAGCGCGAGGTGTCCATCACGGCCATCGAGCCCGTGGGCAACTACGCCATCAAGCCCTTCTTCAGCGACGGGCATGAAAGCGGCCTGTACACCTGGGAATACCTCTACGAACTGGGCCGCCGCCAGGACGAGTTCTGGGCGCAGTACCTGGACCGGCTGCAGGAGTCCGGCATGGACCGCGACACGCCCATGCCCGGCAAGGCCAGCGGCGGCGGACACGGCTGCGGCAGCCACTGACGCCGCGCACGGGTGCGCGCTGTATGGCGCCGTTCCCCTCGCACCACATTCCGGACCTCTGTACGGCACAGGGTTATTGGGGGTGGTGCTATATTTAAAATAGCTTAAAAGTCTTTGTTTGAAGGCGTTTCAAGCTGTTTGTTCTTGATAACCCTTGCCCGGCAAAGCCCGTGGCCACACGGGGTTGTCGCTGTACGCATTACTACTGCTTGCTTAGCATCGTTGTTATGAGCACCACACATTTCGGATTCCAGTCGGTGGACGAGCGCGAGAAGGCCAGCCGCGTGCGCGGCGTGTTCGACTCGGTCGCTTCGCGCTACGACGTCATGAACGACCTGATGTCGGGTGGTCTGCACCGTGCCTGGAAGGCCTATACGGTGATGGTGGCCAACCTCAAGGAAGGCGACAAGGCGCTGGACATCGCGGGTGGCACGGGCGATCTGGCCCTGGCCTTCGCCAAGAAGGTCGGCTCCACCGGCCAGGTGGTGCACACCGACATCAACGAAGCCATGCTGCGCGTGGGCCGCGACCGCCTGATCGACAAGGGCGTCATCCTGCCCACCATGGTCTGCGATGCAGAAGCCCTGCCGTTTCCCGACAACCATTTCGATCTGGTCAGCGTGGCCTTCGGCCTGCGCAACATGACCCACAAGGATGCGGCGCTCAAGGAAATGAACCGTGTCCTGCGCCCCGGCGGCAAGCTGCTGGTGCTGGAGTTCTCCAAGGTGGCCAAGCCCCTGGAGAAAGCCTACGACTGGTACTCCTTCAAGATTCTTCCGGCCATGGGCAAGCTCGTGGCGGGCGATGACGCCAGCTACCGCTATCTGGCCGAGTCCATCCGCATGCACCCCGGCCAGGAGGATCTCAAGCGCCTGATGCAGGAATGCGGCTTCGGCCATGTGGACTATCACAACATGACGGGCGGTATTGCGGCGCTGCATGTGGGAATCAAGTGCTGAGCGCGTGAGGCGTTCGGTGAGGTGACGGCAACACGATTATTCGAGGAGATGACATGAAAAAGCTATGGTCTATGGTCTTGGTCGCAATGCTGGTGGTGGTCCACGGCACGGCCGACGCCAAGCGCATGGGCGGTGGCGGATCGGTGGGCAAGCAGTCGAGCAATGTGACGCAGCGTGAAGCTACGCGCGCGCCGGCGCAGAACACGCCGCCGCAGAACGCCGCCACACAGAACGCTGCGGGCAAGCCTGCAACGCCGCCTGCGGCCGCTCCGGCCAAGAAGCCCTGGGGCGCCATGCTCGGCGGCCTGGCCGCCGGCCTGGGCCTGGCCTGGCTGGCCCACTCGCTGGGCCTGGGCGCCGCCTTCGGCCAGTTCCTGCTGATCGCCCTGCTGGCCCTGGTCATCATGGTCGTGGTGGGCATGGTCATGCGCTCGCGCCGTGCAGCGGCCGGTGCGCAGCAGGCATCGTCCAGCCCCTTCGCCTTCCAGAACGCGGCCCCTGCGGGCGCGGGCAACATGGGTGGCAACGTGGACAGCGCACCGCTGGCACGCCAGTACAACCCCGAGAAGGTCGGCAACGACGCCTCGGCCCGTCCCTGGGAGCAGAACCACCAGCCGGCCGCCCTGGCCTCGGGTTCCGGCGTGCAGATCGGCTCTGCCCTGGCAGGCTCGCAGAACTGGGGTGTGCCTGAAGGCTTCGACACCGAAGGCTTCCTGACGGCTGCCAAGCGCAACTTCGTCACGCTGCAATCGGCATGGGACCGCTCGGACATCGCTTCGCTGCGCGCCATGATGACCGACGAGATGCTGACCGAGATCCGTGGCCAGCTCAGCGAGCGCGAGGTGCAGCGCCCTGGCCAGCCCAACCAGACCGACGTGGTCATGATCGATGCCCAGTTGCTGGGCATCGAGGATCTGGGCAATGACTACATGGCCAGCGTGGAATTCTCGGGAATGATCCGCGAGGACGCCTCGGCAGGCCCCACGCCCTTCCGCGAGGTCTGGAACATGACCAAGCCCAAGAGCGGCAGCAGCGGCTGGCTGGTCGCCGGCGTCCAGGCACTGCAGTAAGTAATTTGCAGAGGACCGGCGCAAGCCAGGGATGCGACAGGCGGTCACGCCATGGGCTGGCCACTTGTCTCGACCGGATTTGCGTCGGCCGCATCCTCTCACTTCGGGAATAATCGGGGACTATGGCAACACAGTCCCCTTTTTCTTTTCTGAACGGTCTCATGGAACGCGTGATGGCCGGTCCGCAACCGCCGCAATGGCTGGTCAGCGAGGTGCATCAGCGCCTCGTGCTGTTCCTCAACCATGTGCTGATGCAGGAGAAAGAGGCGATGGAGCGCCTCGTGCGGCAAAAGGGCCGCGTGGCGCGCGTGCAGTGGCGCGGCTACTCCATGGCCCTGCAGATCACGCCCGCCGGCCTGTTCAACGTGGCTCCCGAAGGCGCGCAGCCCGACCTGCTGCTTGAAGTCACCGAGACCTCCCCGCTGGCCCTGGCCCAGGTGGCCCTGCGCGGAGACAAGCCCTCCATCCGCATCGAGGGCGACGTGCAACTGGCCGCCGACATCAACTGGCTGGTGGACCACGTCGAATGGGACGTGGAGGAAGACCTGGCCCGCATCATCGGCGATGCGCCCGCGCACACCGTGGCCAAGGTCGCGCGCAGCGCCGCCCAGGCACTGCGCCAGTTCGTAGGCGCCCGCATGGCCGGCAAGCCCGATGCCGATGCCCCCGCCCCCGAGGCCGCACGTGCCTCAGCGCCCGCCAGCGCGCCCGTTGGTTCCCCCGTGGTATCCCTGCCCGGTTTCGAGAACGACAAGCCATGAGCCGGTTTCTTCGCGGGCTGACCATCCTCTGGGTGGTGTTCCGCTACGGACTCGATGAACTGGTGCTGTCGAGCTTCGAGCATCCCTGGATGCGCCGCGCACGCGCGGTGCTCACGCTGGGCCGGCGGCTGGACAAGCCGCGCGGCCAGCGCCTGCGCGAGGCCCTGGAAGAGCTGGGACCCATCTTCGTGAAGTTCGGCCAGGTGCTGTCCACGCGCAGCGACCTGATGCCGCCCGACGTGGCCGAGGAGCTGGCCCGGTTGCAGGACCGCGTGCCGCCCTTCGATTCGCAGATTGCGGTGGACACCATCGAGCGCGCCTTCCGCAAGAAGCTGGACCAGATCTTCGTGAGCTTCGAGCGCGAGCCGGTGGCCAGTGCCTCCATCGCCCAGGTGCACTTTGCCGTGATCAGCGACCGCAACGGCGTGCAGCGCGACGTGGCCGTCAAGGTGCTGCGTCCGGGCATGAAGACCGTGATCGACAAGGACCTGGCGCTGATGCACATGATGGCGCGCTGGGTCGAGCGCCTGTCGGCCGACGGCAAGCGCCTCAAGCCCCGCCAGGTCGTGGCCGAGTTCGACAACTACCTGCACGACGAGCTGGACCTGATCCGCGAAGCCTCCAACGCCGCGCAGTTGCGCCGCAACATGGAAGGGCTGGACCTGGTGCTGATCCCCGAGGTGTACTGGGATTTCTGCCGCAACGACGTGATGGTCATGCAGCGCATGACCGGCGTGCCCATCAGCCAGGTCGAGCGCCTGCGCGAAGCCGGCGTGGACATCCCCAAGCTGGCACGCGACGGCGTGACCATCTTCTTCACCCAGGTCTTTCGCGACGGCTTCTTTCACGCCGACATGCACCCGGGCAACATCATGGTCAGCCTGGAGCCCGAGACCTTCGGGCGCTACATCTCGCTGGACTTCGGCATCGTCGGCACGCTGACCGAGTACGACAAGGAATACCTGGCGCAGAACTTCACGGCGTTCTTCCGCCGTGACTACAAGCGCGTGGCCGAGCTGCACATCGAAAGCGGCTGGGTGCCGCCGAGCACGCGCGTGGACGAACTGGAGGCCGCCATCCGCGCCGTCTGCGAGCCGTACTTCGACCGTCCGCTGGCCGAGATTTCGCTGGGCATGGTGCTGATGCGCCTGTTCCAGACCTCGCGCCGCTTTCAAGTCGAGATCCAGCCGCAACTGGTGCTGCTGCAAAAGACGCTGCTCAACATCGAAGGCCTGGGGCGCCAGCTGGACCCCAACCTGGACCTGTGGAGCACGGCCAAGCCCTTCCTCGAAAAATGGATGCTGGACCAGATGGGCCCGCAACGGCTGTGGCGCGAGCTGCTGGCCGAGGCGCCGCGCTATGCCAAGCTCATTCCCGAGCTGCCGCGCCTGATCCATCGCCGGCTCACGCGCAACTCCGGCGAGCACGACGAACTGCTCAAGGAGCTGCTGCAGCAGCAAAAGCTCACCAACCGCCTGTTGCAGGCCATCGTCAGCGCCGGTATCGGCTTTGTCATAGCGCTGATCCTGCTGCAACTGGTGGTGCGGCTGCGCTGGTACTGAGAACACTGACGGGTTTCCGGACCTCTCCCTTTTCCCACTTTGAAACAGGAGTGCCAGCGTGCTGCTCTCTATGGTGATCGCCTACCTGTTCGTGACCATCGCCATCGGCCTGTGGGCGGCCAGGCGGGTCAAGAACACAGCCGACTTCGCAATTGCCGGGCGCCATCTGCCCATGTACATGATCATCACCACCACGTTTGCCACGTGGTTCGGCTCGGAGATCGTGCTCGGCGTGCCCGCCAAGTTCATCGAGGGCGGCCTGCGCGGCGTGGTCGAAGACCCGTTCGGCGCGGGCATGTGCCTGATCCTGGTGGGCCTGTTCTTCGCGGGCAAGCTGTACCGCATGACGCTGCTGACCATCAGCGACTACTACCGCCACCGCTATGGCCGGTCCATCGAGATCGTCTGCTCGCTGATCATCATGCTCAGCTACCTGGGCTGGGTCTCGGCCCAGGTCACGGCCCTGGGCCTGGTGTTCAACCTGCTGTCGGGCGGCACGGTCAGCATTCCCGTGGGCATGGCCATCGGCGTGGTGTCCATCCTGGCCTATACGCTGTTCGGCGGCATGTGGTCGGTGGCGGTGACGGACTTCCTGCAGATGATCATCCTGGTCGTCGGCCTGGTGGTGCTGGCCTGGTTTGCCAGCGACATGGCTGGCGGTGCCGGCAAGGTCATCGACCTGGCCGTGAGCCGCGATCTGTTCCAGTTCTGGCCCGAGCCCAGCTGGCATGAAATCCTCTTCTTCTTTGGCGCGGCCATCACCATGATGCTGGGCTCCATTCCCCAGCAGGACGTGTTCCAGCGCGTGATGTCGGCCCACAGCGAGAAGGCCGCCACGCGCGGCACCGTCATCGGTGGCTCGGCCTATATCTGCTTCGCCTTCGTACCCATGTTCCTCGTGGCCAGCGCGCTGATCATCATGCCGCAGGAGGCAGCGGAGTTGCTCAAGCAGGACCCGCAGAAGGTGCTGCCCACCCTGGTCATGGACAAGATGCCCTTCGTCATGCAGGTGCTGTTCTTCGGCGCGCTGCTGTCGGCCATCAAGTCCTGTGCCTCGGCCACGTTGCTGGCGCCCAGCGTGACCTTCACCGAGAACATCTGGCGCCAGTTCCGCACCCAGGCCAGCGACCGGGAAATGCTGCTGGCCATGCGCATCAGCGTGCTCGTCTTCAGCATCTGCGTGCTGGCCTACTCGATCAAGATGGAAGGAACGCCCATCTATGAGCTGGTCTCCAGCGCCTACCAGGTGCCGCTGGTCGGCGCCTTCGTGCCGCTGGTCTTCGGGCTGTACTGGAAGCGCGCCACCACGCAGGGCGCCATTTGCGCCGTGGCACTGGGCATTGGCGTGTGGGTGGTCTTCATGACCACTCCTGCTTTGCACGAGGCATTTCCGCAGCAATTGGCGGGACTGCTGGCTGCAGTGACGGGGATGGTGGCCGGATCACTGGCGCCGCAGTGGCTAGCCAATCGCAGCGCAGACATTCTTGAATTCAGCCCTGAAAGGTAAGCGCCGTCACACCATCATTTGCAAAAACAATTGATGACAATCATCAATAGTTATTAACTATATAGTCGGCGGCTGGGATTGTGGAGGTCCCGGAATGCTGACTTGGGTGGTGTGAAGCACAGGTCGTGACAGTACGGCGGACCTCCGAATAGCAAACGCTTGGGAGGAAGCACCGTCATGAAAACACTCAAACTGATTGCGAGGGCTCGCCGGCTGAAGCTGCGGCCTGTCGCTGGCGTCCGGTTCCGATGGAGTTGGCTTGGAGGCGCCTTGCTTGTGCCAGCCCTGTGCGGCCAGGTGGCAATGGCTGCGCCGAGGATCCCGGTCGCTCCGGTCATTGTCTGGAGCGAGGACTTCGAAAACCCGCAGACACCCCCCATCACCACGGAGGGGCGGGATCTGCTGGTCTACCAGGGCGCGGACCCTGCGGGGCAGATGTATACCGCCGACCCCCTGTACCGGATGAGCGCCAACCAGTGCAATGGCATAGTCACGTCCTTCAACCAGGATCCAACTTCGGCGACGATGAGTGCGGCCTGCGGTTCCCAAGGCAATTGGAACGCCCTGCAGCAGATGGCGGAGGTCGCAGGGCGCTATCAGGGCCAGAGTGCGGCGGATGCGGTCAAAAATCACGTCATGGCGATGCTTACAGCGAATGGAACCTATCCTGCTGGCGCAATTGCCTTTCGCACCAAGGCCAATATTCCGCAAAGTTCCGGCAGCAGATTCCTCACGGCCCGTGCCGATGTGGTGGCGAACTTCTGCTCGTCAGGATTCGTCGCTCCGTTGCTGCGTTTTTCTCTTGTCAATGACGCTAATGCGGAACTGCCCATCTCCATGAACGCTGTCGATCCATGCGTGGATGGTGTGTCGTTCAATACGATGCCTATCGGTATTGGGATCATACAAACGGCCAGGGCCCAGACAGTGACCTCTCCCGGAGCCCTGCTCTTCAGCGGAGCCTCTGTCGGGTTTGTTCTGCACAACGACCAGACCAGCTCCATGGGCAACGATTCGTCGATCGACAACGCGCAGATCATCGATGTCACGCCGCAGCTGGACAAGGCCTTCTCGCCTGCCAGCATCCACCTCGGCCAGGTCTCCCGGCTGACCATGACCATCACCAATACGACCGATCTGCTGCGCAAGCGAGGCTGGTCGTTTACCGACAACCTGCCTGCAGGACTGGTCGTCGAGGGCAATGCCAGCACCACCTGCCCCGGCACGACCGTGCAGGCGGCAGCAGGCGGCAGCACCGTGACCGTGTCCAACGGAGACCTGGCCCAGGGCGCCGCCTTCTGCGAGGTGAGCCTCGACGTGCGTCCGACCGCGACAGGCAGCTTCACCAACGGTCCTTCCAACCTCAGTCTTATTGGCCTGAACCAGCCGGCCACACTGGCTGTGCTGGCGGTTGCGCCAGCGGCCGACATGCAGGCCACCAGCGTCGATCTTCCGCCGTCCATGACGGTGGGGGCACCGGTATCCGGCAGCTTCAGCTGCACCAATGCGGGACCCAGCCCTGCGGCGGCAGCATCGTGTGCCATTTCAGGTCTGCCGGCAGGCGCTTCCGTGTCCTGCACTCCCGCTGTTCCTACAGGATCGCCGCTGGCCGCAGGCGACAGCATCGCCTGCACGGTAGGCTTCACGCCTGCTGTCACGGGCGCCATCACGGCACTGGTGACGGCCGGCAGTGCAACGACAGATCTGGTGCCAAGCAACAATACGATGTCCTTCCCCTACAACCCAGGGGAGTCGGCGGACATGAGGGCCACGGAGCTGACCCTGCCGGCCTCCATGGCTGTGGGCACGCCGGCATCCGGCAGCTTCAGTTGCACCAACGCGGGGCCCAGCCCTGCGGCGGCAGCCTCGTGCGCCATTTCAGGTCTGCCCGCAGGCGCTTCCGTGTCCTGCACTCCCGCTGTACCTACAGGATCGCCGCTGGCCTCGGGCGCCCGCATTGACTGCACGGTGGGCTTCACGCCCACAGCGGGCGGGGCATTCACGGCCCTGGTCACCGCCGGCAGCGGCACGCCGGACCCGGTGCCTGCCAACAACACGACCTCGCGTCCCTACAGCCCCGGGGAGCGGGCCGACATGCAGGCCACCTCCATCACGCTTCCCCTGACCATGACGGTGGGCGCGCCGGTCTCCGGCAGTTTCAGCTGCACCAATGCCGGCCCCAGTGCGGCCACGGCGGCCTCGTGCGTGATCTCCGGCCTGCCAGCCGGGGCGACCACGTCCTGCACGCCCAGCGTGCCCACGGCCTCGCCATTGGCATCGGGCGGCAGCATCGCCTGCACAGTGCAGTTCACGCCCACCACAACGGGCACCATCGCGGCCTTGGTGACGGCGAGCAGCAGCACGGTGGATCCGGTGCCGGCCAACAACACCAAGGCCCACCCCTTCAACCCCGTGGAGCGGGCCGATATGCAGGCCACCAGCGTCACGCTGCCGGCCACCGCCAACGTGGGTGTTCCCGTGAAGGGATCGTTCGTCTGCACGAATGCCGGCCCCAATGCGGCGGCCTTTGCCAATTGCTCCATCGCAGGGCTGCCAGCGGGTGCCAGCACCTCATGCACGCCTGCGGTGTCGACTGGCGCGCCGCTGGCCTCGGGTGCCCGCATTTCCTGCACGGTGAGCTTCACGCCCACCACGCAGGGCAGCCTGACAGCCACGGTGACGGCGGTCAGTGGAACCACGGACCCGGAGCCGGCCAACAATTCGCGGGATCAGGAATTGGTGGTTGCTGCCGCATTGACACCGGAGCCGGTCCCCGCCACCGGGGTGCCTGCCCTGGTGCTGATGGGCCTTGCCGTCATGCTGGCCGGTATGGGGATGCAGCGGCGCCGGGCACGGCGCTGAACATGGACGCGGCAGGCGCCCCGGCAGCGGGGCTTGCCGGCACCGCCCTGATGGAATGCCAGTCCGCGCGACTGGCATTTTGCATTTCGGGCCATCAGGTACCGACTGATGCATGCGGCTTGCGGCTCTCCGGCCTGGGCCTTTGGGGGCAAGGCAGCCGCAGTATCGGGCGGATGCCTATAATCGAAAGTTTTGCATCTTCTCTCGTATAAGCATTAGCGCCATGCCTATTTATGCATACAAGTGTGGCTCCTGCGGTCATGCCAAGGACGTGCTGCGGAAAATCTCGGATGCTCCGCTGACGACCTGCCCGGCCTGTGGTGCCGAGGCCTTTTCCAAGCAGCTGACGGCTGCCGGCTTCCAGCTCAAGGGCTCGGGCTGGTACGCGACCGACTTCAAGAACAGCGGCAGCAAGAGCGCCGCCACGCCGGCTCCAGCGGCAGACACCCAGGCCTCGGATACATCTGCCGCACCTGCGGCAACTGCGCCTGCTGCGGCCCCCGCATCTGCTCCCGCACCCTCCACGGGCCATTAATCAAGGCTTGCATTTCTCATGTCCGCTCTGCGCAAATGGCTGTTCGCCGGCCTGCTGGTGATTGTTCCTCTGGTGATCACGCTGGGCGTGCTCAACTGGATCATCGGCACGCTGGACCAGACGCTGGCCATCCTGCCCGAGGCCTGGCATCCGGACCGGCTGCTGGGTTTCCACATTCCCGGCTTCGGCGTGGTGCTCACGCTGCTGATCCTGCTGGTGGTTGGCGCTGCGGCCAGCAACTTCATCGGCCGCAAGCTTGTCTCCTGGGGCGATGCGGTGGTCAGCCGCATTCCCGTGGTGCGCTCCATCTATTCCAGCGTCAAGCAGGTGTCCGACACCGTCTTCTCGGACAGTGGCAATGCGTTTCGCACCGCCGTGCTGGTGCAGTGGCCGCGCGAAGGCGTCTGGACCGTGGCCTTCGTCACCGGCTCGCCCAGCGGAGAGGTCGCCGCCTATCTGCGTGACGAATACCTGAGCGTCTTCGTGCCGACAACGCCGAACCCGACGGGCGGCTATTTCGTCATCGTTCGCAAGAGCGATTGCATCGAGCTGGAAATGAGCGTGGATGCCGCGCTCAAGTACATTGTTTCGATGGGCGTGGTGACTCCTCCGGATCTCACACTGCCCGCGGAATCCAAATAACAAACTGTCGCGCCCGTCCCGGGCGCAGGAAGCTTTTCATCATGGCCATGCGCTCCCATTACTGCGGTCTAGTGACCGAAGCCCTGATGGGCGAAACCGTTACCCTGTGCGGCTGGGTGAACCGTCGCCGCGACCATGGCGGCGTGATCTTCATCGACCTGCGCGACCGCGAAGGCTATGTGCAGGTGGTCTGCGACCCCGACCGTGCCGAGATGTTCAAGACCGCCGAAGGCCTGCGCAACGAGTTCTGCGTGCAGGTCAAGGGCCTGGTGCGCGCACGTCCCGAAGGCACGACCAACGACAAGCTCAAGAGCGGCCAGATCGAAGTGCTGTGCCACGAGCTGAACGTGCTCAACGCCTCGGTCACGCCCCCGTTCCAGCTGGACGACGAGAACCTGTCCGAGACCGTGCGCCTGACCAACCGCGTGCTGGACCTGCGCCGCCCCTACATGCAGCGCAACATGATGCTGCGCTACCGCACGGCCATCCAGGTGCGCAACTTCCTGGACAAGGAAGGCTTCATCGACATCGAAACGCCCATGCTGGGCAAGAGCACGCCCGAAGGCGCGCGCGACTACCTGGTGCCCAGCCGCGTGCACGATGGCGAGTTCTTCGCCCTGCCGCAGTCGCCCCAGCTGTACAAGCAGATGCTGATGGTGGCCGGCTACGACCGCTACTACCAGATCACCAAGTGCTTCCGCGACGAAGACCTGCGCGCCGACCGCCAGCCCGAGTTCACGCAGATCGACTGCGAGACCTCGTTCCTGGACGAAGAGGAAATCCGCGCCATCTTCCAGCGCATGATCACCGAGGTCTTCAAGACCCAGCTGGACGTGAATCTGGGCGAGTTCCCGATGATGACGTACCAGGATGCGGCCTTCCGCTTCGGCTCGGACAAGCCTGACCTGCGCGTCAAGCTCGAGTTCACCGAACTGACCGAAGTCATGAAGGACGTGGACTTCAAGGTGTTCTCCACCCCCGCCACGACCAAGGGCGGCCGCGTGGTCGCGCTGCGCGTGCCCGGCGGCTCGCAGATCTCGCGCGGCGAGATCGACCAGTACACCGAATTCGTCAAGATCTACGGCGCCAAGGGCCTGGCCTGGATCAAGGTCAACGAAGTGGCAAAGGGCCGCGATGGCCTGCAGTCGCCCATCGTCAAGAACCTGCATGACGCGGCCATTGCCGAGATCCTCAAGCGCACGGGCGCACAGGACGGCGACCTCATCTTCTTCGGCGCAGACAAGGAAAAGATCGTCAACGACTCCATCGGCGCGCTGCGCCTGAAGGTGGGTCACAGCGAATTCGGCAAGGCCAACGGCCTGTTCGAGAACCGCTGGGCGCCGCTGTGGGTGGTGGACTTCCCCATGTTCGAGCACGACGAGGAAAACGACCGCTGGGCGGCCGTGCACCATCCCTTCACCTCGCCCAAGGACGGCCACGAGGAACTCATGGTCACCGACCCGGCCAACTGCCTGGCCAAGGCCTACGACATGGTCCTGAACGGCTGGGAGCTGGGCGGTGGCTCGGTGCGTATCCACCGCGCCGACGTGCAGAGCAAGGTGTTTGACGCGCTCAAGATCTCTCCCGAAGACGCTCGCGCCAAGTTCGGCTACCTGCTGGACGCGCTGCAGTACGGCGCGCCCCCGCACGGTGGCCTGGCCTTCGGCCTGGACCGCCTGATCACGCTGATGACGGGTGCCGACTCCATCCGTGACGTGATCGCCTTCCCCAAGACCCAGCGCGCCCAGGACCTGCTGACGCAGGCACCTTCGCCCGTGGACGAAAAGCAGCTGCGCGAGCTGCACATCCGCCTGCGCAACCCGCTGGCGGCCACCCAGGGCTGAGGACCGGGCCTGGCGGCTTGATACGGACGGCAGAAGCTGGCACAGCTTCTGCCGTTTTTCTTTTTGCGGAGAGCTTTCATGCGTTTTCAAGGCATTGCATCGCTGGCGCTGGCTGTGCTGGCAGGGCTGGGTCTGTCCGGCTGCGGGGAAAAGAAGACCGAGCTGGGGCAGGGCGGCTCGGAGATCACCGGCTCCGCCGGGCCCCTGGGCGCGAACAATGGCTCGCGCGAACTCGTGCGCTGCGATGCGCCCGTGGCCACGCTGGCCCTGGCCGAGAATCCCAACGGCTACGTCATGGGGTCGGGCTACCAACTGCCCGCCTCGCCCGTGCCGCTGATCAAGCTGCTGGCCCAGCAAAGCGGGTGCTTCCGTGTGGTGGACCGGGGCGCGGGCCTGCGCGGCACGGTGCAGGAGCAGGACCTGAAGAACGCCGGCGTGCTGCGCGAGAGCTCCACGGTGCGCAAGGGCCGTGGCTATGAGGCGCAATACACGCTGACGCCCAGCCTGACCTTCAGCGAGCAGGACGCGGGCCGGGGCCTGGCCGGCGTGGTTGCCATGATTCCGGTGCTGCGGGACATCGCGGGGCTGGCCGGCATGGTCGAGCAGGTCAAGTTCAAGGAGGCGCAGACCGCGCTGCTGCTGTCGGACAACGAAACCACCGAGCAGGTGGCCGCTGCCACGGGCGCCGCCCGCACCACCGATCTGGGCGTGGGCGGCATGGTGCTGGGCCGCCTGGGCGCGGCGGGCGCGGGCTGGAGCAATACCAACGAGGGCAAGGTCATCGCCGCCGCCTTTCTGGATGCGCACAACCAGCTCGTGCATCAGGTGCGCGCGCTGCAGGCCAAGGAGCTGCCACCGCCCGTGGCGACCAAAGCGGTCCAGGGCAAGGGCTGATGCCTGCCATGCCAGGCTACAAGATCCCTGAATCGGTGCTGGTCGTCATCTACCGCGATGACGGGCAGGTGCTGCTGATGCGCCGCACGGCACCGGCGCCTGAGGGCGGGGAGTTCTGGCAGTCGGTGACGGGCAGCAAGGACCATGAAGGCGAGTCCTGGCGCGAGACCGCAGTGCGCGAGGTGCGGGAAGAAACCGGCATCGATCCCGAGGCGCCCGGCTGCCTGCTGCAGGACTGGGCGCTGGAGAACATCTACACCATCTACCCGGCCTGGCAGCACCGCTATGCGCCCGGTGTATGGCACAACCGCGAGAGGGTTTTCGGCCTGCGGATTCCGTCCTACACCCCTGTGTTCTTGAATCCGAGGGAACATACCGCATCTGCTTGGCATCATTGGCATGACGCTGCCGAGCGCTGCTACTCCCCGTCCAATGCGGAAGCCATCCTGATGCTGCCGCGATTCGCTTCACTGGAGCTGGACTGATCCCGATCCCTGTGTTCCTGACCGCCTATGACTGACAACGTGAAATCCTCCCACGAGGTGGACCCCGGCCCGTCCATACTGCGCGTCGCGACCTACAACATCCACAAGGGCGTGCAAGGCATGGGTCCCGTGCGCCGCCTGGAGATCCACAACCTGGGACACGCTGTGGAGCAGCTCGATGCCGACATCGTCTGCCTGCAGGAAGTGCGCAAGATGAACCACAAGGAGGCCGCCTACTTCGAGCGCTGGCCCCAGGTGTCGCAGGCGGAGTATCTGGCTCCCCTGGGCTACGAGGCCGTCTACCGCACCAATGCCTACACGCGCCATGGCGAGCATGGCAATGCGCTGCTCACCCGCTGGCCCGTGGTGGGCCACCAGCACGAAGACATCTCCGACCACCGCTTCGAGCAGCGGGGCCTGCTGCATGTGGAGGTGGAAGTGCAGAACCGGCGCGTGCACACCATCGTGGTGCACCTGGGCCTGATCCCCGGCAGCCGCGTGCGCCAGGTCTCCCAGCTCAAGCGCTTCATCGAGCGCGAGGTGCCGCCCGGCGCGCCCGTGGTGGTGGCGGGCGACTTCAACGACTGGGGTGGCCAGATCAAGCGCATGCTCGGCGGTTTCGGCCTGTACGAGTACGACGAATTGCCCAGCGTGCCCACCTATCCCTCGCGCCTGCCGCTGGCCCAGCTGGACCATGTCTACGTGCGCGGCCTCACCCCGCTGGGACTGCATGTGCCCAAGGGACGCATCTGGTGGCGCATGTCCGACCATCTGCCGCTGATTGCCGAATTCCGCCTCTAGCCCCGGGTTCTGTCACACAAGCCATTCTTTTGCTATTGAAATGATAGCTTTCGGCGCGGGCAGAACCTGCGTTTGGGTGGAAAATCCCTTGCGTGCCATGCGGCGGGTTTCGCTGTTACCATGCCAGCCATGTTCAGAGAACTAGTCGACATGAAACAAGACAGCCAGGCCGAGGGCACCCCCGTCTCGGTCAAGATCCGCGAACGGTTGAAGCAGGCGCAAAAGCGCTTTCATGCGAACGACAACATCTCCGAATTCATCGAGCCCGGTGAACTCGAGCTGCTGCTCGACGAAGTCCAGGACAAGATGCAGGGCGTGCTCGACAGCATGGTCATCGACACCACGCACGACCACAACACGCGCGCCACGGCGCGCCGCGTGGCCAAGATGTATGTCAACGAGGTGTTCCGCGGCCGCTATGTGGCGCAGCCCGCCATCACCGAGTTCCCCAACGCCGAGCACCTCAACGAGCTGATGATCGTCGGCCCGATCACGGTGCGCAGCGCCTGCAGTCACCATCTGTGCCCGGTGATCGGCAAGATCTGGATCGGCGTGCTGCCCAACAAGAACACCAATGTCATCGGCCTGTCCAAGTACGCGCGGCTGGTGGACTGGATCATGGGCCGCCCCCAGATCCAGGAAGAGGCCATCATCCAGCTGGCCGACCTGATCCTCGACAAGACCCGCCCTGACGGCCTGGCCGTGGTCATGGAGGCTTCGCACTTTTGCATGTCCTGGCGCGGTGTGCGCGAGATGGACAGCAAGATGCTGAACTCCGTCATGCGCGGCGCCTTCCTCACCAACCCGGAACTGCGCCGCGAGTTCCTCTCGCTGGTGTCCAGCCGCAGGTAACTCCCCGGGGTGGCGTCCCCGGACGCCTCAAGCAACACCCCAGGCTGCGCAGTGCGCGGCCTTTTTTCTTTCCCGCGCCACGCCCCGCTTTCCCCGGACCTGCCCATGTCGCTGCAAGCCTTTGCCCTGATCATCATTGCCGGCCTCATCCATGCCGGCTGGAACATCGTGGCCAAGAAGGCGGGCGGCGACTCGCGCTTCGCTTTCTTCACCTCGGTCATCATGATGGTGATCTGGGCACCGCTGGGCTGGTGGGTGGGGCGCGATGTGGTGCCCACATGGGGCCGCAACGAATGGCTGGTGGTGCTGGCCAGCGGCCTGCTGCACGTGGCCTACTACGTGACCTTGCTGCGTGGCTACCGCAGCGCGGACCTCACCGTGGTCTATCCGCTGGCGCGCGGCTCGGGGCCGCTGCTGTCGTCCATGGTGGCGGTGGTCTTCCTGGGGGAGCAGATTTCCTCGCTGGGCGTGCTGGGCATTGCCGGCGTGGTGGTTGGCGTGTTCCTGATCGCGGGCGGCCCCGGCCTGCTGCGCGCACGCCATGACCCCGAAGCGCGCGAGCGGCTGCGGCTGGGCCTGTGGTACGGCCTGCTGACGGGCGCCTTCATCGCCAGCTACACCGTGGTGGACGGCTACGGCGTGAAGATGCTGCTGATGTCGCCCATCCTCATCGACTACATGGGCAACTTCGTGCGCGTATTCCTGCTCGCTCCCGTGGTGCTGCGCGACCTGCCCACTGCGCGCAGCCTGTGGCGCACGCAGTGGCGCTTCGCGGCCCTGGTGGCGCTGATCAGTCCCATCGCCTATGTGCTGGTGCTCTACGCCATGCAGGATGCACCCATGTCGCACGTGGCGCCTGCGCGCGAAGTCTCCATGCTGTTCGCGGCGCTGATCGGCGGGCACATGCTGCGCGAAGGCGACCGCCTGGCGCGCATTGCGGGCGCGGTGTGCATTGCCGTCGGCGTGACGGCGCTGGGCCTGGGCTGAGCGCCATGGCGGCAATGCGGGTGCTGGGCTGCGATTTCAGCAGCCGGCCTACGGCGCGCAAGCCCATCACCATGGCCCTGGGCCACCTGCTGGCTGGCGACACGGTGGTCCTGCAGGATTTGCTGGAGTTCGCCTCGCTGGACGCATGGGCCGCCTGGCTGGCCCGGCCCGCCGATTCGGCGCAGTCGGCGCAGTCGGCCTGGGTGGGCGGATTCGACCTGCCTTTCGGCCTGCCGCGCGAACTGGTGGAGCAACTGGGCTGGCCCACGGACTGGGCGGCGTGCATGGATCACTACGCCGGCCTCACGCGCCAGAGCCTGCGCGAGCAGTTCAAGGCCTTTTGTGCGGCGCGGCCCGCAGGCGGCAAGTTCGCGCACCGCGCCACGGACGGGCCTGCCGGTGCCAGCCCTTCCATGAAATGGGTGAACCCGCCCGTGGCCTACATGCTGCATGCCGGGCTGCCCTTGCTGCGCGCGGCCGGCGTGCATCTGCCGGGCCTGCAGCCGCCCGGCGAAGGCGATGCGCGCCGCGTGGCGCTGGAAGCCTACCCGGGCATGCTGGCGCGCGCCGTGATCGGCCGCCGCAGCTACAAAAGCGACGAGTCCGCACGGCAAACGCCCGAACGCCATCAGGCGCGTGTGCAATTGCTGGCGGCGCTGGAGAGCGGCGACAACCCGCTGGCTCTGCGCCTGCAGATTGATGGCGAAGAAGCCCGCAACCAGTTTCTGGCAGACGGCAGCGGAGACCGGCTGGACGCCGTGATCTGCATGCTGCAGGCCGCCTGGGCCGCAGCCCGCCATGCGCAGGGCGATGCGCTCTACGGGCTACCGCACGACCTGGACCCGCTGGAAGGCTGGATCGTCACGGCGCAAGCCTGACCCAAGCCGCGCTGGAACATGCGATGAATCGAAAAGAGAGAAGCGATGCCGACCTTTGAAACCCTGCTGGCCTTTTTTGGCGTGGCCGTGCTGCTGGGCCTGAGCCCGGGGCCTGACAACCTGTTCGTGCTCATGCAATCGGCCCAGCGCGGCTGGCGCGTGGGGCTGTGCGTGGTGCTGGGCCTGTGCCTGGGGCTGGTGGTGCATACGGCGGCGGTTGCGTTGGGCTTGGCGGCGCTGGTGGCTGCATCGCCCCTGCTGTTCACCGCCATCAAGCTGTGCGGCGCGGCCTATCTGGCCTGGCTGGCCTGGGGCGCGCTGCGCGCCGTGGCCCGGCCGGGCGAGATGCCGCAGGCCGGCGCAGCCGACCCGCTGACCCCCGCACGGGCGCTGCGCTGGGTGGGGCGTGGCGTGGTGATGAACCTCACCAATCCCAAGGTGCTGATCTTCTTCCTTGCCTTTCTGCCGCAGTTCGCTGACCCCGCGCGCGGCAGCGTGGCCACCCAGGTGATGGTGCTGGGCTGCGTGTTCATGCTGGCGGCGCTGCTGGTGTTCGGCGCCATCGCCTGCTGTTCGGGCTGGTTCGGCGTGCTGCTCCAGCGCTCCGTGCGCGCCCAGAACTGGCTCAACCGCGTGGCCGGGCTGGTCTTTCTGGGCATGGCCGTGCGGCTGGCCCTGGTGCAGCGTTAGGAATACTCTGCTTTTCGCTGCGGGCCACGGCGCGAGGGCCGGGCCGTGGCACAGTCCACGCCATGCTTTCCCGATTGCGCAATCTTTCATGGCCTGCCGCCTTGCTGATGGCCGGATTGTCCGGACTGGCCCTGCTGATGGCGGCGGCCTGGCTGGTGGGCAGCCTGTTGAGCCAGCCGGACCACCAGCCTGTCGGCGCGCCGCCCGCGGACTGGCCGGTCCAGACGCTGCAGTTGCCCACCGACGAGGGCGGGCAGGTCCGGGGCTGGTTCGCCAAGGGGCTGCCGGGCCATGGCGCCGTGCTGCTGCTGCACGGCGTGTACGCAGACCGGCTGGCCATGCTGGCGCGTGCGCGCATGCTCCATCGGCAGGGGTACTCCGTCTGCCTGATCGACCTGCCCGCGCACGGCGAAAGCAGTGGCGAGCGCATCAGCTTCGGCATGGCCGAAGGCGCAGGCGTGCGTGCCGCCATGTCCTATGTGCGGCAACAGCTGCCGGGCGAGAAGGTGGCGGTGATCGGCACATCGCTGGGCGGCGCGGCCCTGCTTTTGTCCCATGTGGCGCCGGGGCCGGATGCGGTGGTGCTGGAGTCCGTGTTCCCCGACATCCGGCAGGCCATAGACAACCGCGTGCGCGCGCACATCGACTGGCTGGCGGACGTGGTCACGCCCTTGCTGGCGTGGCAGCTGCCGCTGCGCCTGCATCTGGAGCTGGCGCAACTGCGTCCCATCGACCATGTGAAGGCGCTGGGTGCTCCCGTGCTGATCGCGGCCGGGCTGCAGGACCGGCACACCACGCCCGCAGAAACCCGCGAGCTGTTCGATGCGGCGCGTGAACCCAAGGCGCTGTGGATGGTGGAGGGCGCCGCGCATGTGGACCTGTACGACTACGCGCCCAAGCCCTACGAGCTGCGGGTGCTGGGATTCCTGGATCGATATCTGGGCCATTGATGGAGACAATGGCTGGCAGACCTTGACCTGCCCATCTGACGCCGTCTCCACCAAGCCCATGCCACAGACCACGGCCCACACCATTGCCATTGCCCAGGTCCTGCAGATCGTGCAGGGCGTGCAGCGCAATGGCATGGATGTGCCAGCCATCCTGCGCCGCGCCGGCATTGCGCCGGCCCTGCTGGATGCGCCGCTGTCGCGCGTGACCCAGGCGCAGTACGCGGCGCTGATCCGCGTGCTGCGCCGCGTCTGCCGCGACGAGCTGTGGGGCCTGTGCCGCCATCCGCTGCCCGTTGGCAGTTTTGCCCAGGCCTGCCGCACCATGCTGCCTTGCCGCACGCTGGGCGAGGCATTGCAGGCCGGGCTGCGTTTCTACCGCCTGGTGCTGCGCGACTTCGCTCCCCGGCTGCAGGTGGTGGACGGCGTGGCCCGAATCGCCATGGTGTCGCTGCGCGAGCGTGATGCGCCGCTGGCCTATGCCGAGCGTTCCTTTTGCTTTCTGGGCTATGGCGTCATGTCCTGGCTGGTGTCGCGCAGGATTGAGCTGACGGGCGTGTGCGCGCCGGCCGGAGCCAGCATGCCGTATGGCACGGAGGCGCAGCGCCTGTTCTTGGCGCCGCTGCAGCGTGACCGCGACTTCACGGGGCTGGAGTTCGATGCGCGCTGGCTGGAGTTGCCCGTGGTGCAGACCCCGGAGAGCCTGGCCGAATTCCTGGACCAGGCGGCCATGGGCCTGGTGATCCGCTACCGCGACCGCACGCGCCTGGGCGAGCGCATCCGCCGCCTGCTGCGCCGCGATCTGGCGGGGGAGCTGCCTTCGCTGGAGCAGGTGGGCGCCGCGCTGTCCATGACCCCGCAGACGCTGCGCCGCCGCCTGCGCGACGAAGGCCTGGGCTTCCAATCCCTCAAGGACGACCTGCGCCGCGACGCCGCCATCGAATTGCTGAACCGCCCGGATCTGACCCTGGCCGACATCGCGGCCCGCGTGGGGTTTGCGGAGGCCAGCACCTTTCACCGCGCCTTCAAGGGCTGGACCGGCCTGCCGCCGGGCGCCTACCGGCAGGCCCAGCATCGCGGCCGCTGATCTTTTTTGCCAATCATTTTGAGACGATCGGCGATTGGTGGCTGAAGGCCCGGTGGCCACACTGTCCATGGACCCTGCCACTGCGGCAGGGCACACCGCCCCGCCAACGAGGGCGGAGCACCGAAGGACAAGGAGACAAGCCATGGAATCGAGCCGACGCGGCTGCCTGCGGGCAGCGCTGGCATGCGCCGCCAGCGCCTCACTGGGTGCCGCCCTGGGAACGGCATCGCCGATCGCCCTTGCACAGCCGGCAGGCGGTGCCTATCCGTCCAAGCCGCTGCGCATGGTGATTCCCTATCCGGCGGGTGGCGGCACGGACATCATCGGCCGCATCATTGCCCAGCAACTGAGCCAGGCCTGGGGCCAGCCCGTGGTGGTGGAGAACCGGCCGGGCTCCAGCGGCATCATCGGCGGCGATGTGGTGGCCAAGTCGGTGCCCGATGGCTATACGCTGCTGCTGGGGATCACGGCCATGATCCAGGCGCCTGCGCTGTACGCCAGGATGCCTTATGACGTGCTCAAGGACTTTGCCCCCGTATCGCAGGTGGCCCTGTCCTCGGACCTGTTCGTGGTGCCGCGCGACGTGCCGGCCACGACGCTGCAGGAGTTCATCGCCCTGGTCAAGGCCCATCCGGGCAAGTACAGCAACGGCAACTACGGCAACGGCACCTCCTCGCACATGCATGGCGAGCTGCTGCGTGCCAGGGCCGGGCTGGACCTGGCGCTGATTCCCTACAAGGGCGCGGCGCCGCTGGTCAACGATGTGCTGGGCGGGCAGCTGTCGTCAGGCTTCATCGACGTGTCCTCGGCCAATGCGCACCTGAAGTCCGACAAGATCCGCATCCTGGCCATCACCGGCATGCAGCGCCATCCGGCGCTGCCCGAGGTGCCCACCTTTGCCGAGCTGGGGCTGGCGGGCTTCGAGGCCAATGGCTGGTTTGCCACCTTCGTGGCGGCGGGAACGCCCCGGCCCATCGTGGACAAGCTCTCGGCCGAGGTGCGGCGCATCGTGGCCTCGCCCGAACTCAGCGGCCGCCTGGCGGCCATGGGGCTGCGCCCGGTGGGCGGTACGCCCGAGGAGCTGTCAGCGGCCATGGCGCGCGACCTGCCGCGCTGGGCGCGCATCGTCAAGGATGCGGGAATCAGGCTGGAGTAGCCGGCACTGCGCGTGCCCGCGCCTGTGCCCCGTCTTCGCTGTCGCCAGTGCCCTTGCCCGGAGGCAGGGGCTGTGGCCAGGCAGGCTGCGGCGGCCGCAACTGCTCCAGTACACGGCTGAGCCGCAGCACGCCCAGGTCGTCAAAGCGGCGGCCCGCGATCTGCACGCCGATGGGCAGCTGCCCGTCATGCCCGCAGGGCACGGACGCGGCGGGCTGCTCGGACATGTTGTAGGGCACGGTGAAGGCAATGTGCTCCAGCGGTCGCAGCGGGTCGTTGGTGGGGCTGGGCAGGTGGGCCGGGAAAGCCGTGATGGGCGCCACGGGCGACAGCACATAGTCGAAGGCCGCCGTGGCCCGCACCGTAACCACGCGCAGCAGGTGCGATTGCTGGCTGGCCACGAACAGCTGGGTGGCGGTGATGGACCCGGCACTGTCGGCCCAGTCGCGGATGAAGGGCAGGACCACGCGGCGCTGGGCGTCCGGCAGCGACTGCATTTCCACATGCGAGCGCATGCGCCAGAAATGGTCGAGGCCGTCGAGCATGTCGCGGGTGAGCCAGGGCTGGATGATCTCGATATGGGCGCCGGCCGATTCCAGCCAGGCCGCAGCCTGCTCCACCACGGCACGCACGCGGGGCTGCAGGGGCAGGCCGCAGCCGGCATCCAGCAGCAGGCCTATGCGCAGGCCGCGCACCTGGGCGGGGTCCATGTCGAAGCCGCTCCAGGCAATGTCCTGGTGCGGCAGGCCCATGCTGTCGCGCGCATCGGGCAGGGACAGCGCCTGCATCATCAGTGCGGCATCGGCCACGCTGCGCGTCATGGGACCGGCACAGCGGCCGGTATAGGGCGGGTCGATGGGCACGCGGCCCAGGCTGGGCTTGAGGCCGAAGATGCCGCACCAGCCTGCGGGCAGACGGATGGAGCCGCCAATGTCCGTGCCCACATGCAGCGGCCCGTAGCCGGCCGCCGCAGCGGCGCCCGCGCCTGCGCTGGAGCCGCCCGGCGTCTTGTCCAGATCCCAGGGGTTGAAGGTGTTGCCGTGCAGCGAGGACAGGCCCGAGGACAGCATGCCGTAGTCGGGCATGGTGGTCTTGGCGAAGAGGATGGCGCCCGCCTCGCGCAGCCGCGCGGCGGGTGGTGCATCCAGCGGGGCCGCGACCTGCGGCATGGCGGCCGTGCCCACGGGCGTGGGGTCGCCGCGCGTGGCGATGTTGTCCTTGACCGTGGCGGGGACGCCGTCAAGCAGGCCTGCCGGCTCGCCGCGCAGCCAGCGCGCCTCGCTGGCGCGTGCCTGGGCCAGTGCGGCCTCGGGGCGCAGCAGGTAGGTGGCGCCCAGGGCCGGCTCCCAGCGCTGCACATGGGCCAGCAGGTCTTGCATGACCTCGACGGGCGAGAGGCTGCGCTCCCGGTAGGCGCGCAGCAGCGCATGGGCGGGTAGGTCGTGCAGAGCCTGTGTCGTTCCAGTCATCGCGGCTTCCTTGAGGATGGCGGTTCCAGCGGCAGATCTGCCGCAGTGTGGACCGGGGCCTCCGGCGCGCCTGTCGCCTGTGGCTCAGCCGGTGCGCGGTTCAGGTGGCCCAGGACAGTGCCGAGAGATCGTTGACGAAGATGGGCATGTCCTTCCACAGTCCGCGCAGGTTCTTGTTGGCCACGGTGACCCATTGCGGCGTGTAGAGGAAGGCGTGCACGCAATCCTGGGCCAGCAGGCGCTGCGCATCGCCCAGCAGGCGCGAGCGGTCGGCGGGGCGCGAGGCGTTCTTGATCTTGTCGTACAGCTCGTTGAACTGGGCGGACTCGTAGCCCCAGTAGTAGTCGGGCTTGGCGAAGTTGCCCAGGTCGAAGGGCTCGACATGGGAGATCAGCGTCAGGTCGTAGTTCTTGAGGGTGTAGGTGCCCGACAGCCACTGCGCCCATTCGACGTTCTGCAGCTTGGCGCGGATGCCGATCTTGGCCAGCTGCGCGGCAATCACCTCGCCGCCCTGGCGCGCGTAGGGCGTGGGCGGCAGGGTCATGGTCAGCTCCAGCGGGGTCTTGACGCCGGCCTCGGCCAGCAGCGCCTTGGCCTTTTCCACGTCGAAGGGGTTGATGCCCGTGGTGTCCACATAGCCAAAGGCCGTGGGCACGTAGTAGCTGCCGATGGGCAGGCCGTAGCCGTCGCCCGCGCCGTCGATCACGGCCTTGCGGTCGATGGCCGCGGCAATGGCGCGGCGCACGCGCGCGTCGCCCAGGGGCTTGCGTGCGTTGTTCATGGCCAGGATGGTCTTGGCGCGCGAGCCGCTGACCACGACCTGGAAGCGCCCGTTGGCCTTGAACTGGGCGACGCTGCGCGGCGTCACGCGCGGAAAGGCATCGACGTCGCCAGCCAGCAGCGCAGCGACCTGGGCCGCGGGGTCGGAGATGAAGCGAAAGCTGGCGCGGCGAATGCGCAGGCCGGAGGCCATGCGGTGCTGCGGCCAGGCCGTGAGCGTGACCGAGGCACCCTTGCTCCAGTTGCCCAACTGGTAGGGGCCCGTGCCCACGGGGCGCGTGGCGTTGGTGGCCGCGCTCTTGGGCTCGACGATGATGGAAGTCGCCTGGCCGAGCACGAAGAGGAAGTCGGGATCAATGTCCTTGTTGATCACGACCACGGTGTGGTCGTCCACCACGCGCGTGGACAGGGAGGCGAAGGTTCGCTTGTCCTTGTTGGTGCTCTTGTCGTCGCCCGCCCGGTCGAAGGAATACTTCACGCTGTGGGCGTTGCAGGGCTCGCCGTTCTGAAAACTCACGCCCTTGCGCAGGCGGAAGGTGTAGGTCTTGAGGTCGGGCGAGACCTCCCAGCTCTCGGCCAGCAGCGGCGAGACGCTGCCGTCCGGGTTGATCTTGGTCAGCGTCTCGAACAGGTTGTAGAGCACGATCTCGCCGATGGAAGATGCGGCGCCGGCCGTGGGGTCCAGCCCCGGGGGCTCCAGCGTCATCGCCAGCGTGATGCTGTCCTTGCGGCTCTGGGCCAGCGCAGGCCAGGGCATCAGCAGGGGCAGGCCGGCAGCAGCGGAGCTGGCCAGCAGGGAACGGCGGTTGAACATGAACAGGTCTCCGGAAATTCTTGCAGATGGTTCTCGGGCCGCTGTCTGCGGCCTGCAGCAGTGTTTTTACACCACGGCGCACGGGTGCGTGGCCCTGGGGGGCTGGTCCGCGCGGGCGGCCGTCAGCTTTCAGGCCCGGTGCTGCAGGGCGATGTGCGGCACGGCCCGGACCAGGGCCTGCGTATACGGGTGCTGCGGGGCGTGGAACAGCTGCTGCGGCGCTCCGCGCTCGACGATGCGGCCCTCGCTCAGCACGATGGCGTCGTCGCACAGGTGCTGGACCACGGCCAGGTCGTGGCTGATGAACAGATAGGACAGGCCCAGCTGCTGCTGCAGATCGTGCAGCAGGTTCAGCACCTGGGCCTGCACCGAGACGTCCAGCGCACTCACGGGCTCATCGGCCACGATGAGGCGGGGCCGTGTGATCAATGCCCGCGCAATGGCGATGCGCTGGCGCTGGCCGCCCGAGAACTCATGCGGGTACTTGTCCAGATCCTGCGCGCGCAGGCCGACCTGTTCCAGCGTGGCGCGGGCCAGGTCGCGCCGGGCGCTGCGTTCGGGCGACGCAGGCTGGGCGAGCAGGGGTTCGCAGACGATGTGCTCCACCGTCATGCGCGGGTCCAGCGAGCCGTAGGGGTCCTGGAACACCATCTGGAAATCGCGGCGCGCCATGCGCAGGGCCTGGTTGCCGAGCCGGTGCAGGTCCTGGCCCAACAGCCGCACGCTGCCGGCGCTGGGCGTGTCCAGCGCCATGACCAGGCGTGCCAGCGTGGACTTGCCTGAGCCCGACTCGCCCACCACGCCCAGGCTGCGCCCCGCCGCCAGCGTGAAATCCACGCCGCGCAGCGCATGCACCTGCTCCGGCGCGCGCCACAGCGACCGGCGCGGCAGCTGGTAGCTGCGGGTCAGACCTGTCACTTGCAGCAGGGGTGCATCGGCAGCCGGTAGCGTCTGGACCGGTGGCGTCTGGAGGGGGTGCCCTGTCATGCGCATTCCTGTGCAGGCAGGCCCTGTGCAATGGCCTCGGGGCGCAGGCAGCGCACCACATGCGGCTGTGCCCAGGCCTGCAGTGATGCTGGCGTGGGCCGCTGCGGGCGCTCCAGTACCACGGGGCGCGGGCGCTCGCTGTGGCAGGCCGGCTCGGTGAAGCTGCAGCGGCCCGCGAAGGCGCAGCCGGCCGGCAGGTCCACCAGCTCGGGCACCGTGCCGGCAATGGTGGGCAGCCGGGCCGGCGGCAGGCTGCCTGGGGCGGACAGGTCCAGCTGGGGCCTGGCCGCGAACAGGCCGCGCGTATAGGGATGGGCGCGGCGCGCGAAGATGGCCTCGGTCATGCCGCTTTCGACCACGCTGCCGCCGTACATGACCAGCAACTGCTCCACGTTCTGCGCGATCACGCCCAGGTCGTGCGAGATCAGCAGCAGGGCCATGGAATGCTCGGCCACCAGTTCCTGCAGCAGGTCCAGGATTTGCTGCTGAACGGTCACGTCCAGCGCCGTCGTGGGTTCGTCGGCAATCAGCAGGTCGGGCCCGCAGGCCAGGGCCATGGCGATAGTGATGCGCTGGCGCTGGCCGCCCGAGAACTGGTGCGGATAGTCGTCATAGCGCTGGGCCGCACGGGCAATGCCCACGCGCTCCAGCAGCGCCACCGCATGCGCGCGCGCGGCCTGGCGGCCCAGGCGCAGGTGATGGCGCAGCGGCTCGGCCACCTGGCGGCCGATGCCGTGCACGGGGTTCAATGCCGTCATCGGCTCCTGGAACACCATGGCCATGCGGTTGCCGCGCAGGCGGCACAGCGCGTTCTCGTCCATGTCCAGCAGCTCCTTGCCGTTGAGCTGGATGCTGCCGTCCACCTGGGCATGCTCTGGCAGCAGGCCCATCAGCGCCAGGGCGGTCAGCGACTTGCCGCAGCCCGACTCGCCGATCAGGCCCAGCGTGGCGCCGCGCTCCAGGATGAACTCCAGGTTCTGCACGGCGCGCGCGCGGCCGCGCGGGGTCTGCAAGGTGATGGTGAGGCCGGAGACTTCGAGCAGGGGCATGGGCGCGTGCCTTCCTCAGCGCTGGCGCGACAGGCGCGGGTCGAGCAGATCGCGCAGCCCGTCGCCCAGCAGGTTGAGCCCGAGCACCGACAGCGCAATGGCCAGGCCCGGCCACACGGCCAGCAGCGGTGCCTGGAACATGAGGGTCTGCGCCTCGCTGAGCATGCGGCCCCAGGAGGCCTGGGGCGGCTGCGTGCCCAGGCCCAGATAGGACAGGGCGGCCTCGGCCAGAATGGCCAGCGCGAACTGGATGGTGGCCTGCACCACCAGCACCGGCAGGATGTTGGGCAGCACGTGGCGCCAGGTGATGCTGGCGCGGCCATGGCCGCAGGCGCGTGCGGCCAGCACGTATTCGCGCGCCCACACGGCCTTGGCCGATGCCCGCGTGATGCGCGCGAAGGTGGGGATGTTGAAGATGCCGATGGCAATGATGGCGTTGACGATGCCCGCGCCGAACACGGCCGTGAGCATGATGGCCGACAGCAGCGCGGGAAAGGCAAAGCTGAAATCGGCCAGCCGCATGATGGTCTCTTCCACCCAGCCCCTGCAGGCTGCCGCGACCAGGCCCAGCGCCACGCCCATCGACAGCCCGATGCCCACGGCAATCACGCCGACCAGGATGGAGCTGCGCGCGCCCAGGAACAGCAGCGAGGCCACGTCCCGCCCATAGGCGTCGGTGCCCAGCCAGTGCAGGGCGCCCGGTGCAGCCAGCTTGGCGTCCATGTCCATGTCGTAGGCAGAGCCCGGCGTCCACCAGAAAGACAGCAGGGCCGTGAGCAGCAGCAGCGCGGTCAGCACCGCTCCCAGCAGGAAGCTGCGGTGGCCCAGCATGCGCCGGCCCGCTCCGGCGGGCGCGCCCAGGGTGACGGCCCGCGTGGGCCGATGGCCCGCTTGCGAGGCGGAGGGCGGGGGCGAAGGAGGGCTGTGCGGCTGGCTCATACGTCGCTGGCCTCGATGCGCGGATCAATGGCCGCGTACAGCACGTCCACGATGAAGTTGATGACCACCACCATGGCCGCCAGCAGCAGCACGCAGTTGCGCACCACGATCAGGTCGCGGTTGGCGATGGACTGGAAGATCAGCCGGCCCAGGCCCGGCAGGTAGAACACGTTCTCCACCACGATGGTGCCTGCCAGCAACTGGGCGAACTGCAGGCCCATGACCGTGAGCACGGGAATCATGGCGTTGCGCAGCACATGGCCCCAGAGCACGGCACGGCGCGACAGGCCCTTGGCGCGGGCCGTGCGCACGAAGTCCTCGCGCAGCACCTCCAGCACGGCCGAGCGCGTGATGCGCGCCAGGATGGCCGCCTGCACCACGGCCAGCGAGATGGCCGGCAGCAGCAGCGCCTGCAGTGCCTGCAGCGGGCCGCCGCCGTCGGCCTCGCTCCAACCGGGAAAGCCGCCGGCGGAAAACCATTGCAGCTTCACCGAGAACACCAGGATCAGCAGGATGGCAAACCAGAAATTGGGGATGGCGATGCCGACCTGGGCCAGGCCCATGATGCCCAGGTCGCCCCAGCGGTTGTGGCGCGAGGCGGCATAGATGCCGGCGGCCAGTGCCAGCACGGTCGTGATGAGCATGGCCATCACGGCCAGCGGCACGGTGACGGCCAGCCGCTCCAGCACCAGCTCGCTGACCGGCGTGCTATAGGCGTAGCTCAGGCCCATGTCGCCGTGCAGCAGCCCCTGCAGCCACTGCAGGTAGCGCTGCCAGGCCGGCTGGTCCAGCCCCAGTTGCACGGCCAGCGCCTGCACCGCCTCGGGCGCGGCATCGGGGCCCATCAGCGTCTGGGCGGCATTGCCGGGCAGCACTTCCAGCACGCCGAAAACCACGGCCGATGCGCCCAGCAGCGTGGCTGCCAGCATCAGCAGGCGCTTGAGCAGAAAGATGCTCATGGGCAATCGGCCTCGGCAGGGTGGGTGGCGGTCACGTCGGCGGAGTGGGTGGGTTGTTCTTGGAAGGGCCCGAATGGTACTGCGCATGGCCCATGCGCGCAGCATAGCGGCCTTTGAAGCGGCAGGGCCCCGATGGACGGGGACGCGGCCATCGATTTCGGGGCGCCGGGCTTGCCCGTGCAGCCTCCATGCTTATGTGGCGGACAGGATAATGGCGGCATGACTGATGCCACCTTGCTGCAAGGCCCCTTCGGGGCGCATGGGCTCGCCCGGCCCGGAGCGTGGCTGGCACTTGCGAGGGACCTGCCATGGCTTTGATGATCACCGACGAATGCATCAACTGCGATGTCTGCGAGCCCGAGTGCCCGAACGATGCGATCTCCATGGGCGAGGAGTACTACGAGATCGAGCACAGCAAGTGCACGGAGTGCGTGGGCCATTTCGATGAGCCCCAGTGCGTGCAGATCTGCCCGGTGGCCTGCATTCCCGTGAATCCCGCCCATGTGGAAGACCGCGAGACGCTGATGCAGAAGTACCTGCGTCTGCAGTCCCAGGCTCCCGCTTCTTCCTGAACGTTCAGCCCTTGTCGCTCTCGGCCGTGGCCGGGCGTGCGGGCTTGGGGCGCGGCGGCTTGGTGGTGTGGATCAGCAAGGTTGCCTTGTCCATGTTGCCGGCCTGCAGTTCGGGCCAGGCCTTGAGGGAGTGGGCGATGCTGTCCTCGATCAGCTGGCGCTGGTCGGGCGCGGGCTTCTTGAGCACCCAGTTGGCGACTTCGGCCTTGTGGCCCGGATGGCCTATGCCGATGCGCAGCCGCCAGTAGTCGGCCGAGCCCAGCTGGGCATGGATATCGCGCAGGCCGTTGTGGCCACCGTGGCTGCCGCCGCGCTTGAGCTTGACCTGGCCGGGCTCGAAGTCCAGTTCGTCATGGACCACCAGGACTTCCTCGGGCTGGATCTTGAAGAAGCGCGCCAGCGCGCCCACCGACTTGCCCGACAGGTTCATGAAGGTCTGCGGCTGCAGCAGCCAGACGTTCTCGCCGCGCACGCTGGCACGGGCCATGAGGCCGAAGTAGCTGCGCTCGGGTACCAGCTGGACCTTGAGTTCGCGCGCCAGCGCATCAATCCACCAAAAGCCCGCGTTGTGGCGGGTGTCCTCATACTCCGGCCCGGGGTTGCCCAGGCCGACAAACAATTTGATCATCGGGCGATTATCTCCATGGCGGCCGCAGCAGGCGGGCGAGGGTGCTCCCCCATGCAAAAGGCCCACGCGAGGTGGGCCTTTTGCAGGTTTGCGGCAGCCGGGGCCACCGCAAGGGAAAGCCAAGAATTACTTCTTGCCCTTCTTGGCCGGAGCGGCCGGGGCTGCCACGGGAGCTGCCGATGCATCAGGAGCCACTTCGGGCAGCTTGATGGAGATCAGGGCGGGGTTCTTGTTGGAACCGCGCACCACGGCCTTCACGCCGTTGGGCAGCTTGACGCCTTGCAGGCCCAGGGTGGACTTGGAAGTCAGGCCGCTCAGGTCCACGGTGATGAACTCGGGCAGTTGGGCGGGCATGCACACCACGTCCAGTTCATGGACCAGAGGAGTGATCGTGCAGTTCTCGACCTTGACGGCCTGGGACTGTTCCATGCCTTCGAAGTGCAGCGGCACCTTCAGGTGAACCTTGGTCTTGTCGTCAACGCGCTGGAAGTCCACGTGCAGGATGAGCTGCTTGTAGGGGTGGAATTGCACGTCGCGCAGCACGACCTTGGAGGTCTGGCCGTTGACTTCCATGTCCAGGATGCTGGAGTGGAACACTTCCTTCTTCAGGGCGTGCCACAGGGCGTTGTGATCGATTTCGATCAGTTGGGCTTCGGCAGCACCGCCGTAGACGATGCCAGGGGCCTTGCCCGAATTGCGCAGACGGCGGCTCGCACCCGTACCTTGCTTGGCGCGCTCAAAAGCGACGAATTGCATAACTAACTCCTAGATGGATGGACCGCGACCAGCCTCATCCGTTGATAAAAGAACGCCTGTCCGATGCGGACCAGGCTGCTCTTGCGGTGTCCCGGGGTGGTCCTGAAACCACTCCGGAACGCGCAAACCTCCCGAAGGAGGTTTGCTGGGTTCCGACCACAGGGGCCGATATTTTATTCAGAGAACAGGCTCAACACCGAATCACCGGTGGAAATCCGCTGGATCGTCTGGGCAATCAGGGGTGCCACGGACAGTTGGCGGATTTTGCCGCAGGCCTGTGCCTCGGCGCTCAGGGGAATGGTGTTGGTCACCACGACCTCGTCCAGGGCATTGCCGTTGCCGATGCGCTCGATGGCCGGACCCGAGAAGATCGGGTGCGTGCAGTAGGCATAGACACTCTTGGCGCCGCGCTGCTTGAGCACTTCGGCCGCCTTCACCAGCGTGCCGGCGGTGTCGATCATGTCATCCATGATCACGCAGTTGCGGCCGTCGATATCGCCGATGACATGCATGACTTCGGAGACATTCGCCTTGGGGCGGCGCTTGTCGATGATGGCCAGGTCGCAGCCGAGCTGCTTGGCCAGCGCACGTGCGCGGACCACGCCGCCGACGTCAGGGGAGACGACGATCAGGTCTTCGTAGTTCTTCTGGCGCAGATCGCCCAGCAGCACCGGCGTGGCATAGATGTTGTCCACGGGGATGTCGAAGAAGCCCTGGATCTGGTCTGCGTGCAGGTCCATGGTCAGGACGCGCTCGACGCCCACGGCCTGCAGCATGTTGGCCACGACCTTGGCCGTGATCGGCACGCGGGTGGAGCGCGGGCGGCGGTCCTGGCGGGCGTAGCCGAAGTAGGGAATCACCGCGCAGATGCGCTCGGCCGATGCACGCTTGAGCGCGTCCACCATGACCAGCAGTTCCATCAGGTTGTCGTTGGTCGGTGCGCAGGTGGATTGCACGACGAAGACGTCGCGCGTACGCACGTTCTGCTTGATCTCGACGGCGACTTCTCCATCGGAGAAACGACCCACGTCGGCTGCGCCCAGCGTGGTGCCGAGGTGCTGAACGATTTCAGTGGCCATGCCAGGATTGGCATTGCCGGTGAAGACCATGATGTCAGGATGATGTGAATGCATTGAGCGCCCCAGTACGATGGGTTTGCCTTGACGCGAAAGACGTTTGGCAGGGGAGGAAGGACTCGAACCCTCGCATGCCGGAATCAAAATCCGGTGCCTTTACCAACTTGGCGACTCCCCTACACAGGCCTTCTGCCGCAGGCAGACAGCCTATAAACTTTCATCTTTCAGCCAATCCCTGAGAGGATGGGCCTGCAGATTGCTGCAAACTCTGACATTCCAGGCGCCAGGGGCATCCTTTAAGTCAATCGTTTGCGTCAGTGGTGCAAATACTGCACTTCCTGAGCCCGTCATTCTAGCATGCAGTTTTAGTGAGTTTAGCCAATCGATGGCTTTTTTCACTTCAGGCTGCAGCCTTTCGGCGACAGGCTGCAAGTCGTTTTGGCCAAAGCCATAGTGATCTGCAGCAAAGTCTTCGATTGTAGCATGGGCATGATCGCGCTTGAGGGTTGCGTCGCGGAAGATGGACAGGGTCTCCAGCCCCGCCTCGGGCTTGACCACCACAAACCGCTGGGGCGGCAGGGCATTGGCCTGTTCCAGTGGCGTGATGTGCTCGCCTATGCCTTCCACCCAGGCGGAGTTGCCGCAAAGAAAGAAGGGCACATCGGCGCCCAGGTCCAGTGCAATGCGCTGCAGCTCGCGCCGCGTCAGGTTCAACTGCCACAGGCGGTTCAGTGCGATCAGGGTCGATGCCGCATCCGACGAGCCCCCGCCCATCCCGGCCTGCGCCGGCAGGCGCTTTTCCACGCCGATGTGCACGCCCGCGCTGCAGCCGGTGGCCTGCTGCAGGGCCCGTGCAGCCCGCACGATGAGATCGTCGGCAGGAAGTGCCATGCCCGACAGGTCCTCGCGGCTGATCTGGCCGTCGCCACGCCTGTCGAAATGCAGCGTGTCATGCCAGTCCAACAGCATGAAGACCGATTGCAGCAGGTGATAGCCATCGGCGCGGCGGCCGGTGATGTGGAGGAACAGGTTGAGCTTGGCCGGAGCCGGCACGTCGTGGAGCGAGCGCATGGGCTGGAGAGGATGAGGGAAAAGAGGCAGGGGGCGGCAGCTGGGGATGGAGCAGGCGCGCCCGGCGGAAATCAGGGCGTGTCGAGCACGATGCGCAGCGCGGCCGGCGGCTGCGGGTCATGGCGCCGGGCGGACAGGCGGCCCTGCTCCATGCGGGAGAGGTCGACCTGCCAGCCTGCGGCTGCGGTGGCCCGGCCCTGCAGCCAGTCGAACAGGGCGGCAATGGGCAGATCGCTGCCGGTCAGCTCCTGCACCAGTGCGGGCAGCGAGTCCGAGGTCTTGCGCTCCTCGCCTTGTTGCAGGCTTGCCTGACCCGGCTCCCAGAGCAGACGCGCCAGTGTCGAGCCCAGGGGCGTGAACAACAGCAGCTCGCCGCGCTGGGGCGTGCCCAGCAGCTCGAAGCCTGCGCTGAAGGATTGGTTTTGCGCATCTTCCACCTGCAGCGCCAGCCGGCCCGCCCAGTGGCCTGCAGCGGTGGGGGCGGCTGCATCGGCCTGCAGCTGGCGGGGTGGCAGGGCGCAGCCGGCCAGGGCCAGCAGTGCGGCGGCGGCCGCCGTGGCGCACAGCTGCCGGCGTGCAAGGGCGGGATGCGGAAACCCGGGCACGGCGCGGTGGCTCAAAGCGAAACGCCCAGGCGGCGCAGGGTTTCGCGCAGGGTCGTGTTGTCGGGACTGGTGGCCAGGCCCTGGCGCCAGATCTTCTGCGCGCGTTCGCGATCACCCTTGGCCCAGAGCACTTCGCCCAGGTGTGCGGCGATCTCCACGTCAGGGCGTGATGCGTAGGCGCTTTCGAGCAGCCTGAGGGCTTCGTCCAGGTCGCCCCGGCGGAATTTCACCCAGGCAAGGCTGTCGGTGATGAAGGGGTCGCCAGGCGACATTTCCAGCGCCTTGCCGACGAGCTTTTCGGCTTCATCCAGATGGATGCCGCGTTCGGCGAAGGAGTAGCCCAGCGCGTTGTAGGCGTGCTGGAAATCGGGCTGGCGCGCGATGATGCCGCGCAGCAGCCGCTCCATTTCGTCATGCTTGCCAATGCGCTCCGCCAGCAGGGCGGTGTCATAGGCGAGCTCGGCGTCTTCAGGGTCCTGCTTTTGCAACTCGGCCTGCAGCGCGTAGGCCTGGGCATTCTGATTGGCATCGCGCAGCAGCTGCACTTCGGCCAGGCGCTTGAGCCGCTGCTGGCTGGGGCCGCTGGCGGGCACGGCCTCGATGAGGGCGCGGGCTTCCTTGAGCTTGCCCTGGCGCGCGAGCAGGGCGGCACGGCGCGCCTGCACGCTCAACAGGTTGGGCGCGTCGTCGATGCGGCGCAGCAGGGCGTCGGCCTCGGCGAACTTGCCCTGCTTTTCTGCAATCTGGGACTGAAGCAGGTAGTACTGGGACTGGGCTGCACTGCGCGCCACACCGGCGGGAATCTGCGGCACGAGCTTGCCGAAGCGCTCGGTGGACGCCTGGGCTGCATCCACGTCGTTGGACTGCAGCTGCAGCGCGGCCAGGGTGGCCCAGGCTTCGGCGTAGTCGGGGGAATCCACGGTGATGGAGACCAGCTGCTGGCGGGCCTCGTCCAGGCGCTGCTGGCCCAGCAGCACGCGGGCATAGGCCATGCGCATCTGGGCTGAAGGGTTCTTGGCCAGGTAGCGTTTGACGATGGGCTCCGCCTCGGGCATGCCGGCTTCCAGCAGTTCCATGGACAGCAGGGCCACGGGGCCGGTATCGGGTGTCAGCGCCTGTGCCTTTTGCACGGCCTGCATGGCGGCAGCCTTCTGCCCGGCGCCCAGGCGCATGTGGCCGATGGTGGCCCAGGCAAGGGGGCCGCTGGCGGGGTTGTCGGTCTCGCCAGCCATTGCCTGCTCGACCACATCGGCCGCCAGGGCCTTGTCGCTGGCGTTGTTGTAGAGCTGGGTGATGCCCAGGTAGGTGGCGGGCTTGGAGGGCGCAGGCGTGGCCTCGATCTCCCGCTTGAGATAGCTGCCGGTATCGGCGATGCGGTTCAGTGCCACCAGGATCTGGAGCACGAAGCGGTTGGCGTCGCGGGACTGGGGAAAGGCGTCCAGCCAGGCACGGGCATTGGCCAGGGCGCGCTCGCCGGAGCGCGACTGCAGCGCCAGCTCGGTGCCGCGCCGGTACAACTGCTCGCTGCCGCTGGTGCGTGCGGCCTCCATCATCATGGCCTGGGCGTCGCCCAGCGCACCTTCGCTGGCGGCGATCTCGCCGACCAGGATCTCGTAGAACAGCTCGGCGTTGAGGGCGGCGCGATCGTCCTCCGCAGAGGCGGCGGCGGACGAGGGAGGTTCGGGGGATTCCGTCTCGATGGTGGCTGCGGTCTTGCCCGGGAGTGCCCAGGCAGTGGCGGAACCCATGGCCAGGGCTGCTGCCACGGCAAGTCCCTGAAGGCGAAGGCGATGATCCATCGAACCATAATAATCGAAGCCCAGACCACATTTCGCACAACTACAGCACAACCCGGATCGCATGCCTGAATTGCCAGAAGTAGAAGTCACGCGGCGCGCTTTTGCCGCGCAGATCGCCGGAGCGCGCATTGAATCCGTGGCCTTGGGCAAGCCCTTGCGCTGGCCGTTGGGCATTGCCCCCGAGCTGCTGGCCGGGCGCGATGTGCACGGCGTGCGCCGGCGCGGCAAGTATCTGCTGATGGAGCTGAGCGAGGGCCTGCTGATGCTGCACCTGGGCATGTCGGGCAGCCTGCGTTTCGTGGCCCCCCATGAAGCACCGCTGGGGCCTGCAGGGACGCATGACCATTTCGACCTGCAGACCAGCAAGGGCCTGCTGCGGCTGCACGATCCGCGGCGCTTTGGTGCGGTGATGTATGTGGCGGCCGAGAGCGATCCCTGGGCGCGCAGGCTGCTGGACCATCTGGGGATGGAGCCGCTGGATGACAGCTTCTCGTTCGAGACCTTCCGGGCCGGCCTGAAGGCCAGCCGCACGCCCATCAAGCAATTGCTGCTGAACGGCAGCGTGGTCGTGGGCGTGGGCAATATCTATGCGTCCGAGGTGCTGTTCATGGCGCGCATCGCGCCCACGCAGCCGGCCTGCGAGGTCGGGCCGCGCAAGGTGCGCCGGTTGTTCGAGGAGATCCGCCGCGTGCTGGCCCTGGCGGTGGAGCAGGGCGGCACGACGCTGCGCGATTTCTCCGCGCCCGACGGCATGGCCGGCCACTTCCAGCTGCAGGCCAAGGTCTATGGCCGCGAAGGCCTGCCCTGCACGCATTGCGGCTCGCCCGTGCAAATGCTGCGCCAGGGGCAGCGCAGCACCTACTTCTGCGCGCGGTGCCAGAAGGCGGGATGATTGCTTCAAAAAATGGAGCGAATTCTCAACGTCTCGTAACGCCTGTTGCGGCTACATTGCGGCAGGCCCCGCGAAGCATTTGCAGAAAACGCCTGTTTCTGTAAATTTCAGGCACCAACCGCTGCAGATTGATGGTGAAATATTGTTTCATTTGTAAATAAACGATATTTTGTCCTTAATCCCCCCGCTCCAGGGGCCGGCCTTGGGGCGCCGCAGCAGGCAAAACGGGGCGACGGTGCTATATTTTGAAGAGAACAGGCATCACGCTTGCGGCGCAATGTCGAGGCGATCACTAGGCATCGGCAGACATTGGCGATGCAATGGCGGGGGAAACACGTGGGACCATCATTCAACGAGCAATTCGACCAGCACGGCGCATGGCGCCGCGGCTTTGCGCAGCAATTGCATGCGCTGCGCGAATGGCTGCAGTCCCAGGAGCTGCTGGATGTCGCGGTGCAGGAGCGGCTGCAGCGGCTGGAAGCCCAGGTGCGTGGCGACAAGGTCATGGTGGCCTTCGTGGCCGAGTTCTCGCGCGGCAAGTCCGAGCTGATCAATGCGGTCTTCTTCGCCCACTATGGCCGCCGCCTCATGCCGGCCAGCGCAGGGCGCACGACCATGTGCCCCGCCGAGCTGGGCTGGGAAGCCGAGCTGCAGCCCAGCCTGCGCCTGCTGCCCATCGATACGCGCGAATCGCTGGAAAGCCTGGGCCAGTGGCGCGCCCGTCCCGAGGCCTGGCTGCAACTGCCGCTCGACGTGAACAATGCCCAGCAGATCGCCGACACGCTGGCCAAGGTGGCCGAAGTGCGCAAGGTTTCCGTGGAACTGGCGCGGACCTGGGGCTTCTGGCATGACGAGGACCAGGGCGGCAATCCCTTCGTGGATGAGCAGGGCCTGGTCGAGGTGCCCATGTGGCGCCATGCGCTGATCAACATGCCCCATCCCCTGCTCAAGCAGGGTCTGGTCATTCTGGACACGCCCGGCCTGAATGCCGTGGGCGCCGAGCCCGAGCTGACCGTCAACCTGATCCCCCAGGCCCATGCCGTGGTCTTCGTGCTGGCGGCCGATACCGGCGTGACCAAGTCCGATCTGGCCATCTGGCGCGACCATGTGCTGCCGCCCGATGTGGCTTCGGGCCAGCATGCGCTGGCCGATTCCCGCCTCGTGGTGCTCAACAAGATAGACACGCTCTGGGACAGCCTGAGTTCCGCGTCGCAGGTGCAGGCCCAACTGCAGCGCCAGCGCCAGGAGTCGGCACAGATGCTGGGCCTGCCCATGGAGCGGGTGCTGCCCGTGTCGGCGCAAAAGGGCCTGGTGGCCAAGGTCTCCAGCAACGATGCGCTGCTGCAGGCCAGCGGACTGCCCGTTTTCGAGAACATGCTGGCCGAGGGCATCATGGGCCAGCGCCAGAAGGTGCTGCAGACGGCCGTCAGGGCCAATGTGCAGCAGTTGCAGGTCGAGGTGGAGCGCGTGCTCAACATCCGCCGCCGCGACCTGGACGACCAGATGGCCGAGCTGCGCAGTCTGCGCGGCAAGAATGCCAGCGTCATCGCCTCCATGCGCCACCGCATCGAGAGCGAGCAGCAGGATTTCGATGCCAGCGCCGCCAGGATCCAGGCCGTGCGGCTGGTGCACATGCGCATGCTGCGCGACATCTTCCGCCAGCTGGGCTCCAGCGCGCTCAAGCAGGAGCTGGTCGATCTCAAGGATGCGCTGGAGCAGCGCGGCCTGAAGCTGGGCGCCCGCAAGGTCTATGCCGAAACCTTCGAGCGCCTGCGTACCGTGGCGACCCGGGCGCAGGCGCAGGCCGGAGAGATCCAGTCCATGCTGGGCGCGACCTTCAAGGAACTCAATGCCGAGTTCGGCTTCTCGCTGCAGGCTCCGGCCCAGCTGGAACTGGCCGAGTTCGGCGCCGACCTGCAGCGCATCGAGGCCAGCTACACCCAGTACCTGGGCCTGGGCCACGCGCTCAGGCGCAGCAATCCTGCGTTTGCACAGCGCCTGATCAAGGCGCTGGCGATGCGGTTGCGCACGGTGTTCGAGTCTGCGGCCAACGACGTGGACATGTGGAGCAAATCCGCCACGGCCCAGCTCGATGCCCAATTGAAGGAGCGCAAGCGCAGCTTTGCCCGCCGCATCGAAGCGGTGGACCGCATCCAGAATGCGGCCTCGGGCCTGGTGGAGCGCATTGCCGAGATCGAGACCGCTGACGAACAGCTCACGGCCTTGCAGCTGCAGCTGGGGCAGGCCACCATGGAACTGCTGCAACCCCTGTCGCCCACGCCCGCCTTCCCCGGCCTGGCAAAGGCTGCACAGGAAACTTCACTGACTGCTTGATATCTTGACCTTTCCCTCGATTGCCACGCCCGTCGTGCAGTGGCAGGCGTCGCATGGACGCAATCACCTGCCCTGGCAGCAGACGCGCGATCCCTACCGCGTCTGGCTCTCCGAAATCATGCTGCAGCAGACCCAGGTGAGTACCGTGCTGGGCTACTACCAGCGCTTTCTCGATGCCTTCCCCGATGTCGCCAGCCTGGCGGCCGCACCGCAGGACGCGGTGCTGGCGCTGTGGAGCGGCCTGGGCTACTACAGCCGCGCGCGCAACCTGCACCGCTGTGCCCAGGCCGTGGTCGAGGACTGGGGTGGTGCCTTTCCAGGCAGGGCCGAGGATCTGGCCACGCTGCCGGGCATAGGCCGGTCCACGGCGGGCGCCATCGCCTCCTTTTGCTTTTCCGAGCGTGTGCCCATCCTCGATGCCAACGTGCGGCGTGTGCTCACGCGCGTGCTGGCTTTCGATGCGGATCTGGCTGTTGCCAGGAATGAGCGCGAACTGTGGGACCTGGCCCAGCAGCTGTGCCCCACCGAGGACCTGCAGCAGGCCATGCCCCGCTATACCCAGGGCCTGATGGACCTGGGTGCCACCATCTGCACGCCGCGCAAGCCCAGCTGTCTGGTCTGTCCGCTGCAGCCGCAGTGCCGGGCAGCGCGCTTTGGCAATCCCGAAAACTATCCCGTGCGAACGCGCAAGCTCAAGCGCAGTTCCGAGGCCTGGTGGCTGCTGATCGCCGTGGACGGGCAGGGCCGCGTCTGGCTGGAGCGCCGTCCGCAGCAGGGCATCTGGGCGGGGCTTTATGCGCCACCCGTGTTCAACGGGCGCGAGGCGCTGGAGCAGGCGGCGGCACAGCATTGGCCAGGAACGGAGCCCCTGGACTGGACCGATCTGCCCGCCTTCCTGCATGTGCTCACCCACCGCGATCTGCACCTGCATCCGGTGCGCGTGCGCGTGCAGGGCGGCGGCATCGATGCCGCCACGCCGGACGGCCAGGGCTGCTGGGCCGATGCCGGGGCCTGGGCCGACATGGGCCTGCCAGCCCCGGTGCGCAAGCTGCTGGATGCGCAATTTGCGGGCTGAGGCCACGGCCGGCCCGGCTGGCTAGAACCTGCGGCGCGGCAGCAGCAGGGCGCAGCGCAGCAGCATCCAGGCCAGCCATTGTTCCCGTGCGCCGGGCGTGCGCCTGGCGCGTGCGGTGGCGTCGGCAATGTGCAGGCGCAGTGAGCCAAGGGCATGACGGTCCCCGCTTTGCACGGCCTGTTGCCAGGCCTGCTCGCAGCGCTGGCGCTCCAGCGCCTGATTGTCCGAGCTGCGGATATCGCTGATGGCGGTGATGGTGCTCATGGCTGCAGCGCTCCCACGGTGGGTGGGGTGCCCGCGCCTTCACCGCCGCGGTCGCCATCCTGCCGGCCGAAGGCATACCAGTCCACATGCCGCGTGCAGACCATGATCAGGGCCAGCACCGCGAACAGCGCGATCGATCCCACGATGAGCGCGCTTTGCTCCAGTTGCAGCAGCACGTACAGCAGGCCGTAGAGTGCGGCGATGCCCGCCGCAAACGGCAGGCCGCGGCGCAGGCTGCCCAGGATGTGGCTGGCGTAGTAGGCCAGCAGCAGCACGCAGGCCGAGGCGGCAATGCCGTAGGCGCTGGCAAATCCCATGTGCTCCGACAGGCTGATCAGCAGCAGGAAGAAGCTGCACAGCGCCGATCCCACCAGCAGGTACTGGATGGGATGCACGCGCAGCTGCTTGAGCACCTCGAACAGGCCGACGGCTACGAAGGTCAGCACCACGAAGAGCAGGCCGTACTTGGTGGCGCGGTCGCTCAACGAGTAGGCGTTGATGGGGTCCACGAAGTCCGTATCCAGCGATTCCAGGCAAGGGCCGCTGTTGGGGGCATGGGCGGTGGCCGCGTATTCCTCCATGTCGCGGCGGCCGGGCTGGCACAGCGGCTGCTGGTCGGTGAAGGCCTGGCGTGCGGACGAGGCCAGGGCCGAGAGGTTCCAACTGGCTTCGAAGCCCTTGTCGCTGATCTCCCGCCGGTTGGGCAGAAAGCTTCCACCGAACGAGGGATGGGGCCAGTCGGCCGACAACTGGACCTGGCTGTGGCTGCCCAGCGGCACGAAGGCCAGCTTTTCGGTGCCCACCAGTTCCAGGGCAATCTTCAGTTCAAGGGGCCCGTCCTTCTTGAGCAGGGCCGGCGCCAGTTCCGCCTGCAGGCCCTGCGAGAAGCGCTCCAGTGATGTGCCGGGGCCCACGTCCAGGCTCTTGCCATCGGCTTCGATGGTGGCCGAGCGTATGCCGCGCGGATCGGTGAGCGACAGCGCCACGCGCAGTGCGCCGCAGCGCACGGTCTGGTTGGCCGCCGTGTCGATGGAGGGCTTTTCCAGGTACTGGGCGGCGTTCGTGAAGCTGGCGCTGATGCTGTCCTGCATGGCATAGGTGCTGACCTGGTGCAGGCCGCGCGAGCGCTCCTCCATGCGCGCCGTGGCCTGGTGGCGCAGTTGGTCGGGCAGCAGCATGCGCTGGAACTGGCGCGTGGTCCATTCGGTCTTGCTGCCTTTTTCCAAGCCCGTGGTCTCGGTGCAGTTTTGCACCAGCACCGGGCCCATCAGCGTCTGGCGGCCAGCCAGGCTGGCGACCACGCCCTGCACGGCGTTGTCGCGGTTGCGTATGCGGTCCCGCACCACGTCGTGTATCAGGCCCAGGCCCAGCATCAAAAGGCCCAGCATGACCAGCAGGGCCACGCCTTTGGCAAGCAGTCGGTTCTTCATTCCACATCCCGTTCGTTGATCGTGGATGCAGTCTGGGCGGGGGCTGTGTGGCCGGAATGAAGTGTGTGAAGCGGGTGTGAAGTCGGATTCGCAGGGCCGATATGGGGGCGTCAGTGTGCCCGCAGTGGCCAGTTCAGCGTGACACGCAGCCCGGGCTGGGCGTTGGTGGCCTGCATGCTGCCGCCGTGCAGCAGCATGATGCGCAGCACGATGGACAGGCCCAGTCCCGTGCCACTGCGCTCCCCGTTGGGGCGGGGGGTGGTGAAAAAGCGCTCGCCCAGCCGGCCGAGTAGCGCCTCGGGCACGCCGGGGCCGTGGTCACGCACGCTGACGCGGCCGGGCTCCAGGTCCACGTGGATGCTGCTGCCCTCTGGGGCGAAGTCGATGGCGTTGCTCAGCAGGTTGCTCAGGGCCAGCACCACCAGGTCCTGCTCCCAGGGGCCGCTGCTGTCCTGGCCGTGCAGCACCAGTTGGATGCGGCGCTGGTGCGCTGCACTGTGGACTTGCGCCACGGCCTGTTCGGCACAGGCCTGCAGGCTGCAGGCCGTGTGCGGGTGCAGGGCGCGGCGCTGCTCCAGCTGGCTCAGGCGCAGCAACTGGTCCACGAGGTTTTGCAGGCGCTGGCACTGGTCCACCACCTGGCGCGCGAACAGTTCGCGGTCGGCCGATGGCAGGTCTTCCTGCAGCAGCTCGCCTGCGCCACGGATGGCAGCCACGGGGCTCTTGAGCTCGTGCGTGAGGGCGCGCACATAGCCTTCGATGTAGTCGCGCCCTTCCAGGCGGCTGCGCATGTTCTCCATGGCGCGGGCCAGTTCGCCCAGCTCGCCGGGCATGCGCGGGGCCTCGGGCATGGGGGGCGCCGTGGTGGGCGAGGCGGCCTCGTTGAGCGTGGGCGCCTGTACCTGCTGGGCATAGCTGCGCAGGCGCCGCACATGGATGACCAGCCACCAGGTGACGGCAAAGCCCACGCCGGCCGACAGCAGCAGGAACAGCAGGCCGCCGCGCAGCATCTTGCTTTCCGCGCTGTCCACGATCTTCTGCACCGAGTGGGCGGGCTTGGAGGCGGTGAGCACGCCCGCCACGCGGCCATCGACCATGATGGGTGCCGAGACATACATGACGCTGCTGGCCTCGTCGTTCTGCACCTCGCGCGTGGTGCGTGCGCCGTATTCGCCGCGCAGCGTGCGGTACACGTCGCGCCAGCGCGAGTAGTCGGCGCCCTGGTCCAGCCCGGCGGAGTCGAACAGCACCAGGCCCTTCTGGTCCGCGACGGTGACGCGCATGTCCAGGCTGGTCTTGCGCGTGTCCCAGATCCAGACCTTGACGGTCTGGTTGGCATAGGCCTGCATGTGGTGCGCGAAGCGGCTGTCCGCGGGGCTTTGCTGCAGCACGCCGCTGGCCATGTCGTCGCTGGCCAGCGCGGCCAGGGCGTAGGCGGTCTCGACCAGCGTGTCCTCGGTCACCTTGCGCACGCTGGGCTTGACCTCGACCATGAAGACGCGCAGCACGAAGAATGCGGCCAGGCCGTTGATGACGAAAAAGGCGAAGAACAGCCGCAGTCCGAGGCGCATGGCGTGCTGCGGTGGCTCAGCCCGGCAGCGTCAGGCTGTAGCCCATGCCGCGGTGGGTGGTGATGAAGTCCTGCTGCGGCGCCTGGGCGCGCAGCTTGGCGCGCAGGGTCTTGACGTGCGTATCCACGGTGCGGTCCGTGCTGTCGCTGTCCTGGCCCCAGATGCTGTCGAGGAGGAACTCGCGGCTGAGGATGCGCCCGGGGCGCTCCAGCAGGCAGCGCAGCAACTGGTATTCGCGCCGCGTCAGCTCCAGGGGCACACCCTGCATGCGTACGCGCTGGCCCTGTGGATCGATGCTGAACAGGGCATCGGCCGGCGCTGCGCTGGCCGTTGGCGCGGGCTGCAGGCGCTGCGCACGGCGCAGCAGGGCGCGGGTACGGGCCACCAGCTCGCGCGGGCTGAAGGGTTTGGTCAGGTAGTCGTCGGCGCCCAGCTCCAGGCCCAGCACGCGGTCCATTTCCTCGCCGCGTGCGCTGAGCACCAGCAGCGGCACGGCGGCGCCGGCCTGGCGCAGCTCGCGGCACCAGTCCAGGCCGTTGCCATCGGGCAGGCCCACGTCCAGCAGCAGGGCATCGGGCGGCTGCGCCTGCCATTGCGCGCGTGCGTCGGCCAGCTGCAGGCAGTGGCGCACGGCGATGCCGTCGCGCTCCAGCGCATAGCAGACGGTGCGCGCGATGGCGGGGTCGTCCTCCACCAGCAACACACGCGGAGCGTTCGTCATCGGCAAGCCTTGCATCGCAGTGTTCCGGAGGCGGGGCCTGGCGCTCAGACGTCGTGCGCAAGCAAGTCGGCAGGCTTGAGCGTGGGCCGGCTGTCCAGCGAGCGGTGCCGGCACAGCGTGGGCCAGCGCGGGGCAAAGTGCCGCGCCAGTTCCTCGACCAGGAAGACCGAGCGGTGCTGGCCCCCCGTGCAGCCGATGGCCACGGTGACATAGCTGCGGTGGTTGCTGGCCATCATGTCCAGCCAGGACTCCAGGAACTGCTGGATGTCGCGCCGCATCTGGTCCACGCCTGGCTGCTGGCGCAGGAACTCGGCCACGGGCGCGTCCATGCCGGTCAGCGGGCGCAGCTGGGGTTCGTAGTGCGGGTTGGGCAGCATGCGCACATCGAACACATAGTCGGAGTCCGAGGGCAGGCCGTGCTTGAAGCCGAAGGACTGGAAGACCAGGGTCATCTGGCCCACCGGGGCCGCAATCAGCTCCTTGATATAGCTTTGCAGCTGGGACGAGCGCAGGTGGCTGGTGTCGATGACATGCGACTTCTCGCGCAGGTCGCCCAGCAGCTCGCGCTCGGTTTCTATGTCCTGGACCAGGGCGCGGCGGCCTTCGGCGACCGGCCCCTGCGACAGCGGATGGCGGCGCCGGGTTTCGGAGAAGCGCCGCACCAGGGTGCCCGTGGTGGCGTCCAGAAAGACCAGGTGGGGCACGACGCCCTGGCGCTGCAGCCGTTCCAGCTGGCCGGGCAGGTGGGGCAGTCCGCCGGCGCTGCGCGCATCCATGGCAATGGCCACCTTGTTGCTGTGGCGGCCGTGCTCCAGTTCGACGAAGGCGGACAGCAGCTCGGGGGGCAGGTTGTCCACGCAGTAGTAGCCGGCATCCTCCAGCGCATGCAGGGCGACGGATTTGCCCGATCCGGACATCCCGGTGATCAGCACGATCTCAAGCGACATGGCATCAGCCTCCATTGGTGTTGCGCGCGCCGTTGGCCGCGCGTCCCGGCTTGGACCGTGTGCGGTCGGCATCGGCCTGGGGCCGCTGCCTGCCGGCCCGTCGCGGGGGTGGGCGGGGTGCAGGTGCCTGGCGCGCCATGGCCAGCATTTCGCGGGCATGGGCCATCGTGGTTTCGGACTGTCGCTCGCCACCCAGCATGCGCGCCAGCTCTGCCTCGCGTGCGGCGCTGTCCAGCGGCTGCACGGTGCTGAGCGTGCCTTGCCTCGCGCGTTGCTTGGCCACCAGGTAGTGCTGGTCGGCGCAGGCGGCAACCTGCGGCAGATGGGTGACGGACAGCACCTGCCGCGATCGGCCCAGTGCGTGCATGAGGCGGCCCACGGTCTCGGCGACGGCGCCGCCAACGCCGGAGTCCACCTCGTCGAAGATCAGCGTGCCGGCCTCGCCGAGCTCGCTGGTGGTCACGGCAATCGCCAGCGAAATGCGCGACAGCTCGCCGCCCGAGGCCACCTTGGCAATCGGCTTGGGACTGGCCCCAGGATGGCCGGCGACCAGGAAGGCCACGCTGTCCACGCCAAAGGCACCAGGGGAGTCGGCCGTGGACAGGGCGGCCTCGAACAGGCCGCCTTCCATGCCCAGGCCCTGCATGGCCTGGGTGATGGCGCGCGACAGGCGCGGCGCAGCCAGGGCGCGTTGCTGCGACAGCACCCGGGCGCTGGCCTGGTAATGCTGCTGCGCGGATTGCTCGGCAGCGTGCAGGGCCTCGATGTCCACGGCGGCGTCCAGCTGCTGCAGCTCCTGGCGCCAGCCGGCCAGCAGTGCCGGCAGTTCATCGGGCGTGCGGCGGTAGCGGCGCGCCAGCTGCATCCACAGCGACAGGCGCTCATCGAGCTCGGCCAGGCGCTCGGGGTCCAGGTCGGCGCGGCGCAGATAGCTTTGCAGCGAATGGCGCGCATCCTGCGCCTGGGCCATGCACGAGGCCAGCACGTCGGCAATGTTCTGGAAGTCGGGCTCCAGGTGCTCCTGGTTCTGGATCAGGTGGCTGGCGCGGCCCAGCGGAGTGATCACGCCAGCCTCGTCGTCCTCCAGCATCTGCAGCGTGGTCTGGGCGGTGTCGATCAGGGTCTGGGCATGGGATAGGCGCGTGTGCTGGGCATTGAGCTCGTCCCACTCGTCGGCCTGCGGAGCCAGCTTGTCGAGTTCGGTGATCTGCCACTGCAGCCGCTCGCGCTCGCGCTGCAGGCTGTCCTGGGCGGATTGCGCATGCTGCAGCGCCTGCCGGGCCTGGGACCAACGGCTCCAGCAGCCCTGGACCTCGCGGCTGTCGATGCCGGCATAGGCGTCCAGCAGCGCGCGCGCCGCATCGGGCCGCGTGAGGCTTTGCCAGGCATGCTGGCCGTGGATATCGATCAGCTGCTCGCCCAGGGCGCGCAGCTGCGTGGCCGTGGCTGGTGTGCCGTTGATCCAGGCGCGGCTGCGGCCCTGGGTGTCCACCGTGCGCCGCAGCAGCAGGCTGCTGTCCTCGCAGGCCAGGCCTGCGGCCTCCAGCCAGGGGCGCAGCCGCGCGCAGCCGTCGAACTCCACGCAGATATCGGCCTGGGTGCAGCCTTCGCGCACCACGTCGGCGTCGGCGCGGGCGCCCAGGGCCAGCTGCAATGCGTCGATCAGGATGGATTTGCCGGCGCCGGTCTCCCCGGTCAGCACGGTGAAGCCCGCATGCCAGTCCAGATCCAGGGCCTGCACGATCACGAAGTCGCGCAGAACGATGCGCTTGAGCGCCATGGTCAGGCGCCTCCCTCGTTCCAGCCCAGTTTCTTGCGCAGCGTGGCGAAGTAGTTCCAGCCCTTGGGATGCAGAAAGCGCACGCTGTGGTGGGCGCGGCTCACGAGGATGCGGTCGCCGTGCTGCAGCGAGGCCAGGGACTGCATGTCGAAATTGGCGCTGACATCGCGCCCGGCCACGACTTCGATCGTGACCTCGTTGGCATCGGACAGCACGATGGGGCGGTTGGACAGGTTGTGCGGCGCAATGGGTGCCATCACCCAGGCGGGGATGGACGGATGCATCATCGGTCCGCCGGCGGACAGCGCATAGGCCGTGGAGCCCGTGGGCGTGGCCACGATCAGGCCGTCGGCGCGCTGGTTGGAGACAAAGCGGCCGCCCACCTCGATGCGCAGCTCCACCATGCCCGATGTGCCGCCGCGGTTGACCACCACATCGTTCATGGCCAGGGCCTCGAACACGCACTGGCCGTCGCGGATCACGCGGGCGCACATCAGAGGACGCAGGTCCTCCTCGTATTCGCCCTGCAGCATGGGCGTGAGCGTGGCCTCGAAGTCCTCCAGCGCAATGTCGGTGACAAAGCCCAGGCGGCCCTGGTTCACCCCGATCAGGGGCGTTCCGTATTGCGCCAGGTGCCGGCTCACGCCGAGCATGGTGCCGTCGCCGCCGACGACCAAGCCCAGGTCGCAATGCCTGCCCAGGCCATCGACATCGAGGGTGGGGTAGTCTGTGAGCCCTGCGTGCAGGGCCGATTGGGTATCAAGCACGACTTCGCAGCCCTGGCGCCTGAGGAAGTCCGCAATGCGCTCAAGCGCGTTGCTGGCATTCTCGGACGGGGCGCTTGCGCTGGGAGCGTGGTACTTCCCGATCAAGGCAACGTGGCGAAACGTGGACGTCATTTCTGGAAATTACATCATTAAAATCATCACATGCTCGACGAACGTGCCAAGTTGTTGCTCAAAGCGCTGATCGAGCGTTATATCGCTGACGGCCAGCCTGTGGGCTCGCGAACCCTGTCGCGTGCGTCGGGGCTTGAATTGTCGCCTGCCACGATACGCAATGTGATGGCTGACCTCGAAGACCTGGGGTTGATCATCAGCCCGCACACCTCGGCGGGCCGCATTCCGACCGCCCGGGGCTACCGGCTGTTCGTGGACACCATGCTCACTGCAGACCGTGCCGATATCGTGACGCCCGAGCTCGCGCCCGAGCAGCCGCAGAAAGTCATTGCCAACGCCGCCAACCTGCTGTCCAGCCTTTCCCAGTTCGTGGGCGTGGTGCTGGTGCCGCGCCGCACCTCGGTGTTCAAACACATCGAATTCGTGCGGCTGTCGGAGCGGCGCTTTCTGGTCATCATCGTATCGCCCGACGGTGACGTGCAAAACCGCGTCATCTTCACCGACGTGGACTACTCGTCCTCGCAGCTGATCGAAGCCTCCAACTTCCTCAACAGCCACTACGCGGGCCTGGCCATGGAAGAGGTGCGCGAGCGCCTCAAGGGCGAGGTGGAGCTGCTGCGCGGCGAGGTGGCCACGCTCATGCAGGCGGCCGTCAACATCGGCACGGAGGCCATGACCAGCGCCCAGGAGGACGTGGTCATCGCGGGCGAGCGCAACCTGCTGTCGGTCAGCGATTTCTCCAGCGACATGGGCAATCTGCGCCGCGCCTTCGACCTGTTCGAGCAAAAGACCCAGATCCTCAGGCTGCTGGATTTTTCCAGCCAGGCGGAAGGCGTGCGCATCTACATCGGCGGTGAAAGCCAGGTCGTGCCTTTCGAGGAGCTGTCCGTGGTCAGCGCGCCCTACGAACTCGACGGCAAGGTGGTGGGCACGCTGGGCGTGATCGGGCCCACCCGCATGCACTACGACCGCATGATCCAGATCGTGGACATCACCTCCAAGCTCGTCAGCAATGCGCTGAGTCACAAGCGCTGAGTCCTGCGGGTTAGGCTCTACAATAGTTGTTTGCCATGGCCTGCATCCGTGCTGCCTTGGTGAATCAGGGGCCTTAGCTCATGCTTGGTTAGAGCAGCGGACTCATAATCCGTTGGTGCCCAGTTCGACTCTGGGAGGCCCTACCATCCATTGGTATGAAAAGCCTGCCGCCTTTCCGGGCGGCAGGCTTTTTTGCTGGGCGCACGGCTGCCGCATGGCATGCCATCGCCCGGTTGCCGGGGAATGCGGCTGCCGGGTTTTTTGCAGAAATATGGCGCTTTTGTCCGGGAGCCCCAAAACCCGCTGCTACAATGCGAAGCGTTGCGGCTGTAGCTCAGCTGGATAGAGTACTTGGCTACGAACCAAGGGGTCGTGGGTTCGATTCCTGCCAGCCGCACCAAAAAACGCAAAGCCCTGAAGTTAAAAGACTTCAGGGCTTTTTCGTTTTCTGCATTTGCATCCGCATCCCTGGGATGCCAGTCAGGCCTGTTCCGCTTTCGGCAGCACGATGCTGAAGGCGCTGCCCTGGCCGGGCGTGCTTTCTATCTCAAGCTGCCCGCCATGTCGGGCGGCCACGGTGCGCACAAAGGCCAGGCCCAGGCCCACGCCGTCGAGGTGCTGGTGATGGTCCAGGCGCTCGAACGGCTGGCTCAGCCGGGCGACGGCCTTCCCATCCATGCCGGGCCCGTGGTCCCGGATGGTGATGCGGCAATGGCCTGCGTCCTGCTGCAGCAGGCATTGCACCGTGGCGGGGTTTGCCTGATCTGCGCGCGCTCCGTATTTGATGGCGTTGCCGATCAGGTTGACGGCCGCGCGGTGGAGCATGCCCGCATCGCCCAGCACGGGGCATTCCTGTTCGGGCAGGAGGAACTCCAGCTGCACGTGGGCCGCAGAGGCCTGGGCCCAGCAGCTTTCCACGGCCTGGTCCAGCACCAGGCCCAGGTCCAGCCGTTCCCGGCGCAGCGCCTGCTGCTGGGCGCGTGCCAGGTGCACGAAATCGTCGGCCAGCTGCAGGGAGGCCTGGGCATAGCCTTCGATGCGCGGCAGCAGGAGGCCGAGGTCGGGCGCCTGTACGGCGCCGCGCTGCATCTCCAGCAAGGTGATGATGGATGCCACAGGCGCACGGATGTCGTGCGAGATGAACTGCATGGCCTGGTCGCGCTGGGCCTGGGCGCTGCGCAGATCGCTGATATCGACCAGGGTGATCAGCCAGCCCGTGGTCGGCGGTGCCTCGAAGGTCTGGGTCAGCAGCATCAGGCTGCGTCCCATGGGGTCGCGCCCCTCGCTGCTGGGCGGCAGGCCGTGGGCGGCAAGTGTCTCGGGCGTGAGCAAGGGCTGGCCGGCGGATGCGCCGGCTGCCGTGTCCAGTGCCCGCAGACCATCGAGCAGCCGGGGCAGGGCATCGCCGGCCCTGAGGCCATGCCCCAGGCTGCGTGCATAGGCGTGGGCTGCGGCATTGGCCAGCAGCACATGGCCCTGCCGGTCGCAGACAAAGGTGGGCGAGGGCAGCTGGCGCAGGCTTTCGCTGACGAAATGGTGCAGGGCGCGCAGTTGGCGCGAAGCCTGCTCCACGGCCGCGATGCGCTGGTCCAGCAGGTCGCCGCCCAGGCGCAGCGCGGTGGGCAGGCCCTGCCCCTGCAGGTCGCGCAGCTCCAGCGCCAGAAAGCGCGCGGCGGCGCGCAGGCGCAGCCAGCTCCATAGCGGATAGGCCAGGGCCAGGCCCAGCAGGCCGGCTGCAGGCGCTGTCTGCACCTGCCACAGGCGCGGTGCAAGCCCGGCCAGCGAAAGGCAGGCCAGGGCCAGCAGCGCGCAGGCCAGCATGCCGCCCGACGGGCCCAGCCAGGCCAGGGCCAGCAGGGCCAGCAGCACGGCTGCCGCATTGAGCGCGCGGTTGAGCGTGGCCGACGCGGGATGCACATGCGAGCCCTGCAGGCTGCCGTTGAGCACATGGGCCAGCATCTCCACGCTGGAGATGGGCCGCGCGCTGGTGCCCAGCGGTGCGGTGAAGCGGCTGCCCAGGCCGGTGGCCGTCGTGCCGATGAGCACGTATTTGCCGCGGAATGCCGCTGCAGGAATTCGACCGCGCAGCACGTCGATGTAGGAATAGGTGGTGAAGGGCGAGCGGTCCCTGGCGCCTTGCTCCGGCCTGGCCTGTGCAAAGGCAATGATCTCCTGCTGGCGGCGTTGCCAGGAGGGTGCGTCGGGGTCCATGGGCGGCACGGGCTCCGGGCGGGCGCATGCGCGGCCGTTCTCGCCCACGCAGTGCAGGGCCAGCGCCATGTGCCACCAGGGCTGCTGCGCACTGCCTTCTATGGCATGGAAGCCGCGCACCGCGCCATCGGCGTCCACGGGCAGTTGGGTATGGCCCAGCGCCGCTGCCGCCTGTGCGAAGGCCGGCAGCGGGCCGCTGCCTGGCGCCACGGGCAAGACGGTGCGGCCGCTGCGCTGCAGAACGCGCGCCAGCAGCAGGTCGTCGCCGGGATAGTCCAGGTCTTCCTCGCTGAGCATCACGTCCAGGCCTATGGCGCGCGGCGGTGCCTGGCTGATGCGCTCCAGCAGGCCGGCGTGCAGGGCGCGACGCCAGGGCCAGCGGCCAATGGCGTCGATGCTGGCATCGTCGATGGCGACGATGACGATGTCCTGCGATGCCTTGGGCCGGTGCAGCCAGCTGGCCGTGTCCTGGACGAAGCCGTTGATGCGGTCGAGCTGCCCGTCGCCGCTGAGCCAGAACACCAGGGAGAGCAGGCCCGCCGCCAGCAGCAGCCAGTCCCGCCGCAGTCCACGGCCACGCGCAGGCGCTGGCTGCGCCGGCGTGGCGGGGCTGTCAGGCAGGGGCGGCTGGGTGGACAAGCGCGGTCAGGGAATGAACGGGCACGGTTACTGGCGCTGCAGGCGCTCTCCGTTGCCCGAATGCATCATCTCGCCGCTGGCATCGACGATCCAGCTGCCGGTGCGGAACTGGCGCGCGGCCGAGAAGTCGCTGCGCAGGCCGTTGGCATCCTCGATCTGCAGGCGCACGTAGTAGCTGCCTGCGGGCAGGTCCTCGGTGCTCCATTGCGGCTGGTCGGTCCAGAGGTCCACCAGCGGCGCGGTGAACTCCTGGTCGCGCGCCACCATCACGTGGTAGCGCTGGCCGGGCTCGCCGCTCCAGCGGATCTGGCGGCTGCCTTCGGCCGGGCCGTCGCCCAGCTGCAGCGCGCTGGCCGAGGGCTGGGGAGGAACGGCCGCCAGTCGCATGGCCTGGGCTGCGGCAAACGGGCCCTGGTCGGGCTGTCCATCGGCCAGCGTGCGAATGCTGGCGGCACGCCAGAGATAGCGTCCGGCCGGCAGGCGGGCCAGCGTGGTGGCGGGCAGTGTGCAGTCTTTCAGGTCGCGTGCATCGATGGCGGGCTCGGCAAAGCCGGCCTGCGCATCGGCAGAGACGACCTGAATGCGGTAGCGCGCGGCGCCCACGACCTGGGTGCATTGCAGGCTGGCGCGGCCCAGGCCCACGGTGGCGTCGGCCTGGGGGGATTCATACAGCGGCGGCACGGGATGGGCCTTGACGCGCAGGGCGCGGCGGCTGGCGGCGCCCGGAATGTCCTGGGCATCGATGCCGCGCAGGGACAGCACGTAGTCGCCGTCCTCCACGCCCGCCAGGCGCAGCGGCGATGCCGTGGCCTGGAAGCTGGCGCTGCGCAGCACCTGGGTCATGTCGGCATCGCGCGACAGCTGTAGCTGGTAACGCACGGCGCCCGGCAAGCCGGGCAGGGGCAGGCTGATCCAGTTGGCGTCTTCCGCCAGCGCGGGCCACGCCGTGATGTCGGGCGCACCCAGCATGGGGCGGGGCTCGCCCACGCGGCCATTGGCGTCCACGGCCACGCCCTGGCCCGGGCGCAGCAGCGCATCACCAGTGTTCGCGCTTGAGGCGTCGGAGCCCACGGCGACGGTGCCTTCATCGACGGCGGCCGCCGTGCTGCCGGCGGCATCGGCCTGGACCAGGAAGCGGGTGCCGCGCACGCTGGTCGATGCAGCGGGCGTGCGGATCTCGAAGCGGCGCTGTGCGTTGCCGGGCTCGGGCGGCACCGAGGCCTCGACGCCGCCCTCGCGCAGGTCCAGCACGGACTGCAGGCTGCCGGCACGGCCCTTGCGGCGCATCTGGCGCAGCACCACATCGGACTGCGACTGCACGCGCACCAGGGAGCCATCGGCCAGGCGCACGGCGACGAATGCGTCCGGGGCCAGCTGCAGGCGCTCGCCTTCCTGCAGCGTCTGTCCCTTGCGCAGGGGCTGGCCCGCATCGTCTCCGGCCGCGCCCTGCGTATCGGCCAGGTGGTCCAGCGGGCGCGTGCTGCGTGCATCGCCCTGCACGAATTCCACGGAGGCGACAGCGGCGCGCAGCAGGCGCACGGGGATCTCCAGCACGGAGCCGGGCCGCAGGCGGTAGGGATTGGCCACGCCGTTGTGCTGCTGCAGGTCGGTCCACTGGCGGGCATCGCCCAGGTAGCGCGCCGCCAGCTGCTCCAGCGTGTCGCCGGCGACGACCCGGTGTGCCATCGTGTCACCGTTGCGGCCCACGGGTTTGATCTGGGCCTGCGCGCCGCCCAGGCCCAGCAGGCCGAGAGCGGCCAGCATGCAGGCCCGCGATACGGGTCTGCCCAGGGCGGCAGGCATGTGTACGGTCATGATGCCTGCTGCAGCGCCTGCAGCGCTGCGTCGGGCACATCGAGGCGATAGCCATAGCCGTACACGGCACTGATGGCGTAGGGCTGTCCGGCGCGCAGGTTCAGCAGGGCGCGCAGGCGCGAGATATGCGTGTCCAGCGAGCGCGACTGCACTTCGGCGTTGTGTCCCCACACGGCTTCGCGCAGGTGCTCGCGCGACAGCAGCCGGCCCTGGTTCTGGAACAGGGTCAGGGCCAGCGTGTACTCGCGGTGCGTCACCTCGATGGGCTGGCCGTGCATCTCCAGGCTGTTGGTGGTGGTGAGGAAACGGTAGGGGCCGAACTCCAGCACGCTTTGCGTGTTCACCGGATAGGCGCGGCGCAACAGGGCGGCCATGCGCGCGCGCAGCTCGGCATGGCGCACGGGCTTGACCATGAAGTCGTCGGCGCCGCAGGACAGGCCCTCGACGATGTCGGCCTCTTCGCTGCGGTGGGTGATGATGAGGATGGGCAGCTCGCGGCTGACATGGCCACGCGCCCATCGCACCAGGTCCGTTCCTTCCATGTCCGGGAGGTGCCAGTCCACGATCAGCAGGTCGAAGCTCTCGCGGCGAAGCTCCAGTTGCAGGGCCGAGCCCGTCTGGTAGGTGTGGCAGCTGTGGCCCGTCTCCAGCGCGACCTGACGCAGCATCTCCAGTTGCAGCGGATCATCGTCCAGAGCAGCTATACGCATCCAAATGTCCTTTCACGCACGCGCCGCAATCCCGGCGCCGAGCCCGCGGGCAGGACTGCCCGCAAATAGGCGGTTTCTAAAGCGAAGCTTACCCTTACTCTGCGGCATCGCGCAGTTGCTGCAGGGCGGCCAGCACCAACTGGGGGTCTGCGGGCTGCAGCCGGGGCTGCAGTGCGGACAGGGCCGCCTCGCCTTCCTTTTGGAGCTGGCCAATGGCCTGGCCGGCTTCCTTGGGGGCGTCGAAGCCCAGGCTTTGCAGCAGTAGCTGGCCGTCGGCGGCGACGAGCTTGAAGTAGAACTTGCCGTCGGCTTCGCGGTATTGCTTGAACTGGGGCAGGGCCTGCCTGGCGGCCTTGGCCTTGGCGGCCACGGGCGCCTGTGCCAGGCTGCGCAGGCCGACGGCCGAGCGCAGTTCGCGGATCAGGGGCAGGGTCTCGCGGCGGGCCTTGGCGGCGCCGGCCTGCAGGATGTCCTCCAGCTCGGCAGGGTGGGCCACCAGGTGCTCGTAGCGCTCGCGCATGGGCGCCAGCTCGCGGTCGATGCGCTCGAACAGTTGCTGCTTGGCGTCGCCCCAGGCAATGCCTTCGGCGTACTGGCGGCGCAGCGCCTCGGTTTCCTCTTCGCTGGCAAAGCCCTGGTAGATCTGGAACAGGGCCGAGCCCTCGACTTCCTTGGGCTCGCCGGGCGTGCGCGAGTCGGTGGTGATGCTGCCGATGAGCTTGCGCAGCTGCTCGCGCGAGGAGAACAGCGGGATGGTGTTGTTGTAGCTCTTGCTCATCTTGCGGCCATCCAGGCCGGGCAGCGTGGCCACGTTCTCCTCGACCTGCGCCTCGGGCAGCGTGAAGAACTCGCCGCCGTAGATGTGGTTGAAGCTGGAGGCCATGTCGCGCGTCATCTCGATGTGCTGGACTTGGTCGCGGCCCACAGGCACCTTGTGCGCATTGAAGGCCAGGATGTCGGCCGCCATGAGCACGGGGTACATGAACAGGCCGGCGGTCACGCCGTCATCGGTCTCGGTGCCGTCCGCGTGGTTCTTGTCCACGGCCGCCTTGTAGGCGTGGGCGCGGTTGAGCAGGCCCTTGCCGGTCACGCAGGTCAGCAGCCAGCACAGCTCGGGGATCTCGGGAATGTCGGACTGGCGGTAGAAGGTCACATGCTCGGGGTCCAGCCCCGCCGCCAGCCAGCTGGCCGCGATCTCGATGGTGGAGCGCTGCACGCGTGCCGGGTCCTGGCATTTGATCAGGGCGTGGTAGTCGGCCAGGAAGTAGAAGTTCTCGACCTCGCGCGAGCGGCTGGCCGCGATGGCCGGGCGCAGCATGCCGGCATAGTTGCCGAGGTGCGGGGTTCCGCTGGGAGTGATGCCGGTGAGGAAACGGATGGTGCTCATGACGGGAGGCTTCGACAGGCAAGAAAGAAAAACAGGGAGCCGCAGAGACAGCCGGTGGGCCGCTCTGCAACGCGTTCAGCGCAGCAGCGCGATCAGCGGGGTCAGCGCGAAGTCGATCACGGCGTAGCCCAGGTCCATCAGCGGGCGCAGCCACAGGCTGCCGACCACGCCGGCGATGACCAGGCCCATGACGATGAAAAAGCCCCAAGGCTCGATGCGCGCCACCCACTGCGCCTGACGCCAGGGCAGCAGGCCGACAAGGATGCGGCCACCGTCCAGCGGCGGCAGCGGAAACAGGTTGAAGGCCCACATCACCAGATTGACCAGGATGCCGGCGCGGCACATTTCTATGAAGAAGCGCTCGCCCACGCCCGATCCCACCAGAACCACCAGCAGCACGCCCCACAGCAGGGCCTGCACGAAATTGGAGGCCGGGCCTGCCAGGGCCACCCAGATCATGTCGCGCTTGGGGTTGCGCAACTGGTCGAAGCGCACGGGCACGGGCTTGGCGTAGCCGAACAGAAAGGCGCCCGAGGTGGCGAAGTACAGCAGCAGCGGCATCAGGATGGTGCCGATGGGGTCGATGTGCTTGATGGGGTTGAGCGTGATGCGTCCCATCATGGCGGCCGTGTTGTCGCCGAAGTAGCGCGCGGCATAGCCATGGGCTGCCTCGTGCACCGTGATCGCGAAGAGCACGGGCAGGGCATAGATGAGTACGGTCTGGATGAGGTTGGAGATGTCCACGGCGGGCATTGTCTCAGACGCTGGCTACCCTTGCCGCTGGCAGCCGGCAGAGCCCGTGCGCTGCGCTCTGGCCGCGTGGATATGGTGGTTTCCCGCAGATTGGCAATGCCCCATTCTGTGTTGCAAAATGAAACACCGATGAGATGATTCCCTCAACAGGTTTTTCACCAAGGCCCTCGGGCCATATGTACAAGAGGTGGCACGTGGGCGTACTGGGCTTGGGCAGGCTGCCGATAGGCTGGCGACTGGTGATTGCGTTCGGCGGTATCAATCTGCTGGTCTTCACAATGATGGCGGTCACGGTGTTTTCACTGGGGCAGGCCGAACAGGCGCTGGCGGCCGGGGGAGCGACCACGGTGGCCGAGCAGGCGCTGGTGCACACGCGCTGGTGGGTGCTGGGGCTGGGGGCTGCCGTTTGCGTGCTGGCCCTGGTGGCCTGGTTCAGCCTGCGGCGGGGAATCGTGCAGCCGCTGGGCCAGGCCATCCTGATTGCCGAGACCGTGGCGGCCGGTGATTTGAGCCAGGAGTTCTCGACCGAGCTGCAGGGCGACTTCGGCCGCCTGCTGGGCGCGCTGGGCACCATGGAGGACACACTGACCGAGCTGGTCGGCCGCATCAAGCAGTCCACGGATTCCATCGGCCTGTCGGCCGGCGAGATCGACGCCGGCAACTCCGACCTGTCGCGCCGCACCGAGGCCCAGGTCTCGGCGCTGGCCCAGACGGCGGCCAGCATGGAGCAGCTCACCGCCACCGTGCGCCAGAACGCCGACCGCGCGCATTCGGCCAGCGGGCTGGCCGTCGATGCCTCGTCCACCGCCAAGCGCGGCGGGGCCGTGGTGGGCGAGGTGGTGCAGACCATGGAGGCCATCAGCGGCAGCTCGCGCAAGATCGTGGACATCATCCAGGTCATCGAAGGCATCGCCTTCCAGACCAATATCCTGGCGCTCAATGCGGCCGTGGAGGCGGCGCGTGCGGGCGAGCAGGGCCGGGGCTTTGCCGTCGTGGCCAGCGAGGTGCGCAGCCTGGCCGGGCGCTCGGCCGAGGCCGCCAAGCAGATCAAGGAACTGATCACCACCAGCGTGCGCCAGGTGGAAAGCGGAGCCGGCCTGGTCAACCAGGCGGGCGCCACCATGCAGGAAATCGTGGGCGCCGTGGGCCAGGTCTCGGGCCTGCTGGGCGAAATGTCGCAGGCGCTGCGCGAGCAAAGCGAGGGCATCGCCCAGGTCAACGCCGCCGTGGGCCACATGGACAGCGCGACCCAGGAGAACGCAGCCCTGGTACAGCAGGCCTCGCGCGCGGCCTCGGCGTTGAGCGAGCGCGCCCAGGATCTGGAGCAGGCGGTGGGCGCCTTCAAGCTCGATGACGAGCCAGAGTCTGCGGCGGGTGCGGGGTTCTCGGCAGCGGCAGCGCAGGGCAGGCCCGCGCTGGCCCCGTCCGTTGCCGTGGCGCCCGCAGCAAGTTCTCCAAGGACGCCAAGTTCGCCAAGGCCACAGCAGCGTGCGCCGATTCCTGCAGCCCGGTCGCTGCAGTCTCTGGAATTGGCCCAGCACTGATCTGCATCTCTCTCGTCAGCGTCCCTTCACAACACAAACGCCGGGCTTGCCCGGCGTTTGTCGTTCATGCGGTGCGGAGCATGGCCCCTGCTCGGGCCATCTTCATCAGGCCATCTCAAGGCCCAGGGCGTCCAGGCTGCCCCTTCCCTGGCGCACCACGGTCGGCGGATTGCCCAGGGCCATGGGAACCAGGTCGATCACGGTGGTCGGCTCCGAAGGGCAGGCGCCTGCATCGACGATGGCGTCAAGCTCGTGGGGAAAGCGCTCCAGGATGGCGTCCGCGTCGTGCAGGGCCTCGGTCTCGCCCGGCGGGATCAGCGTGGTGGCGATCAGAGGCTCGCCCAGTTGCTCCAGCAGCAGCTGCGTGCCCTTGCGGTCCGGCACGCGCAGGCCGATGGTCTTGCGCGAGGGATGGCTCAGGCGCTTGGGCACTTCCTTGGAGGCTTCCAGGATGAAGGTATACGGCCCCGGCGTGGCCAGCTTGAGCAGGCGGTACTGGCGGTTGTCCACGCGCGCATAGCTGGACAGCTCCGACAGGTCGCGGCACAGCAGCGTGAGGTGGTGCTTGTCGTTGATCTGCCGGATGCGGCGAAGCCGCTCCACCGCAGGGCGGTCGTCCAGATGGCAGACCAGCGCGTAGCTGGAATCCGTGGGAATGGCCAGGATGGCGCCCTGGCGCAGCATGTCGGCGGCCTGCTTGATGAGACGGGGCTGGGGATTGTCGGGGTGGGCTTCGAAGCGTAGGACCATGGTGTGCGTTGTTGGCGGGAGGAGCTCAGGCCAGCTGTATGCGCTCGCTCAGCAGTTCCCATACCGGCGTCAGCTGGCCCGGCAGGTAGGGCAGGTCGCCCAGATCGGTGTGCGATTCCTCGGGGCTGTGGAAGTCGCTGCCGCGCGATGCGGCCAGGCCGAATTCGCGCGCCATGTCGGCATAGATGGTGTATTCGCTGGGCCGGTGGCTGCCGGTGACGACCTCGACGCCCTGCCCGCCATGTGCCTTGAACTCGGAAAACAGCGCGTACTCCTCGTTGGCGGTGAGCGCGTAGCGGGCCGGATGGGCAATCACCGCCACACCGCCGGCCTGCGTGATCCAGCGCACGGCATCGGCCAGGCGGGCCCATGTGTGGGGCACGTAGCCGGGATGGCCTTCGGTCAGGTAGTGGCGGAACACCTCGCCCGTGTCGCGGCAGCGGCCGGATTCCACGAGAAAGCGTGCGAAATGGGTGCGTGAGATCAGGCCGGGATTGCCGGCGAAGCGCAGCGCGCCTTCGTAGCTGCCTTCGATGCCGGCCAGCTCCAGCTGGCGGGCCATCTCGCGGGCGCGCGGGCCGCGTCCGTCGCGCGTGGCGTGCAGCCCTTCGAGCAGGGCGGGGTCGTCCGCGTCAAAGCCCAGTCCCACGATGTGCACGGTGGCACCTGCAAAGCTCACCGAGATCTCGGCGCCCGTCAGGTAGTCCATGCCGCAGGCGCGCGCGGCTGCGGCGGCGCGGTGCTGGCCGCCGACTTCGTCATGGTCGGTCAGCGCCCACAGCTGCACCCCCCGGGAGGCGGCGCGTTCGGCCAGTTGCTCCGGCGTCAGCGTTCCATCCGAGACCACGGAGTGGCTATGCAGATCGGCGTTCAGATAGGACTTGGGCACCGGTCCATTGTAGGTGTCGGTGCTTTTCCGAGCCGGGCAGTGCGGCTGGGGGACTTCCCTGAGTGCGGGTTAACAGGCCTCAATAGTGACGGATGCATGACGATGATCAGCCAGGCGCCGTCAAGGGTGGACAAGAATGGTTTCCGGAGCGATGGGCGGCAGGGGCGCCATGGCCTGGCTCCGGCATTGTTATAAAAAAGATCGGTTTTTCCATGAATCTGAATCAAATCACGGTCGCCCAGAAGCTGTGGGCCCTGGTGCTGGGACTGCTGGTGAGCATGCTGGTGGTCAACGGCGGCATCCTGGTCTATCTGCACGGGGTCAACGAGAAGATCAACACCGATGTGATGACCGCGCAAAGCGGCGCCACGCTGGCGCGCGAGTGGCGGCATCTGACGCAGATGAGCGTGGAGCGCTCCATCGTCGCGGCCATGTCGCCCGATGAGACGCTGGCCGCGCAGCAGCGCGCGTTGATGAGCAAGGGCATAGAGCGCATCAACGTGCTGCAAAAGCAGTTGGGCGACCTGCAGCTGGGCACGCAGTCCAAGCAGGCGCTGGAGGCCGTGGCAGCCGAGCGCCGCGAGACGCTCAAGGCCAACTCGGCGGCCCAGGAGGCGCGCAAGGCCAGCGATTTCGCCACCACGTTCGACATCGTTGAAAAGCAGCTGCGCCCGGCGGCCGAGCGCTACAACAGCGCGCAGGAAGCCTTCGTGCAGCAACTGGAGCGCCAAAGCGAGCTGGCGCGCGAGGAAGGCGTGGCCCATCGGCGCCAGGCGTACTGGATCGGTGCGCTGGCCAGTGCGGTCATCGTGGCCCTGGGCCTGTTCATGGGGGTGGCCATCATGCGGTCGATCACGCGGCCGCTGGACCAGGCCGTGGCCCTGGCCGACGGCATTGCCGCAGGCGACCTCACGGGCTCGGTGCAAAGCAACCGGGGCGATGAGCTGGGCCATCTGCTGGGCGCACTCAACGGCATGGCGCAGCGGCTGCGCGGCGTGGTGGGCGAAGTGCGCTCTGGCGTGGAGTCCGTGTCCACGGCCTCCAACCAGATCGCCAGCGGCAACCAGGACCTGTCCTCGCGCACCGAGCAGACAGCGGCCAACCTGGAGGAGACTGCGGCCAGCATGGAAGAGCTGACGGCCACCGTCACCCAGTCGGCCGACACGGCGCGCCAGGCCAACCAGCTGGCGGCCACGGCCGCACAGGCGGCCGAGCAGGGCGGTGCCGTGGTGGCCCAGGTGGTCACCAGCATGCAGCAGATCACGGACAGCAGCCGCAAGATCGCCGACATCATCGGCGTGATCGACGGCATTGCCTTCCAGACCAATATCCTGGCGCTGAACGCCGCCGTGGAAGCGGCCCGCGCTGGCGAGCAGGGCCGTGGCTTTGCCGTGGTGGCGGGCGAGGTGCGCTCACTGGCCCAGCGCAGCGCCGAGGCGGCCAAGGAAATCAAGCTGCTTATCACCACCAGCGTGGACAACGTGCAGTCGGGCTCCAAGCAGGTGGAGCAGGCGGGGCGTTCCATGGAGGAAATCGTCTCCAGCGTGCGCCGCGTCAGCGACCTCATCGGCGAGATCACGGCCTCGTCCACCGAGCAGCGCGACGGCATCGGCCAGGTCAACCAGGCCGTGACCCAGCTCGACCAGATGACCCAGCAGAACGCGGCCCTGGTCGAGGAATCCAGCGCGGCTGCGCTGGCCATGCAGGACCAGGCGCGGCGCCTGTCCGAGGTGGTGGCGGTGTTCAAGCTGGGGCAGGAGGGCAGCGCACTGGCGCCGGCCAGGGCACACGTGCCGGCCACCGCAGCGGCACGCCGGCCGGCATCTATCGGGGCAACCGGTGCAACTGCTGCGGTGCGCCCTGCGCCTGCGGCACCCGCACGTCCAGCGCCTGCCGTGCGCAATGCACCGGCGCCCCAGAAGATCCAGCAGCCCGTGGCGAAGGCCCCCGCCAGGACAGCGGCCAAGGCCGGGGCGGACGACGACTGGGAGACCTTCTGACCGGGAGGAGCGGGGATGCAGGCCGGCGTGCAAGTCAGCGCCGGCCTGCAGGCCTTCGTCAGTTGCGCGGCTTGCCGTAGTCGGGCGAGCGCGGGCCTGGCAGCAGTCCGCGCTGCGCCATGGGCGACAGCAGGCGCTGGTTGGCGATGGAGGCGATCTGCACGCTGCGGTCGTTCATGGTGTCCAGGATCTGGTTGAGCAGTGCCGTCACCAGGATGCCGACCAGTCCGCCGCCTGAGCTTTGTCCTTCGGCGCTGGAGGCCGTGGCACTGCCATCCCACAGCTGGGTGCCGGTGCGCAGGTCCACCAGCCTGGCCTCCAGCGTGACCACCGAGGCGCTGCTGATCACCGCATAGCTGGTGCCGTAGTTGCGGATGTTCAGGTACAGGGCCGCATCGGCGCCAAAGATTTCACGGAGCTTGGCTACGGGCAGTTCCTGGGCGTCGTCGGCGCTGACGATGCCGTTCTGGCGGAACATTTCCTCGGTGACCGCCACGGGCAGAACGTAGTAGCCGGCCTCGGCCAGTGGCAGCGTGATCTGGGACAGCACGCCCGCCGGTGCATTCACTTCCGGGGACTGGTTCAGCGCAGGCATGACCAGGATGGAGGCAGGCTTGGATGCCCGCAGCGCCGAATAGTCATAGGGCGCGGTGGTGGCGCACCCGGTCAGCGCCACGGTCATGGCAAGAGCCAGGGTCTTGATGTGATCGGTCAGGCGCATGTCAATTCTTGCGGGCCGTGAAGGTTTGCAGCAGCGTGTCCATGAAGGTGGCGGACTCGGGGAAATGCTGTTTTTCCTCGGCCAATTGCTCCACCGTCTTTTCGTTGTTGCCGGTCCGGGAATAGAGCATGGCCATATGGGCGCGGTAGCCGGGTGGCAGCGCCTTTCCCTCGGCCTGGACCTTCATGCGGGCTTCTTCCAGCTTGAGCAATTGGTCCTCGGCGCCGGTACTGCCGTCATCCTTGAGGTATTGGTAGACCTGGGGCTGGTAGTCATTCCAGGCATACAGCGGCTGGCGCGGCGCAGCGCAGCCGGCCAACGTGGCGCAGATGGCCAGCGCGGCCAGGGCCGTTGCCGAATGGATGGGGCGCTTCATTGCGCGGGCTTCCATGCGCCGCTGTCAATGCCGGCCGCCAGCTTGTCCACGGCTTCGCGGATGGCCAGATCCAGTACCTTGCCGTTGAGCGTGGAGTCATAGCCGGCCGTGCTGCCGAATCCCACGATTTCGCGGTTCGACAGGCTGTATTCGCCCGCACCCTGCACCGAATAGACGACTTCGGAGGTCTGCACCCGGACGATGTTCAGGCTGACCTTGGCATAGGCCACCTGCTCCTTGCCACGGCCGAGCACGCCGAAGAACTGGCGGTCCCCGACCACCTTGCGGCCGAACTCGCTCACGTCGCCGGTCACGACATAGGTGGCGCCCTTGATCGCTTGCTCCTGCTTGTTGAAGCCCGCTTCCTGGCGGGTCTCGGACATGTTGTCGCGGTCCAGCACGCTGAATCGGCCGCTTTGCTGCAGATGGGTTACCAAGATGGTTCTGGCCTGGCCACCGAGGCGATCGACGCCGTCCGAGAAAATGCCGCGCTGAAAGCTGGAGCGGTTGTCGAATTTGCCCACGGAAATGGGGCTGCGCGGGCCTTGATAGGCGCTGGATGCAGAAGCGGGCTTGGCCGTTTCAAGCGTGCGCGATTGCTCGGTGGTGGAGCAGCCGGAAAGGCCGGCGGCCAGGGTAATGGCAATGGCCGTGCAAGGCCACAGGCGAGAGGTCATGAGTATTTCCCCGGTTTTCTGGAATGAATTTGCAATAATTTGTTGCAAAAACCGGGGATATTAACCGAGGGGCGCCGTGAATGGCGCCCCAGGTCTCTAGGACGCGTCCGAATGCACTCCCTCGATCAGGAATTGCACCTTGCGCTCTCCGCGCCATTCATTGATGTCCATGCGAAAGGCAATGCACGCCGATGGCGGCAGCGGGTCGGTATGGCCGAACCAGATTCCGTCCACGGTTTCGCCCTGATGGCGCAATTGCAGTTTCAGGTGCTTTTCACCGACCAGGCGCTGTGACAACACTTCCAGTTGCTCGCTGAAGGTGGGCGGGGCAAAGCCCTGGCCCCAGACCGCGAGATTGAGCTGCTCGACCATTTCGGGCTTGCGGAAATCCGGGTCCAGCGGTCCGTCGGTCTCTATGCGGCGCGTCAGCGTGGCCGCGTCCAGCCATTCCTGTGCCACCTGGGCCAGGGCCTTTTCGAACACCGCGAAACCGGCCTCGGCAATGGTGCAGCCGGCCGCCATGGCGTGGCCGCCAAAGCGCAGCAGCAGGCCGGGGTGGCGCTTGGATACCAGGTCCAGCGCGTCGCGCAGGTGAAAGCCGGGAATGGAGCGGCCCGAGCCCTTGAGTTCATGCTCGTGCCCCGGCGCGCCGCTGGCGGCGAAGACGAAGCTGGGCCGGTGCATGCGGTCCTTGATGCGCGAGGCCACGATGCCGACCACGCCCTCGTGGAAGTCGGGGTCGAACACGCTGATGGCGGCCGGCGGCGTCATGCCGTCCTCGCACAGGCCTTCGGCCATGAGCAGGGCCTGCTCGCGCATGCCGCCTTCCAGTTCGCGGCGTTCGCGGTTGATGGCGTCCAGCATCTGCGCCAGGTTGGCGGCGCGGCCCGCATCGTCCGTGGTCAGGCACTCGATGCCGATGGTCATGTCGGACAGCCGGCCTGCGGCATTGATGCGCGGGCCCAGGGCAAAGCCGAAGTCGAACGTGGTGGCCGCAAAGGCCTTGCGGCCAGCGGCTTCGAACAGGGCCAGCAGGCCCGGCTGCATCTGGCCACGGCGGATCTGCTTCAGGCCCAGGGCGACCAGGCGGCGGTTGTTGGCGTCCAGCCGCACCACGTCGGCCACCGTGCCCAGGGCAACCAGGGGCAGCAGGGCCTCCAGCCGGGGCTGGCTGGCCTTGTCGAAGCGGCCGCGCGCGCGCAGCTCGGCGCGCAGGGCCAGCAGCACGTAGAACATCACGCCGACACCGGCCATGGACTTGCTCTCGAAGCTGCAGCCGGGCTGGTTGGGGTTGACGATGGCATCGGCCAGCGGCAGGTGGTTGCCGGGCAGGTGGTGGTCGGTGACGACCACCTGCAGGCCCAGGGCCTTGGCCTCGGCCACGCCTTCGACGCTGGCAATGCCGTTGTCCACGGTGACCATCACCTCGGCGCCGGTTTCCTTGACGCGGCGTGCGATGGGCGGCGTCAGGCCGTAGCCGTCCACCACGCGGTCGGGCACCAGGTAGCTGACCTCGGTCGCGCCCAGCATGCGCAGGCCGCGCCAGCCCACGGCGCAGGCGGTGGCGCCGTCGCAGTCGTAGTCGGCCACGATGCACAGGCGCAGGCCGCGTTCTATGGCATCGGCCAGCAGCCGCACAGCAGCCTCCATGCCCAGCAGGCCGGAGGGGGCCAGCAGGCGTGCAGGCGTGTCGTCCAGTTCGTCGGCGGAACACACGCCGCGTGCGGCGTAGAGCTGGGCCAGCAGAGGGTGGACGCCGGCCTGGCGCAGTGCCGAGGCCTGCTGCGCAGGGATCTCGCGGGGGATGATTTTCATGGGCAATGTGTCAGAGCATGCGGCCCAGGTCGGGCAGGGCGCGGGGGCCGAAAAGGCCCGTCAGCCTGTCCAGCCAGCGCGGCGGGCGGCTGCTCCATGCGATGGCATGGCGTTCGCCGCACAGCGTCAGCGTGAGCGGGTGGCCTGCGCGCACGCGCTCCAGCAGGCGGGCGATGAGCCCGGCGTCCAGCGCCTTCCAGGCCTCACGCCACGCAGCGGGGTTGCCCTGCAGGGCTGCGGCGTGAAGGTCGTCCAGGCATTGCACGGCGGCCTTGGCGCCGGTGGCCGTGCCGGGCTGCAGGCGCCCGGCGCCGTGGACCCAGAAGGCGTTGATGGGCACCTGGCCGCGGGCGGCGCGGGCGTCGTTGAAGACATGGGTGTAGAGCAGCATCTGCACCTCGCTTTGCAGGCGGTGCAGGGCGCGCGCCTGCTGCGCATCGGGCAGCCAGGGCCGCACGTCGCGGCCGATGACGCGGTCCATGGAGGCCGTGGCCAGGTCATCGAACAGCGCACCGCGCGCCAGCCAGCGCTGCGGCTGCTGGTACTCCAGCACGATGCCGTCGTCAGCGAACCAGGGCGCCAGCAGGGCCAGCAACTGGCGGGATTCCTCATCGCTGAGGGGCGTGGTGGCGGGATCGCTCTGGTGGACCTGGTCTGCGCCTATGTGCCAGTGGCAGGGCGTGACATAGGCGCAGGCCTGCGCCGTCTCACCGGCCTGCCAGGCGGCCCAGGCAATCAGGCCCGGCGCATCGGGCAGGCCCAGCGAGCGCGCCAGGGCGCGTTCGTGGGGGGGAGAAAAATCCATCTCCGTGCCGGTCTGTGCGGGCGCGGGCTGCATCAGCGCCAGCAGGGATTGGAGATGGGGCAGCTCCAGTCCGCCCCAGACGGCCGCGACGGCAGCGTCATCCGCTGCATCCGAGGACGGACCGCCGGCATAGGGAATGATCCATTCGGTCGTTTCCTCCAGCGGGGCTTGGGTGGAGGACACCAGGGGCGCGGTCAAAAGCATGGCCGCTATTGTCGGGCATGGGGTGCCGCAGTGCCGGCGCCTTCGGTTTTCCCCTTGGAGCGCGGTTCAGCGCTGGGGCATGTCCCGGGCCGAAGAGACCAGGCTGACCGTGGCGTCCTCGGGGATGGGCGGCATGCCCTGGTTCCAGTCTTCCCAGGCGCTGCGCATGGCGGCCAGACGCTCGGGCGCGCGCACTGCCTGGTTGGCGCGCTCGCGCTCGTCGGCGGCAAGGTCGAACAGGTAGTCGATGCCGTCCACGCGCAGGTACTTCCAGTCGCCATCGCGCAGGGCACGTTGGCCGCGGTGCTTCATGCGCCAGTGCAGGGTGCGCGGGAATTCGGCATCTTCGGCGCGCAGCACAGGCAGCAGCGAGATGCCGTCCAGCGCATGGCCCTCTGGCGCCTGCACGCCGGCGGCATCCAGCACCGTGGCCGACCAGTCCATGCTCATGCAGTGCTGGGGGCTGCTGCGGCCCGGAGCGATGACGGCCGGCCAGTGCGCGATCCAGGGCACGCGTATGCCGCCCTCGGTCAGGTCCATCTTGCCGCCGACCAGGGGCCAGTTGTCGGAGAAGCGTTCGCCGCCGTTGTCGCTGGTGAAGACGATGAGGGTGTTGTCCAGCTGCCCGTTGGTGCGCAGCGCCTCGACGATCCAGCCTATGCCTTCATCCATGTGGTGGATCATGCGGCGGTACTGGTGGATGTTGCCGCCGTCCAGGTGGGCAATGCCTGCGCCCAGCGCCTCGGCCGTGCTGCGGTCATCGCGCGTTTCCCAGGGCCAGTGCGGCGCCGTGTAGTGCAGGCTCAGGAAGAAGGGCGCATCGCCTTGGGCCATGCGGTGGACGAAGTCCACGCTGCGCTGGGACAGCAGGTCGGTCAGGTAGCCCTCGTCATGGTGCTCCTCCTCGCCCACCCACAGGTCGTGCTGGCCCGAGCTGCTCAGGTGGGTGAAGTAGTCCACGCCGCCCGACATGGGGCCGAAGTATTCCTCGTAGCCCGAGCGCAGCGGGCCGAAGTGCGGCGGGTAGCCCAGGTGCCATTTGCCGATCAGCGCCGTGCGGTAGCCCGCATCCCTGAGCATGGAGGCGACGGTGGGCATGTCCGGCGGCAGGCCCAGCTTCTCGCCCAGCGGCGTGCCGCGTGTCTTGCTGTTGATGGGCTCCTCGGCCGCACCGCGCAGGCGGTACTGGTAGCGCGCCGTGGCCAGGGCAAAGCGCGTGGGAGAGCACACGGGCGAGTTGGCATAGCCCTGGGTGAGCCTGAGGCCGCCGGCGGCCAGGCGGTCGAGCACCGGGGACACCGGGCCGAAGTCGGCCGCGCGGCCGCCGTAGCAGCCGAGGTCGGCATAGCCGAGGTCGTCGGCCACGATGAAGAGGATATTGGGACGGGACATGGAAATGCGCTCTGTGCAGGGTCGTGGGCGGGAAGCGGCGGCGCTCATTCCATCTTCATTCCGGTGGACTGGATCACGGTCCGGTAGCGGTCGGCCAGCGCCTGTATGCGTTCGGCGGCGGCCGGGCCGGTCAGGCCTTCGTAGAACAGGTCGTTGGCGCGCATGCGCTCGCGCAGGGCCGGATCCTTCATGGCCTTTTCCAGCGCGGACTGGATTCTTGCGACCAGGGGCTCGGGCGTGGCGGCAGGCACCCACAGGGCGAACAGCACTTCCTGCTCCAGGTCCTTGTGGCCCAGCTCGCCCACGGTGGGCACGCCGGGCACCAGCGGGTTGCGCTGGCGCGTGGTCACGGCCAGCGGCACGACCTTGCCGGCCGCCACCTGGCCCAGCATGGCCGAGGAGCTGATGATGCCGCCGTCCACCTCGCCCGCCAGCACGGCCGTGCTGGCCGGGGCGTTGCCCTTGTAGGGCACGTGGCTGACCTTGGCGCCCGTGGCATGGGTGAGGATGGCCGAGGCCAGGTGGCCCGGCGTGCCGTAGCCGGCCGAGCCCAGCGTCAGGCCGCTTCTCTTGCCCTGGGCGATGAACTGGTCCAGGGTCCTGAGGCCGGTGCGCGGGTTGACGGCCACCATCATTCCCTGCGAGGCGATCATCATCACGGGACGCAGGTCCGTGCCCTTGAAGGGCATGCTCTTGTAGATGAAGGGATTGACGGTGAAGGTCGTGTCGATGCCGACCAGCAGCGTATAGCCGTCGCCGGGCGCCTTGGCCGCGTTGTCGGTGCCGATGTTGCCGCCCGCGCCGGGCCGGTTGTCCACGACGAAGGGCTGTTTGAGTTCACGCTGCAGTACCTCGCCCAGGCTGCGCGCCAGGATGTCGGCGGCGCCGGCGGGCGCGAAGGCGACGACGATGCGCACGGGTTTGGCGGGCCAGGCCGCGGCATGGGCGGCCGCATCAGCCCGGGCGCCAGCGCCGGAGCCCAGGCCCAGCAGAAGGGCCAGGCCGGCCCGCAGCAGCGGGCTGCGCAAGGCATGGGTGGCATGGGTGGCTTGGAACAGGGAAAACATGGTGGCGAACTTTCTGCGCTGCGGGGGCGCCGGGCTTTGCGAGAATCCCCAGGCCGGCTCCGGACGGTGGCTCCCGTTGTCTCCTTTCCGGACGGGGCCACTGTAGAAGTCCCCGCAGCAATTGATCTAATCAACTGTTCCCCGTGAATACCCGTCCCGCTCCCACCTCCATCCAGCAGATGCTGCTGTTTCGCATCAACCGCTACTTCGGTGCAGCGGGCGGCGTGGCCATGCGCATGTGCGAGGCGCATTTCGGCATCACGCGCCGCGAGTGGGGCGTGATGGCCACGGTGGCTGCCAACGAGGGCCTGCTGTCGTCGGAGCTGGCCGAACGCGCGCAGTTGGACCGCGCACGCACCTCGCGCGCCCTCAGCGGGCTGGAGGAAAAGGGCTGGGTGCAGCGCAGCCCCATGCCCGGCGACCGCCGCCGCGTGGCCGTGTCGCTGACGGCCGAGGGGCGGCGCATGTATGGCCTGATCCTGCCGCGCATGGCCCAGATCCACCTGGACCTGGTGTCCGTGCTCAGCGACGAGGAACTCGCACAATTCGATACCTTGCTGGCCAGGCTGCAGCGCCATGCGCTGACGCTGGAAGCGGAGGGCCGCTACGACGCCCTGCCGCGTGTGGACCGCGGACGGCACCGGCGCTGACACGCCGACGGCAAAGCCTGCCGCCATGCAGGGCCTGTGGGCGATGACACAATGCATGCCCATGCAATTTCCCTACGAACTGGCCGTCGGCTGGCGCTACACCCGGGCGGGGCGTGCCACGCGCCGCAACGGCTTCATCTCGTTCATCTCCGGCGTCTCCATGCTGGGCATCGCCCTCGGTGTGGCGGCGCTGATCATCGTGCTCAGCGTGATGAACGGCTTCCAGAAGGAAGTGCGCGACCGCATGCTCAGCGTGGTCTCGCACATCGAGATCTTCGCGCCCCAGGGCGCGGCGCTGCCCGATCTGGAGCGCACCATGCGCGAGGCGCGCGCCAACCCCGACGTGCTGGGCGCCGCCCCGTTCGTCGCGGCCCAGGCGCTGCTGGCGCGTGGCGAGGACATGAAGGGCACCCTGGTGCGCGGCATCGATCCGGCGCGCGAGGGCGAGGTCACCGACGTGGCCGCCACCAATGCCGAGGTGCTCAAGCGCCTGGTGCCTGGTGAATTCAATGTGGTGCTGGGGGTGGAGCTGGCGCGCTCGCTGGGCGTGCGCCAGGGCGACATGGTCACGCTGATCGCCCCGGGCGGCCAGGTCACGCCGGCCGGCGTGGTGCCGCGCCTCAAGCAGATGCATGTGGTCGGCACCTTCGACTCCGGTCACTACGAATACGACTCGGCCCTGGTGATGATGCATTACGAGGACGCGCAGCGCCTGTTCCGCCTGGAAGGGCCGACTGGCATCCGCCTGAAGCTCAAGGACCTGCACGAGGCGCCGCGCGTGGCCATGGAGCTGGCCCACACCATCACCGACCGCCTGCTGATCCGCGACTGGACCCAGCAGAACCGCACCTGGTTCGCGGCCGTGCAGCTGGAAAAACGCATGATGTTCATCATCCTCACGCTCATCGTGGCCGTGGCTGCGTTCAACCTGGTGTCCACGCTGGTGATGACGGTGACCGACAAGCGCGCCGACATCGCCATCCTGCGCACGCTGGGCGCCTCGCCGTCCAGCATCATGGGCATCTTCATGGTGCAGGGCGCCATGGTGGGCGTCATCGGCACCTTTGCGGGCCTGCTGCTGGGCCTGGGCATCGCCTTCAACATCGATGTCATCGTGCCGGCCATCGAGCGCCTGCTGCACGCCAACTTCCTGCCCAAGGACATCTACCTGATCAGCAAGATGCCCAGCGATCCGCAGTACAGCGACATCATGCCCATCGCCGTGATCTCCCTGGTCCTGGCCTTTGTCGCCACCATCTATCCCAGCTGGCGCGCTAGCCGCGTGAACCCCGCCGAGGCGCTGCGCTATGAATGAAGTGAATGTGATGCCCGGTTTCGAAGTGTCCCAACAGGGCGCCGTGGTCCTGGATGCGCGCGGCCTGACCAAGCGCTTTGCCGAAGGACGGCTCAACGTGCAGGTGCTGGCAGGTGTCGATCTGCAGGTGCGTGCGGGCGAGACGCTGGCCATTGTCGGCGCCTCGGGCTCGGGCAAGAGCACGCTGCTGCACCTGCTGGGCGGGCTGGACGCCCCCACCAGCGGCAGCGTCACCCTCAAGGGCGAGCCCCTGCATGAACTCAGCGCCCAGAAGCAGGGCGCGCTGCGCAACCGGCACCTGGGCTTCATCTACCAGTTCCACCATCTGCTGCCCGAATTCAGCGCCCAGGACAACGTGGCCATGCCGCTGCGCATACGCCGCGACGACAGGGCCGAGTGCATGGAGCGCGCCGCACGCATGCTGGCGGCCGTGGGCCTGGGCGAACGCATGCTGCACCGTCCGGCCGAACTGTCGGGGGGCGAGCGCCAGCGCGTGGCCATTGCCCGTGCCCTGGTCACCCAGCCGGCCTGCGTGCTGGCCGACGAGCCCACCGGCAACCTGGACCGCAGCACGGCCGACACCGTGTTCCGCCTGATGCTGGAGCTGGCGCGCAGCCATGGCACGGCCTTCGTCATGGTCACCCACGATGAGCAGCTGGCGGCGCGCTGCGACCGCATGGTGCGCCTGGTGCAGGGCCAACTGGCCTGACCGGCAGGCCTGAGCCTGGCCTCAGGCCATGCGCAGCAAGGTGCCCGGCAGGCGCTGAGCGCCTGCGGGAAGCACGGCCGCTGCCGGGGCCGACTTGATCTGCGGCGCAGCGGGAACGATGGATGCCGGCAGCGGCTTGCGCTGCACCTGTTCCCTGGATGCATCCGCGACGGCCGCGCTCTGTGCCGTCAGGTCTGCCGTCACCTCGCGCAGGCGTGCCGACTGGGCCATGGATGCCTGCACCACATCGCCCATGATGGCCGTGACCTGGTGGGAGGAGTCCACGATCTCCTGCATGGTGCCGCCGGCCTGGCGCACCTGATTGGCGCCCAGTGCCACCTGCTCCACCGAGGTGTGGATGAGCTGCTTGATTTCCTTGGCGGCGGCGGCGCTGTTCTGTGCCAGTGCCCGTACCTCGCCCGCCACCACGGCAAAGCCCCGGCCCTGCTCGCCTGCGCGGGCCGCCTCCACGGCAGCGTTGAGCGCGAGGATATTGGTCTGGAAGGCGATGCCGTCCATCACGCCGATGATGTCGCTGATCTTGCGCGAGCTGGCGCTGATGGACTCCATGGTGCCCATCACCTCGTGCACCGTGCGTCCGCCCTGCTCGGCCACCAGGCAGGCCTGGCGGGCCAGTTCGTTGGCCTGGCCTGCGTGCTCGGCGCTTTCGCTCAGGCCCTGCATGGCCTCGCCCAGGGTCTGCGCGGCCGTGAAGCGGCGCGTGATATCGCGGGCGTACTTGACCACCTTGAAGGGCCGGCCGTCGGCGTCGAGGATGGGGTTGTAGCTGGCCTCGATCCAGACCTGGCGGCCGTGCTTGCCGATGCGCAGGTACTGGCCCGCATCGTGCTGGCCGCTGGCCAGCTTGCGCCAGAACTGCGCATATTCTGGGCTGTGGCGTTCATGGGGCTGGACGAACATGCTGTGGTGCCGCCCGACGACCTCGTCCAGCGTGTAGCCCATGGCCTGCAGGAACAGGCGGTTGGCATGCAGGATGTTGCCCTGCAGGTCGAACTCGATGATGGCCTGCACCTTGGAGATGGCGGCCAACTGGCCTTCGGCGTCGGCGTTGCGGCGCTGCTGCTCGGTGATGTCGGTGGCGTACTTCACCACCTTGAAGGGCCTGCCATGGCGATCGAAGATGGGGTTGTAGCTTGCCTGCAGCCAGACATCGCGCCCGTCCTTGGCAATGCGGCGGTAGCGCCCCGCGTCGTGGATGCCGCTGCCCAGGCGCTGCCAGAACGCGGTGTATTCAGGCGACTCGCTCATCTGGTGGTCCACGAACATGCGGTGGTGCTGGCCGATGACCTCGTCCTCCTCATAGCCCATGGTGTCCAGGAAGTTCTGGTTGGCGGCCAGCACATGGCCTTGCAGGTCGAACTCGATCACCGCCTGGGACTTGTGTATGGCGGCCAATTGCCCGTCAAGCTCCGCCTTGCGGCGTGCGCCACCGAGGTCCAGGATTCGACTCCATGCTGAGCGCTTCATGGGAATTCCTCTCTCCAAAGCATGCCGGCCGGTGATGCGGGAGCCCGATGCGGGGTGTAAGTGTTACTTTATGTATTTTTATGGAGGCGCAAGCCATTCGTGTATTGATTTTGTCAAACGGAGCCGACTCGCAATAAGCCAAGGGTTTGCCCTTGCTCCGGGCCTCGTCTGCCCCTTGGACGGGCGCCGCCCGGGCCGGTGGCATGATGCGGCCATGCCCGCCTGGATAGACACCCACTGCCACCTCGATGCTCCCGAATTCGACGCCGACCGCGACGCCGTGCGCGCGCAGGCGGCCGAGACAGGCGTTGCGCATCTGGTGATTCCGGCCGTGGCGCGCGAGCACTGGGACACGGTGGTGGCGCTGGCGCGGCGCCATGGCGACAGCTATGCGCTGGGCATCCATCCGCTGTACACGCCCAATGCCCGCGAGCAGGACATTGCCGCATTGCGCGAGACGCTGGCGCGGTTGCGCGGCGATGCGCAACTGGTGGCCGTGGGCGAGATCGGCCTGGACTTCTTCGTGCCCGGGCTGGATGCGGACCGGCAGATCTGGTTCTACGAGCAGCAGATCGCGCTGGCGCGCGAGTTCGACCTGCCCGTCATCCTGCATGTGCGCAAATCCAGCGACCGGCTGCTCAAGACCCTGCGCGCGCGGCCTGTGGCGGGCGGCATTGCCCATGCCTTCAACGGCAGCGTGCAGCAGGCCCAGGCCTTCATCAACCTGGGCTTCAAGCTGGGCTTTGGCGGGGCCGTGACCTATGACCGGGCGCTCAAGCTGCGCGAGCTGGCAGCCGCCCTGCCGCTGGATGCGCTGGTGCTGGAAACCGATGCCCCCGACATTCCGCCGCACTGGCTCTACACCACGGCCGGGCAGCGTGCCCAGGGTCAGGCCCAGGGCCGCAATACGCCGGCCGAGCTGGCACGCATTGCGGACGTGATTGCGCAGTTGCGCGGCATCACGCCCCAGGCCCTGGCCGAGGCCACGGGCCGCAACGCGCGTGCCGCGCTGCGAGGCCTGCCCGCCATGGCCTGAACCAGGCTTGAGCGGAACCTGAACCTGAGCGGTCTTGCCGCCCGCTGCCAGCAGCCCGGCGACCGCTGGGCGACAATGCCGGCCATGTCCTTGACCGTTCCCGACCTGCCGCCCCCCGGAGCCCCGCGCTGGCAGGGCCTGGCGCCGGTGGCCGATGCGCGGACCCGGGCCCTGGTGCTGGGCAGCTTTCCGGGCCTGCGATCGCTGCAATTGCAGCAGTACTATGCCCATCCGCAAAACCAGTTCTGGCCCTTGCTCCAGGCCCTGTGGCCCGGGCATCCGCAGCCCGGCCGCGACGACTATGCGGGCCGCTGCGAATGGCTGCTGGCCCGCGGCCTGGGCCTGTGGGACGTGTATGCCAGCTGCGAGCGCGAAGGCAGCCTGGACAGCGCCATCCGCGCGGCCGAGGTGAATGATTTCGTGGCGCTGCGCACGCATTGCCCCCAACTGGCGCTGGCCCTGCACAACGGTGGCGAGAGCTACAAGCACGCCGGCCGCACGCAGGCCCTGGGCCTGGCCACCGTGAAGCTGCCATCGACCAGCCCGGCCAACGCGAGCTGGAGTTTCGCGCGCAAGGTCCAGGCCTGGCGCGAGGCGCTGGCTGCCCATCAATTGCTCTGATTTTTTGACTGTTCCCGACGTGATACGCAAGACCCGCGGCGCCGCCAAGGCAGCCCCATCCTCTTCCTCCAGCGCCACCAACGCCGCAGACATCGAGCTGCCCGAAGTCAGCGTCTCCGACGATGGCGATGTGCGCCACCTGCACCTGGGCACGCCCTGGATCCAGGGCTCCATGCGCATACGCGAGCCGTTCGAGATCGAGCTCGAATACGTGCAGCGCATGATGGGCTGGCTGCTGTTCATGGAGCCCGCCAGCGTGGCCGGCCGCCATGCCATGCAGCTGGGCCTGGGCGCCGCGGCCATCACCAAGTTCTGCCACAAGAAGCTGCGCATGCGCACCACGGCCATCGAGCTGAACCCGCAGGTGCTGGCCGTGTGCCGCAGCTGGTTCAAGCTGCCGCCCGACAGCGACACGCTGCGCGTGGTGCTGGCCGATGCGGCCCAGGAAATCCGCAAGAGCCAGTGGCTGGGCACGGTCGATGCGCTGGCCGTTGATCTCTATGACCACGATGCGGCCGCGCCCGTGCTGGACAGCGCCGAGTTCTATGCCGACTGCCGCAATCTGCTGACCGAGGACGGCATCATGACCGTCAACCTGTTCGGCCGCACCTCCAGCTACGAGCGCAGCCTGGCGCGCATGGCCGAAGCCTTTGGCGAAGAGGCCATGTGGGCCTTCCGCCCCACGCGCGAGGGCAACACCGTGGTGCTGGCCCAGCGCACGCCGCGCGCGCTCGACCCCGCCGCGCTGCAGGCTGCCAGCGCCCAGGTGCAGGCCCGCTGGGACCTGCCTACGACGCGCTGGCCCAAGATCTTCGTGCGGCCCTGGTAGAACGGCCCTGATAGAGCCGCCCTGGTAGAGCGGGGCTGGCGGGGCAGGGCTGCCGGCAGGCTTACCATAGGGCGCAGTTCAGCTTCCGGCCCAACGCCATGTCCGATCCGACCTCCACCACGCAGCCCAAACCCGCCGTTGTTCCAAGCAATCCTTCGGGGCCCCTGGACTGGCGCAGGCTGGTGCAGTGGCTGCTGGCCGATGGCGTGATCACGGCCGAAGAGGCCCAGCGCACCGTGGCGCGCTGCTCGCAGGCCGAGAGCACCCAGCATCCGCTGGTCCGGCTGGCCAACGTGGGCATGGCCCGCGCCGGCGACGGGCGCGCGCTGGACATCGAGGAGCTGACCCAGTACCTGGCAACCCGCAGCGGCCTGGCCTACCTGCGCATTGATCCGCTGCGCGTGGATGCGGGCCGCGTCGGCGAAATCATGAGCGCCAGCTATGCCGAGCGCCACAAGGTGCTGCCCGTGCAGGTATCGCCGCAGGAAGTGGTGGTGGCCACGGCCGAGCCCTTCATCGACGACTGGGTGGCCGAGGTCGAGCGCCAGGCGCGCCGCAAGGTGCGCCGCGTGCTGGCCAGTCCGCTGGACCTCAAGCGCTACACGGGCGAATTCTTTGCGCTGGCCAAATCGGTGCGCGCAGCCGAGAAGGCGGGCGGCGCCGCCAGCGCGGCCAGCTTCGAGCAGCTGGTGGAGCTGGGCAACAGCAGCAAGCAGCTCGACGCCAACGACCAGGGCGTGGTGCGCGTGGTGGACTGGCTGTGGCAATACGCCTTCGACCAGCGCGCCAGCGACATCCACATGGAGCCCCGGCGCGAGCAGGGCGTGATCCGTTTTCGCATCGACGGCGTGCTCCACCCGGTCTACCAGGTGCCCATGGGCGTGCTCAATGCCATGGTCTCGCGCGTGAAGCTGCTGGGGCGCATGGACGTGGTGGAAAAGCGCCGCCCGCAGGATGGCCGCATCAAGACCCGCAACCCGCGCGGTGACGAGGTGGAAATGCGCCTGTCCACGCTGCCCACGGCCTTTGGCGAGAAGCTGGTGATGCGGATCTTCGATCCCGACAACACGGTCAAGGACCTGGATGCACTGGGCTTCACCAGCCATGACGCCCAGCGCTGGAACGAACTGGTGCGCCGCCCGCACGGCATCATCCTCGTGACCGGGCCCACGGGCTCGGGCAAGACCACCACGCTGTACTCCACGCTCAAGCGGGTGGCCACGGAGGCGGTCAATGTCAGCACCGTGGAAGACCCGATCGAAATGATCGAGCCCAGCTTCAACCAGACCCAGGTGCAGCCTCAGCTGGACTTCGGCTTCACCGAGGGACTGCGCTCGCTGATGCGCCAGGACCCGGACATCATCATGGTGGGCGAAATCCGCGACCTGGCCACCGCCGAAATGGCCGTGCAGGCCGCGCTGACCGGCCACCTGGTGTTCTCCACGCTGCACACCAACGATGCGCCCAGCGCCGTGAGCCGGCTGATGGAGCTGGGCGTGCCGCCCTACCTGATCAATGCCACGCTGCTCGGTGTGCTGGCCCAGCGCCTGGTGCGCACGTTGTGCCCGCAGTGCAAGCAGCGCGACGAGGAGACCTCGGCCGCCACGCTGGCCGAGGCCGTGCGGCCCTGGAAACTGTCAGGCAGCTACCAGCCCTACAAGCCCGTGGGCTGCGTGGAGTGCCGCATGACGGGCTTTCGCGGGCGCATGGGGCTGTACGAGCTGCTGACCGTGAGCGAGGCGCTCAAGCAGCAGGTCCACACCTCGCCTTCCATGGATGCGCTGCGCCGCCAGGCCGTGCAGGACGGCATGCGCCCGCTGCGCCTGGCAGGTGCCCTGCGCGTGGCCGAAGGCGTGACCACGCTGGACGAGGTCATGGCCAGCACGCCCTTGCTGGGATGATGGGCAGGCGATTGGTGGGTTGGAGCGTGAGTGCCTGCTCTGGCGCAGGCCTTTGCCATGGATGGATCGGGTGCCCCCTGCTGGCACCTTTTTTCATTCATGCGGGTAGGACATGAGGGTATGCCCTTTGTAGGTGGAATCCACATCCAGACACAGTTTTTCTGAACGCAAAATCGCCGGGTCGTGATTCCGTAAGGAGACATTCTCGTGAAAATCAAGAGTCAGAAAGACTTTTTTTCGGGCGTGATGTTTTTGGTTATCGGCCTCGCTTTTGCGATCGGCGCTACCAACTACACCGTCGGCACCGGTGCCCGCATGGGCCCGGGCTATTTCCCGCTGATCCTGGGTGTGCTGATGTCCATTCTGGGCACGGCCATCTGCTTCACCGGCCTGACCAAGGGTCCTTCGGGCGGTGACAAGATCGGCAAGTGGGCGTGGAAGCAAGTGTTCTTCGTTCTGGCTGCGAACTTCGCGTTCGGCGTACTGCTGGTCGGCGTTCCCAATCTGGGCATTCCCCAGTTCGGTCTGATCGTCGCCATCTACGCGCTGGTGTTCATCGCCAGCCTGGGCGGTCATAGCTTCAAGTTCAAGGAAGTGGCAATTCTGTCCACCGTCCTTGCTGTGGGCAGCTATGTGGCCTTCGTGTGGGCACTGAATCTTCAGTTCCCCGTCTGGCCCAGCTTCATCACCGGTTAAGCAGGAGCATCGTCCGTGGAACTTTTTCAGAACCTGGCGACCGGCTTCGGCGTCGCCTTCACTTTCCAGAACCTGATCTACTGCTTCGTCGGCTGTCTGCTCGGTACGCTCATCGGCGTGCTTCCAGGCATCGGCCCCGTGGCAACGATCGCCATGCTGCTGCCAGCAACCTACGCCCTGCCTCCGGTGGCGGCGCTGATCATGCTGGCCGGTATCTACTACGGTGCGCAGTACGGTGGCTCGACCACCGCCATTTTGGTGAACCTGCCTGGTGAATCCTCGTCCGTGGTGACCGTGATCGACGGCTACCAGATGGCAAGAAAGGGGCGAGCGGGACCCGCTCTCGCTGCCGCAGGCATAGGCTCGTTCTTCGCAGGTTGCGTGGGCACCGTGATCCTGGCCGCCTTCGCGCCTCCGCTGACGGAAGTCGCCTTCAAGTTCGGCCCTGCCGAGTACTTCTCGCTGATGACCCTGGGCCTGATCGGCGCCGTGGTGCTGGCTTCGGGCTCGCTGCTCAAGGCCATTGCCATGATCGTGCTGGGCCTGCTGCTGGGCATGGTCGGCACCGACGTGAACTCCGGTGTTGCCCGCTACAGCTTCGACATTCCCGAGCTGACCGACGGTATCGACTTCGTCGTGATCGCCATGGGTGTGTTCGGCTACGGCGAAATCATTGCCAACCTGTCCAAGCCTGAAGACGAGCGCGAAGTGTTCGCCGCCAAGGTGACGGGCCTGATGCCCACGAAGGAAGACTTCAAGCACATGATTCCGGCCATGCTGCGCGGCACGGCCCTGGGTTCTGCCCTGGGTATCCTGCCCGGTGGCGGTGCCATGCTGTCGGCCTTTGCTGCCTACACGATCGAGAAGAAGACCAAGCTCAAGCCGGGCGAAGTCCCCTTCGGCCAAGGCAACATCCGCGGCGTGTGCGCCCCCGAGTCGGCCAACAACGCCGGTTCGCAGACCTCCTTCATCCCGCTGCTGACGCTGGGCATTCCGCCCAACGCCGTGATGGCGCTGATGGTGGGCGCGATGACCATCCACAACATCCAGCCGGGCCCGCAGGTGATGACCAGCAACCCCGAGCTGTTCTGGGGCCTGATCGCCTCGATGTGGATCGGCAACCTGATGCTGATCGTGCTGAACCTGCCGCTGATCGGCATCTGGATCAAGCTGCTGACCGTGCCTTACCGCTGGCTGTTCCCGTCCATCGTGCTGTTCTGCGCGATCGGCGTGTACGGTACCAACAACAACACCTGGGACGTGTGGATGGTGGGTATCTTCGGCTTCGTGGGCTATGTGTTCCACAAGCTGGGCACCGAACCGGCTCCCTTGCTGCTGGGCTTCATCCTGGGCCCGATGATGGAAGAGAACCTGCGCCGGGCGCTGCTGCTGTCGCGTGGCGACTGGAGCGTGTTCGTGACCCGTCCGATCTCGGCCGGCCTGCTGCTCGCCGCCGTGGTGCTGCTGGTGGTGGTGCTGATGCCTGCAGTGAAGAACAAGCGCGAAGAAGCATTCGTAGAGGATTGATCGCCTCAGCGTTGCAACCATGTTGCTTGACGGCCCTTCGGGGCCGTTTTTTTTTGCTCAACAAGCGATGCCGGTGGAAAGCTGTTGATCCCGGATGCCTGGGAGCCGACGCGCCCGTGACTGCACAATAGCGCGCAGTCTTTCGAGGTCACGATGTCCCCACTACTGTCATCCCAGCACCCGCAGCGCGTGCTGCTGCACAACGAGATCCACGCCCGCCCCGCCGAGGAGATGCAGGCGCCGCTGGCCATCACCCATGTGGTGATGCTCACCGATGCGGCCCAGCGCGAGGCCAGCCGCGCCCATGTGGCCACCCTGCTGCGCAACCACCACCTGCCGCCGCCCGATGCGGCGACCACCCATGTGCTGATCGACCTGGGCGCCTTTCACCTGCGCTGGGAACTGCACACGGAGTTCGTCTGCTGGACCTTCAGCAAGCCCATGTCGCAGGCCGGCATGGACGATGTGCGCGAGCCCGAAGCCGCCATCGACTACGTGCCGCGCGACTGGCTGGCTGCCTTGCCCGGCCAGTGCCTGAGCGGCCTGCACCTGTGGGCCTTGCAGGAGCAGGCGGTCAATGAGCCGCATCTGGTGCGCCACCTGCTGCAGGAAGACACGCTGGTGGGTGCGCGCGTGGCCGGCGATGCGGGCAAGGTCTACACCGACTTCGCCATCCATGCCGATGGCTTCTCGCGCATGCTGCTGCTGGCCGGCGAGTCATTGTCGCCACGCCGCCTGGGGCGGCTGGTGCAGCGGCTGCTGGAGATCGAGACCTACCGCATGGCGGCCCTGCTGGGCCTGCCGGCGGCCCGCCAGGCCGCTGCCGTACTGGCCACGGCCGAGCGGGATCTTGCGGCCCTGGCCCATTCCATCCGTCTTGCCGACCGCGATGCCGAGCCGGCACTGCTGGATCGGCTGACACGCCTGGCCGGGCAGGTGGAGAGCGAATACGCCACCACGCATTCGCGCTTTTCCGCCAGCGCGGCCTATTTCGAACTGGTGGACAAGCGCATTCAGGACATCCAGGAATCGCGCATCGACGGCATACAGACCATCCGCGAGTTCATGGACCGGCGCCTGACGCCGGCGCGCAGCACCTGCGAATGGGCGGCGCGGCGGCAGAACGCGCTGTCCGAGCGCGTCTCGCGCGTCAGCAGCCTGCTGCGCACGCGGGTGGAGATCGAGCAGCAGCAAAGCAGCCAGCAGTTGCTGGGCGCCATGAACCAGCGCCAGGACATGCAGTTGAAGTTGCAGTCCACGGTGGAAGGCCTGTCCGTGGCCGCCATCACCTACTACTTCACGGGCCTGATCAGCTATCTGGCCAAGGGCGCCAAGACGCTGGGCTGGCCCTGGTCGCCGGAGAGCACGGCTGCCGTCGCCATTCCCGTGGTGGCACTGGGCGTATGGTGGTCGCTGCGCAGGCTGCACCACAGATTGTTCCGTGGCCAGCACGGGTCCGGCACGCACTGAAGGGAGCTCCTGCAGCCCCGCCCCTGCGCCTGTGTTCCCCTGCACCGGCGTTTTCGCGTTTTCACACGTTTGGCGTGAAAGCATCGAAGCCTCGCGCACAATGTGCGCTGCCGTTCTGCAAGGATCGAGCAAGGCTTTTTTTGTTCAGGAGTGAGACATGGATCTGGGAATCGCGGGCAAGTGGGCCCTGGTATGTGGCGCCAGCAAGGGCCTGGGCTTTGGCTGTGCCAAGGCGCTGGCGCAAGAGGGCGTGAACCTGGTGATCAATGCGCGCAATCCCGAGGCCCTGCAGGAGGCTGCGGCCAGCCTCGCCGCCCTGGCGCCGCAGGTGAAGGTGCTGGCCGTGGCGGCCGACATCACCACCGAGGAAGGCCGTGCCGCCGTGCTGTCGGCAGCCGGTGGCCCGGGCGTGGATTTCGACATCGTCGTCACCAATGCCGGCGGCCCGCCGCCCGGTGATTTCCGCGACTGGGACCGCGCGGCCTGGCTCAAGGCCGTGGACGCCAACATGCTCACGCCCATCGAGCTGATCAAGGCCACGGTGGACGGCATGGCGGCGCGCGGATTCGGCCGCATCGTCAACATCACCTCCAGCGCCGTGAAGGCGCCCATCGACATCCTGGGCCTGTCCAATGGCGCGCGCAGCGGCCTCACGGGCTTTGTGGCGGGCCTGGCGCGCAGCGGCATCGCGGCCAAGGGCGTGACCATCAACAACCTGCTGCCCGGCAAGTTCGACACCGATCGCCTGCGCACCACCTTCACGGCCGCCGCCAACAAGAGCGGCAAGAGCCTGGACGACGTGCGCCTGGTGCAGCAATCCCAGGTGCCGGCCCGCCGCTTCGGCACGCCCGATGAATTCGGCGCCATCTGCGCCTTCCTGTGCAGCGCGCACGCAGGCTACATGACGGGTCAGAACATCCTGCCTGACGGCGGCCTGTACGCAGGAACCTTCTGATGCGCCGGTGCACTGCCTCCATGAACGGGTCCAGGGCCGGCAAGGCCCGGGAAATGGTCCCTTGCATGGCTGCGCAGTGCCGAGCGGTCCATGGGCAGGTGCAGCCTTGACAGTCCCGTTCCTGCATCGTGGCCAGCGGCCTTGCCGCAGCCTGCCCATTTCAAACGCCATGCAGGGAGCCCGGAGATGACGGGCCAGCCCCATCAGACGGACTGGGCGGCGGCCGACCCCGTCCGCACGCCCGGACCGGCAGCGGCCGCAAGCCCTGCGCGCATGCGCCATACCCTGGCGCTGATGCTGGTGCTGCTGACGGTGGCCCTGGCGGCTGCCATGGTCTGGCTGCTCAGCGGCATGCGGACCACGGCGCAGGAAGAGGCTTCGCTGCGCCTGGTGCGCTTTGTGCTGGGCACCGAGGCGGCCATCAGCCGCAGCCTGGAATCCCTGGATGCCCTGGCGCTGGGCGTGGACGAACTGCTGGGTTCGCGCAACCCCGCATCGGCATCGCAGCCGCAACTGCAGGAAATGCTGCACACCATGGTGCGGCAGAACACGCTGGCGCAGCGCGCCTCGGTGCACGATATCCAGGGCCGGGAACTGGCCGCTTCGGGCGATGGCCCGGTCATCGACCTGCCTGCGCAGGTCTGGGAGCGCCTGGCGGGCCAAAGCCGCTCCGAATTGCTGGCAAGTCCACCCTCCGTCGCGCCGCTGGTGCCAGGTGGCGAGCGCATGCTGTACCTTGTGCGGCCCCTGAGCCGGGCAGAGCAGGGCGGCTATGTGCTGATGCAGGTGCCGGCTGCGGCGCTGGGCGCCGTGCTGGCCCAGGGCGGTGTGCTGGACGGCCTGGAGGTCACGCTGGAGCAGGGCAGCGGCGAGCTGCTGCTGTCCATGCCCCAGTATGGCGATGTCGCCGCTGTGCGGCTGCTGCCGACGACGTCGCAGCTGCCGTCCAGCGGCGTCATGCACATGGCCGCACGCCTGAGCCGCGTGCCTGCCCTGGTAGCTGCGCATCCGCTGCCCAAGGGACATCTGTGGGTCACGGCCAGCCTGCCCATGTCCTCCGTGCTGGCCGGCTGGCGCGTGGCTGCCTGGCTGATGGTGCTGGCCGTGATGATCTTCGGCGTGCTGCTGGCCGTGCTGGGCTGGACCGTGCACCGCTACATGGACCGCCTGCATGCCGCGCGGCGCCAGGCCCAGCGGTCCGAGCAGTGGCTGGACCAGGCGCTGGACAGCATGGTCAGCGGCTTTCTGCTGCTGGATTCGCAGCAGCGCGTGCTGCGCTGGAACCGCTGCTATGAGGAAATGTTCCCCTGGCACGCGGACCAGCTGGAGCCTGGGCGGCCCCTGCAATCGCTGCTCGATTCCTGCCCCAGCGCCGTGGGTCTGGCGGCGGCGCCGGCGCAGGCCGACGAGGCCAAGGACCTGCACCGCCAACTGGTGCTGCGGCCTGGCGTGCCCTTTGAGCAGCAACTGCCCAGCGGCCGCTTTGTCCAGATGACGGCACGGCTGGCCGCCGAGGACGGCGTGGTCATCACCTACAACGATGTCACCGATATCCGGCTGGCCACGGCCGAGATCGAGAGCCTGGCCTTCTACGATCCGCTGACCAGCCTGCCCAATCGCCGCCTGCTGCTGGACCGCCTGGCTCAGGCCACGGTGCTGGCCGCACGCGAAGGCTGGACCGGGGCGCTGCTGTTCCTGGACCTGGACCAGTTCAAGATGCTCAACGACACGCTGGGCCACGAAGTGGGCGACCAGCTGCTGCAGCAGGTGGCGCACCGCCTGCGCAGCGCCGTGCGATCTTCGGACACGGTGGCGCGCCTTGGGGGGGATGAGTTCGTGGTCATGCTCTGCGAGCTGTCGCACGAGCCTGCCGAGGCGGCCACGCTGGCCCAGCGCATCGGCGAGAAGATCCTGGCGCGGCTCAACCAGTCCTATGTGCTGGGCGCCCATCTGCACCGCAGCGCCTGCAGCATTGGCGCCACGCTGTTCGGCCGCCAGCCGCAGTCGGCAGCCGAGCTGCTCAAGCAGGCCGACATCGCCATGTACCAGATCAAGGCGCGCAACGGCAGCGGCCTGTGCTTCTTCGATCCGCAGATGCAGGTGGAAATCCACCAGCGCGTGCGCATGGAAGGCGACCTGCGCCAGGCCCTGGCGCAGTCCCAGTTCGAGCTGCACTACCAGCCCCAGTTCACGCTGGCCGGCGAGGTCATAGGCGCCGAAGCCCTGCTGCGCTGGCGCCACCCCGAACGCGGCCTGGTGCCTCCCGGCATGTTCATTGCCGTGGCCGAGGAAAGCGAGATCATCGTGCCGCTGGGCATGTGGGTGATCCGCACGGCCTGCGAGCAACTGGCGATCTGGCAAAAGGATGCGCGGCTGCGCCATCTGCAGGTGGCCGTGAATGTCAGCGCCCGCCAGTTCCGGCACCAGGACTTCGCCTCCCAGGTCATCGAGCAGGTGCGCAATGCCGGCATTGCGCCCCATCTGCTCAAGCTGGAGCTGACCGAGTCGCTGGTGATCGAGAACGTGCAGGAGTCCATCGACAAGATGAAGCAGCTGCGCAGCCATGGCGTGTGCTTTTCCATGGACGACTTCGGCACCGGTCACTCCTCGCTGACCTATCTCACCCAGCTGCCGCTGAACCAGCTCAAGATCGACCAGTCCTTCGTGCGCCACCTGGGCTTGCGCCATACCGATGACGTGATCGTGCAGACCATCATCGGCATGGCGCGCAACCTGAACCTGGATGTGATCGCCGAAGGCGTGGAGACCCTGGAGCAGCGCGCCCTGCTCGCGCATTACGGCTGCGAGTATTTCCAGGGCTACCTGTTCAGCCCGCCCGTGCCCATACGCGCGTTCGAGCAGCTGCTGGCCAAGGTGCCCGTGCGCACCGTGGCGCATGGCCTGCCCAAGGCTATGCCCGGCGCGAAGACACCATGATGCCGCCCACGATGAGCGCGAAGGCCAGCCCGTGGTACAGCTGCGGCGTCTGGCCCAGCAGCGGAATGGACAGCAGGGCGGTGAACAGGGGCATCAGATTGCCGAAGAAGCCCGCCACCGCAGGGCTGCTGCGCTGCACGCCCAGGCCCCAGAAGCGATAGGCCAGGATGGCCGGCCCGATGGCGATGAACAGCAGGGCGCCCAGCAGCGGCCACCCTGCCTGAAGGTGAAACCGCCCCGATGCAGCCTCCAGTCCCGTGAACAGGCCGGACCACATCAGGCCGAAGACCATCTGTGCCAGCAGAAAGCCCGACCAGTCCGCGCGCAGCTGTCCTGACACGCTGGTCCTGGACAGCAGCCACGTATAGAAGGCCCACAGGATCGTGGCCAGCACCATGAACAGGTCGCCCGGCACCAGCTGCAGCTGGCGCAGCACCTGCGGATCGCCGCGCGACAGCACCACGGCCACGCCCAGCACCGACAGCCCGGCCCCCAGCAACTGGCGGCGGCTCACGGCAATGCCCCAGCAGATGCGGCCCACGGCCAGCATCCACACCGGCATGCTGGAGCCGACCAGGGTGGCATTCAGCGGCGTCGATGTTTTCAGCGCCAGGTACAGCAGGGCGTTGTAGCAGCCGATGCCCAGTAATCCCAGCAGCGCGAACTGGCGCCACTGCGGCCAGACGGCGCTGTCCCGGCGCAGCACCCATCCCGCCAGCGGCAGCAGCAGCATGAAGGCAATGGCCCAGCGCAGGAAATTCAGCGCGAAGGGCGAGATCAGGTCATGGACCATGCGGCCCACGATGGCATTGCCGGCCCACAGCAGCGGCGGCAGCGTCAGGATGGCGGCGGTGGAAGGCTTCAGCGGCTGGCTCATCGGGATCATCCGGCTTTCGGGCTCGCCACTATAGGCGTTGCGCGCTCTTTGCGCCGACCATGCGCTGCCGTCTTCCGCGAGGCGGGCCGAAACATGGCACGATGCCGCTCTTGTCGCTTTTTGCAGGAGTGCTCCCATGGGTATTGCAGTGCAGATCCGCCACAACGGCGGCCCCGAAGTCCTGGAGCTGGTGCAGGTCGCCGTGGGCGAGCCCGGGCCAGGCGAGGTACGCATACGCCACCATGCGGTGGGCCTGAACTTCATCGATGTGTACCAGCGCTCCGGCCTGTACTCGCTGCCCATGCCCTTGAGCCTGGGCATGGAAGGCGCAGGCGTGGTCGAGGCCGTGGGGGCCGGCGTGGAGCACCTGGGCGTGGGCGATCGCGTGGCCTATGCCAGCAATCCTCCGGGCAGCTACAGCGAAGTGCGCGTCATGCCCGCCATGTGCGTGTGCCGCCTGCCCGATGCCATTGCGTTCGAGACGGCTGCCGCCATGATGCTCAAGGGCCTGACCGCCCAGTACCTGCTCAAGAAATGCATTCCGGTCGAGGGCCTGGAACCGGGTGATGCCGTGCTGTTCCATGCGGCGGCCGGTGGCGTGGGCCTGATTGCCTGCCAATGGGCCAGGGCCCTGGGCCTGCAGCTCATCGCCACCGCGGGCTCGGACGAGAAGTGCGCGCTGGCCCTGGCCAACGGTGCAGCCCATGCCATCAACTACCGCAGCGAGAACTTCGCCGAGCGCGTGCAGGAGATCACGGGCCGCCAGGGTGTGAAGGTGGTCTACGACAGCGTGGGCAAGGACACCTGGGAAGGCTCGCTGGCCTGCCTTCGGCGCTTCGGCCTGTTGGTGAGCTTCGGCAACGCCTCAGGCCCCGTGGCGCCTTTCGCTCCTGCCGTGCTGGCGGCCAAGTCGCTGTATGTGACGCGCCAGACCCTGTTTTCCCACATCACCAGCCGCGAGGCCACCCAGGCGATGGCCGACGATCTGTTCGCCGTGGTGGAAAGCGGTGCCGTGAAGATCCATATCGACCAGCGCTATCCGCTGGCCGAGGTGCGCCAGGCGCACCTGGACCTGGAGGCGCGCAAGACCACGGGCTCGACCATCCTGCTGCCATGAGTGTGTCAAAGCACCTTGCCGACCCGGCCGTGAAGGCCTGGCTGGACCACCTGCGCGCCGACACGCGCCAGCCCGCGCTGCAGCCGCGCCGGCCGTTGCTGGTGGCGGGGCAGGAAACTGGTTCGCTGGAAGACGGCCTGGCCGCGCTGCTGCCGGACGATGTGATGCATGCCCAAGGCGTGGCACTGAGCCTGCAGGCCGGCCAATGGCATCTGCAAGGCCAGGGCGATGCCACGGTCCTGCTCAACGCCCTGGCCCGGGTGCTGCGTGCCACGGGCCACAGCGGCCCCTGGCGCGATGAGCAACTGGCCGTGTGCAACGTCCAGGGCCAGCGCATTGCCACCGTGGAGCGCGGCGCCGTGCGCCCGCTGGGTATTGCCACCCAGGCCGTGCACCTGGTGGGCGAGACAGCCGATGGCCGCATCTGGGTGCAGCAGCGCGCCGACAACAAGCCCACCAACCCCGGCATGTGGGACACGCTGATGGGCGGCATGGTGGCCGCGTGCGATACCGTGGCCGAGGCCGTGGAGCGTGAAACCTGGGAAGAGGCCGGCCTGCGCGTGGCCGAGCTGCTGGGCCTGCGCCATGGCGGCCATGTGCTGTTCGAGCGCCCCAGTGACGAGGCCGAGGGCCGGGGCTTCATGCGCGAGCGCATCGACTGGTTCAGCGCCACCGTGCCGCTGGCGCTGGAGCCCGGCAACCAGGATGGCGAGGTCCAGGCCTTTGCGCTGATCGAGCGCGACCAGCTCGTCGAATGGCTGCTGCAGGGCCGCTTCACGCCCGAGGCTGCCCAGGTGCTGGCGGCCTGGCTGGGCTGGTGAAACGCTTCAGCGCGCCGTCTTGTTCAGTGCCGATTCCTTGAGCCGGCTGGGCGCCAGGGCGCCGGCCGATTCGAGGATGGGGTAGGCCACCGAGCACAGCAGCGAGTTGATGCGCTTGAGGTCGCTGATTAGGTCGATGTGCAGCGAGCTGGTCTCTATGCTGGAGACGGTGTTGTCGGACAGGCGCGCCAGGTGGGTGGCCGAGTAGGCCAGCTCCAGGTCGCGGAAACGCGCCTTTTCCTCCAGCAGCTTCTGCGCCTCGCGCACATTGCCGTTGAGGAACACGCTCATCGCCAGGCGCAGGTTGTCCAGCAGGTGGTGCAGCAGCTCGCGGATCTCCTGCGTGCCGGCCTCGGAGAACTGGCGGCCCTTCTTGATCTTCTTGTCCTCGATGTCCAGCAGCACGCGCTCGATGATGTCGCCGATCTGCTCCATGTTGATGGTGAAGCTGATGATTTCCGTCCAGCGCTGGCCCTCGCGCTCATCCAGTTCGGCGCGCGAGATCTTGGTCATGTAGTACTTGATGGCCGAGTACAGATCGTCCACCGTGCCTTCAAGCTCGCGCAGCTCCTGGGACAGCTTGAGGTCGTCGGTCTCCAGCACCCGCTGCATGCCGATCAGCATGGACTCGACCATGTCGGCCTGGTGCAGGGCCTCGCGTGCGGCGCAGGAAATGGCCAGCGACGGCGTGCTCAGCGCCGAGGGGTCCAGGTGGCGCGGCCGCAGCAGGCTGGTGGAGCTGGCCTCGGGCTTGGGCAGCAGGGCCGTCACCCAGCGCGCCACGGTCTGCGTCAGGCCGATGAAGCACAGGCTGTTGAAGATATTGAAGGCCAGGTGGAACAGCACGATGTTCTGGCCCTTGCCGTCGATCATCGGCATCACGTAGGTGGCCCACAGCCCCAGGAAGGGCGCGACGATGGCCACCCCCATGATCTTGAACAGCATGTTGCCGATGGTGACCTGGCGCACTTCGGTGCTGGACTTGGCCGTGGTCAGCACGGCCACCAGGCCGCTGCCGATATTGGCGCCCAGCGTCAGGCCCAGCGCCACTTCCATGGGAATCGCGCCCGAGCTGGCCATGGCCGCGATCAGCAGCACGATGGCCAGGCTGGAATAGGCCATCACGGCCAGCAGCGCACCCAGCAGCAACTCCATGAAGATATCGCTGGTGACCGAGCCCAGCAGGGTGCGCACGGCGGGGGCTTCCAGCAGCGGCTCGGTGGCCTCGACCACCAGGCGCAGGGCCAGCAGCATCACGCCCAGCCCGATCAGCACGCGGCCTATGCGCCCGGCCGTGGTGTCCTGGCGTGTGATGAACAGCACCACGCCCACGAAGATGAACAGCGGCGACAGCCAGGACAGGTCGGTGGAGAACAGCACGGCCATCAGCGCCGTGCCCACGTCGGCGCCACGCATCACGGCCAGCGCGGCCGGCAGCGAGATCAGGCCCTGGCCCACGAAGGCCGAGGTCATCAGCGAGGTGGCCGTGCTCGACTGCACCAGCGCAGTCACACCCAAGCCCGACAGCGCAGCCGAGAAACGGTTGCTCATGCTGTGGGCGAGCAGGTCGCGCAGGTTGGCGCCGAACACTCGCAACACGCCGGTGCGGACCATGTGCGTGCCCCAGACCAGCAGGGCGATGGCGGCCAGTAGATTGAGTAAGTGCTTCATGTGCTGTGAGCGGAGAAGCGGACCAATATAACCCCGGTCCCGGCTTGCGCGCAGGAGAGTCGGCCGCATGAGCGCACAGTTTGGTGCGAAATAAAGAAAATTGTAGAAATAAAACGAATCAAAAAGAATTTCGGTTGACCAAAAACGCACTCAGGAAAACCCGAGGAGAAAGCCCGTCGGCACGCAGTTGGCGGCAGCCTCCATGAAAAAGCCCCTCGCAGGAGGGGCTGGGCTGGCTGTCGTGGCGTGCGCCGCGGATCAGGTTCTTTTGGCCCGCCGTGCGCGCAGTACCTCGTCCAGGATCAGCAGGCCCGCGCCCACGCTGATGGCGATGTCGGCGGCATTGAAGGCCGGAAAGTGCGAACGGCCCCAGTAGAAGTCCAGGAAGTCCACCACGTAGCCGTGCTGCAGGCGGTCCACCACGTTGCCGATGGCGCCGCCCAGGATGCTGGCCAGCGAGAAGCAAAACAGCTTCTGCCCCGGATGCTTGCGCAACTGCCAGACGATGAGCAGCGTGGCCGCCACGCCGATGCCCACGAACAGCCAGCGCTGCCAGCCGCCCGCTCCGGCCAGGAACGAGAAGGCCGCGCCCGTGTTGTGGGCCCGCACGATGTTGAAGAAGCCCGTGATCGGTGTCCAGTCGCCCAGCTGGTAGGCACCAAGGATCCACTGCTTGGTGAGCTGGTCGATGGCGATGATCGCCAGCGACCAGGCCAGCCAGGGCCAGATGCGGCTGTTGCGGGATTCGGGGACCGCAGCAAAGGTAGGGGTCATGGCAGCGCCTCAGGGGTTGATTACGCCTTGTGGCGCTCTTCGCCAGCACCGTGCAGGTTGCTGTCGCAACGGCCGCACAGGCTGGGGTGCTCGGGGTTGATGCCCACGTCGGCACGGTAGTGCCAGCAGCGGTCGCACTTGGCATGGCTGCTGGGTGTGACGGCGGCCTGCAGGGCCTCGCCCGCCAGGGCCTCGGCTGCCGAGGTGATGAAGACGAACTTCAGGTCGTCGCCCAGGCTTTGCAGCAGGGCCAGGTCTTCGGGCTGGGCCGAGACACTGACTTCGGCCTGCAGCGAGGAGCCGACCCGGCCTTCGGTGCGCACGGCTTCGATGTCCTTGTTCACCACGTCGCGGATCTCGCGCAGGCGCGCCCACTTGGCCAGCAGGGCCTCGTCACCGGCCGGCAGGTCGGTGTAGGTCTCCAGGAAGATGGACTCGCTGTCGCCGAAGACCTTCCAGGCCTCTTCGGCCGTGAAGGACAGGAAGGGCGCCATCCAGCGCAGCATGGCATGCGTGATCTGGTGCAGGGCGGTCTGGGCGCTGCGGCGGGCCAGGCTCTTGGGCGCGCTGGTGTACAGGCGGTCCTTGAGCACGTCCAGGTAGAAGCCGCCCAGGTCTTCCGAGCAAAACAGCTGCAGCTTGGCCACCACGGGGTGGAATTCATAGACCTTGTAGTGGGCCAGCAGCTCGGCCTGGAACTGGGCCGCGCGGGCCAGGGCCCAGCGGTCGATTTCCAGCAGCTCTTCGGTGGGAACCGAGTCCTGCGCAGCATCGAAGTCGCTGACGTTGGCCAGCAGGAAGCGCAGCGTGTTGCGGATGCGGCGGTAGGCGTCCACCACGCGGGCCAGGATCTTGTCGTCGATGCCCAGGTCGCCCGAATAGTCGGTCGAGGCCACCCACAGGCGGATGATCTCGGCGCCCATCTTGTTGCTCACGTCCTGCGGGGCGACGGTGTTGCCCAGCGACTTGGACATCTTCTTGCCCTGGCCGTCCACGGTGAAGCCGTGGGTCAGCAGGCCGCGGTAGGGCGCGCGCCCGAAGATGGCCGAGGCCAGCAGCAGCGACGAATGGAACCAGCCGCGGTGCTGGTCATGGCCTTCCAGGTAGAGGTCGGCCTCGGGGCCCTGGTCGTGGTGCATGTCGGCGTGCGTGCCGCGCATCACGTGCCAGAAGGTGGAGCCGGAGTCGAACCAGACTTCGAGGATGTCGGTGCTCTTGGTGTAGTGCACGGCCTCCTCGGCGCCCAGGATGTCCTCGGCCGTCACGCGGCTCCAGGCCTCGATGCCACCCTGCTCGACCATGGCGGCCGCCTGGTCGATGATCTCCATGGTGCGCGGGTGCAGCTCGCCGCTGTCCTTGTGCAGGAAGAAGGGCAGGGGCACGCCCCAGCTGCGCTGGCGCGAGATGCACCAGTCGGGGCGGCCGGCGATCATGTCGCGCAGGCGGGTCTTGCCGTTCTCCGGGTAGAACTGGGTGTGCTCGATGGCTTCCAGCGCGATCTGGCGCAGCGTCTGCGCGGGCTTGTCGCCGGGCTTGGTGAACACGCCCTCGCCCTCGTCCATGCGGATGAACCACTGGGCTGCGGCGCGGTAGATCACGGGCGTCTTGTGGCGCCAGCAGTGCGGGTAGCTGTGGGTGATGGTCTTGGTGTCCATCAGGCGGCCGGCCAGCTTGAGCGCGTCGATGATGGCGGGCGTGGCCTTCCAGATGTGCTGGCCACCGAACAGCGGCAGCTCGGGTGCGTAGACGCCGTTGCCCTGTACGGGGCTTAGGATGTCTTCGCGCGTCATGCCGTTGTTCATGCAGCTGTTGAAGTCGTCCACGCCATAGGCGGGGGCCGAGTGCACGATGCCGGTGCCGTCATCGGCCGTGGCGTAGTCGGCCAGGAACACGGGCGAGACGCGGTCGAAGCCCTTGTCCATATCGGCCAGCGGGTGCTTGAACTGCAGGTGGTCCAGCTTCCTGCCCACGGCGGTGGCGACGACCTGGCCTTCGAGCTTCCAGCGTGCCAGGCACTTCTCGACCAGGGCCGAGGCCACGATCAGCAGGCCGCGCTCGGTGTCCACCAGGCTGTATTCCAGCTCGGGGTTGACGTTGAGCGCCTGGTTGGCGGGGATGGTCCAGGCCGTCGTCGTCCAGATGACGATGAAGGCTGGCTTGGCCAGCGAGGGCAGGCCGAAGGCGGCCGCCAGCCTGTCGGGCTCGGCCGTGGGGAACATCACGTCCAGCGTCTGGCTTTGCTTGTCGGCGTATTCGATCTCGAACTCGGCCAGCGAGGAGCCGCAGTCAAAGCACCAGTACACGGGCTTGAGGCCGCGGTAGACGAAGCCGCGCTCCATGACGCGCTTGAGGGCGCGCAGCTCGGCGGCCTCGTTGGCGTAGTTCATGGTCTTGTAGGGATGGTCCCAGTCGCCGAGCACGCCCAGGCGCTTGAAGTCCACCATCTGCTGGGCGATCTGCTCGGTGGCGAAGGCGCGGCTCTTGGCCTGCATCTCGTCGCGCGGCAGGTTGCGGCCATGCAGCTTTTCGATGGCGTTCTCGATGGGCAGGCCGTGGCAGTCCCAGCCCGGCACGTACAGCGCGTCGAAGCCTTCGAGCTGGCGGCTCTTGACGATCATGTCCTTGAGCGCCTTGTTCACCGCGTGGCCGATGTGGATCTTGCCGTTGGCGTAGGGCGGGCCGTCATGCAGGATGAACTTGGGCGCGCCGTGGCGCGCGTCGCGCAGCTTCTTGTAGAGCCCCTTGTCCTCCCATTCCTGGACCCAGCCCGGCTCGCGCTTGGGCAGGTCGCCGCGCATGGGGAAGGGCGTGTCGGGCATGTTCAGCGTGGCGCGATAGCCCGCATTGGCGTTGGGAGAGACTTTCGAATCAGACATGGAGAACCTTGAAAGCAGGCCAGAGCCCGGACCGTCTGGTCCAGGCACGGAAAAAGGGGAGGAAAGCCTGGTGCGCACCCGCGCCCGGGCAGGTGACGGAGAGCGTCAAATTCGGTCGCGCGTGGTCTGGCGACGAGTCTCGGTGTAGATGGGTGTGTGGATGGTGGCGAAGAACGCGCGCGCGTCATCGCAGTCCTTGGCGATGCCGGCGGTGAGGGCGTCGAGACTGTCGTACTTCAGCTCGTCGTGCAGTTTGTGCAGAAGTTCCACGCGGATGATTTTACCGTAGGCCTCTTCGCCTCCCGGCGCGCCGGGCCAATCGAGGCAATGCGTCTCCAGCAGGACGCGCCCGCCGTTGACATCCGTCGGGTCCAGGGAAGGGCGCACGCCGAGGTTGGCCACGCCGCGCAGCGGTCGTTCATTCAGGCCATGGACCAGCACGGCGAAGATGCCGCTGGCCGCGGGCTTCCAATGGTTGAAGCGCAGGTTCAGCGTGCGAAAGCCGTCGCCCGCGCCTTGGCGGCTCTCGGCCAGGCTGCGGCCCAGCTTGCGGCCGTGCACCACATGGCCGGAGATGGTGTAGGGATGGCCCAGCAGCCGCGCGGCGTCCTGCATGCGCCCCTCGGCCAGGGCTGCGCGCACATGGGTGCTGGACACCCGCAGGCCGTGCACCTCGTAGCTGTTCATGCGGGCCACGTCAAAGCCCTGGCGCTGGCCTGCCGCATCCAGCATGGCGTAGTCGCCCGCACGCTGGGTGCCGAAGCGGAAGTCGTCGCCAACCAGCACGTATTTCGCGCCTAGGCCCGCCACCAGCACTTCGTCGATGAAGGCCTGCGGCGACTGGCTGGCCAGCGTCTGGTTGAAGGGCAGCACCACGGTCTGGTCCACGCCGCAGCGCTCCAGCTCCGACAGCTTGTCGCGCAGCGTGCCTATGCGCGCCGGAGCGATTTCAGGCCGTCCAAGGGTCTGGGCGAAATAGTCGCGCGGATGGGGCTCGAAGGTCAGCACGCAGGTGGGCACGCCGCGCTGGGCAGCCTCGGCTGACAGCAGGGCCAGCATGGCTTGATGACCTCGATGGACACCATCGAAATTGCCGATGGTCACGGCGCAGGCCGATTCCCGCCCTGGATGGTTGAAGCCTCGAAAAATCTTCATGGGACGCTTTGTTTTCAATAGCGGCTGGCACGCGCGCAGCCAGCGCAGGCTGTCAATCCGACATGGAAACAGAGTATATTGCCTCGATAAGGCCTGCCTTGCAGGCCCTGTGCACTGGCTGCATTCCCGTTCACTTTGGTGTCAGAGGAGGCGTGTCGTGAAGGTCTTGAAGCTGTCGGCCCAAGGGCTGCCCCAATCCTGGATCACGCTGGAGCAGGCGGCGCTGCATTACGCGGCGGACGATGTGCGCTGGGAGTCCGGCGGAGAGGTCGCCTGTTTCCGCGGTGGTCACAATGCCGTCACGGGCTGCCAGTCGGTCATCCACATCAACAGCATCATCGGTACGCGCGGTGCGCCTGCCATCAATCCGCACAGCCTGCAGCCCGGCCTGACCAATGGCAAGCTGTTCGCACGCGACCGCTGCATCTGCGCCTATTGCGGCCGCGTGTTCCATGAAAACGACCTCACGCGCGAGCATATCGTGCCCATCTCCGCAGGGGGAGGCCACCAGTGGATGAACCTGGTGACGGCCTGCCGCTCCTGCAATCACCGCAAGGGTGCCCGCACGCCCGAGCAGGCGCGCATGCCGCTACTCTACACGCCCTATATACCCAGCCTCTGGGAAGACTTCATCCTGCGCAACCGGCGGATCCTGGCCGATCAGATGGAGTTCCTGCTGCTGCACGTGCCCCGGAGTTCGCGCTGGGCACGGGACGGATTCGCCGAGGGCGGCGGTGCGCCCACGCACGAGGTGGCGTGGGCTTGATGAAGGCCCGTCAGGCAGCGGTCTTGGTGGCCGTCACGACAAAGCCCTGAACCGGCTCGCCACCTTCCTGGCGCAGCACCAGTTCTTCCGTCGCCACACTGAAACCGGCTTGCTTGCACATCGCTTCGATATGGCTGCGCTTGTGGGCGTAGCGCTGGCTGGATTGGAGGACCAGGTCGGGACCGTCTTCTGGGGCGGTTTCGCAGGAGAAGATAAGTTCGCCACCCGTCTTTAGAATGCGTGCGGCATTGGGGATGACCAATTGGGGGTCGCCAATGTAGATCAGCACATCGAGCAGGGTCAGTACATCGTATTCATTGGCCGGCGTGTTCTGAAGCGCACCCAACAGGTCCACATTGTGGAAACGGTCATAGACGCCGTGTTTGGCGGCTTCCTCAATCATCTTGAGCGAGCTGTCCACACCGATCAGATAGCCTTGCATCGGACCCAGGAACAGCCCCAGCAGGCCGGTACCGCAGCCCAGATCCAGCAGGTTGAAGTCCTTCTCCGGGTGGCGAGCGATCAATTGCCCTGCAACGATTTTCGGCAGTTGGTAGTTCAGGCCGAGAACCAGATGCCTGTCAAAGCGCTCGGCCATCTCGTCGAACATGGCTTGGTGCATTCCCACCGGAATATGCTGGGGAGTTTCGGCCCGTGCCAGTGCCGCGTAGTAAGCCAGTGTGGCGTCCTGTGGGAATTTTTCCTCAAGGGTGCGGATATCGTCCAGGGCCGCTGCGGGTTCGCCGCGTGCGATTTGAACCTTGATGCGCCCCATTTTGTAGACAGGCTGTTCCGGGAATTCATCCACCAGAGCGTTCCAAATCTGGAGTGCCTCGGTGTGTTCTCCCAATTCGCCCAGGTCAGCGGCCAGATGCTGCCGCAGCATGGCATCGTTTGGAAAAAGCTCCAGTCCCCGGCGCAGGTGCAGGACAGCCATTTCATGATTTCCGGCACGGTGCGCGATGTCCACGACGCCCGCAAGCACCTGCGGATTGCGGGGCTCGATGCGCGCCACCTTTTCCGCCATTTCAATGGCGAGATCGAACTGATCGCGACGTGCGCGATAAAGGGCCGCTTCCAGGAGGCCCGGGCCCCACATCGGGGCGAGTTCAACGCAGCGATCGAAAGCCTCTTCGGCTTTGGCCGGGTTACCGGCCTTTTCTGCCATCAGCCCGGCCAGCATGAAGACACGGGCATCGCCTGGCATCTTGCGATGGGCCTTGTTCAGAGTCAGTGCGGCCTTCCGCAGATCGCCGTTGGAAATCTGCTGGCGAGCCATTTCCAGGTGCTTGCGGTTGATGTCGGCGGGGATGGAAGTAGCGCTCATGGACAGGTGTGTGTTTATGGCCAAGGAGAGGCGGGCGTTGATTACGGCATGTGCCGGCAGGCCACGCCAGTGGCGAACTTTTCATTATCGTGGATTCTTCGCCCGGCCATGTTTCAAGCCGATGCCTGCAAGGTCTTGGCCTGCGGTGCGGGCAAGGGGCGCGGTGGCAGCGTGAGCGTGAAGCTGGTGCCGCCCTGGATTGATGGCGCTGCCTGTATGTCGCCGCCGTGCAGGCGCGCAATGCGCCGTGCTACCCACAAGCCCAGGCCGAAGCCGCGGGCCTGGTCCGCGCGGTGACCGCGCTCGAAGCGCTCGAAGATGCGTTGCGCCAGCTCGGGTGCAAGACCCGGGCCCTGGTCGCTGACAGTGAGTTCCAGCCGGCCGTGTTCGTCGGTGCGCGCGCGCACGGCGATTTCTCCGGCCTTGGCGTATTTCACCGCGTTGTCCACGAGGTTGGACAGGGCGATGCGGGTGAGCGTGGAGTCGCACTCCCATGTGGCGGGCGCATTGGCGCTGTCCAGATTCAGGTGGTGGCGGCGTGACCAGTGCACAAGCTGCGCGGCATCATCGACCAGCTCCATGACGGGAGCGCGGTGCAATTGCAGCCGGAAGGCGGGAGCATCCAGGCGGTCGCTGATCAGGCAGTTGTCCACCAGGGCCGTCAGGCGCCTGCAAGCGCGGCGGATCTGTGCGGCGCGTTCCAGCTGGGAGTCGATGTCGGGCGAGGGAAAGGACAGCTGCTCGGTGGCCGCGCTGTCCACCACGGCCAGCGGCGTGCGGAATTCATGGTTGACCATGTTGAAGAACTGGCGCTGCTCCAGCCGCAGCGTGCGTTCGCTGTGCAGTGCCGCTTGCAGTGCGTTCTGGGCGCGCAGCAGCTCGGCCGTGCGCAGGCGTACACGCTCTTCCAGCGCATGCTCGGACTTGGCAAGGGATTCGAGCAGCTGTGCCTGGCGTGCCATGGATTCCCGGAATTTCTGGATCAGACCGGCGCCCACGGCCACGGTGATCACGATGTTGACCAGCAAGGTGTTGAGCTGCCAGAACACGCTGGTTTCTATGGTCGGCAGGCTGGTCAGGCCGACATAGGCCGCCGTCACATACAGGCCCATCAGCCCATACATGGTGCTGGGAACCACCATCAGCACATGGACCAGATTGGCACGCTCGCGCAGCAGATTGCTCCATGCCACCACGGCGAACAGTGCGCTGATGGCCCAGGGCGCGCCAACCCCTATCCAGGCCCAGTCCTGGTAGCGGCCCAGCGGTATGCTGGGCAGGCACAGCAGCGGGATGATTCCCAGGGCGAGCAAGGCCCGATCCATGCGCCGCCAGCGTGTGTCGCGTGTCAGCAGCTCGCGCATCTGCCAGGCCAGGGCGGCGGGCAGCATCAAGGTACCCAGGCTGACGCACAGATGACCCCAGTGCGCGAGATGGTCGGGCAGCCAGATCTGCAGGTACCCCCGGTCGCTGGCGCCGTGGATCAGCACGGCCATGGCGGCCACGGCCATGGCGGCCAGATTGCGCAGGCGCAGGGCCAGGGCAGCGCCGATGATCAGCAGGGCCAGCATGAGGTTGATGCCCTGGTGGATGCCCGATGCCCATTCCACGGCCGAGAACTGCGTCATCAGGCCGCTGCTGCGCCAGAGCGTGGCGTCCAGCTGCATGGGGCTGGAGGTCTGCACGCGCAGGATGAAGGGCTGGCCCGAGTACAGCGGAAACACCAGCTGCCGAACGTGCACGCGCGGTTCGTCGGTGGCCGTATCACCGCTGCTGCGCATGCGCCATGCGCCGTCCACGTGCTGGTAGAGCGCAACGCGGTCGAGATAACTGGGCAGGATTTCCAGCCACAGCGGATCGTGCTCGGGGTCTGCCTTGCCGGCGGCGATGTGAGGCGCCTGCACCTTGAGCCAATACACATCGCGCGTATAGCCCTTGTTCAGCGGTGTATCGAGCAGGGTGAAGGCCGTATCGGGCAGGGCTGCCACCTGATCGATGGTGAAGTTGCCCTGGGCATCGACGAGCGCCAGCATGGGCAGGTCCGTGCCCAGCTGCAGGCGCTTTGCCGGCAGGGACTGCCAGGCCGGGCTGAGAATGAAGCAGACCACCAGCACCAGCGAAAACACCAGCCAGCCCGGCAGCGCCAGCCGGTTCAGGATACGCAGCAGGTTCAGGATACGCATGGCGAGGCGGGCTGTGTTGCAGCTGTGGCAAGGCCGCTCTCTTCGGGAATGCTGCTGGGCAGCGTCAGCGTGAAGCAGGTGCCGCCGCCCGCAGCTGGCGTGACCTGCACATCGCCGCCATGCATCTGGGCCACGCGCCGGGCCACCCACAGCCCCAGGCCGAAGCCTCGGGTCTGGTCCGAACGCTCTCCGCGCTCGTGCAACTCGAAGATGCGCTGCGCCAACTCGGGCGCCAGGCCAGGGCCCTCGTCGCTGACGGTGAGTTCCAGCCTGCCCTGTGCGTCCAGGCGGGCGCATACGGCGATTTCTCCGGCCTGCGCGTATTTCACGGCGTTGTCCACGAGGTTGGACAGGGCGATCCGTACCAGGGTGGGATCGCATTCCCAGGAGGCGGGGACGCCCGCAGTCTCCAGCTTCAGATGGTGGCGGCGCGACCAGTGCACGAGCTGCACGGCATCGTCGATCAGGTCCATCACGGGCACCCGGTCGAGCTGCAGCCGGAATGCAGGCGCGTCCAGTCGGTCGCTGACCAGGCAGTTGTCCACCAGGGCCGTGAGGCGCCTGCAGGCGCGGCGGATCTGGGCTGCGCGTTCCAGCTGGGAATCGATATCGGTGGACGGAAAAGTCAGTTGCTCGGTGGCCGCGCTGTCCACCACGGCCAGCGGCGTGCGGAATTCATGGTTGACCATGTTGAAGAACTGGCGCTGCTCCAGCCGCAGGGTGCGCTCGCCATGCAAGGCGGCCTGCAGCGCATTTTGCGCATGCAGCAGCTCCGCCGTGCGCATGCGCACCCGTCCTTCCAGCGCATGTTCCGACCGGGCCAGCGACTCCACCAGATGGGCCTGCCTGCCCATGGAGTTCTGGAATTTCTCGACCAGGCTGGCACCCACGGCAATGATGATGAGGATGTACAGCAGCAGCGATTCCAGCTGCCAGTACATGCCTGCCTCAATGTCGGAAGACACCAGTCCCGTATAGGCCGCAGCCACGTGGATGCCCATGACCGTGTGCAGCGTGTAGGGAATCAGCACCAGCAGGTTGACGATGCTGGGGCCCTGGCGGAACAGGTTCTGCCAGGCCACCAGCGCACTCAGCAGACTGGCCATCCAGGGCACGCTGACCCCCAGCCAGGCCCATTGCGTGTAGTGCCCCGTCGGTATGCTGAGTACGGCCAGCAGCGGTGCCACGGTCAGCAGCACCAGCATGCGATCGATGCGGCGCCAGGCCGTGCCGCGCGTCAAGGTCTCGCGTGCCTGCCAGGCAAAGGCGGCAGGCAGCAGGAAGACGCCCACGCTCACCCAGACATCCGCATGCGGCGCCCAGGGCTCGGGCAGCCACAGCTGGGCATAGCCGCGCACATTGGCGTTGTGGGTCAGCACCACGAAGGCCAGCAAGGTCATGGCCATCAGGCTGCGCATGCGCAGGGCCAGGGCCGCGCCCGCGATCAGCAGGGTCAGCACCAGATTCACACCCTGGTGCACGCCCGATGCCCACTCGACGCTGGACAACCAGGCCATCAGCCCCGTGCTGCGCCAGACCGTGGCGTACAGCTGCATGGCGCTGCTGGTCTCGATGCGCAGTACAAAGGGCTGGCCAGCGCGCAGTGGAAACACCAGCTGGCGCACATGGATGCGCTGAGCCATGGGCACGGTGTCACCGCTTTCCCTCGCCTGCCACAGGCCGTGCGCCTGCTGGTAGAGCGTGACCCTGTCCAGATAGGTGGGCGTGATCTCCAGCCACAGCGCATCGTTGTCGGCCAGCCCGCTTGTGGGCGCAAGGGCAGGCGTTGCAACCCTCACCCAGTAAGCATGGCGGGTATAGCCCTCGTTCAGAGGCGTGCGCCGGGTTTCGAAGGCATCATCGGGCAGGGTCGCGACCTGTTCAATGGTCATGCTGCGGCCCGCATCGGCAAGCACCTGCATGGGCAGGTCCTTGCCAAGACGCAGTCCCTTGTCAGGGGGAGACATGGACGCCGGGCTCAGCACGAAAAATGCAAGCAACCCGAGCGAGACCATGATCCATGCAATAAATGTAAATTTTTGTGTGTTTCTCTGAACTGTGAGCATTCGAGAGTGTTCGTGCATGGCGGCGGACGTTCGCCCCAATGAAAATCCGCGCACCAATAGGCAAACATCATGCAGCAGACACTAGAGCCATCGATCGAGTTCACCGTCGCCGTCGTAGAGGACGACGAGGATATTCGTATCAATGTGTGTCGATTTTTAACAAAGTCTGGCTTGCATGCCTGGGGCACGGATTCTGCAGAAGACTTCTACATAAAGCTACTGCGTGAGAAGGCAGATCTGGTCGTCGTCGACCTGGGCCTGCCCGGCGAGGACGGCCTGAGCCTGGTCAAGCGCCTGGCCGAGCAGGAGATTCCCGTCGTGGTGCTCACGGCGCGCGGCGATCTGGACAGCCGCATTGCCGGCCTCAATGCCGGCGCCCTGCAGTACTTCGTCAAGCCCACCGACATGAACGAGCTGGTGGCCGGCATCCGCTCCCAGCTGCGCCGCAACACGGGCCAGCCGGCCCGGGCGGCGGCACCTTTCCTGACTTGGCGCCTTGACCCCCTGTCGGCCTGCATGGTCGCGCCCAACCACCAGATCATCGCCCTGACCAGTCGCGAGCTGGAATTGCTCGGCTGCCTGATGACAACCCCCGGAACCATGGTGGCCAAGCAGACCTTGATCGAGACCATGGGATACGCCGATGTGGATGACGGCTTCCACCGCATCGAGTCGCAGCTGACGCGGCTGCGCCGCAAGACCCTGGATATCTCCGGGCTGGCCCTGCCGGTGAGGGCCGTGTTCGGCCGAGGGCTGGTGTTCGTGCCTTAGGCGCCTTTTTCTTCTCCATTTCAGTTTTTTGAACCGCAGCCGTCCGGGCATGCGGAAGGGATTCGTTCGCCCATTTTTTTGCTGCAGAAGCGCGTGCGCGCGCTTGGGCGGCTTGGTGCTGGCTGCGTGCGCAGGCGGACGGCGTGGGCCGTCGGAGTTTTCAACCGTGATCAAACACACATGAAGAGAGGAATGGTATGGCGAGACAGAGTTTGCATATCCGGCCCGCAGGGCCGCGCATGAAGGCCTGGAGGCAGGCCAGAAGTCTGGTTGCAGCAGGCACCCTGGCAATGGTGGGTGCAGTTGCGCAGGCGGCATTTCTGAATGGGGACTTCGAGGCAGGGGACCTGACTGGCTGGACCCCTCAGGCCTGGACCAACAATGGCACCCAGGCCAATCCGAAACGCTTGAGCGAGTTGCGCCTGCAGCCACCTGGCACCAAGTCCCATCTGGTCGAAATCGCCAGCGGCTCGGAAAGCGCCGCAGACGAAGTCCTGTTCCGGGGTGACGCTGGCCAGTCCGCCCTCAAACTGACTTTGGCAGGCTCCCACTCTGCCCGTATCAACCTCAAGGCGAACAGCGCCACCCCAGCCAGCAACGTGATACCGCGGTCCAGCAAGGTCACGGGGGGACTCGCCGGCTGGACCCAGCAGGTCAATACGGCAAGTTCCATCACCCAGGAAGTGACGCTGACTGCAGATGACATCGACCAGGACGGCAAGATCCACATCCGATTTGTCGCGGCGCCCGTGCTTGAGTACGCCAGCAATCACGGAGGCGAGGATCGCCCCTACTTTGCCATCTCGCTGGTCAAGACCTATGACGCCCAGACCTCCACGGATCTGACGGGCTCGCCCCAGGAGTTGTTCTTCAAGTACCACTACGGCGGCGAGCCGGGAGCACCCTGGAAGACCTTTACCGACAAGGGCGGTGCCATCCAGAACTACACCGACCCTCAGGCCTACGATGTCGCACCCGGCAATGCCTACCTGCGGGTAGGCGACAAGGTCAGGCTGCAGGCCGTGGCCTCGGCCTGCAGTGCCGGTGGCCACGCAGGCCATCTGTACGTTGACAACTTCGGCACGACCCTGCCCAAGACACTGTGGATCAGCGCGTCCGGGCCTGTCAGCGCGCCCAAGGCGGACGGCACGGAGATCACCTACACCTATACCTATACGAACAACGGCAGCACCCCGGTGAACAACGTGAAGGTCACGCCCGCGATGCCCGTGGGCACGGATGCGGGCATCAGTCCGACCACGTTCGTGTCACTGGCCGGCGATGGCGGCGCTTGCACGGCCCCGGCCGTGGGCAGTTCAGACCCTGCCCAGTGCGACTTTGGGACCCTGGCACCCGGGCAGTCGGGCACGTTCACGATGACCGTGAAGGTTCCTTTGGGCACGCCGTCAGACCAGATCAACAACGGCAACTACACCATCGGAGGCGACCTGACCTCGACCCTGCTCGGTGCCATGGTGCAGACCCAATTGCTGGCTCCCGCGGCGAGCAGCGACATGGTGCCTGATGTCTCCGGACTCCCGCCCACCGCCGTGGTCGGCGTGCCCTACACCGGCAGCTTCTCCTGCAAGAACGATGGTGCAGCCAGCGCAGGCCAGGCCATCTGCGATGCCTCCGGTCTGCCCCCTGGCGTGACGGCAGGCCAATGCACGATAGACGGCGCGGCCTGGATGCAGCCCGGCGCGGTGCCTGCGGGCAAGACGGTGGTCTGCCAGGTCTCTGGCACACCGACGGGTCCAGGCGGCAGCTCGACGGTCACGGTGACCACGGGCGGCGACAATGACCTGACCCCGGGCAACAACACGACCACGTCGAACATCGCGGTCACCACAACGCCGGACATGCAGATCAATCTGAGCGGACTGCCCCCCACCTCGCCGCTGAACATTCCCTATAGCGGCAGCTTCACCTGCAGCAACCAGGGCCTGGCCAACGCCGTGAGCGGCACCTCCTGCGCCGTCACCGGCCTGCCGGCTGGCGTGACGCAAGGCGCATGCTCCATCAGCCCCGGCAATGCCGCGTGGGTGGCGGGCAATGCGGTGCCGGTGGGAGCCACGGTCACCTGTCAGGTGAGCGGTACGCCCACGGCCGCAGGTTCGTCCACGGTCACGGGCACCACGGGCGCAACGGATGATTCGAATGCGGCGAACAACACCGCGACCATGAATGTGTCCACCGTTGCAGTGCCCGACATGGGCGTCGATCTGAGCGGCCTGCCGACCGCGTTCACGGCCGGCACGCCCTACAGCGGCAGTTTTGTCTGCAAGAACCTGGGTTCGGTCGATGCATCGGCAGGCACCTCGTGCGCAGTCACGGGACTGCCCGCCGGTGTGAGCCAGGGAGCGTGCCGCATCAGCCCTGCCAATGCAGCCTGGTCGGCAGGTGATGCCGTACCTGCGGGCGCCAGCGTGACCTGCACGGTCAGCGGAACGCCCAGCTCCGTGGGAGCCGTGACACTGACGGGCAGCACCGGTGCGACCGGAGATGCCAACCCGGCCAACAACACGGCTTCCCGCGCAGTGGCAGGGGCCGTGTCGCCGGCCTCCATTCCCACCCTCTCCGAATGGGGCCTGATCCTGATGTCCGGCCTGATGGGCATCATGGGCTGGGGCATGGCGCGCCGCCGCCGCGCCAACCCGCTGTGACCGGCAGTCGGTCGTGACACAGGGCGCCCTTCGGGGCGCCTTTTTTTTCATCTGGGCGCGGCCGCAGCCAATTGACTTGCTCAATGTGTGATCGAATAAGGGTTTGTACCTAGCGATATCCCCATGATCGTCCGTGATCGCCCCGCCGGCCTCAGGCTGTTTCTGATTTTGCGGGGCTCGGTGCTCCAGCGTATCCAGGTCACGCTGCTCGTGAACATCGTGTTCGCCGCCATCATCACTCTGGTGCATGGCAACCTGTTCGACGTGAAGATCACGGTGACGCCCATCCCTTTCACGCTGATCGGCCTGCCGCTGGCCATCTTCCTGGGCTTTCGCAACAACACCGCCTATGACCGCTACTGGGAAGGGCGCAAGCTCTGGGGCGAGATGGTGATCTGCGCGCGCACGCTGGCGCGCCAGTGCCAGAGCCTGATCGTCATCGACGGCGATCCGGACCCGGCCCGGCGCAGCAGCGATGTGCGCGTGCGCATGGTGCACCGGGCGATCGCCTTTGCCCATCTGCTGCGGACGCAGTTGCGCGGGCTGCACGAGGATGTGGCCGCAGGCCGCTGGCTGGTGGACAAGGAATGGCGCCAGCTCCAGGGCCTGCCGCTGGAGCAGCGCTGCGACGCACTGATGATGTCCATGGGCCGCGATCTGGCGCAGTGCGTGCGCCGTGGCGAGATGGACCCCTGCCTGGCCGCGTCCATGGACAAGACCTTCACGCGCATGACGGCGGCAGCCGCCTCGTGCGAGCGCATTCGCAACACGCCCATGCCGTTCTCCTATGCGCTGCTGCTGCACCGCACGGCCTATATGTACTGCTTTCTGCTGCCGTTCGGCCTGGTGGACACGACCGGGTTCATGACGCCCTTTGTCGTGGCCATCGTGGCCTACACCTTCTATGGGCTCGACGCCCTGGGCGATGAACTCGAAGAGCCCTTTGGCCTGGAGAGCAACGACCTGCCGCTGGACACCATCTGCCGCTCCATCGAGATCAGCCTGGGCTGCACGCTGGGCGAGACGGATCTGCCGGCACCGCTCAGGCCGGAGGGCTACCGGCTGACCTGAGGCGGCGGGCAGACATGGGCAAAGGCCCATAAAAAAAGCCCCGCAGTTTTCTGCGGGGCCTGGTGTGGTGCGGCGCGGTGAGGTCAGACCTCAGGCAAACACGCCGGCCGTGTCCTGCATCTTCGCGGAGACGATGCCCAGGTGATGCAAGGTGTCACCGCCCGTCATCTCCATCTGCGTCAGGCGCTTGAAGTAGTGGCTGCCCGCGTACTCGTCGGTCACACCGATGCCGCCGTGCAGCTGGACCGACTGCTGGCCGACAAAACGCAGCGACTGGCCCAGCTGGACCTTGGCGCGCGCGATGGCCACGTGGCGCTCGGCATCGGCCGCGCTCATCTTGAGGCTGGCGTAATAGCTCATGGAGCGGGCCAGCTCCAGCTGCATCTTCATGTCGGCCACGCGGTGGCGCAGGGCCTGGAAGCTGGCGATCACCGTGTTGAACTGCTTGCGCTGGTTCATGTACTCGGTGGTGAGCTTCAGCGTCTGCTCCATGGCGCCCACGCCTTCGGCGCACAGCGCGGCGTTGGCGGCGTCCTGGGCCAGCGTGAGGGCGGCCAGGCCATCGGCCGTCACCAGCGTGGCGGGGGCCGCCTGGCAGCGCAGTTCGGCCGCGCGGCTGCCGTCCTGGGTGCGGTAGCCGTGGGTGCTGACGCCGCTGGCGCTGCGTTCCACCAGGAAGAGGGCGATCTTGCCGTCCAACTGGGCCGGCACCAGAAAGGCGTCGGCCGCGTCGCCTGCAGGCACCACGCTCTTGGTGGCGTCCACGGTGTAGCCGCTGCCGCTCTTGCTGGCCTTGGCGGCACAGACATCGAGGCGGTAGCGGGCCTGGCGCTCCTGGTGTGCCAGCACGACCAAGGCCTCGCCGCTGGCCACGCGCGGCAGCCACTGGCCGGCCACGGAGGCGTCGGCGTGCTTGCCGAGCACGCCGGCGGCCACAAAGGCCTGCGCCAGCGGCTCCATCACCAGGCCGCGGCCCAACTCCTCCATCACCACCATCACGTCGGTGGCCCCCAGGCCCAGGCCGCCGTGCTCCTCGGGCACGGTCAAGGCCGTCAGGCCCAGTTCGGCGAGCTCGCCCCAGACCTCGCGCGAAAAACCACCCGCCTCGACGATGGAGCGGCGGCGCTCGAAGGTATAGCCCTTGTCCACCCAGCGGCGCACGGCGTCGCGCAGTTGCTGCTGGTCATCCGAAAAATCAAAGTCCATTTTCTGTCTCCCGAAGCTGATCGAAGCGCGTCCGGCGCACTTCCGGGTTCAGCGAAACTCCAGCCAAAATCAGCCCAGCACCGTCTGAGCGACGATGTTTCTTTGCACCTCGTTGGAGCCGCCGTAGATCGTCGTCTTGCGCATGTTGAAGTACGTCGATGCCAGCGGCGCGTTGTCCACCACGCCGCCGGGGAAGTCGCCCTGCCAGCCGGCTTCCATGGCCTCTTCGATGAAGGGCAGGCTGAAGGGGCCGGCGGCCTGCATCATCAACTCGGAGTAGCGCTGCTGGATCTCGCTGCCCTTGATCTTGAGCAGGCCGGCGATGTCCAGCGGGTTCTTGCCCGATTTCTCGGCCGACAGCACGCGCAGCACCAGCATTTCCAGCGCGACCACGTCGACTTCGAGCTTGGCGATCTCGTCGCGGAAACGCTGGTCCTCGTAGACGCCTTCGGCCTTGGCGATGCGCTTGAGGCGCTCCAGCTCGCGCTTGGCGCGGTTCACGTCGGCGATGTTGGTGCGCTCGTGGCTCAACAGGTGCTTGGCGTAGGTCCAGCCCTTGTTTTCCTCGCCGATCAGGTTCTCGGCCGGCACCTCGACGTTGTCGAAGAAGACCTCGTTGACCTCGCACTCGCCGTCCAGCAGCTTGATCGGGCGCACGGTCACGCCGGGGCTCTTCATGTCCACCAGCAGGAAGCTGATGCCGGTCTGGGGCTTGCCCTCGTTGCTGGTGCGCACCAGGCAGAAGATCCACTCGCCGTACTGGCCCAGCGTGGTCCAGGTCTTCTGGCCGTTGACGATGTACTTGTCGCCCACGCGCTCGGCACGGGTCTTGAGGCTGGCCAGGTCCGATCCCGAGCCCGGCTCCGAGTAGCCCTGGCTCCACCAGACCTCGCCGCTGGCAATGCCGGGCAGAAAGCGCTGCTGCTGCTCGGGCGAGCCGTAGGCCATGATCACGGGCGCCACCATCACGGGGCCGAAGGGAATGATGCGCGGGGCGCAGGCCAGGGCGCATTCCTCCTCGAACAGATGCTTTTGCACGGCCGTCCAGCCGGGGCCGCCGAACTGCTTGGGCCAGCCGTAGCCCAGCCAGCCTTTCTTGCCAAGAATCTTGGCCCAATTCTGCAGGTCGTCGCGCGTCAGGCGCAGCGAATGGCGCACCTTGTGCGCGATGTCCTGGGGCAGGTTGGCCCGCACCCAGGCGCGGACTTCCTCGCGAAAGGACTGTTCTTCAGGGGTAAATGCCAGGTCCATGGACTGTGTCTCCTTCAATCCCGGCTTTTGTAGCACGCACGTTCTTTTTTGGACTGTCCAGGGCGTGACAACCTATGGCAATCCCTGATGCAGCAAGCCCCGGGCGGCGGGGCCGTCCGGGGCTTGCTGCTGGGGCTGCCTGAGCGCAGGCGATCAGCTGGATTGGCCGGGCTCCTCCAGCCCCAGCTGTGCATAGACATGCGCAAGACGTGCCTGCAATTGCTGTACCTGGGCTTCGAGATCGACCACGCGCTGGGCCAGGGCATCGCCGCGTGCGCCTGCTGCAGCGAGGGGCTGGGCCATGGCGTTCACGTCCACGGGGCCGCACAGCAGATGGGCCCAGCGCTGCTCGCGTGCGCCAGGCGCGCGTGGCAGCAGCACGACCAGCGGGCCGCCTTTTTCCTCGCTGCGTTCGCGCAGCTCTTCCAGGAAGGCTTCGACGGATGAGATGTCGGCGAAGCGGTGCCAGCGCTCGGAGTTGATGCGCAGCTCGCCCGCCGTCTGCGGGCCGCGCAGCATCAGCAGGGACAGCAGCACGGCACTCTGGTCGGGCACCCCCACGCCGCGCGGGAAGTTGTGCTCCCAGCGCGTGGCGCGCGCGCTGCTGATCTGTACGGACATGGTGCGCAGGCGCAGGCTGTCCAGCGCTTCCTGGGCCTCGCCTTCGCTGACTTCCATCACCGGATCACGGCTGCTCTTCTGGTTGCAGCCCGTGACCAGCGCGTTGAGCGTGAGCGGGTAGCTGTCGGGCACGGTGCGCGCCTTCTCCATCAGGGTGGCCAGCACGCGGGCTTCGACAGCGGTCAGGGGGGTGGAGCGGGGAACGAATGGCATGGGTGTCTGGACGGAAGAGGTGACAAGGCCCGGCAGGGCCATGGGCCTTGCCGGGGCTGGCGCAGGCCGCGCGGCCTGCGGTGCGACAATCGCCGCCCATGAAAAATATCGTGATCCTGATCTCGGGCGGCGGCTCGAACATGGCTGCCATTGTGCGTGCTTCGCAGCAACAGGACTGGGCGCGGCGTTACGGCGCCCGCGTGGCCGCCGTGGTCAGCAACAAGGCCGAGGCTTCGGGCCTTGTTTTCGCGCGCGAGCAAGGCATTGCCACCGAGGTGCTGGACCACCGCCCGTTTCCCAGCCGCGAGGCGTTTGATGCCGAGCTGGCCCAGGTGATCGACCGCCACGCGCCTTCGCTGATCGTGCTGGCCGGCTTCATGCGCATCCTCACGCCGGGCTTCGTGGCGCATTACGAGGGACGCATGATCAACATCCACCCCTCGCTGCTGCCCGCCTTCACGGGTCTGCACACGCACCAGCGGGCGATCGATGCAGGCTGCCGCTTTGCAGGCTGCACCGTGCACCGCGTTACGGCCGAGCTGGATGTGGGCCCCATCCTGGAGCAGGCCGTGGTGCCCGTGCTGCCCGGCGACACGGCCCAGGCGCTGGCCGCGCGCGTGCTGGTGCAGGAGCACCTCATCTACCCGCGCGCCGTGGCGCAGTTGATGCGGGGCTAGGGTCTGCTCACAGGCCTTCGCTCTGAAAGGCCTGCTGCTCCACTTCGGGGCAGCGTGCAAAGCGGGGCTGCTCCACGCCGTCGATGACCACGGTTTCATTGAACATGGCGGCAGGCCGCACCCACAGGCCTCGCTCGCCGTAGAGCGCGCGATACAGCGTCATGGACTCGCGCGTCTCACTGTGGCGCACGGTGGCAAGCACTTCGTAGGGGGCGCCTTTGTAGTGGCGGTACAGGCCCGGGGGCGTGGAGATCAGAGGTGGCAGGTCGTCGTCGGTCATGGGGCGCCATGGTAGCTGCGCCAGCCCGGCGTTGCTTCGGGTTCCGACCTGTGGCCCTCTCGGATTTGCAAGGCAGTGGGACAATTGCGCCCATGCATCCCAAACAGCTTCTCGACGCCTGCGCCGAACTGGTCAAGCGCACCCTGACTTTCGAACACCCGGCCGACGCCGTGGTGTCACGCTTTTTCCGTGAAAACCGCAACCTGGGCCCGCGCGAGCGTGCCGCGCTGGCCGAAACCGCCTACACCGTGCTGCGCAAGAAGCTGCTTTTTGAGAGCCTGGCACGTTCTGGCAGCGGCTCGCGCGAGCGCAGGCTGGCCATCCTGGGCTTTGCCCATAGCCAGGAAGCCCTGGCCCGCGTGGCCGGCAAGTCCGAGCAGGGCGTCAAGGAGGCGCTCGGCTTTGCGCGCGCAGCGCTGTCCCCCCAGGAACTGCAATGGCTGGACGCCTGCGATGCCGTGCGCCCCGATGAGCTGATGGAGCCGCACCGCCACAACCTGCCCGAGTGGCTGGTCGCGCCGCTCAAGCAGCAACTGGGCGAAGATTTCTGGGCCTTTGCCCAGAGCATGGAGCAGGCCGCACCGCTGGATCTGCGCGTCAATGCGCTGAACGCCAAGCGTGCCGATGTGCAAAAGGAACTGGCCGATGCCGGCATCGCCGCCGAAGCCACGCCGTACTCGCCCTGGGGCCTGCGCGTGCAGGGCAAGCCCGCGCTGGCCCGGCTGGACGCCTTCACGCGCGGCGCCATCGAGGTGCAGGATGAAGGCTCCCAGCTGCTGGCGCTGATGCTGGACGCCAAGCGCGGCGAAATGGTGGTCGATTTCTGCGCCGGCGCAGGCGGCAAGACCCTGGCCATTGGCGCGTCCATGCGCAGCACGGGGCGCCTGTACGCCTTCGATGTGTCCGGCCACCGGCTCGAAGCCCTGAAGCCGCGCCTGGCGCGCTCGGGCCTGTCGAATGTGCACCCCGCGGCCATCGCCCATGAGCGCGACGACCGCGTCAAGCGCCTGGCCGGAAAGATCGACCGCGTGCTGGTCGATGCGCCCTGCTCGGGCCTGGGCACGCTGCGCCGCAATCCCGACCTCAAGTGGCGCCAGTCGGCCAAGGCCATCGAGGAGCTCACGCAAAAGCAGGCGGCCATCCTGGCCAGTGCAGCGCGTCTGGTCAAGCCGGGTGGGCGCCTGGTCTATGCTACCTGTTCGGTCCTGCCGCAGGAAAACGAAGCCATCGCCGAGGCCTTCGCAGCGGAGCACTCTGACTTCGTGGCCATGGATGCCGGCGAACTGCTGGCCCAGCTCAAGGTGGAGCAGGGTGACGCGCTGTGCAGCGGCGGCGAGACCGGCACGCAGTACCTGCGCCTGTGGCCGCAGCGCCATGAGACGGACGGATTTTTCGCCGCCGTTTGGACCCGGAAGCCGTAACTTGCAGACGCAATAAGCTGTAAATCGCAGGAGATTGCCGAATGCCTTTGTAGGCGCATCGCCTAAAATTGAGGCATCGGTGCCACTGGGCGCCGCCTTGCCAAAGGCTTCGGTTATGTCGCTGGATTTCGGATCGGTTTGGAACCTCGCCGTGGATTGGATGGCCCATGGCCTGTGGCAGCTGTCGTGGTGGCAGCTGCTGCTGTACGCCCTGGTCACCACCCACATCACCATTGCGGGCGTCACCATCTTCCTGCACCGCTGCCAGGCCCACCGCTCGCTGGACCTGGGGCCGGTTCCTTCTCACTTCTTCCGTTTCTGGCTGTGGCTGGGTACGGGCATGGTCACCAGGGAGTGGGTGGCCATCCACCGCAAGCACCATGCCAAGTGCGAAACCGAGGACGACCCCCACAGCCCGCAGACACGTGGCCTGGACACCGTGATGCGCCAGGGTGCGGAGCTGTACCGCGAAGAGGCGGCGAACGCCGAGACACTCAGGAAGTTCGGCCATGGCACGCCCGACGACTGGATCGAGCGCCATCTCTACAGCCGGCATTCGATCTGGGGCCCTTCGCTGATGCTGATCATCAATGTGCTGCTGTTCGGTGCCATCGGGCTGACGATCTGGGCCGTGCAGATGGCCTGGATTCCGTTCTGGGCTGCCGGCGTGGTCAACGGCCTGGGCCATTTCTGGGGCTACCGCAACTTCGAGGCCCAGGATGCCAGCACCAACCTCGTGCCCTGGGGCCTGATCATTGGCGGCGAGGAACTGCACAACAACCACCATACCTACCCGACCTCGGCCAAGTTCTCGGTCAAGCGCTATGAGTTCGATGTGGGCTGGGTCTACATCAGCGCCATGCAGAAGCTGGGCTGGGCCAAGGTCAAGAAGACGGCGCCGCGGCTGGTCATGGGCGCCGTCAAGCCCGTGGCCGACGAAAAGACGCTGGAGGCCGTGATCGCCAACCGCTACGAGGTCATGGCCCGCTATGCGCGCGGCGTGCGCGCCGCCGTGCAGATCGAGCTCGATGCGCTCAAGCAGCGCAAGGCCCGGCAGGCCGACCTGTCCCTGCTCAAGACGGCGCGCCGCTGGCTGCACCGCGATGCCGACAAGGTGCCCGCCCAGGCGCAAGGGCAGCTGGCCCAGGCGCGCGCAGCCCACCCCGTGCTCGACCAGATGCTGGTCATGCGCGAGGAGCTGCGCCAGCTGTGGCTGAACACCTCGCTGTCGCGCGAGCAACTGACGGCCCATCTGCAGGCCTGGTGCCATCGCGCCGAGGCCAGCGGCATTGCCGCGCTCAAGGAGTTCTCGGTCAAGCTGCGCGCTGCCCACGCCTGAAGCCGCGAAGCCAGCCGGCAACCGACCACGCCCGGGGCCGCATCCCCTCTTCGGAGGCGATGCGGCTTTTTGCTGTGGGGCTCTGCCGCAGTTCCAGGCTTGCCATGGCCTGGGACAAGGAGCGGACCCGTATCTGCAGATCGGCGCCCGCACGCCAGCCCTGGCCCGGCTGCAGCCTGAGGGCCGGCGCGGGCGCCCCATCCGCCCAGGCCTGTTGCGGGGCGGTGATTTCCAGCGGGCCGTGGCGGCAGAACAGTTCACTGCCCTCCTGCACATGCAGGTGAAGATCGTTGCCGGGGGCAAGATGGCGCAGTTCGAAGGAGCGGGTGTCGGCGTTGTGCATGGTCTGTGTCCTGTGATTCCAGGCCCTCAAGCGTAGGCAGGCGGCCTTCATCGGCACAGGCACAGCCCGCGGCTTGTTGCATCGCAGCAGTGCAGATGTCGGTGGATCTGTTCTGCTTTGTGGTCGATGGATCTGTATCTGTTGCGTAACAGCGCCTTGCGGCAAGATCGCGGGCAAGTCCTCTCGTCCCTGATTCGTTCTCCATCTGTTCCATGACCCTTGCGAGCGCCTCTCCGACCCTGTACCGCCGCCTGGCGGCCGACTACAGCCTGGCCATGGAACTGGGCACGCTCAAGGCGGGCGAGCGCATGCCTTCCGTGCGCGAGCTGATGCGCCGCCATGAGGTCAGCCTGTCCACGGCGCTGCAGACGCTGCGGCATCTGGAGGACCTGGGCCAGCTCGAAGCCCGCCCGCGCGTGGGCTACTTCGTGCGCGATGCCCGGCCTGCAGGCCTGGCCCCGGCCAGCGAGCCCGACCTGAGCCAGCCGGTGCAACCGCTGCCGCAGCCACACTTCGCAGGTATCAATGAACACATTTCCCTGATGCTGGAGCGCGGCCGCCAGGCCGACGTGCGCGTGGACCTGGGCGGTGCCACGCCGCCGCCCGAACTGTTCGATCGCGGCTACCTGAACCAGACCGCCGCCCGGCTGCTGCGCGAGCAGCCTGACCTGTTGGTGCTGGGGCGCTCCATGATGGGCAGCCACCCTGATTTCCAGCGCGCCATGGCGCGGCGCGCGCTGGCGGCGGGCATCCATGTCGCACCGGCCGATGTGCTGGCGACCACGGGCAATTCCGAGGCCGTGAGCCTGGCGCTGGCCGCCGTGGCCTCGCCCGGCGACGTGGTGGCCGTGGAGTCGCCGACCTACTACGGCCTGCTGCAGGTGGTGGAGTCCTTGCAGATGCAGGCGCTGGAGATTCCCTGCAGCCCGCGCACCGGCCTATCCATCGAGGCGCTGGAGCTGGCCCTGCAGACCCAGCCGCGCCTGAAGGCCGTGGTGGTCGTGCCCGAGCTGCAGATGCCGCTGGGTACGCGCATTCCCGATGAGCACAAGGCCAGGCTGGTCGATCTGTGCAGCGCCCACGGCGTGGCATTGATCGAGGACGACTCCTATGGACTGTTCGTGGAAAGCAGCCAGCCCGTGCGCCCCATCAAGGCCTGGGATCGCCTGCCGGGCCATGTTATCTATTGCGAGGCCTTCAACAAGAGCATGGCGCCGGGCCTGCGCCAGGGCTGGATGAACGCTGGCCAGTGGCATGGGCGGGTGCAGATGCTCAAGTTCGCGCGCAGCCGCGGCACCCAGACCCTGGCCCAGTTGCTGGCGGCCGCCTGCGTGGGCTCGCCCGCACATCTGCGCAATCTGCAGCGCCTCAAGCAGCAGTTGCGGCGCCAGCGTGAAGGCATGGCGCAGCTGGTGGCGCGGTTTTTCCCGCTGGGCACGCGGCTGAGCCTGCCGCCCGGCGGGCTCAGCCTGTGGCTGGAGTTTCCGGCTGGCGTGTCCACGTCCGCGCTGTTCACGCAGGCGCTGGCGCGCGGCATCCGCACGGCGCCGGGCAGCATGTTCTCGAACTCGGGGCGCTACGAGCACTGCATGCGCCTGGGCTGCACCCTGCCGGTGGATGCCGTGATCGAGCAGGCCTGCCGCGAGCTGGGTGCCATGGCCTGTGCGCAGCTGGGTCAGCCGGCGCGCAGTGGGTGACAGGCGAAAAACAGACGCAAAGCAGACGCAAAAAAACCGCCGGGCTTGCGCCGGGCGGTTTTTTGTCGGTACCGGGAACAGGCTGAATTACTTCAGCTTGATTTCCTTGTACGTGACGTGCTTGCGAGCCTTGGGATCAAACTTCATGATCGCCATCTTCTCGGGCATTGTCTTCTTGTTCTTGGTCGTGGTGTAGAAGTGGCCGGTTCCTGCAGTGGATTCCAGCTTGATCTTTTCGCGTCCGCCTTTAGCAGCCATGGTGTTTCTCCTTGAGGGATTTAGGCTTGGCCACGGGCACGCAGGTCTGCGAGCACGGAGTCGATACCGTTCTTGTCGATCAGGCGCAGAGCAGCGCTGGAAACGCGCAGGCGCACCCAACGGTTTTCGCTCTCAACCCAGAAACGGCGGTATTGCAGGTTGGGCAGGAAACGACGCTTGGTCTTGTTGTTGGCGTGGGAAACGTTGTTTCCCACCATGGGCTTCTTGCCCGTTACTTCACATACGCGTGCCATCAGGACACTCCGATAGTTGTACAGCCGCCGACGCTGATGCCCTGCATTTGCTGCATGGCTTGCCGGCAACCTCACCTCGCCATAAAGGGTGGCGGTAACCCCATGCTGAAAGTGTCCTGGCCATGCAAGCAAGGCGCGCTTCAAATTCAGCAAAGCCACGGATTATAGCGTCTCCATGAGAAAAGCCCCTGGGCCAGCCAAACACGGCTGCAGCCAGGGGCTTTTTCCGCCCTGCGGGAGAGCAGGGCGGGCGGGGTGGCGTCCTGCTTATTCCTGTTCGAGGAAGCGCTGGGCGTCCAGCGCGGCCATGCAGCCCGTGCCGGCGCTGGTGATGGCCTGGCGGTAGACATGGTCCTGCACGTCGCCGGCTGCGAACACGCCGGGCACGCTGGTCTGCGTGGCAAAGCCCTTGAGGCCGCCCTGGGTGATGATGTAGCCGGTCTCGTCCATCTCCAGGTGGCCCTTGAAGATCTCGGTGTTGGGCGCATGGCCGATGGCGATGAAGCAGCCCTGCAGCTGGATGTCCTCGGCGTGGCCGTCCTGGGTGCTCTTGATGCGGATGCCGGTCACGCCGGACTGGTCGCCCAGCACCTCTTCGAGCACGAAGTGGGTCTTGAGCTCGATCTTGCCGGCCCGGACCTTGTCCATGAGCTTGTCCACGAGGATGGGCTCGGCCTTGAACTTGTCGCGGCGGTGCACCAGGGTGACCTTGCTGGCGATGTTGGACAGGTACAGGGCTTCCTCGACGGCCGTGTTGCCGCCGCCGACCACGCACACGGGCTGCTCACGGTAGAAGAAACCGTCGCAGGTGGCGCAGCCGGAGACGCCGCGGCCCATGAAGGCCTCTTCGGAGGGCAGGCCCAGGTACTTGGCCGAGGCGCCGGTGGCGATGATCAGGCTGTCGCAGGTATAGGTGCCGGAGTCGCCGGTCAGCGTGAAGGGGCGCTTGGAGAAATCGACGCTGTGGATGTGGTCGAACACCACCTGGGTCTTGAAGCGCTCTGCGTGCTCCAGAAAACGCTGCATCAGCTCGGGGCCCTGCACGCCGTTCACGTCTGCAGGCCAGTTGTCCACCTCGGTCGTCGTCATCAGCTGGCCGCCCTGGGCCATGCCGGTCACCAGCAGCGGGTTGAGGTTGGCGCGCGCGGCATAGATGGCGGCCGTGTAGCCGGCAGGGCCGGAGCCGAGGATCAGGACTTTGGCGTGTTGGGTAGAAGACATGGATGCAGTTCTTGAAAAAGGCGCACGCCGGCAGTCGGCGTGCAGAAAAAAAGATACATCGGGAACAGCAGTGGAGTATCGCTCCGCAGTCAGGTTCCCGTTGCCATATGGATCAATGGCCCGGATTGTCAAAAATGATCGACGTGGCGCCGTCATGCGGCGGTGTCATGCTCTGTTGCAAGTGCTTGCATTACGCTTGCGGGTCGCCCTGGCTGTTTTTGCGGCCAGTCCGAGGGGGCTGGGGTAAGCTCCCGCCTGCGTATGACTTACTCATTGAACGCTCTGAACGCTTCCACATCCGCCAAGGGCAAATCCAGGTCTGCGGCGCGCCCCGGCATGGTGGCGCGCTTCGGCCACGAAATGCTGCTGCTGGCGGGGCTGCTGGCCCTGGTGTTCTGGCTTGCCTCCATGCTCAGCTACTCTCCCCAGGATCCAGCGTGGTCCACCTCCGGGGCGGGACACGCGCGCCTGGTCGCCAACTGGATGGGCCGCGTCGGAGCCTGGCTGGCCGACGCCTGCTATTTCGGTTTCGGCATGTCGGTCTGGTGGCTGGTGCTGGCCTCGCTGCAGACCTGGCTGTCTTCCTTTGCGCGCTGGCTGCGCGGCGGCGTGCCGCGCGACGGTGTGCCACTGCCGCCCCTGTGGCGCCGGCGCCTGCGCTTTTGGGGCGGGCTGCTGCTGCTGCTGGGTGCGAGCTGCGCACTGGAGTGGACGCGCCTGTACCGCTTCGAGAGCGTGCTGCCCGGCCCGGCCGGCGGCGTCTTCGGTTACATGCTGGGGTACCACAGCCTGCAGTGGCTGGGCTTCATGGGCTCGGGCCTGATCGGCATCTGCGTGGCCGTGATCGGCCTGGCCATGGTGTTCCGCTTTTCCTGGGGTCATCTGGCCGAATCCATGGGCGCACGCCTGGACGGCTGGGTGCTCTTTCTTTTTGCGCGCCGTGAAAAGGCCCGGGACGAAGCCGCAGGCCGCCGCGCTGCGCGCGAGCGCGAGGAAGTGGTGCAGGAAGAGCGCACGGAAAGCGCCGTGCAGCACCCGCAGCCCGTGCAGATCATCGAACCCGTGCTCCAGGAGGCTGCGGTGCCCAGCGTGCGCGTGGTCAAGGAGCGCCAGAAGCCCCTGTTCTCCGAACTGCCCGACAGCAAGCTGCCCCAGGTGGATCTGCTCGATGCGGCGCAGCAGCGCCAGGAAAGCGTGTCGCCCGAAACGCTGGAGATGACCAGCCGGCTGATCGAAAAGCGCCTCAAGGACTTTGGTGTCGATGTGCATGTGGTCGCAGCCATGCCCGGCCCCGTGATCACGCGCTACGAGATCGAGCCGGCCACGGGCGTCAAGGGCTCGCAGATCGTGAACCTGGCCAAGGATCTGGCGCGCTCGCTGTCCCTGGTGTCCATCCGCGTGATCGAGACGATTCCCGGCAAGAATTTCATGGCGCTGGAGCTGCCCAATGCCAAGCGCCAGTCCATCCGCCTGTCCGAGGTGCTGGGCTCGCAGGTCTACCACGACGCCAAGAGCATGCTGACCATGGGCCTGGGCAAGGACATCGTGGGCAATCCGGTCGTGGCCGATCTGGCCAAGATGCCGCACGTGCTGGTGGCCGGCACCACGGGTTCAGGCAAGTCGGTGGGGATCAACGCCATGATCCTGTCGCTGCTGTACAAGGCCGAGGCCCGCGATGTGCGCCTGCTGATGATCGACCCCAAGATGCTGGAAATGTCGGTCTACGAAGGCATTCCTCACCTGCTGTGCCCCGTGGTCACCGACATGAAGCAGGCTGCCAATGGCCTGAACTGGTGCGTGGCCGAGATGGAGCGCCGCTACAAGCTCATGAGCAAGCTGGGCGTGCGCAATCTGGCGGGCTACAACGCCAAGATCGACGAGGCCAAGGCGCGCGAGGAATCCATTCCCAACCCCTTCAGCCTCACGCCCGAGGAGCCCGAGCCGCTGCAGCGCCTGCCGCACATCGTCATCGTCATCGACGAGCTGGCCGACCTGATGATGGTGGTCGGCAAGAAGATCGAGGAGCTGATCGCGCGCCTGGCCCAGAAGGCCCGCGCGGCCGGCATCCACCTGATCCTGGCCACCCAGCGCCCCAGCGTGGACGTGATCACCGGCCTGATCAAGGCCAACATCCCCACACGCATCGCCTTCCAGGTCAGCAGCAAGATCGACAGCCGCACCGTGCTTGACCAGATGGGCGCCGAATCCCTGCTGGGCATGGGCGACATGCTCTACATGGCCAGCGGCACGGGCCTGCCCGTGCGCGTGCACGGCGCCTTCGTGTCGGACGAGGAAGTGCACCGCGTGGTGGGCTACCTCAAGGAGCAGGGCGAGGCCGACTACATCGAAGGCGTGCTCGAAGGCGGCACGGCCGAGGGCGACAGCGAGTTCGGCTCGGAGTCCGGCGACGGCGGCAATGGCGAGAAGGACCCCATGTACGACCAGGCCGTGGAAGTGGTCCTCAAGGACCGCAAGGCCAGCATCTCGTATGTGCAGCGCAAGCTCAGGATTGGTTACAACCGCTCGGCGCGCCTGCTGGAAGATATGGAAAAGGCGGGCCTCGTCAGCGGTCTCACGGCCAGCGGGCAGCGCGAAGTGCTGGTGCCCGCGCGCGCCGGGGAATGAGCCCGCTTCCCCGCAATCATGGAGAAAGAATGAAACGTCTGTTGACTGCAGTTGTGATCGCGGCAAGCGCGACGGCCTCGTGGGCCGATGGCCTCAAAAGCCTGGAAGCCTTCATGAAGAATTCCCAGGCCGGCCGCGCCGAATTCACCCAGGCCGTCACGGCCCCGTCCAAGGATGGCCAGCCGCCGCGCACCAAGAACTCCAGCGGCCAGTTCGAATTCCAGCGTCCCGGCAAGTTCAGGTTCGTCTACACCAAGCCGTTCGAGCAGACCATCGTCGCCGACGGCAAGACGCTGTGGCTCTATGACGCCGACCTCAACCAGGTCACGCAGCGCCCCCAGGCCCAGGCCCTGGGCAGCACGCCGGCCGCCATCCTGGCGTCGGCCAACGATCTCAAGGCGTTGAGCGCCGACTTCGATCTGCAATCCGCGCCCGAGCAGGATGGCCTGCAATGGGTCCAGGCCAGCCCCAAGGACAAGAACGGCCAGCTCAAGAGCGTGCGCGTGGGCTTTGCGGCCGATGGCCAGCTTTCGGCGCTGGACATCCTCGACAGCTTTGGCCAGCGTTCGCTGATCCGCTTCAGCCAGCTGCAGACCCAGGCGTCCTTGCCAGCCTCGACTTTCGAGTTCAAGGTGCCAGCGGGCGCCGACGTGCTCAAGCAGTAAGCCGCGCTGCCGCGCGGGGCAACCTTTCAGGCCGGTCACAGGCTGCGGTGCGCAGTTTGTGAGGTTTTGTAATGGTTTTGCCTAATATCGTCGAGACAATGGCGGCCTGCGGCCAGCGATTGTTTCGACGTCCCTCCGAGGACATGCTGGCCGGCTCTCGCATGCCTTTATGAACCTCAGTCGCAAGTTGCCGCTCGCCATTGCCATGGCGCTGCTATTCACCCTCGCTGCCGGATTCTTCGGACTCTGGTCGGCCCATCGATCCCTAGGCGTCTTTCACGGCGATGTCCAGCGCCACATGGCGGCGGAACGCCTCGCCGCCGAGGTGGAAGGCCACTTCAAAACCCAGGTCCAGGAATGGAAGAACGTGCTGCTGCGCGGCTCGGACAACGCGCTGCGCGAGCAGCACTGGAAGGGCTTTCTGGCCGATGAGCGCGCCGTGCAGGACAAGACCGCGGCCTTGCTGGCCCTGGTGGACGATGCCTCCCTGCGCGAGATCGCCCAGGGCTTTGTGGCGCAGCACCGCAAGATGGCCGAGGGCTACCGCGTGGGGCTGGACAAATTCGAGGCCACGGGCTTCGACCCCTCCGTGGGCGATATGGCCGTGCGCGGCGTGGACCGCGAGCCGGCCGAGCTGCTTTCCCAGCTCAAGGCCGGCATAGCGGCGCAGAGCAAGGCGGTGGCCGACGATGCCTACAGCAGCGGCAAGCACGCCACGGAGCTGAGCCTGGTGCTGATGCTGGTGGCGGCCGTGGCCGGCGTGGCCATTGGCTGGCTCATCACCCGTGCCGTGGTGGCACCGCTGCGCAGCGCGGTCCAGCTGGCCGAGAAGGTGGCCCAGGGCCATCTGACCAATGCCATAGCGAGCGGCGGGCCAGACGAACTGGGCCAGCTGCTGCGGGCGCTGGGCGCCATGCAGGAACAGCTGCGCAGCATCGTCGTGGAAGTGCGCGGCAATGCGGAGCAGGTGGCATCCGCCAGCTCGCAGATCGCGGCCGGCAACAGCGACCTGGCCCAGCGCACCGAGCAGCAGGCATCGGCCCTGCAGATGACGGCTTCGTCCATGGACCAGCTCGACTCCACCGTGCGCGGCAATGCGGACCACGCGGAGAAGGCCAACGTCCTGGCCTCCACGGCCAGCGACATCGCCACGCGCGGTGGTGATGCCATCTCGGCCGTCGTGGGCACCATGCGCAGCATCCAGGATGCGTCCGAGCGCGTGGTCAGCATCATCGAGGTGATCGACGGCATCGCGTTCCAGACCAATATTCTTGCGCTCAATGCGGCCGTGGAGGCCGCACGGGCCGGCGAACAGGGCCGGGGCTTTGCCGTGGTCGCCGCCGAGGTCCGCACGCTGGCCCAGCGCAGCTCGGGCGCGGCGCGGGAAATCCGTGACCTGATCCAGGCCAACGCCCAGCGTGTGGCCCTGGGGGCCGAGGAGGTGGACAGCGCGGGTGCGACCATGGCCTCGGTGCAGGAGGTGATTGCCAAGGTCTCGCGCATGATCGGCGCCATCAGCCACTCCAGCGGCGAACAGAGCGCGGGCGTGAGCCACGTCAACAGCGCCATCGTCCGCATCGAGGAGGGGACCCAGCAGAACGCCGCGCTGGTGGAGCAGACCAGTTCGGCCGCCGAGAGCCTGCGCAAGCAGGCCCATCAGCTGGTGGAACTCATGGCGCGTTTCAGGACGGCCTGAACGCGGTGGCCGGGGCCGGGCGCAGCCGGTCGTGGAGCGCTGCCAGCACCAGGGTGGCTGCCACGGGCAGGGCCCAGCCCATGCCGTTGCCCGGCAGGCTGTTCAGGAAGGCCGGCAGCCAGTCCTGCCAGCCGGCCGCCTTGGCGGCATCGACAAGACCGAACACCAGCGCCACGGCCAGCACCGGCGCGAACACGCGCTGCGCATTGCGCCACAGGCCTGACAGCAGGCTCAACACCACCAGGGCGATGGCCAGCGGATAAATGCCCACCAGCACGGGGCCGGACAGGGCGATCAACTGGGCCAGGCCCTGGTTGGACACCAGGATGCACGCCAGCCCAATGGCCACCACCACCGCGCGGTAGGGCAGGCGCAGCATCTCGCTGAAGTAGGCGCCACAGGCGCTGACCAGGCCCACGGCCGTGGTCAGGCAGGCCAGGGAAATCACCACGGCCAGCAGCAGGCTGCCGATGGGGCCGAAGGTGTGATCCACATAGCGCGTGAGGATGAGCACGCCGGTCTGCGCCTGCGGGGCGATGGACTGGCTGGTGGCGCCCAGATGGATCAGCGACAGGTACACCAGGCCCAGGCCCACGGCCGCGATCACGCCCGCGATGATGGCGTAGCGCGTCTGCAGCCCGGTGTGGGAGATGCCCCGGTCCCGGATGGCGTTGACGATGACGATGCCGAAGGCCAGGGCGCCCAGCGCGTCCATGGTCTGGTAACCCTCCAGAAACCCTTCGGTCAGGGGCGCGACCAGGTAGTCGCCGCTGGCGCTGGTGGCGGCACCGGCCGGCAGCAGCACGGCGGCGGCACCCAGCACCACCAGGGCCAGGATCAGCACGGGCGTGATCAGCTTGCCGATGGTGTCGATCAGCTTGCCGGGGAACAGGGACAGGCCCATGACCAGCACAAAGTACACCGCCGAGTAGATGAACAGCGCAGTGCTGCTGTGGCCCACGAAGGGCGCAAAGCCCATCTCGAACGACACGGTGGCCGTGCGCGGCGTGGCAAACAGCGGGCCGAGGATGAGATAGATCAGCAGGCCCAGCACCATGCCGGCCTTGCGGCCCACGGGCGAGGTCAGTGCATCGAGCCCGCCGCCCACGCGTGCCAGCGCCACCACGGTGAGCAACGGCAGGCCCACGCCCGTGAGCAGAAAGCCCGTGGCCGCCGCGGCCGCGTGCTCGCCGGCGCCCTGGCCGACCATGGGCGGAAAGATGATGTTGCCCGCGCCGAGGAACAGCGCAAAGGTCATGAAGCCTAGGGCGATAAGGTCCCGGGTCTTGAGTGTTTGCATGGATGCAGAAATGAAAAGGTCCCGCCTTGCCGCATGGCAGGCAGTTCCGGAAACGGTGGGAGGCGCGGAGCGATGGGGCAGCAATGGCGCAGGCCCGATGGCCGCGCATGCCGCGCGGCCGGCTCCGCAAAGGGCAGCATTTTAGGGCGGTGGCCCGAAGCGGGTGAAAAATGTCAGTGATTGCTCTTGATGAGATGCATGCAAACCATTCATGTCATGTGAGTGACATGCCTGCAGGCGATGGCCAGGCTCCCGGCTGGCGATCCATGGCTCCATCCCCCGCAGCCAGGTACAGGCATCAGGGGCTGGCGCACCCGCTGCCGCCATGGCGTGGACAATGGCGTCATGGTTTTGCAACTGCATCTGTTCCCCTCGGCAGTGAATCCGGCACATGGGCTGCCGAACGCCTTCTGCGCGGCGCTGCCTGCGACGGAGCTGGCCCATGGCTGATCTGTTCACCCAGGAGCCCTCCGCACCACTGGCCGAAGCCCTGCGGCCCAAGACCCTGGACGAGGTCGTGGGCCAGTCCCATCTGCTGGGCGAGGGCAAGCCGCTGCGCCTGGCCTTCCAGTCAGGCAAGCCGCATTCCATGATCTTCTGGGGGCCGCCCGGCGTGGGCAAGACCACGCTGGCCCGGCTCACGGCCACGGCCTTCAAGTGCGAGTTCATTGCGCTGTCTGCGGTGTTCTCCGGGGTCAAGGACATCCGCGCGGCCATGGAGCAGGCGCAGCAGAACCTGGCCATGGGCCGGCACACCATCCTCTTCGTGGACGAGATCCACCGCTTCAACAAGTCCCAGCAGGATGCGCTGCTGCCCTATGCGGAAAGCGGGCTGGTCACCTTCATCGGCGCCACCACGGAGAACCCTTCCTTCGAGGTGAACTCTGCCCTGCTGTCACGCGCGCAGGTCTATGTGCTGCAGTCCCTGACCGACGATGAACTCAGGCAACTGCTGCTGCGGGCGCAGGAAAAGGCCCTGGGCGGCCTGGAGTTCGACGACCTGGCGCGGGACACCATCGTCGGCTATGCCGATGGCGATGCCCGGCGGTTCCTGAACCTGCTGGAGCAATGCCAGACGGCGGCCGGCGCTGCGGGCGTCACGCGGATCGATGCCGAGTTCGTGCAGAACGCGCTGACCTTGAATGCCAGGCGCTTCGACAAGGGCGGCGACAACTTCTACGACCAGATCTCGGCCCTGCACAAGTCCGTGCGCGGCTCCCATCCCGATGCGGCGCTGTACTGGCTCACGCGCATGCTCGATGGCGGCGCCGATGCGCGCTACCTGTCGCGGCGCATCGTGCGCATGGCCTGGGAGGATATCGGCCTGGCCGACCCGCGCGCCATGCAGATCGCCAACGACGCAGCCCTGACCTATGAGCGCCTGGGCAGCCCCGAGGGCGAGCTGGCGCTGGGCCAGGCCGTCATCTACCTGGCCATGGCCGCCAAGAGCAACGCCGGCTACAACGCCTACAACAAGGCCCGGGCCTTCGTGAAGCAGGACAGGAGCCGCGAGGTGCCCGTGCACCTGCGCAACGCGCCCACCAAGCTCATGAAGGAGCTGGGCTACGGCCATGAATACCGCTACGCGCACGATGAGCCCAACGCCTACGCGGCCGGCGAGACCTATCTGCCCGAAGGCATTGCGGAGCCGGGCTGGTACCAGCCCGTGCCGCGGGGCCTGGAGATCAAGATCGGCGAGAAGCTGGCCGTGCTGCGCAAGTGGGACGAAGAGGCTGGCGGCGCATAGCCGAAGCCGGTGAGGGCAGGCCGGTGCCGGGGCTAGGCGCCCGGGCCGGGCTCCACCGCCACGTCCCGCGCGTGCAGGGGGGCGTGGCACTCCGAGCAGACGACCAGGGGGTCGAACGTGTGGCCGCACACCGTATGCCGGTGCAGCAAGGGCCGGCCTTCCTCGCCGGACATGTGTACATCGCCCCAGTGCACGATGGCCATGACCACGGGATGCAGGTCCAGCCCCTTGGGCGTGAGGCGGTACTCGTGCCGTACCGGCGCCTCCTGGTAGGCCACCTTCTTGAGCACGCCTGCCTCGACCAGCCTGGCCAGCCTGTCCGACAGCATGGGGCGTGAAATGCCCAGGCGCCCCAGGAATTCATCAAAACGGCGCACTCCCAGAAAGCAGTCGCGCAGCACCAGCAGTGTCCAGCGGTCGCCGATGACCGAGACCGTGCGTGCGATGGAGCAGCGCTCCTCTTCCAGTTCGTTCCATTTCATTGGGCAGTTCCCCGCTTGACGGGTTCTGATTTTAAACCTACCGTGCATTGGGTTCAAAAAATGAACTGACCAATCATCCACGGAGATCCCATGACCGACAAGAAAGCCATTCTCGTGATCGGCGCTGGCGACGCCACGGGCGGTGCCATCGCCCGGCGTTTTGCGCGCGAAGGCTATATCGCCTGCGTCACGCGCCGCGACGCGGACAAGCTCCAGCCCCTGGTCGAACAGATCCGCGCCGCCGGTGGCCAGGCCCATGGTTTCGGCAGCGACGCGCGCAAGGAAGAGGAAATGGTGGCCCTGGTGCAGAAGATCGAGGCCGAGATCGCACCCATCGAGGTCGCCGTCTTCAACATCGGCGCCAACGTGCGCTTCGGCATCACCGAGACCACGGCGCGCGTCTACTTCAAGGTCTGGGAGATGGCCTGCTTCGCCGGCTTCCTGATGGGGCGGGAGGCGGCCAGGGTGATGCTGCCGCGCGGCCGGGGCACCATCATCTTCACGGGCGCCACCGCCAGCCTGCGCGGGCGCGAGGGCTTTGCGGCGTTTGCCGGCGCCAAGCACGGCCTGCGTGCGCTGGCCCAGAGCATGGCGCGCGAGCTCTGGCCCAAGGGCATCCATGTGGCCCATCCCGTGATCGACGGCGCCATCGACACGGAGTTCATCCGGACCAACTTTCCCGAGCGCTATGCCCTCAAGCAGCAGGACGGCATCCTCAATCCTGACCACATCGCCGACCTCTACTGGCAACTGCACCAGCAGCCGCGCGATGCCTGGACGCATGAAACCGAAATCCGCCCCTGGATGGAGCCCTGGTAGGCCCTTCAGCCATTTGCGTCCCTTCAGCCCCCTCAGCCCCTTCGCTTCGATGTTCCATCCCATTTGATGCAGGCCGTGCCATGAACCCCAACGTGCAATTCCTCTTCGACTTCGGCAGCCCCAACGCCTATCTCTGCCACCAGGTCATCCCCGCAATCGAGGCGCGCAGCGGCATCCGCTTCGACTATGTGCCGGTCCTGCTGGGCGGCCTGTTCAAGCTGGCCAACAACCGCTCACCGGCCGAGGCGAATGCCGACATTCCCAACAAGCGCGCCTATGAGGCGCTGGAACTGCAGCGTTTCGTGCAAAGGCATGGGCTCACGCGCTTCCGGATGAATCCGCACTTTCCCGTCAACACCCTGCAGATCATGCGCGGGGCCGTGGCGGCACAGGGCCTGGGCTGCTTCGAGCGTTATGTGGATGCGGTGTTCTCCAGCATGTGGGAGAAGGGCTGCAAGATGGACGATGCCCAGGTGATCGGCACCGAGCTGTCCGGGGCGGGCCTGGACGCCCCAGCCCTGATCGCCGCAAGCCAGACGCCCGAAGTCAAGGCCCGGCTGCTGGCAAATACCGAGCAGGCCTTCCACCGTGGCGCTTTCGGATCGCCCACCTTTTTTGTTGGCGACGAGATCTACTTCGGCAAGGACCGCCTGCGCGATGTGGAGGAACAAGCGCTGCGGGCCTGCGGCCAGCCTCAGGCCGATCGCCCGTCGTAGCGCGTGATGCGCAGCGCCTCGGGGTCCACGCCTTCCAGGCAGCGCACGTTGACGGCCGCCATGTGCCGGCCCTGGGGATCGATGGCCTCGCCGAACGGATGGATGCCGCAGGTCGGGCAGAAGCGGTGCTGGATCAGGTGCCGGTTGAAGGTGTAGGTCCGCATCTGTTCATCGGGCGTCTGCAGCTGCAGCTGTTCGCGGGGAACGAACCACATGAGGGCGCCCTTGCGCGCGCAGATGGAGCAGTTGCAGGCCATGGCCTGCGTGAGTTCGCCTTCCACATCGAAAGCGATGCCGCCGCAGTGGCAGCTGCCGTGGTATTTCATCGGGGTTCTCCGTGGCCACCGCGGGCTGGCGGCACTGCCGTTGATGGTAGGAGTTCATGCTGGCTACGGCAAATTGCTGCAGTGCTACATAAGAGCACGTGGCTTGTAAAGCCTCGGGAAACCCCCCTGCAACAAGGCGTTGCAGGCCACCGGGGGGTGCCTAGAATCGCCAATCCCCTGCGGTTTCCGGGCCACAAGCCAGGATGCGGCGGGAGAGCTTCCACCACCATGGCATTGCTGGCTCCGTTCGTTTGGATGCGAGGCACGCTGAATGTCTCCATCCTGGACTAAAGGGGAGAGCGCATATGGACATACTGCTTCAGCAGGTCATCAACGGATTGGTCCTGGGCAGCATGTACGCCCTGATCGCCCTGGGCTACACCATGGTGTACGGCATCATCCAGCTCATCAACTTCGCCCATGGCGAGGTGCTCATGGTCGGCGCGCTGACCAGCTGGAGCTGCATAGGCCTGATGCAGGAGGCCATGCCCGGTGCGCCGGGCTGGCTGATCCTGCTGCTGGCGACCGTGATCGCCTGCGTGGTGGCCGCGGCACTGAATTTCGTGATCGAGAAAGTGGCCTACCGCCGCCTGCGCAGCAGCCCGCGCCTGGCGCCGCTGATCACGGCCATCGGCGTCTCGCTGCTGCTGCAGACGCTGGCCATGATCATCTGGAAGCCCAACTACAAGGCCTATCCCACGCTGCTGCCGAGCACGCCCTTCGAGATCGGCACGGCGGTGATCACGCCCACCCAGATCCTGGTGCTGGTGGTCACGGCGATCGCGCTGGCATCGCTGACCTATCTGGTCAACTACACCAAGCTCGGGCGCGCCATGCGGGCCACGGCCGAGAATCCGCGCGTGGCGGCCTTGATGGGCGTCAAGCCCGACGTGGTGATCTCGGCCACCTTCATCATCGGCGCCGTGCTGGCGGCCATCGCAGGCATCATGTATGCCTCCAACTACGGCACGGCCCACCACACCATGGGCTTTCTGCCGGGGCTCAAGGCCTTCACGGCGGCCGTGTTCGGCGGCATCGGCAACCTGGCTGGCGCCGTGGTCGGCGCCATGCTGCTGGGGCTGATCGAGTCCATAGGCTCGGGCTACATCGGCGACCTCACGGGCGGCGTATTGGGCAGCCACTACACCGACATCTTCGCCTTCATCGTGCTCATCATCATCCTGACGCTGCGCCCCTCGGGCCTGCTGGGTGAGCGTGTGGCCGACCGCGCCTGAGGAGACCCGCATGAACAGCAAGAAGACCGTGCAATGGATTCTGGGCGGCCTGGCGCTGATGGTGCTGCCGCTGGTGCTTCAGTACTTCGGCAATGCCTGGGTGCGCATCGCCGACCTGGCCCTGCTCTATGTGCTGCTGGCACTGGGCCTGAACGTGGTGGTGGGCTATGCAGGCCTGCTGGACCTGGGCTACGTGGCGTTCTACGCCGTGGGCGCCTACATGTTCGCGCTGATGGCCTCGCCGCATCTGGCGGAGACCTTCGAGGGCTTTGCCGCCATGTTCCCTGACGGGCTGCATACCTCCATCTGGCTGGTGATACCGCTGGCGGCGCTGCTGGCGGGCATCACGGGAATACTGCTGGGCATCCCGGTGCTCAAGCTGCGCGGGGACTACCTGGCCATCGTCACGCTGGGCTTCGGCGAGATCATCCGCATCTTCATGAACAACCTGGACCAGCCGGTCAACATCACCAACGGCCCCAAGGGCATAGGCCAGATCGACTCGGTGAAGATTCTGGGCCTGGACCTGGCCAAGCGCCAGGAGATCTTCGGCTATGACATCAGCTCGGTCACGCTGTACTACTACCTGTTCCTCTTCCTGGTGCTCGTCAGCATCGTGATCTGCTGGCGCCTGCAGGACTCGCGCATCGGCCGCGCCTGGATGGCCATCCGCGAGGACGAGATCGCCGCCAAGGCCATGGGCATCAACACGCGCAACATGAAGCTGCTGGCCTTCGGCATGGGCGCTTCCTTCGGTGGTGTCTCGGGCGCCATGTTCGCGGCCTTCCAGGGCTTCGTCTCGCCCGAGTCGTTCAGCCTCATGGAGTCCATCATGATCGTGGCCATGGTGGTGCTCGGCGGCCTGGGCCATCTGCCGGGCGTGATCCTGGGTGCGGTGCTGCTGTCGGCCCTGCCCGAGGTGCTGCGCTATGTGGCCGGTCCCTTGCAGCAGATGACCGACGGGCGGCTTGACGCCTCCATCCTGCGCCAGTTGCTGATCGCGCTGGCCATGATCGTCATCATGCTGATGCGTCCGCGCGGCCTGTGGCCGTCGCCCGAGCATGGCAAGAACCTGCCGCACCAGTCCTGAGCATGGAGACAACGCAGATGGCGAACACGGCAGACAACGGCTCCACCTCCCCGGTGCTCAGGGTTTCGGGCATTTCCAAGCGCTTTGGCGGACTGCAGGCCCTGTCCGATGTGGGCATGACCATTGGCCGGGGCCAGGTCTACGGCCTGATCGGTCCCAACGGCGCGGGCAAGACCACTTTCTTCAACGTGATCACGGGCCTGTACACGCCCGACAGCGGCAGCTTCGAGCTGGCCGGCAAGGCCTACGAGCCATCGGCCGTGCACAAGGTGGCCAAGGCCGGCATTGCGCGCACCTTCCAGAACATCCGGCTGTTTGCCGAGATGACGGCGCTGGAGAACGTGATGGTCGGGCGCCATGTGCGCACGCATTCGGGCCTGATCGGCGCGGTGTTCCGCACGCCCGGCTTCAAGGCCGAGGAAGCCGCGATACGCGCGCGGGCCCGCGAACTGCTGGACTACGTGGGGATTTCCAAATACGCCGACTTCAAGGCCCGCACGCTGAGCTACGGCGACCAGCGCCGCCTGGAGATCGCGCGGGCGCTGGCCACCGACCCGCAACTGATCGCGCTGGACGAGCCTGCCGCCGGCATGAACGCCACCGAGAAGGTGCAGCTGCGCGAGCTGATTGACCGCATCCGCCGGGACCAGCGCACCATCTTGCTGATCGAGCACGACGTGAAACTGGTCATGGGCCTGTGCGATCGCGTCACCGTGCTGGACTATGGCAAGCCCATCGCCGAAGGCACGCCGGCCGAGGTGCAGAAGAACGACAAGGTGATCGAAGCCTATCTGGGCACCGGAGGACACTGAACCATGGGTGAGCAAGTGCAAGACAAGGGCGTGTCCGCGCCGGTGCTGTTGAAGGTCCATGGACTGAAGGTGGCCTATGGCGGCATTCAGGCCGTCAAGGGCGTGGACTTCGAGGTCCGCCAGGGCGAGCTGGTCTCGCTGATCGGCTCCAACGGTGCGGGCAAGACCACGACCATGAAGGCCGTCACGCGCAGCCTGCAGATGGCGGATGGCGACGTGCACTACCTGGGCCGCAGCATCCGCAACGTGGGCGCCTGGGATCTGGTGGCCCAGGGCCTGGTCATGGTGCCGGAGGGGCGCGGCGTGTTCGCGCGCATGACCATCACCGAGAACCTGCTCATGGGCGCCTACACGCGCAACGACAAGGCCGGCATTGCCGCCGACATCGAGCGCATGTTCGGCATCTTCCCGCGCCTGAAGGAGCGCCGCGACCAGCTGGCCGGCACCATGTCGGGCGGCGAGCAGCAGATGCTGGCCATGGCGCGCGCGCTGATGAGCCAGCCCAAGGTGCTGCTGCTGGACGAGCCCTCCATGGGCCTGTCGCCCATCATGGTGGACAAGATCTTCGAGGTGGTGCGCGATGTGCATGCGCTGGGCGTGACGCTGGTGCTGGTCGAGCAGAACGCCAGTCGTGCGCTGGCGCTGGCCGATCGCGGCTATGTGATGGAGTCCGGCCTGATCACCATGACCGGGCCCGGCCAGACCCTGCTCAGCGATCCGCGCGTGCGGGCCGCCTACCTGGGCGAGTGAACTCCGGGGCAGCCGCCTGCGCACAGGTTGCTGGAATGTCCCGTGCCATCGACGGGATATGGCAAAAATATGACGATTTGATGAAGATTCATCGAATGCCCATCGATGCGGGATGTTGCGTATCTGTGCGATGAAGCAGGTTTTTCAAGAAAATTCGCGCAAAAAAGCAATTTTTGGAAAGCAATCGAAAAACCGGCTTCTGGCGCTGCGGGCGCGATAATTCAGGCCTTCCAGCACCCGGGCGCACCTCACATGAACTGGCTCCAACACATCCCCGTCGGGCTGCAGACCGTGGTCCTGCTGGCCATGAGCAATGTCTTCATGACGTTTGCCTGGTATGGGCACCTGAAGAACCACGCCTCGTCGCCCTGGTACGTGGCAGCCCTTGTCAGCTGGGGCATTGCGCTGTTCGAGTACCTGCTGCAGGTGCCCGCCAACCGCATAGGCCACACGCAGTTCAGCGTGGCGCAGCTCAAGATCATCCAGGAGGTGATCACGCTGTCGGTGTTCGCGCCTTTTGCCGTGCTCTACCTGAACCAGCCCCTCAAATGGGACTTCCTCTGGGCCGGCCTGTGCATGGTGGGCGCGGTGTATTTTATTTTTCGCAGCGGCTGACAAGGCGGCGCGCCGGCGCGCAAAAACGCGCTTGGGACTCAAGAGTACACTTCGCCCCGTTCAAGCCGGGAAGCCATGCCAAGCATCCGCAATGTGACGCAGTGAGTCGCCTGGTTCCCACTTTTCCCGGTAAGGAGCATTCATGCTTTTTGGCAAACTATTGCCACGCGAAGGCAATTTCTTCGAGATGTTCAACCAGCATGCCGACCGCATCGTCGATGCCGCGCATGCCTTCTCGCAGCTTGTCGCCAACTACAACGATCCTCATCTTCGCGAGAAGTACAACGAGGACGTGAACAACGCCGAGCGTGCCGCCGACCGCGTGACGCATGACGTCACCAAGGCGCTGCACAAGACCTTCATCACGCCGCTGGACCGCGAGCAGATCCACTCGCTGATCAACACCATGGACGACGTGGCCGACCTGATCCAGGACTCGGCCGAGACCATGGCGCTGTATGACGTGCGCCACATGACGGATGAGATCACGCGCCTGACCGACCTGTGCGTACGCTGCTGCGAGCGGCTGCGCGATGCGGTCAAGCTGCTGTCGCGCATCTCCGATCCATCGGTGGTGGACGCGGCGATGAAGACCTGCGAGGAAATCGACCGCCTCGAATCGGACGCCGACCGCGTGATGCGCTCGGCCATGAGCAAGCTGTTCCGCGAAGAGCCCGATGTGCGCGAAGTCATCAAGCTCAAGGCCATCTACGAGCTGCTGGAGACGGTGACCGACCGCTGCGAGGACGTGGCCAACCTGATCGAGGGCATCGTCCTCGAGAATTCCTGAGCCCTCGCGGAGTCGTTTCGTTATGGAATCCGTACAAGCGGCCCTGTGGGTCGTGATCCTGCTGGTGGTGCTGGCCTTGCTGTTCGACTTCATGAACGGCTTCCACGATGCTGCCAACTCGATCGCCACCGTGGTCTCCACGGGCGTGCTCAAGCCCACGCAGGCCGTGGCCTTCGCGGCCTTCTTCAACGTGGTGGCGGTCTTTGTCTTTCACCTCAGCGTGGCGGCCACCGTGGGCAAGGGAATCGTCCAGCCCGGCATCGTGGACACGCACGTGGTCTTCGGCGCCCTGGTCGGTGCCATTGCCTGGAACGTGATCACCTGGCACTACGGCATCCCCAGCAGCTCCTCGCATGCGCTGATCGGCGGCATCGTGGGCGCCGTGATCGCCAAGGCCGGCGCGGGCGCACTGATCGCCAGCGGCATCTGGAAGACCGTGGCCTTCATCTTCGTCTCGCCGCTGCTGGGCTACCTGCTGGGCTCGCTGATGATGGTGCTGGTGGCCTGGATCTGCCGCCGCGCCGCTCCCAACCGGGTGGACCGCTGGTTCCGCCGGCTGCAGCTGGTCTCCGCCGGCGCCTACAGCCTGGGCCACGGCGGCAATGATGCGCAAAAGACCATCGGCATCATCTGGCTGCTGCTGATCGCCACCGGCTATGCCAATGCCGGCGACGCGGAGCCGCCGCTGTGGACCATCGTCAGCTGCTACCTGGCCATCGGCCTGGGCACCATGTTCGGCGGATGGCGCATCGTCAAGACCATGGGCCAGAAGATCACCAAGCTCAAGCCCGTGGGAGGCTTTTGCGCCGAAAGCGGCGGCGCGCTGACGCTGTTCTTCGCGACCTTCCTGGGCGTGCCGGTCTCGACCACGCACACCATCACGGGTGCCATCGTCGGCGTGGGCTCCACCCAGCGTGCCAGCGCCGTGCGCTGGGGCGTGGCGGGCAACATCGTCTGGGCCTGGGTGCTGACGATCCCTGCCAGCGCCTTCGTGGCTTCCATTGCCTACTGGATCAGTCTCCAGCTGTACTGAGCCAAGGCAAGTGCCTTCAAAAAGAAAGACCGCCGATGGCGGTCTTTCTTTTTTGGGGGAGTCACGCGCTGGCGTACCACGGCGAAATCTGCATGGTGAAAACTTCACTGAGAAGTCTTCACTGCGAAATCTTGCGCGCTTCCTCCACCTGGTGCTCGAAGTAGTGCTGGAAGCTGTAGGCAATGCTGGCCATGAGCACGGCGGCGCCCAGCATCAGGGACAGCGCAATGGCAAAGATGGTGGACCAGCCCGTGCGCCCGGCCTGCGCCTGCACGTCAATGCCGGGGTTGTGGCGCCGGTTCCAGGCTTCGGTGTCGGTCAGCCCGTAGAGGATGGCGCGCAGCGCGCAGCCGGCGATGGTGAAGCCCAGCAGCGGAATCAGCAGCCAGCTGAGCTGGTCGTCCTGCCCCAGTTGCTGGACGCGCTCGATGCCATACACGCCCAGCGCCGTGGGCACGGGCAGCAGCCAGCCCAGCCAGTCGCCGAAGCCATGCAGGTAGAAGCGGTGCAGCCCCAGCGGCCCGCCGACGAAGGCCAGCCAGGTCGTCAGGGTCTTGCTTTTGGAGCGCGCAGCCCCCTGCTGTGCTTGAGCGGGCTGAGGCAAAGGCGTGCTGGGTCGGTTCATGCACCCATTATTCGGGCGAACTGCGGTTGCCGTCTCCCAGGGTCTTCTCCATGAGAACGATGTCCAGCCAGCGGCCAAACTTCCATCCCATGGAGCTCAGCGTGCCCGCCGGGGTGAAGCCCGCGGCGCGGTGCACGCCGATGGAGCCGGCATTGGCCGAGTCACCGATCACCGCCAGCAGCTTGCGCACGCCGGCCGCCTCGCATTCGCGCGACAGCGCATCGAGCAGCAGTCGGCCCACGCCCTGGCCGCGCGCTGCGTCATGCACGTAGATGGAATCCTCGGCGGAGAAGCGATAGGCCGGGCGCGGCTTGAACCAGTTGGCGTAGGCAAAGCCCAGCACCTGGCCCTGTTCGTCCACGGCGACCAGATAGGGCAGGCCCTTGGCCAGCACGTCCGCGCGGCGCGTGGCCATGTCCGATTCGGCAGGGGGATCGGTCTCGAACGTGCCCGTGCCGTGCAGCACGTGGTGGCGGTAAATGGAGGTGATGGCGGCGAGATCGCCGTCCAGGCTTGAGCGAATGGTAGGCATGGAAAGGGAAGTTGGATATAATCGCTGGTTTTACGGCGTGTCGCTGGCCGGGTGGCCATGTCGCGTGTCTCAAACGCCGCAAAACATGTGCAGCCATTCATTGTCTAGTTAATTGTGTGGTGGCTGCGCCCACCCGAAGGAAAATCATGGTCGTCATTCGACTCTCTCGCGGCGGTTCCAAGGCCCGTCCGTTCTACAACATCGTTGCCGCCGACAAGCGCGTGCGTCGCGATGGTTCGTTCATCGAACGCCTGGGCTTCTACAACCCCAACGCCCGTGGCGGCGAAGAGGGTCTGCGCGTTGCTCTGGACCGCGTGAACTACTGGAAGGGCGTTGGCGCGCAGGCTTCCGAGACCGCAGAGCGCCTGATCAAGCAGGCCACCCAGAAGACTGCTGCCTAATTCAGCATCCCTTCTGAAATCGGGTTCCGTTGGCTTGTCTGACGGAGCCCGTTTTTGTTTTCCCTTCCGGATCGCCTTGCAGGGATCTGCAACGATCTGCATTGACTGTCCATCTACTGCCTACCGACTGCCATGAGCCACATGCCTGAACTCGAAGCCAGCGTCCTGCCCGCCGATGCCGTGGAGGTCGGGCGCATCGCCGATGCCTGGGGCATCAAGGGCTGGTTCAAGGTGGCCGCCTTCAGTGCCGACCCCGAGGCCCTGTTCACCGCAAAGCAGTGGTATCTGCAGCCCCCCGAGAAGGGTGCGCGGCAGTTCACCGGTACGGTGCTGCTGCCGGTCAAGCAGGCGCGCGTCCACTCCGATTCCGTCGTCGCCACATCGCCTGTCGTGAACGACCGCAATACCGCCGAGGCCCTGCGTGGCGCGCGCATCTTCGTGGCGCGCAGCGATTTCCCGCAGCCCGAAGATGGCGAGTATTACTGGGTCGATCTGCTGGGCCTGTCCGTGGTCAACCGCGAGGGCGTGGCCCTGGGCGTCGTCCGCGACCTGCTGTCCACCGGCCCGCAGACCGTGCTGGTGCTGGCCTATGAAGAGGATGGCAAGGAGCGCGAGCGCATGATTCCCTTTGTCGATGCCTATGTGGACAAGGTGGATCTGCCGGGCAAGACCATCGTTGCCGACTGGCAGCCCGACTATTGATCGCCGACCTCCATGCGCTTCGACATCATCACGCTGTTCCCTGAGCTGTTCACGCCGTTTCTTGAAAGCGGCGTCACGCGCCGTGCCTATGCCTCGGGCCAGGTCGGCGTACACCTGTGGAATCCGCGCGACCATGCCCAGGGCAACTACCGGCGCGTGGACGATCGCCCCTTTGGCGGCGGTCCGGGCATGGTGATGATGGCCGAGCCGCTGCAGCGCTGCCTTGAGACGGCCCAGCAGGCGCGCCGCGAGGCCGGCGAGCCCGAGCCGGCTCCCGTGGTGCTGTTCTCGCCGATCGGCACCACGCTGCGCCATGCCGTGGTGGCCGACTGGGCGCAGGGACAGGGCGCGATCTTGCTGTGCGGCCGCTACGAGGGCCTGGACCAGCGCTTCATCGATACCCATGTCACGCACCAGTTGAGCCTGGGCGACTTCGTGCTTTCTGGCGGCGAGATCGCTGCCATGGCCCTGCTGGATGCCGTCGCACGGCTGCAGCCCGGCGTGCTCAATGACGAAGGCAGTTTCCAGCAGGACAGCTTCAATCCGGCGCTCGACGGCCTGCTCGATTGCCCGCACTACACCCGCCCCGAAGTCTGGGAAGGGCGTGAAGTGCCGGCGCCACTGTTGTCCGGCCACCACGCGCAGATCGAGCGCTGGCGCCGCGACCAGCGCCTGTCCATCACAGCCAGGCACCGGCCCGAGCTGATAGAGCAGGCGCGCGCCCAGGGCCTGCTCAACGCCAAGGACGAGGGGTTTTTGGCAAAAAACGTCTCCGGGCTATAATCCGCGATTCTTCGATCCTCTATCCGGCCGCTGCTACGAACAAAGCAGCCATGGCGCCAATCCCGGCGCTTGCCAATCCTGGCGCGGACAAGATCGATTGGATGTTGACCATGAATCTGATCCAGATCCTCGAGCAAGAGGAAATCGCCCGTCTGAACAAGACCATCCCCCAGTTCGCCCCCGGTGACACCGTCATCGTGAGCGTGAACGTGGTCGAAGGCAGCCGCAAGCGCGTGCAGGCTTACGAAGGCGTGGTGATCGCCAAGCGCAACCGTGGCCTGAACAGCGGCTTCACCGTGCGCAAGATCTCCAGCGGTGAAGGCGTGGAGCGTACGTTCCAGACCTACTCGCCCCTGATCGCCGGCATCGAAGTCAAGCGTCGCGGTGATGTGCGTCGTGCCAAGCTGTACTACCTGCGCGAGCGCAGCGGCAAGTCGGCCCGCATCAAGGAAAAGCTGCCGTCGCGTGTCAAGGTTTCTGCCGAAGCCTAAGCACCTGCGTCACAGCTGGAAAGCCGCTACAGTCGCCTGTAGCGGCTTTTTTGTTGTCCGGCCGTTGCCCATCACAAGCCTTTATTCGTGTCCTCTCTGCCCGATACCGCCATTCCCGTGCCGACCGGCGGGCCAGTGCCCGCAGCCGTGCCGTCGATCGCCGACCCGCGCATGGCGCAACTGATTGGCAAGGACAGCCACCTGCCTGCCGTGCCCCCCGAGGCCCGCACGCCCGAGGCCCTGCGCCAGCGCTTTGCGCTGCCGCCCCAGTGGGCTCCCGAGGTGGTGCGCGAGAAGCGCTTCAGCGATCGCCAGCCCACCGATGCCGCCGTGCTCGTGCCCATCGTGCTTCGCCCCGAGCCCACGGTGCTGCTGACCGAGCGCACGGCCCACCTGTCCACGCATTCGGGGCAGGTGGCATTTCCGGGCGGCAAGCGCGATCCGGAGGATGCCTCTGCCCAGGCCACGGCCCTGCGCGAGGCGCATGAGGAAGTCGGACTGGCCGCCAGCGATGTGCAAGTGCTGGGCACGCTGCCCATCTACATCACGGGCACGGCCTTCCTGATCACGCCGGTGGTGGCCCTGGTCGATCCCCGGGCGCACCTCAATCCCAATCCCTACGAAGTGGCGGATGTGTTCGAGGTGCCGCTGGCCTTCCTGCTCGATCCTGCCAATCATGAGCGCCACTCCATGGTCTGGAACGGCGTGCCGCGCGAATGGTTTGCAATGCCCTACCAGGATGGTGATCGCCAGCGCTACATCTGGGGCGCCACGGCCGGCATGCTGCGAAATCTTTACCGATTCCTGTCGGCCTGATGCCCGGATCGCGGGCCGTGCCACCCCGGGGTCACTGACCTGTCTGCATGCGCCAGTATGATGGCCGGATGAGTTTCTTTGCCATTCTGATCGCCTTGCTGATCGAGCAGGCGCGCCCGTTGACGCCGGCCAATCTCGTGCACACAGGCTACAGGGCCTGGACGGTTTCGGTGCGCCGCAACTTCGATGCCGGCCAGGCGCACCATGGCTGGCTTGCCTGGACCGTGGCGGTGGCATTGCCCTGCGTGCTGGTGACGGGCATCTACCTGCTGCTGCTGTGGGGCGTGGGCTGGCCGCTGGCCATGGTCTGGAATGTGGCCGTGCTCTATGTGACGCTGGGCTTTCGCCAGTTCAGCCACCACTTCACACGCATCCGCGATGCGCTGGATGCAGGCGATGAGTATGCCGCGCGCGAGGCGCTGGCTCACTGGCAGCAGGTCGATGCCAGCGAGGTTCCGCGCAGCGAGGTCGTGCGCCATGTGATCGAGTACTCGGTGCTGGCCGCTCATCGCCATGTGTTTGGCGTTCTGTTCTGGTTCTCTGCGCTGGCAGCGCTGGGGCTGGGTCCGCTCGGCGCCGTGTTCTACCGCATGACCGAGCACCTGTCGCGCTCCTGGTCGCGCAAGGGCCTGGTGGGCGGCACCCAGGTCAGTCCCCAGCTGCAGCACACCTCCCGGCTGGCCTGGACCGTGATCGACTGGTTGCCTGCACGGTTGACGGCGCTGTCCTTTGCTGTGGTCGGCAGCTTCGAGGAAGCCATCGAAGGCTGGCGCTTCCATGCCCAGCGCTTTCCCAACGACAACGATGGCGTGATCCTGGCCGCCACCTCGGGTGCCATCAACGTGCGCCTGGGCGGCGAGGCGCTCAAGCGCCGTGAAGGCATCTCGGTGACCCGCGACGACGGCGAGGAGATCGATCTCGATGTGGACAGCGAAGCCACGCCGGGCCGCGAGCCGGAGATCGGCCATCTGCGCAGCGTGGTCGGCCTGGTCTGGCGTTCGGTCGTGGTCTGGCTGCTGCTGCTGGCCCTGCTGTCGCTGGCGCGTTTGCTGGGCTGATCGCTGCGCCGCAGAAGGCGAGCCCTGCCTGTCTTGCCAGGCAGCAGCCCGCCCTTCCTGATGCAGCCGGGTCGTTGTTTTGAGGAGGTCAGTACTTCTGCGCCTGGCTCAATTCATCGAACAGCTCGGCGTAGATGTAGTAGCGGTTGGCGCTGATGTCGTGGTCGGCATCCATTCCGGTTTCCTCGTCTTCCACGCGCGGCATGACGGCGCATCCCGGCTCGTGCAGGTGGGTGCAGTTGTAGAACTTGCATTCCTGCGCGTGGGCGCCGATGTCGGGCATGCAGCGGGGCAGGTCCGTGGGCTCTATGTGGCGCAGGCCGAATTCCTGGAAGCCCGGTGAGTCGATCAGCGCCGTGGTGCGCTCTTCGTCCATCCAGTACCAGCTGGTCGTGGTGGTCGTGTGCTTGCCGGAGTTCAGCGCCTGCGAGATCTCGTTGGTGGCCGCGCGTGCGCCGGGCACCAGCAGGTTGATCAAGGTGCTTTTGCCCGAGCCGGACGGGCCCAGGACCAAGGTGGCCTTGCCCTTGAGGTGTTGCATCAGCAACTGCCGGTCGGCCTCGCCTTCGTTGGCCAGCGACAGCGACAGCACCTCGTAGTGCGGCGTTTCCTGGCCCAGGTACATCTCGCGATAGGGCTTCAGGCGCTCCCAGGCATCGGCGAAGGGCTCGGCCAGGTCACGCTTGTTCAGGGCGATCAGGGGCTTGATGTGGGTGGCTTCGGCGGTGATGAGGGCACGGGCCAGCTGGCTTTCGGAGAACACCGGCTCGGCCGCGATCAGGATCAGCACCTGGTCGATGTTGGCCGCAAAGGACTTGGTGCGTATCTCGTCCTGGCGGTAGAACAGGTTGCGCCGTTCCAGCACCTTCTCTATGGTGCCTTCCTCGCCCTGGCCGGCGGGTGGCAATTGCCAGCGCACGCGGTCGCCGACCACGGTCTGGCTCTTCTTGCCGCGCGGATGGCAGATGTGGCGTGCGCCTTCTTCGGTCTCGACCACGCAGTGGCGGCCATGGCTGGAGACGACCAGGCCTTCTCGCAATGCGGAGCGCTCAGCCATGGGATGCCGGGGTGGGATTCATGGACGCTCCAGCAGCGCATTGATGCGCCGGGCGCACTCGATGTCGGTGGACGAGATGCCGTTCACGTCATGCGTGTTCAGGCGCACACCGCAACGGCCGTAGCTCACGGTCAGGTCGGGGTGGTGGTCCTGCTGGTGGGCGATCAGGGCCAGCGCGTTCACGAAGGCCATGGTCTCGTAGTAATTGGCAAAGGCGTAGCTCTTGGCGATGGCATCGCCATCGAGCTGCCAGCCCGGCAGGGCCGCCAGTGCGGTGCGCAATTCGTCCGGCGTCAGCGCGCGGCGCTGCTGAGTGGACCAGTCCTGTTGTTGCAAGCGTTGTGTGCTCATGGTGGATGTGAAAGGGTCAGGTCGGAGAAGGCATGCGCGCCAGCCGGGCGAGGGCGGGCGGATGCGAGTAGTAAAAGCCCACGTACCAGGGATCGGGCGTGAGCGTTGAAGCATTGTCCTCGTACAGCTTGAGCAGTGCCGAGGCCAGATGGGCGCCGCTGGCCTGTTGCATGGCATAGGCATCGGCTTCGAACTCGTCGCGGCGCGACAGGGCCGAGAACAGCGGGGTGACAAAGAAGCTGAACACCGGCACGGCCAGCAGGAACAGTAGCAGTGCCACGGCCTCGTTGCCGGCGCCTATCCCGCCATGGCCCAGCGCAAGGTCAAGACCGGGGCGCACGCCCAGGCCCAGGTAGAACCACAGCTGCTGCGACAGCCAGCCCAGCAGTGCGAAGCCGGCCAGGCTGGCGGCGAACATCAGCAGCATGCGCTTGAGGATGTGGCGGTGCTTGAAGTGGCCCAGTTCGTGCGCGAGCACGGCCTCCACCTCGTCGGCGTCGAGCTGCTTGAGCAAGGTGTCGAAGAACACCACGCGCTTGGAATGGCCGAAGCCCGTGAAATAGGCATTGGCATGGGCCGAGCGGCGGCTGCCATCCATCACGAACAGGCCTTTGGCCGTGAAGCCGCAGCGCTGCATCAGCGCGCTCACGCGTTTCTTGAGCGTGCCTTCGGCCAGCGGTTCGAACTTGTTGAACAGCGGTGCGATGAAGGTCGGAAAGATCCACATCAGCAGCAGGTTGAACGCCGTCCACACGGCCCAGGCCCACAGCCACCACAGGTCGCCGGCCGAGCCCATGAGCCACAGGATCAGCGCCGCCAGGGGAAGGCCGATGGCCGCGCCCATGGCGGTGGACTTGATGGCATCGGTCAGCCACAGCCGCAGCGTCATCTGGTTGAATCCAAAGCGCTGCTCCAGCACAAAGGTCTGGTAGAGCGACAGCGGCAGCTCCACCAGCCCGGAGATCAGGGCAAAGCCGGCCAGCAGTGCCAGTTGCTGCCACAGGCCGGCGCCCATCAGTTCCAGCAGCCACTGGTTGAGCGCGTCGAGCCCGCCCAGCAGCGTCCATGCGAGCAGCACCACGGCGCCCAGCGTCATCTCGATCAGGGCGATGCGGGCCTTGGCCAGCGTGTAGTCGGCGGCCTTTTGATGGGCCGCGAGGCTGATGCGTTGCGCAAAGGCCTCAGGCACCTCGGCCCGATGGCGGGCCACATGGCGGACCTGGCGCGAGGCCAGCCAGGCGCGCAGCAGCCACTGGGCCAGCACGGCTGCGGCAAACAGCAGGGACAGCGTCGAGGAAAAATCGGGGTTGAAGGCCATGTGGCCGCAGTGTAGGCGACAATTTGGGCCATGTCCGAAGCCTCCGAAGCCGCCAGCGCTTGCATTCCCGTCCCCGCCGAACCCGGCACGTCCATCACCCTGGCCAAATCCGATCTCAACCTCGTCTGGCTCGACTGCGAGATGACCGGGCTGCAGCCCGATACCGATCGCATCATCGAGATCGCCGTGGTCGTCACCAGTCCGGACCTGGCCATTCGCATCGAAGGGCCGGTATTTGCCATCCATCAGGCAGATGCGCTGCTCGATGGCATGGATGCCTGGAACAAGGGCACGCATGGCAGGAGCGGCCTGATCGATCGCGTCAAGGCATCGACCACCAGCGAGGCCGATGCGGAGGCTGCGCTGATCAAGTTCCTCTCGCAGTACGTTCCCAAGGCCAAGGCCCCGCTGTGCGGCAACAGCATCGGGCAGGACAGGCGCTTCATGGAGCGCTACATGCCCAAGCTCAACAACTTCTTCCACTACCGCAATGTCGATGTCAGCACCCTCAAGGAACTGGCCAGGCGCTGGAAGCCCGACGCCTATGCCTCCTTCAAGAAGGCCCAGCGCCACACCGCACTGGCCGATGTGCACGAGTCCATCGATGAGCTGGCGCACTACCGCGCGCGCCTGCTGAGCGTCTGAATCTGGCGGCCCCGGCCATTTTTGTGCCAGGGGCTTGCGGGAAAACCCGGGGAGTGCGACAATCTCCAGCTTGCCCCCATCAACAAGGGGCAATTTGCACATCTCCATCACACAAGGGCCCCTGCGCTGTGTGTCTGTGGTCGGTGTCCATAGACCACCATGAAGACTTTCATGGATGGCGGGACCACCGGTTTCGGACCAGCCGAAAATGCCCATCCGCCCTTTTGCGAAGGGCCGGTTAAGTCTGACGGTGGATGTTGACCCAACCGTCGAGAAAAGCGTGCCAGATCGCTGACTGCGCGTGCTTTTCGTTAGAGCCATTCATGAACGATATCTCTCAAGAGCAGGGCATCATTGCCGCTGCCGATTCCTCTTTTGCTTCCGCCGCTGAAGCATCTTCCGTGCTGAACGCCGCCGTTGCCAGCGCCGAGCAGGCCGCCGAATCCCTGGCCGCCGCCGAAGTCGTGGAAATCGCCGAAGGCGCCGAGGCTGTTGAAGCAGCCCCCGAACTGCCCAATGCCTTCATCGAGCTGGGCCTGGCTGAAGAACTGGTCCGTGCCGTTGCCGATCTGGGCTACACCCAGCCCACGGCCGTGCAGGCGCAAGCCATTCCCCTGGCCATGGGCAGTGATGACCAGGCCTTCATCGACCTGATGGTGTCCAGCCAGACCGGCTCGGGCAAGACCGCTGCCTTCCTGCTGCCCGTGCTGCACACGCTGATCCAGCAAAAGGCTGACGAAGAAGCCGCCATCCGCGCCGAATATGACCGCCAGTGCGCCGAAGCAACGGCCAGCGGCCAGCCCACGCCCAAGCGCAACAAGCGCAAGGACCCCACGAATCCCCGCAATTTCAAGGCAGCCGTTCCCGGCGCCCTGATCCTGTGCCCCACGCGCGAGCTGGCACAGCAGGTGGCGCATGACGCCATCGAGCTGGTCAAGCACTGCCGCGGCATCCGCATCGCCAACGTGGTGGGCGGCATGCCCTACCAGCTGCAGATCGCCAAGCTGCAGAACGCCAACCTCGTGGTGGCCACTCCCGGCCGTCTGCTGGACCTGCAGCGCTCGATGCAGATCAAGCTCGACCAGGTTCAGTTCCTGGTGGTGGACGAAGCCGACCGCATGCTGGACCTGGGCTTCTCGGATGACCTGGCCGAAGTCAACGACCTGACGGCACAGCGCAAGCAGACCATGATGTTCAGCGCCACCTTCGCGCCCCGCATCCAGCAACTGGCCATGCGCGTGATGCATGACGGCGGCTCCGGCGTGAAGAAGGTCACCATCGACACGCCTCAGGAAAAGCACGCCAGCATCAAGCAAGTGCTGTTCTGGGCCGACAACTCCCAGCACAAGCGCAAGCTGCTGGACCACTGGCTGCGCGACACCACGATCAACCAGGCCATCGTTTTCGCATCGACCCAGGTCGAGTGCGACGGTCTGGCCAATGACCTGCAGCAAGACGGCTTCTCCGCCGTGGCACTGCACGGCGCCCTGAGCCAGGGCCTGCGCAACCGCCGCCTGATGGCGCTGCGCAGCGGTCAGGTGCAGGTGCTGGTGGCTACCGATGTGGCGGCACGCGGCATTGACGTGCCCACCATCACCCACGTCTTCAACTACGGCCTGCCCATGAAGGCAGAGGACTACACCCACCGTATCGGCCGCACGGGCCGTGCCGGTCGCGAAGGTGTGGCCGTCACGTTCGCGGAATTCCGTGACCGTCGTCGCATTTTCGATATCGAGGCCTACAGCCGCCAGCAATTCAAGGCCGAAGTGATTCCTGGCCTGGAACCTGCACAGCGCGCACCCAGCAGCAACGAAGGCCGTGGCGGCCGTCGTGGCGGCGGTGGTTTTGAAAGCCGTGGCGGCGATCGCCGTGGTGCCGGCGGCGGTGGCCGTGGCGGTTTCGGTGGTGATCGTGGCTTTGGCGGCGATCGCGAGCGCAGCTTCGGTGATCGCGGTGGCGATCGTGGCTTCGGCGCACGCCGTGATTCCGAAGGCTATGGCCGCAAGGCTGGCTTCGGTGGCTTCGGCGGTGGCCAGCGCGAAGGCGGCTTCGGCCAGGGCCAAGGTCAGCGCGAAGGCGGCTACAGCCAGGCCCCGCGCGAAGGCGGCTTTGGCCGTGGCGGTGAAGGCCGTGGCTTCAGCGGCGACCGCGGTGCTCCGCGTGGCGGCGATCGCCGTGACGGCGCTCCTCGCGAAGGCGGCTTCCGTGGTGCATCCGGCGAGTCGCGCGGCTTTGGCGGTGGCGAATCCCGTGGCGGCTTCGGCGGCGGCGAGCGCCGTCCTGCCTTCGGCAAGAGCGCTCCCAAGCCTTACTCGCCCCAGGGCGGTGATCGCAAGCGCGTCGTGCGCTGATCGATCTCGGCATTGCATGCAGACCGGCCCTTCGGGGCCGGTTTTTTTTCGGCCATCTGCGTCCTCGCGTGGTGCGGCCTGTCCTTGATGGTGCAGAACCTGCTGTCTGGCGGGCTCTGTGACTGCCATAATCGCGGCGCGGAGGTGCCCTGTGGAGTCTTTGATCGCGTCCAGTGTGGATTTTGAACACATGTTCGAACTGGCCCCCGTCTCGCTATGGCTGGAGGACTACAGCGCGCTCAAGCGGCTGCTCGACCAGTGGCGTGCGCAGGGCGTGACCGATCTGCAGGCGCATTTCCTGGCCCACCCTCAGGCGCTGCAGCAGTGCAGCGCGGCGCTCAAGGTGGTGCGCGTCAACCAGCGCACGCTGGACCTGTTCGGCGCCAGTGACCAGCAGACCTTTCTTGCCAGCCTGGGCCAGGTGTTCCGCGATGACATGCACGCGGGTCTGGCCTGCGAGCTGGAGGATCTGTGGCAGGGCTCTCTGAGCTTTGCCAACCGCACCGCCAACTACACGCTGGACGGGCGACGGCTCGATGTGCAGATCCGTGGCCGCATCCTGCCCGGTCATGAAGCGCTTTGGGACTGCGTGCTGGTCTCGCTGGAAGACGTGACGGCCGAGATGCGCAGCGCGCGCCAGCTGCACCGCAGCGAACAGTACTCGCGCGACCTGTTCGAGTACTCGCCCGTGTCGCTGTGGGTCGAGGATTTCAGCGCCATCAAGCGCCTGCTCGACGATGTGCGTGCCCAGGGCATCAGCGACTTCGCCACCTTCCTCAAGGTGCACCCGGAATTCGTCTCGCGCTGCATGCAGGAGATTCGCGTTGTGGACGTGAACCGCCAGACGCTGCGCATGTTCGGCGCCACCGACAAGCTGCAACTGCTGAGCCGGCTGGGCCGCATCTTCCGTGACGAGATGATCGACTCCTTTGCCGATCAGTTGCAGGACCTTTGGAGCGGCAAGCTCGTGCAGCACCGCGAAGTGGTGAACTACGCCCTGTCAGGCGACGCTCTGCACATCCACATGCAGCTGGCCGTGCTCGATGGCCATGCAGATGACTGGGGGCTGGTGCTGCTGTCGCTGGTGGACATCACGGCGCGCAAGAAGGCCGAGGCCTACCTCGAATACCTGGGCAAGCACGATGTGCTGACCCAGTTGCGCAATCGCGCCTTCTATATCGAGGAACTCAATCGCCTGGCACGCAAGGGGCCCTGGCCGCTGGCGGTGATTGCCATCGACATGAATGGCCTCAAGGAGGCCAATGACGAGCATGGCCATGCCGCAGGCGACGACATGCTGCGCCGCGTGGGCGAAGTGCTGACCAAGGCCGTGGATGCGCCTGCCTGCGCGGCGCGCATAGGCGGCGACGAGTTCATGGTGCTTTTGCCGGCTTCGGACGAGCGCGGCGCCGAGGCGGTCAAGGAGCGCATCCTCTCGCTGCTGGAGCTCAACAACCAGTTCTATCCGGGCCAGGCGGTCAGCCTGTCCATGGGCGTGGCCTGCTGCGATTCGGGCAGCCAAGTCGAGGCCACCGTCTCGCGCGCCGACCAGGCCATGTATGCCGAAAAGGCGCGCTACTACAAGGAAAGAATGCTGGACCGCCGCGCGGGCCGCGCTTAGCGCCGCAGTACCTGTCAGGTCTCCGAGGCGTGCCGCCCGATTTCGGGCCAGCGGTGGTGCAGGTAGATCCAGGACGCCAGCCCGATCAGCATCATGCTGATCGAGCCCAGGGCCAGCAGTACGGTCGAATGCATCACCAGCGGTGCAATCATGCCCGCCACGATGCCATTGGCCGTGGAGCCGACCACGGCCTGCAGCGATGAGGCCAGGCCGCGCCGCTCCGGGTGGATGTCCAGCACCAGCAGCGTGACCACGGGCACCATCATGGCCCAGCCGAAGGCGAACACCCCCACGGGAATCAGCGCCCAGCTCACGTGGGCGGGCCAGATCAGGTTGGCGACCAGGTTGATGATGGACACGACGAACATGATCAGAAAGCCATGGCGGATCTGGTGCTTGGGCGGAATGCGCCCGGCCAGACGACCGCTCACCCATGCGCCACCCATGATTCCCGAGATCGAGATCACGAAGAACCAGAAGAACTGCTGCGGCTGCAGGTGCAGCAGGTCGCCCAGGAAGGCGGGCGCCGACAGCACATACAGAAACATGCCGTTGAACGGCACGCCGCTGGCAAAGGCCAGCAGCACAAAGCGCGGATCGCTGCACAGCTCCTTGTAGCCGTGCATCAGAGGCTTGAAGCGGAAGGGCTGGCGCTGCGCCTGTGGCAGGGATTCCGGCAGGAATCGCCAGTTGATACCCCACAGCAGCACGCCCACCAGGGTCAAAAACCAGAACACTGCCGCCCAGCCCAGGTGTATGAACAGCCAGCCGCCCATCACAGGGGCCAGGGCTGGGGCTATGCCAAAGAAGATGGTGATCTGCGCCATCACGCGCTGGGCCTGGGCGGGTGGAAACAGGTCGCGCACCACGGCGCGCGACACCACGATGCCGGCACCCGTGGACAGGCCCTGCAACGCGCGAAACAGCACCAGCTGCGTGATGTTCTGCGATAGTGCACAGCCCGCCGATGCCAGCGTGAATACGGCCAGCCCCCACAGCACCACGGGGCGGCGGCCAAAGCTGTCGGCCATGGCGCCGTGGAAAAGGTTCATGAAGGCAAAGCCGAACAGATAGGCCGACAGCGTCTGCTGCATCTGCAGCGGCGTGGCGTTCAGGGCCTGGGCGATGCCGGAGAAGGCGGGGATGTAGGTATCGATCGAGAACGGCCCCAGCATGCCCAGGATGGCAAGCAGGACGGCCAGGGCCCAGCGCGGGCCCTGCCAGAGCGGGGAAACATTTTGTGGCATGCAGGCGAGGCGGTTGTGCGTTGCGGGAGACCGCAGGCGCAGAAAAAGGCCGCGCGCCCTTGCGCCTGCGGCAGGGTGACACTGTAGCGGCTTGGCTGGAATCCGGTGTGACGGATGGCTTGGCGAATGACCTGGGCGATGGAATGGTTAGATAGTTTGTATCTAAATGATTTAAATATCGATAGAATTTATCTTTTTCGCCAGCATGCACAGGTCCGCCGTGGGGTGGATGGCATGGTTCTGGGTGCTTTCGCCAAGGATCTTTCATGATTGTTTCTCGCCGCACGTTGATATCGGCTCTGGCCCCGGCTGCGTTGCAACTGACTGCAGGCGCTGCCTGGTCCAAGGGCCGTCGACTGCAGCTGTCGGCGGCCTATGGCGATGGCATCTTCCACACGCAGAACCTGCGCAACTTCGCGGCGCGCGTGGGGGCCGATACCCAGCAGGCGCTGGAGATCGATGTGGTGTCCAACTCGGCGCTCAAGCCCATGGGGCAGGTGCTTCCTGCGCTCAAGCGCAATGAAATCCAGTTCGGCGAAGTTCTCATGTCGTCCTATGTGGATATCCATCCGCTGCTGGCCATGGACTCGCTGCCTTTCATCGTGCGTGGCTTTGACGAGGCTGCGCACCTGTGGCAACTGACCCGTCCCGTGCTGCAGGAGTTTTTGCTGGCTCAGCAGGGGGTGCGCCTGCTGTTTGCCGTGCCTTGGCCGGCGCAGGGCCTGTTCTGCCGGCGCCCGGTCAACAGCATCGTGGATCTCAGGGGGCTCAGGCTGCGTGTGCAAAGCGATGCGACCAAGCGGCTGGCGGAACTCTGGGGAGCGCAGCCGGTGGTGCTCGCGGCCGGTGATCTTGGCATGGTGCTGGAGCAGGGAGGTATTGACGCCATGGTTTCATCCAGTGCCACCGGCGTCGACAGCCAGGCTTGGAAGACCATGAAGGTGTTTCTGGACATCAAGGCCTGGATTCCCAAGAACATGTTGTGCGTCAGCGAACTTGCCTGGAAGGGCTTTGCCGAGCCGGAACGCCAGGCCATCAGCCGCGCCGCCGCGCTGGCCGAGAAAGAAGGCTGGGCGCTGGCCCAGCAGGCCGATGAGCTGGGCAAGAAGGTTCTTGTCGACAACAAGATGTCCGTGGCCGCGCCATCGGCGGACCTGCGCCGCATGCTGGATTTGATGGGGGAGCGCTTTGGCCGGGAGTGGGTGGCCAAGGCTGGCAGCAGCAATATGTCTGTGCTGATGGAATACAACAAGAAAAGGCACTGAGCGCTGTCGCGCCGAGTGCCTTGTTCTGGGTATTGGTGGTGGGCCCTGAGTGATTCGAACACTCGACCAACGGATTAAGAGTCCGCTGCTCTACCAGCTGAGCTAAGAGCCCACGTATTTCTGCGTGGATGCCTGATGAGATCAGGCAAAAAAATTCTTGGTGGGCCCTGAGTGATTCGAACACTCGACCAACGGATTAAGAGTCCGCTGCTCTACCAGCTGAGCTAAGAGCCCCCTCGGGTATTCCGAAGGAATCAGCCTGGATGAATCCAGGCTGAAAAGGAATTTTTGGTGGGCCCTGAGTGATTCGAACACTCGACCAACGGATTAAGAGTCCGCTGCTCTACCAGCTGAGCTAAGAGCCCCAAAAACAAGTCTGCGCTGCAAACGAGACCGCAATTATGCGGCATTTTTTGTGCGCTTGCAGGAAGACGCGCCAAATTTTTAGTTCATGGCATGGTGGCGCTGAGCCGGGCCCGCGTGCCACGCGGTGCGCAGCCGCAAAAAAGGCGGCCGAGGCCGCCTTTGGGGTGCTGGCGCGCAGCGCGCTTACATCAGCAGATGTTCGCCTGCGTTGTCACCGCCCAGGATCACGTAGTTGACCTTGCGGATGTCCATCAGCTTCTTGCCGCCGGAGTAGCTGATCGAGCTTTGCACGTCCTGCTCCATCTCGATCAGGGTGTTGGCCAGAAGGCCCTTGACGGGTTCGAGGATGCGCTTGCCCTCCACGTGCTTGTACTCGCCCTTGTTGAAGTCCGAGGCCGAGCCGTAGTACTCCTTGAAGCGTTGGCCGTTTTCCTCGACGGTCTGGCCCGGCGATTCCTCGTGGCCCGCGAACAGCGAGCCGATCATCACCATGGTGGCGCCAAAGCGCACGCTCTTGGCGATGTCGCCGTGGCTGCGGATGCCGCCATCGGCAATGATGGGCTTGGTCGCCACGCGCGCGCACCACTTGAGCGCCGACAGCTGCCAGCCACCCGTGCCAAAGCCCGTCTTGAGCTTGGTGATGCAGACCTTGCCGGGGCCGATGCCGACCTTGGTGGCGTCAGCGCCCCAGTTCTCCAGGTCGATCACGGCTTCGGGCGTGCCCACGTTGCCGGCGATCACGAAGGACTTGGGCAGCTTCTCCTTGAGGTAGCCGATCATGTTCTTCACGCTGTCGGCATGGCCGTGGGCGATGTCGATGGTGATGTATTCGGGGCACAGGCCTTCGGCGACGAAGCGGTCCACGGTGTCGTAGTCGGGCTTCTTGACGCCCAGCGAAATGGAGGCGAAGCAGCCCTTGCCCTGCATCTCGCGCACGAACTGCACGTTGTCCAGGTCAAAGCGGTGCATCACGTAGAAGTAGCCGTTCTGGGCCAGCCAGGTGCAGATGCTCTCATCCACCACCGTCTTCATGTTGGCCGGCACGGCCGGGATGCGGAAGGACCGACCGCCCAGCTCCACGCTGGCATCACACTCCGAGCGGCTTTCCACGCGGCACTTGCGCGGCAGCAGCAGGATGTTGTCGTAGTCGAAGATTTCCATTTGATTCCAAGCTCCATGAAAGGTCGCGGCAGGAACATCCCTCCGCGATGGGGCGCTTGGCTTGGAGGCCGGTCTTGCGGGCGGCGCGGGCGGGCCGCGTCGCCAGGGCGGCTGTGGCCCGGGCACAAAAAACCGGACCGCAAGAAACTTGGGCCCGGTGATTGATTCTATACGTTGCCGGCGACGGGCCTGGGCACCCTGTCGATATAGCGGTTATAGGGATGGCGTTATGAGCCCGCAAGGGCGCGCTGCGCGGGCTTATTGCGGGCAGATCGCGGGCCGATTGCGGGAAATGCGGCATCGGTTTCCCTGGGGAGCGAGGTGCTTTCTACAATGCCAGGATGTTCCCGATCGATCTGCTCGACGGCGCCTCCGGTGCCGCGCCCGCCCCCAACTCCCCTTTGCTGACCCACCTCAACGAGGAGCAGCTCGCTGCCGTCACGCTTCCGGCCGGCCACGCGCTGATCCTGGCCGGCGCGGGCTCGGGCAAGACGCGGGTGCTGACCACGCGCATCGCCTGGCTGCTGCAGACGGGCCAGGCCACGCCGGGCTCCATCCTGGCCGTGACCTTCACCAACAAGGCGGCCAAGGAAATGCTGGCCCGCCTGTCGGCCATGCTGCCCTACAACGTGCGCGGCATGTGGATCGGCACCTTCCACGGCCTGTGCAACCGGCTGCTGCGCGCCCACCACCAGGCGGCAAAGCTGTCGTCCACCTTCCAGATCCTGGACACGCAGGACCAGCTGTCGGCCGTCAAGCGCCTGTGCAAGCAGTTCAACGTGGACGACGAGCGCTTCCCGCCCAAGCAGCTGCAGTACTTCATTGCCGGCTGCAAGGAAGAGGGCATGCGCCCCGGCGACGTGGTGGCCAATGACCCGGACACGCGCAAGAAGGTCGAGATCTACCAGCTCTACGAGGAGCAGTGCCAGCGCGAGGGCGTGGTCGATTTCGGCGAGCTGATGCTGCGCTCCTATGAGCTGCTGCGCGACGATGCCGCGCTGCGCGCCCACTACCAGCGGCGCTTTCGCCACATCATGGTCGACGAGTTCCAGGACACCAACAAGCTGCAGTACCAGTGGCTCAAGCAGCTGGCGGGCGACATGGTGGATGGCCGCCTGCAGGCCACGGGCAGCGTGATCGCCGTGGGCGACGACGACCAGAGCATCTACGCCTTTCGCGGTGCGCGCGTGGGCAACATGCAGGACTTCGTGCGCGAGTTCGATGTGCGCCAGCAGATCAAGCTGGAGCAGAACTACCGCTCCTACAGCAACATCCTGGACTGCGCCAACGCGCTCATCAGCCACAACAGCCAGCGCCTGGGCAAGAACCTGCGCACCACCCAGGGCCCGGGCGAGCCCGTGCGCATCTACGAGGCGCCCACCGACATGGCCGAGGCGCAGTGGATGGTCGAGGAAATCCAGCAGCTCGTGAAAAAGGACGGCTGGCAGCGCCAGGAAATCGCCGTGCTCTACCGCAGCAATGCGCAAAGCCGGGTGATCGAATCGCAGCTGTTCAATGCCGCCATTCCCTACCGCGTGTACGGCGGGCTGCGCTTTTTCGAGCGCGCCGAAATCAAGCATGCGCTGGCCTACCTGCGCCTGCTGGAGAACCCGCACGACGACACCAGCTTTCTGCGCGTGGTGAACTTCCCGCCGCGCGGCATCGGCGCGCGCAGCGTGGAGACGCTGCAGGACGCGGCGCGCAGCGCGGGCTGCTCGCTGCACGATGCCGTCTCGGCGGTGCCGGGCGCGCCGGGCACCAAGCTCGCAGGCTTTGTCGCCAAGATCGACGTGCTGCGCGAGCAGACCCAGGGCCGCACGCTGCGCGAGATCATCGAGGCCATCGAGGAAGAAAGCGGCCTGCTCGAGCACTACCGCAACGAAAAGGAAGGCGCCGACCGCATCGAGAACCTGCAGGAACTCGTGAACGCGGCCGAGAGCTTTGTCACCCAGGAAGGCTTTGGCCGCGATGCCGTGGCCTTGCCGCTGGACGAGCACGACGGCGCCAGGGCGCTGACGCAAAGCCCCGCCAGCCAGGGCCTGGACCCTGCGCTGCCGCTGCTGGACACGCCGCTCACGCCGCCGGCCGGCGCCGTGGCCGGCATGGTCGATGCCGATACCGGCGAGACACTGTCGCCGCTGGCCGCCTTCCTGACGCACGCGGCGCTGGAGGCTGGCGACAACCAGGCCCAGGCCGGCCAGGACGCCGTGCAACTGATGACCGTGCATGCCTCCAAGGGGCTGGAGTTCGACGCCGTCTTCATCGGCGGCGTGGAAGAGGGCCTGTTCCCGCATGAGAACGCCATGATGGACCGCGGCGGCCTGGAGGAAGAACGCCGCCTGGCCTATGTGGCCATCACCCGGGCGCGCAAGCGCCTGTACCTGAGCCATTCGCAGACGCGCATGCTGCACGGGCAGACGCGCTACAACGTCAAGAGCCGCTTCTTCGACGAGCTGCCCGATGAGGCGCTCAAGTGGATCACCCCCAAGCAGGGCGGCTTTGGCAGCTACGCGCCCCGCCCCGGTGGCGGCGGTGGTGGCGGCTATGGTTCACGCGATCGCGGCGGCTTCGGCAACAAGGCCGAAGGCTGGCGCAGCGAGGTCTTCGCCAGCCCTCCCGTGCCGCCGCAAAAGGCCGCTCCGGGCCACGGCCTGCGCGTGGGCCTGAACGTGTTCCACAACAAGTTCGGCGAAGGCAAGGTGCTGGCCCTGGAAGGCACGGGCGACGACGCGCGCGCCCAGGTCAGCTTTGGCCGCCACGGCACGAAGTGGCTGGCGCTGTCCATTGCCAAGCTCACGGTCGTGGAGTGAGGCGCGGGCTGCCGCGCCCGGCGCTCAGGGCTTGACTTCGAAGCTCAGCGTGGTGGTGTGGCGCACGTCGGTGTACTTCTTGCCGTCCAGCGTGACCGAGCCGTTGTCCACGCGCGCCGTCACCTCCAGCACGTACAGGCCCGGGAAGTAGGGCTTGAAGCTCACCGTGCCGTCCTGCGATGGCGTGAGCGTGCGGTACCAGCCCTCGCTGGTCTGCACGTTGACCTGGCTGGCCGCGACCTTGCGGCCCTTGAACACCAGCTGGAACGTATCGCCGCCCGCCGTGGTGGGCACCAGCTCCAGGTCGTTCACGGCCTTGGTGTCGTTGCGGCCGAAACGGGCCTGGTAGTACGTCAGCACGCCATTGGCGCCGGGGCGCGTGGCGGCGATGCGCACATCGCCCTGGCCTGCGTCCGCGGTGAAATGATTGGCGTCAGCCTTCAGGGGAAGGCTCTTGCCGTCGGGCAGGACCTGCTTGGCGTCTTCCAGGGCCGGCAGCTGTTCCAGCGGCTTGCGCAGCTCTCCGGCATAGGCCCGGGCCTGTCCTGCGTCCTGCTGCAGCCAGAGATAGTCGGCATGCGCGGCCGGCACCGCCAGTGCGGCGGCGGCGGCCAGCCATGCGGCGGTGCTGCGAAGGATGCGGGAAGGTTCGGTCATGGAGTCTCTCCTGTGGTGTGGCTCTGCGTGCGCCTGCCGGGCCTTGAGGGGCGTGATCCGGCGGGGCTGAAGATGGTGCGATGGCGGGCGAGCGACGCCGCAATGCATCAGAAATTATAGCGATCAGGTGAGAATGACTCTTGTTTTGCACGCTAAGAGTCGGGTTCATGACATCCATGCAATTGCGGCGCAGACATGCAAAAAGGCCATGGAAATCCATGGCCTTTGTGTGGCGGCGCCACGCGCCGCAGGGCGGCGGGGCGCTATGGCGGCGGTCAGGCCGACAGCTTGGGCTGGGCAGCGGAGCCGGTCAGGTAGCCGACGGCGGCGCCGAACTTGCCGCGATAGTTGGCGCTGATCAGCGGGTCCAGCGTGGGCTTGACCACGTTGTGGATGGCGCCCCAGTCACCGGCGTGCTGGAAGTTGCTCATGATGTAGGTCCAGCCGTTGATCTCGTCCACGGCATGCAGGCCGGTGGATTCGCCGCCGGCGGGAATCGACATCAGGCGCGACAGCTGCTTGGTGTCGATGTTGTAGGCCCACAGGAAGTTGTTCACGTGCTGGCCGCTGTCCTCGCCGATGAACAGGGTGCGCATCTTCTCCGAGAACTTGAGGTTGTCGGGATTGCAGATCTTGTTCGGGTTGCCGGTGTTGCCCAGCGCGTCGGCGCTGATGTCTTCGCCGGCCAGCAGGGCCTTGGTGTCCACGGGCATCCACTCGCTGTTGATGGCGGCGCCTGCCGTGTCCTTCTGGCCGCCGCGCAGGTTCAGTGCCATCACGGCGCCGGCCTTGAGCTGCTTGGGGATGGACACGCCGTTGCCGGCCACGTTCAGCGCATCACCGGCCACCATGGACTTTTCGCAGTTCTGCAGGGCCGAGTAGGCCACCTTGTCCTTGGCGTTGACGGTCGTGCCTTCCATCTTGGTGAAGCCCATGCTTGCGCCCTTGAAGGCGGCGTAGCGGTGGGTTTCCAGGAAGGCGGCAGCCTTGTCCATGCCGGGGTTGATCTTGATCCACTCGACCTTGCCGTTGGCCGTGATCTTGGTGTAGCTGGCGTCGCCCGGATCGGTCTTTGCCACGGACATGATGTCCGTGGGCTTGAGCGTGTTGGCCAACTGCTCGATCTCGGCGCTGGTGGCCGAGCCCAGCTTGATCCAGGTCAGCGCGGCGGCGCTGCCCGATGCGGGGTCGATGGAGAAGCCCGCGCCCACCTTGGCCACGTACAGCGAACCCGAGGACAGGTCCTTTTCCTTGTCGGCCACGAAGACGAAGTAGCCGCTGTTGGTGGCGTCGTCGCCCATCAGCGCCGTGCGCTGGTCGGGCATGACCTGGACCAGCTCGTGCGAGATGCGGCCCATGCAGAAATGCTTCTTGATGCTGGCCGTGCCGTCCGCGTTGACCGTCACTTCGGGCATGTGGCCGTAGTGGTAGGGGTTGGCCTTGTTCTGGTCGCCATACAGGTTCTGGCTGAAGGCCAGCAGCTGGGCATTGCCGGTGGTGAAGGCGTCGGGCTCGTACTCTTCGCTGGACAGGTGGGTGCCCCAGGGCGACAGGCTGGCGCCGCAGGTGATCCACAGGCCGTGCACCTTGGAGGTGTCCACGTTGTGGTACTTGACCAGGCTGAGCTTGCCGGTGGTCTGGTCCTGGTCCAGCGTCAGCACGGCGATGGGCGAGGGCAGCTTGCCGTACATGTCGGTCTTGCCGTCCTGCGCCCAGGTGGTGTATTCGAACTGCACCACGGCGAACACGGGCTTGCCCTTGACGCCGTCCACCTTGGCATTGGGCACGGTCAGCAGCGAGGTGCCGTCGGGCGAATCGGAGAAGAAGTGGCGCTCGCTGCCGGCCACGGTGCGGTCGATGATCTTGTTGTTGTTGATGTCGTAGTAGCCGCCGGCCAGGATCTTGCCGCCCTTGCCGTCGGACACTTCATCGCCGGTGACGAAGAAGGGCTGGTAGCCCAGGTCGAAGCTCTGCTCGCTGTTGTCGCTGAACTGCACCTTGAGCTGCGAGGCCACGGTCATCCTGGCCATGGCCTGGGGGTTGGCCAGCGTGGGCGCTGCCATGGAGGTGAAGCTGGCCGCCACATAGTTCTTCGCGGGGCCGTCGTCACCGCCGCCGCAGGCGGTCAGCAGGCCGGTGGCGGACACGGCGGAGCCGAGCGGCAGCAGGGGGGCGCCGGTCAGGAATTGCAGCGCCTTGCGGCGGGAGAGCATCGTGGATTGGGACATGGGGCTTCCGTTATGGGTTTGTCAGCGTCAACCCATCGGGGGCGGGATGGGCCGGGATGCCGCCGCGCACTCGCTGGCTTGACATCCGCACGGCATGCTAGGCAGCCGGTGTGACACAGCGATGGCATCCGCATGACGGAACCGTGACAGCGTCATGTGACAGCCGCCAGGTGAGGGGTGCCAGGCGATACGGCCCGTCAAAAAAGCCAAAGAAGAGGCCCGAAGAAAGGTCCAAAGAAAAAGCCCCTTGAAAGGGGCTTTGTGGGGTGCAGTGGCGAAGCGCTCAGCCGGACAGTCCGGGCGGCGCAGGCGGCTCGGTGCCGATGGCGCCGCTGCCATCGCTTTCATCGGGCGCCGCAAAGCAGTCACGGAAGGTGAAGACGATGGAGGTGAAGAACATGGCGGCCAGCAGCATGGCCGTGCCGATCATCAGGCCGTTGGCAATGCTGCCCAGCACCTGGGCCAGCACGGCCGAGATCAGGGCCATCACGATGCCGGCCACGATGAACACGCCCATCCAGCTCAGGCCGAAGACCACCAGCGCGCCGATGTTGCGCACACAGGCCACCAGGCTGAAGAACACGGCCTTGACCGGCGGCACGTTGTGCCAGTGCACCAACCCCGGCGCGTGCCAGAACAGCAGGGACAGCGGCAGGTACAGGCCCATGCTCAGCCACATGGCGGCCTGGAAGTCGGGCGACTCGGCGATCTCGCGCGTCAGCGGCTCGCCGCCCAGGTAGACGTTGGCAAACTGGCCGTCGTCCACGAGCATGGACAGGCCCATGATCAGCAGGAAGCCTGCCGCATACATGGCGCCCAGCGTGAGCATGGAGTTCAGGCGCTGGCGCCCGGTGCGAAAGGCCACCAGCAGCAGGGCCGGCGTGGGCGCACGCCCGTGCGATGCCTCGGCCGCCGCCACCATCATGGCCAGCGAGGTGGCCGGCAGCAGGCCCAGAGCGATCACGGGGCCGATCAGCGGCAGCACCGTGACCAGCGACATGGCCGCCATCGACAGAAAGAACAGCGCCGCCAGTGCCAGCGGCTGCTGGCGGAAGGTGCGGATGCCCTGCTGCACCCATTGCAGGCCGGTACGGGCGGGAACGATGAGAAGTTTCATGGGGTGAGGAAGTCGGGGCGCCTGGATGGGGCATGGCCTCTGGCATGGGCCGCGCCGCTGGCGCCCGAACGGGGACTGTACCCGAGGACGCGCGGCCCGTGGACCGCAAAGCCCTCTGTCGGCCGCGCTGTGGCGGTCTTCGGACGTCAGTCCAGCGCCACCGGGTGGGCCAGGCGCTGGCGCAGCACGCGCTCGAAATGGGTGGGGTCGTGGGGAACGAGCATGGAGGCCTCGCGCGGCAGGTGGAAATCCCACAGGCGGGAGATCCAAAAGCGCAGCGCACCCGCGCGCAGCATGGGGTTGAACAGCTCGCGCTCGGCGGCGGTCAGGGGGCGCACCGACTGGTAGGCGTCGATCATGGCCCTGGCCTTGGTGGCGTCATGGGCGCCGGTGGCGTGTTCGATGCACCAGTCGTTGAGGCACACGGCCAGGTCGAACAGCCAGCTGTCCACGCCTGCGAAGTAGAAGTCGAAGAAGCCGGTCAGGCGCTCGCCATCGAACATCACGTTGTCGCGGAACAGGTCGGCGTGCACGGGGCCGCGCGGCAGCGCCGCATAGGCGGGCGAGGCGGCCACATGGTTCTGGAAGGCCAGCTCGGAGCGCAGCAGGTCGGCGGTGGGGGCGTCTATGTGCGGGATGACCGTGGGCACGGTCTCGTTCCACCAGGGAAGGCTGCGCAGATTGGGCTGCTGGCGATCGTAGTCGCGTCCGGCCAGGTGCATGCGCGCCAGCATCTCGCCCACGGCGGCGCAGTGCGCGGGCTGGGGCGCCAGCTCGCTCTTGCCGGGCAGGCGGTTGACGATGGAGGCCGGCTTGCCGCACACGCTCAGCAGGATGTCGCCGCTGCGCGTCTCAGCCTGCGGGTCGGGCACGGGAATGCCGGCCTGCGCCAGGTGCTTCATCAGGTACAGGTAGAAGGGCAGTTGCTCGGCCGTCAGGCGCTCGAACAGCGTCAGCACCCACTCGCCCTGTTCGGTGGTGAGAAAGTAGTTGGTGTTCTCTATGCCGCCCTGGATGCCGCGCAGCTCCTTGAAGGAACCCAGGGACATGCGGCGCAGCAGCTCGCGCGCGTCTTTGTCGGAGACTTCGGTGAAAACGGCCATGTTGCATTGCCGGCCTTCAGGGCGCGGCGGAAATCGTTGTCGTCAGATATGGAAAGAGGGCAGCGCCGTCAGGTGCTGCCCCCTGGGATGCCGCCGGGCCAGGGGCCCGGACAGTCCAGTCCGGTGAGGATCAGAACTTCTTGAGGTTCCAGACGCGCGTGCCGTTGGTGCCGTCGCCATCGCCGCGGTTGCGCGAGGAACGGGCGCCGTCGTTGGACTGCACTTCATACGAAGGCATGTCGCCGACCTTGGGCTGCACGGTGATGCTGCGGGTCTGGCCGCCCACGCGCAGCTCGTCAACGCGGCTGCCGCCATCTTCCACATGGATGTGTTCCACGCGCTGGTTGGTTCGGTCGCGGCCCTCGGGCTTGGCCGTGTCCGGCGCGGTCTGCTCGGTCGCCGTCGCAGGAGCGGTGGAGGCAGCCGGGGCAGGCGTGGGGTTCTGGGCCAGCACGGAGCTGGCGGCCAGGGTCAGGAAGATGAAAAGTGGAGCGGCGCGCATAGGCTCCATTGTAGAACTTGCAGCGGGCGCTGTCCCGCCCTGTCACCCTGCCGGCGCGTGCACAATCGGCGCATGAGCAATTCCAAGACCCTGGTGCTGATCGACGGCTCCAGCTACCTCTACCGCGCCTACCACGCCATGCCGGACCTGCGCGCCGAGCCCGGCAACCCGGAAAGCCCTGCCACGGGCGCCATCCGCGGCATGATCAACATGCTCCAGGCGATCAGGAAGGAAGTGGCGGCCGACTACGCCGTCTGCGTGTTCGATACCAGCGGACCCACCTTCCGCGACACGCTCTACCCCGAATACAAGGCGCACCGCTCGCCCATGCCCGACGATCTGCGCTCGCAGATCGAGCCCATCCATGAAGTGGTGCGCCTGTTGGGCTGGCCGGTGCTGGCCATCCAGGGCGTGGAGGCCGACGACGTGATCGGTACCCTGGCCAAGACGGCCGCCGCCCAGGGCGTGAACGTGGTCATCTCCAGTGGAGACAAGGACCTGTCCCAGCTGGTGGACTCCCACATCATGGTGATGGACACCATGAGCGGCAAGCGCCGCGACGTGGCCGGCGTGACGGCCGAGTTCGGCGTGCCGCCCACGCAGATGATCGACTACCAGGCCCTGGTCGGCGATGCCGTGGACAACGTGCCCGGCGTGTCCAAGGTGGGCCCCAAGACGGCCGTCAAGTGGCTGGCCGAGCACGGCTCGCTCGACGGCCTGATTGCTGCGGCCGACGGCATCAAGGGCGTGGCCGGCCAGAACCTGCGCGATGCCATCGCCTCGGGCCAGCTGGCGCTGAGCCGCCAGTTGGTCACCATGAAGACCGACTGCGACCTGAGCGCCGAAGTGCCCACCCTGCCGGTGCTCGACGCGCTGGCGCCGCGCGAGCCCGATACCGCGCCGCTGCGCGACTTCTATGAGCGCTACGGCTTCAAGGGCCTGGCGCGCATGCTCGGCGGTGCCGCGCCCGAGCCCGATGCGCTGGAAGCCGTCAAGGCCGGCCGCAAGCCAGCGGCCAAGCCGCGTGCCGACCAGTCCACGGGCGACATGTTTGCCCAGGAGCAGGCCGAATCCGACGACGCCACCACCGAGGCCGAGGCCGTCCAGCAGCGTCCGCTGGACTATGACGTGGTGCTGACCTGGGAAGCGTTCGACCAGTGGCTGGCCAAGATCAACGCTGCCGAACTCACGGCCCTGGATACCGAAACCACCTCGCTGGACGAGATGCGTGCCGAGATCGTGGGCATCTCGCTGAGCGTGGAGCCCGGCGCCGCTGCCTACATCCCCCTGCGCCATGCCGGCCCCGACGCGCCCGAGCAACTGCCGGCCGACGAAGTGCTGCAGCGCCTCAAGCCCTGGCTGGAGGATGCGGCCCGGCCCAAGCTGGGCCAGCACGTCAAGTACGACCGCCATGTCTTCGCCAATGCCGGCATCGAGGTGCAGGGCTATGTGCACGACACCATGCTGCAAAGCTATGTGCTGGAAGTGCACCGCCCGCACGGCCTGGCCAGCCTTGCGCTGCGCCACACCAACCGCACGGGCATCAGCTATGAAGACCTGTGCGGCAAGGGCGCCCACCAGATCCCGTTCGCCCAGGTGCCCGTGGACAAGGCCGCCGCCTATGCCTGCGAGGATGCCGACCAGACCCTGGACGTGCACCGCGTGCTGTGGCCGCAGCTGCAGGCCAACGACGGCCTGCGCGGCGTCTACGAGCTGGAGATCGCCACCAGCGAGGCCCTGTTCCGCATAGAGCGCAACGGCGTGCTCATCGATGCCGCCACGCTGGCCAGGCAGAGCAACGACCTGGGCCAGCGCATCGTGCAGCTGGAGCAGGAGGCCTACGACATCGCGGGCCAGCCCTTCAACCTGGCCAGCCCCAAGCAGCTGGGCGAAATCTTCTTCGACAAGCTGGGCATGCCCGTGGTCAAGAAGACGGCCACCGGCGCACGCAGCACCGACGAAGAGGTGCTGGAGAAGCTGGCCGAGGACTATCCGCTGCCCGCCAAGCTGCTGGAGCACCGCAGCCTGTCCAAGCTCAAGGGCACCTATACCGACAAGCTGGCCCAACTGGCGCTGCCGCGCACGGGCCGCGTGCACACGCACTACGCCCAGGCCGTGGCCGTGACGGGGCGCCTGTCCAGCAACGACCCCAACCTGCAGAACATCCCCATCCGCACGCCGGAAGGCCGGCGCGTGCGCGAGGCCTTCATTGCCGCGCCCGGCCATGTGATCGCCAGCGCCGACTACTCGCAGATCGAGCTGCGCATCATGGCCCACCTGTCGGGCGACGAGTCCCTGCTGCGCGCCTTCCACGAAGGCCGCGACGTGCACCGTGCCACGGCATCGGAAGTCTTCAACGTGGAGCTGGAGCAGGTCAGCAGCGAGCAGCGCCGCTATGCCAAGGTCATCAACTTCGGGCTGATCTACGGCATGAGCAGCTTTGGCCTGGCCAAGAACCTGGGCATAGAGACCAAGGCCGCGGCCGCCTACATCGACCGCTATTTCCAGCGCTATCCGGGCGTCAAGCGCTACATGGACGAGACGGTGGAATTCGCGCGCGACCACGGCTACGTGGAAACCGTCTTCGGCCGCCGCCTGTACCTGGTGGACATCAACGGCGGCAGCGGCCCGCGCAAGAAGGCGGCCGAACGGCAGGCCATCAACGCGCCCATGCAGGGCACGGCGGCCGATCTGATCAAGAAGGCCATGGTGGCGGTGCAGGCCGAGCTCGATGCCAGGCAGTCCGAGGTCCGCGTCATCATGCAGGTGCACGACGAACTGGTGTTCGAGCTGCCCGAAGGCGAGTCGGACTGGGTACGCACCGAGATCCCGCGCCTGATGGCCGGCGTGGCCGACCTGAAGGTGCCGCTGCTCGCCGAGGTGGGCCTGGGACCCAACTGGGACAAGGCACATTGAGCTTCACACAGGCATCGTAGACTTGGCCGGTTCTCAACCACCACCAAGGAGAGATGCATGCGTGACGATCAGCAGCAAGACCTGAAGGCCCTGGTTCCGGGGCGCAGCAGCGAAGAGGGGCCCACGCGGCGCCTGGCATTGCAGACGGCCCTGGGCCTGGGCTATGCCGCAGCGGCCACGCCGCTCATGGCGCAGACCGCCATCTCCACGCCGGCCGACGGCCTGACGGCCGGCGAGGTGCATTTCACCGTGAACGGCTTCAAGGTGCCCGCCTACCGCGCCGCGCCCGCGGGCAAGAAGAATGTGCCGGTGGTGCTGGTGATCTCCGAGATCTTCGGCGTGCACGAATACATTGCCGACACCTGCCGCCGCCTGGCGCGTGCCGGCTACCTGGCCATTGCCCCCGATCTGTATGCACGCCAGGGCGACCCCAAGACCTATACCGACATCGCCAAGCTCATGAGCGAGCTGGTCTCCAAGGTGCCCGACGAGCAGGTCATGGCCGACCTGGACGGCGCCGTGCAATGGGCCGGCACCCAGGGTGGCGATACGGCGCGCGTGGCCATCACGGGCTTTTGCTGGGGCGGGCGCATCACCTGGCTGTATGCGGCCCATGGCCCGGTCAAGGCCGGCGTGGCCTGGTACGGCCGGCTGGAAGGCGCCAAGACGGCGCTGCAGCCACGCCATCCGCTGGAGCTGGTCTCCAGCCTCAAGGCGCCGGTGCTGGGCCTGTATGGCGGACAGGACACGGGCATTCCGCTGGAATCCGTGGAGCGCATGCGCGAGGCGCTCAAGCAGGGCTCGGCAGCGGCCAAGGCCTCGGAGTTCGTGATCTACCCGGAGGCGCCGCACGCCTTCCATGCCGACTACCGGCCCAGCTACCGCGAGCAGGCTGCGCGCGACGGCTGGCAGAAAATGCTGGCCTGGTTCAATAAGCATGGGGTGACCCCCTGAGCGGCTGCGCCGCTTCCCCCTCTCTCGCTTCGCGGGAGGGGGACGACACCCTCGGTGCGGGGCGGCCCTTCCTCGGTGTCCCTGGTGTGAGGACGCGCCAGTTTTTAAGGTATTGCTGACTGGCTTTCAACTTTATTCGCGCAGGGGGGCTTGACAGCTTCTGTAGGCTGAAACCGAGGGCACCCGACACCGTGGCCTGCTTCCTTCATGGGATCGCAGGCCACGGCTGCGATGGGGCCTGTCTTTCTGCGAGAATTCGCGGGTTTCGCCTGCAAGGGCATACGGTTGAAGCACAAATCGCTATGACATTGATAGCAATCATTCTGGCCACCCTGGCCGCCGGTATTGGCAGCGTCTGGGTGGCCGCGTTGTTGATGGGGCTGGGAGGCAATCGCTCGCCGGGCATGATGCCGCAGCGGCTGTTGAGCCTGGCGGCGGGCGCGCTGCTGGCCACGGCCTTCATGCACCTCTTGCCCGAAGCCTTCGAGAGCGAGGCCGGGGCGCATGACCTGTTCGTGACGCTGCTGGTGGGCCTGGTGTTCTTTTTCCTGCTGTCCAAGGCCGAGCTGTGGCACCACGGGCACGAGCACGGCGCGCCGCCGGCCCATGAGCACGATCACCACGATCATCACGATCACCAGGGCCACGCCCATGACCATTCCCATGATCACCATCACGGCCACCGCCACGGCGGCTGGGCGGTGCTGACCGGCGACAGCGTGCACTGCTTCGGCGATGGCGTGCTGATCGCCTCCGCCTTCATGGCCGACATGCGCCTGGGGCTGATCGCGGCGGTGTCGGTGCTGGCCCACGAAGTGCCGCACCACATGGGCGACATCGTGGTGCTGCGCCAGTCCAGTTCCAACCGGCGCGTGGCGCTGATCAAGGTGTCCATGGCCGGGGCCGTGACCACGCTGGGCGGCATTGGCGGCTATTTCCTGGTGGGCCAGCTGCAGGAACTGCTGCCGTACTTCCTGGCCGTGGCCTCCAGCAGCTTCATCTACGTGGCGCTGGCCGACCTGATTCCCCAGCTGCAAAAGCGCCTGAGCGCACGCGAGACCGTGGCCCAGGTGGGCTGGCTGATGCTGGGCATCGTGCTGGTCACCGTGGTCAGCCGCGCGGCGCACGCGCACTGAGGCTGATGTTGAGGCCGAGGCGCGGGTCCTAGCCTGCGCGGGCCTCCTGGGGTGCCGGCCCCAGCAGGTCGGCGTAATCCACCGCGTACTTGATGAAGGCCGCATGGCCGTCGATGCGCAGCTTGCGGCGCAGGTGCAGGCGGTGGGTTTCCACGGTACGCACCGAGGTGCCCATGAGCGCGGCGATTTCCTTGTTGGAGCGGCCCTCCGAGATCCACTGCAGCACGCTGGCCTCGCGCGGCGTGAGGGCGCGCCGGGGCCCGGACGCGCTGCCGTCTTCCTCGGCCACGGGCTGCAGGCCGGGGCTGAAATACAGGCCGCCGGCGTAGACCCGGTCTATGGCCTCGATGAGCTGCTGCGCAGGCGCGTCCTTGAGCACATAGCCGCGCGCGCCCAGCGCCACGGCGCGGCGCACGTATTCGGGATCCTCATGCATGGACAGCACCAGCACGCGCACCAGGGGGAACTGATCGCGGAACAGCGCGGCCAGGTCGATGCCGCTGGCGCCCGGCATGCGGATGTCGGTGACCACCAGGTCGGGCGACAGCTCGCGGGCCAGCGGCAGGGCCTGGTCCACGCTGGCGGCCTCGCCCACCACACGGATATGGTCCGTGGCCTGCAGGCGCATGGACACGCCGTCGCGCACGAGAGGGTGGTCGTCCACCAGGAGGATGCGGATCATGGGGTTCATGCAGCGGCCCGTGGGAGTTCGAATTCCGGTGAGGGAGACAGCGGCATGCCGCCATCGCGGTAGAGCACGGCGACCAGCCGGGTGCCCCGGCGCCCCGAACTGATGGACAGGTGGCCGCCCAGGCCTTCGATGCGCTCGCGCATGTTGCGCAGGCCGATGCCGCCCTGGCGGTCGCGCTGCACGCGGCGCATGTCGAAGCCCTGGCCGTCGTCGCTGACCTGCAGCACCACGCGGCGGCGCTGAAAGTGCAGGCTGACATCGATGCGCGTGGCCTGGGCATGGTTTTGCGCATTCGTCACGGCTTCCTGGGCCACGCGGAACAGGGCCGTGGCGTGGCTGGGCGGCAGAAAGCGCGTCTCGCCGCGGCAGCCGAACTGCATGCGCAGGCCGTCCTCGGCCTGCATCTGCTGGCTCATCAGCGCCAGGGCCGGGGCCAGGCCCAGGTCGTCCAGCAGGGCGGGGCGCAGGCCGTGGGAGACGCGCCGTATCTCCACCAGCGCGTGGTTGAGCTGCTCCAGGCCCTGGTCCACCATGCGCTGGGCCGTGGCCGGGTCCTGCGCGGCCAGCCGCCTGAGCTGGGCCTGGGCCGTCTCCAGCAGGAACTTGGAGGAGACCAGCACCTGCACCACGCCGTCATGCAGGTCGCGCGCCACGCGCGTGCGTTCCTCTTCCTGCGAATGCACCACTCGCTGGGCCAGCCGCTGCAGCTTGTTGCTGGACACGCGGTGATCGCTGAGATTGAACACCAGCCCCGCCACGCCGATGAGCACGATGCACAGCGCCGCAATGCCGAAGATGCGCCAGCGCGTGGCCGCGATGTTGGCCTGGGCGCTTTCGTCGATCTGGCGCAGCGCCTGCTCCACATCGTCCAGGTACAGGCCCGTGCCCAGCGACCAGCCCCATTCGGGCACCGTGGCCACGTAGGCGAGCTTGGCCTCGGTACGCAGCGATGACGGTTTTTGCCACTGGTAGCGCACCAGGCCGCCGCCGCTGCGCGCGGCGTCCAGGATGATCCGGGCGGGCCCTGCGCCGCCGGGGCTGTTGGGATCGCACAGGTCCACGCCCGACAGGCCCATCTGGCGCGCATCCAGCAGCACGTTGCCGTGTTCGTCGTAGACAAAGAAGTAGCCGTCCTCGCCGAACTGCATGCGTGACAGCATCTCCAGCGCCTGGCGCCGCTGCACGGATTGCTCCTCGCCGCTGGACTTGATGCGCGTCAGCGCCGTGGTCGCCAGCTGGACGTAGTGGCGCAGCTCCGTCTCCTTGCTGTGCAGGTAGGCGGTCTCGACCAGTTCCCGTTCCTGGTGGGCCAGCTCCAGGGTCTGGTGCTGCACGGTCGCCGCGACCAGGCCCAGGGCGAGCGCGATGGCGGCAATCGACAGAAGTGCAAGTTTCAGCGGAAGTTGCATGGGAGCCTGTGTGGGGTGCACCGACGATCTTTTCCGCCCAGTGGCCGGGCCTTGTCAACAGGGCTTGCGCGCATGCCGCCAGCGCCAGGGCGGCGGCCTTTGAATGGCAGGCGCTGTATTTTCCAATGGCCTGCGCGCCCCGTATATCCACACGGATTCACGCGCGCGTGAAAAGGCGTTTGAATATCCCAAGGGAAACACCATGGAAAATAGTTTTTGGGTGCGAAACAATATCCCATGGATACTGGAAATCCGAGATGCATTTTCTTGGTGCGTACTCCCCTTTTTGGGGTTTTGGATAATCGTTTTGCCGTATTGTGGTGCGCCGTCCCTCTGATGCCTGATGTGCTGCTTGCTGTTGAGCAGATTCCGTGCCAAACCATTGTTTTCAAAGAATGTTGAAGGGCTGCGTAGCACTGCGTGGGTCCGTGTGCGTAGTGGTGCGTAGGGGAAAATTCATTATCGAATGCTCCAGATCCCTGCCTAGAATTTCTCCGTGAAATCACGAATTCGAATCATTTTGTATCGATGATTCAGGTCACCTCTGAGGACTGGGTTAATGGTGACAAAGTGTTTCCATAACGCCAATGCAGTAATGCGTGGCACGGCAGTGGCAGCTTGTATTTTTGTTTGAGAAGGGCAATACCATGGATATTCGAACGAACCTGGGGCGCATGGCGCTGGCATGCGGGGTGGCGGCGCTGGTGGGTTGCGCTGCGCCCAACAAGCGCGAGGTGCTGTCCACCACGCAGATCTACCCGGCCATCGGCCCGTACTCGCAGATGGTGGCGCATGGCAACACCGTCTACTTCTCGGGCGTGCTGCCGCTGAATGCACAGGGCACGGCCATCCAGGGCGCCACCATCGAAGAGCAGACGCGTGCCGTGCTCGACCACATCGGCGCCAAGCTCAAGTCCCAGGGACTGGGCTACGAGGATGTGCTGTCCACCTCGGTCTTCATGAAGGACCTCAACGAGTTCGCCGCCATGAACAAGGTCTATGGCGAGTACTTCAAGACCGGCGCCCCCGCTCGGGCCACGGTGGAAGTGGCGCGCCTGCCGCGCGATGTGAAGATCGAAATCTCGGCCATCGTCGGCCGCCGCTGACCGCTTGCGCAACGACAGGAGGACCGCATGAACGCACGACACCCCCAGATCGCGGCCGAGCAGGCCACATCCCTGACCGCCACTGCGGCCGCCGGCGAATCCGGCTATCCCGCGCGCTGGACTTCCAAGCGCCGCGACTTCCTGCGCATGCTGGGCTACGGCACCGGCGCCGCCACGCTGGGCCCGCTGCTGGCCGCCTGCGGCAGCGGCAACGCCCAGACCTCGGCCGCCGCGCTGCGCGAGCAGCTCATGCGCGACGAAGCCTTCTGGTCCGACGTGCAGAGCATGTTCATCCTCAAGCCCGAGAAGACCTACATGAACATCGGCACGGCCGGCTCCATGCCCAAGCTGGTGCTCGACGTGTTCGATACCGAAAACCGCAAGAAGGCCGCCGACTCGGGCAATGGCTACAGCAACCTGCTGGACCTGCGCAAGCAGGTGGCGCCGGGCTTTGGCGTGGATGCCGACGAACTGGCCTTCTCGGCCAACACCTCCTCGGGCATGTGCCATGCCATCCTGGGCATCGACTGGCAGCGAGGCGACGTGGTGGTCACCACCAACCACGAGCACGGCGGCGGCGACACGCCGCTGAAGATCGCCCAGGACCGCTACGGCATCGAGGTCTCGCGCATTGCGCTGCCCGTGGGCAACAACCAGACGGCCGCCACCTACGTGAACCTGTTCGACGAGCGCATCCGCGCGCTCAAGGCCCAGGGCAAGCGCGTGCGCGCCATGATGTGGTCCTCTCCCACCTACAAGACCGGCACCATGCTGCCCATCGCCGACCTGATGGGCGTGGTCAAGGCGCACGGGCTGATCAGCATCGTGGACGGCGCCCACCTGCCGGGCATGATGGCCTACAACTATGCGGAGCTGGGCATGGACTTCATGTCGGGCGCGGGCCACAAGTGGCAGTGCGGTCCGGGCTCGACGGGCATCCTCATCATCCGCAACAAGATGCGCGCCTCCAACCCGCTGCCCCTGCCCAAGTGGTACCCGGTGCACACCAGCGCCTACCCGGCGCTGGAGCGCACGACCACGGCCAAGGAGACCTACGACATCGCCGCCTCGGTCACCTCCTGCGGCAGCGTGCACACGCCCATGTTCATGGCGCTGGCCCAGGCCTGCGCGCAGTGGGACAGCATCGGCCGCAAGAAGATCGAGACCTATGACCTGACGCTGTCGTCCTACCTCAAGGAAAAGATCGTCGAGCGCTGGGGCGTGGACTCGCTGTACTCGCCCAAGGACGATCCCAAGCTGCTGTCGGCGCTGACCTGCTTCAACCCGTTCCAGAACAAGGACGACGTGATGAACGGGACCAAGTCATCGACCTTCGTGGCACGCATGCTCAGCGACTATCCGCAGGGCTTCGTGATCCGCAACTCCAACTTCCCCGTGATCGGCGCGGCGGCAGACCACTACGGCGTGCGCGTGTCCACGCACCTGTGGCATGACGCGCGGGACGTCGATCTGCTGGTGGATGCGATGTGGGATTTGTCTAGAAAGATGGCTTGACCCCCTGAGCCGCTTCGCGGCTTCCCCCTTCTCGCTTCGCGGAGGGGGACGACACCCTCGGTGCGGGGCGGCCCTTCCTCGGTGTCTTTGAGGTGGGCCGCGCTTGCTTTGGGGCGTGCTTTCTGGCGCAGAGCGCTGTCCTCAGCCTTTCATCGTCAGCTGGGCTGTCCTTCGTCGCGGATGGCGGCGCGGACCTGGGGGAGCTGGCGGCGGGAGACCATGAGCAGTTCGGGGATGCCGTGCAGGCGCAGGGCCCAGCCTTCGCCTTCGGTGGGGTCGTCGTGGCGTTCCAGGGCGCGCAGGGCGCTGCGGGCCACCAGCGCGTTGCGGTGCACGCGCAGCAGGTGATCGGCGTGGCGGGTTTCCAGGTCGGCCAGGGCGCCGTCGAGGATGTAGCTGCGGCCCACGGTGCGCACGGTCACGTATTTCTGTTCGGCCTTGAGGTAGAGCACTTCGGACAGGGGCAGGCGCACGGTGGTGCCCCGGTCCTGTATCAGCAGCACGGGGCCGCTGTCGCGCTCGGCCGTCTGGTGCACCGCCGTGCGTGCGGCCTTGGCCAGGGCCTGCTGCAGGCGCTCGCGGCGCACGGGCTTGGTCAGGTAGTCGGCGGCGTCCAGGTCGAAGGCCTCGACCGCATGGCCGGCATGGGCGGTGACGAAGACCACGGCAGGCGGCAGCGGCAGGCGGCGCAGTGCGTGCGCCAGGGCCAGGCCGTCCTGGCCCGGCATGTGGATGTCCAGCAGCGCCAGTTCCACGGCGCGCGGGCCCGGCGCCTGCAGCACGGCCATGGCCTGGCGCGCGTCTGCCGCTTCACTGACCTGGTGCGGGCCGGTGCCCGTGCAGGCTTCCACATCGGCCAGCAGGGTGCGCAGTCGCGCGCGGGCCAGGGCTTCGTCGTCAACGATCAGGATGTGCATGGTCCTTCTTCTTCGATACGGCCTTCGTGGGGTGGCTGGCAGGCGCAGCCAGCGGCAGGCTGATGCGCACCACGAAATGGCCCTTGAGCGTGCGCGCCGTGAGGTGGGCCTGCAGGTCGTGCAGCAGCGACAGCCGGGCGCGCACATTGGCCAGCGCAATGCCGTTGCCGCGCGTGCCAGCTGCGCTGGCGGAATCGATCTCGGTGGGCAGGGTGTTGGTGATGCGCACCTCCACCAGATCGCCACGGCGCTCGGTGCGCACCTGCAGCTTGCCGCCGCGTGCGCTGGGCTCCACGCCATGGCGTATGGCGTTTTCCACCAGCGGCTGCAGCAGCAGCGGCGGCAGCAGGGCGCCGTGGGCGGCAGGGTCCAGTTGCCAGCGCACCTGCAACCGTTCGCCGAAGCGCACCTGCTCGATGGCCAGGTAGCGCTGGGCCAGCTCGATCTCCTCGGCCAGCGTGGTCGTGCTGTGCGGCTCGGCCAGTGCGTAGCGGAACAGGTCGCTGAGGTCTTCCAGCAGGGCCTCGGCCTTGGCGGGCTCGGCGCGCACCAGGGCGATGGCGCTGTTGAGCGTGTTGAACAGGAAATGTGGTCGTATGCGCGACTGCAGCTCGGCCAGCCGCGCCTGCGTATCGGCGGGGGTGTGGCCGCGTGCGCGCAGCACCAGGGCGGCCACCAGCAGGGCCGCCAGCAGTCCGCCGGACATGGCGCTGGCCAGCCAGGGGGCGCTGGTGCCGCCGGCCAGTTGCAGCATGGCGCAGGCATACAGCCCGGCCGCCATGCCCAGCAGCACGCCGGCTGCGTACTGCCCGGTCGACGGCAGGCGCTGCAGCGGATGCTTGAGCAGGCAGGCCGCCACCAGCCAGACCAGGGTGCCGGGCAGGCTGGCGCCGGTCAGCAGGGCCATGTTCTCCAGCCACTGCAGCAGCGAGTCGGCGCCGAACATCGCAGCCGTGGCCGCCACGGCCTGCACGAAGAGCACGGCGCGCAGCACCACGCCGACGTTGCAGGCGTCGAAGACCAGCGCCGCAGGCAGGGGCGGCGGGGCGGTGGTGGGGGGCGGCTGGGTCGGCAAGGGGCGGCAGGTAGTGTTTCGGCGGGTGGGGTTCGCGCCGCATGCCCGGATTATGGTCATGCCGGGCGGGCCTGCACAGCGGTCACACCGCCCATGCAGGCCCCTGCACGGGCGTGGCGCCGCCCAGGTCGATAGAATCTTCGCTTCCTGCCCGCGCGGGGGGCGTGCCGCCCACCGCCTGCACCGCCTAATCGAAGATCGCGTCCTCACATGTCTGCCAATCAACCAACGTCCGCCTCGCACAACCAGCTCGACACCAAGGCCCAGGCCTGGTCCGCTCTCTTTGAAGAGCCGATGAGTGATCTGGTCAAGCGCTATACCTCCAGCGTGTTCTTCGACAAGCGCCTGTGGCAGGCCGACATCACGGGCAGCCTGGCGCATGCCGAGATGCTGGCGGCCCAGGGCATCATCGCCGCCGCCGACCACGAGTCCATCCGCAAGGGCATGGCGCAGATCACGCAGGAAATCGAGTCCGGCCAGTTCGAGTGGAAGCTCGACCTGGAAGACGTGCACCTGAACATCGAGGCCCGCCTGACCCAGCTGGTCGGCGACGCCGGCAAGCGCCTGCACACGGGCCGCAGCCGCAATGACCAGGTGGCCACCGACGTGCGCCTGTGGCTGCGCGGCGAGATCGACCTCATCGAAGGCCTGCTCGGCGAGCTGCAGCTGTCCCTGGTCGAAGTGGCCGAGAAGAACGTGGACGTGATCCTGCCCGGCTTCACCCACCTGCAGGTGGCCCAGCCCGTGAGCTTTGCCCACCACCTGCTGGCCTATGTGGAAATGTTCAAGCGCGACGCCGAGCGCATGCTGGACCTGCGCCGCCGCGTCAACGTGCTGCCGCTGGGCAGCGCCGCCCTGGCCGGCACCACCTACCCGCTGGACCGCGAGCGCGTGGCCCGCACCCTGGGCATGGAAGGCGTCTGCCAGAACTCGCTGGACGGCGTCAGCGACCGCGACTTCGCCATCGAATTCACCTCAGCCGCCAGCCTGTGCATGGTGCACGTGAGCCGCCTGTCCGAAGAGCTGATCATCTGGATGAGCCAGAACTTCGGCTTCATCCGCATCGCCGACCGCTTCACCACCGGCTCGTCGATCATGCCGCAGAAGAAGAACCCCGACGTGCCCGAACTGGCACGCGGCAAGACCGGCCGCGTGGTCGGCCACCTGATGGGCCTGATCACCCTGATGAAGGGCCAGCCCCTGGCCTACAACAAGGACAACCAGGAAGACAAGGAGCCGCTGTTCGACACGGTGGACACCCTGAAGGACACGCTGCGCATCTTCGCCGAGATGATCGGCGGCCAGGCCGACCCGGCCACGGGCGGCAAGAAGGGCGGCATCACCGTCAACGCCGAAGCCATGCGCGCCGCCGCACTCAAGGGCTACGCCACGGCCACCGACCTGGCCGACTACCTGGTCAAGAAGGGCCTGCCCTTCCGCGACGCGCACGAGACCGTGGCCCATGCCGTCAAGCTGGCCTCGCAAAAGGGCGTGGACCTGACCGAGCTGCCGCTGGCCGAACTGCAGGCCTTCAACCCCGGCATCGAGGCCGACGTCTTCGAGGCGCTCAGCCTGGAAGGCTCGCTCAATGCGCGCAACACCCTGGGCGGCACGGCGCCAGCCCAGGTGCGCAAGCAGCTGGCAGGCCACCAGGCGCGCTTGAATGCACGCCTGAACGCACGCCTGGGCTGATTTCCCCGTTCGCCGGAGCCGCGCCATGACATCCTCCCGCCGCCAACTGCTGACCGGGGCGCTGCGCGCCGCTGGCGCAGTGACTGCCGTTGCCGCCTCGTCGGCCCTGGCGCCGCTGGCCTGGGCACAGCCCGGGCAGGCCATCCGCATCCTGGTGGGCTTTCCGCCGGGCGGCGGCACGGATGCCATCGCACGCCTGCTGGCCGACCGGCTCAAGGATGTGCTGGGCACCACGGTGCTGGTGGACAACCGCCCCGGCGCGGGCGGGCAGATCGCGGCGCAGCAGCTCAAGGCGGCTGCGGCCGATGGCCACACGCTGTTCCTCACGCACGACCACACCATCTCCATCCTGCCCCAGGTGGTGAAGAAGCCGGGTTTCGACCCTGGCCATGATTTCGTTCCCGTGGCCGGCTTTGCCACCTTCGTGAACGCGCTGGCGGTCTCCGCCAACACGCCGGCGCGCAACCTTGCCGAGTATGTGGAGTGGGTGCGCCAGGGCGCAAAGCGCGGCAGCATCGGCATTCCCGCGCCCGCGTCCACGCCGGAATTCCTGGTCAGGCTGCTGGGCGAGCACTACAAGCTCGACCTGGTGGCCGCGCCCTACCGGGGCAGCGCGCCCATGCTGGCCGACATGCTGGGCAACCAGATTCCGGCCGGCATCGCCTCGGTGCAGGATTTCATGGAAAACCACAAGGCCGGCAAGCTGCGCGTGATCGGCGTGCTGGGCACGCGCCGCCAGGCCACCATGCCCGAAGTGCCCACGCTGGCCGAGCAGGGCGTCAAGGGCTTCGAGGACACGCCCTACTACGGCATCTATGCGCCGCGCGGCACGCCCCAGGCCTTCATCGACCGCTTCTCCGCCGCCGTGGCCACCGTGCTCAAGCAGCCCGATGTGCACGAGCAGCTCACCGCCCTGGGCCTGACCGTGGGCCACATGCCGCCCGCGCAACTGGCCGAGCGCGAGCAGGCCTATACCCAGGTCTGGAAACGCATCATCCAGACCAGCGGCTTCCAGCCGCAGTAAGCGCGCGTCCAGCGGTCCCGCATGTTCTACGCGATTCCGCTGGAGGACCGGCCCCGCTGGAGCAATCCGCCGTGGATGACGCTGCTGATCATCCTCGTGAACGTGCTGGTGTTCTTCGGGCCGCAGCGCTCCGAGGAGCGTGCCCAGCAGGCGGCGGCGCAGTTCTATGCCGCCAGCGCGCTGCCGGGCATCGAGTTGCCGCGCTTCGTGGATTGGCTGGAGCGCACGGATTCGCCCATTGCCAAGCAGGCGAAGGTGCTGCAGAAAAAGGGCCTGGTCGAGCCGCTGCTGCAGCGCATGGAGCAGGAGCCGAAATTCCTGGCGCTGCTGCGCAGCGGGCAGATCGTGCCCGAAAGCGATCCCCTGCACGAGCGTTGGCAGACCGACCGCAGCCGCTACGAGGCGTTGCAGCCGGAACCTTTCACCACGCGCTGGGCCAAAAACTATGCGCTGGACGCGCCGATGCGCCCGGTGACCTGGATCACCGCAGCGTTCCTGCATGTCGACACCAGCCACCTGGTGGGCAATATGCTGTTTCTCTTCATGTTCGGCTTCTCGGTCGAGTTGATGCTGGGGCGCGGCACCTATCTGTTGTTTTATCTGCTGGGCGCCGTGGGTGGCTCGGTGCTTTCGGGCTGGGCCTATGCAGGCACAGGCAGTTACGGCTTGGGCGCCTCGGGCGCCGTGGCGGCCCTGATGGGCATGTACGCCGTCATGTACCGGCTGCGGCGTGTCCGTTTCTTCTATCAGTTGTTTTTTTATTTCAACTACGTCACTGCGCCCGCCTTGATCCTGCTGCCAGCCTGGATCGCCAATGAAGTGCTGCAGCATTTTTTCAGTGGCCAGAGCGCAGGCTACATGGCCCACCTGGGCGGTCTGCTGACGGGCGCAGCCCTGATGGCCCTGCATCTGCGCCGCAAGCCACGGGCGGCGTTGGCGGGCCGCCATTCGGCGCCGGACGATGGCTTCGACGCACATGTCGCCAACGCGCGACGCCTGGGCCAGGCGCTGGACATGGAGGGCGCCCTGCGCGCCTGGCGCGCCGCAGCCCAGCTGCGGCCTGCCGACACCGAGGTGCTGCGGGCCTGGTTTGCCGCGGCCCGCTATGCGCCTGCCAGCGAGGACTTCCACCGGGCGGCCCGGCGCATCTTCAGGCTGCCGGCCCGTGATGCCGCCACCCTCGCCTGGCAGCACGCCAGCTACCGCATCTACCTGGACCTGGCCCGCCCAGGCGCCAGGATCGCGCCCGAGGACATGGCCAGGCTGGTGCGCCGCTTCACGCGTGCCCGTGCGTTCGACGATGCCGAGAAGCTGTGCCACGCGCTGCTGCAGGCAGCGCCCGGCCAGCCGGGCCTGGGCGAGACGCTGTGCCTGCTGGTCAACGGCCTGCTGCAGCAGGGGCTGGCACAGCGCGCCCGCGCCTGGCTGCCACAACTGCAGCGCTGGGCGCCCGATGAGGCCGTGACCCGGCTGTTGCTCGACGGGCAGGCCCGGGCCCAGGCCACGGCGTGATCAGTGCGGGGCCGGGCGCGGGTCCGGACCCTGCTCCGGTTCCGGGTCACGCAGCAGCCACCGCACCTCCTGCGTGGCCTCGCTGTCGGGATGGCGCGCCTGCAGCGTGGCCAGGATGCCCTGGGCCATGTCCCGGCGCCCGAAGCCCTGCAGCATCAGGCGCGCCGCCAGTTCATAGGCATGGGGCACGGCGGCATGGCCCTTGAAGCGTTTGTCGAAGCCCGAGATCAGGGTCAGCGTCGCCTGTGCATCGCCCGCGCGCCAGGTGCTGCGCGCCAGGGCCAGTGTCTGGTCGGCATCGTCCAGCGCAAAGCTCGCTTCCTTGGCGCGGCAGGCCTGGAACACCTTGAGCGCCTCTGCGGTCTGGCCCTGGCGCAGCAGCAGGGCGATGAAGCGCCGGCCGTGGTCCAGCAGCGTGGCCGTCTTGTCCGACAGCAGCAGCAAGCGGTGGTAGCGGCGCTGGGCATGCGTGTCGTCGGGGTGGGTGCGCTGGTCCTCGTAGGCCAGGCCCAGCGCGGCGGCCAGGTCGCCAGCGGCCACGTGCTCGGCCACGTCCTCGTCCAGCTGCTGGCGGGCGATCTGTTCGGGCGTGCGCGCAGGCGCCCCGTCGGGCCCGCTGTCTGCCTGGGGCACGGCGTCGATACCCAGAGCCTCATGGTGCTGATACATCACATAGCCCAGCAGGCTGGCCATGACCCAGCCGAAATAGATCATGGCGAAGTTGAACAGCGGCAGCAGGATCAGCCCGCTGAACAGCGGCAGCAGCAGCGACATGGCGATCTGCGCACCGCTGCTCAACAGGAACAGAAAAAAGCACAGCAGCGCATAGGGCTTGCCGATGATGCGCACCGTGTCCAGGATCAGCAGCGGATTGAGTGCGGAGAAAAAGCCCGTCGTCTGCACCAGCACGATGATGCTGGCCGGCAGCAAAAAGGACAGCAGCAGCAGGGCCAGCTGTGCCATGCCCAGGCTCACCCGCGCACACCAGCCGACGATGATGCCGTGCACCACCAAAATGGCGAACAGCTTCCAGGGCAGATGGGTCCAGTCCGGGTCCAGGTGGCGAGGATAGTCCGCAGCGCGCGATATGCCCTGCGAACCCAGCGCTGCCACCTTGAAACCATAGCGGCTGGCGGCCAGCAGGATACCGATCTGCACCAGCCCGATGGCCAGGGGTGCGGGCAGGAAGAACAGCGCCTTGAACAGCAGGCTGCCCAGCGACAGCAGCAGCGCATAGCCCAGCGGCTGTGACTGGAACGGAAAGGCGAAGAACTGGTTGATCCGGTGCCAGAACGGCTGAGGCACGGCAACGTGGTTCGGCTTCATGGACGGACTCTCTCCCTGTGTTGTATCCGCGCAGTATAGGCAGCACGCTGTATGTAGTCTGACGGGGCCTGTGTTGGGAGGTGAGCCCTGTGATCGCACGGATATGACGTGTTGATGCGCCGATGTCTTACAGACGGATACACCGCAGACCCGGTTCCGGGCACCCGCAGCAGGGCCTGCAGCGGATGCGGGCCGGTATCATCCCGCGCAGTGGTTTTCAGCCGCAGCGGATGCGGCCCTGCATTCGGTGCATGCGGGCGACAGGCCTGCGCCTTGTTTCAGCCCTTGCCGCCGAGCCCTGCCTGCAGCGCAGGGTTTTTCATTTGCAGCGTGTCATGCGGACAGCTCGCGTCGCAGTGCTGAAAGCCTGCTCATTCCAAGAAAACAGCGGGCCATCTGAGCCCGACAGAAGGGATTGCCATGGGGGTGCTTCGCACGAAAGCGATCAGTGGGTTGCAGGGGGCTCCGGCGCACAGCCGGCCCTGGAGCCGGTGGGGGTTGGGGCTGCTGCTGGGATCGGCGGCGCTGACGGCGCAGGCCGTGGGCGTGCGCCAATTCAGCCCGCAGGGAGAGGTGGCCAAGGTCGAGCAGGTGGTGGTGCAATTCGATGGCACGGCCGTGCGCTTTGGCGACCCCAAGGCGGCCGCGCCGGTCACGCTCAGCTGCAGCGATGCGGCGGCCACCCAGGGCACGGGCCGCTGGAACAGCGACCGGGAATGGGTGTTCGACTTCAAGCAGGCCCTGCCGCCCGGCGTGCGCTGCACGGCCCAGCTGGTGGCCGGCTACAAGTCGCCTGCGGGCACGGCCGTGACGGGCGCTGCCAGCTACCAGTTCCAGACCGGCGGCCCGGCCGTGCTGGACATGGCGCCCGACACCTATGAACAGATCGACGAGGAGCAGTACTTCGCGCTGCGCCTGTCGGGCCCGGCCACCGTGCAAAGCCTGCAGCAGCACATGTGGTGCACGGCCGAAGGCGTGGGCGAGCGCATACCCGTGCGCCTGATCGACGGCAAGGAGCGCGACGAGCTGCTCAAGCACCGCGGCTGGGACAAGGCCGCCGCCAAGAACCCGCTGCAGTACGCCACGCTGGCCTGCAACCGCCGCCTGACGGCGGGCACGACCATGAAGCTGGTTTTTGGCGCCGGCATCGCCACGCCCAACGGCGTGGCCAGCCGCCAGGACAAGCGCTTCGAGTACCGCGTGCGCGAGCCCTTCGCGGCCGAGTTCAGTTGCGAGCGCGAGAACGCCCAGGCCGCCTGCCTGCCGATCCGCCCCATGCGCCTGAACTTCAATGCCCCCGTGCCGCGCAAGCTGGCCGAGGGCATTCGCCTGAGCAGCGGCGCCTCCAAGGTGGCCCCCGTGATCGACGGCGAATACGGCGAAAAGCTCAGCGAGGATTCGCTGGTGCAGAACCTGAGCTTCCCGGCCACCATGCAGGCCCAGGCGCGCTACACGGTGGAGCTGCCTCCGCAGTTCAAGGACGCGGCAGGCCGCAGCCTGAGCAATGCCGACATGTTCCCGCTGCAGGTGGCCACGGGCGCGCTGCCGCCGCTGGCCAAGTTCGCGGCCTCGCCCTTCGGCATCGTCGAGCGCTATGCCGAAGGCCCGGACGGCCCGGCCCTGCTGCCCGTGACGCTGCGCAATGTGGAGTCCGAGCTGGCCACCAAGTCCCTGGATGCCAGCCGCGTGAGCACCAAGCAGCCCGGCAGCGATGCCGAGATCATCGCCTGGATGCGCCGCGTGGCGGACTACGAGTCCTCCGACATGGACCGCAAGCGCGCCTCGCGCGACATCAAGGGCCCGCTGCCGCCCGTGATCGACAACGAAAACCGCGACTATGTGCAGACGCGCATGCTGTCGCTGCTGGCCGGCCAGGGCGACGTCAAGACGCTGGAGCTGCCCAAGCCCGTCAAGGGCGATCCGCGCCCCTTCGAGGTGGTGGGCATTCCGCTCACGCCGGGCTTTCACGTGGTCGAGATCGCCTCGCCGCTGCTGGGCCAGTCGCTGCTCGATGAGCGCTACGGCTCGGCGCGCAGCATGTATGTGCGCACCTCGGCCCTGGTGACCAATCTGTCCGTGCACTTCAAGCTCGGCCGCGAGAACGCGGCCGCCTGGGTGACCACGCTGGACAAGGGCCAGGCCGTGGCCAATGCCAAGATCCAGGTCTCCGACTGCAATGGCAAGGTGCTGACCTCGGCCACCACCGACGCCAGCGGCGTGGCCCGCCTGGAAGGCCTGTCGCCCGAGCCTCCCCAGTGCACGGGCGGTGTCGGCTACCGCTCGCCTGCCTACTTCGTCAGCGCACGCGCCCAGGGCAAGGACGGCCAGCAGGAGCTGGCCTTCACCTGGAGCGACTGGCAGCGCGGCATCGAGTCCTGGCGCTTCAACGTGCCCACCAGCCGCAGCGCCCAGCGCGACGAGGTGGCCCACACCATCTTCGACCGCACGCTGCTGCGCGCTGGCGAGACCGTGTCCATGAAGCACCTGATGCGCACCCAGACCGGCATCGGCCAGGGGCAGGGCGGCTTTGCGCTGCCCGAGCAGCGGCCCACGCAACTGGTCATTACCCATGAAGGCAGCGGCCAGCAGTACACGCAGCCGCTGCAGTGGCGTTCCACGGGCACGGGCGGCCTGAGTGCGGAAAACAGCTTCTCCGTGCCCAAGGGCGCCAAGCTCGGCTCGTATTCCGTGGAGCTGCGCGGCGATGGCAACGGCTCGCGCGGGCGCAACAACCGCTTCGGCACGGGCAGCTTCCGTGTCGAGGAATTCCGCCTGCCCGTGCTCGAAGGCCGTGTGGGCCCCGAAGGCAAGCAGGCCCTGGTCGGCGTCTCCAGCCTGCCGGTGCAGGTGCAGGTGAACTACGTCTCCGGCGGCCCGGCGGCCAACCTGCCGGTGCGCGTGTCCGCCCTGGTGCGCTCCACCTGGATGGACCGCAGCGACTGGCAGGGCTTCAGCTTCTCGGCACCGCGCAGCGCCCAGGACACGGGCCAGAGCGATGACGAGGAGGCCACGGCCTCCCAGGACAGCAAGGTGGTGGCCGACAAGCTGCCCGTGACGCTGGACCGTGAAGGACTGGGCAAGCTCAAGATCGAGAACCTGCCCAAGCTGCGCGAGCCGCGCGAGCTGCTGATCGAGGCCACCTATGCCGATCCCAACGGCGAGGTGCAGACCCTGCGCAGCACGCAGATGCTGTGGCCCGCGGCCATCGTGGCCGGCGTGCGTGCCGAAAGCTGGATCACCACGGGCCGCAAGCTCCAGTTCCAGGCGCTGGCCCTGGGCGTGGACGGCAAGCCCCAGGCCGGCGTGCCGGTCAAGGTGGAGGCCATCTCCCGCGTCACCACCAGCAGCCGCAAGCGCCTGGTGGGGGGCTTTTACAGCTACGACAACCAGACCACGCTCAAGTCCATGGGCACGGTGTGCACGGGCAACAGCGATGCCCAGGGCATGGTGCAGTGCGAAGCCCAGCTGTCGCAGCCCGGCGAGGTGGAGCTGATCGTCACCGCCTCCGACAAGGATGGCCGGCCCGCCCAGGCCGCCTCCAGCGTCTGGGTCACGCGCCAGGGCGAAATGTGGTTCGGCGGCGAGGACCATGACCGCATGGACGTGCTGCCCGAAAAGCGCAGCTACGAGCCCGGCGAGACCGCGCGCTTCCAGGTGCGCATGCCCTTCCGCTATGCGACGGCCCTGGTCGCCGTGGAGCGCGAAGGCATCGTCAGCACCCAGGTCATGCAGCTCAATGGCCAGAACCCCACCGTGGAGCTGAAGGTCCAGCCTGACTGGGGCCCCAACGTCTACGTGAGCGTGCTGGCCCTGCGCGGGCGACTGCGCGAGGTGCCCTGGTACAGCTTCTTCACCTGGGGCTTCAAGGCGCCGCGCGAGTGGTGGAACGCCTTCTGGCATGAGGGCAAGGAGTACATCGCGCCCACGGCCCTGGTCGATCTGTCCAAGCCCGCCTATCGCCTGGGCATGGCCGAGATCCGCGTGGGCACCAAGGCCCACCGCATCGACGTCAAGGTCACGGCCGACCAGGCCAGCTACCAGGTGCGCGGCACCGCCAAGGTCACCATCAGCGCCACGCTGCCCGACGGCAAGCCCGCCGCTGGCGCCGAGGTGGCGCTGGCGGTCGTGGACCAGGCCCTGCTGGAGCTCATGCCCAACACCAGCTGGCAGCTGGCCGACGCCATGCTGCGCCGCCGCGAGTGGGGCGTGCAGACCTCGACCGCGCAGATGGAGGTGATCGGCAGGCGCCACTACGGCCGCAAGGCCGTGGCCGCTGGCGGCGGCGGTGGCCGCAGCCAGACGCGCGAGCTGTTCGAGACGCTGCTGCTGTGGAATCCGAGCGTGGTGCTCGATGCCCAGGGCAAGGCCCAGGTCAGCGTGCCGCTCAACGACTCGCTGACCACCTTCCAGGTGGTGGCGGTTGCCGACCATGGCGTGTCGATGTTCGGCACGGGCCAGGCGCCCATCCGCACGGCCCAGGACCTGCAGATCATCAGCGGCCTGCCGCCGCTGGTGCGCGAGGAGGACCAGTTCCGTGCCATGGTCACGCTGCGCAACACCTCGGCCAAGGCCATGAAGGTGCAGGTCACGCCGCGTGCCACGCTGCTGGAGCTGGCAGCGCAGACCGTGGAGATTCCCGCAGGCGAGGCGCGCGAGGTGGCCTGGAACGTCACGGCGCCGGCCCAGCTGGGCCAGACCCGCGCCGAGGCGCTGATCTGGGAGATCGAGGCCCGCGACACCGCAGGCGGTGACAAGCCGGCCAGCGACAGGCTGAAGGTCAGCCAGCGCATCATCCCGGCCGTGCCGCTCACGGTGCAGCAGGGCACGCTGATGCAGATCGATGGCAGCATCAACCTGCCCGTGCAGCTGCCGGCCGATGCACTGTCCGGCCGCGGCGGCCTGCGCATGTCGCTGGCGCCCAAGCTGGCCGAAGGCCTGCCGGGCGTGCGCGACTGGTGGGCGCGCTATCCCTACAGCTGCCTGGAGCAGGTCACCAGCAAGGCCGTGGGCATGAGCGACGCCACGCTGTGGCAGTCCACCATGGGCCAGCTGCCCAGCTACCTGGACGGCGACGGCCTGGCCAGCTACTTCCCGCTGGCAGGCGACGGGTCGGGCCGTGCGGCCCGCGGCAGCGATACGCTGACGGCCCACCTGCTCAACCTCTCGGCACTGGCGCAGGGCGTGGACAAGCGCTTCGTGCTGCCGGCGGCCGAGCGCGAACGCATGGAAAACGGCCTGATCGCCTTCGTCGAAGGCCGCATCCAGCGCAGCTTCTGGAGCCCGCGCAAGGATCTGGACATGCGCAAGCTGGCCGCCATCCAGGCGCTGGCGCTGACGGGCCGCGCCAATCCGCGCATGCTCGACAGCATCACCATCGCGCCCAATGACTGGCCCACGCATGCCGTCATCGACTGGGTGGCCCTGCTCAAGCACATGCGCGAGCTGCCCCAGCGCGAACAGCAGCTGGCCCAGGCCCAGCAGATCCTGCGCGCCCGCCTGAGCTACCAGGGCACGCGCGTGGCCTTCAGCAACGAGCAGGACGACCAGTGGTGGTGGCTGATGCAGGGCCCCGAGGTCAACCTGGCCCGCCTGATGCTGGTCAACATGGACGACCCGACGTGGAAGGAAGAGCTGCCGCGCCTGGCCAACGGCTTCATCTCGCGCCAGAGCAACGGCGCCTGGGGCACGACCACGGCCAACCTGTGGGGCGCGCTGGCACTGCAGCGCTTCTCGCAGCAGTTCGAGGCCACGCCCGTGACGGGCACCACCCAGGCGGCTTTGGGCGCGTCCCAGGCCCGCGTGGAGTGGAGCCAGGTCACGCGCATGCGCGCCAGCGACACCGAGGGCGCGGCGCACCAGGCGTCCAGCTTCGGCGCGACCACGGTGGTCGGCGGCCTGCGCAACAACACCATGTTCCTGCCCTGGAGCGCGGTGGGTGATGCCCGCAAGGGCCAGCTGACGGTGACCCAGCAGGGCACCGGCAAGCCCTGGCTCACGCTGCAGTCTGTGGCGGCCGTGCAGCTGAAGGCGCCGTTCAGCGCCGGCTACACCGTCACGCGCACGGTCAAGCCCGTGGAGCAGGCCGACAAGAGCCTGCCCGCAGGCCAGTACTCGCGCGGCGACGTGCTGCGCGTCACGCTGGAGGTGCAGGCCCGCACCGACATGACCTGGGTGGCCATCACCGACCCCGTGCCCACGGGCGCCACCATCCTGGGCGGCGGCCTGGGGCGCGACTCGGAGATCGCCTCGGGCGGCGAGCGCGCGGAAGGCGCGGGCTGGCTGGCTTATGAAGAGCGCAGCTTCGAGGCCTACCGCGCCTACTACCAGTACCTGCCCAAGGGCAATACGCGCGTGGAGTACACCGTGCGGCTGAACAATGCCGGCGACTTCGCGCTGCCGCCCACGCGGGTGGAGGCGCTGTATGCGCCCGAGATGTTCGGCGAGGTTCCCAACGCCCGCATCAAGGTGAGCGACAAGCGCTGATGCAGCGTTGATGGCGCCCTGACAAGGGGGCGGCCCTGCGGCCTATGATGGCTGCAGGACCGCCCCCTTTTTTCATCACCTTCCGCTCCATGGCACAAGTCATCCTCTCCCCGGTTCCCGCAGGCAGCGCCCTGCAGGACCGCCTCAAGACCGCCTATTTCCACGACAGCTACCAGCTGCAATTGCCGGACGACGGCAGCAGTCCCATGGCGCTGTACCTGCGCTGCGTGGGCCGCACGCCGGGCTGGATCGACTTTCTGATGCGCCTGCGCAACCGCGTGGTGGCGCCCTTCGGCATCAAGGACCTGGGCACGCTCAGCGGCGTCGATGCGCAGCGCCAGCCATCGAGCTACCGCGTGGGCGACCGCGCCGGCATCTTCCGTGTCCATGCCCTGAGCGACAGCGAAGTGGTGCTGGGCGACAGCGATCGGCACCTGGACGTGCAGGTCTCCCTCATGCGGCTGCCCAGCCCCGAGGGCGCGCCGTCCGGCACCTTCACCGCCGCCATGTCCACCGTGGTCCATGTGCACAATGCCCTGGGCCGTATCTACATGCTGGGCGTGGCGCCGGCCCACCGCGTCATCGCCCCGGCCGTGGTGGCCAAGCTGGCCGGCTGAAAGCTGCGGATGGAGCCGTCGGCTGTCCAAGCCATCAAAATGGCCGTCGTGGGTGCCTCGGGGCTGTCCAAGGACGCCTTGCATATCTACGTGGGCCTGACGGTGGCGCTGGCCGCCTGCGCCGTGCTGCGCAGACCCCTGGGCAGCTGGACGCCCCTCCTGGCGGCCCTGGTGGTGGCCATGATGGGCGAGCTGCTGGACATGCGCGACGATATCGCGAGCCTGGGGTACTGGCGCTGGGGCGCCAGCCTGCACGACATTGCCAATACCGTGTTCTGGCCCGCCGTACTGGCTGCGCTGGCGCGCTGGAGCAGCGTGCTGGGGCGTCGGCCCTGAAGTCAGCAAATCGGAAGCCTTTGGCGTTGGCGTCCGACGCCTGCTTCCACGCCGCCCTTGCATACTTGCGGCCTTTGCCCGGCGGACATCCCCCGAGCAGGGAACGCGGCCCGCCCCACAAGGGCAGGGCCGCCACCATTGCGAATCGGTTCCCGGGCACACCATTGATCACAAGAGAGAGGGTATATGCCAGACACGACCACCGATCCCCGACCGGCGCCACCCGCGCCACCAGTGGCTCCGCCACCGGATGCACCGCAGGCGGCCACGCCATCGCCTGCCGAGCCTGCACCGCGCATCACCTTCTCAGGCCCCGTCGTCATTCCTTCCCTGCTGGTGCTGGGCCTGCTGCTGCTGTACTGCGGCCTCATGCCCGACAGCGCCGACCGGCTGTTCTCCAGCGCCCAGGCCTGGGTGGTGGGGCACATGGACTGGTTCTATGCCGTCTCGGTCACGCTGTTCCTGGTCTTTCTGATCTTCGTCGCGTCCAGCCGTTTCGGTGATATCCGCCTGGGTCCCGATGATGCGGAGCCCGAGTTCAGCTTCATCTCCTGGACCGCCATGCTGTTCGCCGCCGGCATGGGCATCGGCCTGATGTACTTCGGCGTGGGCGAGCCGCTGCAGCATTTCCTCAAGCCGCCCACGGCCGTGCCTTCCACGCCGGCCGCCGCGCGCGAGGCGCTGCAGTCCACCTTCTTCCACTGGGGCTTCCATGCCTGGGCCGTCTACGGGACCATGGGCCTGGTGCTGGCCTACTTCGGCTTTCGCTACAACCTGCCGCTGACCATGCGCTCGGGCCTGTACCCGCTGCTGGGCAAGCGCATCAACGGCCCCATCGGCCACAGCGTGGATGCCTTCGCGCTGGTGGGCACCATCGCGGGTATCGCCACCACGCTGGGCTACGGCGCGCTGCAGCTGGCCGCCGGCCTGCATACGGTGACGGGATGGGACACCTCCACGGCGCTGTTCCGCATCTCGGTCATCGTCATCGTGGTCGGCCTGGCCGGGCTGTCGGCCGTCTCGGGCCTGGACAAGGGCGTGCGCCGCCTGAGCGAGTTCAATCTCGTGCTGGCCTTCATCCTGCTGGCCTTCGTCATCGTGGCCGGGCCCACGGTCTTCCTCTTCGAGGCGCTGAGCGAGAACATCGGCAACTACCTGTCTGGCCTGGTCCAGCTGTCGTTCCGCACCTTCGCCTACGAGCCGCCCAGCCAGGAAGGCTGGTTCGGCGGCTGGACCATCCTCTACTGGGCCTGGTGGATCTCCTGGTCGCCCTTCGTGGGCATGTTCATCGCGCGCATCTCGCGCGGGCGCACCATCCGCCAGTTCGTGACCGGCGTGCTGCTGGTGCCCACGGCCTTCAACCTGCTGTGGATGACGGCCTTCGGCAACAGCGCCATCTGGATAGACACCCACGTGGCCATGGGCGCGTTGGGGCAGACGGCCTCGAACGTGGATGCGCTGCTGTTCCGCTTCTTCGAGTACCTGCCCTGGTTCAAGCCCGTGGCCTGGCTCACCATCGTGCTGATCGCGGTGTTCTTCGTCACCTCGGCGGACTCCGGGGCCTTCGTGGTGGACAACATCGCCTCGCGCGGCCATGCGCGTTCGCCGGTCTGGCAGCGGCTGTTCTGGGCTGCCGTGCTGGGCGTGACGGCCATGGTGCTGATGCTGGCCGGCGGCCTCAAGGCGCTGCAGGCCATGACCCTGGTGGCGGCCCTGCCGGTGGCGGTCATCATGCTGGCCCTGTGCTACGGGCTGTGGCGCGGGCTGCAGGCCGACCGCGCGCACTTCTCGCCCGACCTGGCTCCGGCCACCAGCTTCTGGAGCGGCCAGCACTGGCGCAAGCGCCTGGAGCAGATCGTGCACCAGCCCTCGCGCGCCGATGTGCGCAGGTTCATGGCCGGCGTGGTGCTGCCGGCCATGAACGAGGTGGCCGCCGAGATGCAAAGGCGCGGCGTGCAGGCCGTGGTCACCGAGGACCTGGATGGCGAGGGCGCCGTGCGCCTGACCGTGCCCGATCCCTCGCTGCGCGACTTCGTCTACGGCGTGCGCGCCACGCGCCGCACGGTGCCCACCTTCCTGGTGAGCGAGGCGGCCAGCGAGCAGGAGCGCCGCCATGTCTACGAGCCCATCACGTTCTTCGAGGACGGCCGCCTGGGCCACGACATCCAGTACCTGCGCAGCGAGGAAGTCATCGCCGACATCCTGCGCCACTACGAGCGCTACCTGTCGCTGAGCGCCGACCAGCGCACGCATCTGCTGAACCGGGCTCCGGGCCACAGCTGAGCCGTGCTGCGCAGTGCCACCGTCGCGGTACCCCGGGCCTTTGGGTAAACACCGGGGTGCCAGCCGGCGGCCGCCTGCGGATACTGGGCGCTGCCATGCAGCTCGAATACTCTACCCATTCGCAGGAGCCACGCCATCGTTTCGACTACTGGCACGAGGTGGTCTGCCGCCACTGCATCCCGGCCGACAGCCACCGCGCGCAGGGGGATGGTGCAGGTCCCGGCGGCTTCGGGGCCACGCTGTCCGTGCGGTCCCTGGGACTGCTGGAGATCAGTGCCATGTCGGCACCCAGCCACCGCTGGGTGCGCAACGCAGCCCACCTGCGCCTGCATGCCCGCGACGAGCTGTGGCTGGGCTATCTGCTCCAGGGCCAGGCCGAGGTGCGCCAGGGCGGGCAAGTGGCCCGGCTGAGTGCGGGCAATCTGGTGCTTTATGACGCTGCGCAGCCTTTCGAATTCTCGGTGGCGCCCCGCGATATCCTGCTGATGCGCATTCCGCGCAGCGAATTGTTGAATCGCTTTGCCCGTGCACCCTCGCACGCGGGCCGGGCGCTGCATGGCCATGCCTCGGCCGTGGCGCCGCTGCGGGCCATGCTCGGCGAGGCCATGGCCATGCCGCCTGCGCCGCACGGTGATGCCTTGGCGCAGCGCTTCGGCATGGCGCTGCTCGACGTGCTGGCCCTGGCGCTGGAGATGCAGGAAATGGCCGTGCAGCCCCGCTCGGAAAGGGACCTGCACGGCCGCATCCAGGCGTTCATCCAGGACAACCTGGGCTCGCCCGAGCTGTCGCTGCAATGGCTGGCGCAGCAGCACAACGTCTCGCCGCGTACCGTGACGCGGGCCTTTGCGCGGCGCAACCAGACGCCCATGGGCCTGGTATGGCAGCTGCGGTTGCAGGCCAGCCGCCAGGCCCTGATGCAGGGGCGCTGCTCCAGCGTGACCGAGGCGGCCTTCGCGCATGGATTCTCCGATGCGGCGCACTTCAGCCGAGCCTTTCGCAAGGCGTTCGGCTGCACGCCCCGCAGCCTGCTGGCCGCCTGAGCAAGGTCGCTGACCCTCACGAACAAGCGTCGGTGCCGCCGGCTCCCTAGCATGGGCCTGCCGTGCGTCCCGTGCGGCTTTTACAGTGCAACAACGGTGGCGCCCCGGAGCCGGGCGTCGGGAGACATGCCATGAACGACAGCGAACTGCACCATCTCGCACTGCTGGAGGTGGGGCGCGAGATCCAGTCCCGCCGCATTTCCTCGGAAGAGGTGACCCGCCACATGCTGGCGCGCATCGAGGCCGTGGACGCGCGGCTGCACAGCTACGTGACGGTGATGGCGCAGCAGGCGCTGGAGGACGCCCGCCGCGCCGACGCCGAGATCGCGCAGGGCCGCCGCCGCGGTGCGCTGCACGGCGTGCCGCTGGCGCTCAAGGACCTGCTGTGGACCCGGGGCGTCCCCACCACGCATGGAATGACGCTGCACCGCGACCATCGCCCCACGGAAGATGCCACCGTGGTGCGCAGGCTGCGCGAGGCTGGCGCCGTCATCCTGGGCAAGCTGCAGCAGACCGAAGGCGCCTTCGCCGACCACCATCCCGAGATCACTGCCCCCGTCAACCCCTGGGGCGCCCAGCTGTGGCCCGGGGCCTCGTCCAGCGGCTCGGGCGTGGCCACGGCGGCGGGGCTGTGCTTCGGATCGCTGGGCACGGACACGGGGGGCTCCATCCGCTTTCCATCGGCCGCCAACGGCATCACCGGGCTCAAGCCCACCTGGGGCAGGGTGAGCCGCCATGGCGCCTTCGAATTGGCCGCGTCCCTGGACCACATAGGCCCGATGGCGCGCAGTGCTGCCGATGCCGCAGCCATGCTCGCGGCCATCGCCGGGGCGGACCCGCTGGACCCTACGGCCAGCCAGTGCAGCGTGCCCGACTATCTGGCCATGATGACGCGCGGATTCTCCGGCCTGCGCCTGGGCATGGACCGGCAATGGGCACTGGACGGCGTGGATGCCCCCTCCCGCCAGGCGGTGGAGCAGGCCCTGGCGGTGGCGCAGCGCCTGGGGGCCAGCGTGCAGGAGGTCCGGTTTCCCGATGCCACCCAGGCGGTGGAGGACTGGCCGGCGCTGTGCGCGGTGGAGACCGCCGTGGCGCACGGCGCCACTTTCCCTGCACGGCGCGAGGCCTATGGCCCCGGGCTCGCCGGGCTGATCGACCTGGGGCTGGGCCTGTCCGCCACCGACTACCAGCGGCTGCTGCTGCGCCGCGCGGACTTCACGGGCCGGGTGCGTGCACTCTTCGCGCAGGTGGACCTGCTGCTGGTTCCCGCCACGGCCTTTGCGGCCCCCACGCTGCAGCGCATGGCGCATTTCGGCTCCGATGCCGAGCTGTTCTCGGGCATGCTGCGCTACACCTGCCCGTTCGACCTGACGGGCAGCCCCACGATCACGCTGCCCGGCGGACGCACTCCTGAGGGCGCGCCCGTGGCCTTCCAGTTCGTGGCCCCCGACTTCCGCGAAGACCTGCTGGTGCGCGCGGGCTGGGCGTTCCAGCAGGCCACGGACTGGCACAGACAGCACCCTGCTGCCTGAGCTGCATGGGGCGCCAGGCCGGTGGCGCGACACGGGCCTGTCACACAGCCTTCCTAGACTGGCGTGATGTCCTTGATCGAGATGGAAGGTGTCGCCAAGTCCTGGGGCGGCACCACGGCACTGCAGGCGCTGGATCTGCGCATTGAACCCGGATCCTTTTGCGTGCTGCTCGGTCCCTCGGGCTGCGGCAAGTCCACCACGCTGCGCATCATCGCGGGCCTGGAAAGCGCCACCTCGGGCCGTGTGCGCATCGATGGCCAGGACGTCACCCAACTGCCGCCCGCTCGGCGCGGCATTGCCATGGTGTTCCAGAACTACGCGCTGTTCCCGCACCTGACGGTGGCGCAGAACATCGGCTTCGGCCTGTCCGTGCGCAAGGTCCCGGCGGCCGAGGCGCGCCGGCGCATCGACGAGGCCGCCGCGCTGCTGGGCCTGGACGCGCTGCTGGCGCGCCGGCCCGGGCAATTGTCGGGCGGCCAGCAGCAGCGCGTGGCGCTGGGCCGTGCCCTGGTGGCCCGCGCCCGCGTCTGCCTGATGGATGAGCCGCTGTCCAACCTCGACGCCCAGCTGCGCCAGGAAATGCGCACCGAGCTGCGCGAACTGCAGCGGCGGCTGGGCCTGACCGTGGTCTATGTCACGCACGACCAGGCCGAGGCCATGGGCATGGCCGACCAGGTGGTGCTGCTCAGCCAGGGGCGCGTGGAGCAGTGCGCTGCGCCCCAGGAGATCTACAGCCGGCCCGCCACCACCTTTGCGGCGCGCTTCATCGGCACGCCGGCCATGAACATCGCGCGCCTCGACGGCCTGCACATCGCGGGCAGCCATGCCAGCGCCGCGCCCGCCGGCCTGCAGCAGCCGGGCCAGGCGCGCTGGCTGGGCGTCAGGCCCGAGGACATGCGCCTGTCGCTCCATGGCGATGTCGGCAGCGGCCCCGTGGTGGCTGCCGACATCGAAAGCCTCGAATACCTGGGCGCCGACCTGGTGCTGCGCTGCCGCGTGGGCAGCGAACAACTGATGGTGCGCACCGCTGGCAGCCAGCTCGGCGGCCTGCAGCCGGGCCAGCTCGTGGGCCTGCGCTGGGCGCGCGAGGCCACGCATTTCTTTGACGAAAAGGGGCGGCGCTGCACGGCCTGATGCCGAGGCACCGGCCCCCAATTCCTTCGCCAATCCACCGTTTCAGCCGTTTCAGCCGTTCCGGCTTTCGCATCCGAAGCACCTTCCAGGAGAGTCCGCCATGCAACGCCATGCCTTCATCAAAACCCTCGCAGCCGCTGCCGCCGTGGCCGCCACGGGCCTGCTGAACACCGCCAGCGCACAGACGCCGCTGGAGGTGCCGTTCTACTACCCCGTGGCCGTGGGCGGCCCCATCACCAAGGTGATCGACGGCTATGCGGCCGAGTTCAACAAGGCCCATCCGCAGTACCGGATCACGCCCGTCTATGCGGGCACCTACCAGGAGACCATCGTCAAGGCGCTGACGGCCCACAAGTCGGGCAAGCCGCCGGCCAGCTCGGTGCTGCTGTCCACCGACATGTTCACGCTGATCGACGAGGACGCCATCGCCCCCATCGACGACTTCGTGAAGACCGATGCCGACCGGGCCTGGCTCAAGGGCTTCTACCCGGCCTTCATGGCCAACAGCCAGACGGGCGGCAAGACCTGGGGCGTGCCCTTCCAGCGTTCCACCGTGGTCATGTACTACAACAAGGAAGCCTTCAAGGAAGCCGGCCTGGACCCGAACAAGGCGCCGCAGAACTGGAAGGAACTCAAGGAAGCCGCCCACAGGCTGACGAAGAAGGACGCCAGCGGCAAGGTCGTGCAGTACGGCATACAGATCCCGTCCACCGGCTTTGCCTACTGGATGCTGCAGACCCTGACCACGCCCAATGACGTGCTGCTGGCCAACGAGGCCGGCACCCAGGTCACGCTGGACAGCCCCAAGGTAGTGGAGGCGCTGGACTTCTGGGTGGGCCTGGTCAAGGAGGGCGTGCACCCGGCCGGCGTGGTGGAGTGGGGCACGACGCCCAAGGACTTCATGGAAAAGAAGGCTGCCATCATCGTCACCACCACGGGCAACCTGACCAATATCCGAGCCAATGCCAAATTTGACTTCGGCGTGGGCCAGATCGCAGGCAACGTGCGCAAGGGCTCGCCCACGGGCGGCGGCAACTTCTACCTGTTCAAGAAGGCGCCCCGGGAGCAGCAGGAGGCGGCCTTCCAGTTCATGAAGTGGGTCACCCAGCCCCCGCTGGCCGCGCAGTGGAGCATGGACAGCGGCTACGTTGCCGTCTCGCCCGCCGCCTATGACACGCCCGCGCTCAAGAAGTACGGCCAGGACTTCCCGCAGGCCCTGGTGGCGCGCGACCAGCTGCCGGTATCGGTGGCCGAGTTCTCCACGCATGAGAACCAGCGCGTGACCAAGGTGCTCAACGACGCCGTGCAGGCCGCCCTCAACGGCAGCAAGACCTCGGCCCAGGCCCTGCAGGATGCGCAAAAGGAAGCAGACCGCATCCTGCGCCGCTACAAGTGATGGCGCAGTGCCGCTGACCGCATGAGCTCCGCTCCCGCCTTCCTTGTCCGTGGCCGCCAGGCCGTCCATGCCTGGCTGATGCTGCTGCCGGCGCTGGTGCTGCTGGTGGCCTTCACGCACTGGCCGGCCGTGGCCACGCTGATCGACAGCCTGCATGCCACGCCGCGCGGCGGCCAGCCGGGGCCATGGGTGGGGCTGGAGAACTACGCCGTGATGGCCGACGACCCGGTGTTCTGGCAGGCCGTGCGCAACAACCTGTGGTTTGCGGCGGCCACGATTCCGCTGTCCATGGCGCTGGCGCTGGCCATGGCGCTTTGGGTCAACGAGAGGCTGGCCGGCCGCGCCTTCGTGCGCATGGCGTATTTCACGCCCACGGTGCTGCCCATGATTGCCGTGGCCAACATCTGGCTGTTCTTCTACACGCCGCAGTACGGGCTGCTGGAGCAACTGCGCGGCGCACTGGGCCTTCCCGCGCACAACTGGCTGGGCGACCCGTCCACGGCGCTGGCCTGCGTGACCGTGGTGGCAGTGTGGAAGGAGGCGGGCTTTTTCATGATCTTCTACCTGGCCGCGCTGCAGACCCTCAACCCCAGCCTCAAGGAGGCGGCGGCCATCGAGGGGGCCTCGCGCTGGTACTTCCTGCGCCGCGTGCAGTGGCCGCTGCTGATGCCGACCACGCTGTTCGTGCTGGTCAATGCGGTGATCAATGCCTTCCGCCTGGTGGACCATCTCTTCATCCTCACGCGCGGCGGGCCGGACAACGCCTCCACGCTGCTGCTCTATCACCTCTACGAAGTGGGCTTCAAGTTCTGGGACACGGGCTATGCGGCGGCCCTGACCGTGGTGCTGGTCGCCGTGCTGGCGGCCGTGGCGCTGCTGCAGTTCTTCGTGCTCGACAAGAAGGTGCACTACCAATGAGTGCCGCACCCATTGCCCCGCGCCATGCGCCGCCCGCGCTGTACGGCGCCACCTGGCTGGACACGCTGGCCGCCTGGCTGCTGGCCCTGCTGTGGATACTGCCGCTGGCCTATGCGTTCTGGACGGCCTTCCATCCGCCCGAATACTCGGCACGCTTCGACCTGGCCGCGCCCTGGACGCTGGAGAACTTTCGCCGTGCCTTGCAGGCCGCGCCCTTTGCGCGCTATTTCCTGAACACGGCCGTGCTGGTGGTCATGATTTTGGCGGCCCAGCTGGTGCTGGGCACGCTGGCGGCCTATGCCTTTGCGCGCTACCGCTTTCGCGGCCAGGGCCTGGCCTTTGCCCTGGTGCTGGTGCAACTGATGATCATGCCGGACATCCTGCTGGTGGCGAACTACCAGACCCTGTCGCGCCTGGGCGCCGTCGATACGCTGCTGGGCATCGGCCTGCCGTACTTCGCATCGGCCTTTGCCATCTTTTTGCTGCGCCAGACCTTCCTGGGCATTCCCCGGGAACTGGACGAGGCCGCGCGGGTGGAGGGCGCCAGCACCCTGCAGATCCTGTGGCGCGTCTACGTGCCGCTGGTGCGGCCCGTGTACCTGGCGTTCGCGCTGGTGTCGGTGAGCTTTCACTGGAACAACTTCCTGTGGCCGCTGATCATCACCAACAGCGTGCAGGCGCGCCCGCTCACCGTGGGGCTGCAGGTGTTCTCCAGCGTGGAGTCGGGCGTGGAATGGGCCACCATCACGGCCGCCACGCTGATGAGCTCGGGCCCGCTGCTGGTGGCCTTCGTGCTGTTCCAGCGCCAGTTCGTGCGGAGCTTCATGCGTGCGGGGATCAAGTGAGGGCGGTGCTAAAGTTCCTTGTCCCAGCCTTTCACCCCGAGGTCCACCATGTCCGGTCCCGCATCCGCAGGTCTGTTCATCTACGCCAAGCAGCCTGACCGGCTGGCGCTGTTCTACATGGAGGTGCTGGCCATGCGCATGCTGCACCACACGAGCGAGCTCATGGTGCTGCAGTCGCCGGACCTGCAACTGGTGCTGCACGCCATTCCCGAGGCGATTGCGCGGCACATCACCATCACCGAGCCACCCCAGCCGCGCGAGAACGTGGCCCTCAAATTCTTTGCCACCGTGACCAGCTTCGCGGCCGTTCGTCCCCTGGTCATCGCCCATGGCGGCCAGCTGTGGGAGCAGTCCTGGCAGGGTCCTGGCTTTCGCGTCTGCAACGCCATGGACCCCGAAGGCAACCTGTTCCAGCTGCGCGAGCCGCTGCCCGCATGATGCAGATCCTCACCTGGAACACCCAATGGTGCCTGGGCCTGGACGGCCGCATGGACCCGCAGCGCATCGTGGCGCATGCGCTGTCCATGGCCGATATCGACGTGCTGTGCCTGCAGGAAATCGCCATCCACTATCCCGGCCTGCAGGGTGCGCCCGGCGACCAGGTGGCGCAGATCCGCCAGGCCCTGCCCGAAGGCTGGAAGGTCTTCTTCGGTGCCGCCGTGGACGAGTTCACGGCCGTGGGCCGGCAGCGCTTTGGCAACCTGGTGGCCACGCGCCTGCCGGTGCTGCAACTGGCCCACCACCGCCTGCCGTATCCGCACGATGGCGGCGTGCGCAGCATGCCGCGCTGCTGCACGGCGGCCACGGTGATGGATGCCGCGCTGGGCCCCGTGCGGGTGATGAGCACCCATCTCGAATATTTCTCGCGCCGCCAGCGCATGTCCCAGGCGCTGGCGCTGCGTTCCCTGCAGATCGAGGCCCTGGGCCAGGCCGAGGCGCCGCCCCAGCCCGCCAGCGACGGCTCGCCCCAGCAGACCAAGCCGCACACGCCGCATGCCGTGCTCTGCGGCGATTTCAACTTCGAGCCGCATGAGGACGAATACGCCGGCCTGTCCCGGCCCTGGGCGGCCGGAGAGGAAGGCGCACTGAGCGCCGGCCAGTGGCACAACAGCTGGAGCGTGCTGCACCCGGACCAGCCCCAGCCGCCCACCTTCCGGTTGTTCGACCGCCAGTGGGGCCCCGAGCCCGGCGCCTGCGATTTCGCCTGGGTCAGCGACAGCCTGCGCGGCCATGTGCGTGGCTGGGCCGTGGACAGCGACACAAGGCTCTCGGACCACCAGCCCGTGCTGCTGCAACTGGATTGATCCAGGTCAGGGTCCGCCGCCAAGCCGGCCTTCGCCTACAGACAGTGTGGCGGGCCTGCTCCAAGGTCATGGGGACTGTTTTGAAGGAGCATCCATGAGCCCCAATCCGCTGTCCACGATTCTTCACCGCACCTGGTGGGTGCTGCTGCTGCGCGGCCTGGTCGCCATCGCCTTCGGCGTGCTGACCTGGGCGCAGCCGGCGGTATCGCTGGCGGCGCTGGTGCTGACCTTCGGTGCCTTCACCTTTGTCGATGGCCTGCTGGGCGTGTATTCGGCCATCCAGGGGCGAGACCAGATGCGCCATTGGTGGGTGCTGCTGCTATGGGGCCTGGCTGGCGTGGTGGTGGGCGTGCTCACCGTGGTCGCGCCCGGCGTCACGGCGCTGGTCATGACGCTGTACATCGGCGCCTGGGCCCTGGTCACGGGCCTGCTGCAGATCGTGGCGGCCGTGCGGCTGCGCAAGGAGATCACGGGCGAGTGGCTGCTGATCCTGGGCGGCGTGCTGTCCGTGCTGTTCGGCGCCTTCGTGCTGGCCCAGCCGGGCGCGGGCATGATGGCCATGCTCTGGGTGCTGGCCACGTATGCGGTGGTCTTCGGCGTGCTCATGGTGCTGCTGTCCTTCAAGCTCAAGAAGGGCATACGCCATTCTTCCTGAGCCGCTGGTGCAAAGGCGGACAATGCCGGCTCCATGATCGAATCCCGGCGACCTTCTCCCTTCATGCGTCTTCCCCGCGCGGCCCTGGCGGCCGCGCTGCTGTTCGCGGCGGCAGGTGCCGCCCAGGCGCTGCCCAGCTTTTCCGAAGTCCGCGAAGGCCATCGTTCCTCCGAGACCGAATTGCTCTCGCGCGAGGGCGAGGTGCTGCAGCGCCAGCGCACCGACGCCAGCGTGCGCCGTGGCGACTGGGTGGCCCTGGCCGACATCTCGCCCGCGCTGCGCACGGCCCTGGTCGTCAGCGAGGACAAGCGCTTCTACGAACACAGCGGCGTGGACTGGACTGCAGTGTCCGCCGCCGCCTGGGGCAACCTCTGGAACCAGCGCACGCGAGGCGCCAGCACCATCACCATGCAGTTGGCGGGCCTGCTGGATGGCGACTGGCGCCAGGGCCCGGGCGGGCGCAGCGTGGTGCAGAAACTGGGCCAGACCGTGTCGGCCCAGGTGCTGGACCGGCGCTGGCGCAAGGACCAGATCCTGGAGGCCTACCTGAACCTGGTGCCCTTCCGTGGCGAGATCGTGGGCATCGATGCGCTGTCGCGCACCCTGTTCGGCAAGGCCGCGCACGGGCTGGACGCGCGCGAGGCCGCCATTGCCGCCGCCCTGGTGCGCGCGCCCAACGCCTCGCCCGAGCGCGTGGGCCGGCGCGCCTGCGGCGTGCTGCAGTCGCTGGCGCCCGAGGATGCGGCGGCGCGCGACTGCACGGCCATGGAACTGCTCACCGCCAGCGTGCTGCTGCGCCGGCAATGGGCGGCCAGCGAAGGCCAGGCCCCGCATCTGGCGCGTCGCCTGCTGGCCGAGCCGCAGTCCAAAGGCCAGGCCCGCGTGCGATCCACGCTGAGCGCGCCCGTGCAGCGCTTTGCCGTGCAAAGCCTGCAGCAGCAACTGCGCGAGCTGCAGGGCCGCAACGTGGAGGACGGCGCCATCGTCGTGCTGGACAACGCCACGGGCGAGGTGCTGGCCTGGGTGGGCTCGTCGGGCGAATTGAGCCAGGCGGCCGAGGTGGATGGCGTCACGGCCATGCGCCAGCCCGGCTCCACGCTCAAGCCCTTTCTCTATGCCCAGGCGATTGCCGAGCGGCGGCTGACGGCGGCCTCGCTGATCGAGGATTCATCGGCCCACATTCCCACGCAGAACGGGCTCTACATCCCGCAGAACTACGACCGGCGCTTCAAGGGCTGGGTCTCGGCGCGCACGGCGCTGGCGTCGTCGCTCAACGTGCCGGCCGTGCGCACCCTGGTCATGGTCACGCCCGATGCCTTCTTCTCGCAGCTGCAGCGGCTGGGCCTGCCGCTGCGCGAAAGCGGCGGCTACCACGGCTTCAGCCTGGCGCTGGGCAGCGCCGAGGTGCCGCTGCTGCAGCTCACCAATGCCTACCGCGCCCTGGCCAACGGCGGGCAACTGACGCCCGTACGCTGGGCGGCGCAGCCCACGGGCGCGGGGTCCGCAGCGCAAAAGCCGGCTGCGCCCGTGCAGGCCATCGACGCACGCGCGGCCTTCATCGTGGGCGACATCCTGTCCGATCCCATGGCGCGCGCGCCCACTTTCGGCACGGACAGCGTGCTGGCCACGCGCTTCTGGTCGGCCGTCAAGACCGGCACCAGCAAGGACATGCGCGACAACTGGGCCGTGGGCTGGTCGCAGCGCTACACCGTGGGCGTGTGGGTGGGCAATGCGCGCGGCGAGGCCATGCACTCGGTCAGCGGCACCAGCGGCGCGGCACCTGTCTGGGCCGCCGTGATGGGCTTCCTGCATGCCCGCACACCCAGCCGCGCGCCCAAGGCGCCGGCGGGTGTGCTGCAGCAGGCGGTGCGCTTCGGCCCCGATGCCTCGGGCCTGCCGCTGGAGAGCGCACGCAGCGAGTGGTTCGTGGCGGGCACGCAGCAGAGCCTGTTCGCCATGGCAGGCAGCGGCCTGCCTGCCGCATCCGCATCGACACGCGGGACTTCGGCGGCCTCGCCCGTGCGCATTGCGCGCCCGGCCAACGGCACCATTCTCGCGCTGGACCCCGACATTCCGCCGGACCGACAGCGCGTGCAGCTGTCGGCCCGGCCCTCGGGCACGGCCGCCACGCAGGAATGGCAGGATGCGAGCCTGCGCTGGCGCATGGTCAGCGCCGCCCCGCCCGGCGCGGCCGAGCCGCCGCCCAAGGAGATCGGCCGGGGTGCTGCCGCTGCCTGGATGCCCTGGCCCGGCCGGCACCGGCTGGAACTGGTCGATGCCAAGGGGCAGGTGCTGGACAGCGTGCAGGTGGAGGTGCGCGGCGCCGGCGTGGTGGCTTCGCGCGCGGGCGGGCGCTGATCAGGCGCCGGTCGTGATCACTGCGCCGCGCGGGGGCCCGCCGCGCGGAAGCCCGCCGCACGGAAGCCCGCCGCACGGAAGCCCGCCGCAGTGAAGGCCACCAGCTCGTCGATCACATGCTCCACGGGGTCGGCGCGGTGGCCGCCGCCCAGCATGCGGCTGACTCGGCCGTTGTCGGAGCGGATGTACATCATGGCGCCGTACATGCATTCCAGGCGCCACTGGAAATCGTGCTGCGACAGCTGCGGCAGAGCCTGGCGCAGCAGGGCCGCAAAGCGTTTGGCAGCCTCGTCGTAGGCGGCAAACACCACTTCCCTGACTGCCTGGTCGGGATCGACCGAGCACAGGGCCGTGACGCGGTTGAAGTCGGCCTCGCCCTCGCTATGGGCGGCGCGCAGCGCAGGGGCGATGAAGGCCCGAAGAATGTCCTCCACGGCGGGCTGCGGCGACTGCTGCTCCAGCCTTTGCAGCAGCGCATGGCGCTGTCCGTTGACGGCCATCACGCGCTGCTCGAACAAGGCCTTGAGCAGGCCCAGCTTGTTGCGGAAGTGGTAGTGGATGGCGCCCGTGTCTACCTCGGCCAGCGCCATGACGGCGCGCAGCGACGTGCCCGCGTAGCCATGCCGCGCAAACAGCTGCTCGGCGGCTTGCAGAAGGCGTTCGCGGGCCTGGGCGCGGGGTTCCTCGGCCGCGGTGTCATCGGTGCTGGACGTCATGGCTGCGGATCATAGACAGCGCCAGGCCCTTGCCGCACCAAACCATGGCATGGTGGTGACATGGATTGATTCAGTCGACTGACTGAATTAACATGCGCAGCCATCACACAACGACAAGGAGACACAGCATGACCACCCGCAAGTGGCTCGGCGCCCTGATGGCGCTGGGCTGCACCCTGGCCACCGCGCAGGAGCCGTTCCCGTCGCGGCCGCTGACCCTCATCAACCCCTGGGCGGCGGGCAGCTCCACCGACGTGATGGCGCGTACGTTGGCCGAGGAATTCCGCAAGCAGCTGGGCCAGAGCGTGGTCGTGGTCTCGCGCGACGGGGGCTCGGGCGTGATCGGCATGAATGTGCTGGCCCAGGCGCCGGCCGACGGGCTGACGCTGGCCTTCACGCCCATGACCCCCATCACCGTGCAGCCCCACTACGTCAAGGGCCTGAAGCTGGGGCCCGACAGCGTGCAGCCGCTGTGCGGCGTGACGGAGAACATCCTGGGCGTCAGCGTGCGCGCAGACAGCCCTTTCAAGACGATAGGCGAGCTGGTGGCGGCGGCGAAGAAGGGCTCGCTGAGCTACGGATCGCCGGGACCGAACTCGGCGCCCTTCCTGGCCATGGACCAGCTGGAGCGCGACCAGGGCCTCAAGCTCGTGCATGTGCCCTACAAGGGCGATGCCGGCTCGATACAGGAATTGCTGGCCGGGCGGCTGGACTTCGTCAGCAGCATCGCGGCCTCGGCTGCGCCCCAGATACGCGCGGGCAAGCTGCGCCTGCTGGCCGTGGCCTCGGAGCGCCGCCACCCGGCCTTCCCCGAGGTGCCCACCTTCAAGGAACTGGGCATGGCGGTGCAGGAGGAATCGTTTGCGGGCCTGTTCGTGCCGCGTGGCGTGCCCGAGGCGGTGCTGGGCCGGCTGGACGCTGCCTGCGCCGCCGCCGCGCGGTCCGATGCCGTCAGGCAGGTGGCCCAGCGCGGCGACCAGGTGGTCTTCCACCAGGACCGCCGCCAGTGGGACCGGCGCATCCACGACGAATTCCGCAAACAGGGCGCAGCGGCCGAACGCCATGCGCAGTGACCTCCTTTCCGCCATCTCTCCATCCATGACCGATTCCAGCCTGCCCCCCATCCGCCGCGTGATCACGGCCAACGACGCACAGGGCCGCTCCTTCATCGCCGAGGACGGCGCCTCGCCCGCCGTGCGCCTGGTCGAGGAACGCCCCGGCTACCGCATCACCAACCTGTGGCGCACCGATGCCTCACCCGCGCAGATCAATGCGCCCGACACCATTGCCATCCACCAGGGCGTGGCACCGCCGCCCTATGGCACGGTGCTGCGCATCCTGGACATTCCGCCCGAACCTGCCGATCCGCAGGAGCTGGCGCGCGCCCTGCATGCCACCTTTACACGCATGTACGGCGACGCCCACCGCAACGTGCAGCCCGGCGAGCATCCGGGCATGCACCGCACGGATACCGTGGACTACGCGCTGATGCTGGAGGGCGAGCTGGTCGCCATCCTGGACCGCCAGGAAACCGTGCTGCGCGCCGGTGACGTGCTCATACAGCGCGGCACCAACCATGCCTGGGCCAACCGCTCGGGCCGGCCTGCGCGCATTGCCTTCGTTCTGGTGGCGGGCGAGCAGGGCTCCTGACTCAGGGGGCCTGGCCAGCCCATGCCGCCACGGCAGGGCGTGGCCGCACGAAGCGCTGCTCGATCACGGTCTCGCCCCATTGCTGGCCCGGCCATTCCTCGGCCAGGGTGAAGCCTGACGATTCGTAGAGCCGGCGCGCTGCATCCAGGCCCCGGAAGGTCCACAGCTGGGTGGCCTCGAAGGCCTGCTGGTCGCAGAACGCCAGGGCCTGCTGCAGCAGCTGGCGCCCCGTGCCGGCGCCGCGCAGGCCGTCTTCCAGGATGAACCAGCGCAGATGCGCCTGGCGGTCCTCGGGGTGCTTGCCAAGGTCCTCTCCATCGATGGCCACGGAGCCCACGATGCGGTCGCCGTCCAGCGCCGTCCACAGCTGGTTGCAGGGCTTGTCCAGCCGGCCCGCGAACTCGGCCAGGCCGCTGGCCACGCGGCTTTCGAAGAAGACGCCAAAGCCTGCGTGGCGCGCATAAAAGCGCGCATGCATGTCCACGATGCGGCCCAGGCAGCCGGGCCGGTATCCGGGCAGGACCTGTATCTGTGCGGGCACGGGCACGGGCTGGGGCAGGGGCTCCTCCTGCCGGTGCGCCTGCAGCGCCCGGGCGTACAGTGCCAGCCCTTGGGCGACGGCCTGCTGCTGCGGCGCCTGCATGCGGTCCAGCGCCGCCGTCACCTGCTGGCGCCCGAAGGCCTCGATGGCGGCCAGCGTGCGTCGGCCCTTGGCGGTCAGGGCCAGCTGCTTGACGCGGCCATCCTCTCCATCGGCGGCTTCCTTCAGCTCGCCCGCCTCCACCAGCTTGCGCACCATGCGGCTGACGCTGGATTTCTCCAGCCCCAGGACCAGGGCCAGCTGCGAGGCCGCCATGCGCCCCTGTGCGCCGATCTCCAGGATGGCGTGCACGGCCGAGGGCGGGTAGTCGGTGGCCGCCAGCGTGGCCTGCATGAAGCCCAGCTCGCGCACCATCAGGCGCGAGGCGGCGCGGATGCCATCCACCAGGGAAAGATCGTGCTGCGGCATGGGTGCTCCTTGGGGCCGTGCAGGGTTTGAATATGGTTGCATGGTACAACCATAAATGCCGCTGCGCATCTGTTGATGCAGCGATGCATGCCCCAGGCGTAAAAAAGCCGCCCGGCGCATGCGGGCGGCTGTAGCCTGGCGCAGATGCGCAAGGCTCAATTGACCATCAGGCGGAACGGCCAGACATAGGCCTGCAGCGTCACGAAGATGCCCATCAGGCAGGCCAGGGCGACGGAGTGGAAGAACACGTAGCGCAGGATGTCGCCCTCATGGTTGAACCAGCGCGTGGCCGTGGAGGCGACGACGATGGATTGCGCATCGATCATCTTGCCCATCACGCCCCCCGAGCTGTTGGCCGCGCCCATGAGGTTGGGCGACAGGCCCAGCTGCTCGGCCGCCACCTTCTGCATGCCGCCGAACAGCACGTTCGAGGCCGTGTCCGAACCCGTCAGCGCCACGCCCAGCCAGCCCATCAGGGTGCCGAAGAAGGGGTAGAACACGCCCGTGTTGGCGAAGGCCAGGCCCAGCGTGGTGTCCGTGCCCGAGTAGCGCGTCAGCGTGCCCAGGGCCAGCATCAGCACGATGGTGATGAGCGAATAGCGCACCAGCCAGATGGTGCGCACGAACTGGCTGACCAGTTGCACGGGGTTGTACTTCATGACCAGGCCGCCCACGATGGCCGACAGCAGGATGCCCGTGCCCGTGGCCGACAGCAGGTTCAGCGTGTAGATGGCGCCTTCCTTGGTGGGCTGGCGCACGACGGGCGGCACCTTCTCGATCAGGTTGTGCAGGCCTTCCATGGGAAAGGCGGGCGCGAACAGGCCGTTGAGCGCGGCCTTGACCGAGGGCAGGCCCCAGATGAAGACGAAGACCGTGAGGATGGCCCAGGGCGTCCAGGCGCGGATCACGTCGGCGCGCGGGTGCTGGGTCACGGCGCGGGGCGCCTGGGCTTCGCCGCCGCTGTTCTCATGGCCCTTGAGCGAGGTCGAGCGCCAGATGGTCCTGGGCTGCCACATGCGCAGGAAGCCCACCGTGCAGACCATGGAGACAATGGCCGCGATGATGTCCACCAGCTCGGGGCCGATGAAGTTGGACACCAGGTACTGCGGAATGGCGAAGGACACGCCGGTCACCAAAATGATGGGCCAGATCTCCATCATGGCCTTGCGCCCTGCAAAGGCCCAGATCAGCCAGAACGGCACCAGCACCGAGAAGAACGGCAGCTGGCGGCCGACCATGGCGGTGACTTCCATCAGGTCGTAGCCGTGCACCTTGGCCAGCGTGATCACCGGCGTGCCCAGCGCGCCGAAGGCCACGGGCGCGGTATTGGCGATCAGCGACAGGCCCGAGGCGGCCAGCGGCGAAAAGCCCAGGCCGATGAGGATGGCCGCCGTCACGGCCACGGGCGTGCCGAAGCCGGCCGCGCCCTCGAAGAAGGCGCCGAAGGCGAAGGCGATCAGCAGCAGCTGGATGCGCCTGTCCTCGGTGATGCCGGCAATGGAGTCCTGCAGGATCTTGAAGCTGCCGTTCTTCTCGGTCAGCTGGTGCAGGAAGATGATGTTCAGGACGATCCAGCCGATGGGCAGCAGCCCCGTGAAGCCGCCGAACAGCGCCGCGCGCCCGGCCATGCCTGCCGGCATGTTGTAGACGAAGACCGCGATCACCAGCGCCGCAATCAGCCCGGCGCCGGCCGCCAGATGGGCCTTCATGTGCAAAAAGCCCAATCCCACCAGCATGACCACGACCGGGATGGCCGCGAGCAGTGTGGACAGCCACATGTTGGAAAGAGGGTCGTAGACCTGCTGCCAAACCATAGGAGCGTCTCCTGAAGAGTTTTTAGGATGTTGTGCGGGGCGGATCGTCGCTCTCATGGCTGGTTGGCACACTAGCGTTAGCCCTCGGTTGGGCTGCGAGAGAGAAAATTTCAATCGGCGCACAAATCACTTCAAACCCGAACGGGTGACTGGAACGCGCACTGCGCACTACCATGCTCGGCAGTCCCGCGGCATGCGGGTTCCAGAAAGCCAGAAAACGTGTCCACCGACCTTTCCAAAATCACCTGCATCGAAGACCTGCGCGTCGTGGCCCAGCGCCGCGTGCCGCGCATGTTCTATGACTACGCCGACTCGGGCTCCTACACCCAGGGCACCTACCGCGCCAACGAGGACGACTTCCAGAAGATCAAGCTGCGCCAGCGCGTGGCCGTGAACATGGAGGGGCGCAGCACGCGCACCACCATGATCGGCCAGCAGGTGGCCATGCCCGTGGCCATTGCGCCCACGGGCCTGACCGGCATGCAGCACGCCGACGGCGAGATCCTGGGCGCGCGCGCGGCCCAGGCCTTCGGCATTCCGTTCACGCTGTCCACCATGAGCATCTGCTCCATCGAGGACATTGCCGAGCACACGGCCCGCCATCCGTTCTGGTTCCAGCTCTATGTGATGCGCGACCGCCGGTTCATGGAGCGCCTGATCGAGCGTGCCCGCGCCGCCAACTGCTCGGCCCTGGTGCTGACGCTGGACCTGCAGATCCTGGGCCAGCGCCACAAGGACATCAAGAACGGCCTGTCCACGCCCCCGAAGCCCACGCTGCGCAACCTGGCCAACCTGGCGACCAAGCCGCACTGGTGCCTGGGCATGCTGGGCACCAAGCGCCGCACCTTCGGCAACATCGTCGGCCATGTGGATGGCGTGGCCGACATGAGTTCGCTGTCGTCGTGGACCGCCAGCCAATTCGACCCCAGCCTGAACTGGGGCGATGTGGAGCGCATCAAGAAGCTCTGGGGCGGCAAGCTCATCCTCAAGGGTGTCATGGACGCCGAGGACGCGCGACTGGCGGCCGACAGCGGCGCCGATGCGCTCATCGTCAGCAACCACGGCGGCCGCCAGCTCGACGGCGCACCCTCGTCCATCGAGGCGCTGCCCGGCATTGCCGAGGCGGCGGGCAAGGATATCGAGGTCTGGATGGACGGCGGCATCCGCAGCGGCCAGGACGTGCTCAAGGCGCGTGCCCTGGGCGCCCAGGGCACCATGATCGGCCGCAGCTTCCTCTACGGCCTGGGCGCCTACGGCCAGGACGGCGTGACGCGTGCGCTGCAGATCATCCAGAAGGAGCTGGAGACCACGATGGCCTTCTGCGGCCATACGCAGATCGATACCGTGGACCGCAGCATCCTGCTGCCCGGAACCTATCCGGGCGCCGTGCGCTGAACCGGCAAAAGCTGCACGAGAAAAGGACCGCCTCGGCGGTCCTTTTTTACTTTCAGGCTGCGCCTCAGGCTTGGGCAGGTACGCGCCGGCTTTCCGGCTGCGCCGCCACCAGCCGGCCCGCCGCATGCAGCACGGCCAGGATGGACGCGGTCACGATGTTGGCATGGCGCCCCGCGCCGAAGCGCGTGCCCGCCACGCCGGGCAGGGCGGCCTCGACGATGGCCAGCGCCATGGCCCCGGCGCCCTGGCCCAGGCTGCGCTCCTCGTAGTGGTCAATGCGCAGCGCCACGCCCAGGTGCTGGCCGAGGGCGGCGGCCACGGCATCGATGGGGCCGCTGCCTTCGCCATACAGCTGCAGCCGAAGGCCGTCTGGCCGCACCACTTCCAGCGCAATGCCCTGGCCCTGGGCGCTGTCGAACAGGTGGTGGCTGCGGTAGTGCCAGGGAAGCTGCAGGGGTGCGAGGTAGGTGGCCTCGAACAGCTTCCACAGGTCGTCGCTGGCCAGCTCGGCCTCGCAGGCGTCCGCCTGTTTTTGCACCACGGCGCTGAACTCCACCTGCATGCGGCGCGGCATGGTCACGCCATGGTCACGCTGCAGCAAAAAGGCAATGCCGCCCTTGCCCGACTGGCTGTTGACGCGAACGATGCTGTCGTAGGTGCGGCCCAGGTCCTGCGGGTCGATGGGCAGGTAAGGAACGCGCCAGGGCGCATCGGGCCGCTGCGCCGCAAAGCCCTTGGCGATGGCGTCCTGGTGCGAGCCCGAGAACGCCGTGAACACCAGGTCGCCCACATAGGGGTGGCGCGGATGGATGGGCAGGGCCGTGCATTCCTCCGCAATGCGCGCCACGGCGGCGATGTCCGAGAAGTCCAGGCCCGGCGCGATGCCCTGCGTGTACAGGTTCAGCGCCAGTGTCACCACATCGAGGTTGCCGCTGCGCTCGCCGTTGCCGAACAGGCAGCCTTCCACGCGTTGGGCTCCCGCCAGCAGCGCCTGCTCGGCGCAGGCCACGCCCGTGCCCCGGTCGTTGTGCGGGTGCACGGACAGCACGATGTGCTCGCGCCGTTCCAGGCGGCGGTGCATCCACTCGATCTGGTCGGCGAAGACATTGGCCGTGCTCACTTCCACCGTAGTCGGCAGGTTGATGATCATGGGCCGCGCGGGGCCTGCATCCCAGGCGCGGATGGCCGCGTTGCACACGGCCAGCGACACGTCGAGCTCGGCCATGCAGAAGGTCTCTGGCGAGTACTGCAGCACCCATTCGGTCTCCGGGTGGGCATCGGTCAGTTCGCGCAGCAGGGCGATGTGGTGCTCCACCATGGCGATGATCTCGGGCACCTGCATGCCGAAGACGATCTCGCGCCAGGCCGGGGCAATGGCGTTGTAGAAGTGCACGATGGCGCGCCGCGCTCCGGCCACGCTGTCCACCGTGGCGCGGATCAGGTCCTCGCGCAGCTGGGTGATGACCATGGGCGTCACGTCGCCGGGGATCAGCCCGTTGTCGATCAGGTGGCGCACGATGCCGTAGTCGGTCTGCGAGGCCGAGGGAAAGCCCACCTCGATCTCCTTGAAGCCTATGCGCACCAGTTCGTGGAACAGGCGCAGCTTGCGCTCGCGGTTCATGGGCTCGAACAGGGCCTGGTTGCCATCACGCAGGTCGGTGGACAGCCACACGGGCGCCTGGCTCAACTGGCGTGAGGGCCATTGGCGCTCGGGCAGGTCGACGGCGGGGAAGGGAAGGTATCTGGACGCGGGATTCTTCAGCATGCGGGCCTCGCAGGAAACGCTGGGGTTTGCAGCCACCGGATCGGCCGGTGGCCCCGCTCTCCTGGCTTCCCGGTGTGGGGAAGCTGCGCCAGGCCGGGATCAGGGAGAGTCGGTGCGAAATGCGGCGCCTGCGCAGGCGCCCGGACCCCGGCCATGGGCCAGGGGTGGTAGGGAGGGCGAGGGCAGGCAGTGCATGGTGCGATGGCGGTGAATCACAGGGAACGGATGCCAGTTTGCGGGCAGGGTGTCTGTCTGTCTTTATAGAATTTCTCATTTTCTATATGGATCTGGACAATATGCGCACGACCCATGCCCCGGCTTCGGCAGCCGCCGTTCCCTGCAGCCATGCCGGGCTGCCCGAGCTGCAGGCCGCCGCACCGCTGCCGGTCACGGGCGTGGCCGCCGACTATCCGGCGGGGCTGGAGGTGGAGGAACACTCCCACGAATGCTGCCAGCTGCTCTACGCCGTGCAGGGGGTGCTGGAGGTGCGCGCAGGCAGCGGGCGCTGGGTGGTGCCGCCCACGCGCGGCGTCTGGCTGCGCTCGGGCGTGCCCCACGGCCTGCGCATGCGCGGCGCGGTACAGGTGCGCAGCCTGTTCGTCGATGCGCAGGCCGCTGCAGATCTGCCGGGTACGGACTGCGTGATCGAGGTCTCTCCCCTGCTGCGCGAGCTCATCAGCGAGGTGGCGCGCTGGCCTGCATCGGCACCGCCGGGGCGGCGTGAATCCATGGTGGTCGAGCTATTGCTGCAGGAACTGCGCCAGCCGCCCGTGGTGCCGTTTCACCTGCCCTGGCCGCAGGATGCGCGCATGGCCGCTGTCTGCCATGCGCTGGCCGAAGGAGACGGGGCGGATGGCTTTGCCGCCACAGCCGCCGCAACTGCCACAGCCGCCGACTGGGCCGCACGGCTGGCCATGGGCGAGAAGACCTTCCATCGCCACTTTTTGCAGGCCACGGGAATGAGTTTTGGCCGCTGGCGTCAGCGCGCACGGCTGCTGTCATCCATGCAGGCGCTGCTGGCCGGAAGGCCCATCGTGCAGGTGGCGCTGGAGGCCGGCTATGAAAGCCACAGCGCCTATTCTCTGGCCTTCAGGCGCCAGTTCGGCATGCCGCCCTCGGCCTTCGGGGCCAGGGGCGACAGGCCGTAGGAGGGCCGGGCCGCGTCAGGCCGCCTTCCAGATGATGTAGTCGGCCTGGTACTGCACGACCTGCTTCTGGCCCAGCGTGGAGCTGTTGCAGGCCATGGCAGGGGCCACGCCGCCGCGCGTGGCCACGCGCTGGATATAGGTCACGCCCTGCATGGCGCCCATGCCGGTTGCGGGCTCGGCCTTGACCAGTTGCATGGGGATGTTGCCTGCGCTGGACGGCGCCACGGCGACCTGGGTGGCCGTGACCTTGGAGCCGTCCTGGTGCGCCCAGGTGGCGGGCGGGCCGAAGTAGCGGCCGATGACGCGGCCCTGGCGGTCCGTCAAACGCGCATCAGGGCCGACAAAGGCCCATTCCTGCTCCATCGCCTGGTCCTTCTTGGCGCGGCATTCATAGGTGATCTGGCCTATGCCCACCGTCTCCATGGCAACCTTGTGGCCTGCGGGCACCTGCACGGCGGCCGGCAGGTCGGACTGGGAATAGCTCTTGCCCATGTCCATGGAGGAGCAGGCGCCAAGAGTCAGTGCGGCCATGGTGGCCAGGCCGAGGGGGAGGATGTAGCTCATGAAGGTCTCCAGGTCGATGGGTTGAGGGATGTCGCCTTGAACCGCTGTCCGGGGCGCGACACAGGGAATACGCAGCAAGGCAGCGGCTGGATTCACCTGAATGGAAAAAAAATTTATCCGCATCCGGTTCGCAATGCGCTGCGTATTGCTCACGGAGAGCCGGTGCAAGCCGGGAGACCCCTGCCAGACCTTCTGCAAACCCCCGGCTGAGCACAGATATGCCCCTTGAATCCGATCGAAAGACAGAACAAGCCCCCGGGCGGCCACGCAACAGTGCGGGCCACGGGGCCGCCCGCTCGCCCACAATGCGTGCATGGGCACCACACCAACCGACCAAGAGCTGATGGACCTTCTGGACCGCATCGCCGCGCAGGACGAGCCCGCGCTCCGCAGCCTGTACGAGGCCACCTCGTCCCGGCTGTACGGGCTGGCGTTGCGCATCCTGCGGCACAAGGACTGGGCCGAAGACGTGCTGCAGGACAGCTACCTGCACATCTGGCGCAGCGCCTCGGGCTACCGGGGCACGCTCAGCCCGCCGCTGGCCTGGATGGGGCTGGTGGTGCGCAGCCGGGCCCTGGACTTTCTGCGCCGGCGCCGCGCCGAACGCCTGCACCTGAACGAAGAGTTCGACGAGGCGCAACTGGCGGCCCATGGCGGCGGGAACGATGAAAGCCAGGGCCCGCTGCAACTGGCCGAGGCCAGCGAACAGGCCGTGGCGCTGTACCAGTGCCTGGAGCGGCTGGAAGGCCGCCAGCGCGAGGTGGTCAGCCTGGCCTATCTGCGCGACCTCAGCCATGGCGAGCTGGCGGGCCAGCTGCAACTGCCGCTGGGCACGGTCAAGACCTGGATACGGCGCGGCCTGGAGCAACTGCGCCGCTGCCTGTCACGCCATGCGTGAAGCAGTTGACATGCTCTGAGCGGCCAAAGGATTTGCCATGAATATTTCCCGACACCCCGAACTGCTGGACCGGCTGGCCGCCGCTTACGCCCTGGGCACGCTGCGGGGCGCGGCACGCCGCCGCTTCGAGCAACTGGCCCGTGACCAGGCCCCGGTGCGCGCCGCCGCCCTGCTGTGGCAGGGCCGCTGGTCGGCCCTGTCCGAAATGCAGGCGCCCGTACGCCCTGACGATGCGGTCTGGGTCCGTATCGACAACCTCCTGCAGGCCGAAAAGGCCCGCGCCGCCCAGGCGCACCGGCGGCGCGCCGACGATGCGCCTGGCATGGCCCGGCGCACGGAATCCGCCGTGGGCCGGGCCCTGGCCTGGTGGCGCGGCGCCGCCGTGCTGGGCGCCTGCGCCACCGTGGCGGCCGTGGCCGTGGGGCTGTGGTCGCACCAGGACCTGCGCCAAAGCGGCGAACGCCAGCTGGCCGTGCTGAACAACCAGCTGCAGGCCACCCAGGCTGCGCTGCAGGCCGCGCCCCAGATCCAGTACGTGGCCGTGCTGGCCGACGACAAGGCCGATGCCTCCATGCTCGTGACCTTCGACCCCGGCAAGAACACCCTGGTGCTGCAGCGCGTGGGCGACTTCCATGAGGCCTCCGACAAATCACTGCAGCTGTGGGCCCTGCCGCCCCAGGGCGGCCCGCAATCGCTGGGCGTGCTGGGACGCGACAAGCTGGTCAAGCTGACCGCCGCGGCCGCCGAGGTCCAGGGCGTGCCTGCCCTGGCCATCAGCCTGGAGCCCAAGGGCGGCGTGCCCAGCCAGACCGGGCCCACGGGACCGGTGCTGTTCAAGGGCGCTCTGATCCGGCGCGACCTGTAGCGCGCAGCGCAGGCCCGCTCGCCATTGGCGACGGCCGTGCTGCTGCACAACGCAGCCTGCTTGCCCTGGCCAGAGCAGGGCGCGCGTGCAGCGCTGGCTGGCCGGCCTCTGTTTCGCTGCCGGGCGCGGCAGCCTTCTCCAAGCGCGTGCGCCTGGTGCCCGACCGGCGGCTATGCTGGCCGGCACTCAGTCGCCCGCGCCGTGCCGGCGGTGCCTTCCCTTTTTTGCCGACATGCTTTCTTCCCTCCAAGACCTGACCTGGCTGTGGGTGCCCGTGGTGCTGTTCGCCGCAGCCGCCCAGACCGTGCGCAACACGGCGCAGCGCTCGCTGACCGCCGAGCTCGGCACCCTGCCGGCCACCCTGGTGCGCTTTCTGTACGGCCTGCCGTTTGCAGGCATCTACCTGCTGGCGCTGTACCTTGGAGGCGATGGCGCCTGGTCGCTGCCCCGGTTCTCATGGGCCTACCTGGGCTGGATCGCGCTGGGGGCCTTCTTCCAGGTCGCGGCCACGGCGGCGCTGCTGCTGGCCATGAAGGAGCGCAACTTCGCCGTGGCCGTCACCCTGTCCAAGACCGAGGTGCTGCAGGTGGCCCTGTTCGCCGGCATCTTCCTGCATGAGTTGCCCACCGCCGTGGCGCTGGCGGCCATGGCGCTGGCCACCTTCGGCGTGCTCATCCTGTCGCTGCCGCCGCGCGGCCAGATGCTGTCGCTGTCGGCCTGGGCCAGCCGCTCGGCACTCTACGGCCTGGCCTGCGGTGCCTGCTTTGCCATTGCCACCGTGGGCTATCGGGGCGGCGCCGTGGAACTGGCGCGCCTGGGCGAGATATCTCCCTGGCTGTCGGGCGCCTGGGGCGTGCTGATCGCCCAGCTCATGCAGACCCTGGGCCTGGGCGCCTGGATCGCTCGCACCCACGCGCAGGGCCTGCGCCCCATCTTCCGTGCCTGGCGCGTCTCGCTGCTGGCCGGCGGCATGGGCGCGGCCGCCTCGCTGGCCTGGTTCACCGCCTACGCCATGCAGGGCGCGGCACCCGTGCGCACGCTGGGCATGGTCGAGGTGGTGTTCAGCTACATCGTCTCGCGCCGCGTGCTCAGCGAAAGCCTGAGCCGCCAGGAAATGATCGGCATGGCTCTGATGGTGCTCGGACTGGTGCTGATCTGCCTGCAGGGATGAATGGTCCAGGGCTTGCGTGAACAGGCCCTGCAGGCTGTATGAATGCACAGTTGCCGCAATAATGGCGGCGTGCCTGAAACGACACCAACGACACCCACGACACCCGCAAGCCCTGCCGATGCTGCGCCCCCGCGCCGCATCGCCCACCTGGACATGGACGCCTTCTATGCCTCGGTGGAGCTGCTGCGCTATCCGCAGCTCAAGGGGCTGCCCGTGGTCATCGGCGGCGGACGCCGCGCGCACGACGAGGCGCTGGACGCACGCTACGCCGGCCGGCTGCACGAGATTCCGGTGGACGAGTTCTCGCGTCTCAAGGACTACGTGGGCCGGGGCGTGATCACCACGGCCACCTACCCGGCGCGCCAGTTCGGCGTGGGCTCGGCCATGGGCATGATGAAGGCCGCGCGCCTGTGCCCCCAGGCCATCCTGCTGCCCGTGGACTTTGCCGAGGTGCGGCGCTTCTCGCGCATGTTCAAGGAAATCATCGTCTCCATCGCCCCGCTGATGGAGGACCGCGGCGTGGACGAGGTCTACATCGACTTCACCGATGTGCCCGGTGGCCAGCGCGAAGGCGGGCGCGTGCTGGCGCGGCTGATCCAGAAAACCATCACCGACGCCACGGGCCTGACCTGCTCCATCGGCGTGGCGCCCAACAAGCTGCTGGCCAAGATGGCCAGCGAATTCAACAAGCCCAACGGCATCTCCATCGTCCAGCCCGACGATCTGCAGGCCGTGATCTGGCCGCTGGCCTGCCGCAAGATCAACGGCATAGGCCCCAAGGCCGACGCCAAGCTGCAATCGCTGGGCATACAGACCATTGGCGAGCTGGCCACGCAAAGCCTGCCCCAGCTCGTGCAGTGGTTCGGCCGCGCCTACGGCAACTGGCTGCATGGCGTGTCCTGGGGGCGTGATGAGCGGCCCGTGGTCACGCACAGCGAGCCCGTCTCCATGAGCCGCGAAACCACCTTCGAGCGCGACCTGCACGCCGTGCGCGACCGGGCCGAATTGAGCACCATCTTCACCGACCTGTGCGAACGCCTGGCCCAGGACCTGCAGCGCAAGGGCTACATGGGCCGCACTGTCGGCATCAAGCTGCGCTACGACGACTTCAAGACCGCCACGCGGGACCACACGCTGGAACTGCCCATGGCCGATGCCGCCACCCTGCGCCGCGCCGCAGGCCAATGCCTCAAACGCGTGCCCCTGGCCAAGCGGCTGCGCCTGCTGGGCGTGCGCGTGGGCAACCTCGTTCGCACGGCCGACTGGAATGCCACCGCCCACGACCCGCTGGCGCGCGAGCAACTGCTCAGGGGAGCGGCCCAGCCCGCGCCGGACAGCGATCCCTTTACACCTCAACTGTTCTGAATCATCACCACAAATCTGGCGCACACGCTGTAAAACCATGCACCAGTTCCGAGCATGAGACCGCGGTTGCCGTGCTGTGAGATGATTTGGAAATGTGAATTTGTGTTTCCGTTTGATGGATTCCGGTGGCTTCTGAGCGTTTTGCCATGCCATTTCACAAGAACAAGAGACATCCCAAAGGAGTGGTACCCATGCGCGTGAATTTGCCCGTCAGCCAGCTCAACTACGACTTTCCGGGCGATGAGCTGCTGGTATCCGTCACCAACACCAAGGGCGAGATCACCCATTGCAACCCGGCCTTCGTGCGGGTCAGCGGCTATTCCTACGAGGAACTGATCGAGCAGCCGCACAACCTGATCCGCCACCCGGACATGCCGGCCGCCGCCTTCAAGGACATGTGGCGCACCATCGCCCACGGCTACCCGTGGACTGCCCTGGTCAAGAACCGGCGCAAGAACGGCGACCACTACTGGGTGCGCGCCAACGTCACGCCCATCATGGAGGGCGGCCGGCCGCGCGGCTACCTGTCGGTGCGCACCAAGCCCCGGCCGGACGAGATCGAAGCCGCCGAAGCCCTCTATGCCCGCATGCGCGCCGAAGCCGATGCCGGCCAGGAAACCGTGCGACTGCGCGGCGGTGAACTGCGCCGCCTGGGCCTGGCAGGCCTGTGGGACCGCCGCAGCGACCTGGGCCTGACAGCCCGCATGGCGCTGATGCTGGGCGGCGTGGGCCTGGCGGCCATGCTGCCCGACCTGCTGGGCTGGCAGGGCGCCGCAGCCTGGGGCACGCGCCTGGCCGCCTTGCTGGCGGGGGGCAGCTTTGTGCTCTGGCGCTTCCAGCAGCGCTGCGTGGCGGGCCTGGAGCAGGCCAGCGGCTTTGCCGCCGACATTGCCAGCTGCCAGCTGGGCACCAACATGCAGCACGACTACAGCGGCCCCATGGGTGCCCTGATGCAGCGGCTTCAGCAGATCCAGATCAACCTGCGCGCCGTGGTCGGCGACGTGCGCACCGAAATGCGCGGCTTTGCCACCACCGCCCACGAGATCGCCCAGGGCAGCTTCGACCTCGCGCAGCGCACAGAATCCCAGGCCACCAGCCTGCAGCAGACGGCGGCCTCGATGGAAGAGATATCAGGCACCGTGGCGCAGACCGCCGACACGGCACAGCTCATGGCCCATGAAAGCGACCAGAGCCGCCAGGTCGCCGGCAAGAGCGGCGCCGCCATCCAGGAAGTGGGCTCTGCCATGGAGCACATCCGCGGCTCTTCGCGCCGCATGGGCGAGATCATCGGCGTGATCGAAAGCATTGCCTTCCAGACCAACCTGCTGGCCCTGAATGCCGCCGTCGAAGCAGCACGCGCAGGCGAGCAGGGCCGCGGCTTTGCCGTCGTGGCGGGCGAAGTGCGCGCCCTGGCCCAGCGCAGCGCCTCAGCCGCCAAGGAAATCAGCGGCCTCATCAACCGCACCGTGGACGGCATCAACGATGGCAACGCCCGCATGGACGCCGCAGGCCGCACCATCGACGGCATGGTCGACGCCGTGGGCCGCGTCAGCGATCTGGTCCACCAGATCAGCATCGCCACGCGCGAACAATCCGTAGGCATTGCCCAGGTCAACGACGCCGTGGCCCAGCTCGACTCCGTCACCCAGCAAAACGCCGCCCTGGTCGAGCAATCGGCCGGCGCGGCGGGCTCGCTGCGCGCCAGCGCCCAGTCGCTGGAGCGGTCGCTGGAGGTGTTTACGTTGCGGTGAGGGGTAGGGGCCGGCCGCCTCTTTTACTGCCGCGCCGAGCGCACGTTGGCCGGCAAGGCGCCAGGATGGCTGGTGCGGAACGGGTTGATGTCCAGGCCGCCACGGCGCGTGTAGCGTGCGTAGACCGAGAGCTTGAGGGGACGGCAGCGCGTCCAGATGTCCATGAAGATGCGTTCCACGCATTGCTCATGGAATTCGTTGTGGTTGCGGAAGCTCACCAGGTATTGCAGCAGGCCTTCCTGGTCGATCTGCGCGCCGCTGTAGCGGATCTGCACGCTGCCCCAGTCGGGCTGGCCCGTGACCAGGCAGTTGCTCTTGAGCAGGTGGCTGACCAGGGTTTCGGTGACGGGGCCTTCTTCATGGTTGGCGCGCAGCAGCTCCGGGGCGGGCTGGTATTGCGTGCACTCCACATCCAGGCGGTCCAGCAGCAGGCCGTCGAGCTCCTGCACCATTTCCTGGTCGAAGCGGTCCAGGCCGATGATCTTCACGCCGATGCTGCCCTTTTGCTCGCTGCCGCGCCACAGCGCTTCGGCCAGGTCGGTGCGCAGGCGTGCCTGGACTTCGGACGCGTCGGCCAGGCGGGTGTTGTTGAAGCTGTTGAGGTAGAGCTTGAACGACTTGCTTTCGATGAGATTGGGGGTCTCGCAGGGAATCGTGAAATGCACAAGCGCCACCTGCGGCTTGCCGCGCAGGTTGAGCCAGGACAGCTCGAAGGCCGTCCACAGGTCGGCGCCGAAGAAGGGCATCTGGCCGCCCTGCAGGCCGATCTCTTCGCGCTTGGGCGCACGCGGCAACGGGAACAGCAGCGAGGGGTCGTACTGGTCGATGTAGGCGGAGCTTTTGCCCAGCTGGGATTGTTCGGGAGTGTTCATGGAAAAAGGGCCGGCCGTGCCGGCGCTGGTCAGGCCTGGACGGTCCGCGCGGAGCGCGTGGACCCAGGCTTTGAAGCTAACTGAATTTCCATGCCCGCAGGCATGGGCGGCCATATAAGGTCAATAAGGGTCGGTGCCCCCGGGTTTGCCGGCTCTTCAGTGGAATTCGCGTTCGCGCAGCCATTTGGTGGCGATCCATTTTTCGCCGGCCAGCACGGGCGCGCCGCCGTGCAGGGTGCGCGTGGAGGGGTCGGGGCGTTCATAGCTGAAGAAGACGGCGTTGCCCCGGCGTGGCACGACCTGCAGCGGCACTTCGGGAAAGATGGTGGCGCCGCCGCGCTCGGGCTCGTTCAGGTAGATGACCAGGGTGCCCACGCGCTGGCCGCCGCGCTTGAGGATGGTGGGCGTGCCGGGTTCGCCAGGCGCGAAGTAGTCGTGGTGGGGCTTGTATTCGGCGCCCGGGCCGTAGTGCAGCACCTGCAGGCCTTCGCCATGGTCCAGCGGCCAGCGCAACAGGCGGGCGATGCGTTCTTCCAGCTGGCTGACGATGCCGGTTTCTCCGCGCTGGAAGAACATGCCGTTGCTGGTTCGGTCGTCATTGATCTCTTCGCCGCCGCTTTGCGTGGCCACGGTGAGCGAGCGCGCCATGCGCGGACGCGCGGCGGCGATGATGGCGTCGCACTCCTCGTGCGAGAGCAGGTTGCCGAAGACCACGATGCGCGGGTTGCGCATGCTGACCAGCACCTGGACCTGGCGGTCGCCGACATCGATGCTGCTGGGGTCCTGGGCAAGGTCCGGTTCGGGCAGGCTCGAGGCCGAGACGACGACGGCCGGTGGCGACACCTCGCCCTGTTCGGGCAGGTCCAGCGCCCGCCTTGCCAGTTCTTCGCTCCAGCCCACGTCGCGCATGGAGCGCAGCAGGGCCGCAGGCCCTATGCCCGATGCGCGCTGGTCGCGCACCCATTGCATGAGTTCAGGCGTGAGACCGACGGGCAGGTCCTGCGCGGCGGTCTGGGAATCTGGTGAGGATTTGAGGCTCATGGCGTGCAGTGCGGCCCTTGCCGCAGTGAATGGACTCCAAAGGCATCGAGGCCGGGGCCGGCCGGTGGCCGGCGAGGCTCAGTCAGCGGTCTTGCGACGGAACACCAGGCGCGCAGGCGTCGAGGAAGCTGGCGCCAGCGCGTAGCCCTCCAGATCGAAGGCTTCGAGTTCAGCCGCGCTGCGAGCGCGTCGTTGTATGGCAAATCGTGCCATCAGCCCGCGCGCACGTTTGGCATGGAAGCTGATGATCTTGTAGGCGCCGTTCTTGTAATCCTCGAATGCGCATTCCACCACCGGGGGCTTGAGGTGCTTCAAGTCTACCGATTTGAAGTATTCCTGCGAAGCCAGGTTGACGATGACGCGTTCGCCCGCCGGCTGCCGGGCCGCGCGCTGGTTCAGGTGCTCGGCAATGCGGCTGCCCCAGAACTGGTAGAGGTTGTTGCCATGCGCGGTTTCCAGCCGCGTGCCCATTTCAAGGCGGTAGGGCTGCATGCGATCCAGCGGGCGCAGCACGCCGTACAGGCCGCTGAGGATGGCCAGGTGCTGCTGTGCCCAGTCCAGGTCCTCGGCATCCAGGCTGCGTGCCTGCAGGCCCTCGTAGACATCGCCGTTGAAGGCCAGCAGCGCCTGCCGGGCGTTGGTGGCCGTGAAGCGCGGGCTGAAGGCCTCGTAGCGCGCCACGTTGAGCGCGGCCAGCTTGTCGCTGATGCCCATCAGTTCCGACAGTTGCTGGGGCGACTGGCGGCGCAGCACTTCGATCAGCTCCAGTGGCTGTTCGGAGAAGACGGGCAGCGTGTGCGGCAGTTTCGGGGGCAGTGGCGTGTCGTAGTCCAGCGATTTGGCGGGGGAGAGCAGCAACAGCATGGCGGGACGGAAGCTCCTGGAAAGAGGTGGACGGAAGGCGTGGGGAGACGGATGAGGTGAGGGCGGAGGCGGAAACAAACAGGGGCCGCGAGGGCCCCTGTGTTGTCACTGTCTGTGGTCAGACCTGGGCCGCGCCCTGTGGCTGCGGCTGCTGCTCGAACGGCAGTTGCAGCTCGCTGAGGTCCTTGCGTGTTTCCACGAGGATCAGCGGGCCGTCATCCAGAGCGATCACGGGCGGGCGCTCGCGCACGACGCGCTCGGGCTGCGGTTCGGCGGCGATGGCTGCCTGGGCTGCTGCCACCTTGTCGGCATCGGAGCCCACCCATTGCAGACCCGAAGCGGCGGCCAGCGCCTGCAGCTCGGACATGGGCAACTGGTAGGCCTGGACCTTGGGCAGGCCGCGTTCGACGGTTGCTTCAACGGCCTTGGCTGCTGCGGGCGCGACTGCCACTGCGGCAGGAGCGGCCACGGGTGCAGGTGCTGCCACGGGTGCCACCACGGGGGCGGGTGCGACCGGCGCGGGGGTCACCGCAGCCACGGGCGCGGGAGCGGCAATCTGCTGCTCGGGCACGGGTTGCTGCACCGCTTGGGCTGCTGCGGCTGCTGCGGGCTGCGCAGGCACTTGCGCTTCGGCCATGGCTTCAGGAGCCTGGGCTTCGGCGGCAGGGCTGGCTGCGTTGAAGTAGCTGCGGCGGGCAGGCTGGTCCTGCTCGGGAGCGGCGGCTTCGAAGGATTGGACGGCTTCGCCCTCCGCTTCGCGCGGTGCGCGCTCTGCACGGTCACCGCGATCGCCACGCTCGCGGCGGTCACGGCCATAGCGGTCGCGCGAACGGCGCTGGCGCGGCTGCTCTTCGCCGGAGGCGGGGGCAGCGTTGTCCAGGGTCGGGTCCTGTTGCTGGGCCTGGTTGTCCAGGTTCTCTTCGGTCTCGGGAGCGACTTCGAACTGGCGGGGCTGGCGCTCGCTGCGTTCGGCGCGTTCACCACGTTCACCGCGCTCGCCACGTTCGCGGCGGCCTTCACCGCGCTCCTGGCGCTCGCCACGCGGGGCGCGCTCGGGACGCTGCTCGATGGTGCTGCCATCTGCAGCGACAGCGGCCACGCCGTTCACGGCTTCCAGCGGCTGGCGGCTTTCACCGTCACGGTTGCGTTCACCACGGCCACGGCGTTCGCCGCGGTCGGCGCGCTCACCGCGCTCGCCACGATCCGGGCGCTCTCCACGCTCCGGGCGTTCACCGCGTTCAGTGCGCTCACCACGCTCGGCATTGCGGCGGTTGCGGTCACCGTTGCCGGCCTGGCGTTCGGCATTGGGGGTGCCAGCGCGCTCGCCATTGCGCTCCGAGCGCTCGCCACGCTCACCATTGCGTTCGTTGCGGCGGCCTCGGTTGTCGTTGCGGCCATCACGGCGTGCTTCGCGAGCGGGGGCTTCGGCGGCCGGAGCAGGCGCTGCGACCGGCGCAGGTGCCGCGCTAAAGCCGAACAGGCTCTTGAGCCAGGCAAAGAAGCCTTGCTCGCGGACCACGACGGGGGCGACGGCCGGTGCGGGCGCTGCAGCGGTTGCCGCAGGCTTGGCATCGCGCTGCTGGCCGTTGGCCGGGCGGTTGCGGCTGCCTTCGGGACGGGGCTCGGCAATAGGGGCCGGCATGTCGGGCAGCACGCCCTTGATCATGGGCGTCTGCTTGTTGGTGGGCTCCTGCGAGCGGCGCGTCACCGTGGTTTCCGCGTCCAGCTCCTCGGCCAGCTTGTAGCTGGCTTCCATGCTTTCCAGGCGCACGTCGTCGTGCTTGAGGCGCTCGAGCTTGTAGTGCGGCGTGTCCATGGACTTGTTGGGAACCATGATCACGTTGACGCGCTGCTTGAGTTCGATCTTGGTGATCTCGCCGCGCTTTTCGTTGAGCAGGAAGCTGGCCACTTCCACGGGCACTTGGCAGTGCACGGCGGCCGTGTTGTCCTTCATGGACTCTTCCTGGATGATGCGCAGGATCTGCAGCGCCGAGCTTTCCGTGTCACGCACGTGGCCGGAGCCACCGCAGCGCGGGCAGTTGATGTGCGCGCCTTCGGACAGGGCGGGCTTGAGGCGCTGGCGGCTCATCTCCATGAGGCCGAACTTGCTGATGGTTCCGAACTGCACGCGGGCACGGTCCTGGCGCAGCGCGTCGCGCAGGCGGTTCTCGACCTCGCGGCGGTTCTTGCTCTCCTCCATGTCGATGAAGTCGATGACGATCAGGCCGCCCAGGTCACGCAGGCGCATCTGGCGCGCGACTTCGTCGGCGGCTTCCAGGTTGGTGCGGGTGGCGGTTTCCTCGATGTCGCCGCCCTTGATGGCGCGGGCCGAGTTCACGTCGATGGAGACCAGCGCTTCGGTGTGGTCGATGACGATGGCGCCGCCCGAGGGCAGGGTCACGGTGCGTGCGTAGGCCGATTCGATCTGGTGCTCGATCTGGAAGCGGCTGAACAGCGGGGCGTCGTCACGGTAGCGTTTGACGCGGGCGGCATGCTCGGGCATGACGTGCTGCATGAACTGCTGCGCCTGCTCGTAGATGTCGTCGGTGTCGATGAGGATGTCGCCGATGTCGCCGTTGAAGTAGTCGCGGATGGCGCGGATCACCAGGCTCGATTCCTGGTAGATCAGGAAGGCGCCCTTGGCCGACTTGGCGGCGCCATCGATGGCGTTCCACAGCTTGAGCAGGTAGTTCAGGTCCCACTGCAGCTCGGGCGCGGTGCGGCCGATGCCGGCGGTGCGCGCAATGATGGACATGCCCTTGGGGTACTCAAGCTGGTCCATCGCCTCCTTGAGTTCGGCACGGTCCTCGCCCTCGATGCGGCGCGAGACGCCACCGCCGCGCGGGTTGTTGGGCATCAGCACCACGTAGCGGCCGGCCAGCGAGATGAAGGTGGTCAGGGCCGCGCCCTTGTTGCCGCGCTCTTCCTTCTCGACCTGGACGATCAGTTCCTGGCCTTCGCGGATGACTTCGTTGATGCGGGCCTGGCTGGGGGAGACGCCTTCGGCGAAATACTGCTTGGAGATTTCCTTGAAGGGCAGGAAGCCGTGGCGGTCCTCGCCGTAATCGACGAAGCAGGCCTCGAGGCTGGGCTCCACGCGCGTGACCACGGCTTTGTAGATGTTGCCCTTGCGCTGCTCGCGCCCTTCGATTTCGATTTCGTAGTCGAGCAGCTTCTGGCCATCGACGATGGCAAGGCGACGTTCTTCCGACTGCGTGGCGTTGATGAGCATCCGTTTCATGATGCGTTTCCTTTATTCGTTTTCTCTGGGGCGCGCCGGAGTGCAGCCTCTGCTGCCAGACCGTCACGCCTTTGACTCGTAATCAAAGACAGGCTCGCGAGGGAGCCGAGATGCCGGACTGACGCGTCGAAACGAAAGGAATCGCCGGATGCCCTGATGCTTGAGACCTGGCTCAAGTCAGCAATGGGGGCAAGGGCAGGGGGACGAGAGCGATGAGAGAGGCACGCCGTCCAGCTTCAAGCGAAGCTGCTGCACGTGCGGGGCAGGCGGGAGGCTTGGGGGCGGCAATGATCCTGGGCGCAGGCGTTTTCCTGCTCCACAGCGTGACCATCCATGCCCAAAAGATCCACATGCTCGCTTTTGATCCGCTGGCAGCGGTGGACGCCGGGTCCGACCCCTTCTGCCAGCTTGAGATTCCGTATCAGTGTTTCAATTCGTCAGCCACAACCGATGCAACGACGAACTTCGCAGGCCATCTTTTCCTGCTGTTTCGCGTGCATGACACCGGATGGCATCGACCTGCCTGTGCGGGGAAATGGTTGTTTGGACTAAACTCCATGAGAATCAACCACTTATAAATAGTTCGGCACAGGTGAAACACATTATAGAGGGCAAACCGGCAGACGACCGTTCCCTGAACGCAGCCACTGCCGCAGTGCGGCTGATTGAAGTCGATGACGATTCGGCCGGACAGCGGTTGGACAACTTTCTCATACGCCATCTCAAGGGCGTTCCCAAGACCCATGTCTATCGCATCATCCGCAGTGGAGAAGTGCGCATCAACAAAGGGCGCGTCAGTGCGGAAACCCGCGTTTCTACCGGCGATATCGTCCGCATACCGCCCGTGCGCATTTCCGAAAAAGTCGCCGAAAAGGCCGAGCGGCCAGCGCCAGCCAGGGATTTCCCCAGTCTGCTGGAAGACGAGCACCTGATCGCCATCGACAAACCCGCCGGTGTGGCCGTGCATGGCGGCTCGGGTGTGAGTTTTGGTGTCATCGAGCAACTGCGCCAGGCGCGGCCGCAAAGCCGTTTTCTGGAGCTGGTGCATCGGCTAGACCGAGAGACATCCGGCATCTTGCTGGTGGCCAAGAAGCGCTCGGCGCTGACGCATCTGCAGGACCAGTTCCGCGAGCGCGAAACCGGCAAGACCTACCTGGCCCTGGTCCAGGGCACCTGGCCGGCCAACCACAAGGTGATTGATCTGCCGCTGCACAAATACCTGCAGGCCGACGGCGAACGCCGCGTGCGGGTGACCACGGCCGATGATCCTGACGGCATGCGCTCCGTCACGCTGGTGCGCGTTCGCAGCACGCTGGCGCCCCAGCCTCTGCTGGGACTGCCGGCCATGAGCCTGCTGGAGGTGACCATCAAGACCGGGCGCACGCACCAGATCCGCGTACACCTGTCCAGCCAGGGGCACCCGATTGCGGGCGATGACAAATATGGCGACTTCGACCTGAACCGACGCCTGCAGAAGCAGGGGCTCAAACGCATGTTCCTGCACGCATGGCGGCTACAGTTCACCCACCCGGCCAGTGGCGAGCGGGTGGAGCTGCGCGCCGAGCTTCCCGAAGAACTGGCCCGTTTCGCCGGCTGACGCTGGCTCTGACTCCTTGTAGATATGACAAATCCTGGTTCTTCCGAGATGCACCGTGCGCGCCGCTTCGATCTCATTGCCTTCGACTGGGATGGGACGCTGTCGGATTCCACCGCGGTGATCGTCAAGTGCATTCAGGCGGCCGTGGCCGATGTGGGGGGCACGCCTCCCAGCGATGAGGCGGCGTCCTATGTGATCGGCATGGCGCTGATGCCCGCATTGGCGCGTGCAGCGCCCGATGTGCCGCCCGAAAAATACCCCGAGCTGGGCAACCGCTATCGCCACCATTTCATCAAGCACCAGGACGACATCAGCCTGTTCGCCGGCGTGCTGCCCATGCTGGCGGCGCTGCGCGAGCGAGGGCACCTGCTGGCCGTGGCCACGGGCAAGAGCCGCCGTGGTCTGAACGATGCGCTGCAGGACCCGCAGCTGCGCGGCATGTTCGACAGCTCGCGCACGGCGGACGAGACCGCTGGCAAGCCGAATCCGCTGATGCTGCAGGAGTTGATGGCCGAGTTTGGTGCGGACCCTTCGCGGGTGCTGATGATCGGCGACACCACGCACGACCTGGAACTGGCCCGCAATGCAGGCTGTGCCAGCGTGGGCGTGGGCTATGGCGCGCATCCCACCGAAGGCTTTGGCGTGCTGAAGCCGTTGCATGTGGCGCAGAGTGTTGCGGATTTGCATCAGTGGCTGTTGGCCCATGGCTGAGTCGTCATGCCCGCGTCAGCGCGTGGTTTCATGCTTGTGAGGTGTGCCGTTGACCGTTGAAAGCATCGTTCTGTGCGCCAGCGATGCCCTGCAGGAAGGGGCGAATGCCGTGCCTTTCGACGTGGTCTACGCGGGTCATGCCTGCCGCGCATTCGCCATCCGCTTCGAGGGACAGGTGCATGCCTATCTGAATCGCTGCACCCATGTGGCCATGGAGATGGACTACCAGCCGGACCGCTTTTTCGATGACACCGGACGCTGGCTGCTGTGCGCCACCCATGGAGCGGCCTACGCGCCCGACAGCGGCGCCTGCGCTGGCGGGCCCTGCCGTGGCGGCCTTGTGAAAATCTCCCTGAGCGAAAGCGCGGGGGTGGTGCACTGGCATACTGCCGATAACCTGAAACCCGTCGAGTTCTGACATGACTTCCCCCATACCTCCGGAAAATCCTGGCTCCGCATCGCACCCATCCCCGGGGGCGGACCTGTGGGCCCGGGCCACGCCCGCCACGGCGGCTGCCGATGCGCGCACGGCGGCATCGAGCGGCTGGGAGCGGGAGGTGCTGGAAAAGCTGGTCTTCGCCACCATCAACGAGCAGCGTGCCTCGCGCCGCTGGCGCCTGTTTGGCCGCCTGCTGTGGACGGCGCTCATCCTCGTGGTGCTGTGGGTGCTGTTTGCCAAGGACACGGCGACCACGACCAGTTCCTCCCCGCACACGGCCGTGGTCGAGGTCAAGGGCGAGATCGCCGCAGGTGCCGACGCCAGTGCGGAATTCGTGGTGGCCGCCATGCGCAGTGCCTTCGAGGATTCGGGCTCGCGCGCCGTGGTGCTGCTGATCAACTCGCCGGGCGGCAGCCCTGTGCAGGCCGGCATCATCAATGACGAAATCGTGCGGCTCAAGGGCAAGTACGACAAGCCCCTGTATGCCGTGGTGGAAGAAACCTGCGCTTCGGCCGCCTACTACATTGCCGCCGCCGCCGATGAGATCTTTGTGGACAAGGCCAGCATCGTGGGCAGCATCGGCGTGCTCATGGATGGCTTTGGCTTCACCGGCGCCATGGAAAAGCTCGGCGTGGAGCGCCGCCTGCTGACGGCTGGCGAGAACAAGGGTTTCCTGGACCCGTTCAGCCCCATGTCCGAAGGGCAGCGCGAACATGCCCACAAGATGCTGGGCCAGATCCACTCGCAGTTCATCAACGTGGTCAAGGCTGGCCGTGGTGACCGCCTGCATGAGACGCCCGAGACTTTCAGCGGCCTGTTCTGGACCGGCCAGCAGGCGGTGGAGATGGGCCTGGCCGACAAGCTGGGCAGTCTTGACTATGTGGCCCGTGAAGTGGTCAAGGCGGAAGAGGTGGTGGATTACACGCGCCGCGACAACGTGGCCGAGCGCCTGGCCAAGCGTTTCGGCGCGGCCTTTGGCGGCGGTGCGGTGCAGGCACTGCGTTCCAGCCTCCCGGCTCTGCGCTGATTCTTGCGGGGTTTCCCGCTCGGTCTGCCAAGACGAAAAAGCCCGCCTTCCTGTCGAAGGCGGGCTTTTTCGCTGATGGGCGGCTTCAGCGGCCGATGGAGAACACCACCGGCGTGCGGTTGTCCGGCGCTTCCTTGTGCTGGCGCCATTCGCGCACCAGCCTGCTTTCGATGCGGGCGCTCTCCAGTGTCAGGCCGCAGGCCAACGCCAAACGGGTATGGGGTTGCAGCGTCTGCAGCAGGGCTTGCCAAAGCGCGGCGTTGCGGTATGGCGTCTCGATGAACTGCTGGGTCTGGCCTTGGCGCAATGCCAGGGCTTCAAGCTCCTTGATGCGCTGTACCCGTCCGCCGGCATCCTGGGGCAGGTAGCCCACAAAGGCATAGTTCTGTCCGTTGAGCCCGCTGGCGGCCAGCGCCAGCAGCAGCGATACGGGTCCGATCAGCGGCACGACACGTATGCCCAAATCGTGCGCGGCGCGCACGATGGAGCTGCCGGGGTCGGCCACGGCGGGCATTCCGGCCTCGCTGACCAGTCCCATGTCGTGTCCGGCCAGCAAGGGGGCGAGCAGTGGCTTGGCGTCAAAGACGGCGGCACCCTTGTCGCCATGGTCCCCCTTCTTGTGGGCCTCGCGCGGCAGCTCGGTGATCTGCTGGGTCTGCAAGGGCTGGGCCAGTGCATGCAGCGCGTCGATGCGCTTGAGATAGGCGCGTGTGCTCTTGGCGTTTTCGCAGATCCAGTGGGTCAGCCGCGCAGCGGTGCGCAGTGTCCCATCGGGCAGGACCTGCGTCAGCGGTGTTTGCTCATCGCAGCCGAAGTCCAGCGGCGCGGGCACCAGGTAGAGCGTTCCTGTCAGGGGCTTGGTGATGGCATCGCTCATGGCAGCACGGCTCCTGCGGCGCGCAGCAACTGGCATGTGCGGATCAGTGGAAGGCCGATCAGTGCCGTGGGGTCGTCGCTGACGATGGCGTCGAGCAGGGCAATGCCCAGGCCCTCGCTCTTGGCGCTGCCTGCACAGTCATAAGGCTGCTCGGCGCGCAGGTAGCGCTCGATTTCCGCATCGTTGAGATCGCGAAAGCGCACCTGAACCGTCACCACGTCGGTCTCGGAAAAGCCGGTTTCCTGGCAGACCACGCTCACGGCAGTGTGGAAATTCATCTGGCGCCCGCTCATCTGGCGCAACTGTTCGGTGGCGCGTTCATGGTTGCCGGGCTTGGACAGCGGCAGGCCATCGAGCTCGGGCACCTGGTCGGAGCCGATGACAACGGCGCCGGGGTGCAGCGCAGCCACGGCCTGGGCCTTGGCCAGGGCCAGGCGCAGGGAAAGGGCGTGCGGTGTCTCTCCTGCCAGAGGTGTTTCATCGACTTCCGGGGAGACGGTCTGGAATGGCAGCCGCAGCCGCTCCAGGAGTTCGCGGCGGTAGCGTGAGGTGGAGCCAAGGATCAGGGGACGCGCCAGGCCGGGAGCCTGGGCTAAGGCGGGGTGGGGAGCTTGCATGCCCGGATTCTCTTACACTGCCCGCATGAGCAAGGAATTTTCTGCGGCCCGCCTCGATGTTCGCGCTTTCGCGCAATCGCAGGGCCATCTTCAGGACCAGACAACACTGTCAGTCTTCCCGCGTCTGGCCCAGGATGCGCAGCCGGATGCCGGTGACACGCACGGCCAGGTGCACTGGCAGGCGGACGGCGAGCTGGTCGAGCAGACCGGCGGCCCCGGTCAGGTGTGGCTGCATCTGCAGGCCGATGCCGTCGTGCCAATGGTGTGCCAGCGCTGCCTGGCCCTGGCGCCCATCACCCTGCAGGTTGATCGGTCTTTTCGCTTTGTTGCGGATGAAGCCACGGCCGAGTCCGAGGACGATGAAAGCGATGAGGACCTGCTGGTGCTCAGCCGCGAGTTCAATCTGCTCGAACTCATAGAGGACGAGTTGCTCATGGAACTGCCCGTGGTGCCGCGTCACGATGTCTGCCCCGAGTCTGTGAGCTTGCAGTCCAGCGACGCGGACTTCGAGCAGGCCATCGAGGACAAGCCCAACCCGTTCGCCGTCCTTCGCGGCCTGGATGTGGGCAAATCCGCAGACTGATCGAGATGCCCGGAAAAAAGGTCGAGGCCGGGAAAAGCGATTGCGCTATAATCAAGGGCTTCGCGCGAAACCCCCTCGTGTCTTTAATGGGCTGATCGCGTTTTTTACCAACCCTTTTCAGATACACAGGAGCCATCATGGCTGTTCAGCAGAACAAGAAGTCCCCCTCCAAGCGCGGTATGCACCGTTCGCACAATGCACTGAATGTGCCTGGCATCGCCGTGGAACCCACCACGGGTGAAACCCACCTGCGTCACCACATCAGCCCCAACGGCGTGTACCGCGGCCGTCAAGTGCTGAAGAACAAGTCCGAAGCCTGACCTTCGACCGTTCCCGCAGAGCCCGCGGCTACAGTTTTCGTAGCGCGGGCTTTTGTTTTTTCTGATGGCCGTTCCTATCTTTCCAGGCCTTGCAACAGGCTTGCCAGTCGCTCATGATCACTTTGGCCGTTGACTGCATGGGGGGTGATCACGGCCCCCGCGTCACGCTCGCGGCGTGCCGCCAGTTCCTCGATTCCCATTCCGATGCCCGGCTGCTGCTGGTCGGCCAGCCCGATGCGCTGGCTGGCTTTGCGCATGAGCGCGCCAGCGTGGTGCCGGCCTCGGAAGTCGTCGGCATGGATGACCCGATCGAGGTGGCGCTGCGCAGGAAGAAGGATTCCTCGATGCGCGTCGCCATCCAGCAGGTCAAGGATGGCCAGGCTGCTGCTGCCGTGTCGGCTGGGAATACGGGTGCGCTGATGGCCATCTCGCGCTACCTGCTCAAGACGCTGGATGGCATCGATCGCCCCGCCATCGCTCCCCAGTTGCCCAATGCCAAGGGTGGTGCCACCACGGTGCTGGACCTGGGTGCCAACGTGGATTGCTCGGCCGAGCATCTGCTGCAGTTCGCCGTCATGGGCTCGGCCCTGGTGTCTGCGCTGAACAACGAAGAGGCGCCTTCGGTGGGCCTGCTCAATATCGGCGAAGAGCAGATCAAGGGCAGCGAAGTCATCAAGCGTGCGGGCGAACTGTTGCGTGCGGCCGGCAAGGCCGGTCACCTGAACTTCTACGGAAACGTCGAAGGCAACGATATCTTCAAGGGCACGACCCAGGTCGTGGTCTGTGACGGCTTTGTGGGCAACGTGGCCCTCAAGTCTTCCGAGGGGGTGGCGTCCATGATCTCCAATGCCCTCAAACAGGAGTTCAAGCGCAACATCTTCACCAAAATGGCTGCAATCGTTGCCTATCCGGTGCTAACTGCTCTGATGAATCGCGTGGACCATCGGCGTCACAACGGTGCGGCGCTGCTGGGCCTTCGTGGGCTGGTGTTCAAAAGCCATGGGTCAGCCGATGCCTTGGCTTTCGAGCACGCGCTGAACCGCGCGTATGATGCGGCCCGCAACAACCTGCTCGACCGTGTCCGTACCCGCATCTCCGCAGCCCTGCCTCTTTTGCTGGCTGCGCAGTCGGAATCGGGACCGTCGGCGCCCTAATACAGATGAGACGCTACGCACGCATCACCGGCACGGGCAGCTACCTGCCACCCCGCCGACTCACCAATCACGATCTGGCAGCCGAACTGGCCCAGCGTGGCATCGAGACCTCGAACGAGTGGATCGTCGAGCGCACCGGCATCCATGCCCGTCACTTTGCCGCGCCCGACGTGGCCAGCAGCGATCTGGCCCTGGAGGCGTCGAAGAAGGCGCTGGAGGCCGCTGGCTGCCAGCCACAGGACATCGACCTGATCATCGTCGCCACCTCGACGCCCGACATGGTCTTCCCGTCCACTGCCTGCATCCTGCAGAACAAGCTTGGCGCCAATGGCTGCGCGGCCTTTGACGTGCAGGCTGTGTGCAGCGGCTTTGTCTATGCTCTCACGGTGGCCGATGCCATGATCCAGTCCGGCGCCGCAAGCCGCGCGCTGGTGGTGGGCTCCGAAGTCTTCAGCCGCATCCTTGATTTCAACGACCGCACGACCTGCGTGCTGTTCGGCGACGGCGCCGGCGCGGTGGTGCTGGAGGCGTCCGAGCAGCCTGGGATCCTGGCGTCCGACCTGCATGCCGATGGCAAGCATGTCGGCATCCTCTGCGTGCCGGGCAATGTGTCCGGCGGACAGGTGCTCGGCGATCCGCTGCTGAAGATGGATGGACAGGCCGTGTTCAAGCTGGCGGTCGGCGTGCTGGAAAAGGCCGCCCGTGCGACGCTGGACAAGGCCGGGCTCACCGATGCCGATATCGACTGGCTGATCCCTCACCAGGCCAACATCCGCATCATGCAAAGCACGGCGCGCAAGCTCAAGCTGTCCATGGACAAGGTGGTGGTGACCGTGGACCAGCATGGCAATACCTCGGCCGCCTCGATCCCGCTGGCGCTGGACCACGGCGTGCGCAATGGCCAGGTCAAGCCTGGGCAGACCGTGCTGCTGGAAGGCGTGGGCGGTGGCTTCACCTGGGGTGCGGTGCTTCTCAAGATGTGATGCGGGATGCCTGCCTGTCGGCAGGCTCCCATGGCGCGGCTTTTATTTTTGAAAATATGAAGAAGTTTGCATTCGTCTTTCCCGGCCAGGGTTCGCAATCGGTGGGCATGCTCGACGGATGGGGTGACCATCCTGTCGTGGCGCAGACGCTGGCCGAAGCCTCCGAGGCGCTGGGTGAAAACATCGGCCAGCTGATCCAGCAAGGACCGAAGGAAGCCTTGGCGCTCACCACCAACACCCAGCCCGTGATGCTGGTGGCCGGTGTGGCCGCCTGGCGCGTGTGGCAGGCCGAAGGCGGCGCGCTGCCCGATGCCGTGGCAGGTCATTCGCTGGGCGAGTATTCCGCCCTGGTCGCCTCGGGCGTGCTGACGCTGGCCCAGGCTGCCCCGCTGGTGCGCCTACGTGCTGCAGCCATGCAGGAGGCCGTGCCCGTGGGCACAGGCGCCATGGCGGCCATCCTGGGTCTGGACGCCGACAAGGTGCGCGCAGGCTGCGCCGAGGTCACGGCTGCCCTGGGTGGCGCTGAAGTCGTCGAAGCCGTCAATTTCAACGATCCTTCGCAGACCGTGATCGCCGGCAGCAAGGCTGCTGTCGAAAAGGCCTGCGAAGCCCTAAAGGCCGCAGGCGCCAAGCGTGCCCTGCCGTTGCCCGTGTCAGCGCCGTTCCATTCCAGCCTGATGAAGCCTGCGGCCGAAAAGCTCAGGGCGGCGCTGGCTGCCACGGCGCTGGCTGCGCCGCAGATTCCCGTGCTCAACAACATCGACGTGGCGGTCGAGCAAGACGCAGATGCCATCCGTGATGCGCTGTATCGCCAGGCCTTTGGCCCGGTGCGCTGGGTTGAATGCGTTCAGGCCATGAAGGCGCGCGGCATCGTGCATCTCGTCGAATGCGGTCCCGGCAAGGTGCTCATGGGCCTGACCAAGCGGATTGACGCGGACCTGACGGCCGCTGCCCTCTATGATCCGGCCACGCTGGCCGACGTGAAAGAATCCCTCGCATGACTGACAACCAGAACAAGCCCCAGGTTGCCCTGGTGACGGGTGCCTCGCGTGGCATTGGTGCTGCCATTGCCCAGGAGCTGGCATCGCGCGGCTACCGCGTGATCGGCACGGCCACCACCGACGGCGGCGCGGAAAAGATCGGCCAGGCCCTGTCGGCCCATGAGGGCTGCCGCGGCGTGAACCTCAATGTCACGGATGGGGCGGCCGTCGATGCCTTGATCGACAGCATCGTCAAGAATGACGGCGGCCTGCATGTGCTGGTCAACAACGCCGGCATCACACGCGACACCCTGGCCATGCGCATGAAGGACGACGACTGGGATGCGGTGATCGACACCAATCTCAAGGCGGTTTTCCGAGTCAGCCGTACGGCCATTCGGCCCATGATGAAGCAGCGTTTTGGCCGCATCATCAACATCACCAGCGTCGTTGGCGCCTCCGGGAACCCCGGTCAGGCCAACTATGCAGCCGCCAAGGCCGGCGTTGCCGGCATGACGCGTGCGCTGGCCCGTGAACTGGGCAGCCGCGGCATCACGGTCAACTGCGTGGCGCCTGGCTTCATTGCCACCGACATGACGGCGGAGCTGCCCGAAGAGCAGAAGAACGCCCTCAAATCGCAGATCGCCATGGGCGATCTGGGTCAACCCAGCGACATCGCCCATGCCGTGGCCTACCTCGCATCTGCGGGTGCGGGATACGTCACCGGCCAGGAATTGCACGTCAACGGCGGCATGTACATGTAAGTGCAACGCCGGCTTCGGGCAGACCCCTGCCAGAAGCCGGCGTTGCTTGCAACAGAAGAGGCCGTTTCCTCGCGACGGCCGGCTGAAGAGGGCCTGAGGCCCGAAGCAGCTAGAATCGCGGGTTCATTCACAACCCCCAGAGGGAAACCATGAGCGATATCGAAGCACGTGTCAAAAAAATCATTGCCGAACAACTCGGCGTTGAAGAGTCTCAAGTCACCAACGAAAAGGCCTTCGTGGCTGATCTGGGTGCTGACTCCCTGGACACGGTGGAGCTGGTGATGGCCCTGGAAGATGAATTCGGCATCGAGATCCCCGACGAAGACGCGGAAAAGATCACGACGGTGCAAAACGCCATCGACTACGCCAACACCCACCAGAAGGCCTGATAGGGCCCTGACCCGAGCGATCAGCAGAAGGTTTTACGCATGAGCCGTCGTCGCGTTGTCGTGACCGGCCTGGGTTGCATCTCCCCCGTGGGTAACACGGTGGGCGACGCCTGGGCCAATCTTTTGGCCGGCCAGTCCGGCATTGACCTCATCACCAAGTTCGATGCCTCGAACTTTGCCTGCAAGATTGCAGGCGAGGTCAAGGGATTCGATGTGGAGTCGTACATGAGCGCCAAGGATGCGCGCTCCATGGACACCTTCATCCATTACGGCATCGCTGCTGCGGCGCAAGCCGTGCAGGACTCAGGTCTGCCCACGGGCGAGGCCTTGTCGGATGATCTGGCCACGCGCATCGGCTGTGTGATCGGTTCGGGCATCGGCGGCTTGCCGCTGATCGAGAACACCCACGCGGAACTGGCTGCGCGCGGACCGCGCCGCATCACGCCGTTCTTCGTGCCTGCCTCCATCATCAACATGGTGGCTGGCCATGTGTCCATGCGCTTCGGCTTCAAGGGGCCGAATCTTGCCGTGGTGACTGCCTGCACGACCGGGCTGCACTGCATAGGCGAGGCAGGACGCATGATCGAATACGGCGATGCCGATGTGGTGGTGGCTGGTGGCACGGAAGCCACGGTCTCCCCCCTGGGCGTCGGCGGCTTTGCCGCCATGCGCGCCCTGTCCACGCGCAATGATGATCCCAAGGCCGCTTCGCGCCCCTGGGACAAGGACCGCGACGGCTTCGTGCTGGGCGAAGGCGCGGGCGTGCTGGTGCTGGAAGAGTACGAGCATGCCAAGGCCCGCGGTGCCAAGATCTACGCCGAACTGTGTGGCTACGGCATGAGTGCCGACGCCGGCCACATGACGGCACCCAACATGGACGGCCCGCGCCGTGCCATGCTGGCAGCTTTGCGAAATGCCGGCATCAATGCCGACCAGATCGACTATCTGAACGCGCACGGCACTTCCACGCCGCTGGGCGACCTCAACGAGACCAACGCCATCAAGGCGGCTCTGGGCGATCACGCCAAGAAAATCGTTGTCAGTTCGACCAAGTCCATGACAGGTCACCTGCTGGGCGGTGCTGGTGGCATCGAGAGCGTCTTCACCGTGCTGGCACTGCACGAGCAAAAGATTCCTCCGACCATCAACCTGGACAACCAGGACCCGGAGTGCGATCTCGACTACTGCGCCAATACGGCACGGGACGCGAAGATCGAGGTGGCAGTGAAGAACAACTTCGGCTTCGGAGGCACCAACGGAACGCTGGTGTTCAAGCGGATCTGAGGCCTGCGCAACGCACATGAAAAGCCCGCCCCGCAAGGGAGCGGGCTTTTTTATTTCGCGCATGTGCCAGGTGAAAGCAGGATAAATGTCGGTCATGCTGCGGTTTTGCGACACTGCAGGCATGCCGTCTCGCCATGCGCCGCCCGCAGTTCGCCATCCGCTGAAGCTATCGCGCACCGTGGCAGTGTGTCTTTGTGCGCTTTGGCTGCTGGCCGCCATGCTTTTGCTGGCATGGGCCTTGAATCTCCAGTCAGGGTGGTGGCCTGCAGCCGTGGCCGTTGCGGTTTGCCTGGTTGCTGCTGCCGGCATGTGGCATGGATGGCACAGCCTGGGTAAGGGTTTCATCGCCTGGGATGGCGTGCAGTGGTCGATCTGCGAGTCGGACCCAGGCCAGGCTGCGCAGCCGGTGCTGCTGCAGGTGAGAGCCGATGGTGGATCGTGGTTGTGGGTGCAGGTCCTTCCCCTGGTTTCCATGGTGCCGGCGGGGCCCTTGCGTTGGCGCAGCTCCCGCTGGCTTCTCCTGTTGTGCAGGCAGAGTCCGGAAACCTGGGGTGATTTGCGGCGTGCTGTATATTCCCCGGCCAGACCTACAGAACGGGCGCAATGACTGCGCCAGGGCCGCCGCGGCCCGTCTTCACCGATTTCATGACGCCTCCCGAATTCCCGCCTTCTTCTGCCGATAGCGACCTGGCTCTGGTCGAGCGCACCAACGCAGGAGACATGCGGGCCTTCGAGCTACTGGTCATCAAGTACCAGCGCCGCATCGAGCGCCTCATCGGCCGCATGGTGCGCGACGTGGACCTGGTGCCGGACATTGCGCAGGAAACCTTCATCCGCGCCTATCGGGCCCTGCACCAGTTTAGGGGTGATGCCCAGTTCTATACCTGGCTGTACCGCATTGCCGTGAATACTGCCAAGAAGGCGCTGCTGGACATGAAGCGCTCGCCGCTCATCACCGAAAGCGCGTTACACAACGGGGATGACGATGATGAAACTTCCCGGGTCAGCCAGGAACTAACCACCGAAGAAACGCCCGAAACGATCCTGGCAGCCCAGGAAATTGCCCAGGCAGTCAACGCCGCCATGGAGGCTTTGCCCGAGGATCTCCGACAGGCTGTCACGTTGCGGGAAATCGAAGGCCTGAGCTACGAGGAAATCTCGAACGCCATGGGTTGCCCCATCGGCACCGTGCGCTCACGGATTTTTCGCGCACGGGAAGCGATTTCAGCCAGGGTCAAGCCTTTGCTGGAGCGCCAGTCGGGCAAGCGTTGGTAGGCGTGATGGGTTGTGGCCGCCGGTGGCGCATTTTTTGGGTACAGGGTCTCAAAGCAGACAAGCAGGTGATTGATCATGAATGACGATCTGACGAAGCGCGAACAATTGTCGGCATTGGCTGATGGTGAACTCTCTGCCGCAGAGTTGCAGGCCGTGCTGGCCTATGCCGAAAGCGACGCAGGCCAGCAGGAGTGGCGCATGTACCACCTCGTGGGCGATGTGCTGCGTTCCCCGGAATTGGCCCATCACAGCCGGCATGATGTGCTCTCCGGAATCCGCGCCCAACTGGCCAACGAGCCTCGCCGTCCGCTGGTTTCCGTGGCCACTGAAGAGCTGGCGCAAATTGCGCATCCGGCGCAGGACCGGGCCGTGATCAATGGCGCGCCGCTGCGCGAGGCGGCCAATGCCTCGGTATTTCGCTGGAAGATGGCGGCGGGCTTTGCCTCCGTGGCGGCCGTGGCTGCCATTGGCTGGAGCGTGATGCTGGGCGCGCCTGCCGGTCCCGGCGCGGCGCCTGGCCGGGCCCTGGCGGCCCTTGAGACGGGTGCTCCGTCGGCGCCGGTTGCGGTGGCTGGCAATGCCCAGGATTTCCCGCTTGGCGATACGGCCCAGTCTTCCTCGGTCGTTGCGGTGGCCGGACCCTACGGGCAGAGCGTGATGCTGCGTGATCCGCGCCTGGATGCGCTGCTGGCCTCCCATCCGCAATACAGTGGGCCCGCCACGTTGCAGATGCCTGCCAGCTTCTTGCGCAACGCCAACTTCGCCTCGGCACCGCGCGCCAACCAGCGCTGAATCTCACAGGAGAGCATTGCTCTCCTGCCTTCTTTTGCACCCGCGTCCAGCCTTTCGGCATTGAAATGGACGCGGGTGCAGTCATTTGTGCTCCATGCACGGCGGCCCGCGCCCCATGCATGCTGCCGATTCGGGAACTAACCGCGTCTTTCAGGCTTCTGAGCCATCGTCTGGCCGATGCTCGCCAGGACTGCGCCAGAATGTGACGTTCGTCCGAAAGCAAGTCGGCTGCCATGTGTCCGAACAAACCGCCTGGGCGCGATGGCGTCGGGGCAACGTAATGATTGAGATGGAAAGGATGACCATGACCACTGTTCGATGGAAGACGCTGCAGTCCTGCACACTGGCCGGCGTTCTGGCGCTGGCTGCAGGCAGCGCAGGAATGCTGGTGCCGGTGAGTGCCGCCCATGCGCAAAGTGGCGCCGTGGTGCGGGGGCTGCCGGACTTCACCGATCTGGTCGAGCAGGTCGGCCCGTCCGTGGTCAACATCCGCACGTTGGAGAAGGTGTCCGCCAACTCTGCCGAGGCGCTGGGCATGGACGAGGACATGCTCGAATTCTTCCGCCGCTTCGGGCTGCCCGTGCCCAATGTGCCGCGCCAACGTCCCCAACCGCGTTCACAGCCTGACGAGGAGCAGCCGCGCGGCGTGGGTTCCGGCTTCATCCTGACGGCCGATGGCTTTGTGATGACCAATGCCCACGTGGTCGAAGGAGCTGACGAGGTGATCGTCACGCTGACCGACAAGCGTGAGTTCAAGGCCAAGATCGTGGGCAGCGACAAGCGCACCGACGTGGCCGTGGTCAAGATCGACGCCACAGGGCTGCCGGCCGTGAAGATCGGCGATGTGAACCGCCTCAAGGTCGGCGAGTGGGTGATGGCCATCGGCTCGCCCTTCGGCCTCGACAACTCCGTCACGGCGGGCATCGTCAGTGCCAAGCAGCGCGATACGGGCGACTATCTGCCGTTCATCCAGACCGATGTGGCCATCAACCCCGGCAACTCGGGCGGCCCGTTGCTGAATATGCGCGGCGAGGTCGTGGGCATCAACAGCCAGATCTATTCGCGCTCCGGCGGCTTCATGGGGATCAGCTTCGCGATTCCGATCGATGAGGCCGTGCGTGTCAGCGACCAGTTGCGCGCCACCGGCAAGGTCACGCGAGGCCGCATTGGCGTGCAGATCGGTCCGGTCACCAAGGACATTGCCGAATCCATTGGCCTGGGCAAGGCGCAGGGCGCACTGGTGTCGGCCGTCGAGCCGGATTCGCCCGCTGCCAAGGCGGGCGTCGAGGCCGGGGACGTGATCATTAAGTTCGACGGCAAGGCCATCGACAAGGTGGCCGACCTGCCGCGCCTGGTGGGCAATACCAAGCCCGGCACACGCAGCACCATCACCGTGTTCCGTCGCGGCGCAGCCAAGGATCTGACCATGGTGATCGCCGAGGTCGAGCCCGACGGCGCGGCTCCGCAGGCCAAGGCCACCGGCAAGGGCAGCACCCTGGTTTCCCAGCCGCTGGGCCTGACGCTGGCCGAGCTCACGGATGCCCAGAAGAAGGAGCTGGGCATCAAGGGCGGCGTGCGCGTGACGGCGGCTGTCGAGGCTGCGGCACGTGCGGGCCTGCGCGAAGGCGATGTGATCCTGCAGCTGGCCAATGTCGAGATCACGGGGCTCAAGAGCTTCGAGGCCACGCTGGCCAAGGTGGACAAGAGCAAGCCCGTGAACCTGCTGGTGCGCCGTGGGGAATGGGCACAGTACGTGCTGATCCGTCCGACGCGCTGAGGCCGCAGGGGAGGGCGGTTTTCCGGATCCTGGGGAATACCCTCGGAATCCTGACCCGGAGCCGCCCATGCCCCTTGGGGCATTGGGTAAAATGCCCCACCAAAGCGTGACGGCTCAAGGCGTCAGAAACCTGTTTTCAAAGGGGATTGTTGCGGTGCAAAAGCACCGCACTATCCGGTGATCGACGGGCGAGAAATGGCTCGGCGGTTCTGTTGATAAACTGTTGATAAATAATTGTGACAGATCAAGCCCGGACCTTTGCAGGCCTTGTCAGGGCTTGGTTTTCAGCCCGTTTTGCCTACAATAAAGTCCCAACTATCGCAGTTGCCAGAGATTGTTGGTTCGGGGCGCGTCGTTCATGGACGCGCCCTTTTTTCTTGCGCGCCGGCCCTGTCGTTTTCCACTTTCACTAGCAGTCCTTCCCGTTGATGAACCACATCAGAAATTTTTCCATCATTGCGCACATCGACCATGGCAAGTCGACGCTGGCTGACCGCCTCATCCAGCGTTGCGGAGGCTTGGCTGACCGTGACATGGAAGCCCAGGTGCTGGACTCGATGGATATCGAGAAAGAGCGCGGCATCACCATCAAGGCGCAGACCGCAGCCCTGCAGTACAAGGCCAAGGATGGCCAGGTCTACAACCTCAACCTCATCGACACGCCCGGCCACGTGGACTTCTCGTATGAAGTCTCGCGTTCGCTGTCAGCCTGCGAGGGAGCGCTGCTGGTGGTGGACGCCTCGCAGGGCGTCGAGGCGCAGACCGTGGCCAACTGCTACACCGCGCTGGAACTCGGCGTGGAAGTGACGGCTGTTCTCAACAAGATGGATCTGCCCCAGGCCGATCCCGAAAATGCCAGGGCCGAGATCGAGGATGTCATCGGCATCGATGCCAGCGACGCCATTCCCTGCTCGGCCAAGACCGGCATGGGCATCGAAGAGATCCTGGAGGCGGTGGTCGCCAAGGTGCCGCCGCCAAAGGGCGATCCCAATGGCCAGCTGCGCGCCATGATCATCGACAGCTGGTTCGACACCTATGTCGGCGTCGTGATGCTGGTGCGCGTGGTCGATGGTGAACTCAAGCGTGGCGAGCGCTTCAAGATGATGGCCTCGGGCGCTGCCTATGAAGCCAACAACCTGGGCGTGTTCACTCCGGCCGACGTGCCCCGCGACGTGCTGCGCGCTGGCGAGGTGGGCTACATCATTGCCGGTATCAAGGAGCTCAAGGCAGCCAAGGTGGGCGACACCATCACGCTGGAAAAGAAGCTTCCCAACAATCTGGCTCCTGCCACCGAGGCCCTGCCTGGCTTCAAGGAAATCAAGCCCCAGGTGTTCGCGGGTCTGTACCCCACCGAAGCCAGCGAGTACGACCAGTTGCGCGATGCGCTGGAGAAGCTGCAGCTCAACGATTCGTCCCTGCAGTTCGAGCCTGAAGTCTCGCAGGCGCTGGGCTTCGGCTTTCGCTGCGGCTTCCTGGGCCTGCTGCACATGGAAATCGTGCAGGAGCGCCTGGAGCGCGAATTCGACCAGGACCTGATCACCACCGCGCCCAGCGTGGTCTACGAAGTGGTCAAGGGCGATGGCGAGGTCATCCAGGTCGAGAACCCGTCCAAGATGCCCGATGCCGGCCGTATCGAGGAGGTGCGCGAGCCCATCGTCACCGTCCACCTGTACATGCCCCAGGACTATGTGGGCCCGGTGATGACGCTGGCCAACCAGAAGCGCGGCGTGCAGATCAACATGCAGTACCACGGCCGCCAGGTGATGCTCACCTATGAGATGCCGCTGGGCGAAATCGTGCTGGACTTCTTCGACAAGCTCAAGTCGGTCTCGCGCGGCTACGCCTCCATGGACTATGAGTTCAAGGAGTACCGCGCCTCCGACGTGGTGAAGGTGGACATCCTGCTCAACGGCGAGAAGGTCGATGCGCTGTCCATCATCGTGCACCGCTCCCAGGCCACGTACCGCGGCCGGGCCGTGGTGGCCAAGATGCGCGAGATCATCAGCCGCCAGATGTTCGATGTGGCCATCCAGGCCGCCATCGGCGCCAACATCATTGCGCGGGAAACCGTCAAGGCCATGCGCAAGAACGTGCTGGCCAAGTGCTACGGCGGCGACATCACCCGCAAGCGCAAGCTGCTGGAAAAGCAAAAGGCCGGCAAGAAGCGCATGAAGCAGATCGGATCGGTGGAAGTGCCCCAGGAGGCCTTCCTGGCCATCCTGCAAGTGGAGGATTGATGCAAGCCATGCAATGGATTACGGCCGTCGTACTCGCGGCCTTCGTGGGCTATATCGGCGCCTGGTACACAGGCTTCATCGAGGGCAACTTCGCGCTGCTACTGTTCCTGGCCACCGTGGTCACGGGCCTGTACTGGGTTGCCGAGCGGCTGTACTTCCTGCCGCGCCGCCGCCGCGCTGCCGTGGCCATCGAGGAGGCTGCCGTGGCACGCCGCGCAGAACTCGACCGCATGGGCATCGCCAAGACCGACATCGAGGTGTCGGAAGAGGCCAAGGGCCGCATCCTCATGCAGCCCTGGTGGCTGGACTGGACGGCAGGCCTGTTCCCGGTGATCGCGATCGTCTTCGTGCTGCGCTCGTTCCTGTTCGAGCCGTTCAAGATCCCGTCTGGCTCCATGATCCCCACGCTGCTCGTGGGCGACCTGATCCTGGTGAACAAGTTCACCTATGGCGTGCGCCTGCCGGTGATCAACACCAAGATCACGCAGGGAACGCCGCTGCAGCGTGGCGATGTGGTGGTGTTCCGCTACCCGCCCCAGCCCAGCCTGGACTACATCAAGCGGGTGGTGGGCCTGCCGGGCGACGAGATCGCCTACCTGAACAAGCGGCTGACGATCAATGGCAAGGAAGTCCCGGTCAATGCACTGCCCGACTTCTTCGACAAGGATGCGATGCGCTACTTCAAGCAGTACGAGGAGTCGCTGGGCGACAAGCCGCACCGCATGATCGTGAACCAGGACGTGCCCGCCTTCATCCAGGGCGCCAGCGGCTTCGAGTTCCGCGAGAACTGCCGCTACAGCGTCGAAGGCATCACCTGCAAGGTGCCGGAGGGCCAGTACTTCATGATGGGCGACAACCGCGACAACTCACTGGATTCCCGCTACTGGGGCTTTGTGCCCGACAAGAACATCGTGGGCCGGGCTTTCTTTGTCTGGATGAACTTCGGGGATTTCAAGCGCATCGGCAGCTTCCATTGATCACATCACATGCATGCCTGAGGACAGCAGTGGCCCGGGCGTGCGCGAGGGATTCACATCGGAGGAGGAAAAAGCATGTTGACATCGAACAACCGGCGTTCGCGCCAGCGCGGCCTGTCCTTTCTGGGACTGGTGTTTGTGATTGCCCTGGGCGTGGGCGTGGTGGCCGTGGGCGCACAATCCGTGCCGGTCTTCCTGGAATACCAGGCCATCGTCAAGGCTGCCAACAAGGCGGCCCGCGAGGGTAGTTCTGTGGCGGACGTGAAAGCCAGCTTCAATCGCGCAGCCCAGATTGATGACATCAAGTCGATTACGGGGGAGAACCTCGAAGTGACCAAGATCAATGACCGTGTGGTGGTGGGCTTTGAATATTCGCGCGAGATCCATCTCGTGGGCCCCGCGTACCTGACTTACCGTTTTAAGAAGCAGACCCAATAGGTGCCTCCCTTACTGAATGCGCTGCAGCTGAGGCTGCAGCATCAATTTGCCGAGCCTGCATTGCTGCAGCGTGCCGTCACGCACCGCAGCTTCTCGGCAGACAACAACGAGCGCCTGGAATTCCTCGGTGACTCGGTGCTGAACCTTGCCATTTCCAGCCTGCTTTACCAGCGGCTCAGTTCCATGCCCGAGGGCGATCTGTCCCGCGTGCGCGCCAACCTGGTCAAGGAAGGCACGCTGCACCAGATCGCGCTGAGGCTGCAGTTGCCCGATCTGCTGCGCCTGGGCGAGGGTGAATCCAAGTCGGGCGGCAAGCAACGCCCCTCCATCCTGGCCGATGCGGTCGAGGCCCTGATCGGCGCGGTCTATCTGGATGCCGGCTACGCGGCGGGCGAGAAGGTGGTACACCATCTTTTCGAGGGCGTGGACATCAATCCCCACATGCGTGCAGCCGAAAAGGATGCGAAGACGGCCCTGCAGGAATGGTTGCAGGGACGGCGCATGAAGCTGCCGCAGTACGAGGTGGTCGCCACCACGGGAGCCGCCCACCGCCAGACCTTTGAAGTGGCCTGCGCGATTGCCGAGCTGCAATTGCAGGCGCGGGGAACGGGTGCCTCGCGCAGAGCCGCAGAGCAGACGGCTGCCACAGCCATGCTGGAACTATTGAAAGCAAGACACGCATGAACCAAGACAAACCTCCGGCGCCGGCACAGACCGCCGCCGAACTCGATGCCCTGCTGGCTGCGGCCAAGCCCGGCGCCGGCGCAGCACGCACGGCATCCGCCCCTGATGAAGCCCAGGCGCCCGAGGTGCCGACAGGCCCGCAGCGCTGCGGCCTGATCGCCATCGTCGGCAAGCCCAATGTGGGCAAATCCACGCTGATGAATGCGCTGGTGGGCCAGAAGATCAGCATCACCTCGCGCAAGGCGCAGACCACGCGCCACCGCATCACGGGCATTCGCTCGCGCGCCGCGACGCAGTTCATCTTCGTCGATACACCGGGTTTCCAGACCAAGCACAGCACGGCGCTGAACAAGTCGCTCAACAAGACCGTGATGGGCGCCATCGGCGACGTGGACCTGATCCTGTTCGTCGTGGAAGCCGGCCAGTTCACGCTGGCCGATGCCAAGGTGCTGTCGCTATTCAAGCCCGGCATTCCCACGCTGCTGATCGCCAACAAGCTCGATACCGTGGGCCGCCGTGCCGAGATCGCCCCCTGGCTCAAGAGCATGCAGGAGCGCCATCCGTTTGCCGAGTTCGTGCCCATGTCGGCCAAGAGCAAGGGCGACATCGAGCGCCTGTTCGGCATCTGCGAGAAGTACCTGCCCGAGCAGGACTGGATGTATGCGCCCGACGAGCTGACCGACCGCAGCGAGAAGTTCCTCGCCTCGGAAACCGTGCGCGAGAAGCTGTTCCGCTTCACGGGCGACGAGCTGCCCTACACCTCCACGGTGGTCATCGACAAGTTCGAGGAAGAGGCCAGCAAGCAGCACAAGCGCTTCATCCGCGTGGCGGCCACCATCGTGGTCGAGCGCGACGGACACAAGGCCATGATCATCGGAGAGAAGGGCGAGCGCCTCAAGCGCATCAGCACCGAGGCCCGCCAGGAGCTGGAAAAGCTCATGGATGCCAAGGTCTTCCTCGAAGTCTGGGTCAAGGTGCGCTCGGGCTGGGCCGACGACGAGGCCCGCGTGCGCTCCTTCGGCTACGAGTGAGAAACCTCCCCGCAAGGCCCTCTGTCCATGGCTAGCGCCAAGCGTGTCTCGGATGAGCCGGCCTATGTGCTGCACAGCTATGACTGGAGCGAGTCCAGCCTGATCCTCGAGGTCTTCACGCGGCACCGGGGCCGCGTGGCGCTGGCGGCCAAGGGCGTCAAGCGCCCGACCTCGAACTTTCGCCCCGTGCTGCTGCCGCTGCAGCCGCTGAGCCTGAGCTACAGCCTGGGCGGCGAGGGCAATGCCGAGATCCACACCCTCAAGGGTGCCGAGTGGGTGGGCGGGCATGTCATGCCCCAGGGCGACGCCCTGATGTCGGGCCTGTACCTCAACGAGCTGCTGATGCGCCTGCTGGCGCGAGACGATCCCTATGCGGCGCTGTTCGACATCTATGCCGGCGTGGTGCGCGTGCTGGCGGGCCAGCATGGCGATGCCATCGAGCCCGTGCTGCGCACCTTCGAGCTGCTGCTGCTGCGCGAACTGGGCCATCTGCCCGCCTTGAATGAGGAAAGCGCCACGCTGGCGCCGCTGGCCGAAGGCCGCCGCTATGCGCTGGTGGCCGAAGGCGGCCTGCGCCCGGCGCTGCAGGGCGAGCGCGCCGTGCTGGGCGCTGCGCAATGGCAGGCCATTGAAAGCGCGCTGCAGGCCCGGCAGGCCTTCAATGCCACGCTGCATGTGGTGGCCCAACCCGAGCAGGCGCTGGCCCTCAAGCCCCAACTGAGGGCCCTGCTGCAATACCATTGCGGCAGTCCCATGCTGCGCACCCGCCAGCTGATGATGGATCTGCAATCGCTATGAATCTTTCCCACGCTTCGCAGCGCACGGCGCTGTCGGTCAATGTCAACAAGGTTGCGCTGCTGCGCAACACGCGCCACCTGGGCATTCCCAGCGTGACGCGCGCCGCGCGCATCTGCCTGGAGGCCGGTGCCCAGGGCATCACCATCCATCCGCGTCCCGACCAGCGCCATATCCGCAGCGAGGATGTCTATGAACTGCAGGCGCTGATGAAACAGTGGCCGCAGGCGGAGTTCAACATCGAGGGCAACCCGACGCAGAACCTCATGGACTTCATCCGCGACACGCGCCCGCACCAGGCCACCTTCGTGCCCGACAGCGAGGACCAGTTCACCAGCGACCATGGCTGGAACTTCCCGCAGGACGCCGAGCGCCTGAAGCCGCTGATTGCCGAATGCCGCCAGCTGGGCGTGCGCGTCAGCCTGTTCATGGACCCCTTGCCCGCCCAGATGGCCGCTGCGCGCGCCGTGGGCGCCGACCGGGTCGAGCTGTATACCGAACCCTATGCAGCTGCCTGGGGCACGGCAGACCAGGAAGCGCAACTGCAGGCCTATGCGGCGGCGGCCCAGGCGGCTTTGGATGCCGGGCTGGGCATCAATGCTGGCCACGACCTCAGCCGTGACAACCTGGCCGCCTTCGTGGCGCGCGTGCCGGGCCTGCTCGAAGTCTCCATCGGCCATGCGCTGATTGCCGACGCGCTGGAGCTGGGCTACGCCGAAACCGTGCGCGCCTACCAGCAGTGCATAGACCAGGGCATGGCGGCGCGCGCCTGAAGCTTTCGCGGAGCGAATCCATGATCTACGGCATCGGTACCGACATCTGCGACGTGCGCCGCATCCGCGCCAGCCTGGAGCGCCATGGCGACCGTTTCGCCGAGAAGGTGCTGGCCGAGGGCGAGCTGGCCACCTGGCGTGCCCGCCGCGCGCGCTGGCCTGAGCGCGGTATCCGCTTCGTGGCCACGCGCTTTTCCGCCAAGGAGGCCTTTTCCAAGGCCATAGGCATGGGCATGGTCATGCCCATGACCTGGCGCAGCTGCGAGGTCGTCAAGCTGCCCAGTGGCCAGCCTGCCATCGTGCTGCACGGCGCGCTCAAGGAATGGTTCGAGGCGCGCAACCTGCAGGTGCACCTGTCCGTAACCGACGAGAGCGACTACGCGGCCAGCTTCTGCGTGGTCGAGCGCCGCGCCTGATACCCGGCCAGCGTGACGCTGGCTTTTTTGACTCCACAGGATTCATAGGAACTCCCGGCATGACCGAGCACGCACCCCTCATCATCGACATCGCCGGCAAGGCACTCACCGATGTGGACCGCCAGCGCCTGGCGCATCCGCTGGTCGGCGGCATCATCCTCTTTGCCCGCAACTGGGAAAGCCGCGATCAGCTGGTGCAGCTGTGCGCCGATATCAAGGCGGTCAAGCCCGATTTGCTGATCTGCGTGGACCATGAGGGCGGGCGCGTGCAGCGTTTTCGTGCCGACGGCTTCACGCACCTGCCGCCCATGCGCGCCTTCGGCCAGATGTGGATGGACGACGGCAAGGGCAGCAAGCACCGCGAAGGCAGCGGCGCCCTGGCCGCCATGAATGCCGCCACGGCGGCCGGCTACGTGCTGGGCACCGAGCTGCGTGCCTGCGGCGTGGATTTCAGCTTCACCCCGGTGCTGGACCTTGACTACGGTGCCAGCAGCGTCATCGGCGACCGCAGCTTCCACCGCGACCCGCGCGTGGTGGCCGCGCTGGCCCGCAGCCTCATGCACGGTCTGCTGCAGGCCGGCATGGGCAACTGCGGCAAGCACTTTCCCGGCCACGGCTTCGTCAAGGCTGATTCGCATGTGGACATTCCGGTCGATGGCCGCAGCCTCACCGCCATCCTGGGCGAGGACGCCGCGCCCTATCCCTGGCTGTCCAGCGTGCTCACGGCCGTGATGCCGGCCCATGTGATCTACCCCAAGGTCGACAAGCGCCCGGCCGGTTTTTCTGCCAAGTGGCTCAAGGACATCCTGCGCAGCCGCCTGCGCTACGACGGCGCCATTTTCAGCGACGACCTGAGCATGGAGGGCGCGCGCCGCATCGACGGCCAGCTCATCGGCTATACCGACGCGGCCCTGGCCGCGCTGGAGGCGGGCTGCGACATGGTGCTGCTGTGCAACCAGAGCCTGGGCCTGGGCGAGCATGTGGACGAGCTGCTGGCCGGCATGGAGGCCGCGCAGCGCAGCGGCCGCTGGCAGCCCGATGCCGACAGCGAATCGCGCCGCGTGGCCCTGCTGCCGGAGACCGTGCCCCAGCCCTGGGACGACCTCATGCGCCAGCCTGCCTATCTGCAGGCGCTGGACCTGCTGCCTTGATGGCTTGAAGGACGCCGCCGCTGGCCGCTCCGAGGGCCAAGGCGGGCTTTGCAAAGGCATGTGCGTGTCGTAAAGGGCGCGTCGGCCGGTGTTTCACAGGAGAGTTTTCCCATGCGCGTTGGCGTGCTGACCGGAGGTGGCGACTGCCCCGGCCTGAATGCGGTGATCCGTGCGGTCACCAAGTCCCTGATCAACCACGGCCAGTGCGAGGTGCTGGGCATTGCCGACGGCTTCGAGGGCCTGATGCTCGACCCGCCCGGCGTCAAGCCCCTGGGCTGGGACGAGGTCTCGGGCATCCTGCATGTGGGCGGCACCATCCTGGGCACCAGCAACAGCGCCAACCCCCTGCGCGATGCGGCCACGCTGGAGCATGTGGGCCGCAATGTTCGGGCGCTGGGCCTGGACGTGGTGGTGGCCATCGGCGGCGACGGCACCATGAGTCTGGCGCATGGCTTGGCCGAACAGGTGGGATTGACCTGCGTGGGCGTGCCCAAGACCATCGACAACGACATTGCCAATTGCGAGCGCAGCTTTGGCTTCGACACCGCCGTGGCCACGGCCACCGAGGCGCTGCGCCGCATCGAGAGCACGGCCAACAGCCACCACCGCGTGATGATCGTCGAGACCATGGGGCGCCATGCCGGATGGCTGGCGCTGGAGGCCGGCATTGCCGGTGCGGCCGACGTCATCCTGCTGCCCGAGATCGATTACGACCTGCAGGCCATCGTCGACTTCTGCCGGGGCCGCGAGCAGCGCCAGCGCTACACCATCATCTGCATCGGCGAGGGCGCCAAGGAAAGCGGCGCCAGCCTCACGGTGCGCGAGCGCATCGAGCAAAGCCCCGACCCGGTCCGCCTGGGCGGCGTCGGCCATGTGCTGCGCGAACGCCTGCAGCCCCACCTCAGGAGCGAGGTGCGCACCACGGTCCTCGGCCATGTACAGCGCGGCGGCGACCCCACGCCCTTTGACCGCGTGCTGGCCACGCAGTACGGCCACCATGCGGCGCAACTGGTGCTGTCGGGGCGCTTCGGCCGCATGGTCACCCTGCAGGGTGGCGAGATCGGCAGCGTGGAAATCTCCCGCGTGGCCAACACCCAGCGCACCGTGCCCCTGGACCACGGCCTGCTCACCATGGCGCGCGACATAGGCATTTGCCTGGGCGAGCCATGCAAGCAGGATGCGCGGCCGGCCGCAGCCGGCAGCCACTGAGCCCGCCATGCGGCAGCAGGGACGTCTCATCGGCTGGAAGGACGAGCAGGGCTTCGGCTTCATCGAACCCGATGGAGGCGGCGCGCAGGTCTTTGTCCATATCAAGTCCTTCACCGATCGCCGCCGCAGGCCCGAGGGCGGAGAGCGCGTCAGCTACGTGCCCAGCCGCAACGCCCAGGGAAAATGGCGCGCGCAGGATGTGGCCTTCATTGGCGAACCAAGGACCGGCCGCCCGCAGCCTGCGCGGCGAAGCCGTGCCGGCATGCCTTCGCGGCCTCTGCCGCCTGTGCGAGGCCCGGTGGCGGTAGGCTTGGCCGCTGCCTTCTTCTGCGTGCTGCTGGCTGTTGCCTCGAGCGGCCGCATGCCCTGGACACTGGTCGGCCTGTATGCGGCGGCAAGCTTTGTGACCTTCATGGTCTATGGATTCGACAAGTCCGCCGCCAGGAACGACCGCTGGCGCACCAGCGAAAGCCGTCTGCACCTGCTGGCACTGCTGTGCGGCTGGCCCGGCGCGCTGCTCGCGCAGGGGCTGCTGCGGCACAAGTCCAGCAAGGCTTCATTCCAACTGGTGTTCTGGATCACCGTGGTGCTCAACTGCGGCCTGCTGGCATGGCTGCTGTCATCGGCAGGTGCGCCGCTGCGGGCGCTGGCGCCCGGCATCTTCTGAAAATTGAAGGAACTGGCGATGACCCATGCTGGACCACGGCCCCAAATGCCCTCCGCCAACGATGCATCGCTGCAGACCTGGCAGGCGTCTTGGGATAGCGCCTGGTCCGCACTGGGTGCCAGCGCTCCGCAGCCTGTGCTGGCCCAACTGCTGCAAAGCTACAGCGAGCCCCAGCGCCACTACCACACGCTGCAGCATCTGGGCGAGGCCATGGGCCTGCTGCAACCGGCGCTGGGCCTGGCCGAGCACCCCGGCGAGGTGGCACTGGCGCTGTGGTTCCATGACGCTGTCTACCAAACACAAGCCAAGGACAACGAGGCGCGCAGCGCCGACTGGGCCGCCGCCGTGCTGCGTGAGCAGGGTCTGCCTGCCGATGTGGCCGGGCGCGTGCACGGCCTGATCATGGCGACCTGCCACGCTGCACAGCCACCCGGAATCGACGCCCAACTGCTGGTGGATGCCGACCTGGGCATTCTCGCGGCCGACCCCCTGCGGTTTGCCGAGTACGAAGTGCAGGTGCGGGCCGAGTACGAATGGGTGCCCTTGCCGCTGTACCGCGCCAAGCGCCGCGAGGTGCTGCTGGGCTTCATGCAGCGCGAGGCCATCTACTGCACCGACTGGTTCCGGCAACGGCTGGAGGCGCGGGCGCGGCGCAACCTCGCGCAGGCGCTGGGTTTGTAGGCGGCGCCTGCGTCGGCGTCCTATGATCGGGGGCTGCTGCGGGCCGTGCAGGCCTGCCTCCCTCTCTTTCTTATCTTGCCCAGGCTCCGCCTGGCTCACAGGACGCGCAGATGACCACCCTTGGAACCCCTTACTCCCCCCATGCCACCAAAGTCATGCTGCTGGGCAGCGGCGAACTCGGCAAGGAAGTGCTGATCGCGCTGCAGCGCCTGGGCGTGGAAACCATTGCCGTGGACCGCTACGAGAACGCGCCCGGCCAGCAGGTGGCCCACCACGCGCGCACCATCACCATGAGCGATCCGGCCCAGCTCAAGGCCTTGATCGAGGCCGAGAAGCCCGACCTGGTCGTGCCCGAGATCGAGGCCATTGCCACGTCCATGCTCGAAGAGCTGGAAGCAGCCGGTGTGGTCACCGTGATCCCCACGGCCCGCGCCGCGCGCCTGACCATGGACCGCGAAGGCATTCGCCGCCTGGCCGCCGAGACGCTGGGCCTGGCCACCAGCCCTTATCGCTTCTGTGATTCGCAGCAGGAGCTGCAGGCCGCCATCGACGGCACCGATGGCCAGCCCGCCATCGGCTTCCCTTGCGTGGTCAAGCCCGTGATGAGCAGCTCGGGCAAGGGCCAGAGCAAGCTGGACGGCCCGGACGACGTGGCCAAGGCCTGGGACTACGCCATGGCTGGCGGCCGCGTGAGCCATGGCCGTGTGATCGTCGAAGGCTTCATCGACTTCGACTACGAAATCACCCAGCTCACGGTGCGCGCCAAGGGGCCGGACGGCCAGGTGCAGACGCATTTCTGCGATCCTATCGGCCACATCCAGCAGTCCGGTGACTATGTGGAGAGCTGGCAGCCCCATCCCATGCACCCGGCGGCGCTGCAGAAGTCGCGCGACATCGCCAAGGCGGTGACCGATGACCTGGGCGGCCTGGGCCTGTTTGGCGTGGAGCTGTTCGTCAAGGGCGAGCAGGTCTGGTTCAGCGAAGTCTCGCCGCGCCCGCACGACACGGGGCTGGTCACGCTGGCCACGCAGTGGCAAAGCGAGTTCGAGCTGCATGCGCGCGCCATTCTGGGCCTGCCCGTGGATGCCTCGCTGCGCAACCCCGGAGCCAGCGCCGTGATCTATGGCGGGCAGGATGCCGAAGGCCTGGTGTTCGACGGCGTGGACGAAGCCCTGGCCGTGCCGGGCACGGACCTGCGCCTGTTCGGCAAGCCAGAGAGCTTCGTCAAGCGCCGCATGGGCGTGGCCCTGGCGCGCGCCCAGGACGTGGAGCAGGCGCGCACCAACGCCAAGCTGGCCGCCAGCAAGGTCAAGCCGCGCAAGCCCTGAGGCTCTGCTGAACGACAAAGCCGCCGTCCCTGCACCGGGCGGCGGCTTTTTTCGTGGGAAGGTGAGCTTAGTTGGTCGTGTGCATGGGCGGCTGCGAGGGCTGGGCATCATGCGGCGTGGTCAGGCGGATGGCGCGCTCCTCCTCGCCATGGCTGGCATGCTCGCCATCCACACCCAGACCACCCTTCCAGCGCCGGACCACGCGCTGGAAGATCAGCGAGTTGGGGATCTGCAGCAGGTTGGGTGAGCCATCGGGCGCATGGGCGTCCTGCAAGGTGGTGTAGAGCATGTTGATGTCGATCACGCGGCCCTTGGCGCCGGGCTTTTCAGCCGTGTCCAGCACCTCGATGTAGTCACCCAGGCGAAAGGGCCCGACGATGACGATGAGCAGGGCGCAGAACAGGTTGGACAGCACGCTCCAGGCCGCGAAGAAGGCCACGGCGCCCACGGTGGCAAAGCCGGTGAAGGCCGTCCACAGGACGGTGGCCGAGACGCCCAGGCGCTCCAGTACCAGGGGCACGGTGGCGGCGATGAGAATCCAGCGGAACACGCCGCGCAGCGGCACCAGCAGCTCCGGCGGCAGGCCGTAGTGCCGGCCTGCGCGTGCGATCAGCCGGCGAACCAGGCGATTGAGCAGCCAGGCCGCACCGATGATCAGCAGGATCTGGGCACCGGGGATGATGAACTCCAGCCAATCCTGCATCCAGGTGGGCAGGTGCGCTTGAAAACGACGCATAACTTCAAACATTCAGGAAACAGGAATCCGCTTTCGGGACCCGGATGCGCAGCTCGCGCGCGCCCGGCATTGAGCTGCGATCGTAAGCGCAGGCGCAAGGCCCGGCAGTCAGGTGCGGCGCTGCTCCACCGTGTCCATCTGCATCTCGAAGCTGAAGAAGCGGTCGCGCCCCTGCGCCTTGGCCGCGTACAGTGCCTGGTCGGCGCGCATGAGCATGGCTTCGGCGCTGGTGTATTCGTCGGGAATGCAGGTGGTGATGCCGCCCGACAGCGTGAGACCCGATTCATGGGGAGAGTCGGGGTGGCGTATGCGCAGCACGCGCAGCATCTGGCCCACGGCGCGCGCAAACGTCATGGCGCCCGAGCGTGGCGTGCGCGGCAGGATGAGCGCGAATTCCTCGCCGCCATAGCGCGCCGCCACGTCACGGGGGCGTACGCAGACCTCGCGCAGCAGGCGTCCGATCTGTTTCAGGCATTCATCGCCATGCACGTGGCCATAGGTGTCGTTGTAGCGCTTGAAATGGTCCAGGTCGCAGAGCATCAGCGTCAGCGGCTGGCCTTCGCGCCGGGCCGAGGCGATCTCGGCATGCAGGATGCGGTCGAAGCCTCGGCGGTTGACCAGGCCCGTGAGCTGGTCGAGCTCGACCATTTCATTGAGCTTCTGGTTGGCCTCGTGCAGCTCGGCCGACAGCGATACCAGGCGCCTGCGCATGTCCAGCAGGCGGCGCATGGCGCGCAGCTTGGCCACGAGCACGATGGGCTTGACGGGCTTGACCAGGTAGTCGTCGCCTCCGGCCTCGATGCCGCGCCACACATCCAGGTCATTGTCCAGGCCGGACAGGAAGATGACGGGCGTCCACTCGCCGGGCTCGGCCTCGCGCAGCTGGCGGGCGACCCAGTAGCCATCCTCGCCGGGCAGGCGGATGTCCAGCAGCACCAGGTCGGGGCGCTGCTCGCGGAACAGGACCAGGGCGCTGGGGCCATCGGCGGCCTCCAGCACGCGGGTCACGCCCGCGTGCAGCAGCTCGCTGACCAGGCTGGTGCGCACCGAGGCTTGGTCTTCCACGACCAGCACGCAAAAGGGCGCGGACTCGTCCGTTGGCTTGGCGAAGCGTGCTCCGCTGGGCTCGATGGCGGGGGAGTCGGCGCTGTCGGTGGGCAGGGGAGGTGGGGCGGGGGGCATGGCCTTCATGGTTGCGAAACCAGGAATGGATCAAGGGGCCGCGCAGTGCGCGGCGTGGGGATGGCGCCAGTGTAAGTCGGGTGTCGCGTCCGTGTGCGATTGTGTGCACGGGGCTTTTGCTAGGCCAGCGGCAGATCCGTGCGGGCGCGGCTGGCCTCGTCATGCCACTGCACAAAGGCGTCGGCAGCCGGGCAGATGCGCGGGTTGCCCAGTTGCTGCAGAAGCCTGCAGGCCGCAAAGCCCTGGGCTTTGCTGTCATAGGCAAGTGCCCACTGGCGGCGCTCCTCCTGCCGGTCTTCGGGAACGGGCCAGCTGCGCAGCGAGGTGGATAGGCCGGTCAGGCCCATGCGCCAGGGCTTGCCGGAGACACGTGCGCGAAAGCATTGCTGGCGCTCGCACAGCAGGGCATAGAGCGGATCCACCTGCAGGACGTCGAACAGCCGCCCGACGGCCGGATCGTCCGATGCGAAATCGGCATGCGTGACGATGACGCGCAGGCCCTTGGGTGTTTCGTAGACGCGCAGTCCCCAGTCGGGGTGGCTTTGGTGGAAGGTCTGGACGCGCTCCATGGCGCGCGCGGCCGGCGAGTCCGTGGCCGCACGCTGGCGCGCCTGGCGTGCTTCCCACCAGCGCTGTACGCGCCGCATGGCCAGGAACAGCAGCAGCACGACCAGTGCCGTGGCCACCATCCGCGAATTGTTCTTGTGCGGTGCCAGCCGGGCCAGCCAGATGGCGACCGAAGCCAACAACAGCAGGGTCACGACGGGAAAGCGCACGGCGCTGGGCGGCTCGGGCAGGTCGATATCGGCGATGGCCACGCGCTCGGTGTTCAGGCAGTGGGCGCCGTAGCTGTTGCGCGTCATCACCGTGCCGTCGCGGCGCTGCAGGACTTCTTCGCGGATGGGGGTGGTGAAGCCGTCGAGCGCGTACTCGTTCTTCCATTCCATGCGGGGCTCGCCCTTTGGCAGCGCCGCATTGCGGGCGGCTTCCAGGGCCTGGGCAGCACGCTCCTGTGCGTGGGCCTGGGCGGCTTCCTGGCTGGTGTCGGACCATCCCCAGCGCTGGACGGTGATGCCGTGGGTGGGGCGGCTTTCATGCCGCAGGCGCGCCTGCGCCCAGTAGGTGGGGATGTGCATGGCGAGCCAGTATAGGGAAAAGCCGCCTGGCTCCCAAGGGAACGCAGGCGGCTTCAGTTGGCAATGCGCGCAGGCGCTGGATGCCGTGGTTTTTACTGTTCGCGGCGCAGGGCGGGGAACAGGATCACGTCGCGGATGCTGGCGCTGTCGGTCAGCAGCATCATCAGGCGGTCGATGCCGATGCCGCAGCCGCCTGTGGGGGGCATGCCGTACTCGAGGGCACGCACGAAGTCGTGGTCGAAGTACATGGCTTCGTCGTCGCCACCGTCCTTGGCCTGGACCTGGGCATTGAAGCGCGCGGCCTGGTCCTCGGCGTCGTTGAGCTCGGAAAAACCGTTGCCGAATTCGCGGCCCGTGATGTACAGCTCGAAGCGCTCGGTGACCTCGGGGCGCTCGTCATTGGCACGTGCCAGCGGCGAGATCTCGGTGGGGTGCTCCATGATGAAGGTGGGCTGCCAGAGCTTTTCTTCCACCACTTCCTCGAAGTACAGCACCTGCAGGCTGGCCAGGGTGCGGGCGGACAGGCGGTCCTTTTCTTCCGTCATGCCCAGCTTGCGCAGCGCATTGGTCAGCCATTCGCGGTCGGCCACCTTGTCGCCCGCCTCGGTGAACTTGACGATGGCCTCGGGAATGGTCAGGCGCTGGAAGGGCTGGGACAGGTCCACGGGCTTGCCGCCGTAGGTCAGCTGCAGCGTGCCCACGGCCTTTTGCGCGGCGTCGCGCACCAGGGCCTCGGTGTAATCCATCAGGTCGCGGTAGTTCCAGTAGGCCGCGTAGAACTCCATCATGGTGAACTCGGGGTTGTGGCGAACCGAGATGCCTTCGTTGCGGAAGTTGCGGTTGATCTCGAACACGCGCTCGAAGCCGCCGACCACCAGGCGCTTGAGGTACAGCTCGGGCGCGATGCGCAGGTACATCTCCTGGTCCAGCGCGTTGTGGTGGGTGACGAAGGGCTTGGCGTTGGCGCCGCCGGGAATGGGGTGCAGCATGGGCGTTTCCACTTCCAGGAAGCCGTGCTCCACCATGAATTCGCGGATGCCCGAGACGGCCTTGCTGCGTGCGATGAAGCGGCGGCGGGCCTGCTCGTCCATCATCAGGTCCACATAGCGCTGGCGCACCTTCTGCTCCAGGTCGGCCATGCCGTGGAACTTGTCGGGCATGGGGCGCAGGCTCTTGGTGAGCAGGCGCAGCGTCTGCACCTTGACCGACAGCTCGCCGGTCTTGGTCTTCATCAGCGTGCCCTCGGCGCCCAGGATGTCGCCCAGGTCCCAGCGCTTGAAGGCCGCATAGACCTCCTCGCCCACGGTGTCGCGCGTGATGTACAGCTGGATGCGGCCGTGCGTGGGGCCCAGCGATCCGTCCTGGATGGTGGCAAAGCTGGCCTTGCCCATGACGCGCTTGAGCATCATGCGGCCGCCCAGGCTGACCTGCACGGCTTCGGCGTCCAACTGCTCGGCGCTCTTGTCGGCATGGGCCTGCTGCAGCGCCTCGGCGCGGTCGGCGGGCTTGAAGTCGTTGGGGAAGGCCACGCCGCCCTGTTCACGGACCTGTTCGCGCAGGGCCTTGAGTTTTTCGCGGCGCTCGGCGATGAGTTGGTTTTCGTCCTGGGGAGCGGTCTGGTCCGCTGCGGATGGGGTGTTGTGTTCGGTCATGACAATGAGCGCCAGCGCAAAACGCCGAGGGGCCGGAAAAAAGCCGGGGGAAAAAAGCGGGAAAAGCCGAAAAAAGCCAGGCGCAAAGGGCTGGAGGGTGCAGAGGCGGCGGCAAATGCCACCGGCAAGCCCCGCAGCTGGCGGGCTGAATCCGCGATTTTAAGTTTTTTGGCGCGCTTTCGGTGCGCGGTGCTGCCAATGTGCCGGAAGCCGCTGCGGTATGACGCCGCAGTCCTGCCAATTCGTCAGTGCCCGGCGGACGGGGCGCCGGGTGCCGGGCCCTGGGCATGGCCTATGCCGCTACGCTCCAGCACATCGGCCACGAGCTCCAGCCGCACCAGCGGGCTGTCCAGCGCCATCAGTTGCTGCTTGATGGAGACCGGCATGGGCAGCAGCTCGGTCCAGCGGTTGGCCACCCAGCCGCAGTCGCCCATCTGTTCGGCGCTGGGCAGCCGGGCATGGTCGGCGTCTGTGGAGCGCGCGTGCAGCTGCATCAGCACCTGGGCCAGGGCCTGGGCGGTGGCGAGCAGGTGGCCGGGGATGGGCACAACGGCATCGGCAGGCAGCATCTGCACATCGGCCACCCACAGGCCGTGGGGCAGCTGGCGGTGCTCCTGCATGCGAAAGCGCTGCGTGCCTTCGCACTGCAGGTGCAGCAGGCCGGGCTGGGGCTGCTGCAACTGGACGATGCGGGCCAGCGTGCCCACGGCGTGCAATTGCTCGGCGGCCGCGCCAGCCTTGCGCACTTCGCTGCCGGCCTGCAGCGCCACCACGCCGAAGGGAGCGCCCGTGCGCTCGCACTTGCGGATCATGTCCAGGTAGCGGACTTCAAAGACGCGAAGGCTCAGCAGGCCTTGAGGAAAGAGGACGCTGCCCAGGGGGAACAGCGGCAGGGAGTGCAGTGCGGTAGGGGCGGTCATGTGATGGGCGGGATGCGGCAGCTATCATCCCATGCTGTGCCAGGGCCGGATGGCCGTGGTCCGATCTTCCTCCCGCAGTCCTACAACGCCATGCTTTTTCAGATCGTTTCCTTTTTGCTCGACGTGGTCGTTGGCCTGTTGACCGGCGTCTGCCTGCTGCGCATGTACATGCAGGCCCAGCGCGTGCCCTTCGGCAACCCCGTGGGGCAGCTGGTGTTTGCGCTGTCCGACTGGATCGTGATGCCGCTGCGCCGCATCATCAAGCCGGCCGGGCGCTGGGACATGTCCAGCCTGATCGCCGCCTTCCTGCTGCAGATGCTGCAGTTCGTGCTGCTGTGGCTGTTGATGGGTGGGCAGTCCACCGTGGTTGCCCTGCCCTGGCTGGCGCTGTGCGGCCTGGCGCGCGTGGCGCTGTCGGGCATGGTGGGCGTGCTGCTGATCTATGCCATCTTGTCGTGGGTGCAGCCGCAGTCGCCGATGTATGGCGTTCTGCAGCGCCTGTCCGAGCCGATGCTGCGGCCCATCCGCCGTGTTGTTCCGCTGATCGGCGGTATCGATCTGTCGGCACTGGTGGCTCTGGTGCTGTTGCAGATCGCGCTGATGGTGCTGGGGTATATCCAGGGATCGGGCTTGATGCTGCTGGCCTGATTTCCCTGATTTCCATGATTTCCCTGATTTCCCTGATTTCCTGGACGTGAAAAAGCCGCCGCAGGCACCAACCTGCGGCGGCTTTTTTTGTGTCTGCGCGAGGCTTTACTGGACCGCGTCGGCCGGCAGGCGCTGCAGCATGGCAAGCGATGCGGCGATGCGGTCGCGCAGCTCGCGGCGGTCCACGATCATGTCCACGGCGCCCTTGTCCTGCAGGAACTCGGCGCGCTGGAAGCCTTCGGGCAGCTTCACGCGCACGGTGGTCTCGATCACGCGCGGGCCGGCGAAGCCGACCAGGGTCTTGGGCTCGGCAATGACGATATCGCCGACGAAGGCAAAGCTGGCGGAGACGCCACCGAAGGTGGGATCGGTCAGCACCGAGATGTAGGGCAGGCCCTTCTTGGCCAGGCGCGTGAGCGCTGCATTGGCCTTGGCCATCTGCATCAGGCTCAGCAGGCCTTCCTGCATGCGCGCACCGCCCGTGGCGGTGAAGCAGATGAAGGGGACCTTCTGCTCGATGGCGGTCTCGACACCGCGCACGAAGCGCTCGCCGACCACGGAGCCCATGGAGCCGCCCATGAACTCGAACTCGAAGCAGGCTGCGACCACGTTGACGCTCTTGATGGCGCCGCCCATGACGACCAGGGCATCGGTCTCGCCGGTGTTCTCCAGCGCTTCCTTGAGGCGCTCGGGGTACTTGCGGCTGTCCTTGAACTTCAGGGCGTCGACGGGGATGACTTCCTGGCCGATTTCATAACGGCCTTCGGCATCCAGGAAATGGTTCAGGCGGGCGCGGGCGCCGATGCGGTGATGGTGGCTGCAGCTGGGGCAGACGTTCTGGTTTTTCTCCAGATCGGCCTTGTAGAGCACGGTCTCGCAGCTCGGGCACTTGATCCACAGACCCTCGGGGATCTGCTGGTGGCGATCCGTGGGGTTGGTTTGCTGGATTTTGGCAGGCAGGAGTTTTTCAAGCCAGGACATGGTGTTTCCTTTTCAGGCGCAGGGCATGCGGCACCGGGCCGCATGCAAGGGCTGCATTATGCGACCTACGCGTCGAGTGCCTTGCGCACGCCGCGCAGGAAGTCGATGGTCAGGGGGACGATCTTTTCGTGGGGCTGGCCGTCCAGCATCTCGATGATGCGGCTGCCGATGACCACGGCGTCAGCCACGCGGGATATGGCCTGGGCCGTGGCTGCGTCTCGGATGCCGAAGCCCACGCCCACGGGAATGCTCACATGCTCGCGGATGCGCGGCAGCATGGCTTCCACGGCCGCCGTGTCGAGCGTGCCTGCTCCGGTCACGCCCTTGAGCGAGACGTAGTAGACATAGCCGCTGGCCACGCGCGCCACCTGCTGCATGCGCTCGGTGGTGGAGGTGGGCGCCAGCAGGAAGATGAGGTCCATGTCGCGCGCACGCAGTTGCGCGGCGAACGCCTCGCACTCCTCGGGCGGGTAGTCCACGATGAGCAGGCCGTCGACGCCGGCCTCGGCCGCATCGTCCACGAAGCGGTCATTGCCGTGGATCTGGTCGTAGCGCTCCACCGGGTTGGCGTAGCCCATCAGCACCACGGGCGTGGTCTGGTTCTTCTGGCGGAACTCGCGCACATAGGCCAGCACCTGCACCAGGCCCACGCCATTGGCGATGGCGCGGTCGCCTGCCTTCTGGATGGTGGGGCCGTCGGCCATGGGGTCCGAGAAGGGCACGCCCAGCTCGATCACGTCGGCGCCGGCCTCCACCATGCCGTGCATCAGCGACGGCGTGATGGCCGCGAACGGGAAGCCTGCGGTGATGTACGGGATCAGGGCCTTGCGGCCTTCTTCCTGGAGTTTGGCGAAAGTCGTGGTGATGCGGCTCATTGAGCTGCTCCTCCCTTGACCGTGAGCCCGCGCATGGAGGGACGGTCGTAGTAATCGGCGCCCGAGAGGTCGGCCACGGTGCCGATGTCCTTGTCGCCGCGACCGGACAGGTTCACGAGGATGGACTGGTCGGCGCGCATGGTCTTGGCCAGTTGCATGGCATAGGCCACGGCATGGCTGGACTCCAGGGCGGGAATGATGCCTTCGGTGCGGCACAGGTAGTGGAAGGCGTCCAGCGCCTCCTGGTCGGTGATGCCCACGTATTGGGCCCGGCCCAGTTCCTGCAGCCAGGCGTGCTCGGGGCCGACGCCGGGGTAGTCGAGGCCGGCGCTGATGCTGTGCGTTTCGGTGATCTGGCCGTTCTCGTCCTGCAGGATGAAGGTGCGGTTGCCGTGCAGCACGCCGCTGCTGCCGCGCTGCAGCGAGGCCGAGTGCTTGCCGCTGTCCAGGCCTTCGCCGGCAGCCTCCACGCCGATCAGGCGCGTGTTCTCGAACGGGATGTAGGGGTGGAAGATGCCCATGGCATTGCTGCCGCCGCCCACGCAGGCGACCACGGCATCAGGCTGGCGGTCGGCGCCCAGGAATTCGGGCATCTGCGTCAGGCATTCCTCGCCGATGACCTTCTGGAAGTCGCGCACCATCGCCGGGTAGGGATGGGGGCCGGCCACGGTGCCGATGATGTAGAAGGTGTTGTCCACGTTGGCCACCCAGTCGCGCATGGCCTCGTTGAGCGCGTCCTTGAGCGTGCGGCTGCCCGACTCCACCGGCACCACGGTGGCGCCCAGCAGGCGCATGCGGTAGACGTTGGGGCTTTGGCGCTTCACGTCCTCGGCACCCATGTAGACGATGCATTCGAGGCCGTAGCGTGCGCAGATGGTGGCCGTGGCCACGCCGTGCTGGCCGGCGCCCGTCTCGGCAATGATGCGGGGCTTGCCCATGCGCCGGGCGAGCATGGCCTGGCCGATCACGTTGTTGATCTTGTGCGCGCCCGTGTGGTTGAGGTCTTCGCGCTTGAGGTAGATCTGCGCGCCGCCCATCTCGCGCGACATGCGTGCCGCGTGGTAGACGGGCGAGGGGCGGCCGACGAAGTGGGCCAGCTCGGACTGGAATTCGGCAACGAATTCCGGGTCGTTCTGGTACTTGGCGTAGGCGTCGCGCAGCTCGGTCAGAGCGTGTGTCAGGGTTTCGCTGGCAAAGCTGCCGCCGAAGCGGCCGAAGTGGCCGGATGCGTCAGGGTACTGGTATTCGAACATGGCTTGTCTGCAAAAGTTGGTCATCGGCCGCGCGCACGGCGGCGATGAATCGGTGTATCTTGCCGGCGTCCTTGATGCCCCTGAGGGGCTTGCCGTCGGGACCATCGGCCTCGACGCCGGAACTGACATCAACGGCCAGCGAGAGTCCTCGCGGGCGCACTTGCAAGATGCCATCGGTCACGTTTGCAGGCGTGAGTCCACCAGACAAAACGAGGTGAGAGGCGACGTTTGGTGGAAGGAGTGACCAATTGAATGCTTTTCCGCCACCACCATAGCCGTCGACATGGGCGTCGAGCAGTATGGCCTGGGCTTTCGAGTAACGCTGGGCATATTCTACGAGGTCGAAGCGCGCGGCGTCGGGACCAAGGGGAATGCGTGCGGCGCGCAGGAAGGCGCGGGTGCCGCCCGATGTGGCGGCAAGGCAGTCCTCGGGGGACTCGTCGCCGTGGAACTGCACGCAGGCGCCCGGGATGGCGGCGCAGGCAGCCATCACGTTGGCGGCGCTTTCATTGACGAACAGCAGCACCGGGGTCACGAAGGGCGGCAGGCGCCGCGCCAGTTCTGCAGCGCGCTGCACCGTCACGGCGCGCGGACTGGGGGCGTAGAGCACAAAACCCACGGCATCGGTGCCCGCAGCCACGGCGGCGTCCACGTCCTGTTCGCGGGTGAGTCCGCAGATCTTGATTCGAGTGCGCTGCATGGGGACTGAAGAATGGGGGAGGGCTTGTCCGTTCACGGGAGCCAATCATAGGCCGGGCTGCGCGAAGGAAGGCCCCATGAAGGATCGTATACGGGGCCCAGAAAGTACAGGCCGTCGGGCGAGAAGGTGGGCGCGGCGGCATCGCGGGAACGGGCGTCCAGTACCTGCTGCATCCACTGCGGCGCATACGCGCCCTGGCCGATGGCGATCAGGCAGCCCATGATGTTGCGCACCATGTGGTGGAGGAAGGCGCTGCCTTCGAACTCGAAGCGCCAGTAGCAGCATTCCATGGCCGCATCGCCGGGCCGCATGGAGCTGGCTGCGGCCATCTGGGCGCCATCGCCTGCCATGCGGCGGGTGATGGACAGGCGGTGCAGTGTCTTGACGGGGGACTTGGCCTGGCAGCCCGATGCGCGGAACGAGCTGAAGTCGTGCTCGCCCAGCAGGTGCTGGGCGGCGGCCTGCATGGCATCACCATCGAGCGCATGGAACACCCAGCCCACGCGCCCGGCCTCCACGCTGGGGCGCACGGGCGATTGCAGCAGCACATAGGCATAGCGCCTTGCCGTGGCACAGGCGCGCGAATGGAAGGCATCGGGCACGGGCTGGGCCCATTGCACGGCAATGTCCGGCGGCAGGAAGGTGTTGGTGCCACGGACCCAGGAGAACGGGGCCCTGTCCAGCGGCGTGTCGAAGTGGACGACCTGCATGAGGCCGTGCACGCCGGCATCGGTGCGGCCCGCGCAGAGGGTGTGCACCTCCTGAGCGGCAAAGCGGCCCAGGGCCGCTTCGAGATGGTCTTGAATGGTGTTGCCAGACAGCTGGCTTTGCCAGCCGCTGTAGCGCTGGCCGTTGTAGGCGACGCCGAGGGCTACGCGCATTGCGAGGCCTCCGGCATGGGTTGGGTGTGCATCAAGTTGTCAGTTTTCCATGGCGGCTTGCACCACCCTGTCACGCGAAACCGGTGCGGCGCCTGGGCAGGCGCCGCCGGGCTTCAATCTATCTCGGCCAGCAGGCGCTGGGCCTTGGCCTTGAGATCGCCGTGGGCCTCGGCGATCACTTCCTCGATCAGTGTACGGGCTCCGTCACTGTCGCCGATGGCGTTGAATTCCTGGGCCAGTGCCAGCTTGGTGGCCAGCGGGTCTTCAGGAGCCGAGGGCGGGGTTGCCACGGCAGGGGCGTCGTTGCCCAGGTCCAGGGACAGGCTGCCCAAGTCGAATTCCAGCGACTCGGCCGGTTCCGGCTTGGCCTTGGCCGCCGTCTCCAGCACGCCGCCTGCCTGGGGTGTTGCCGGCGTTGGGGCAGGTGCCTCCGTGCTCAGGCCTTCCAGGTTGAACTCCATGGCGTCCAGCGACAGCAGCTCGGTCTTGGCATGGCTGTCGTCCGTGGTGGAGCTGGTCAGGGGCGAGGGCTCGGTGGCCGGGAAGCTGTCGGCCGCCTGCGTGCCGGGCATGTCCAGCGACAGCATCTCGGTCGGCTGCATGCCGTCCATGGCGTTGCTGTGGTTCAGGGCGTCCGTCAGCGAGGCGTGGGCCGTGGGCTGGAAGCCGGGCATGTCCAGCGATGCAACGGGTGGCTCGACGTGGGGCTCGATGCGAGGTGTGTCGTCCTTTGCGGAGGGCGTGGCTTCCAGCGGCGCGCGCAGCGTGGGCTCCAGCGCTGCGAAGTCCTGTTCGCTGGGCATGGGGGCCGGTGCGGGCAGGGGGCTGGCGTGCTGCGCGGGCAGGCTGGCATCGGCCAGGCCGCCGGGCAGGTCCATGTTGAGGTCCATGTCCAGGTCCATGGGCAGGGTGGCGGGGCCTTCGCGGTGCGCATCCATGTCCAGGGGGCGGCTGGCCAGCGAGGCGGCAGCCAGTCCGGCAGCGGCCACTGCGGCGCCACCGGCAACGGCGGCACCGGACAGGGGCGCGGCGCCTGCAGGCTGGTAGAGGGCGTTTTCCGGGTCCAGGATGCGGCCCTGGTCGGCCAGGCGCTGCCAGTCCACGCCCTTGCCCTGGGTCAGGCCATGCAGGGTCTGCGCGACGGCCTCGAAGGCCTTGCGGTCATGGCGCTTGGCGTAGATGTCGGCCAGCTTCTGGTGCAGTGCGGTGCGGTTGGGGTCGGTGCGCAGCGCTTCCTTGAGGATTTCCTCTGCCTGCAGGTCGCGGCCATAGGCCAGGTAGACGTCGGCCTCGGCCACGGGGTCCACATCGCCCGCATCAAGCTGGCTGGGCGAGTAATGCATGGAGGTGCCGGACAGCTGGCTCGAAGTGCCGGTGTCCACGCGTTGGCCGCCGCTGGCGCCAAAGAAGGAGTCGGCTGCCAGCTGGCTGTCGCCAAAGGCGCTTTCGCTGGAGGCGGCAGCGGCGCGGCGGCGCTGCATGACGCGGTAGCCGCCATAGCCCAGCAGCAGGGCCAGCAGGGCAGCACCGGCCAGCGGGATGGTGGGGTCTTCCAGCAGCGTATCGATGAAGCTGGGCTCGGCGATCGGCGCGACGGGGGCGGGTGCCGGCTTGGGCTTCGGCGGCTCGGCCGGAGCGGGCGTGGCGGGCGCGGCTTCTGCTGCGGGCGCTGCCGAGCCGGCTGCATTGGCTGCGGCGTCTGGAGCAGCGGTGGGCGCAGCGGCCGCAGCAGCTGCATCGGTGGGCGCCGCCGGGGCCGCGGGAGTTGTCTGGGGTGCTGCAGCTTCAGGCGCTGCAGGCACGTTCGGCGCGCCCGGCACAGCCACGCCGTTTGCCGTGCCGCTGGCTGCCGAGGCAGGTGCTGCAGCACCACCTTCGGCCGGCTTGGTGGCGGCGGCGATCTGGCTCAGCTCGGACATGTTGCGCTGCAGCTCGGCCGTGCGCGATGCCTGGTCGTCCGACTGCTTTTGCTTGGCCAGGCGCTCGTCGGCCTCCACGCCCTTGACGGCGCCCTTGGACAGGGTGAGCTTGTCGGGTGCTGCGGTGGACGGCTTGCGGTCTTCGACCTGGGCCTGGACGCTGCCCGATGCTTCACGGTTGGCCGATGCCACGGGCGCGGCCGGCGCGGCGCTGGCCAGCTGGCGGCGGAACTGGTTGAAATCGCGGGACTGGGCGGCAACGATCTGGCGCGCTTCGCGCGGCGAGGTGGCCTGGGCCGTGGCTTCGTCCGGCACGGTGAGCACGGCGCCGGAGCGCATGCGGTTCACATTGCCGTTGATGAAGACCTTGGGATTGGTGCGCAGCATGGCCACCAGCATCTGGTCCAGCGAAACGCCGGCTGGCAGGTGGGCGGCGGCGATGCGGCCTGCCGTGTCCCCAGCCTTGATGCGGACTTCGGAGGCCTCGGACGACGCGGGAGCCGCTGCGGCGCGCTCGCGGGCTGCCGGGGCGGCACGGCGCGCGGCTGCTGGCGCGGGGCGGCTTTCCTCGGTGTTGCCTGCAGCGGCTTGCGATGGAGCTTGCGAGGGGGTGGGGGCTGCGCGGCGCGGCGCTGCGGCGGGCTCGGGTGCCGAGGCCTGGGCTGCAGCCGTCACGGCAGGCGGGAGCTTTTGCAGGGTGGGCGGATCCAGCAGCAGGGTGTAGTTGCGCTGCAGGTTGCCCGAAGCCCAGCTGGCGTCGATCACCAGATCGACAAAGGGTTCGTTGACGGGCTGTGTGCTTGTGAGGCGCAGCACGGCCGAGCCATCCGCGCGGCGCTGCACGCTGACGCGCACCTGGCTGGCGGTGGCGTTGTACTCCATGCCCTGGGTGCGGAAGACGCCGGGAGAGGCCACGCCCACGCGCAGGCCTTCGGCTTCAGCGGCGGTGATCTGGGGGATTTCGACTTCGGCACGCAGGGGCTCGCCCAGGGCCGATTGCACGTTCACCCGGCCCAGAGCCAGTGCCCAGGCCTCGGAGGCGGGCAGTGCGACCGAGACGACGGCCGCAGTGGCCAGCACAGAGAGTTTCCAACGATGCATAAAGCGTCAAACCTGTGTGGATGCAATTGGGCAGGCACTATTTTTATTGTGGGAATGCCCGCGCTTGCACATGTAATTGAAATTTACCCGGGGATAGATGGCACGCCATCTACCAAGGTGCTTGGGTCGCATTGTCGGCCACGCTATAGGATCGCAAGCGTCTGGTTGCCGGCGAACGCCAATAGTTGTTGTCGAACGGCAACGAGAAGAAACACAATGTATCTTTGGTGATTGTAGGCAACCACCTACAACCAATGGACAAGAGACCTGGGCATTGTGCCCAATTGCCCAGGGCTTAAAGCCGAAAAAAGCGCCATGTCCCGGCCCGGGACATGGCGCTTTTTGTGTTGGCTCAAGCCGGCGATGCTCAGGCGGCGAGCAGGATGCGCAGCATGCGGCGCAGCGGCTCGGCGGCGCCCCACAGCAGTTGGTCACCGATCACGAAGGCCGACAGGTACTCGGGGCCCATGTTCAGCTTGCGCACGCGGCCCACGCCGACTTCCAGGCCGCCGGTGATGGCGGCAGGGGTCAGTTCCTTGACGGTGATGGCGCGGTCGTTGGGAACCCACTTCACCCAGGGGTTGCCGGACTTGATGATGGCTTCCAGCTCTTCCAGGGGCAGGTCCTTCTTGAGCTTGAGGGTCAGTGCCAGGCTGTGGCAGCGCATGGCGCCGATGCGCACGCACAGGCCATCGACAGGGATGGTCTGCTCGGTGCCCAGGATCTTGTTGACCTCGGCCTGGCCCTTCCACTCTTCCTTGGACTGGCCGTTGTCCAGCTGTGCATCGATCCAGGGGATCAGGCCACCGGCCAGCGGTGCGCCGAAGAATTCGGTGGGCACGTCGGTGCGGATGGTCTGGGCCACCTTGCGGTCGATGTCCAGGATGGCGGATGCGGGCGTGGCCAGTTCGTCGGCCACGGCAGCGTGCACCACGCCCATGCCCTTGAGCAGTTCGCGCATGTGGTTGGCGCCGCCACCGGAGGCTGCCTGGTAGGTCATGGAGCTGACCCATTCCACGAGACCGGCCTTGAACAGGCCGCCCAGGCCCATCAGCAAGATGGAGTTGGTGCAGTTGCCGCCAATCCAGTTCTTGCCGCCCGCGGCGAGCTTGGACTGGATCAGGCCTTCATTGACGGGGTCGAGCACGATGACGGCATCGCCTTCCATGCGCAGCGACGAGGCGGCATCGATCCAGTGGCCGTTCCAGCCCGAGGCGCGCAGCTGGGGGAAGACTTCCTTGGTGTAGTCGCCGCCCTGGCAGGTGATGATGATGTCGCACTTGGACAGCTCGGCAATGTCGTTGGCATTGCGCAGCTCGGTGTGGGTCTTCGCCATGGCCGGGGCCTTGCCGCCGGCGTTGGAAGTGGAGAAGAACACGGGCTCGATCAGGTCGAAGTCGCCCTCTGCCTGCATGCGGTCCATCAGCACGGAGCCGACCATGCCGCGCCAGCCGACGAGGCCTACCAATTGCTTGCTCATTTTTGAAACGCCCTTTCAGTGTGAAAACAGTGCTTGATCAAGACTGTTGTCGCCCGGCTCGTCTAGGCCAGGTGAGGGCGCACGACGAACCGGGCTGGGTCAGCCTTTGATTGTCGTAATGGTTGTGGAGGTGATTGCGCGCGCAGCCACACCAGCCAGGGCGGCGGGTGCAATGTTCAGCAGGAGGAACGGGCGGGCGGCAAACATAAGAGACGTCATTCTATCGAATACGCCAGGAAAGAGAATGTCTGTTTTGATGAATATCTTCGTCGAATCGGCGAAAACCGAACGTCTATTTTGACGTTTTGCCATGTTGTGGCGAAGCAGGCAGTGCCTGCCCGCCACAGGGACGGCCGCAAACCTGGAGGCTGGCGGCCGTCATGGACTTCAGGCCAGTGCGGCCACCACGGCATCGCCCATCTCGCGGGTGGAGACCTTGGTCGTGCCTTCGCTGTAGATGTCGGCCGTGCGCAGGCCCTGGGCCAGCACCTTTTGCACGGCGGCTTCGATGCGCTGGGCGGCGGCTTCCTGGTTCAGCGAGAAGCGCAGCATCATCGCGGCCGACAGGATGGTGGCCAGCGGATTGGCAATGCCCTTGCCGGCAATGTCGGGGGCCGAGCCGTGGCTGGGCTCGTACAGGCCCTGGCCCCTGGAGTTGAGCGATGCCGAGGGCAGCATGCCGATGGAGCCGGTCAGCATGGAGGCTTCGTCGGACAGAATGTCGCCGAACATGTTGCCCGTGACCACCACGTCAAAGCGCTTGGGTTCCTTGACCAGCTGCATGGCGGCGTTGTCCACGTACATGTGGTCCAGTTGCACATCGGGGTACTGCTGACCCACTTCGGTGACCACGTCCTTCCAGAACTGGAAGGTTTCCAGCACGTTGGCCTTGTCCACGCTGGTCACGCGCTTGCTGCGCTTTTGCGCGGCCTGGAAGGCGACATGGGCGATGCGCTCGATCTCGGGCTTGGAGTAGCGCATGGTGTCGAAGGCTTCCTCGGCACCGGGGAAGTGGCCGTCGGTGGCCACGCGGCGGCCGCGCGGCTGGCCGAAGTAGATGTCGCCGGTCAGCTCGCGGATGATGAGGATGTCCAAGCCCGCGACCAGCTCGGGCTTGAGGCTGGAGGCGTGGGTCAGTTCCGCATAGCAGATGGCCGGGCGGAAGTTGGCGAACAGGCCCATGTGCTTGCGCAGGCCCAGGATGGCCTGCTCGGGGCGCAGCGGGCGGTCCAGTGTGTCGTACTTCCAGTCGCCCACGGCGCCGAACAGCACGGCGTCGGACTCCATGGCCAGCTTCAGCGTGGATTCGGGCAACGGGTGGCCGGCAGCTTCGTAGGCAGCGCCGCCCACGGGGGCCGTCTGCATGTCGAAGTCCAGGCCCAGGGCGCCCAGCACCTTCACGGCTTCCGCAACGATTTCGGGGCCGATGCCATCACCGGGCAAGACTGCGATTTTCATGGTGTTCCTTTTGAGAGACTGTTCGGATGGTGGAAGGCCGCCGGCGGCTGGTTCAGCAACGCCTGCGGCCCATTGATGCGCGCAAGTGGAGATCGATCAGCGCTGCACCAGCGTGTGTGCCAGCCAGGGCTTGGTGGCCAGGCGCTCGGACTCGTAGGCGCGGATCTTGTCGGCGTGGCGCAGCGTCAGGCCGATATCGTCAAAGCCGTTGAGCAGGCAGAACTTGCGAAAGGCGATGACATCGAAAGGGATCTCCTCGCCCTGCGGGCGCACGATCACCTGGCGATCCAGATCAATGGTCAGCTCGTAGCCGGGGAAGGCTGCGATCTCGTTGAACAGCGTGTCGATCGTGGCCTCGGGCAGCACGATGGGCAGCAGGCCGTTCTTGAAGCAGTTGTTGAAGAAGATGTCGGCAAAGCTGGGCGCCAGGATGGCGCGAAAGCCGTACTGGTCCAGCGCCCAGGGCGCGTGCTCGCGGCTGGAGCCGCAGCCGAAGTTCTTGCGTGCGACCAGGATGGAGGCGCCCGCATAGCGCGGCTGATTGAGCACGAAGTCGGGGTTGGGCTTGCGCGAGGCCGGGTCCTGGCCGGGCTCGCCATGGTCCAGGTAGCGCCATTCGTCGAACAGGTTCACGCCGAAGCCGGTCTTCTTGATCGACTTGAGGAACTGCTTGGGAATGATGGCGTCGGTATCGACGTTTTCGCGGTCCATGGGGGCGACAAGGCCCTTGTGCACGGTGAATTGTTGCATGGCTGTATCGGATTCAGGGTTCAGCGGGCGGCGCGTTCGATGGCGCTGCCCGCGCTTTGCACGTCCTGGCCAATGCCCTTGACGGTATTGCAGGCGGCCAGGGTGAAGGCCAGGCCGATCAGGAGGATCGAGAAGGAGGGCTTCATGGTGTGCAGGCGGGGCAGTTGCGGGATCGGATCAGGAGAACCTGCGGATGTCCACGAAGTGGCCGTGGATGGCGGCGGCTGCAGCCATGGCCGGGCTCACCAGGTGGGTGCGTCCGCCCGCGCCCTGGCGGCCTTCGAAGTTGCGGTTGCTGGTGGAGGCGCAGCGCTCGCCGGGCTCCAGGCGGTCGGCATTCATGGCCAGGCACATGGAGCAGCCGGGCTCGCGCCATTCAAAGCCTGCCGCCTTGAAGATCTGGTCCAGGCCTTCGCGCTCGGCCTGTTCCTTGACCAGTCCGGAGCCGGGCACGACCATGGCCAGCTTGATGTTGCGCGCCACCTTCTGGCCCAGCTTCTTGACCACGGCGGCGGCCTCGCGCATGTCTTCGATGCGGCTGTTGGTGCACGAGCCGATGAAGACCTTGTCCACGAAGATGTCGTCGATCGCCTTGCCGGGCTCCAGCGCCATGTAGGTCAGCGCGCGTTCGATGGCGCCGCGCTTGCTGGCATCCTTTTCCTTGTCGGGGTCCGGCACGCGGGCATCCACGCCCAGCACCATCTCGGGCGAGGTGCCCCAGGTGACCTGCGGCACGATCTCGCTGGCCTGCAGCTCGACCACGCGGTCGAACTTCGCATCGGCATCGGAGTGCAGCGTCTTCCAGTAGGAGACGGCGGCATCCCATTCGGCGCCGGTGGGGGCCAGCGGGCGGCCCTTGACGTACTGGATGGTCTTGTCGTCCACGGCCACCAGGCCTGCGCGCGCGCCGCCTTCGATGGCCATGTTGCAGACCGTCATGCGGCCTTCCATGCTCAGGTCACGGATGGCTTCGCCGGCGAACTCGATGGTGTAGCCCGTGCCGCCGGCCGTGCCGATCTTGCCGATGATGGCCAGCACGATGTCCTTGGCCGTGATGCCGGGGGCCGCCTTGCCGCTGACGTTGATCAGCATGTTCTTGGCCTTCTTGGCCAGCAGGGTCTGGGTGGCCATCACGTGCTCGACCTCGGACGTGCCGATGCCGTGGGCCAGTGCGCCGAAGGCGCCGTGCGTGGACGTGTGGCTGTCGCCGCAGACCACGGTCATGCCGGGCAGGGTGGCGCCCTGCTCGGGGCCCATGACGTGGACGATGCCCTGGCCCTTGTCCATGAAGGGGAAGAAGGCCGCAGAGCCGAACTCGCCGATGTTGGTGTTCAGCGTGGTGATCTGTTCCTTGCTGATGGGGTCGGCAATGCCGTCATAGCCGCGCTCCCAGCCGTCGGTGGGGGTGTTGTGGTCGGCCGTGGCGACCACGGAGCTGATACGCCACAGCTTGCGGCCGGCCATGCGCAGTCCTTCGAAGGCCTGGGGGCTGGTGACTTCGTGCACCAGGTGGCGGTCGATGTAGAGGACGGCGGTGCCGTCATCCTCGGTGTGGATGACGTGCTCGTCGAAGATCTTGTCGTAGAGGGTGCGTCCCATGGCGTTCTCGAATGGTTGGTGTCGTGGGGAAATTTTTGGGGGCATCCAGCGGCCAAGTGGCCTTCAGGATGCGCTGGCCGGCGGGCTCAGGTGCTCGACCAGCAGGCGGGCCGTGACGGGTAGCGCGTCGAAGTCACGCGCCACGATGCTCAGCTCGCGCCGAGCCCAGTCGTCGCTGAGCTCCAGTGCGCGCAGATGGCCCACGCCGTGCATGAGCTCGAAGGCGCGGTCGGGGATCAGTCCCACGCCCAGGCCGTTGTCGATCATGCGGCACATGGCATCCAGGCTGGTGACCTGGATGCGCTGGTGCAGCGCATGCCCCGCCTGTGCGGCGGCCGCACGCATGGCCAGGCTGATGGAGGAGCCGGCCTGCAGGCTGACGATGTCCCATTCGAGCACATCGGCAAAGGCCACGCTGTCGCTGTGCGCCAGCGCGTGCTGCTCGGGCACCACGACGACCAGGCGATCCTCGCGGTAGGGGCGGTGCTGCAGTACGGGAGTGGCCTGGCCATTGCCCAGCGGCATGTACGCCATGGAGCAGATACCGATGTCGGCCGTGCCTTCCTGTACGGCAGCCAGTACGGCGGGGCTGAGCTGCTCCTGCAGGTCGATCTTGACCTGGCCGTGCTTGCGCGCGAACACGCCCAGGTCTTCCGGCAGGAACTGCACGATGGCAGACATGTTGGCGTGGATGCGCACATGGCCGCGCACGCCATCGGCGTACTCGGACAGTTCACCCTGCATGCGCTCCAGGCCGTACAGCACGTTGCGGGCATGGTGCAGCAGGCTTTCGCCGGCCGGCGTCAAGGTCACTCCACGGCTGTGTCGGTACAGCAGGGCTGTGTCCACCGTGGCTTCGAGATCGGACAGGCGCTTGCTCACCGCCGAGGCTGCAATGAACTCACGCTCGGCCGCGCGGCCGATGCTGCCAAGTTCGCAGACAGCCACGAACAGCTGCAGGGAGGTAAGGTCTATGCGCCGTGCAAAACTGCGCTCTGAATTCTTCATGTGGTGGGGTTCAGGCTTCTCATTAGGAGAAGCTGGATGGATTTTCTCGCACAAGTCATCGACCTGTCATCTTCAAGCGCGATGTCTTTGGTGATGTCATGCGATTTCATGGAGATGGGGGTCATGCTCCCTGGCGATGGCTGCGGTCGGCCTTTCCTGTCGGAACGCCGGTTGCATACTGAAAGAATTTGTCAATCTTTGCGCCAGTCGCCTGCATGGATTGCTGCAAAAATAAGAGCATATGAACGATCGATACCCGACGGGCCTGCGAGCCCTGCCTGCAGGCCTGTCATTGCTGCTGGCCGCAGCCCTGTCCTGCATGGCCGTCCCGGCGTCTGCCAAGCCGCAGCCACCAGCGAAGAACACGGCCAAGAGCGGTGCGAAGGCACCGGCCAAACCTGCCGCCAGACCTGCAGCCAAAGCGGCAGCTAGGCCAGCGGGCAAGGCCGCCGTCAAGACCGGGGGCAAGTCGGCGCCCTCTCCAACCCGCAATGCGCCGGCCAAGGCCGCCGCCGCTGGCGTGGCGGCAGGGGCCGTTGCGGCCGGAACTGCCGCAGCCGCAGTGGGCCATGCCCCCAAGGGCGAGCCCGGCCTGAGTGCGGCCGAGGTTGCAGCGCTGCACCAGCACGCCGAACAGGGCGAGGCCAGCGCCCAGTACGCGCTGGGTTCGCTGTACAAGCGCGGCCAGGGCGTTGCCCTGAGTGCCGAGACGGCGGCCCAGTGGTATGAGAAGTCTGCGCAGCAGGGCTATGCGCCAGCCCAGTCCGACCTGGGGTTGATGTATGCGAATGGCCGTGGCGTGGCGCGTGACGATGCCCAGGCCGTGCAGTGGTATCGCAAGGCTGCCGAGCAGGGCGATGCCGTGGCCCAGAACAACCTGGGCCTGATGCTGGCCGAGGGGCGCGGAGCCGCCAAGGACCCCGCGCAGGCCGTGCAGTGGTTCCAGCGCTCGGCCGAGCAAGGCGAAGCGGCCGGCCAGTACAGCCTGGGCGTGATGTATGCCACGGGCCGGGGCGTGGCCGAGGACGTGGCGCAGGCGCTGCGCTGGTTTGTAGCGGCGGCAGGCCAGGGCCATGCCGATGCGCAATTCAATGCCGGCATGCTCTATGCCGAGGGTGGCGTGGTCGATCGCGACATGGCGCAGGCCGCCCACTGGCTGGAGAAGGCGGCCGAGCAGGGCAATGCCGCAGCCCAGTCCAACCTGGGCGTGCTGTATGCCAATGGCCAGGGCGTGCCCGCCAGCGACGAGAAGGCCGCGCGCTGGCTGGAGCGTGCCGCCCAGCAGGGCGATGCGCTGGCGCAATCCAATCTCGCCAGTCTTTATGCGTCGGGCAAGGGCGTGGAGCGCAGCCCGTCCCAGGCTTATTTCTGGATGCTGCTGGCGGCGGGCAGGGACAGCTCGCTGGCTGCCAAGCGTGACAGCATGGCCCAGCCGCTGAGCGCGGCCGAGCGTGCACGCACCGAGCGCCAGGCGGCGGCCTGGAAGGCCAAACCCGCTCCCTGAGTCCTGTTGAGCATGCACCAATGAAAAACGCCTCGGAAGAGGCGTTTTTGTTGGGGGCTCAGTGCTGCATCAGCTGAAGAAGCTCTTGAGCCTGTCGGTCCAGCTCTCGCCGCTGGGCGAGTGCTTGGCGCCGCCCTTCTTGAGCGATTCCTCCAACTCGCGCAGCAGCTTGCGCTGGTACTCGGTCAGCTTGACGGGCGTCTCGACCACGATGTGGCAGTAAAGGTCGCCGGGATAGCTGGAGCGCACGCCCTTGATGCCCTTGCCGCGCAGGCGGAACTGCTTGCCGGCCTGGGTTCCTTCGGGGATGTCGATGGCCGCCTTGCCCGACAGGGTGGGCACCTCGATCTCGCCGCCGAGCGCCGCCGTGATGAAGCTCACGGGCACGTTGCAGTGCAGGTCGTCGCCGTCGCGCTCGAAGATGTCGTGGTCCTTGATGCGGATCTCGATGTAGAGATCGCCCGCAGGCCCGCCATTCGTGCCGGGTTCGCCATTGCCGGAGGAGCGGATGCGCATGCCGTCGTCGATGCCGGCTGGAATCTTCACTTCCAGTGTCTTTTGGCGCTTGACCTTGCCCTGGCCGCCGCAGCTGGTGCAGGGCTCGGGAATGATCTTGCCCGTGCCCCGGCAGTGCGGGCAGGTCTGCTGCACGCTGAAGAAGCCCTGGCGCATCTGCACGCTGCCCATGCCGTTGCAGGTGGTGCAGGTCTTGGCGCTGGTGCCGGGCTTGGCGCCGCTGCCGTGGCAGGTGTCGCAGCCATCCCAGCTGGGGATGCGGATCTGCGCATCCTTGCCGTGGGCGGCTTCCTCCAGCGTGATCTCCATGGCATAGCTGAGATCGTTGCCGCGGTAGACCTGGCGGCCGCCACCGGCGCCGCCGCGTCTTCCGCCACCCTGGTTGAACATGTCGCCAAAGATGTCGCCAAAGGCTTCGGCAAAGCCACCAAAGCCTTCGGCGCCGCCGCCCATGCCGCGGTTGGGGTCCACGCCTGCATGGCCGTACTGGTCGTAGGCCGCGCGCTTGTTGCTGTCGGAGAGCATCTCATAGGCCTCCTTGGCCTCCTTGAATTTCTCTTCCGCCCCGCTTGCGGCATCCCCCTGGTTGCGGTCAGGGTGGTACTTCATCGCCAGCTTGCGATAAGCCTTCTTGATGTCGTCGTCCGAGGCGTTCTTGGCAACGCCGAGGACCTCGTAAAAATCGCGTTTGGACATGGTGTTTGCTAGCCAGTCAGTGAGAACAGGAACGCCGCGTCAGCCCCTTGGCAGGGCCGAGCGCGGCGGCAAGCGGTCGTCAAGGGACCACGCGCTGGGTTCAGTCCTTCTTGACTTCCTTGACTTCGGCGTCAACGACGTTGTCGTCAGCGGCTGCTGCACCGGCCGAGGCGCCTGCTGCACCGGCCGCTGCGGCGGCGGCTGCTGCCTCGGGGCCGCCGGCTGCCTGCGCATCGGCGTACATCTTCTCGCCGAGCTTCTGGCTGGCCGTCATCAGCGCCGTGGTCTTGGCGTCGATGGCGTCCTTGTCCTCGCCCTTCAGGGCCTCTTCCAGCTCCTTGACGGCGCTCTCGATGGCGGTCTTCTCGCCAGCGTCGAGCTTGTCGCCATGCTCGCCCAGGCTCTTCTTGACGCTGTGCACGGCAGCCTCGCCCTGGTTGCGGGCCTGGACCAGTTCCAGCTTCTTCTTGTCGTCGGCTGCGTTCAGCTCGGCGTCCTTCACCATCTTCTGGATCTCGTCCTCGGACAGGCCCGAGTTCGCCTTGATGGTGATCTTGTTTTCCTTGCCCGATGCCTTGTCCTTGGCGGACACGTTCAGGATGCCGTTGGCGTCGATGTCAAAGGCCACTTCGATCTGCGGCACGCCACGCGCTGCGGGCGGAATGCCTTCGAGGTTGAACTCGCCCAGCATCTTGTTGCCCGAAGCCATCTCGCGCTCACCCTGGAACACCTTGATGGTCACGGCAGGCTGGTTGTCGTCGGCCGTCGAGAAGGTCTGTGCGAACTTCGTCGGGATGGTGGTGTTCTTGGTGATCATCTTGGTCATCACGCCACCCAGCGTCTCGATGCCCAGCGACAGCGGCGTGACGTCCAGCAGCAGCACGTCCTTGCGGTCACCCGACAGAACCTGGCCCTGCACGGCGGCGCCCACGGCCACGGCTTCGTCGGGGTTCACATCCTTGCGGGGTTCCTTGCCGAAGAATTCCTTGACCTTCTCCTGCACCTTGGGCATGCGGGACATGCCACCGACCAGGATCACGTCATCGATGTCGGACACGGACACGCCTGCGTCCTTGATGGCCGTGCGGCAGGGCGCAATGGTGCGCTCGATCAGGTCTTCGACCAGGCTTTCCAGCTTGGAGCGGGTCAGCTTGATGTTCAGGTGCTTGGGACCCGAGGCATCGGCCGTGATGTAGGGCAGGTTGATGTCGGTCTGGGCCGAGTTCGACAGCTCGATCTTGGCCTTCTCGGCAGCTTCCTTCAGGCGCTGCAGGGCCAGCACGTCCTTGGCCAGATCAACGCCCTGGTCCTTCTTGAACTCGGTGATGATGTAGTCGATGATGCGCTGGTCGAAGTCTTCGCCGCCCAGGAACGTGTCGCCGTTGGTGGACAGCACTTCGAACTGCTTTTCGCCGTCCACATCGGCGATTTCGATGATGGACACGTCAAACGTGCCGCCGCCCAGGTCATACACCGCGATCTTGCGGTCGCCCTTGTCGATCTTGTCCAGGCCGAAGGCCAGCGCAGCTGCCGTGGGCTCGTTGATGATGCGCTTGACTTCCAGGCCGGCGATGCGGCCGGCATCCTTGGTGGCCTGGCGCTGGGCGTCGTTGAAGTACGCGGGCACGGTGATCACGGCCTCGGTCACGGGCTCGCCCAGGTAGTCCTCGGCGGTCTTCTTCATCTTGCGCAGCACTTCGGCGGAAATCTGCGGCGGGGCCAGCTTCTGGCCGCGCACTTCCACCCAGGCGTCGCCGTTGTCGGCACGCGAGATGGTGTAGGGCATCAGGTCGATGTCCTTTTGCACTTCCTTCTCGTCGAACTTGCGGCCGATCAGGCGCTTGGCGGCGTAGATGGTGTTGCGGGGGTTGGTGACGGCCTGGCGCTTGGCCGAGGCGCCGACGAGGATCTCGCCGTCTTCCTGGTAGGCAATGATCGAAGGCGTGGTGCGTGCACCTTCGCTGTTCTCGATCACGCGCGTGGTGTTGCCGTCCATGATGGCCACGCAGCTGTTGGTGGTGCCCAGGTCAATACCGATGATTTTTCCCATTTTGAGTTCTCTCCGCGTTCTGTGAAATGTTTGAATGACTGCTAACTTGTGGCCGGCAGGCGCTGCTTCAAGGGGCTTTGCCTCTTTTTTGTCAGCGATGCCGTGAGCGCACGCTTACTGGGGCTGGGCCACGGTCACGAGGGCCGGGCGCAGGATACGGTCGGCAATCAGGTAGCCCTTTTGCAGCACCGACACCACGGTGTTGGCTTCCTGCTGGGCAGGCACCATGCTGATGGCCTGGTGCAGGTTGGGGTCGAATTTCTCGCCGGCTGCCGGGTTGATGGTCACGACCTTGTTGCGCTCCAGGGCCGAGGTCAGCTGGCGCAGCGTGGCGTCGGCGCCTTCGCGCAGCTGCTCTGGCGTGGCCTGCTGGATGGCCAGTGCGGCATCCAGGCTGTCGCAGACGGGCAGCAGGCTTTCGGCAAAGCTCTCGATGCTGAACTTGCGGGCCTTGGAGACTTCGTCTTCCGCGCGGCGGCGCACATTCTCTGCCTCGGCCTTGGCGCGCAGGAACTGGTCGGCCAGCTCGGCGCTCTTGGCCTTGAGTTCGGCCAGCTCGGCCTGCAGGCGCTGCAGCTCGTCGGCGGCGTTGGCCGCCATGGCGGCTTCGATTTCTTCCGGGGCTGCGTCTTGAAAGGGTTTGGAGTTTTGTTCGGACATGGATGGAGACTTCAGCTACAAAACAAAAAGATCGCCGCGCTGGAGGCCAGGCTTGGCGATTGCACGATCTTGAATCGAGATGCGAGCGGATCGGTGTATTTTCAAGGGCTTTGTGCCTGTGCATGCGCACTGCAGGTGCACACGGTGGGGGCAAAAGCCGGGCGAAGGGGCAAAAGCCCCACACGAATCCGGGGTCTCGGGCAGTGCGGAGTGTACAGATGGAAGAGGGCTGCGCTAGAATCCAATGCTTTGCCTTGCCGCACCGCTACAAGACGCAGTGGGCGGCGTTTTCCCAAAAGGAGTCGATATGCGTCATTACGAAATCGTTTTGTTGATCCACCCGGATCAGAGCGAGCAGGTTCCCGCCATGCTGGAACGCTACAAGGGCATGATCACCGCTGGCGGTGGCAAGGTCCATCGCGAAGAAGACTGGGGCCGTCGCCAACTGGCTTACATGATCAACAAGCTCGCCAAGGCCCACTACCTGTGCCTGAACATCGAAGCCGACCAGGCTGTGATGGCTGAGCTGGAGCATGCCTTCAAGTTCAACGATGCCGTGCTGCGTCACCTGACGGTTCAGAAGAAGAAGGCCGACACTGCGCCTTCCTCGATGATGAAGACCGTCGAGCGTGAAGAAGCCCGCAAGGCCAGCCAGACCGAACAGGCCTGAGCCCAGCCCTTTCAGAACCTGAAGGAGTGGAGAACCACGTTGCACTGACGGCCGCCATCGCAGAGCTTCAAGCACTGCGCTACACGCCGGCAGGGCTGCCCGCCCTTGAACTGCGACTCGAACACGCGTCGCGGCAAAAGGAAGCAGGAAGCGAACGCAGCGTGACGGCATCTGTCAAGGCGGTGGCCTTTGGCGCGCTGGCTGAAAAGCTGGCCCGCCAGGCGCTCGGCAGCCAGTGGAAGTTCCAAGGCTTCCTGGCAACGCCCCGCAACGGCAAATTGCTGGTTTTCCACATCCAGGACATTCAACAAAACTAATTTTCAAGAGGTCCAGAAATGGCCACGTTCAAGAAATTCAACAAGGACAAGCGCCCCAAGCGCAACACGCAGTCGCTGCTGTTCAAGCGCAAGCGCTTCTGCCGCTTCACCGTCGCCGGCGTCGAAGAAATCGACTACAAGGATGTGGACACCCTGCGTGACTTCATCGGTGAAAACGGCAAGATCGTGCCCGCTCGCCTGACCGGCACGCGCGCCATCTACCAGCGTCAGCTGAACACGGCCATCAAGCGCGCCCGCTTCCTGGCTCTGGTTCCTTACTCTGACCAGCACAAGATCTAAGGAATACAACCATGCAAGTCATTCTGCTCGACAAGGTTGTGAACCTCGGTGGCCTCGGCGACATCGTCAAGGTCAAAGACGGCTACGCCCGCAACTTCCTGATCCCCACGGGCGCTGCCCGTCGTGCCACGGCTTCCGCCAAGGCCGAGTTCGAAGCCAAGCGCGTCGAACTGGAAAAGCAAGCGGCTGAAAAGCTGGCTGCTGCTCAGCAACTGGGCGAAAAGCTCAACGGCGCAAACGTCAAGCTGACCCAGAAGGCTGGCGTTGACGGCCGCCTGTTCGGCTCGGTGACCAACGCCGACATCGCCGAAGAACTGGCCAAGGCCGGCTTTGCCGTCGCCAAGTCGCAAGTTCGCCTGGTCAACGGTCCCATCAAGACCGTGGGCGACGCCACCGTGGTCGTGGCACTGCACACCGACGTCAGCGTCGAAGTGACGGTGTCGGTCTACGGCGACCACTCCTGATCCGGGGCTTGTCCCGTATCACCAAAAAGCCGCCTTAGGGCGGCTTTTTGCTTTGCCGTGCCAGGGTGATGACGCCGGGTGGCGCGGCCTTTTGCCAGCCGCTACGATGGCGGGCTCATCTCCAGGAATTCCATGTCGTCCGTAATGCCCCCGCTCGATCTCGATGATGCGTTCGCACCGCTGCCTGCTGGCGACCAGCAGGTGGCCCAGTTGCGCGTGCCGCCGCATTCGATGGAGTCCGAGTCCAGCGTTCTAGGGGGGCTGCTGCTGGACAACAACGCTTGGGAGCGTGTTGGCGATCTGCTGGTGGATGGTGATTTCTACCGCCATGAGCACAAGCTGATCTACGAGGCGATCGGCAAGCTGATCAATGGCAGCAAGCCGGCCGATGTGATCACGGTCTACGAGCATTTGCAGAGCATGGGCAAGGCCGAGGAAATCGGCGGCCTGCTGTACCTGAACCAGCTGGCGCAGTACGTGCCCAGCGCCACCAACATCCGGCGCTATGCGGAGATCGTGCGGGAGCGCTCCATCCTGCGCAAACTGGTGACCGCCAGCGACGACATCGCCACCAATGCCTTCAATCCGCAGGGCAAGACGGTCGATCGCATCCTGGACGAGGCCGAGCAGAAGATCCTGGCCATCGGCGAGGAGGGTGCGCGCAACAAGCAGGGTTTCCAGTCGCTCGACACGCTGGTGGTGGATCTGCTGGATCGTGTCCAGGAGATGGCCGACAACCCCATGGACGTGACCGGCGTGCCCACGGGTTTCGTCGATCTGGACCGCATGACCAGCGGCCTGCAGGCCGGTGACCTGGTGGTGCTGGCTGCCCGTCCCTCGATGGGCAAGACCTCGTTTGCGGTGAATATCGCCGAGCATGTGGCGCTCAACGAGGGCCTGCCGGTCGCCATTTTCTCCATGGAAATGGGCGCGGCTCAGCTGGCGGTGCGTATCGTCGGCTCCATCGGCCGCGTCAACCAGGGCAATCTGCGCACGGGCAAGCTCAACGACGACGAGTGGCCGCGCCTGACGGAAGCCATCGAGCGGCTGCGCACGGTGTCCCTGCACATCGACGAGACACCGGGCCTGTCCCCCACGGAACTGCGCGCCAATGCGCGGCGCCTGGCGCGCACCTGCGGCAAGCTGGGCCTGATCGTGGTGGACTATTTGCAGTTGATGAGCGGCTCGGGCTCGGCTGCCAGTTCCGACAACCGTGCGACCGAGCTGGGCGAGATTTCGCGGGGCTTGAAAATGCTGGCCAAGGAACTGCAGTGCCCGGTGATTGCCCTGTCCCAGCTCAACCGCTCGGTGGAGCAGCGCACCGACAAGCGTCCCATGATGTCCGACCTGCGCGAATCGGGCGCCATCGAGCAGGATGCCGACATCATCATGTTCATCTACCGTGATGACTACTACAACAAGGACAGCAAGGAGCCGAACATTGCCGAAGTCATCATCGGCAAGCAGCGTAACGGTCCCACGGGAACGGTGAAGGTGTTCTTCCAGAAGAACCAGACGCGCTTCGAGAACCTGGCCGTGGGCTACGGTGGCGGCGACGAGTACTGACCGGGATACCCCGGCTTTGTGCCCGCAATGAAAAACGGCCCCGAGGGGCCGTTTGCTTTGGGTGGTTGGCGATCTACATGCGCCAGACCTGGATCAGCAGGCCCGCCACGCAGACGCCAAGGATGGCGCATGCCCACGCCAGCCGCTGGGCGCCCGTGCGCAGCGCGCCCACGGTGGCCACGATCTGGGCGTTCTGCTCCGCCAGCTTTTCGATCAACTCCAGCGACTGGCGCTGGGATTGTTCCAGTTGCACGATGCGTGCGTCCTGGGCCTGGATCAGCTGCAGCGCCTGTTCGCCAGCCGAGCGCGGCGGTGCCAGCGGCTCGACGGCCGCAGGATGCTGTGCATCGAGCTCCTGCGCAGCGTCCTTCTTGCGCAGCAGGTTCTTGGCGGCCTTGACGACCTGGGGCGTGGCCTCGATGACATCGCCCCAGGGCACCAGCTTCAACGCGGTGATCCAGCTGATCGCCATGGCTTAGAGCACCTCGCTGGCGAAGTCTGCCAGGCGCGAACGCTCGCCGCGCGCCAGCGTGATGTGGCCGCTGTGCGGCCAGCCCTTGAAGCGGTCCACGGCGTAGGTCAGGCCCGAGGAGCCTTCGGTCAGGTAGGGCGTATCGATCTGCGCCAGATTGCCCATGCAGATGATCTTGGTGCCGGGGCCGGCGCGCGTGATCAGGGTCTTCATCTGCTTGGGCGTCAGGTTCTGGGCCTCGTCGATGATGACGTACTTGTTCAGGAAGGTGCGGCCGCGCATGAAGTTCATGCTCTTGATCTTGATGCGGCTGCGGATCAGCTCATTGGTGGCCGCGCGGCCCCATTCGCCGGCATTGCCGCCATCGCCCTTGGCCAGGAATTCGAGGTTGTCGTCGAGTGCGCCCATCCAGGGGCCCATCTTCTCTTCCTCGGTGCCGGGCAGGAAGCCGATGTCCTCACCCACGCTCACCGTGGCGCGCGTCATGATGATCTCGGTGTAGCGGCGGTCGTCCAGCACCTGGGACAGGCCGGCGGCCAGGGCCAGCAGGGTCTTGCCGGTGCCGGCCGTGCCGGTCAGCGTGACCAGGTCGATGTCCGGGTTCATCAGCAGGTTCATCGCGAAGTTCTGTTCGCGGTTGCGTGCCGTGACGCCCCAGACGGCGTACTTGGGATTGCCGAAGTCCTTGAGCGTCTTGAGCACGGCCGTCTTGTCGCGGATCTCGGTCACGCGCATGAACAGGCTGGGCTCGCCCGGTGCCTCGTGGTAGACGAACTGGTTGATCATCAGTTGGTCGACGATGGCGCCGCTGATGCGGTAGTAGGTGATGGCGCCTTCCTGCCAGCTCTCGACGTTCTTGCCCGCCTTGGCCCAGAAGTCCTGGGGCAGGGCCAGGGCGCCTGCGTACAGCAGGTCGCCGTCGTCCAGTACCTTGTCGTTCTGGTAGTCCTCGGCCGCCAGGCCCAGCGCGCGTGCCTTGACGCGCATGTTGATGTCCTTGGACACCAGCACGACTTCGCGCTCGCTGAACTTCTTGCGCAGCGCGGCGACCACGCCCAGGATCTGGTTGTCCGCCTTGCCCTGGGGCAGGCTGTCGGGCAGCGAGGTTTCCAGCGGTTCCGTCTGGAAATACAGCATGCCCGTGGCGCTGCGCTGGCCCGTGGCATTCAGCGGCAGGCCCTTGTCCAGCGTTTCGGAGGGCTGGGAGGCGACCAGCGAATCCAGCGTGCGGCTGACCTGGCGGCCGTTGCGCGCCACTTCGGTCATGCCCTTCTTGTGGCCGTCGAGTTCTTCCAGCACCACCATGGGCAGGAAGATGTCGTGTTCCTCGAAGCGGAACAGGCTGGTCGGGTCGTGCAGCAGCACGTTGGTGTCGAGCACGAACAGCGTCTTCGGCCCTGTGCGCGTGCGGCGCGGGCGAACCGGCGCTGCCAGCAATGCTGCCGGCTTGGCTTCTGTGGAGGACCTTTTGGCCGAGCGGGTGCTGGACGGCGCTGCCGTTGCGTTGGAATTGTCGGTTGCGCGGCGCTGCCGATTGGCAGGGGCTGCAGTCGCGGGCGCAGGAGCCGGTGCCGGTGATGCGGGCTTGGTGTTGCGGCCGCGCGCCGGTGCGGGCTTTGCAGTTGTGGCGGTGTTGTTGGAGGCGGCGGCCGGGGCCGGCTTGCGCTTGCGCGTCGCGGCGGCAGCTACGGCCTCGGCTGCATCGGGAAGATCGTCAGCGGGCAGGGGGTCTGCGTGCTGGGCACCGCGCACGGGAAGAAAGGCTTCGGGGGAGAGCTTGGCGGCACGGCGGCCGGGTGCGGGGGGCAGGGGCATAGTGGACGAACCGTTCCTCAACAGGGATCAAAAAGCACAAAGCCGCCTGGAAACCGAGGCGGCTTTGGTGGGGTGACAGGGAAAAGCGTCTTTGCTAAGAGGCATCGTCCCATTATGCATAGGCTGATGGCCTGAATATGTCGGCCGGCGCTTTGTCGCCTGTCAGATTGTCGCTATCAGGCGGCCTGCTTCAGTGCCTTCAGGGTCTTGACAGCTTTGAGCACCTCGTCAACGTGACCGGGGACCTTCAGGCCGCGCCATTCCTGCACCAGCAGGCCATCGGTGCCCACCAGGAAGGTGGAACGCTCGATGCCCTTCACCTTCTTGCCGTACATGATCTTGTTCTTGACCACGCCGAACATGTGGCACATCTTCTCTTCCGTGTCGGCGATGAGCTCGAACGGCAGTTCCAGCTTTTCCTTGAAGTCGTCGTGCGACTTCATGTTGTCGCGCGAGACGCCAAACACGGTGGCACCAGCTTTCACGAAGTCCTTGTACTTGTCGCGGAACTGCATGGCTTCAGTGGTGCAGCCAGGCGTATTGTCCTTTGGGTAGAAATACAGGATCAGAATCTGGCCCGTGTGGGAGGTGTTGGTCACCTTGATCCCGCCGGTAGCGTTGGCTTCAAATTCGGGAAGGGGTTTGTTGACAACGATCGCCATGCGCTTATATCTCTCGGGTGTAGTCGTTGAAATGCCGAGGGCCGTGTTTGTGTTTTTGCTTTTATCGGAAATGCCCCCAACCGCAACCTGCAATTTTACCCTGAAAACGGGATTTCACCCAATCAGGGGGGCAGGAGTCTACTCCAAGAGTAGGGCCGCGACGACGTTACGGCCTTCGCTGGCAAGGATGTTGTAGGTGCGACACGCGGCCTGCGTGTCCATGCTTTCCAGGCCTATGCGCCGGGCCATGAGGGGGCGCAGCCAGGCCGCCGGCGGGAAGCGGTTGCGCTGGCCGCTGCCCAGGATGATGACCTCGGCATCCAGTTGGGACAGCGCCTCGAAATGCTCGGGCGTCAGGTCCTCGAAGCGGACGCAGTCCCAGGCCTGGCGCAGGCCCTTGGCGCCTACCAGCAGGCTGTGCTCGAATTTTTCCCTGTCCACGGCGACCCAGCCGGGGCCATAGCCCGTGATGCTCTGTGCTTCGGATTTGTCGGCGTGGAATTTCATGGATGAGGGTGGCGCGGTCTGCGCGATGGGGGTGGCCGCCACATGGCCGGGGCCAGGGCGATGCTGCATTGCGGAACTGTGGTCAAATTATAGGTTTGACCAGGGTGCATGGGGCACTTTGGCGTGCATGAAGGCCGCAAGCCCGCGCCGGCCACTTTCATATTCTCAGCATGAAAACCGTTCTCAAATCCGCAAAACTAGCCAACGTCTGTTATGACATCCGCGGGCCCATCATGGACGCGGCGAAGAAGATGGAAGAGGACGGGCAGAAGATCATCAAGCTCAATATCGGCAACCTGGCCGTGTTCGGCTTCGATGCCCCCGAGGAAGTGCAGCAGGACATGATCCGCAACCTGCCCAATTCGGCAGGCTACTCGGACAGCAAGGGTATCTTCGCGGCGCGCAAGGCCGTGATGCATGAGACCCAGCGCCAGGGCATCCTGGGCGTGACGTTGGACGATATCTACCTGGGCAATGGCGCATCCGAGCTGATTAGCCTGGCCACGAACGCGCTGCTGGACGACGGCGACGAGATGCTGCTGCCGGCGCCCGACTATCCGCTGTGGACCGCCGTCACCAGCCTGTCGGGCGGCACGCCCGTGCACTATATGTGTGACGAGTCCAACGGCTGGATGCCCGACCTGGACGACATCCGCGCCAAGATCACGCCGCGCACCAAGGGCATCGTCGTCATCAATCCCAACAACCCGACGGGCGCCCTGTACAGCAAGCAGCTGCTGCAAAGCATCGTGGCGCTGGCCCGCGAGCATGGCCTGGTGATCTTTGCCGACGAGGTCTATGACAAGGTGCTGTACGACGATGTCGTGCACACGCCGCTTGCCAGCCTGTCCACCGATGTGCTGACGCTGACCTTCAACTCGCTGTCCAAGGCCTATCGCAGCTGCGGCTACCGCGCCGGCTGGATGGTGGTCTCGGGCGACAAGAAGGCGGCCCGGGACTATATCGAGGGCCTGAACATGCTCTCCAACATGCGCCTGTGCGCCAATGTGCCCGGCCAATGGGCCGTGCAGACGGCGCTGGGCGGCCACCAGAGCATCGACGAGCTGGTGCAGGAGGGCGGCCGGCTGCGCGTGCAGCGCGATCTGGCCCACAAGCTGATCACCGAAATCCCCGGCGTGAGCTGCGTCAAGCCGCAAGCCGCGCTGTACATGTTCCCGCGCCTGGACCCCGAGATCTACCCGATCAAGGATGACCAGGCGTTCTTCCTGGAAGTGCTGCAAGAGACCAAGGTCATGCTGGTGCAGGGAACAGGCTTCAACTGGCCGCACCCCGACCATTTCCGCATCGTCTTCCTGCCGCACGACACCGACCTGCGCGAGGCCATCCGCCGTCTCGCAGTGTTCCTCGAGAAATACCGCAAGCGCCACGGCACGGACCGCGGCTGAGCTGTGCGGGCCGGTGGAGGAGAGGGCCTTCCGCCGGCCATTGCTTTTTACCGGCTGCCGGCGCGCACCCTCTGGGCGCCGCAGCGTTTTTTGACTGGCAAGTAGTTTATGAAACCGATCCAAGTAGGCCTTCTGGGCATTGGCACCGTGGGCAGCGGCACCTTCAACGTGCTGCAGCGCAATCAGGAAGAGATCCGCCGCCGTGCGGGCCGCGGTATTGAGATTGCCATGGTGGCCGACCTGGATACGGAACGCGCCCGCTCCGTCGTGGGCGACACGGCCAAGGTGGTCGGCGATGCGCGCGAGATCATCGCCAACCCCGAGATCGACGTGGTGATCGAGCTGATCGGCGGCTACGGCATTGCCAAGGCCCTGGTGCTGGAAGCCATTGCCGCCGGCAAGCATGTGGTCACGGCCAACAAGGCCCTGCTGGCCGTGCATGGCAGCGAAATCTTCAAGGCCGCCGCCGAGAAGGGCGTGATGGTGGCCTACGAAGCGGCCGTGGCTGGTGGCATCCCCATCATCAAGGCGCTGCGCGAAGGCCTGACGGCCAACCAGATCCAGTGGGTGGCCGGCATCATCAACGGCACGACCAACTTCATCCTGTCCGAAATGCGCGACAAGGGCCTGGACTTCGACGTGGTGCTCAAGGAAGCCCAGCGCCTGGGCTATGCCGAAGCCGATCCGACCTTCGACATCGAAGGCGTGGACGCCGCCCACAAGGTCACGCTGATGAGCGCCATCGCCTTCGGCATTCCCGTGCAGTTCGACAAGGCGCATGTGGAAGGCATCACCAAGCTGTCTGCGGCCGACATCAAGTACGCCGAGCAACTGGGCTACCGCATCAAGCTGCTGGGCATCACCAAGCGCACGGACAAGGGCATCGAGCTGCGCGTGCACCCCAGCCTGGTGCCGACCAAGCGCCTGATCGCCAACGTGGAAGGCGCGATGAACGCCGTTGTCGTCCATGGCGATGCCGTGGGCACCACGCTGTACTACGGCAAGGGTGCGGGCTCCGAGCCCACGGCCAGCGCCGTGATCGCCGATCTGGTGGACATCGCCCGCCTGCACACGGCCGACCCCGAGCACCGCGTGCCCCCGCTGGCCTTCCAGTCGAACACGCTGGTCGCCGCAGGTGGCGAGCTGCCCGTGCTGCCCATGAGCGAGGTGGTCACCAGCTACTACCTGCGCATCCGCGTGGCCGACGAAGCCGGTGTGCTGGCCAAGATCACCAGCATCCTCGCGGGCATGGGCATCAGCATCGACGCCCTGCTGCAGCGAGAGGCCGGCGAAGTGAGCGGCGACAGCGAAGGCAGCCAGGGCGTGCCGCAGACCGACCTGATCATCCTGACCCATGCCACGCGCGAAGGCGATATGGACACGGCCCTGGCCCAGATCCAGCAACTGCCCACGGTGCTGGCCCCTATCAACCGCATCCGCAAGGAAGAGTTGAACTAAGACACCCCCTGAGCGGCTGCGCCGCTTCCCCCTCTCTCGCACGCGGGAGGGGGACGACGCCCTCGCTGCGGGGCGGCCCTTGCTCGGCATCCCTGGCATCGGCCGCGCCCCGTCTCACAGAATACTGACGAGGAAGCGACATGCTTTATCTTTCCACGCGCGGCCACGCGGACCGCAAGCGCTTTTGCGACATCCTGCTCGAGGGCCTGGCGCCCGATGGCGGGCTGTACCTGCCCGAGCACTATCCGCAGATCGATGCCGCCCGCCTGGGCGAGCTGCGCAGCATCTACAAGGAGCAGGGCTACGCGGCCCTGGCCTTCGAGATCCTGAGTCTGTACATCGACGACATCCCGGCCGAGGATCTGCGTGCCCTGTGCGCCAAGACCTATACGCAGCAGGTGTTCGGCACGGCCGAGATCACGCCGCTGCGCCCGCTGGAAGACGGCCTGTGGCTCGAAGCCCTGTCCAACGGCCCCACGCTGGCCTTCAAGGACATGGCCATGCAGCTGCTCGGCAACCTGTTCGAGTACGAACTGGGCCGCCGTGGCGAGGAACTGAACATCCTGGGGGCCACCAGTGGTGACACCGGCAGCGCGGCCGAGTACGCCATGCGCGGCAAAAAGGGCGTGCGCGTGTTCATGACCAGCCCGCGCGGCCGCATGAGCCCCTTCCAGCAGGCCCAGATGTTCAGCCTGCAGGATGCCAACATCCACAACATCGCCATCGAGGGCGTGTTCGACGACTGCCAGGACATCGTCAAGGCCGCCTCCAACGACCACGCCTTCAAGGCGAAGTACAAGATCGGCACGGTCAACTCGATCAACTGGGCCCGCCTGCTGGCCCAGGTCGTCTACTACTTCGCCGGTTACCTGCAGGCCACGCAGAGCAATGACCAGAAGGTCAGCTTCACGGTGCCCAGCGGCAACTTCGGCAACATCTGCGCCGGCCACGTGGCGCGCCAGATGGGCCTGCCGATAGCGCGCCTGGTGGTGGCGACCAACGAGAACGATGTGCTCGACGAGTTCTTCCGTACGGGCGCCTACGTGGTGCGCGGCAGCGAACATACCTACGAGACTTCGAGCCCCTCGATGGACATCTCCAAGGCCAGCAACTTCGAGCGCTTCGTGTTCGACCTGCTGGGCCGCGATGGCCAGGCCACGCGCGAATTGTTCGCCGAGGGCGTGGCGCGCCAGGGCCGCTTCGACCTGGGCGGCAATCCGCTGTTCCAGGAAGCTGCTGCCCGCTACGGCTTCGTCAGCGGCAAGAGCACGCATGCCGACCGCCTGGCCACCATCCGCGATACCTTCGAGCGCTTCGGCACCATGATCGACACGCACACGGCCGACGGCGTCAAGGTGGCGCGCGAGCAGCTGCAGGCCGGCGTGCCCATGATCGTGCTGGAGACGGCACTGCCCATCAAGTTCGCCGCCACCATCGAGGAGGCCCTGGGCCGCCTGCCCGATCGCCCGGCCAAGTTCGAAGGCATCGAGGACCTGCCCAAGCGCGTGACCGACTTGCCGGCCGACGCCGAGCAGGTCAAGGCCTATATCGCCCGGCATTGCGACTGATGCGGCAGCCGGGCTGCCCAAAGGTCCGCAGCAGGAGTGCATGGCGATGAAGGTCATAGGCTTCGCCGGCTACTCGGGCTCGGGCAAGACCAGCCTGGTGGAGCCCCTGATCACGCTGATGCGTGCGCAGGGGCTCAGCGTTTCGGTGGTCAAGCATGCCCACCACCATTTCGATGTCGATCACGAGGGCAAGGACAGCTGGCGCCACCGCAAGGCGGGCGCCTATGAAGTGGTGCTGGCCTCGGATCGCCGTCTGGCGCTGATGCGCGAATTCCCCCGTCCCACGGAGCTGTCGGTGCATGACATGCTGGCCGAACTCGATCCGCGCGTGGATTGGGTGCTGGTCGAAGGCTTCAAGCACGCCGACCTGCCCAAGATAGAGATCTGGCGCGATCAGCCCGAGCGCGCCAGCGCCGGCAAGACCCAGGCGCCCTTGTATCCGCACGACCCCCATGTGCTGGCCATTGCGACCGACGCACCGCAGCGCCTGCCAGAGCCGCCACGCCAGCCCGTGCTCGATCTCAATGCGCCAGGGCAAATACTGCAATGGCTGCTGGAGCATGCGCAGCAACTGCGCTACCGTGCCCCAGGCCTCCCTCGAAATTAGGAAAACACCATGCGAGCCCCGCTCAAGCCCCTTGACGAAGCGCTGGCCGAATTGCTGGCCCAGGCACTGCCGCTGGCCGGCGATGACACCGTGGACAGCTTCGATGCCGATGGCCGTGTGCTGCTGGCCGATGCCGTCTCTCCGCTGCAAGTGCCGCCCCAGGACAACAGCGCCATGGACGGCTACGCCGTGCGCAGCGCCGAATGCACCCAGGGCAATGCCGAGCTGCCCGTCTCGCAGCGCATCCCCGCAGGCGCCATGGGCCAGCCGCTGGCCGTGGGCACGGTGGCGCGCATCTTCACGGGCGCTCCGGTGCCCGAAGGTGCCGATGCCATCGTCATGCAGGAAGACTGCGAAGTCCTGGAAGACGGTCGCGTGCGCATCAAGGCGCGGCCCGAGGCCGGGCAATGGATACGCCGCTCTGGCGAAGACATCCGGCGCGGCGCCACCGTCATCGCGGCCGGCACGCGCCTGTCGCCGGCCGAGCTGGGCCTGGCCGCCAGCATTGGCCTGGCCTCTTTGCGCGTGGCACGCAAGCCGCGCGTGGCTCTGTTCTCCACAGGCGACGAGCTGGTCATGCCGGGCACCGTGGCGCCCGAGCAGATGCCGCCCGGCAGCATCTACAACAGCAACCGATTCTTCCTTCGCGCCCTGCTGCAGCGCATGGGCTGCGAGGTCACCGACTTCGGCATCGTCCCCGACCGGCGCGAAGCCACTGTGGATGCTTTGCGCGAGGCGGCCCGCGCGCATGACCTGATCCTGACCAGCGGCGGGGTGTCTGTCGGCGAAGAAGACCATGTCAAGCCCGCCGTGCAGGCGCTGGGCCAGCTCGACCTCTGGCAGATCGCCGTCAAGCCCGGCAAGCCCTTCGCCTATGGCCGCGTGAACCGCGAGGACGAAGGCTTTGCCCACTTCATCGGCCTGCCCGGCAACCCGGTCTCCAGCTTCGTCACCTTCCTTTTGCTGGTACGCCCCTTCGTGCTGCGCCTGCAGGGCGTGCAGCAGGCGCTGCCGCGCTCGGTCGAGGTGCGCGCCGACTTCCATTGGCCGCGCGGGGACAAGCGCCGCGAATTCCTGCGCGTGCGCTACAACGACAGCGGCGGGCTGGAGCTGTTCCGCAACCAGAGTTCGGGCGTGCTGACCTCGGCGGCCTGGGGCGATGGCGTGGTGGACAACCCGCCGGGCCAGGCCATTGCGCCGGGCGACCGGGTGCGCTTCATCGCCTTTTCGGAGCTGCTGTCATGAGCCAGGCCATCACCATCACCGTGCGCTATTTCGCCTCCATCCGCGAAGCCCTGGGCACGGGCAGCGAAACCCTGTCCACCGAGGCCGCCACCGTGGGCGCGCTGCGTGAGGAACTGATTGCGCGTGGCGGTGCAGCCGCCGAAGCGCTGGCCCCGGGCAAGGCCGTGCGCATGGCGCTGAACCAGGTCCTGTGCGATGCCGGTGCCGCCATTCGCCAGGGGGACGAGGTGGCTTTCTTCCCTCCCGTGACCGGAGGTTGACCCAAATGACCACCGACAAGCCCGTGGACCAGGCCATCAGTGCGCGCACGCGCAAGGCCCTGTCCGAAGCCAAGGCGCGCGGCGTGCAACTGGGCCGCGCAGGCGCAGACAACCTGCGCGCCACCGTGGAAAAGCGCAAATCCACGGCCGATGCCTTCGCCCAGCAGCATGAGGCGCTGTTCGCCGAACTGCAGGCGCGCGGCCTGACGCACCGCGCCATGGCCGCCGAACTCAATGCCCGCGGCATTGCCGCGGCCCGGGGCGGCGAGTGGACGCACGGTCAGGTGCAACGCATCCTGAACCGCTATGCCGACCTGCGCTCCGCAACACCGTCTGCAGACGGCAGCAGCGGCAGCTGAATCCCGGCCAGCTGTTGCGCCAGCGCGGCCGATGCCGGCTGCATGGGCGCCCGCAGCGTTGCCCGCATTCGGCCCTGCTGCGCCAGCAAGGCCTTGATGGGTGCGGGATTGGGCTCGGCAAAGCAGGCGGCGATGTGCGGCTGCAGCGGCTGCCACAGCGCCCGGGCAGCGGGCAGGTCGCCACGCTCCAGGCATTGCATCAACTCAACGAAGTGCTGTGTATGCGCGTGCGCGCTGGCAGCAATCGCTCCCGCACCGCCCAGGGCCAGCGTGGAAAAGATCTGCGCGTCTTCGCCGGCCAGCACCTGCAGTTGCCCATCGGCGATCAGTGCCTGGGTCTTGGCGGCATCGCCCCCGCAATCCTTGATGGCCACGATGCGCTCATGTGCGGCCAGCGCACGCAGCGTGGCCAGCTCCAGCACCACGCCGGTGCGGTAGGGAATGTCGTAGACGATGACCGGATGGGCGCTGCGCTCGGCAATCGCCGTGAACCACTGCAGCAGGCCTGCCTGCGACGGGCGTATGTAATGCGGCGCGGGCACCAGAATGCCGGCCAACGGCAGGGCGTTCAGTGCCTGGACACGGGCCAGCGCATGCCCCAGGTGGCAGTCCGAAACGCCCATGACCACGGGCATGCCCTGGGCCGCTGAGAGGATGGTGGACAGGGCGGCATCGTGCTCCGCTTCGCTCAGCGCGGCGGCCTCGGCGGTCGAGCCGCAGGCCACGTAGCCGGCGATGCCGCTGGCGTTGTAGTGCTGCACCAGGGCGCGCAGCGCCCCGTGGTCCACCGCCGCCTCATCTCCAGGAATAAAGGGCGTGACCAGCGGAAGCCACAGCCCCTGGAATCGGGCTTGTGGCGAGGTGGTGGAAGGCAAAGACATGGAAGATCCCTTCGGGTGATTCAAACAATGAACGACCGGACGCAGCCACCGGCCAGACCGAGGGCGGAAAGGCAGGCGCCTGAAGGGATGCGGGAAGGGGAGATGGAGGCTGCCGGGCCGGTTCCGTCGCTCATCTGGACGGAACCTCAGCTCCGGTCAGACGAGCTGGGGTTTGCAGGCTTTGCCCAGGCACAGGCGCACGGCATCACCGTGGCATGTGGGGAAGGCAAAGATTGAAGGCATGGCGCGCAGTGTAGCGCGCCTGAGCGCCAGGGTGGTGGCCTTCAGGCTGCGCCTTCGGCGCCGGTAGGGGGTGATGCATCGGGCAGCAGCGGTGCCTGCCACTCCAGCAGCTCGGCCAGGCGCTGCACGATCCAGCGCGCCTCGCCAGGGCTGACGATGGAGCCCTCGGCCGCCAGGCCCGCGTGCATGCCCAGCAGCACGCCTTGCTCCGAGGAGTTGCCGGAGTGATAGAGCGTCTGCGCCTGCTCGACCAGGTGGCTGGCCAGGTCCTCGCACAGTTCATAGCGCCCGACCACGTCTGCAATCGATGCCTTGAGCCGGCCGTGCCGGTCGGCATACAGGGCGGCAAAGCTCGGCGGCGGCTGTATCTGGCTGGTCTCGTCCATGGCGCGCCTCAATCGGGTTCGAACAGGCGCTCGAAGCGTGCAAGGTCCTCGGCCAGCTCGCAGCTCACGAGCTGGCCCATCTTGCCGTCGGCCAGGCGGTGGGCTGCGAACAGCGTGGCCTTGCCGCGAAAGTTGTAGTCGGGCAGATGGATGATGGTGTAGGGATGGGACACGAACAGCTGGTGCTCGTAGACCACACGCTGCTCGTTGCGCGGCGACGGGTAGAGCGTGTATTCGGGGGTGGTGATCGTGAGTGTGGCCATGCATGGCCCGCTGCAGCAAAAGGCCAGCGGCGGGGGAGGGCAATGCTACCGCGTTCGCCAGTCCCTGGTGCACCCTGGTGCGCCGCCGCCTGCGACAATGCGGGCATGCAAGCAGCCCGTGTATCCATCCAGACCGAGGATTTCGACGTATCGGCCGAACTCGCCGCCCTGCGCGGCGGCGACGCGCGCGTGGGCGCGGTCTGCAGCTTCATCGGCACGGTGCGTGACCGCAACGAGGGCGCCGCCGTGGCCAGCATGGAGTTGGAGCACTACCCGGGCATGACCGAGAAATCCATCGAGGCCATCATCGACGAGGCGGTCCAGCGCTTCGGCATCCATGGCGCGCGCGTCATCCACCGCATCGGCCCGCTGCAGCCCATGGACCAGATCGTGCTCGTGGCCGTCACCGCATCGCACCGTGGCATGGCCTTCCAGGCCTGCGAATACATCATGGACTACCTCAAGTCGCTGGCGCCTTTCTGGAAGAAGGAACAGACGCCCGAGGGCGCGCGCTGGGTGGATGCGCGCGTCAGCGACGAAGAGGCGCTGGCGCGCTGGCGCCAGTGAAGCGGCGGGCCTTCAGGCCTTGAGCGCGGCGCCCCGCAACCATTGCGGCGGGCGGAACACCAGCAGGTTTCCGAGCATCACCAGCAGCAGCCCGCCCACGGCCAGCGGCGTCCAGACATAGCCCTCGAACAGGGCCGAGATGCTGAGCGCAACAATGGGGAACAGCACCGTCGCATAGGCCGCCTTCTCCGGACCCAGCCGGCCCACCAGGGTCAGGTAGGCCGTGAACGCAATCACCGAGCCTGGAATGGCCAGGTACAGCCAGGAGCCCACATAGGTCCAGCTGGTATCGAAGCGCCAGGGCAGGCCTGCCACCAGCGCATAGCCGGTCAGCAGCAGCGTGCCGGCCAGCATGCCCCAGGCATTGGTCTGTGCCGGCCGCCAGCCCATGGACTGCAGCGAGGCAGACAGCATGTTCCCGCAGGAAAAGCACAGCGTGCCCAGCACCGCCCAGGCCAGGCCAGGCAGGCTGGCATGCCGGCCTGCGCGCAGCTCGGGCCAGAACAGCGCCACCAGGCCTGCAAGGCCGAAGAGGCTGCCGGCCAGCACATGGGGCGCCAGCCTGCGGCCGTGGATGATGCGCGCCAGCAGCGCGTTCCAGAGATTGGCGCTGGAGAACACCACGGCGGCCAGGCCGCTGGCCAGCGTCTCGCTGGCATGCATGAAGCACACGAAGTTGAAGCTGAACAGGCACAGGCCCTGCGCCAGCACGCGCGGCAGCGCCGGGCCGCGGGGCACGCGCAGCTGCCGCGACCAGGCCAGCCAGGCGAACATCAGCACGGCGGCCAGAGCAAAGCGGTAGGCAATGGACAGCTCCACGGGCACGGCGCCCAGCTGCAGCTTCAGGGCGATCCAGGTCGAACCCCAGATCAGCACGACCAGGGCATAGAGGGTGGCAGTCATGGCCGGTGATGATCGCGCCGCAGGCTGGGCGGGCATGGCAGATTCCTGCGGTTTGATGGCCTGGCGCCATGCGTCGGTATGGCTGCGGGACCACAATCGCTGCCATGACGCCCACGCCGCTGCCCGAGCTGCCCTCCAGCCACCTGTGCCAGGTGCTGTCACGCTCCAAGGCCCGGCTGCAGCGGCGCGTGCGCCTGAGCGAAGGGGTGGAGCTGGCCGTCTGGGCCAATGTGGACGACGAGGTGCGCTACTGCCAGCCCGGTCACCACACGCTGTCGGTCTACCTGGCCGGGGGCGAGGGCTCGCAGCTCAAGGCGCGGCCCGAGGCCATGGGGGCGCCCGGGCGCATCTGCATCTTCACGCCAGAGGACGAATCGCACTGGCTGGTGCGCTCGCCCGTGCAGTTCCTGCACCTGTATGTGTCCGACCTGGCCTGGGCGGGGCGCGTGGTCCGCATGCTGGATGCCGAGCCCCGCTCGCGCACCTTGCGTGCGCAGATCTACGGGGACGATCAGGCCTTCCACGCCGGTGCCCGTGCGCTGATGCAGCTGGACTGGCAGGACCCGCAGCAGCAACTGGCGGCCGATGCCATTGGCCAGCAGCTGGTGGACCGGCTGGTGCTGCAGTCCGCCACGCCGCGCCAGCTGCTGGCGCTGCAGCGGCCGCTGGGCGGGCTTTCTGCGGCCATGCGGCGCAGGGTGCTGGCCCATGTCGAGGCGCATCTGCATGACTCCAAGGCCGTGTCGCTGCCGGCACTGGCGAGACAGGCCTGCCTCTCCGAATTCCATTTCGCACGCATGTTCCGCCAGAGCATGGGCTGCACGGTGCACGAATGGGTGCTGCAGCAGCGCCTGGCCCGGGCACGGCGTGCCCTGTCTGCGCGCAACGTGCCGCCGCTGGCCGAGCTGGCGCTGGATTGCGGCTTTTCCAGCGCCAGCCACCTGGTGCGCAGCTTCCGGGCGCATTTGGGCGTTACGCCTACGCAGTTCTCGATCTTTCAGCGCAATGCTTGAGAAGGATGGCCGGCCTCGCCGGCCTTGATCTGGCGCAAGCGTCTGCCCTTGCAGGCCGGGCATGGCTTGAAATTTGCCCTGCCGGTATCAGATAAATCGCAATGACCCTGTTTCAGGAGCGAAAAGAAACACCATGCGAATCGACAAACTGACAACCAAGTTCCAGGAAGCCCTGGCCGACGCGCAAACGCTGGCCCTGGGCGGTGACCAATCCAATATCGAACCCCTGCACCTGCTCGTGGCGCTGCTGCGCCAGGACGATGGCCCGCGCTCGCTCTTGCAGCGCGCCGGCGCCAACGTGGGCCAGCTGCAGGCCGCGGCCGAGAAGGCCCTGGCTGATCTGCCGCGCGTGCAGCACCAGGACCAGGTGCAGGTCGGCTCCGAGCTGGGCCGGCTGCTGCAGGCTACCGAGAAGGAAGCCCTCAAGCGCGGCGACCAGTTCATTGCCAGCGAGCTGTTCCTGCTGGCGCTGACCGACAGCAGCGGCTCTTCCACGCGCGCAGGCCAACTGCTCAAGGAAAGCGGCGTGACGCGCTCCAGCCTGGAGTCGGCCATCAACGCCGTGCGCGGCGGCCAGACCATGGACAGCGCCGAAGGCGAAGGCCAGCGCGAGGCCCTCAAGAAATACACCATGGACCTGACCGAGCGCGCGCGCATCGGCAAGCTCGATCCGGTGATCGGCCGCGACGACGAAATCCGCCGCTCCATCCAGGTGCTGCAGCGCCGCAGCAAGAACAACCCCGTGCTCATCGGCGAGCCCGGCGTGGGCAAGACCGCCATCGTCGAGGGCCTGGCCCAGCGCATCGTGGCCGGCGAGGTGCCCGAAAGCCTCAAGAACAAGCGCGTGCTGTCGCTGGACATGGCGGGCCTGCTGGCCGGCGCCAAATACCGTGGCGACTTCGAGGAACGCCTGAAGTCCGTGCTCAAGGAAGTGGCCCAGGAAGAGGGCCGCATCATCCTGTTCATCGACGAGATCCACACCATGGTCGGTGCGGGCAAGGCCGATGGCGCCATGGACGCGGGCAACATGCTCAAGCCGGCCCTGGCGCGCGGCGAGCTGCACTGCATCGGCGCGACCACGCTCGATGAATACCGCAAGTACATCGAAAAGGATGCGGCGCTGGAGCGGCGCTTCCAGAAGGTGCTGGTCGAAGAGCCTTCCGTGGAGGACACCATCGCCATCCTGCGTGGTCTGCAGGTGCGCTACGAGGCCCACCATGGCGTGGACATCACCGACCCGGCCATCGTGGCTGCGGCCGAGTTGAGCCATCGCTACATCACCGACCGCTTCCTGCCCGACAAGGCCATCGACCTGATCGACGAGGCGGCGGCCAAGATCAAGATCGAGATCGATTCCAAGCCCGAGGTCATGGACAAGCTCGAGCGCCGCATGATCCAGCTCAAGATCGAGCGCGAGGCCATGAAGAAGGAAAAGGACGAGGCCTCGCAAAAGCGCCTGCAGCTGATCGAGGAGGAACTCGGCAGCCTGGAGCGCGAGTACGCCGACCTGGAAGAGGTCTGGAAGAGCGAGAAGGCCAGCGCCCAGGGCTCCGAGCAGATCCGCAAGGAGATCGACCAGATCCGCATCCAGATCGAGGAGCTCAAGCGCAAGGGCGACTTCAACAAGGTGGCCGAGCTGCAGTACGGCAAGCTGCCCTCGCTGGAAAAGCAGCTCAACGAAGCCCAGGCCAACGAGCAGGGGCAGGGCGGCGCGCCCGCCCACAGGCTGCTGCGCACCCATGTGGGCGCCGAGGAAATTGCCGAAGTGGTCAGCCGTGCCACGGGCATTCCCGTGGCCAAGATGATGCAGGGCGAGAAGGACAAGCTGCTGCGCATGGAAGACCGGCTGCATGACCGCGTCGTCGGCCAGGACGAGGCCATCTCGGCCGTGGCCAACGCCATTCGCCGCTCGCGCTCGGGCCTGTCCGATCCCAACCGGCCCACGGGCTCCTTCCTGTTCCTGGGCCCCACGGGCGTGGGCAAGACCGAGCTGTGCAAGGCGCTGGCCGGCTTCCTGTTCGACAGCGAAGACCATCTGGTGCGCATCGACATGAGCGAGTTCATGGAAAAGCATTCCGTGGCCCGCCTGATTGGCGCGCCGCCGGGCTACGTGGGCTACGAGGAAGGCGGTTACCTGACCGAGGCCGTGCGCCGCAAGCCCTACAGCGTGTTGCTGCTCGATGAGGTGGAAAAGGCCCACCCCGACGTGTTCAACGTGCTGCTGCAGGTGCTGGACGATGGTCGCCTGACCGATGGCCAGGGCCGCACCGTGGACTTCAAGAACACGGTCATCGTGATGACGAGCAACATAGGCTCTTTGCTGATCCAGGCCATGGTCGGCGAGGATTACGATGATGTGAAAGATGCGGTCTGGGGGGAACTCAAGAACCATTTCCGACCCGAATTCCTCAACCGCATCGACGAAACCGTGGTCTTCCACGCGCTTGACGCGAAGAATATCGAGTCGATCGCAAGGATTCAGCTCAAGCTGCTGGAGCGTCGTTTGGAGAAAATGGACCTTGCGCTGCAGGTGTCCGACCAGGCACTGGCCGAACTGGCCAAGGTGGGCTTCGATCCCGTTTTCGGGGCCCGGCCGCTCAAGCGCGCGATACAGCAGCGGATCGAGAATCCGCTGTCGAAACTGCTGCTCGAAGGGCGCTTCCCGCCCAAGAGCACGATTGCGGTACATGTGGACCCGGTGCTGGAGCCGGGCGTATTCCGGTTCGATGCGGCAGACCCCGCCTGACGCACCGGGCCAGCCAAGAAAGGCTTTGCTTTGAACGATTTTGTCGCCACCCTGACCCGCTGGGCCGTTCGCATCCTGCTGATGCTTGTGGGCCTGGTCTTCTTTGTCAGCCTGCTGACCGCCGCGGCGCTGCTGGCCCTGGTCTGGGCCGTGAGAGCGCTGTGGGCCAGGCTCACCGGCCAGCCGGTGATGCCCTGGGCCATGCGCATGAGCCCGCGGGCGGGCTGGCAGACCGTGTACCGCTCCGGCTCCGAGTGGATGGCACAGCGTCCGCAGCGCGCCTATGGCGCTGCCGACGGCGGTGGCCGCCGCGCCGGTGCCGGCGTACTGCCGGGTGCGGGCGAGGTGACCGACGTTCAGCCCCGTGAAGTGCGCGAGCCCTGAAGCGTCTTGCTGCAGCCTTTACGCGGCCTGCGCATCTTCGTGCTCAGGCCGCGCGTGGCGGCCCGTATAGTCTGAAACCCTCGGGAGCCCGTGCAAGGCTCCCTTTTTTTTCCTGCCGCTGCATGCCAACATGTGCCGCGACGCATCCTTGGAATGCGGCGCATGCAAGTGTCTTCTTACCATTGAGCCTATGACCCAGCTGGATCTCCACCGCGTCTTCGACCTTCAGTACCAGGCCAGCCGGGCGCAGGTGGACGTGCCCCTGCTGGTACGCCGCGAACGCCTGCTGCGCATGCAAAAGCTGCTGGACGAGCACGGCCCCGTGCTGGCCGCCGCCGTGCAGGCCGACTTCGGCATGCGCTCGCCACGGCTGACCGAGATGGTGGAGCTGTTCGTGCTGCGCAACCTGCTCAAGCACACGCTGCGCCATCTGGCGCGCTGGTCGGGGCGCCAGCGGGTGCGCACGCCGCTGATGCTCATGCCCGGCCGGGGCTGGATAGAGCGCCAGCCGCTGGGCGTGGTGGGTGTGATTTCCCCGTGGAACTATCCGGTGCAGCTGGCGCTGGGGCCGGCCATCACGGCCCTGGCGGCGGGCAACCGCGTCATGCTCAAGCCCAGCGAACTCACGCCGCACACCTCTGCCCAGCTGGCAGCGCTGGTGGGGCAGTTTTTCGCGCCCGAGGAATTCGCCGTCATCGAAGGCGATGTGAGCATTGCCACGCAGTTCTCGGGCCTGCACTTCGACCATCTGCTGTTCACCGGCTCGACTGCCGTGGGCCGGCGCGTGGCCCAGGCGGCGGCGGCGCACCTGACGCCGACAACGCTGGAGCTCGGTGGCAAGTCGCCCTGCATCATCTCCACCGACTGCGACCTGAAGGAGGCCGCGCTCAAGATCGCGCATGGCAAGCTCGTCAACGCGGGCCAGACCTGCATCGCCCCCGACTACGTGCTGCTGCCGCGCGGGCAGGAGGCGGAGTTTGCCGAGGCCTTTCGCACCGCGGCGCGGCGGCTGTTCCCGCGCTTTGCCGGCAATCCGGACTATGCGGCCATCCTCACCAAGCGCCACCTGGCGCGCCTGCGGCAGATGCTGCGTCAGGCCCAGGGCATGGGGGCGCATGTCGAATGGATGGAGGATGGCGGAGCCGGCCAGGAGAGCGCCGACATGGCCTGGGGCGATGCCGTGGAGCGCCAGATGGCGCCAGCCCTGGTCTTCAATGCCACCAGCCAGATGCAGCTCATGCAGGAGGAGATCTTCGGCCCCATCCTGCCCGTGATCAGCTACGACAGGCTGGATGACGTGGTCTCGGCCATCAATGCGGGGCCCAGGCCGCTGGCGCTGTACTGGTTCGGCCGCGATGAGAAAGTGCGTGATGCCGTGCTGTCACGCACCATCAGCGGCGGGGTGACGGTCAACGACACCCTGCTGCACTTCGCCCACGAGAACCTGCCCTTCGGCGGCGTGGGCGACAGCGGCTGGGGTGCCTACCATTCGGAGCAGGGCTTTGCACGGCTGAGCCATCAGAAGGCGGTGTTCGTGCAGTCGCGCTGGTCAGGGGCTTCGATGCTGTATCCGCCCTATGGCGCAAGGTTCGACCGCATCATGGAGTTGATGCGTCGCTGGCTGTGAGCGAGGGGGTGATTTCTCGCCGTTGCCGGGCTTGCCTGCATCGTGAGAAATTGTCAACCGATTCCTTGGCAAGCCTTGTGTCGCGTGCGCCAGCTGCTCTTTTTTGGAGAGCACATAGCACATCCCAATGCCGAGGGCAAGAAAACGAGCACAGCCGTACTTGCGTGCATGGCTAAGAGCCGCAACGCACGCAAAAAGCGCGATTCCTGTGAAAATCACGCCCTTCTATTTTCACCTGTTTTCGTTTCGGTTTTTCCATGTCTAGTATCCAGGTTCGTCCAGCCACTCTCCGCGATGCAAAAGCGATTGCCCAGATCCATACTGCTTCCGCCATGGAGGCTTATCGCGGTCTGGTTCCCGATGACCAGCTCAAGAGCATGTCGTCGGTAGAAAAACGCCAGGCCTATTGGCGCGAAGCCATCGAATTTTGCGAACCCCAGGTTCAGGTCGCCATCGACGGCGACAAGATCGTCGGCTTCGTCGGTTTCGACCGCTCGCGCGATGAAAAGTCGCGCCAGACCACCGGTGAAATTTGGGCCATCTATGCCGCTCCCACGCACTGGAATCAGGGTGTGGGCGTGGCCCTGTGGGACGCCGCACGCGACGGCCTGCTCGAAGAAGGCTGCACCAATGTCACCTCGTGGGTGCCGCTGCGCAATGAACGCGCGCTGCGCTTCCATGAGCTCGCCGGCTTCAAGCGCGAAATGTCCACCGCCAAGACGGCTCAGGTCGGCGCTCTCAAGATCGAGGAAGTGCGGCTCAAGCGCGCACTGAACTGATCGATTCGCCAAACCATCCACCCATCACTCACGGAGCAGCAGGCCTTGTCCTCTTCCCAGAACTGGTCCCTGCTGCAGTGGCAGGAGCACGAGGCCACCCAGGTTGCCCTGTGGCGCGCGGACAGCACCATGACCGCACCGCGCCGCATCGTCATCGCTGACGACAGCCTGGCCGCCGACAGCGCCTACCGCCTGGCCTGCGAAGGCCAGGCCATGCTGTGGCGCGGCGATTTCCAGAATGCCCGGCAGTTGCTGTCGGCCCTGGGCCGCCGCCTCGACAAGCCCGCACGTGAGACTTCCGCCAAGGCGCGCCATCGCCGCGCCGGCAAGGAAGACGCCAAGCCGGTCTTTCCCCACGCCTTCCACCTGCACCGCCAGGCACTCGCGCAGCGTGCGCGCATCCTGTCCAGCGTGATGATCGAGCTCGATACCCGCTGGCACTGCGCCCTGCGCCGCGCACCGGACTGGAGCGAAGCCTGTCGCGAAGCCTGGGGCGAGATTCCCGCCGACCAGGGTGCTCAAAGCGTGATCGTTCCCCTGCGTGAACTGCTGGGTGCCCTGGGCGCACATGAGTGGCGCAAGAAGGGCGTGGCCCTGGCCGTGCCGGGCATGCCGGAGTTCAGCATTCATCCGCACTACGGCGTGTTCTCCCCGGTGCGCGGCGAGTACCTGGATCTGGTGGCGCAGGCGCCCCTGCCCGCCGCAGCCCAGCAGGCCGATGCCGCGGTCTGGGATATCGGCACGGGCACGGGTGTGCTTTCCGCTCTCTTGCTGCACCGTGGCGTGCGGCAGGTGGTGGCCACCGACCTGAGCGACCGGGCACTGGCCTGCGCGCAGGACAACCTGCAGCGGCTGGGTCTGGCGCAGCGCGTGAGCCTGCGCAAGGCGGACCTGTTCCCTGAAGGCCGGGCCGCCTTGGTAGTCTGCAATCCGCCGTGGCTGCCGGGCAAGGCCAGCTCCTTGCTGGAGCAGGCCGTCTATGACGAAGGCAGCCGCATGCTGCGCGGTTTTGTCGAGGGCCTTGCTGCACATCTGCTGCCGGGCGGCGAAGGTTGGCTGATCCTGTCAGATCTGGCCGAGCACCTGCAGTTGCGCTCGCGCGAGGAACTGCTGGGCTGGATCGATGCCGCAGGTCTGCAGGTCCTGGGCCGCGAGGACATCCGCCCGCGCCATGGAAAGGCTGCGGACTCCACCGATCCGCTGCACGCGGCACGCACCGCCGAGCTCACCTCGCTGTGGCGCCTGGCGCCGCGCTGATCGCGCGCGCGTCCACCCTTCGTTTCGTCTAGGCGCCCTGTGCCGTCGCTGCCTCCCGGGGCAGCAGATGCCGCAGGCGCTCGCGCAGGGCATCTGCGCGCTCGTCGCCCGCATGTTCCTGCACGGTCTGCAGCAACTGCAGGGCGGCGGCCTGCAGTGCCTCAAGATCGCGCGCCTCGCGCAGCAGATGGCGCAGCACCTGTGCCTTGTCCTCATGGCGGTTGGCGAACATGCGCTCGCACATATCGAACAGGTACATGCGTGTGCCGGCAAGATTCAGCGTGGCAGCGGGGCCGGGCGGGGTGGATTCCTTCGCAGCGGCCGGCGCCATTGAGGGGGGCTGAGCATGAGCCGGGGGTGATGATTCGGCGGCTTGGCCAGCCAGGCGCTGCAGGTGGCCGCTGGCGATCAGTTGTTCGATCAGTTCGCCGGCCTGTGCGCCCAGGACCTGCTGCAACTGCTCCTCGGTGCGGCCATCGGCCATCAGCAGCACCGAGCGCTCGCGCAGCGGCAGGCTGCGGCGGCCGGGCTGCAGCTCTTCAAGGGCCTTGGCGGTTTTTTGCAGCAGCATGGTGGGGGCAGGGAGTCCGACAAGCCCCGATTGCACGTTACATGAATGACCGTGGCGTGAAGAAGCCATGACAACTGGTCCGACCGATGCTCTGCGGCAAGGGCACAATCGCCTGCCATCGCATGGGCGGGCGCTGATTTCCAGGGGCTGGCGGCCGATGCCGATCGCAGAAATATTGTTTGATCTGTAACAGGAAGACGGGGCGCAGGCCTCGCGACATAGGTGATGAGACTGTTGCTGGCGCCCATGGAGGGCTTGCTTGATTTCGTGCTGCGCGATGTGCTCACGCGCGTGGGCGGCGCAGACCGCTGTGTCTCGGAGTTCATCCGCGTCACGGGGACCGTGCTGCCCGACAAGGTGTTCCTGCGCACCATGCCGGAGCTCAACAACGGCAGCCGGACGCTGGCAGGTGTCCCTGTGCGTGCACAGCTGCTGGGTTCGGACCCGGACAGCATGGCGGCCAATGCGGCCAATCTGGCGCGCCTGGGTCCGGAAGGCATCGATCTGAACTTCGGCTGCCCCGCCAAGGTGGTCAACCGCCATGGCGGCGGTGCTGCGCTGCTGCAGGACCCGGAGCAGATCGCGCGCGTGGTGGGGGCCGTGCGTGCAGCCGTGCCGGCGGCCATGCCTGTGTCGGCCAAGATGCGCCTGGGTTTCAACGACACGACCCTGATGACCGAATGCGCCCAGGCCATGCAGGCCGGTGGCGCCTGCGAAATCGTCGTCCACGCCCGCACCAAGCTCGACGGCTACCGTCCGCCTGCCTACTGGGACATGATCCCGCGCATCCGCGAGTCCGTGACCGTGCCCGTGGTGGCCAATGGCGAGATCTGGACGGTGGAGGATGCGCTGCGCTGCCGTGAGCAATCGGGCTGCGGCGATCTGATGCTGGGCCGGGGAATCGTTGCCGACCCAGGCCTGGCGCTGGCCATTCGCGCTGCCGTGGAAGGCGGGCAGGCACCGGCGGAACAGCTTGCGGCACAGGTGGTCTGGAGCGACCTGGTGCCGCAGGTCCAGCGTTTCTGGGACATGGTCTGCGAGGACCTGGAGCCGCGCCAGCGCGCAGGCCGCCTCAAGCAATGGCTGAACCTGCTGCGCCGCCGCTTTCCCGAAGCCGAGCAGGCTTATCAGGAAGTGCGCACGCAGACTGACCAGCGCGAGATCACGCTGTGGGTGCAAGCGCTGGCGCGGCGCCAGGAGTGGGCCGGGCTTTAGCGCGATCGGCCGGTCACAGCAGATGGTCGGGCGCCAGCGGGCCAATGAGCTTGAGCATCAGGCGCAGGCCCCAGCTGGCATCGGGCTCGCTGTGCTCGTCACCGCGCTCGCTGTCTTCCGAGGCCCTCCACACCAGCTCGCCATCCTTGTCGAGCTCGACGCGCCAGCTGCCATCCTGCAGGCCCTCGTCAATGCTTTGCGTGGCCAGGCGGCCGAACTCGCGGCTGGCGATGAGCAGGGCAATCTCGGTGTTCTGCAACTGGGAGCGCAGATCCAGGTTCATCGAGCCGACTGCCACCAGATGCCCGTCCACCACCAGCAGCTTGGAGTGCAGCATTGCACGCGATGCGCCTGTGGAACCCGAAGGACCGCCGCCACCCGTGCTGCCCGAGCCGAATGCAGAGCGGACACTGGCCGCCGTGCTGCGCATCTCGTACAGTTCAACGCCCATCTCCAGCAATGCCTTGCGGTGGCGCGCATAGCCGGCATGGGCCAAGGGTGCATCGTTGGAAGCCAGCGAATTGGTCAGAATCCGCACGCGCACTCCGCGTTGCCGTGCGCCACGAAACGCCTCCATCATGTCCGGGCCCGGCACGAAGTAGGGCGAGACCACCAGCAGATCGCGCCGGGTCTTGCGCACCAGGGCCAGCAGACCATCGACCACCGAATCGGCCTCCAGCACCGGACGCGCCGCCTGGCGCAGGGCGCCAGCCGGCTGGCCCATGGGCAGCGTGCCGGCAGGCCTGGCCTGCGGGCTGTGCGGAGCGGGGCTGGCCTGTGCGGACGCATCCGTGCCAGCGCTTGTGATGGAGCCTGGGCCGTCATCCCTGTCCAGCGGAATTTTGGCGGGCTCATCCACCAATACGGCGGCCGATGCCCAGGTCCAGCGAGCCTTTCGCAAATCCATGGGCTGCTGGTCCCAGATGATCCGGCGCTGCTCGGCCGTCTGGTCATCTGCCTTTGCCTCCTTTGGGGGAACGGCAGGTGTGGGGTCGTCCTCCTGCGCTTGGTCATCATCGTCCGCAAAGCGCTCGCGCAACTGCTTGAGCTCCTTGAGGCTGATCAGCGACTGGACGGGATAGGCGCGCTGGTTGTTCCAATAGCTGTCAAAGCTGCGTGACAGGTCATTGACCACCGGCCCCGCTGCCAGCACATCGAGGTCCACGAAATTGCTGGCGCTGTCCGCATCGAAATACGCATCGCCCAGATTGCGTCCCCCAATCACGCCCATGGCGTTGTCGGCGATGAACAGCTTGTTGTGCATGCGCTGCTGGGCCCGCTGGAAATCCGCCAGCAGCGTATAGGCCCGGCCCAGCGCCGAGCTGCGCGCGCCCGCAAGGGGGTTGAACATGCGCATCTCGATACCCGGCACAAATGCCAGGCGCATGACCTGCGCATTCGCGCCCGTGCTGTGGAAATCGTCCAGCAGCACGCGCACGCGCACGCCACGCCGTGCTGCCTCGACCACGCCGCGCAGCAGGCGCTGCGTGCTCTCGTCGGCATGGATGGCGTAGTACTGCAGGTCCAGCGTCTGCTGCGCTCCCTCGACCAGTGCCAGCCGGGCGCCATAGGCCGCCTGGGCACCGGACAGGAGGGTGAAGGCGGAGGTTTGAGGCTTGACGCTGGCAGGCCGCAATTGCTGAACCAAAGACCCCAATGGCGTGCTTTGCGGGGCTTCCAACGCTGCAGTGACGGGGCGATCGACCTGGGAGGGCAAGCTGCTTGCGCAGCCGCAGACCACGGCGGACACCAGCAGGACAAGCGTGGTCCGCAGGCCTCGAAACAGGCTGGTGGATGGAAGGGGCTGTAAGTTGCGAGCGCCAGACATGATTCGAAGATTTGGCCCAAGGATCGGTCAATCGGGTGTCGGACGGCTGCGCCAGCCGGTGGTCCAGGAAGCCGCTGTTCGCGTCAGAAGCTGGCGCGGTCCCCAACGCGGGCCACAACGCGCAGATCTGGCCCGATGCGTTGCACATCATGCAGTGCCAATGCAATGGCCTCGGACAACGCGTCCAGCGGCCCGAAACTGGCGATGCCCATGCCACCCGTCCCCAGCAGCTTGGGGGCCAGGTACAGCAGCAGCTCATCGACCAGCCCCTCGCGTACCAGCGAACCATTGAGCTTGAAGCCGGCTTCCACATGCAACTCGTTCGTGCCGCGCGCCGCCAGGTCACGCAGCATGGCACACAGGTCCACCTTGCCGTGCGCGTTGGGCATGGGAATGACGGTCGCGCCCAGGTCCTGCAGTGCACTGGTTTTCGATGCATCCCGGCTGCTGGTGTAGATCAGACGTTCGGCCGGGCCCTGGAGTACCCGGGCGGTGAGCGGCATGTCCAGCCGGCTGTCCACAACAGCGATGCGCGGCTGGCGCGGCGTAGCCACATCCCGCACGTTCAGGCGCGGATCATCTTCCAGCACCGTGCCTATGCCCGTCAGTATGGTGCATGCCCTCGCACGCCAGGCATGGCCATCGGCGCGTGCCTCGGGGGATGTGATCCATTGGCTGGTGCCGTTGTGCAACGCGGTCGCCCCGTCAAGGGAACTGGCCGCCTTCATGCGCACCCACGGTATGCCGCGCAGCATGCGGCTGAAGAAGCCGATGTTCAGCTCCCGGGACTCGTCTGCACCCGGCCCCACCACCACATCCACGCCTGCCGCGCGCAGGCGCGCGAAGCCTTGGCCGGCGACCTGGGGATTGGGGTCCGTCAGTGCGCCTACCACCTTGGCAACGCCAGCGGCGATCAGGGCATCGCAGCAGGGACCCGTACGGCCCTGGTGCGAGCAAGGCTCCAGCGTCACATAGGCGGTGGCTCCGCGCACATCCTCGCCTCGGGCCACGGCATCGCGCAGTGCCATCACTTCGGCATGTGGGCCGCCAGCCTGCTGAGTGAACCCCTGGCCAACGACCCGGCCATCAGGTGCCACCAGCACGCAGCCCACGCGAGGATTGGGAGAGGAAAGAAAAAGCGCCTGGGCGGCGAGCCCAAGCGCTTGGTGCATGTGTGGCACGGTGTTTGTCATGGTGCCTGGGATGGTAACAAGCCTGGGCTCGGTCAGCGCCTGGCAGGTCGGTATCTACCCGGTGTTCACTTGCCCCAGCAGTCGGAGACGATGGTGCCTGTCGTGGCTCCGTTGGCGCCGCGCAATCCGCTTTGCGTCAAGGTGTAGTTGCCGCACTTGTCGTTGGCTTGGGCTCCCTTGGGCGTTGCCGTCACGGTGAACGTGCTTCCATCCGTGGAGTTCAGTGAAATATCGTAGCGATTGGAGGGAACTGTCTTCAAGGAGGCAGGGAAACTGGCGGTGAGCGGATAGGTTCCGTTGGAAGTTGCCGCCCGCTCAAGCCATTGCGCCGCTTGCAAAAGGCCGGCCCGGGCTTCCGCCCGATGCCCACGCCGAATATATTCGTTGTAGCTTGGCATGGCGATGGCTGAAAGTATGCCGACCACAGCGACTACGATCATCAACTCAATCAGCGTGAATCCAGAAGATCTTTTCATCATGATTTCATTCTCGATCAATCTTCATTAATTGAGTTGTCGCCAGTTGGGACGCAGCAGCAACTCTGGGATTTTCGCCAAAGGATCGCAACTGGGGCCGCAGCCGCCACCACCACCACCACCACCAGCGCCTCCACTGCTGCCCTTGCGGATCTGCAGTGTCTTTGTACTGAAGCGAAGTTCTTTGGTATCTGCCGTCATGCGGTTGGCGTATTTGTCACCGGCGTTGTAAAGACCATCTCCATTTTGGTCGAGAATCTGTGTCCGCGGGCGTGCGCCTTGATCAATTGTGAGCAGGGTGCGGAAAGGCTTTGCGGCCTTTGGTGTCGGTTCACAGCTTTCTTCGGAACCAGCTGTAGCGCCTCCAGATGCCGGTACTTCACTCATGATTTCGAGAACACTGCTTCCGTCAAAGAACTCAATGGCCCTGAGGACACGCTCTCCAGCTTCGGGTAAATTGAAATACCATCCTTTGACCGCAGTGCAATTGGTTTTTCCTTGGCAGTCAAAAATAGCACGATTTTCAGTGACCGCCCAGAAATCACGACTGGCGCTTGATGCTTCTCCGCCTTTCTTGGCGCCTTCGATCATTTGACTCATCAGCTGGGAACGGGATACGGTTGCAGGGGTGGGGTCTGAGGTTTGTGCGACTACCTTGCCTTTATTTTCTCCCGTCAAGCTTATTTTATAGCGCGTGTTGTCAAGAACAGAATAGACGGTCTGCTTGGAGTCGGTGTCCGTGCGATCACCTTCAGTCAGGCTGCGGCCCGTGCCAAAGGCAACCATCAGTCCGCCGACCTGTCTGTTCGGGCGTAGTACTGGTGGCGTGGTGATCGGTTGCCGGCTTGTGGCACTGCCGGTCACCCCCGTGGAATAGGTGGCAGTGAATAATGGCTGACCATCGAAGGCGACGCCCCAATTGGATGCATTATTGCTGGAGATGTCGAATTTCCAGATATTTCCACGCAGATCTCCTGCATAGACGATATCCGGAATGCTGTCGCCATTGACGTCAAGGAACTGTGGAGTGGATAGACCATTCTGATCTGCTTCCGCATTCTTGGGGGTGGTGACGGGGACGGCGGAGATTTTCTGGAGTTCTTTGTTGCCGTCCAGATATTGAATCAGTAGAACAGGCCTTTCATTGATGCTGTTGTAGCCGTTACCCATGATGACTGCCCAGCGCCCATTGTTGGTTTGCGTGATTTGCAATGCTCTTTGAGGGTTCGCCTCATCAACGACCGGGGTTCCGAAAATATGACCAATATCGTCGTCAACGGCATCAGTTTTGTCCATGATAACCAGGGTGCTGGCATTGGTTTTTGTAAAGTTCGAGGAAATCAGACCGTCGGTGGTTCCTGGTTTTGTGACATCAAGAACAAAATAACCCTTTCCTCCGGCACCCAGTGTGCCGGTTAGGTAGGTGGCCCAATTGGCGGAATTCTGCGTCCCAAGATTGACATCACCTGTGAAAGGAGACCCATCCACATAATATCGGTGAGTGTATCCAGTATTGGAAAACTCTGGAAGGTTCTTGATGACCCCGCGCGGGACGTAGGCTATTTTTTCAGAGCCATCAATTGCGGAGAAACCATGCAACATGCCATCATTGCCGCCTACATAAAGCATGGGGATGCGCTTGCTCTGCGCGCCGACATAGCTGATATAGCTATTCGCACTGTAGCTTAGCGATGGAGGGCCTGCGTACCATATGTTGGAATTAACAATGTCTGCTTGGCGGGACTTTCTCTGGCGAAAAACGCCATTAGTCTGATTCTCTTCCTTGCTGCGATCTCCGCGAATATAGTTGACTCTGTCTTTGCCGCGACCATCGCTGGGCGTGAGATTCAGGAGTGCTTGTTGTGCGGTGCTCAGTGGTGTTGTCGTTCCCCACTCAAAAGATATTCCGGCGCTTCCATCGTGGGACAGGATCAGTCGAGAGGTGATGTCTGCCGGGGACAAGGCATCAAGCTTGTCAGCAGTGGTCATGTGATTGTTAGGAGCTGTTTTGTTTGGATTGGTGCCCCATGATGGGTTGGGGGCCGTGGACCAGGTAATGTTCTGAGGATTCTGTGGATCTACGACGATAGAGATTTTCTCGGATGCGACAAAGCCGCTCCAGCGGTTCTTGTTTGAGTTGAGATCCTCGGCAGCAACGTAGCCTGATTGGAAGGATTCCGTATTGTTGCGGCTGATGGAACTTGAAGCACTGGTGAAGCCTGTCAGCGGACTTGTATTGTCCGCGACAATCGATGTGAAAATTTCGTCAAATGCTTTTTCCAGGTCGGCGCCGGTCTGTACAGGGAAGAATTTCCCACGGCTGTTAATTGCCATATGCCATAGCTCTTCAGGGCGGACATAATCGGTAATGGCTTGGCCGCGGCGACTTCCGCTGGTGTAACTGCCGTCGTAATCAGTGTCGGTAGCATCCGTCCACGTCTTGGTGCCTAAGATGGCTTCTGTGAAGCCGTCTCCATACATGCCATTCGTGAAGATGGGATTGCTTCCACTGTTGTCCCAATTGCTGGCGCGTGCACCATACCCAATCGTATGGGTGACAAGGTGCTGCCATGTTGCCGGATCATTCTTGGGATTCCATTCTGGTTTGATGGTCACAGATTTGTTGCCCACCTTGAATGTCTCATCCGTCGATTTTTTGGGCTCAAAGGGTATTTGATTCCCGATGTTGGGTTGCAAATCAGTCGACCAATAATGAAAAGCCATGTCGGCAAGAGTAGGGTATGCGTAATAATAGTCTTTTTTGCTAATGGTTTGTTTTTTCGTGCCCCCTCCATAGCTGTCTCGATATATCTTGGTCTGGTCGCTTGTCGTGCTATAGGTCAGTGTGGGACCATATTTCGATGCATCCGGCTGTGGAAGTGCCTTGCTTGTTCCATCTGAATTTCCAATGGCCTCCGCATGGGTGCTGATCATCTTGGTTTGAAAGTCGAAGGCATCAAAGCTGGTGCTTGGCAGATAACTGTTCCAGCCACCATCGGTCATGAAGACGTGGTATGCCCTGCGGCATGAAATGGGCCTGCTATCGGCCACGCCAGGAGTCGCATTCCACGGGCTATCCTTGCCAGTGGTCTTCATATATTGACCTGCATTCCACATCATCGTATGAGATGGGGTGCCGCCACTGGCGGATATGGAGTCCACCCACGTGGAAAAATTTGTTTTGTGCGTGCCGGAGAAAACTGCCATGGCATTGTTGCCATCGCATCCTGACTGGCTGCTGGGGATATCATTGCATCGCCACATTGACTGCCATGCGAGACGAAACTGGTTGTCGTACTTGCTGGTATTGATCAGGACATTTTTCAGGCCGTTCTTCAGTGAAGAGATGCGTGACGGCTGACTGCTCGTTGCACTGCCTCCCGCATCATTCCAGGCCATACTTCCCGAATCATCAACCGACAACACCACGTTCGGTATGGGCATTTTGTGTGCCGAGCCTGCAGGATACTGCGCAAGCGGGATTTCTGCGGAAAATGCTGATGGGTTCGTGAATGCGGAGATTAAGGCGCAGACGAGGGCTTGCTGTGGAAATGAAGGACGTTTCATGATTTTCTCCGTCTATTTATTCGGCCAAGCTGAGGGAAAGGGCAGATTGGAGTACAACCTCTGTTCCGGGTTTTAGTCCTCTGGCCAGTGCCGTAATGCGATAAACCCACCTTTTCTTGCGGGAGGGTGAAAATGTTTCCACGTTGGAACCAGGTGGAACGCCACCTAGCAGGGAAATGTTGGGATCTACATAGGGAAGTACTTCAACCCAATACCAGGCACCACGCCTTTGCTTCATATCGCTTGGAGTGGCTGTGATGTTGAGTATCGGGTTTCCTGCGTCGCCAGTTTTTGCTCCCGTAAACTGTCCATAGCGTGCGCCAACGCCTGCTGCAGTCATCTGAGCAAGGCGGTCAGGGTCATGCCAAAAATCCTGTGGATCTTTGAACTTCTGGCAGATGCCTTTGTAGCATTTTGAATCCTGGGTATCCAGGAAATTAATGAGCTTGGGAAGATCCTTTGTCTCTATGTCGAAATACGCGGAAGTTGTTCTGCGACAAATATCTCCTTTGGAAGAGTCTGGTACACAGAAGGAACCGTCAGTGTTGACGCCGCGTATATCCATTTCTGCATCTTGCAGCATCGCTTGTGCTGCCTCAAAGGCCCGACGGTAATCTGCATCGTTGCCGACAATCATTTCGTTAAGTAGTGTGGTTCGCGATGCCCACAATGCCAAAAGCATGGATAGAAGAACCAGCACGATGATGACGTATAGCGAGATGCCTCGCTGCCTGGATCTTTGGAGAAGACCGGAGGGGGAATGGTGAGAATGGGGCGCGCCATTCATGATTGCACCTGGCCTTGGCTACGAATTTGAAAAGTGTTTTTGAAGACCATGCGCAGGCGATTTCCTCGAGAAACGGAGCTGCCATCGCATTTCGTGTAGTTGGCTCCCGCTGTATCTATGGTTTCTGTGCCTTCCAGCTCCAGGCAGACTTCGATCGCATATACATCGCGCCAACCGTTAGGCGATGAAGAGGCTGTGGAGGCATTGGTATATATGGTTTTCGGAAACCCAGTCTTTGCACTGGTAGGTTCCTGTATGAGATAGCGAATCTTCATGTCTTTGACATTTCGGATTATTGGTTTTGCAGTGCCGCCGACACCTTCGCACAAAAGTTCGTTATCGCTGGATATTCGAAATTTGCTCTCTATAACATAGTTTGATGACACGCCCTTGTTTTCACCAAGGCAGTCTCGCAACTGATTCCCGGAAACCAGATCCGTTGCAGGGGGAGGAGGTGTTATTTGTTCTTGATAATTTTGATATCCAATGCTCAAGGCATACTCGCTGCTGCTGGGGTTGTCAATGCCTTTAAGCATTTTCTCTCCCCTGCTGAACATCGGGCGTTGTCCAGCAGGATCTGGGGGGTCGAATGCTACGGGCAGCATGGCGTAGGACGTCTCTGAAGGTGTGAATGCAGTGGCATCAAGGCTCAGTTGAATTGTGCCCGCTTGGCGAACCTGTGAGCCAATCACCCGAAAGGCATAAGCGGCTTGCTGTTGCATGTTGCTGGCATCGCTGACTGTTCCTGAGACACCCCGAGAAATCATCAAGGCACCGATGCCTACTGCCACCGTCAATAGTCCTATGGTGATCCCTACCAACAGCTCAAGAAGTGTAGCTCCCGTCTGATGCAATGGAGGAACTAATTTTTTGGTTGAGTGGTGTGTCTTTATTCTCATGAGCTATCTCTTTGGTTGTTAGGTTCAGCCTGGGCAATAAACGGGTACTTTGCCATCTGACGATCCCATGGGGAAAGGGGTGCAGCGCTGATTGGGTTGAATATATTGGAGGTGGCATATCAACCCATCTGGGCAGCTTATGCTGGCGCTCCCTGTATTGGCTGGCGCAAATGGCTCGGTATATTTCTCATCGTTGCTTCCATCGGCTGCCTTGTGTTCCTTTTCATTGGCCTTCCAAGCAACCATCACACCCAGTTGTCGGCGATTTTCAGCGGCGCTGTCTACCGCGCTGATAAAAATGGCAGCGTCTCCCTTGGGAAGAGTTGCTTTGACAGCCTCTTTCCATTGTTTGACGTCGTAGGCACCCATCTCCGACAAGGTGCATCCGTCTGTTGCGCATGTGCCTGTAGGGGTGTCATTCCAGGTGCTTTCATATGCACTAAGACTGCCAAGGCCATTAGGGTTGGCTTGAATTTTCTCGCTCAAATCTTCTATCAGTCGAATGGCTTGGGCACGGTTGAGGCTGGTTTGCGTATCTGCGAGATTTCGCAGTTGCAAGCCGAGTATTCCAAGAATGCCCAATGACATCACGACAATGGCGACAAGAGATTCGATCAGGCTGATGCCAGATTGAATATTGGCCATACGTATTGTTTTCATGGTGGTTCTTGGTGCTGGTGCTGCGTGTCGGATCTGCAAGCCATGATGGATATTCATGGAAAGCAAAGGAGGTAGCCCGATTTCGAAAATGCGAGATTGAAAGAAGGATTTTTCGAGATTCAGCATGTGCCATCCCCCGTATTCAATCGGCGGATCATTCCCCCTGCTGCCACGCAAAGGGTTGCAGCGGCCGAGTTGGTGGCATTTGAGCCTTGGGGGAAGAGGCGGAAATTGAAACTGCTGCTTCCGGCGCTTGCAAGCTGGCCCCAACGGTCCACCGTGATATATCCGTTGCTGCTTGCGAGATTGATTTCCAGCTTGGTAGGGGCAGAAGATGTCTGAAGCGTCAGTTCACCTGAGTCCTGGGTGGCGTTGTTGTTGGCATCGATAAAGACGGTCCAGCCGCAACCCCACTGGGTGTTGGCGTCGGCCGCAGTGCAGCCATTGCCGCTGGCGATCTTTTTGAGGACGATCTTTCCACCGCGCTTGATGGCTTCTGAGCGCGCGTAATAGAGGATGGACTGAAGGTCTTCGGTTGCTGCGCGTACACGCCATCGTTCGATGAGTGGCCGAAAGCTGGGTGCTGCCAACGCAGCCAGTATGGTGATGATGGCGATCACAACCATCAGTTCGATTGTGGTGAAGCCACGTGCGACCAGCCTTTGTTGTTGGCTGGACAGGCTGGATGTGGGAGGGGCAGCGTACATTGGCGCATCCTAGATTTCTGGATGCGCGTTGGGAGTTCATTCCGGATGGATGGCTCAGGCAGCGGGATGAGTGGTGCGCTGTGTAAACCTCTGCTTAGTTCGTCAGGCAGTCGCTTGCCGATTGCTGATCGAGAGGGGGAAGGTGCGTAAACCTACCAGGTAGACGCGCTCACTCGGATCTCCTTGGGTCCTTGTGTCGCGGATGCGCATTAACAGGTCAGGAAGCTGGCACTCTGAACTTGTAAGACTACCGCCCCCAGCACTCCACCGCCGTGGTATTCACACCCAGGCCGCGCGCATCGCGCTCGCCCGTATGGGTCAGTGTGAAATCGCCGCATCGGTCGTTGAGCTGGGAGCCACGGCGCGTGGCAATCAGGGTGTAAGTGTCGTCGTCGTGGCCGCTGGTTGCCAAAAAGTCGATGGTGTAGCGCTTGCTGGAATCACGGGTCCAAGTCAGGTCTGCAGGCAGCTTGGTTGGGTAGACCCCGTTGGCCGTGGCTGCGCGCTCCAGCCATTGCTGGGCCTGCAGCAGGCCGGCGCGGGCATCGGCGCGGTGGACTCCGCGGATGTATTCGTTGTAGCTGGGGACGGCGACGGTGCCGAGGATGACTATGACGGCCACGACGATCATGAGTTCTATGAGTGTGAAGCCCGGGGATGGAGGGCGGCGCATCGTGCGGCTCATTTCATTTGGCGCCAGCTGGGGCGCAGGGATTGCTCGGGCATGCGGGCGAGGACGTTGCGGCGGCCATCGGTGTCGTAGCCAATGGCGTGATGGCCTTTGTTGAGCAATGTCTGGGATCCCCCGGAGACGGTTGCGCGCGAGGCTTCCTGATCCGCCGTGTCGTAGACGCCGTCGCCGTTGCTGTCCATCAATGGAACACTGGGCCGCTTGCCGTCCATGATGTTCATGAGCGTCAGAAATTGGCTTTCCTCGCTCACATTGCAGGCATCAGCGGGGCGGCTTATGGCTTCACCAGGACGCCTGGAGGATCTGGCGGGTATCTGGCTGTAGATCGCGAGGAGGTTGCTGCCGTCGTAGAAGCTCATCGGCTTGAGCAGGCGCTCACCTGACAGGGGAAGGTCCATGTACCAGCCTTTGTGCCGCGTCCAGTCGAGGTCGGTGGTGGAGTCCACTTGCCAGGTGCCACGGCCTACGATCCCTTGCGTCTGGGGGTTCACCGAGCGTTTGGCCAGCTCACCGATGCCGGATACAGGGGCTGGACGCTCCCCTGCAGGCAGCTTGCACTCAGAGTCCGGGTCACCCGTGCAAGGCTGTACACGGCCGTCCGCGAGCAGCTTGTAGCGGGTGTTGTCGAGGATGGAATAGATGCTCTGCACCGCCGTGTTGCCAGTGTCCTGCTGGGTGATGTTGCGTCCTGTGCCGAATGCCACCAGCATGCCGCCCACAGTCACGCGTTCATCGCTTCCTTTGGGTTCTGTGGTGACGCTGTACTGGTCATTGGCTCGCACGGACGCAGGGGCGGTAATGGGCTGGCGCAGTGCGCGAGAGGCCGTTGGCGAACTGCCACCCATGGCGGTGTACAGCGGCCGGCCGTTGAAGGCCATGCCCCAAGCGGAGGAGGCATCGCTGGCGATGATGAATTTCCACAGATTGCCCTGGAGGTCGCCCGCATAGACCACATCGGGCCGGCCATCGCCATTGATGTCCACGAGGCGTGGTGCGGAGAGCCCATTGTTGGTGGTCTCCGGTGTGGTGCCGGTGGGGATGTCACCTGTGGCCACGATGCGCAGCAGCTCCTGGTTGCCATCGAGGTACTGGATCAGCAGCACGGGTCGCTGGTTGATGCTGTGGTAGCCGTTGCCCGTCACCAGAGCCCAGCGGTTGTTGTTCAACTGCGTGATCTGGATGCTGCGTTGCGGGTTGGCATCGTCCCGCACGGGGGCTGCAAAGATATGGCCCAGGTCCTTGTCTTCCTGGCAAGTGGTGCGCTGCCAGAGGTCGGCGGAGGTGGCGCAGTCACCGGGATCGCTGTTGCGGGTCTGGGTGCGGTCCAGCAGGACCAGCGTGCCGGCGCCGTGTTCGTTGAAAGCCTCTGGGTGCGTGATGTCCAGCACAAAGTAGCCTTTGGCACCGGCGCCCGGCATGCCTGCCAGCACGGTGCGCCACTGCGGGGATGCATGGCTGCCCGAGTTGATGTCGCCGCTCATGGCAGAGCCATCCACGAAGTAGCGATGCCGGGTGTCGTAATCGAGGTCGGAAAGGCGGGCCAGCCCCGAAATCACGCCACGGGGGATGTAGGCGATCTTCTCGCTGCCGTCAGTGGCAGAAAAGCCGTGCAGCATGCCGTCGTTGCCGCCCACGTAAATCATGGGCTGGCGCTTCTGCTGGGCGAGCGCATAGGCCGCGTAGCCCGGCAAAGGCGAGTTGTCCACGGGGTGGCCGGTGTGCCAGATCTGGGAGTTGACGATATCGCCCTGGCGCGAGCCGCGTTGGCGAAAAGGGTGGGCTGGGTCAGGGCGCGGCGGTTGTCCCGCAGCTTCCATGCGGCGGTCGCCACGTATGAAGTTGAACCTGTGCTTGCCCAGTTTGTCTGCCCTGCCTTCGGCATCGACGCTGAAAGAGGCCTTCTGTGGGCGGTCCAGCTCATGCCATTGGAAAGACACGCCCCTTTGCAGTCTGTCACTCCAGGTCAGGATCAGGCGTTCATTGAGTACCTGTTGATCACTGAGTGCATCCAGGTGATCAGCCGTGCTTTTGCCTTGCCAGCCGGCTGCTGCGGTGATGCTCCCGTCGGCTTGGACCGTTTCCGCGTTGATCCAGCCGCTCCAGGCGGCTTTGGCGCTGTAGCGGGCCGTGAATATGTCCACTCCTGCCTGTGCAATCACGCTGCCGTTGGAAGTGGCGGAGCTGCTGCGGCCCTTGGCATCGGCTGTCAGGCCTGTCCGGCAGTCTTCAATGGGCGTGGCAAATTCTTTGTCTTCTCTCTGCGCCAGGGAAACTGGCGTACCTGCCTCAGAGAAGCGTTGGGCCTGGCTGTTTTGCGCGGCCAGGAGTGCGGCGATCACGGCTGGCAGCAGGAGGGGGCGGAACCCAGGGTGGAAGAGATAAGGCATGTCAGGCGTTCTGAATCAGTCGCGGCGCTTCTGGCGGACATAGGTCTGTTGCAGCACCACCTGGGTGCCGTTCTTGCGGCCGTGAGCGATGGCTGTGATGCGATAGATCACCTGGGGCTGCATGTAGAGGGCCAGACGGGGTGAGTCATTGGCGATGAGACCTGAGTTCCCTGCGTTGGCGTCATAGGGCAGGATCTCTATCCAGTACCACCCCCCCTTTCCTGTCTCACGGTTTGCCAGGATGGGATTGCTCTTGCCTTCAGAAATGGCGCCCGTGAACTGGCCATAGCGTGCGGCTACATCGGGGGCGGTCATCTGGCTCAGCGTGATCCCTTTGGTGTCGTCCACGTTGTTCCAGAAGTCCTGAGGCCCTGTGCGCTTGGTGCACAGGGCGTCTCGGCAGCTTGTGGGGGTGGCTCGGTTCAGGTTGGCCAGCAGCAGACCTACCTGCTGGGTTTCCTGGGGAAACTGGGTGATGGTTGCAGCGTTGCGGCAGACGGATGGACGGATGCTGTTGGCGATGCAGGCGGCGCCGTTGGCCTGTTCGCCTCGAATGTCCAGTTCGGCATCCTGCAGCAATGCCTGTGCAGCTTCGAGGGCGCGTTGGTAGTCGGCATCGTTGCCCACGAACATTTCGTTGAACAGGGCGCTGCGCGATGCCCAAAGTGCCAGCAGCATGGAAAGCATGACCAGGGTGATCACGATGAACAGTGCGACGCCTTTCTGGCGCCGCGCGGCACAGGTGTGGGCATGCCGCATGCCTGCTGCTTTGGCGGTCATCCAGCCATCCCCTGGCTGCGCAACTGGTACACGCTGCGAAAGACCATGTGCAGGCGCCGGGTCCTGGGCGCCGGCAGCGTGGTCATGTCGATGGATTCGGCTGTGCCGTCACTGCTTGCGCAATCGGTGTAGCGGCTGTTGGCGGGCATGTTGATGACTTCGATCCCGAAAAGCACCAGACAGACCTCGGCGGCAACGACGCGTGACCAGTCCTGGCCCACGGCGGCTGCGTTGACGTACTGCAGGCGTGCATCACCTTTCGGCGACTGGATCAGATAGCGCACCTGGAAGTTTGCGACGTTCTGGGCCAGTGGCTGGGCTCCCGCAGAGGGTGCTCCGGTGCAGCGCAGGGTGTTTTTGCGGGCGTCCAGCGCAAAGCGGCTCAGGATCAGGTTGTGGCTGTTGGCCTGGCCCAGGCAATTGCGCTGCAGTGAAGTTTCGATGGCCGAGCCGTGCAGCGGTTGCGTGTAGTTGCTGTAGCCCACGGTGAGCTTGTATTGAGCGCGGCCTGGCGCATCAAGGCCCAGGATGGTGTCGTGCACAGGGTCGAAATCTTGTGCGCTCGCCTCGAATGCAACGGGGTCCGCCACGTCAACGGTGTCTGTTCCCTTTTTTGCAGACGAGAGAAGCAGCCGAAGAGACCCCGCCTGCCGGATCTGCCGGCCCATGACGCGGAAGATGTGGGATGCCTGCTGCTGCAGCTGGCTGGCATCGCTGACGGTGCCGGAGACGGCGCGTGATGCCATGAGTGCGCCCAGGGCCACGCCGATGATCAACAGTCCCAGGAGAAGGCCCACCAGCAGTTCGACCAGGCTCAGGCCGCGTTGATCAGGCTGCATAAGCGTTGCGGCGGCGATGCGGGTGTGCTTCATGGGCTTGCGCAGAAGAACTGGACTGCGTTGTTGGCAAGATATGGCGCGCAACGAGCGCTGAGCGCTATGTATTGCAGGTGGCAGGTTCTGCCGGTGGGGCAGGCCATGGCTTCGTCGCCGTGTGTGCCATCGCTATGGAGTCCGATGGGTTTTTTGTAGCCGGCTTTGCTGGATTTCTCGTTTTCACGCCAGCTGATCACGATGCCCAGGTGGCGTCCGTTGCTGACGTCGTCTGCTGCAGGGAAGACCTTGGCGGCTCCGCCTGGCAGCAGTTGGTGCACGGAAGCCTTCCACAGCGCGAGGTTGTAGCTGGCCAGCGTTTCCGGGTCGCATGGTGTGGCGCTGCAGTCGGCGGTGGATTCAGGGGTGTGATCCCAATCGGATTCGTAGTTGCCCATCTGCCCGAGGGAGTTGGGATTGGCGTGGGTGCGCTCGCTGAAGTCTTCTATCAGCCGGATGGCCTGAGCGCGGCGCACGCCGCTTTGGGTGTCGGCCAGGGTGCGCATCTGCAGGCTCAGGATTCCCAGAACACCCAAGGCCGTGACGACGGTGGCAACCAGGGTTTCGATCAGGGTGAAGCCTTTGGCGTGCCGGGCGGGGGTACTTGTCAGGCGCATGGAATGCCTTCCCGGCCGACCACACGGATACGTCCGCCGGACGAAACGCAGATGCCTTTCGCTGCAGCGGAGACGAGGCCGGCGGAAGACGGGGCGACGGCGAAGCCCATGGCCGTGAATCCACCCATTTGTCCCCATCGGTCCACACTGATGATGGCGGCGGATCTGGAGCGGATGACAAGGGTGCGTGCGGGAGTGTCGAAGCGCTGTAGTTCTTCCCGGGGACCCCAGCGCTTGTTGCCATTGCGGTCAACGAACACTACCCAGCCACAGCCCCAGTCCGCGTGACGTGCAGCCAGAGTGCAGCCGTTGGTGCCTTGGGGTAGTTTCTGGATGAAGACGCCGCCCCCGCGCCGCACGCCTTCGGAGCGCGCGTATTGCAGCGTCGACTGCAGGCCCTCGACGGTCTGGCGAACGCGCCATCGCTCGATGATGAGGTGGAAGCTGGGTGCTGCCAGCGTGGTGAGCACGGCGAGGATGGCGACGACCACCATCAGCTCGATGGCCGTGAAGCCTTGTGTGCCCGGGTGGGCCTGAGGCCAGGTCGATGACATGTCTTGAATCCCTCCCCGTCGATCTGCTTGCGGAGCGCTGGTTGTCTTTGCGCGCCGCTCAATCTATTGGGGTTCTTCGTACATGTCTTTCAGACAAATCTGTTTCTGACCTCAACAATTAGGAGTCGTACCGTTGGTGCAGGGTCATTCGGCATGACGATGCGTAAAAAAATCCAATGGTGAAAAGGTGTTGCCGGCTTTGCCGCTATCGGACTCCGGGGTAGGACTGTTTTTGTTTGGAGAACCCTCAGCGCTGCTGTCTGCCGGGTGGCGGCCGGGTATATCCGGCGCATGCCCCGGCGTTGTGCCGGCCCTGGCATTCGCGGTACAGCCGCCTGTCGCGTTGTTCGGGCGATTCCTCGGAACTGCTGCGCTGGGTTGGAACACGGACCCGCTGTCCGCCTTTTTTGCGCTTGGCGCCTTGCGCGGCCGATGTGTCGGAGCGGTGAGGGCTCGCCTGGGCCGGCAGGGCCAGGCATAGGGCCGCGACTAGGCAGAGCAGGGTGCATTGCTGCCGATGTGCGCGCCAGGTTGCAGCAGTGAATGAAAAACGCGTTGCCATGGTGTTGCCCTCCCGTGATCTATGAATGTCTGCAGGTTTCGCGGCATTCTGGGCGGGCTGTCGGCCGGCGCGGTGTGGGGCCACAAAGCATGTGTGGATGCTGGACAGGGCGCGCTTGTTATAATCCCAGGGTTTTGCATGGTGCAGGACGCACGTCGGGGCCTTTCCAGTCCCGGCGCAAGTAACCAAGGCTGCCTCCCTGCTTTTGTCTGTGAGGGGCCAATTTCAAAGGAAAAAAAATGATCGCATCTTCCGTGAAGGCTGAAGTCGTCAAGTCCAACGCACGCTCTGCCAACGATACTGGCAGCCCAGAAGTGCAAGTGGCCCTGCTGACCGCACGCATCAACGAGCTGACCCCTCACTTCAAGCAACACGCCAAGGACCACCACGGTCGTCGCGGCCTGCTGCGCATGGTGAGCCGTCGTCGCAAGCTGCTGGACTACCTCAAGTCCAAGGACGCTGATCGCTACACCGCACTGATCGCCAAGCTGGGCCTGCGCAAGTAAGCACGGTGGGAGATCAAAACGCCTGAGTTAGCCTGTCTAGCTCAGGCGTTTTTTACTTCGGAGAATGCAAGACAGAGCGAAGCTGTGTCATTCCAATGCTGCTGATTTGATAGCAGTGAATCCAGCACTGGAATGGCATCGTGTTCTGAATTGCTCTCCATCATGGCCCGATGAGTGCATCGGTCCACCCATTCCAAAGGAGCAACAATGTCCATCTTCAACAAAGTCACCAAGACCTTCCAGTGGGGCCAGCACACGGTCACCATGGAAACCGGCGAGATCGCCCGCCAGGCTTCCGGCGCCGTGCTGGTCAACATCGATGACACCGTGGTGCTGGCCACCGTGGTGGCGTCCAAGCAGGCCAAGTCCGGCCAGGACTTCTTCCCGCTGACCGTCGATTACATCGAGAAGACCTACGCTGCAGGCAAGATCCCCGGCAGCTTCTTCAAGCGCGAAGCCAAGCCCAGCGAACTCGAAACCCTGACCAGCCGCCTGATCGACCGCCCGATCCGCCCGCTGTTCCCCGAAGGTTTCTACAACGACGTGCACGTGGTCATCCACACCGTGTCGCTGAACCCCGAAGTCGATGCCGACATCGCCGCCCTGATCGCCACCTCGGCTGCCCTGTCCGTGTCGGGCATTCCCTTCAATGGCCCCATCGGTGCTGCCCGCGTGGGTTACATCAATGGCGAGTACGTGCTCAACCCCGGTCAGACCCAGCGCAAGGATTCGCAGATGGATCTGGTCGTGGCCGGCACCGAAGCCGCCGTGCTGATGGTGGAGTCCGAAGCGCAGCAACTGCCTGAAGACGTGATGCTGGGCGCCGTGGTCTTTGGCCACGAGCAAGGCCGCATCGCCATCGACGCCATCCACGAGCTGGTGCGCGAAGCCGGCAAGCCCGTCTGGGACTGGGTTGCTCCCGCCAAGGATGAAGAGCTGATCGCCAAGGTGGCTGCACTGGGTGACGAAGCCCTGCGCACGGCCTACCAGATCCGCAACAAGCAAAGCCGCACGCAAGCCTGCCGCGAAGCCTACGCCGCCGTGAAGGCCGGCCTGACGGCCCAGGGCGTGGAGTTCGACGGCGTCAAGGTCGAAGGCATGCTGTTCGACATCGAGGCACGCATCGTTCGCAGCCAGATACTGGCCGGCGAGCCGCGCATCGACGGCCGTGACACGCGCACCGTGCGCCCCATCGAAATCCGCAACTCCGTGCTGCCCCGCACGCACGGCTCGGCCCTGTTCACGCGCGGCGAGACGCAGGCCCTGGTCGTGTCCACGCTGGGTACCGAGCGCGATGCACAACGCATCGACGCGCTGGCTGGCGAGTTCGAGGACCGCTTCCTGTTCCACTACAACATGCCTCCCTTTGCCACCGGCGAAGTGGGCCGCATGGGCTCGACCAAGCGCCGCGAAATCGGCCACGGCCGTCTGGCCAAGCGCGCCCTGGCGGCCTGCCTGCCCAGCAAGGAAGAATTCCCCTACACCATCCGCGTGGTGTCGGAAATCACCGAGTCCAACGGCTCCTCGTCCATGGCTTCGGTCTGCGGCGGCTGCCTGTCGATGATGGATGCAGGCGTTCCGATGAAGGCCCACGTGGCCGGCATCGCCATGGGCCTGATCAAGGAAGACAACCGCTTCGCCGTGCTGACCGACATCCTGGGTGATGAAGATCATCTGGGCGACATGGACTTCAAGGTGGCCGGCACCACCAGCGGCATCACTGCGCTGCAGATGGACATCAAGATCCAGGGCATCACCAAGGAAATCATGCAGGTCGCCCTGGCCCAGGCCAAGGAAGCGCGCATGCACATCCTGGGCAAGATGCAGGAAGCCATGGGCGAAGCCAAGGCCGAGATCTCGTCCTTCGCTCCCAAGCTGTACACGATGAAGATCAACCCCGAGAAGATCCGTGACGTGATCGGCAAGGGCGGCTCCACCATCCGTGCGCTGACCGAAGAGACCGGCACGCAGATCGACATCGGCGAAGACGGCACCATCACCATCGCGTCCAGCGATGCCGCTAAGGCCGACGAAGCCAAGCGCCGCATCGAAGAGATCACGGCCGAAGTCGAAATCGGCAAGATCTACGAAGGCCCGGTCACCAAGATCCTGGACTTCGGTGCTCTCGTGAACCTGCTGCCCGGCAAGGACGGTCTGCTGCACATCAGCCAGATTGCCCACGAGCGCGTGGAGCGCGTGGCCGACTACCTGCAGGAAGGCCAGATCATCAAGGTCAAGGTCATGGAGACCGACGAAAAGGGTCGTGTCAAGCTGTCGCTGAAGGCGCTGACCGAGCGCCCTGCCGGCATGGAGCGCAGCGAGCGCCCCGCGCCTGCCGAGCGTGAGTTCCGCCAGCCGCGTGAGCCCCGCCAGCAGCGCGAGTTCCGCGAGCCGCGTGAACCCCGCGAGCCCCGTGACGGCGGCCGTCCGGCTGCCGAGGGCGAGCAGCAACAGCAACAGCAACAGCAGCAGTAATGCCCGGCGAGGCCATTCCCCAAAAGGGGGTGGCCTTGCAGGTGCGTGTGGTGACTGGCAAAAAGCGCTGACCTGTTCAGCGCTTGTGGCATTTTTGACAGGGATTGCGAGGTCGAAAGATGGAAAAGCAAATCATGCGTGCCGTGGAACTCACGGACTTTGGTGCTCCCGAGGTATTGCGCCTGGGCGAGCGTCCGCTGCCCGTTGCGGGTGCGCAGGAGTTGCTGATCCAGGTGTCGGCCAGCGGTGTCAATCGCCCTGATGTGTTGCAGCGCAAGGGTCACTATGCTCCGCCGCCGGGCGCCTCCGATCTGCCCGGGCTGGAAGTGGCCGGGGTGATCGTGTCGGGCGACGACGAAGCCATGCGGCTGGCAGGCCTGCGCGTGGGAGACCGCGTGTGCGCGCTGCTGGCCGGCGGTGGCTATGCGGAGTACTGCGTTGCGCCCGTGGCCCAGTGCCTGCCCATCCCGGCAGGGCTCAGCGAGGTGGAGGCTTCGGCATTGCCCGAGACCTTCTTCACCGTCTGGAGCAATGTGTTCGACCGCGGTGCCTTGCAGGCAGGTGAAACCCTGCTGGTGCAGGGCGGCAGCAGCGGCATCGGCGTGACGGCCATCCAGCTGGCCAAGGCGCGCGGCGCCACGGTCATCGTGACCGCTGGCTCTGATGCCAAGTGCGCCGACTGCCTCAAGCTGGGTGCCGACCATGCCATCAACTACCGTACCCAGGACTTTGCCGCGGAGGTGCAGCGCATCACCGAAGGCAGGGGCGTGGACGTGATCCTGGACATGGTGGCGGGTGGCTATGTGGCACGCGAAGTGCAAAGCCTGGCAGAGGATGGCCGCCTGGTCATCATTGCGGTGCAGGGTGGCATCAAGGCAGAGTTCGACGCGGGCCTGGTCCTGCGTCGCCGTCTGCTGGTGACGGGCTCCACACTGCGTCCGCGGCCTGTGGCTTTCAAGGCAGCCATCGCCCAGGCCCTGCGCCGCGAGGTCTGGCCGCTCATCGAGGAAGGCGGCATTCGTCCTGTGATCCATAGCACCTTTGCTGCCGCTGATGCCGACAAGGCGCACGCGCTGATGGAGTCGAGTCAGCACACCGGCAAAATCGTTTTGACGTGGTAACCATGAAGAAGAAACTCATCGTCGGCAACTGGAAGATGAATGGCAGCCTGGCTGCCAATGCCGTTTTGCTCAAGGCCCTCAAGGAAGGGCTGCCCGAGGGGGGCAATGCGGGCGTGGCTGTGGCCGTGCCTGCCGTCTATCTGGCCCAGGCCCAGGCCGAGCTTGAAGGCTCGGCCATCGGCGTGGCCGCGCAGGACGTGTCGCAGCATGAATCGGGTGCCTATACGGGCGAGCTGTCGGCCGCAATGCTTCGGGATTTTGGCGTGCGCTATACGCTGGTCGGGCACTCGGAGCGTCGCCAATACCATGGCGAAACCGATGCCGTGGTGGCGCTGAAGGCGCAGGCTGCGCTGGCCAAGGGCGTCACGCCCATCGTCTGTGTGGGTGAAACGCTGGCGGAGCGCGAGGCGGGGCAGACCGAAGAAGTGGTCAAGCGCCAACTGGCGGCTGTGATCCACCAGGTGGGCCAGTGCATCAATGAGCTGGTCGTGGCCTATGAGCCCGTCTGGGCCATTGGCACCGGCAGGACCGCCACGCCGGAGCAGGCCCAGCAGGTGCATGCCGTGCTGCGCGCCCAGCTGGCGGCTGCCAGCCAGCAGGCCGATCGCATCGCCTTGCTGTACGGCGGCAGCATGAATGCCTCCAATGCAGCCCAGCTGCTGGCCCAGGCCGACATTGACGGTGGCCTGGTGGGCGGAGCCTCGCTCAAGGCAGCCGATTTCCTGACCATCATCGCTGCGGCCCAGTAAGCCGGGGCGGTTTTTCCATTCGCTTTTTTAGCTCTCGCGTTACTAGCAGGTACAACCAATGAATGCATTCGCAAGCGTGATCCTCGCCGTTCAGATGCTGTCGGCTCTCGGCATGATCGGCCTGATCCTGATTCAACACGGCAAGGGTGCCGACATGGGCGCCTCGTTCGGCAGCGGCAGCTCCGGCAGCCTGTTCGGTGCCTCGGGCAGCGCCAACTTCCTGTCGCGCTCCACGGCAGGCCTGGCCACGGTGTTCTTCGTGGCCACGCTGGCGCTGGCCTATCTGAGCAATGCGCGTCCCGTCAGCTCGGGCAGCGTGCTGGAAGGTGCCGCACCCATCACGGCTCCGGCTCCTGCGGCCTCTGGCGCTGCTGGCGAAGTGCCTGCTCCTGCTGCAGGCCAGGCGCCTGCTGCCGGTGCTGAAGGCGCTGCCCAGATCCCCACGAAATAATTTCGAACAAAGTCCTCGGTCCTCCGGGTCCGAGGGTTTTTCAGAGTAGAATCTAGAGATTGTTCGGTAGGCGGAATCTTTGCAACGGAGATAAAGAGCCAGCCGAAATCAAGACTTGCCGTCGTGGTGAAATTGGTAGACACGCTATCTTGAGGGGGTAGTGGCGAAAGCTGTGCGAGTTCGAGTCTCGCCGACGGCACCAAGATATAACTAAGAGCCTGCCCTGCTGATCAGGCTGATCGGTGCGGGCATGCCTTTCAAGGTAGCCGCACACGATGAACATCGACCAGTATCTTCCCGTTCTCTTGTTCATTCTCGTCGGCATGGGTGTCGGCGTAGTCCCCCTGGTGTTGGGGTATGTGCTGGGTCCGAACCGGCCCGACGCCGCCAAGAACTCCCCCTATGAATGTGGCTTCGAGGCCTTCGAAGACGCGCGCATGAAGTTCGATGTGCGCTACTACCTCGTCGCCATCCTGTTCATCCTGTTTGATTTGGAAATCGCCTTTCTGCTGCCCTGGGCCGTTGCGCTTCGGGACGTGGGTGGGGCTGGTTTCGCCGCTGTCCTTATTTTCCTGACCGTTCTCGTCGTGGGCTTTGTCTACGAATGGAAGAAGGGTGCGTTGGACTGGGACTGAAGCGGGTTCACTAAGGAAACACGATGATCGAAGGCGTGATGAAAGAAGGCTTCATCACCACGAGTTACGACTCTGTGGTGAATTGGGCCAAGACGGGCTCGCTGTGGCCCATGACATTTGGTCTGGCCTGCTGCGCGGTGGAGATGATGCACGCTGCGGCGGCGCGTTACGACATCGGTCGCTTTGGCTCGGAAGTCTTCCGTGCCAGCCCGCGGCAGTCGGACTTGATGATTGTGGCCGGCACCCTGTGCAACAAGATGGCGCCCGCCATGCGCAAGGTCTATGACCAGATGTCCGAGCCCCGCTGGGTCATCTCCATGGGCTCGTGCGCCAACGGCGGCGGCTACTACCACTACAGCTATTCCGTGGTGCGCGGCTGCGACCGCATCGTGCCGGTCGATGTCTATGTGCCTGGCTGCCCCCCCACGGCGGAAGCCCTGATCTACGGCATCATCCAGCTGCAGCAGAAGATCCGCCGCACCCATACCATCGCTCGCGTCTAAGGGCTAGATGATGACTGCTATTGCGATTCACCCCGAAGTGCTTCGGGATGTGGTGGCTGCTGCCTTGGGCGACAAGGCGCGCAGCGTGACCGTGGCCCTGGGCGAGGTGACGGTCGAAGTGTCCGCCACCCAGTATCTTGAGGCCATGCAGGTTCTGCACACTGCTCCGGATTGCCGGTTCGAGGTCCTGGTGGACCTGTGCGGCGTGGACTACTCCACCTATGCAGAAGTCGGGCGTGAAGGCCCGCGCTTTGCCGTGGTATCCCACCTGCTGTCGATCAGCCTGAACCAGCGCCTGCGCGTTCGTGTCTTTTGCACCGACGACGATTTCCCGGTGGTGGCTTCCGTCACTTCCGTCTGGGCGGGTGCGAACTGGTTCGAGCGCGAGGCGTTCGACCTGTTCGGCATCGTCTTCGACGGCCATGACGACCTGCGCCGCATCCTGACCGACTACGGCTTCATCGGCCATCCCTTCCGCAAGGACTTCCCGCTGTCGGGCCATGTGGAAATGCGCTATGACCCCGAGCAACAGCGCGTGGTGTACCAGCCGGTCACCATCGAGCCCCGCGAGATCACGCCGCGGATCATCCGCGAAGACAACTACGGGGGCCTGCACTGAAGGCGCTCCAGGCGCCTTTTTGATGGACGACCATGGCTGAAATCAAGAACTATTCCCTGAACTTTGGTCCGCAGCACCCGGCAGCGCACGGCGTGCTGCGCCTGGTGCTGGAACTCGACGGTGAAGTGGTGCAGCGCGCAGACCCGCACATCGGTCTGCTGCACCGTGCGACAGAAAAACTGGCAGAGAGCAAGACCTACATCCAGTCGCTGCCCTATATGGACCGGCTGGACTACGTGTCCATGATGTGCAACGAGCACGCCTACTGCCTGGCCATCGAGAAGCTGCTGGGCATCGAGGTGCCCATCCGCGCCCAGTACATCCGCGTGATGTATTCGGAGATCACCCGCATCATGAATCACCTGATGTGGCTGGGCTCCAGCGGCAACGATGCGGGCAGCTCCACGACGCTGATCTACACCTTCCGTGAGCGCGAAGACCTCATGGACATGTACGAGGCGGTTTCGGGCGCCCGCATGCACGCGGCCTACTTCCGTCCGGGCGGCGTCTACCGCGACCTGCCCGACACCATGCCGCAGTACAAGGCCAGCAAGGTGCGCAATGCGCGCTCGGTCGAGATCATGAACCGCAACCGCCACGGCTCGTTGCTGGACTTCATCGACGACTTCACGCAGCGCTTCCCCAAGTGCGCGGACGAGTACGAGACCCTGCTGACCGACAACCGCATCTGGAAGCAGCGCAACGTGGACATCGGCGTGGTGACGGCCGAGCGTGCCATGAACCTGGGCCTGACCGGCCCCATGCTGCGTGCCTCCGGCGTGGCCTGGGACATGCGCAAGTCGCAGCCCTACGAGGTCTATGACCGCATGGACTTCGACGTGCCCGTGGGCAAGACCGGCGACTGCTACGACCGCTACTTGGTGCGCGTGGCCGAAATGCGCCAGTCCAACCGCATCATCAAGCAGTGCGTGGACTGGCTGCGTGCCAACCCGGGCCCGGTGATCGTGGACAACCACAAGATTGCCCCGCCGCCGCGCGAAGGCATGAAGTCCAACATGGAAGAGCTGATCCACCACTTCAAGCTCTTCACCGAAGGTTTCCGCGTGCCCGAAGGCGAGGCTTACGCGGCCATCGAACACCCCAAGGGGGAGTTCGGCATCTACATCGTGAGCGATGGGGCCAACAAGCCCTACCGCCTGAAGATCCGTCCGCCGGGATTCGCCAATCTGTCCGCCATGGACGAAATGTGCCGAGGCCACATGCTGGCCGACGCCGTGATGGTGCTGAGTACCCTGGACATCGTGTTTGGAGACGTTGACCGATGATTACCGAAGCGACCAAGGAGCGCTTTGCGCGCGAGGTGGCCAAGTACCCGGCCGACCAGAAGCAGTCTGCCGTGATGGCCTGCCTGTCCATCGTGCAGCAGGAGCAGGGCTGGGTCAGCGCCGAGAGCGAGGCCGTGATTGCCGAGTTCCTGGGCATGGCCGAGATCGCGGTGCACGAAGTCACCACGTTCTACAACATGTACAACCAGCGCCCCACGGGCACGTACAAGCTGAACGTCTGCACCAACCTGCCTTGCCAGCTGCGCGACGGCTACAAGGCGCTGCACCATCTGGAATCCCGCCTGGGCATCAAGATGGGCGAGACCACGCCTGACGGCATGTTCACGCTGCAGCAGTCCGAGTGCCTGGGCGCCTGCGCGGATTCGCCGGTGATGCTGGTGAACGACCGCTGCATGTGCAGCTTCATGAGCAACGAAAAGCTCGACGAATTGATCGACGGCCTGCGCGCCGCGGAGGGCAAGGCATGAACGCCGCCGCACAATCGGTCCTGGCCAAGTTTGCCTCTTCGGGCAGCGAGACCTGCTTTCACGACCGCCACATCAATCCGCAGATCTATGCCGACCTGACCGGCGCCAACTGGTCCATCAAGGACTACGAGGCACGCGGCGGCTACCAGGCGCTGCGCAAGATCCTGGGCAAGGATGGCAGCGAAGGCCTGACCCAGGACCAGGTGATCGCCACCGTCAAGGAATCGGGCCTGCGTGGCCGCGGCGGCGCAGGTTTCCCCACGGGCCTGAAGTGGAGCTTCATGCCCCGCCAGTTCCCGGGCCAGAAGCACCTGGTCTGCAACTCGGACGAAGGCGAGCCTGGCACCTGCAAGGACCGCGACATCCTGGTGCACAACCCGCACATCGTGATCGAGGGCATGATCATCGCCGCCTACGCGATGGGCATCTCCCTGGGCTACAACTACATCCACGGCGAAATCTTCGAAGCCTATGAGCGCTTCGAGGCCGCGCTGGAGGAAGCCCGCGCCGCCGGCTACCTGGGTGACAACATCATGGGCAGCAGCTTCAGCTTCCAGCTGCACGCGCACCATGGCTTCGGCGCCTACATCTGCGGCGAAGAGACGGCGCTGCTGGAGTCGCTGGAAGGCAAGAAGGGCCAGCCGCGCTTCAAGCCGCCGTTCCCGGCCAGCTTCGGCCTGTACGGCAAGCCGACCACCATCAACAACACCGAAACCTTTGCGGCCGTTCCCTGGATCATCCGCAACGGCGGCGCTGCGTACCTGGAGTGCGGCAAGCCCAACAACGGCGGCACCAAGATCTTCTCGGTCAGCGGCGACGTGAACCTGCCCGGCAACTACGAAGTGCCGCTGGGCACGCCCTTCAGCAAGCTGCTGGAGCTGGCCGGCGGCGTGCGCACGGGCCGCAAGCTCAAGGCGGTGATCCCCGGTGGATCGTCCTCGCCCGTGCTGCCGGCTGACATCATCATGGAATGCACGATGGACTACGATTCCATCGCCAAGGCCGGCTCCATGCTGGGCTCGGGCGCCGTGATCGTGATGGACGACTCGCGCGACATGGTCGAGAGCCTGCTGCGCCTGTCCTACTTCTACCAGCACGAGTCCTGCGGCCAGTGCACCCCCTGCCGCGAAGGCACGGGCTGGCTGTGGCGCGTGGTCAACCGAATCGAGCACGGCGAAGGCCGTCCTGAAGACATCGAGCTGTTGGACTCGGTGTCCGTGAACATCATGGGGCGCACGATCTGTGCGCTGGGCGATGCGGCAGCGATGCCGGTGCGCGCCATGATCAAGCACTTCCGCCACGAGTTTGAAGCGAAGATCCAGAACGCTTCCAAGCAGACGGTCCACGCCGCCTGATCGCGAGAAAAGCATATGGTTGAAATTGAACTGGACGGAAAAAAGGTGGAGGTCGCCGAAGGCTGCATGGTCATGCATGCAGCCGAGAAGGCAGGCACCTACATCCCGCATTTCTGCTATCACAAGAAACTTTCCATCGCCGCCAACTGCCGCATGTGCCTGGTGGATGTGGAAAAAGCCCCCAAGCCCATGCCCGCCTGCGCCACGCCCGTGACGCAGGGCATGATCGTGCGCACCAAGAGCGAGAAGGCGATCAAGGCACAGCAATCGGTGATGGAGTTCCTGCTCATCAATCACCCGCTGGACTGCCCGATCTGCGACCAGGGCGGCGAATGCCAGCTGCAGGATCTGGCCGTGGGCTACGGAAGCTCCGCCTCGCGCTACGAGGAAGAAAAGCGCGTGGTCTTCCACAAGGACGTGGGCCCGCTGATCTCCATGCAGGAGATGAGCCGTTGCATCCACTGCACCCGCTGCGTGCGCTTCGGACAGGAAGTGTCCGGCGTGATGGAGCTGGGCATGATCAACCGCGGCGAGCACTCCGAGATCACCACGGTGGTGGGCGATACGGTGGACTCCGAGCTGTCGGGCAACATGATCGACATCTGCCCCGTGGGCGCGCTGACGAGCAAGCCCTTCCGCTACAGCGCCCGCACCTGGGAGCTGTCGCGCCGCAAGTCGGTCTCGCCCCATGATTCCACGGGTGCCAACCTCATCGTCCAGGTCAAGAACCACAAGGTTCTGCGCGTCGTGCCCTTCGAGAACGAAGAGGTCAACGAGTGCTGGATCGCCGACCGCGATCGCTTCTCCTACGAAGCCCTGAACAGCGACGAACGCCTGACCCGCCCCATGCTCAAGCAAGGCGGCGAGTGGAAGGAAGTCGATTGGCAGACCGCCCTCGAATACGTGGCCAACGGCCTGCGCCAGATCAAGAACGACCATGGCGCCTCCGCCATCGGTTCGCTGGTCAGCCCGCACAGCACGCTGGAAGAGCTGTACCTGGCAGGCAAGCTGGTGCGTGGCCTGGGCAGCGAGAACATCGACTACCGCCTGCGCAATGCCGAGTTCACCGCCGCCCAGGGCGTGCAGTGGCTGGGCACGCCCATCGCGTCGCTGTCCAAGCTGCAAGGCGTCCTGGTGCTGGGCTCCAACCTGCGCAAGGACCATCCGCTGTTCGCGCAGCGCATCCGCCAGGCGGCCAAGCAGGGCTGCGCCGTGCTCGCCATCAATGAGCGTGTCTACGACTGGGCCATGCCGGTGACGGCGTCCATCGTGGCTGCCCCGGACTGGGCCCAGGCGCTGGCCGATGTGGCCGCCGCCGTGGCGCAGGAAAAGGGCGTTGCCGCTCCCGTGGCCGCCGCCGACGTGCATGCCGAGGCCCAGGCCATCGCTGCCGCGCTGCTGCGCGGCGAGCGCAAGGCCATCTTGCTGGGCAATGCCGCTGCGCACCACGCACAGGCATCGACCCTGCTGTCGCTGGCCAACTGGATTGCCGAGCAGACCGGCGCCTCGGTCGGCTACCTGACCGAAGCCGCCAACACGGTGGGCGCACAGTGGGTGGGCGCACAGCCTGCCGCCTCGGGCCTGAACGCAGGCCAGATGCTGGCCGGCGGCCTCAAGGCCGTGCTGCTGCTGAACAACGAACCCGTGTTCGACTCCGCTGCCGGCGCCCGCGCCGCAGAGGCACTGGGCAAGGCCGAGATGGTCGTGACCCTGAGCCCCTTCAAGGCCAACATGGAATTCAGCGACGTGCTGCTGCCCATCGCCCCGTTCACGGAAACCTCGGGCAGCTTCGTCAACGCCGAAGGCCGCCTGCAGAGCTTCCACGCCGTGGTCAAGCCGCTGGCCGAAGCCCGTCCGGGCTGGAAGGTGCTGCGCGTGCTGGCCAACCTGCTGGGCGTGCAGGGCGTGGACTACGAGACGTCACAGGACGTGCTCGCAGCCGCCACGGCCGCTGCCACCAGCGTGCCTGCCAACCTGCTGGGCAACGGTGCTCCTGCCGTGAATTCCATCGCCAACGGTGCCGGCCATGCCGCGCCCGTGGTGGCCAGCATTTATCAGCTCGACAGCATCGTGCGCCGCGCGACATCGCTGCAACTGACGGCAGATGCACGTCAGGCTCGTGAGGGAGGCGCCGCATGATTGACGCACTCAAGACGGCCGGTGCCGGCCTGATCGCCGCACCCTGGTGGACCGACGTGGCCTGGCCCGTGCTCTGGATCCTGCTGGGCATCGTTGCCATCGTCGCCCCGCTGATGGGCGCCGTGGCCTACCTGACGCTGTGGGAGCGCAAGCTGCTGGGCTTCATGCAGGTTCGCATGGGTCCCAACCGCGTGGGTCCTTTCGGTCTGCTGCAGCCCCTGGCCGACGGCCTGAAGCTGTTGACCAAGGAACTGATCCAGCCCACGGCTGCTGCCAAGGGCCTGTTCTACGTGGGCCCGGTGATGGCCATCATGCCCGCCCTGGCGGCATGGGTGGCTATCCCCTTCGGTCCCGACGTGGCCCTGGCCAACGTCAATGCCGGCCTGCTGCTGATCATGGCCATCACGTCCATCGAAGTCTATGGCGTGATCATTGCGGGCTGGGCCTCCAACTCCAAGTACGCCTTCCTGGGCGCGCTGCGTGCCTCGGCACAGATGGTCAGCTATGAAATCGCGCTGGGCTTCTGCTTCCTGGTGGTGATCATGGTCACGGGCAGCATGAACCTGACGCAGATCGTGCTGAGCCAGGGCCAGGGCCAATTCGCCAGCATGGGTGTCAGCGTCCTGTCGTGGAACTGGCTGCCGCTGCTGCCGATCTTCGTGGTCTACCTGATCTCGGCCGTGGCCGAGACCAACCGCCACCCCTTCGACGTGGTCGAAGGCGAAGCCGAAATCGTGGCCGGCCACATGGTCGAGTACTCGGGCATGGGCTTTGCCATCTTCTTCCTGGCCGAATACGCCAGCATGTGGCTGGTGTCCATCCTGGCCGTGGTGATGTTCCTGGGCGGCTGGCTGCCTCCGTTCGACTTCCTGTCGTTCATCCCCGGATGGATCTGGCTGGCGGCGAAGACTTTCCTGGTCGTGTCCATGTTCATCTGGATCCGTGCCACCTTCCCGCGCTTTCGCTATGACCAGATCATGCGTCTGGGCTGGAAGATCTTCATTCCCGTCACCCTGGTGTGGCTGGTCGTCGTGGGTGGCTGGATGCACTCGCCTTGGAACATCTGGAACTGAGCGGAGCAAGAATGTCTGCGGTTGCTGCTACCCCATTTTCGATCAAAGATTTCCTCAAGAGCTTCATGCTCTGGGAACTGGCCAAGGGCATGGCCCTGACTGGCCGCTACACCTTCCGCCGCAAGGTCACGGTGCAGTTCCCCGAGGAAAAGACACCCCTGTCGCCGCGTTTTCGCGGTCTGCACGCCCTGCGCCGTTATGACAACGGCGAAGAGCGCTGCATTGCCTGCAAGCTGTGCGAGGCGGTGTGCCCGGCCATGGCCATCACCATCGAGTCCGATGTGCGTGACGACGGCTCGCGCCGCACCACGCGCTACGACATCGACCTGACCAAGTGCATCTTCTGCGGCTTCTGCGAGGAAAGCTGCCCGGTGGACTCGATCGTCGAGACGCATATCTTCGAATATCACGGAGAAAAGCGCGGCGACCTGTACTTCACCAAGGACATGCTGCTGGCCGTTGGCGATCGCTACGAACCCGAGATTGCCGCCGCCAAGGCTGCGGACGCCAAGTACCGCTGAAGCGGCTCCTTGATCACTTGAAAAGATTCGATCCATGGACGCCAAAACTGGTTTCTTCTATCTGTTCTCGGTCGTGCTGCTGTTTGCAGCCTTCCGGGTCGTCACGGCACGCAACCCCGTGCATGCCGTGCTCAACCTGATCCTGGCCTTCTCGCAGGCTGCCGGCATCTGGCTTCTGCTCAAGGCCGAGTTCCTGGGCGTGACCCTGGTGCTGGTCTACCTGGGCGCCGTGATGGTGCTGTTCCTGTTCGTGGTGATGATGCTGGACATCCGCATCGACGCCGTGCGCCAGGGGTTCTGGAAGCATTTCCCCTTCGCTGCCCTGATCGGTGCACTGATTGCCTTTGAAATGGGCATGGTGCTGATGGGCGGCTTCAGCGGCGTCGAGGAGCCCAAGGCCATTGCGGCCACGGTCAACGCTGCCGGCCAGACCGTGCAGTACTCCAACACCCAGGCCCTGGGCAAGCTGCTGTACACCGAATACCTGTACCCCGTCGAGATCGCTGCCGTGATCCTGCTGGTGGCCATGATTGCCGCCATCGCCCTGACCCTGCGCAAGCGCAAGGACAGCAAGGCAGTGAACCCGGCCCAGCAGATCCGCGTGCGCGCAAAGGATCGCCTCGAGCTGGTCAAGGTGCCGGTCACCCAGGCGCCGCAGGCACCGGCCGCCGAGGCAACCCCCGCCGTGGAGACAAAAGCATGACGTTGACTTTGGGCCATTATTTGACGCTGGGCGCCATGCTGTTCGCGCTCTCCGTCGTTGGCATTTTTCTGAACCGCAAGAACCTGATCGTGCTGCTGATGGCCATCGAGCTGATGCTCCTGGCCGTCAACACCAACTTCGTGGCGTTCTCCAGCTATCTGGGTGACATGCACGGCCAGGTGTTCGTGTTCTTCATCCTGACAGTGGCAGCCGCCGAGTCGGCCATCGGTCTGGCGATCCTGGTGCTTCTGTTCCGCAACAAGACCAGCATCAATGCGGAAGATCTCAACTCCCTCAAGGGTTGAGTCCGCCGTAACTTGCAAGGTTCTTAAGAATGAGTCAAACACTCTCTGCATCCATGCTCCTGGCGGTGCCGCTGGCACCGCTGGCGGGCTCCGTGCTCGCGGGCATCTGGGGCACGGCCTTCGGCGGCAACAAGATCGGTCGCGGCGGCAGCCATACCCTCACCATCGCGGGCGTGCTGATCGCCTTCATCCTGTCGGCCATCACGTTCAACAGCGTGATCTTCGACGGCGCGCGTTTCGACCAGTCCATCTACACCTGGATGGAAATCGGCGGCCTGAAGATGGAGGTCGGTTTCCTGATCGACAGCATCACGGCCATGATGATGTGCGTGGTGACCTTCGTGTCGCTGATGGTGCACATCTACACCATCGGCTACATGCAGGAAGATGACGGCTACAACCGTTTCTTCTCCTACATCTCGCTGTTCACCTTCTCCATGTTGATGCTCGTCATGAGCAACAACCTGCTGCAGCTGTTCTTCGGCTGGGAAGCCGTGGGCCTGGTGTCCTACCTGCTGATCGGCTTCTACTACAACAAGCCCACGGCCATCTTCGCCAACATGAAGGCCTTCCTGGTCAACCGTGTGGGTGACTTCGGCTTCATCCTGGGCATCGGCCTGATCGCTGCCTACACCGGCACCATGAACTACGGCGAAATCTTCGCCAAGCTGCCCGAGATCCAGAACACCCTGCTGCCGGGCACCGGCTGGCTGCTGGTGACGGTGACGGCCATCTGCCTGTTCATCGGCGCCATGGGCAAGTCGGCACAGTTCCCGCTGCACGCCTGGCTGCCCGATTCGATGGAAGGCCCGACCCCCATCTCGGCACTGATCCACGCCGCCACCATGGTGACGGCCGGCATCTTCATGGTCTCGCGCATGTCGCCGCTGTACGAGCTGTCCGACACCGCACTGAGCTTCATCCTGGTGATCGGCTCCATCACGGCGCTGTTCATGGGCGTGCTGGGCATCATCCAGAACGACATCAAGCGCGTGATCGCGTACTCCACGCTGTCGCAGCTGGGCTACATGACCGTGGCCCTGGGCGCCTCGGCCTACTCGGTGGCCGTGTTCCACCTGATGACCCACGCCTTCTTCAAGGCCCTGCTGTTCCTTGGCGCCGGCTCGGTGATCATGGGCATGCACCACAACCAGGACATCCGCTGGATGGGCGGTGTGCGCAAGTACATGCCCATCACCTGGATCACCTTCCTGCTGGGCAACCTGGCTCTGATCGGTACGCCGTTCTTCTCGGGCTTCTACTCGAAGGACGCCATCATCGAAGCCGTGCACGCCACGAACCTGCCGGGCGCAGGCTTCGCGAACTTCGCGGTGCTGGCCGGCGTGTTCATCACGGCCTTCTACTCCTTCCGCCTGTACTTCATCGTCTTCCACGGCAAGGAGCGCTACGACCAGAACCCGGACGCGCACCACGATGACCATCATGCCCATGACGACCACCACGGCCATGGCCACGATGCCAAGCCGCACGAGTCGCCCCTGGTCGTGACCGGTCCGCTGATGCTGCTGGCCATCCCCTCGGTGGTGATCGGTGCCATCGCGCTGATGCCCATGCTGTTCGGTGACTTCTTCAAGGGCGTGATCCACGTCGATGGCGCAAAGCACGGCGCCATGGCCGAACTGGCCGAGAAGATCCACGGCTGGGTGCCCATGGCACTGCACGGCTTCACGGCCGCGCCGTTCTGGCTGGCACTGGCAGGCGTCGTCGTCTCCTACCTGTTCTACATGGTCAAGCCCGAAGTCCCTGCGGCCATCAAGTCGGCCATGCAGAAGATCGGTGTCTACCAGGCACTGGAAGGCAAGTACGGCGTGGACTGGGTCTACGAAAACATCTTCGCCCGTGGTGCTCGCGCCTTCGGCAGCTTCTTCTGGAAGGTCGGCGACCAGGCCATCATCGATGGCGCCATCGTCAACGGTTCGTGGAAGCTCATCGGCCGCATCGGCCAGTGGGTGCGCAAGCTGCAGTCGGGCTATCTCTATCACTACGCGTTGGTCATGCTGCTGGGCGTGTTCGCTCTCATGACGTATTTCGTGTGGCTCAACAAGTAGTAGAGGAAGAACAAAAATGCATTGGTTGAGTCTTTCAATCTGGGTGCCGATCGCATTCGGCGCCCTCCTGCTGGCCCTGGGCCGCGAGGACCAGGTCAAGGCAGTGCGCTGGCTGGCCCTGGTCGGCGCCCTGGCCGGCCTGGCGGTCACGCTGCCGCTGATCCAGCAGTTCGACAACAGCACGGCTGCGATGCAGTTCGTGGAGAAGGCGCTGTGGATCGAGCGCTTCAACATCTACTACCACCTGGGCGTGGATGGCATCTCGTTCTGGTTCGTGCCGCTGACGGCCTTCATCACCGTGATCGTCGTGATCGCGTCGTGGGAAAACATCACCGAGCGCGTGAACCAGTACATGGGCGCGTTCCTGATCCTGTCCGGCCTGATGGTCGGCGTGTTCAGCGCACTGGACGGCCTGCTGTTCTACGTGTTCTTCGAAGCCACGCTGATCCCGATGTACCTGATCATCGGTATCTGGGGCGGACCCAACCGCATCTACGCGGCCTTCAAGTTCTTCCTGTACACGCTGATGGGTTCGCTGCTGACCCTGATCGCGATCATCTATCTGTACACCCAGTCCGGTGGCAGCTTCGAGATCCTCGACTGGCACAAGCTGCCGCTGTCCATGACGGCCCAGACGCTGATCTTCTTCGCCTTCTTCGCGGCCTTCGCCGTGAAGGTGCCGATGTGGCCGGTGCACACCTGGCTGCCCGACGTGCACGTGGAAGCGCCCACCGGCGGCTCCGCCGTGCTGGCGGCCATCATGCTGAAGCTCGGTGCCTACGGTTTCCTGCGCTTTTCCATGCCCATCGCCCCTGATGCATCGCACAAGTGGGCCTGGCTGGTCATCGCGCTGTCGCTGGTCGCCGTGATCTACGTGGGCGTGGTCGCCCTGGTGCAAAAGGACATGAAGAAGCTGGTGGCCTACTCGTCCGTGGCCCACATGGGCTTCGTGACCCTGGGCTTCTTCATCTTCAACCCGCTGGGCGTTGCCGGCGGCATCGTCCAGATGATTGCCCACGGCTTCGTGTCGGGCGCCATGTTCCTGTGCATCGGCGTGCTCTACGACCGCGTGCACTCGCGTGAAATCGCCTCCTACGGCGGCGTGGTCAACACCATGCCCAAGTTCGCGGCCTTCGCACTGCTGTTCGCCATGGCCAACTGCGGCCTGCCCGCAACGGCCGGCTTCGTGGGCGAGTGGATGGTGATCCTGGGTGCCGTCCAGTACAACTTCTGGATCGGCCTGGGCGCTGCCACGGCGCTGATCTTCGGCGCCGCCTACACCCTGTGGATGTACAAGCGCGTCTACCTGGGTCCGGTCACCAACGACAATGTGCGCGGCCTGACCGACATCGGCAACCGCGAGTTCCTGGTGCTGGGTCTGCTGGCCATCGCCGTGCTGTACATGGGCCTGTATCCCAAGCCCTTCACTGACGTGATGGATGTGTCCGTGGCCGAGCTGCTCAAGCATGTGGCCATGAGCAAGCTGCAGTGACCAGACTGAAACGAGAGAATCGAGATGATTGACAACATCAGCTGGCTGGCCATCTATCCGGAGATCCTTCTCCTGGTCATGGCCTGCGTGATCGCCCTGGTGGACCTGGGCGTCAAAAGCCCGCGCCGCACGGGCACCTATGTTCTGACGCTGCTGACCCTGGGCGTGGTGGCCGTGCTGCAAGGCATGTACGCCTCCAGTGGCAACACCTTCTATGGCTGGGGCAACATGGTGGTCTCCGACGCCATGGGCAACTGGCTCAAGTGCTTCGCCACCGTGGCCATGATGGTCACCCTGGTCTACGGCCGCCCCTACGCCGCCGACCGCGACATGCTGCGCGGCGGCGAGCTGTTCACGCTGGCCATGCTCGCGCTGCTGGGCATGTTCATCATGATCTCGGGCAACAACTTCCTGGTCATCTACCTGGGCCTGGAGCTGCTGACGCTGTCCAGCTACGCCCTGGTGGCCCTGCGCCGCGACCACACGGCGTCGGTCGAGGCCGCGATGAAGTACTTCGTGCTCGGCGCCATGGCCAGCGGCTTCCTGCTGTACGGCATGTCCATGCTCTACGGTGCGACCGGCTCGCTGGACATCGGCCAGGTCTTCAAGGCCATCAACTCGGGCGAGATCAAGCACCAGGTGCTGGTGTTCGGTCTGGTCTTCGTGGTCTCCGGCCTGGCCTTCAAGCTGGGCGTGGTTCCCTTCCACATGTGGGTTCCCGACGTCTACCAGGGCGCTCCCACGGCCATCACCACCATGATCGGTGGCGCGCCCAAGCTGGCCGCCTTCGCCATCGTCATCCGCCTGCTGGTGGACGGCCTGCTGCCGCTGGCCATCGACTGGCAGCAGATGCTGGCGGTGCTTGCCATTGCCTCGCTGCTGGTCGGCAACCTGGCCGGCCTGCAGCAGACCAACCTCAAGCGCATGCTGGCCTACTCGACCATCTCGCAGATGGGCTTCGTGCTGCTGGGCCTGATGTCGGGTGTGTTGGATGGCAAGGTCGATCCGGCCACCATCGAGAACGCCTACAGCTCGGCCATGTTCTACGTGGTGACCTACGTGCTGACCACGCTGGCCGCCTTCGGCGTGATCCAGCTGCTGGCCCGCGAAGGCTTCGAGAGCGAAGAGGTCGCCGACTTTGCCGGCCTCAACCAGCGCAGCCCGCTGTATGCCGGAGTGATGGCTATCTGCCTGTTCTCCATGGCCGGTATCCCTCCCCTGGTGGGCTTCTACGCCAAGCTGTCGGTGCTGCAGGCACTCGTGGCATCGGGCCACAGCCTGTACATCGCGCTGGCCGTGTTTGCCGTGGTCATGTCGCTGATCGGCGCCTTCTACTACCTGCGCGTCGTCAAGGTCATGTACTTTGACGAACCCATCACCGCCACCAGCGTTTCCGCTTCGCTGGACGTGCGCGTGGTGCTGACCCTCAACGGCGCCCTGGTGCTGGGGCTGGGCCTTCTGCCGGGTGGCCTGATGGCCCTGTGCGCCGACGCCGTCGTGCGCGCCCTGGCTTCCTGATCCACTTTCCCGATGCGGGGCCCTGCACGCAGGGCTCCGCGGTGAGGACATCGGCTTGTCGCAAACCGCTTCGATCTGGCTCGTGATATTGGCTGCCCTTGTGGCAGCCAATTTGCCTTTCTTCAACGCCCGCTGGCTTCAGCTGGGGCCGCTGCGCGCCCAGCGCAAGCCGCTGGCCATGTGCCTGCTGGAGATGGTGCTGCTGTACTTCATCGTCGGCGGCGTGGCGCTGCTGCTGGAGCGCCGTGTGGGGCAGATCGCGCCCCAGGGCTGGGAGTTCTATGCCGTCACGGGAGCGTTGTTCCTGACGCTGGCCTTCCCCGGTTTCGTCTATCGTTTCCTGATTCACCGCCGCGGCTGAAGCTGCGGTGCCGGTTGTCTCATGGGTGGGGGTGCGTGATGAAAGTGCTCGACCTGCATTGCCCGCACGGCCATCTGTTCGAGGGCTGGTTCGCCTCGGAAGATGATTTCCAGGGCCAGTTGCAGCGCCAGCTGGTGCTGTGCCCCGTCTGCGGCCACAGCGACATCACCAAGCGACTGAGCGCCCCCCGCATCAATCTTGGCGCCAAGCCCGCAGCCACGCCCCCGGCTGCGGCGGCTGAGCCTGCTACAGCCGCCTCGGCTGCCAGTGCGGCAGCCGTTCCCTCACCGTCCATGCCGCCCCAGGCGCGCGAGCAGCTGCAGGCCATGCAGGCCGCGTGGCTGAAATGGTCGCGCCAGGTGGCGCAGCAGACCGAGGATGTGGGCGAGCGCTTTGTCGATGAAGCCCGCCGCATGCACTACGGCGAGACGGACGAGCGCGCCATCCGCGGCAAGGCCAGTCCCGAGCAGGCCATGCAATTGCTGGATGAAGGCATTGCCGTCCTTCCATTGGCCTTGCCCGAAGGCAGCAAGGAAACGCTGCAGTAAGTGGCGACTGGCACATGCTGTCTTGGCGACGACAATTGCGCCCATTGCAATGGATCGGCAATTTCCAGGCCAGGCCTTTGCTTGTTGCTATTGATTGAGTAGCGTCCCAGCTGACTTTGTCGCCATTTAATTGAAGAGGCGACAAACTCAAGCATATCCGCGGCTTTTCGCATAGTGACTGAGCAGGCCACAGGGAGATTGCCGACCTGGGTGTTTCCCGTAAGGCAGCGGACATTGGCCGATGCCCTGTAAGTCGCAAAAAGGGTAGTTTGCTATCGCTTTGGAAGCGCTCTGGCCTTCCGTGTGGGCCGCGCCGGGCCTAGATGGTGGAGAACCCTAGGCCCTGCCTGCCACCGCGGCACCTTACAGCCCCGTGTGTGCTTGATTATTTCAAGTGTGAGTAGTTGCTTCTATCCTTTGTGAAGGCCAGGCTTGATGCGCCATGCTGCAGTGCGGGGCAGGGCCTGTGCTTAGGAGCACCTACGTAGGCGTTTTCCCGCTGCGGTGCACAACGTCGGCAAGCCTACGATGCGTCCGACCCTGCACAACGCCCGCCAGAGCCTCTGGCGACGCGTTGGGGGCTGGCAGCATCAACGGAGCAGGCGAAGCGCACATGAGCGACGTTATTCTCGAAACCCGGAACCTGACCAAAGAGTTCAAGGGATTTACGGCGGTGAGCAAGGTGGACCTTTCGGTGCGCCGTGGCTCCATCCATGCCTTGATCGGCCCCAATGGCGCAGGCAAGACCACCTGCTTCAATCTGCTGACCAAGTTCCTGGAGCCCACCTCCGGCACCATCCGTTTCAATGGCGAGGACATCACGCGGGAAGCACCGGCGCAGATTGCGCGCCGTGGCGTGATCCGGTCCTTCCAGATCTCGGCCGTGTTCCCGCATTGCACGCTGCTGGAGAACGTGCGCATCGGCCTGCAGCGCAAGCTGGGCACGGAATTCCATTTCTGGCGCAGCGAGAAGAGCCTGTCGCAGCTCGATGACCGCGCCATGCAGTTGCTGGCCGAAGTGGGCCTGCAGGATCTGGCCGACGAGGTCACGGTCAACCTGCCCTATGGCCGCAAGCGCGCGCTGGAGATTGCCACCACGCTGGCCATGGAGCCCGAGCTGATGCTGCTGGACGAACCCACGCAGGGCATGGGCCACGAAGACGTGGACCGCGTGACCCAGCTGATCAAGAAGGTCTCGGCCGGCCGCACGATTCTCATGGTGGAGCACAACATGAAGGTGATCTCCACCATTGCCGACCGCATCACGGTGCTGCAGCGCGGCGCCGTGCTGGCCGAGGGGCCGTACGAGGAAGTTTCGCGCAACCCGCAAGTGATGGAAGCGTATATGGGCACCACCGACGGCCAGTTGCAGGGAGCGCATTGAGATGACTGCACCGGCATTGGAAATCAAGGGCCTGCAGGCCTGGTACGGCGAATCCCATGTGCTGCACGGCATGGACCTGGTGGTCCAGCCCGGCGAGGTGGTCACGCTGCTGGGGCGCAACGGCGCGGGCCGCACGTCCACGCTGCGCGCCATCATGGGTCTGACGGGCGCGCGCAAGGGCTCCATCCGGATCAACGGCGTGGAAGCCATCCACCTGCCCACGCACCGCATTGCCCATCTGGGCGTGGGCTACTGCCCTGAAGAGCGCGGCATCTTCTCCAGCCTCTCGTGCGAAGAGAACCTGATGCTGCCGCCGCCGCTCAAGACCGGCCAGCCGGGCATGAGCGTGGATGAGATCTACGCCATGTTCCCCAACCTGGCCGAGCGCCGCCACAGCCAGGGCACGCGCCTGTCGGGCGGCGAGCAGCAGATGCTGGCGGTGGCGCGCATCCTGCGCACGGGCGCGCGGCTGCTGCTGCTCGACGAAATCTCGGAAGGCCTGGCACCCGTCATCGTGCAGGCGCTGGCCCGGATGATCACCATGCTGCGCACCAAGGGCTACACCGTGGTCATGGTGGAGCAGAACTTCCACTTCGCGGCGCCGCTGGCCGACCGCTTCTACGTGGTCGAGCACGGCCATGTGGTCGAGCGTTTCGGCGCGTCCGAGCTGCAGGCCAAGATGCCCGTGCTCAACGAGCTGCTGGGCGTTTGACCTGGATATCCATCGTGGCCGGCGCCTGGGGCTCGCCGGCTGCATTCCTGCCATGGCCCTGTGACAAAAACCCAAGACATCAACGCGAAGGAGACACCAATGAAAGCAAAACTGACCGCACTGTCGTGCATGCTGGCTGCGGCCGGCCTGGCCAGCCCGCTTGCCATGGCACAGGAGAAGGTGAAGATCGGCTTCGTGACCGACATGTCCAGCCTGTATGCGGACGTGGAAGGCAAGAACGCCGTCACCGCCATGCAGATGGCCATCGATGACTTCGGCGGCAAGGTGCTGGGCCAGCCCATCGAGCTGCTGAGCGCCGACCACCAGAACAAGGCCGACATCGCCGCCTCCAAGGTGCGCGAGTGGGTGGACACGCAAGGTATCTCGCTGGTGTTCAGCGGCACCAACTCCGGCACGGCCCTGGCGGTGTCGCAGGTGGCCAATGAGAAAAAGCGCGTGCACTTCAACAGCGGTGCGGGTTCCTCGGCACTGACCAACGAGCAGTGCAACGCCTACACCGTTCACTACGCCTATGACACCGTGGCCCTGGCCAAGGGCACGGGCACGGCCGTGGTCGAGCGCGGCGGCAAGGACTGGTTCTTCCTGACGGCCGACTACGCCTTCGGCCACGCGCTGGAGAACGACACCACGGCCGTGATCAAGGCCAAGGGCGGCAAGGTGGTGGGCGGCGTCAAGCACCCGCTCAATGCCTCGGACTTCTCGTCCTTCCTGCTGCAGGCGCAGGCCTCCAAGGCCCAGATCCTGGGCCTGGCCAACGCCGGTGGCGACACCATCAACGCCATCAAGGCCGCCAAGGAATTCGGCATCAACAAGAGCATGAAGACCGTGGGCCTGCTGGTGTTCCTGACCGACATCCACAGCCTGGGCCTGAAGAACACCGAAGGCATGCAGTTCACCACCAGCTGGTACTGGGACCAGAACGATGCCACGCGCAAGTTCGGCGAGCGCTTCTTCGCCAAGACCAAGCGCATGCCCACCTCCATCCAGGCTGCCGACTACTCGGCCGTGACCAGCTACCTCAAGGCCGTGCAGGCCGTGAAGTCCACGGATGCCGACAAGGTCATGGCCTACCTCAAGAGCACGCCCATCGACGACTTCTACGGCAAGGGCTCGATCCGTCCCGATGGCACCTTCGCCCACGACATGTACCTGGTCGAGGTCAAGAAGCCCGCCGAGTCCAAGAAGCCCTGGGACTACCTGAAGGTCGTGGCCACGCTGCCCGCCGACCAGGTCTGGACCACCAAGGCCGAGACCAAGTGCGCGCTGTGGAAGTAACGCTGCGCCGCCACTGACCCCCAACCGCCACCCGGCCAACCACGACAGCTGCATCCCATGGAAATCTTTGGTGTTTCCCTGCCAGGCCTGATGAGCCAGCTCCTTCTGGGGCTGGTCAACGGCTCGTTCTACGCCATCCTCAGCCTGGGGCTGGCGGTGATCTTCGGCCTGCTCAACGTGATCAACTTCGCACACGGCGCGTTGTTCATGCTGGGCGCCATGGTCACCTGGATGGCCATGAGCTACTTCAACATCAACTACTGGGTGATGCTGGTGCTGTCGCCGTTGCTGGTGGGCCTGCTGGGCGTGCTGATCGAGCGCTTTTTATTGCGCTGGATCTACAAGCTCGACCATCTCTACGGCCTGTTGCTGACCCTGGGCCTGTCGCTGCTGATCGAGGGCCTGTTCCGCTCGGTCTACGGCGTCTCGGGCCTGGGCTACGACACGCCCGAGCTGCTGGAAGGCGCGACCAACCTGGGCTTCATGATCCTGCCCAACTACCGCGCCTGGGTGGTGCTGGCCTCCATCGTGGTCTGCGTGGCCACCTGGTTCATGATCGAGAAGACGCGCATCGGTGCCTACCTGCGGGCCGGCACCGAGAACCCGCGCCTGGTCGAGGCCTTCGGCGTCAACGTGCCCGTGATGATCACGCTGACCTATGCCTTCGGCGCGGCGCTGGCGGCGTTTGCCGGCGTGCTGGCGGCGCCCGTCTACCAGGTCACGCCGCTGATGGGGCAGAACCTCATCATCGTGGTCTTCGCCGTGGTGGTGATCGGCGGCATGGGCTCCATCATGGGCTCCATCCTCACCGGCCTGGGCCTGGGCGTGATCGAGGGCCTGACCAAGGTCTTCTGGCCCGAGGCTTCGTCCACCGTGGTGTTCTTCATCATGGTCATCGTTTTGCTCATCCGCCCCGCCGGCCTGTTCGGCAAAGAGAAATAACAAGAACGAGGACAAGGGGCCGACCACATGAAATCCAAGACTCTCGTTCAACGCATCGCCCCCTGGGGCTATGGCCTGCTGCTGCTGGGCCTGCTGGCGGCGCCCATGCTGGGTGCCTACCCGGTGTTCGTGATGAAGCTCATGTGCTTCGCACTGTTCGCCTCGGCCTTCAACCTGCTGCTGGGCTACACGGGCCTGCTGTCCTTCGGCCACGCGGCCTTCCTGGGTGGTGCGGCCTATGTGACGGGCTACGCCATCAAGGGCTGGGGCTTCACGCCCGAGCTGGCCATGCTGGCCGGCACGGCCGGGGGCGCGCTGCTGGGGCTGATCTTCGGCTGGCTGGCCATCCGCCGCCAGGGCATTTATTTCTCGATGATCACGCTGGCGCTGGCCCAGATGCTGTTCTTCGTGTGCCTGCAGGCGCCCTTCACGGGCGGCGAGGACGGACTGCAGGGCGTACCGCGCGGCAAGCTGTTCGGCCTCATCGACCTGACCAGCGACCTGACCATGTACTACGTCACGCTGGTCATCGTGGTCCTGGCCTTCCTGCTGATCGTGCGCACCATCCACTCACCCTTCGGCCAGGTGCTCAAGGCCATCAAGGAGAACGAGCCGCGCGCGACCTCGCTGGGCTATGACGTGGCGCGCTTCAAGCTGCTGGCCTTCGTGATCTCGGCCGCGCTCACGGGCCTGGCCGGTTCGCTCAAGACCGTGGTGCTGGGCTTTGCCACGCTGTCGGATGTGCACTGGACCACCTCCGGCCACGTGATCCTGATGACGCTGATGGGCGGCCTGGGCACGCTGTCCGGCCCCATCCTGGGCTCGGCCGTGGTGGTCATGCTGGAGAACAAGATCGGCGAGTTCGGCAGCTTCCTGCAGCGCCTCACGGGCGTGGAGTGGTTCTCCACGCTGGGCGAGTCGGTGACCATCGTCACCGGCCTGATCTTCGTGGTCTGCGTGCTGCTGTTCCGCAAGGGCATCATGGGCGAGCTGATCGCCTGGCTGCAGAAAAAGCGTACTCCTTGAGATCCTGAAGACCGCACCGAGCGGCGGGAAGGGCAGGCCACCAGGACCGCATCTGATCCTGGCGGCCTGCCCTTATCCGTTGTCGGGTTCCTGCATCCATGCCGGCAGGTCCCGCTGGGCGTGCAGCACACGCCATACATCGACGTGATGGGCGTGCTCCACATAGAACACCATGTACGGGTAGCGCGTCAGCGGCCAGGCGCGCAGACCGGGCAGATGGAGTTCATGGGCATAGCGCAGCGAGCCTGTGGCGGGGTGGCGGCCTATGTGTGCGTAGGCCTTCTCCAGCGCGTCGATGAAGCCCAGGGCTGCGTTTGCTGCCTCCTCGTCCAGGTACCAGGCAAGTATCTCTTCGACGTCCCGGTTGGCCTGCTCGCGGGGGACGATGGCCTTGGCCTTCACCTCCTGGCCTTCGCCCGCTCACGCAGTCCATCGAAATAGCCCGCATCCACCGCAGCAGCCGGCGCCGAACCCGCTCCAGCCAACAGCAGGTTGCGCAGTTGCAGGCGCTCCTGATCCTTGCGGATCAGCTCGCGGACATACTCGCTGCTTGTGCCGTAGCCGCGCTGGCTGACCTGCTCATCCACAAAGGACTTGAGGGCGTCAGGCAGGGAAATGTTCATGGTGCTCATGGCGTCAGTGTGGGTCGCTTGGCAAAAATTGGCAAGATTCCCATTCAGCCACTGGAGCTTGAAGAGGTTTTCATAGCTGCAGCGGCCGCGCGTAGCCCGTCATCTCCAGGTATCCCTGACCGGCTCGCGCCTCCTGGCCCGGGCCGGTGGGCTTTTGGAGGCTGCACAGGCCCTCCCAGTAGATGGCGCCGGTGGAGGCGCTGCTGTCCAGCTCCTGGTCATCGACCAGGGCGTTCACGGTGAAGCGGCCAGCGGGCGTGTCCACCTGCCATTGCACGGGGTAGCGCGCGCCGCTGGCGGGGCTGCTCCAGTGGCGCAGCGGTGTGAACTGCACGGCATCGTGGGCGAAGATCTGTACCTTGCCATCGGCGCCGCGCAGCGAGCCTCCGGCCCACAGCGCGCTGCCATCGCTGCGGCGCACTCGGAAGGCCGTGAGCGCACCGCCGTCGAACAGGTTCATGCCTATCCAGTCCCAGCCCACGGCCTCGGGGTGCATCAGGGCCTGGCTCCATTCATGGTCCAGCCAGGCGCGGTTGTCACCGGGTTCGCGTGCGGCTTCTATCGCCATGCGCTGGCCTGCCAGCTCCAGCGTGCCGCTCACCTGCAGCTGCGGGCGGCTGTAGTAGTAGCTGGCCTGATCGGGTTCGGGACCCTTGCGCGACAGGCCGGCGCGGCCCTGCAGCAGCGGGTGCTCGCGGGTCTCGAAGCGCAGGTCCAGTGCGAATGCGGTGCTGCGTATGCGGGTGGTGTAGCGTTCGGCAGGGCCTTCATCGGTGCGCTGCAGCGACCAGTCCTGCAGCCGCACGTCGGCATCGGTCTCGCTGGCCTGGGCAATGCCAAAGCCTGCGCGCGCGATGCGCTGGTCGTGGTGCAGGCGGGCGCCCTGCACATCGCACAGCGCCGCATGGGCAAACAGCAGCTGGCGCGCCGCAAATGCGGAGCGCAGCTCCTGCGTGGCCTGCACGCGTGACCGGAAGAAGGTGATCTGGAAACCCCAGGGCCGGCCCGCCGCGCGTGCCTGGCCGGTGATGTACCACCACTCGGTGCGCAGCCCGGGGTGGCTGCCGTGGTCGCGCGGGAAGACCAGCGTGCGTGGCGGCAGTGCCTGGGCGGGCAGTCCTGCCGCCCCCAGGCCCAGGCCTGCAGCCAGGCCCAGCAGATGGCGGCGGGGCAGGGGCATCATCGGTCAGCTTTGCAACTGCGCGATGCGCGCCTGGGCCGGCCCGCAGTCGCCGATGCGCTGCATCACCCAGTCCGCATCATGGTAGGTGGGCAGGTAGCGCTCGCCCGCATCGCACAGCAGCGAGAGGATGGAGCCCTGCTCGCCGCGCTGGCGCATCTCGCTGGCCAGCCTGAGCATGGCCACGTAGTTGGTGCCCGTGGACGGCCCCACGCGCCGGCCCAGCAGTGCGGACAGGCTGCGCATGGCGGCCAGGGAATCGGAGTCCGCCACCTCCTCCATGCGGTCCACCAGGGTGCGCACAAAGCTGGGCTCCACGCGCGGGCGGCCTATGCCCTCGATGCGCGAGCCCGGCGCGGTGAGGGTGGCATCGCCCGTGCGGTGGTAGGCGGCGAACACCGAGCCCTCTGGGTCGGCCACGCAGATGCCCGTGGCATGGCGCTGGAAACGCACGTAGCGGCCAATGGTGGCACTGGTGCCGCCCGTGCCCGCGCCCACCACGATCCAGCGCGGCACGGCATGGCGCTCGCGCCGCATCTGGGTGAACATGCTCTCCGCAATATTGTTGTTGCCACGCCAGTCGGTGGCGCGCTCGGCATAGGTGAACTGGTCCATGTAGTGGCCGCCGGTCTGCGCGGCCACGGCGCGTGCCTCGTCGTAGACCTGGCCTGCGCTGTCCACCAGATGGCAGCGGCCGCCGTAGAACTCGATCAGCGCAATCTTCTCGGCCGAGGTGCTGCGCGGCATCACGGCCACGAAGGGCAGGCCCAGCAGGCGCGCGAAATACGCCTCGCTCACGGCCGTGGAGCCGCTCGATGCCTCGACGATGGTCGAGCCCTCATGCACCCAGCCATTGCACAGCGCATAGAGAAACAGCGAGCGCGCCAGCCGGTGCTTGAGGCTGCCCGTGGGGTGGGTGGATTCGTCCTTGAGGTAGAGATCGATCCCCAGGCCGGCAAAGCCGGGCAGGGGCAGCGGGATCAGGTGCGTGTCGGCACTGCGCTGGTAATCGGCCTCGATGCGGTTGATGGCCTCATGCAGCCAGGAAGAGGTGGTGTGCGGCATGGCGGCCATTGTCGCAGGCTGCCCCGCCCACGCGGCTACAGGCCGTAGAACGGGCGGTTGGCCTCGATGCGTGTCTGCTCGCTGGCGGGGTAGCGGCGTTCGGCCAGCAACTGCTGCAGCGCGGCGCGGCCCAGGTCGCGCAGCGGGGTGTAGAAGGCGCTGACGGCCAGCTCGTCCAGTGCGCGCCAGGCATAGACCTGGGCATCGATGAACAGGATGTCCTCGGCCGGGCGCGGCAGCGCGGCGGCCTGGCGCGCATAGAGGCAGGCCAGGGCGAACTCGGACCGCTCGCGGTGGTAGCGCGCCAGCTCGCACAGGGGCTCGGCCCGCTGCGGTCGCGCGGCATAGGCGGTGAGATAGGCCTCGCGCACGGCGGCCGGCTCGGCCCCCGAGCGCTCCAGCAGCACGCCGATCTGCAACAGCGCAAACCACTGCTCCTCGGCCCAGCCGCCCATGGCGGCGCGCTGCCGGTACCAATGCAGGCTGGACTCGATCTGGCCCGCATCGCGGTGGCTTTGCGCCAGATAGAACACGTTGCGCGTGTTGTCGGGCTGCTCGCGCACGGCCTTCTCGAGCACGGCGATGTCGCGCAGGTAGGTCTGCGGGTCCCGGGCCCGCGCACCATCGTGCGAGACATCGATGAACGGCCCGGCCAGCATCTGCCAGGGCTGGTGCGCAGGCGCGGTCAGGTACTCGTGCAGCACGCCCTCCCAGCGCCAGTCCACGCGCGTGGCGATCAGCGCATTGCGCTGGTATTCGGTGCCCGCCATGTGGCAGGACAGCATGCAGCCGTCCGCCTCCAGCGCCGGCCATGCAAAGCCTTCGGGCACGCGCAGCTGCTCGTCGGCATCGATGAACAGCAGGTAGTCGCCGTGCGGCCGCGCCAGCTCCAGCGCCTCGTTGCGGTTGTGGGCGAAGTCCACCCAGGGCCGCTCATGCAGGATGCCGGGCACGCCGGCCATGCAATCACGCACCAGGGCCTGCGTGCCATCGCTGGAGCCCGTGTCCACGATCACCCAATGGTCCACCCACGGCTTGACCGAGGCCAGGCAACGCGCGATCACCGGGGCCTCGTTCTTGACGATCATGTTCAGGCAGATGCGGGCAGCAGAGCCTGGGCGTTTGCGCGGCGTGGAACCAGGCATGGTGTGGCTTTGCGCGAGCCTATTGGCACGTCACGGCAGTGCCCACGTCGGCGGCCTGCGCTGCTGTGCTGAACATGCCTGCACTGGGGCACAGGGTCCGGATGCGACGGGAGTGGATGCAGCAGGTGCGACGATCCAGGGTTCCTGTGATGCTTGGATGCATACCGATTCAGGGCGCCGAAAACTGCAGCGGCGCAGTGATGCTTGCCGGCAGACCCGCGTTGCTGAGAAGCGTCTCGACGAGAGGGAATACTGCCTGGTTGGAAGTACTTACTGTGCAGTCGCCCGAAAGAATGTCCTCGGTGGATGTCACGTCAATGCCCAGGCTGGTCTGGCTTTGCGACAGCACCACGCCGTTGGCATTGGCACCGCTCAAGCTATAGGTCTTGTTGTTGACCTTGGCATAGACCAGCGTCTTGGCAAAGCGAGGGATGCCCTCCACCGACCCTCCTGACGCCATGTAGGGCGTGCCCGTGCAGTCGGGCGTGAGAAAGAACAGGTTGTTGTCGTTCTGGATACGGCCGTCGAAGCGCATTCTTAAGAAATGACGGGTCGAGGTAAGCACGCCGACGGTGCTGTAGTTGGCCGTGTTCATGTCGATCAACGTTCCCAATATGGCGCCGCTGTTGTCCCTGAGGGTGACGCCCCCCCCGCCTGCGGGGCCGGTGGGTCCAGTGGGCCCTGCATCGCCCGTGGCGCCCGTGACACCCTGTATGCCCTGGATGCCTTGTGGGCCCATGGGCCCGATCTCCCCGGTCCCCGTGGCGCCGGTCGGTCCCATCGTGCCCTGAATGCCCTGCGGACCCGTGGGGCCGGCCGCTCCCGTGATGCCCGCGCCCGTGGGTCCTGTTGCTCCGGTGACACCGGTGGCACCTGTGGGTCCGGTCGGGCCGGCTGCGCCCGTGGCGCCTGCAGGGCCGATGGCACCTGTCGAACCTGTGGCCCCCGTGGCGCCTGTCGCTCCCGTGGCACCTCCACCCACGCCCGCCGCGCAATGCGTGAGCTGGCCCGAGACGCCATCAAAACACAGCAACTGGTTGCTGGTGGCCGTATCGGCCGGCAAGGCCGGCACCAGTACCTCGCCGGTACGCTGCACGCGCAGGCGCTCGGCACCCACGGAGTTCTTGATCACGAAATCGCCATTGGCTGGCAGGGTGATGGAGACATCGGCCGCGAGTGCTGCGGAGGTGTGCAGGCCTGCGCCCGCAAACATCGCAAGCAGCAGGGCCGGGACAGGGCGACGGTTCTGGTGCATGTCCGCTCCTCAGATCCGTGTGTTGCGGCGCTGGCGGTGCAGGGCCATGCCGCCGAGCAGCAGGCTCATCAGCATCAGCCCGTAGGTGCTGAGCGTGGGGATGCTAGCTGGAGCCACCACCACCGGTGCGCCAATCTGCACGTTGCCAGGGATCCCGCTTCCGCTGGGGTTGGACACTGTGGCCAAGGGGCCCAGCGTGACCACGGCAGTGCCGGGACCGGACGAGGCCAGCACCACCGGCTTGCCGGGAGAGCCCAGCGTGAGCGTGCCCAGCACGGTGAGGTTGGTACCTGCGGGAAGAACGATGGTCGGGGGTGTCGGGCCGGTGCTGATCAGTGTCAGATCCTTCACGACGATATTGCCGCTGAGTGTCAGGGTCGTTCCGGGTGCACAGGTGTCTGAAAGCACAACGCTGCTGGTGCCGAGATTCAGTGCCGCCGCGCTCGTCAGGTCGCCGCCGATGTTGAGCTGGCCGCCCGTGCCGGTCACCGTGGAGCCCGCGTCAAAGGCAAAGGACCCCGAATCGAAGGTGCCCGTGCCCAGGGCCAGTTCCCCGCCCATCGAAACGGGGACGCAAAACGAATTGAACGAACCGCCAGCCAGATCGATGCCGGAGCCTGGAGGAAAAACAATCTGCCCCCAGGCCGAGCCGCACATTGCCGCGCCCAGGGCCAGCGACGCAGCCCAACGTTTTCCGAAACCTGCCATGAGTCCGATCTCCCGCGTACAGACGGCAATGCGCCTGTCTGATTTTTGTAGAGGCAGGCACCCCCGTGGATAGGGCGCAGCACTGCCGAAGTCGGGCAAATGATCAGATAGAAAATGATTCTCTTGTAAGAAAAATTAACAATTGATTATGCGTTTTCATTTTTAGCAAGCTATCGGTTTGTGCGGAGGGATGGGGTTTACCAATCCTCCTTGACCGCCAGCACTGCCTCGCGCCCTGCAGCCGCACGCCCGGCCAGCCAGGCCGTCAGCGTGCCTGCTGCGATCACGCTGGCAGCCAGCGCCAAAAGGCGGGACCACGGCAGGGACAGCTCCATGGTCCAGTGAAAGCTTTGCGGATTCACCACGTGCACCAGGATCACGGCCACGCCCAGGCCCAGCAGGCTGCCGGCGATGGCGCCCGCCGTGGTCCAGGCCATGCCCTCGCCAGCCACCACGGCCAGGATGTCGCGCCGCGTCAGCCCCAGGTGGGCGAGCAGGCCGAATTCCTTGCGCCGTGCCAGCACCTGGGCGCTGAAGCTGGCCGCGATGCCGAACAGGCCGATGCCGATGGCCACGGCCTGTAGCCAGTAGGTCACGGCAAAGCTGCGGTCGAAGATGCGCATGGAGCGCTCGCGCAGCGCGCCGCTGCTGGCGAACTCCAGTGCCTGCGCGGCGCCCGGCCCGGTCAGCAGGGACTGGATGCGCGCCTGAAGCTGCTGCGCCGTGGCTGTGTCGTCGCCGTCCGGCCAGATGGCGATTTCAGTGGGGCCTGCCGTGGTGGCGCTGCCGTCGGCAAGCCGTTGGTAGTCGTCCCAGTCCATGGCGATGGCGCCGAACTGGCGCACATAGTCGCGCCAGATGCCGGCCACAAACACGCGGGAATCTTCCGACGGCAGGGCCTGGGCCAGCAGCGGCCACTCCTGGCCCGGCCGCACGCCATAGAGTTGGGCCACGGCTTCACTGACATAGACGGGCGTGCTGCCAGCGGGCGCTTGCACGGGGCCTTGTATCCACGGCAACTGCTGGCCCTGGGGGCCATGCAGCGGACGCAGCAGCAGGCTGACGGCAGGGCGATCCGGGCTGAGCCACAGGCTGGTGCTGCGCATGGGCTGGGCGCGCTGCACGCCAGGCAGGGCGGCAATGCGCGCGGCCAGATCGGCGGGCAGGGGTGCGGCATCGGCACGGCCTGCGCTGCCGGCGGTGCGCAGGTACAGCGGGGCGGGCAGCACGGCGTCCAGCCAGGCGATCATGCTGTCCCTGAAGCTGGCCACCATCACGGTCAGCGCCACGGCCAGGCTCAGGCTGGCCACCACGCCGCCCACGGCCACGGTGGTGCTGCGGCGCATGCGCCGTGCGCGCTCCACGGGCAGCAGGGCCAGCGGCTGGCGCAGCATCGATTGCGGCACCAGGCGCAACAGCTGGCCCAGCAACCAGGGCAGAGCGGCCATGCCGCCCAGCAGCAGCAGGGCCACGGCGGCATAGGCTGCGAGGGGAATGCCGGCCACGGGCGGCACAAAGGCCAGCGCCACGCTGGCTGCCATCAGCAGCAGGGCCGGCAGGCCACGCGCTGCGCGCTCAGAGCCGGCGCCCTGGCCCTTGAGCGTGGCGGCGGGCGGCAACTCCATGGCCTGGCGCGCCGGCCACCAGCCGCCAGCCACGGTGGCGGCCACGCCCAGCAGGCCAAAGGTCAGCGCGGCGCCGGCGCTCCACTGCAGCGCGGGCTGCACGCCGGCAAAGTAGCCGCCGCCCAGGTCACCGCCCAGCAGGTGCAGGGCCAGCCAGGCCAGGCCCGCGCCCAGCGCAATGCCGGCCGCGCTGCCCACCATGCCCAGCAGCAGCGATTCCAGCAGCACCAGGCCCAGGCGCTGGCGCGGCGTCAATCCCAGCACGGCCAGCAGGGCGAACTGCGGCGCGCGCTGGGCCACGCTGAGCGCCAGCACCGAGAACACCAGGAACGCCCCCGTGAACAGCGCCACCAGGGCCAGCACCGTCAGGTTGACGCGGTAGGCGCGCGACATCTCGGCTATGCGCTGCTGGTCGTCGCCGGGGCGGCTGGCCAGGGCCTGGGCGGGCCAGTCGGGCAGGCGGCGCAGCTCGGCCAGCAGGGACTCGCGCGTGGCGCCTTCGGCCAGCAGCACATCGATGCGGTCCACCTGGCCCCAGCGCTGCAGGCTGTCCTGCAGTGCGCCGATGTCCATCATGGCCAGCGGCGGGCCGGATGCGGCCACCGTGCCCGCGATGCGCAGGGTCTGCGCGCGCCCGCCCAGTTGCCATGACAGGGGCGTGTGCCGCGCCTGCTCCGGCGTCAGGCCCAGGGCTTCGAGTGCCGTTGCATTGAGGAAGACCGCATCGGGCGCGAACAGGTCCAGCCGCCCGCCGCCATCGAACAGCCGGGGCATGAGCGCAGGCGCCACGGGCGCCAGCCGCAGCGCATCGCCGCCCAGCACGCGCAACTGCACCGGCGTGGCGGTGCCTGCCAGGGCCGTGGCTTCGATCCAGGGTGCGGCCAGGCTGACCTGGGGCTGCTGCGCAACGCGGCCATACAGCGATTCGGGCAGGCCGCCCTGCATGGCACGCAGCTCCAGGTCCGGCTGGCCGCTGACCGTGCGCACGGCGCGCGAGAACTCATCGAGCGCGGACTGGTTGATCACATGCACGGCAAAGCCCAGCGCCACGCCCAGCATGATGGCCACCAGGGCGGTGGCCGTGCGCCAGGGATGCTGGCGCAGCTCCTGCCAGGAAAAGGTGCGAAGCAGGGCGAGCATGGGCGGATGGTCTCTGGCGCTAGGCGGGCTGCATGCCCTGTGCGGTCAGGCGCAGCACGCGGTCGGCACGGCGCGCGGCCTCGATGGAGTGCGTGACCAGCACCAGGGCGGCCTGGTGTTCCCGGGTCTGCTGCAGCAGAAGTTCCATGACCTGTGCGGCCGTGCCGGGGTCCAGGTTGCCGGTGGGCTCGTCGGCCAGCAGCAGGGCCGGGCCGTGGACCAGGGCACGTGCAATGGCCACGCGCTGCAGCTGGCCGCCGCTGAGCTGCCAGGGCAGGCGCTGCTCCAGCCCCTGCAGCCCGACGGCCTGCAGCAGTTGCTGCACGCGCTGGCGGCCCGCCGCATCCAGCCGCTGCAGCAGCATCAGCGGCAGGGCCACGTTGTGCCAGACATCCAGATGGGGCAGCACATGGAAGGCCTGGAACACGAAGCCCACATGGCTGCGCCGCCACAGCGCGCGGCCGGTTTCATCCAGGGCCGACAGGTCCTGGCCTTCGTGCAGCACGCGGCCCTGCTGCCACTCATCGAGCCCGGCCAGGCAGTTGAGAAAGGTGGACTTGCCCACGCCCGAGTCACCCACGATGGCCACGAACTCGCCGCGCGCCACGCTGCAGTCCACGTTCTCGAAGACGGCGGTTTCCGTGCCGCCGTCGTTGCGGTAGCGCCGCGCCAGGCCCTGGACCTGAAGCAGCGGCGGCTGAGTCAGCAGCGTGTTGTCCTGGGGCGCGGCAGTCATGAAGGCGGTTTCCTGTTCAGCCGTTGCGGGCCTGGTTTGCTGCAGCCACCACGGCCATCGCTGCCTGCAGCAGTTGCTGCTGGGCATCGGGCGCATCGCAGGCGATGGCATGGCGGGCGGGCATGCTGCGCAGCCAGGTGATCTGGCGCTTGGCCAGCTGGCGCGTGGCGGCAATGCCGCGTTCGCGCAGCGAGTTCATGGAGTACAGGCCGTCCAGCGATTCCCAGGCCTGGCGGTAGCCCACGCAGCGGATGGAGGGCAGGTCCAGGTGCAGGTCGCCGCGCGCGCGCAGTTGCTGCACCTCGTCGATGAAGCCAGCATCCAGCATGGCGTCGAAGCGCTGGGCGATGCGCGCATGCAGCCAGGCGCGGTCCTGCGGCTCCAGCGAGAAGAAGCCGCCGGGGCTGATCAGGCCCTGTTCGGCACTCTTGCCACTGCGCGTATGAAAGCTGGACAGCGGCTTGCCCGACACATGCCAGACCTCCAGCGCGCGCTGTATGCGCTGGCTGTCGGCCGGCGCCAGGCGTGCGGCCGTGGCGGGATCGACCTGGGCCAGCAGCGCATGCATGGCGGGCCAGCCGATCTGTGCGGCCTGGGCGTCCAGCCGCTCGCGCACGGCGGGGTCGGCGGCCGGCATGTCGTCAATGCCATCCTGCAGGGCCTTGAAATACAGCATGGTGCCGCCCACCAGCAGCGGCAGGGCGCCGCGCGCGCGGATCTCGGCCACCAGGCGCTGCGTGTCCTGCACGAATTCGGCCGCGCTGTAGGACTGCAGCGGGTCGCGGATATCGATCAGGTGATGGGGGCAGGCAGCCAGTTCTTCGGGCGTGGGCTTGGCCGTGCCGATGTCCATGCCGCGATAGACCAGGGCCGAGTCCACGCTGATGATTTCTGCGGCCTGGCCGCGTTCGGCCAGCAGCCTGGCCAGGGCCAGGGCGGCAGCGGTCTTGCCGGAAGCGGTGGGGCCGGCGATGGCCAGGCAGGGGAGCGGGGAAGCGGTGGACATTCGAGAAACGGGAACGCAGGAAAGTGGAATCAGCGGTGGCCATCGGCCCGGCCATGGCGGCGCACCAGCCCCCAGGCGACCAGGGCCGTGCACACGCCCCAGAACCAGATGCCGAAGGCCATGGGCCGGGTGGACTGGCCGTCCAGGTGCAGGCCCAGCCAGTGTCCCATGGCAAAGGCGATGAGCATCATGGTGAAGCCGTTCAGCGCCGAGGCCGTGCCTGCCGACTGCGGGAAGGGCGCGATGGCATTGCTCTGGCCGCAGGGCATGTGCACGCCATGGGCGATCTGGAAGATATAGAAGGGCAGGGCATAGGCCCAGAGGCTGCGCGCATCGGCCAGCGCCGCAATGCCGATGGCCGTGGCCGACAGCAGGCTGGCCAGCCCGGCAATCTGCACGGCGCGCCGCACATCCATGCGCTGCAGCAGCCAGCGGCACAGGAAGGTGCCCGCGATGTAGCACAGCGCATTGCTGCCCATCAGCAGGCCGTAGCCCGTGCGGCTCACGCCCAGCACATGGATATAGGTGAAGGAAGATGCGGCCAGATTGGTGAACAGGGCCGCATAGGTGCAGCAGGTCAGCAACTGGTAGGACTGGAATCCCGGGTGGCGCACGATAGTGATCCAGTTGCGCGCCAGGGCCAGCGGCTGCAGCGCCGTGGGATTGGTGCGGGCCAGTGTCTCCGTGAAGCGCAGGGCCACCAGCAGCAGGGCCAGCGCACCCATCACGGCCTGGGCCAGCATGGTCGAGCGCCAGCCCAGCGAATCCACCAGCAGGCTGCCGCTGACGGGGCTCAGGAAGGCGATCACGCCCAGCCCGGTCAGCGCCTTGGACATGACCTGGGCGCCCAGGTGCGGCGCGAACAGGTCGCGCACCATGGCGCGTGCGCACATCACGCCCGCGCCCAGCGATGCCCCCTGCAGCGCGCGCCAGGCGATCAGCGACTCCATGGTCTCGGCACTGGCGCTGCCCAGCGCGGCCAGCACGTAGATGGACATGCCCGCCAGCAGGATGGGCCGGCGCCCGAAGCGGTCGGACAGCGGCCCCCAGGCCAGTTGCGAGCAGCCGAAGGCCAGCAGGAACGCCGTCAGCGTGAGCTGCACCTGGGACACCTGAGTGGAGAAGGCCGCCTGTATCGACGGCAGGGCCGGCAGGTACAGGTCGGTGGCCAGCGGCTGCAGTCCCAGCAGCAGGCCGAGCAGGACGACGACCAGGACGGGGGACATGGCCGGCTGCGCTTGCGCGGCGGCGGGAGACAGGGGCGCTGACATAGGCGACCGAGGGTAGCAGAGAACAAGGGGTACCGCTGTCCATGTTCGGGCGGTGCATATCCATCTGCGGATTGCGCAGTTGGGAACCGGCCGGGCCCTGCCTACATTGCATTGCAGAGGAATCAACCCGATCAACGCAACTGTGAACAAAGGACCGCAATGGCAACGCTGACCGCTTTCTCCTCCCTTCCCGCCGCGCTGCGCCAGGGGGCGTGCACCCTGCTGTGGGGCGTGGCCCTGGTCGGTGGTGCGGCCCATGCCAATGCGCCTGTGCCCGAAGGCCCGCTGGTCAGCACCGAATGGCTGGCGGCCAACCTCAACCGCGCCGATGTGCGCATCGTCGAGGTCAGCGTCAACCCCGGCCTGTACGAACGCTCCCATGTGCCGGGCGCCGTCAACTTCTCTTGGCACAACGACCTCAATGACAAGGTGCGCCGCGACATCGTGGGCAAGGAGCAGTTCGAGAAGCTGCTGTCCCAGGCCGGCGTGAAGGAAGGCAACACGGTCGTGCTGTACGGCGATACCAACAACTGGTTCGCAGCCTGGGGGGCCTGGGTCTTCGACATCTATGGCGTGCAGAACGTCAAGCTGCTGGACGGCGGCCGCAAGAAGTGGGAGGCCGAGAACCGCCCCCTCAACAACCGCGCCCCCGAATATGCGGCCACCACCTACCGCGTGGGCAAGGTCAACACCGCGCTGCGCGCGCGCCTGACCGATGCGCTGGCCTCGGCCGAAGGGCGCAGCGACGCCAAGCTCGTCGACATCCGCTCGGCCGACGAATACCAGGGCAAGGTCTTCGCCCCGGCCGGCGTGCCGGAGCTGGCCATCCGCGCAGGCCACATCCCCGGCGCCGTCAACGTGCCCTGGGGGCAGGCCGTGCGCGAGGACGGCAGCTTCAAGTCCGCCGAAGAACTCAAGAAGCTCTATGCGGGCGTGGGCATCGACGGCAGCAAGCCCGTCATCACCTACTGCCGCATTGGCGAGCGCTCCAGCCACACCTGGTTTGCGCTGTCCAAGATCCTGGGCTATCAGGTGCGCAACTACGACGGCTCGTGGACCGAATACGGCAACTCCGTGGGTGTGCCGATCAACAACCCAGCCGGCACGGTCTGGGCCGCGAAATGATCCTGCAGTCGATCAACCTGTCTTGAAGGCGGGGGCCGGGCGAGGGGTGTCGGTGCTCTTGGTTTGACGGATCAGGGGTGGTGACGAGTGGCTTTGGCAAAAGCTCGGCTCCTTTGGGGCCCGCAGGCTGCGGGCCCCTTTTTTTATGCGTGGATGGCAACAAAGGGGGCAGGAATGACAAGCGTGACCGGTGAGCACACGCAGAACGTGAATGGCAGGCACAGGGCAAGGGACTGGACCAGATGGCTGCCCTTGGCCGCCGTGCTGGCCGCAGCCTGGCCTGTGGCGGCGCAGCTGCAGCTGCAAGGCGGCGGGCGTACCCTGGTCTTTGCGCTGGCGCTGGGCCTGCTGCTGGGGCTGGTGCTGCAGCGCTCGCGCTTTTGCTTTTACTGCCATGCGCGCGACTGGTTCGAGTTCGGCGACCCGCGCGGCGTGCTCTCCATCCTGCTGGCGCTGGCCGTGGGATCGGCGGGCATGACCGTGGTGCTGGGCAGCTGGGTGGCCGTGCCCCAGCCGGGCCAGTTGCCGCCCGACATGCACATAGGTCCCGTGAGCTGGGTGCTGGTCCTTGCGGGCCTGGCCTTTGGCGCGGGCATGTCGGTCTCGGGCTCGTGCATCAGCGCCCACTGGTACCGGCTGGGCGAGGGCTCGCCCGTGGCGCCCTTTGCCCTGGTCGGCACGGGCCTGGGCTTCGTGCTGGGGTTTCGCAGCTGGAACCCGCTGTACAGCCTGGCCATTGCCGATGCGCCCGTCATCTGGCTGCCGGCGCATCTGGGCTATGGCGGCGCGCTGGCGCTGCAACTGGCCGTGCTGGGCCTGCTGGCGGCCTGGGTCTGGCGCATTCATGGGCGCTCGGGCCGCGCACAGCCCCGGCCTGCGGCAGAACCGGCGCAGCCACCGGGCCTGCGCCAGCTGTGGCTGTCGCTGTGGCAAGGCCGCTGGAACGCCGCGCTGGGCGGCCTGGCCGTGGGCCTGATCGCGGCCGCCGCCATCGTGCGCATGCGGCCGCTGGGCGTGACCACCACGCTGGGCAGCACCGTGCGCGGCTGGGCCCAGGCGGGCGGCTGGGTGCCCGAGCGCCTGCACGGCCTGGACACCCTGGGCGGATGTGCCACGGCCGTACTCAACAGCCTGCTTACCCCCCATGCCGTGCTGCTGCTGGGCCTGGTGGCCGGTGCCTGGGGCGCTGCCGTGGCCAGCCGCCAGTGGACGCCGCGCCGCCCCACCTGGCGCGATGCGGCTCGCGGCCTGGCCGGTGGCGCCTTGCTGGGCTGGGGCGCCATGACGGGGCTGGGCTGCACCATCGGCACGCTGCTGTCGGGCAGCATGGCGGGCGCGCTGTCGGGCTGGGTCTTTGGCGCGGCCGTGTTCACGGCGCTGTGGGCGGGTTTCGTTCTGCGGCGCTGGCAGGCCAGCCGGGACTGAGGGCCTTCAGCCGGCAGCCACACCCAGCAGCAGATCCGCGATCTCCTCCGGATACCGCTGCCGGCTTCCGTCGATGAGCACGCAGCCGGGCGCCTCGGGGTCGGGCCTGGCCAGGGGCATGCCGTGGTCGATGAGGGCCTGGGCGCAGCCCAGCCAGTCGCCGCCGCCGGGCTCGGTGGATTCGGGCTGGTTCAGCGATGCCCAGCACAGGGTGCCTGCGCAGTTGTCGCCATAGGCGTGGCGTTCGGTCCACTGTGCGCCGTGCTCCAGCAGGAAGCGCGCCATGGCGGCATCGCCACGGAACACGGCCTGGTTCAGTGCGGAGGCATCCCAGTCGCCGCCGCGCGCGGCGATGGGCCAGCCCAGTTCCACCATGCAGCGCACGGCGTCCATGCAGCCCAGGGCCGCCAGTTCGGGCAGCATGCGCAGTTGTTCGGGTGCCAGGCCCTGGAGCAGCCCGGGGTGGGCTGCGGCAAGACGGCGGGCCTGTGCTGCGTCGCCCACGGCGCAGGCGGCCAGGAGTTGCTCCTGCGGCGTGGTGGGCTCGCTGCCCGCCGCCTGTTCCAGCAGGGCGGCCACGTCGGCCAGGCCAAAGCGCCGCGCCAGTGCAGCGGCACTCAGGCCCTGCGGCGTGCGGACCGACGGATCGGCGCCGGCATCCAGCAGCGCCTTCACATGGGCGGGCGAGCGGCGCCGGCGGATGGCCCACAGCAGCGGGCGGCCCCATTCGCCCTGGCCGTTGTCCTCGTTCGGATCGGCGCCGTGGTCCAGCAGCAGGCGCAGGGCCTGCACATCGTCCAGGTCCAGCACGCGGAACAGGGCATTGCTGCCTTCCACGCGTGCGCCGGCTTGCAGCAGCAGCCGCGTGCACTCGCGGCTGGCGGGCGTGCCTTCCAGCGAGTGGTAGAGCGATTCGCCGTCGTTGGGGTCGGCGCCGGCCTGCAGCAGCATCTGCGTCAGTTGCGCATCATGGTTCTGGCCTGCTGCGCCATAGAGGGCCGACAGCCGCTCGGTATCGGAGGGGGACTGCAGCGAGGCGGGTGGCCAGCGGTTGCCTATGGTCTGCAGCGGGTCGGCGCCTGCGTCCAGCAGCCAGCGCGCGCATGCGTGCAGGTGCTCGGTGAATTCGGGCAGGCGCAGCAGGCAGGAATGGGTGACGGCCATCAGCGGCGGCAGCGCCAACGGCCCGCCTGCACGGCGCAGCCAGCCGGGGTCGTTGCGCCCGGCCTCGCGCAGCACGGCCAGATTGCCGGTGGCGCAGGCCACCCAGGGATCACTGCCATCACTGCCCGCCAGTTCCGGCCGCTCGTCCAGCAGGCGCCGGGCCAGCGCGGGCTGCGCGCGGTGCGTGCCGCCCGCCACATCGCCGGCATAGACCAGGGCCAGCCAGTGCAGCCGGGATTTCTCGGGGTCCGCCGCCAGGCGCTGGCATGCCTGGACGTAGCCTGACAGCTCGCTCCATGAAGCGAAACCGTGCTCGCGCGCCACGGCGGACTGGGCGTCGTGCAGCCGCAGGTCCTTGGCGGCCAGTGCCTCATCGGCAAGGCCTTTGGCCGCTGGCAGGTGGGAGCGCAATTGCTCCATGGCCTGGGCCGAGCCTGCGCGATAGGCGGCCAGCAGTTGCTTGGCCTGTTTCTTGAGATGGCCCATGTCGGGCCGGGCGGGGATGCGTTTCACAGGGATACCTCCGTGCACGAAGGCCAATGACCTGCAGCTTGGCGCACAAAGGCATGTGGCAAGAGAAAAACGCCGGGAGGCGCATACAGGTGGGTTCAACCCTTCCCGCAGGTCCGGGTGCGGCCTGCACCGCAAGCGCGGATGTTAGCGCAAGGCGACAGTCATCTGGGTGACAGCCGGCAGCCCCTGCTTGCGGGTTCCTACCCGCATGGCGGGCCAGTTGTCTGGCATAGGCTGCGTCGGCAATCCCGCTTGAACCTGATTTTTTGCGCGCGTTTCCCTCAACACCTTCATCCCAAGGAGACAGTCTTATGCGAGCCCTGCGTTGGAATCGTTGGAAGTATCTCGGTCTGCTGGCGGCCACGGGCCTTGCGGCCTGCGGCGGGGGGGACGGTGATGCGCCCGAGGAGACGCGGGCACAGGACAGCCGCAGCTTTGCGCCGGCCAATCCTTCGGCCACCAGCTTCGACGCGCTGGCCGCCGCTTCGGGCGATGTGGTCGACAACGCCAGCACCAGCCGCTGGGCCGGTGTGCTGGAAGGCGCGGCCTACCGCATCGAGGTGCCGGCCAACTGGAATGGCCGCCTGGTGATGTATGCCCACGGCTATGCGGGCGAGGGCAGTGCGCTCAACGTCACCAATCCGTCCATACGCCGGTACCTGATCCAGAACGGCTATGCCTGGGCGGCGTCCAGCTACAGCAAGAACTACTACGACGTGCGCGCCGGCGTTGAGGACACGAATGCGCTGGCGCTGGCCTTCAACCGCCTGGCCGCATCCCACGGCCGGCCGCTGGCGCAGCCGCAGCGCCTGTACATCACCGGCCATTCCATGGGCGGCCATGTCACGGCGGCGGCCATCGAGGCCGAGGCCCAGGCCACCGCGAGGAACAAGGTGCGCTACCAGGGCGCCGTGCCCATGTGCGGCGTGACGGGAGATACCGAACTGTTCGACTACTTCGCCGCGGCCCAGGTCACCGCGCAGGCCATGGCCGGCGTGGCCCAGCGCCCCGTCACCGAGTGGGCCGCCATCCAGGGCCAGGTGACCTCGGCCCTGTTCACCACCTTTCCGTCGGCTCCCACCGCGACGGGGCGCGCCTATCTGTCGGTCATCCAGAACCTCACGGGTGGCCCGCGCCCGCTGTTCGATCTGGGCGTGGCCGTGGGCGGCTCGTTCGCGCCGGTCTGGGGCGTGTTCGGCAGCGATGGCTCGGTCAACGGCATCCTGAACCGCAACGTGGCCGACACCAACCGCTTCACCTACCGCATCGACGGGGATGCCGCGGCCTCGGCCGCGCTCAATGCCGCCGCGCAAAAGCGCACGGCCGCGCCCGATGCCAACCGGCCGCGCCGCGACGGCCTGCGCTGGATTCCCGTGACTTCCGGCGATATCAACATTCCCGTGGTGACCCTGCATACGCTGGGCGATCTGTATGTGCCCTTCAGCATGGAGCAGATCTACCAGCGCCGCGTGGCCGACAAGGGCCGGAGCCAGTGGCTGGTGCAGCGCGCCATCCGCGGCGCATCGCACTGCGACTTCACCGTGGCCGAGCAGGTGGAAGCCTTCGATGCCATGGTGCAGTGGGAGCAGGGCGGCGCCAAGCCGGGCGGTGACGATGTGCAGACGGCCGCCACGGTGGCCGCGCCCACCTATGGCTGCCGCTACACGCGCAACACGCTGGGCCCGGATGACAGCACCACCACGCGGCAGTTGCGCGCCGTGATCTCGCAGAACGCGGCAAGCTGCCCGTAGCGCGGAAGGCGGCGCAGGCTGCGCCGCTCAGCGCGGGCTTGCTGGCGCTGTGGGCGCCTGTGCGAGCAGGCGCAGCCCGAACAGCTCGTCCAGCGCCTGCCGGTATTGCTCCATGGCGCGCGACTGGGTGTTGTGGTGGTTGCCGCCTTCGATGAGCACGAAGCGCTTGGGCTCGCTGGCAGCGTCAAAAAGCTGGCGGCCCAGCGTGGCGGGGATCAGCGGGTCGGCGCTGCCGTGCACGACCAGCAGCGGCGAGCCTATGCCGGCCACCTTGTCGATGGAGGCAAAGCGCTGCGTGATCAGCGGCCCCACGGGCAGCCAGCCCCAGCGGAAGCTGCGGACCACGTCGGGAATGCTGGTGAAGGTGGCCTCGACCATGACGCCGGCCTCATCCTGGACGCTGCGCGCCAGGTCGATGGCGATGGCGCCGCCCAGCGAATGGCCGAAGATGAAGCGCGGCCGGCCCGGAGCGTGCCGGCCCAGCCAGTCCCAGCCTGCGCGTGCGTCCTCGGCGGCCGATTCCTCGGACGGCAGGCCGGCGCTGCTCTTGCCAAAGCCCCGGTAGTCGATGGCCAGCACCGAAAAGCCCAGTTCGTGCAGCCGCCGGATGCGCGGCGAGGAGCCGGCAACGTTCCAGCGCGCGCCATGCAGGTACAGCAGCACGGGGGCGTTGCCGGCCGTGGCCGGCTGGGACAGCCACAGCGCATGCAGGCGGGCGCCGTCCTGCGCTGGCATGTCGATCCAGACATCTTCCATGCCGGCCGTGTTGGCGCCGGGCCAGCTGCGGTCGCTGGGCTGGAAGATCCATTCGCGCTGCTTGGTGTCCAGCACGGAGCAGCCGCTGGCCGCCAGCAGCGCGGCCACGCCCAGCGCCGCCGTGATCCGGTGCAGGCGCCTTCGGGGCCACAGAAAGGGAAGCATTGAGGGCATGACGCAACAATGGATGCACGGGCCGGCCAAAAGTTCAGCGCCGCTGCCCTGCGGGCCGGCGCTGTCATGGATTGGCGCTATTCTTGCCGCTGGTTCGCGGGCCGACAAGGCGATGCGGACCTCTCCCCACTGTTGATGAGTGAACCTGTATGCCGATACGCCTGGGCCTGGCCGCCAACCGAATCCACCACCAAACCGAGGATGCCGCACTGTTCGGCTGGCTGCGCGCCTGCGAGTCCGGCATCCGCGAGCTGCAGCTGGGCCTGCATGCCGTGGGCCGTACCTTCGACGCCATCCAGGCCGCCGGCATGCTGGCGTCCTACCGGGGCCTGCGCCGCTATCCCTATGGCCGCGAAGGCGGGCTGATGAAGCTGGTGGCTGAGGTGGTGGGCGTGGAAGGCGACGAGCGCACGATTGACGGCGCCATTTATCTGACCGACCCCGTCGATCCGTCCTCCATCTTCCCCGAGGCCGTGGCGCTCAAGCGCCAATGCGTGATCCACGGCAAGCCGTTCCTGTCCACCGTGGCCTCGGCGCGCGACTGGATCGAGATGGAGCGCATCCATGCCGGCCTTCCCAGGGATGCGGGCGCACAGCGCTTCCATGACTATGCGCAGCAGACGCTGGCGCTGATCGCCCACGATGCGCTCAAGCCCACCATGCTGGATTTCGCGGCGCGCAACTTCGAGCTGCTGTCGCGCTTTGGCCGGCGCGTGGGCACGGGCACCACGGGCCAGCGCCTCAACGAAATGGCCTGGAGCCGTGGCTGGCCCGAGGACCGGCCCTGGGTGGACCGCTACAACAGCGGCCCGCTGGGCGGCGATGCGCAGATCGCCGACCTGGTGCTGGACCGCCGCTGCCAGCGCGTGATCTTCTTCGAGGACCCGCATGTGGCGCGCCAGCACGAGGCCGACATCCAGCTGCTGGAGCGCGCCGTGACCACGGTGACGCACGACACGGTCTGCATGACCTCGCCCCAGGTCGCCCAGCGCTGGTGCGATTCCGCCCTGATGCGCCGCTGAAACCTTCGTCGCGCAGACGACAGCCTTGCGGCCTGCGGGCGGGCGAACACCCGTGACCGGCCGAGGGCTTTCTGCAAGACTGGCCGTTTCCAAAACCAAGGAGACAACGATGGTCAGTCCGCTCTTTCGGCGTTCCCGGCATGCCATGGCCCTGCTGGCCCTGCTGGCCCTGCTGGCGCTACAGCCCGGCTGGGTGGCGGCCCAGGCACAGGCCCCCGCAGCGCCCGCGCTGCCGCCGCCCGACAGCGTGCGCCTGGAGCAACTGAGGCTGATGCAGGGCTTTCCTCCGGCCGCCGACAAGCGAGTGGACGTGTCCAACGGCTACCGCTATCCGCAACTGCGCTGGGTGGTGCAGCACCTGCGCGAAATCCAGCCCACGCAGAACATCCGGCGCGGCGCGGCGGCGCCCTCGGCCCTGCCCGAAGCGTCCATGGCCCTGGGTGGCCTGCGCTTTGACGACGACAAGGGCCAGCCCGTCACCGTGGACCAGTGGCTGGACCGCACCTATACCGACGCCATCGTGGTGCTGCACAAGGGGCGGGTGGTCTTCGAGCGCTACCAGAACCAGATGCAGGCCAGCTCGCCGCACCTGCTGTTCTCGGTCACCAAGTCGTTCACCGGCCTGATGGCCGCGCAACTGGCCCACGAGGGGCGCATCGACCCCCAGGCGCTGGTGACGAAGTACGTGCCCGAGCTGGAAGGCTCGGCCTGGGGCGACATGACGGTGCGCCAGGTCATGGACATGACGGGCGCCGTGCGCTTTCGCGAGGACTACACCGACCCCAAGACCGAGATCTTCGGCTACTCCTGGGCCTCGGGCATGCTGCCGCGTCCGCCCGGCTACGCGGGGCCGACCAATGTCTACGACTTCCTCAAAACGCTGCCCAAGGAAGGCACGCATGGCGAGGGCTTTGTCTACCGCACCGTGCACTCCGAGGTGCTGGGCTGGATCGTCTCGCGCGTCACGGGCCGGCGCTGGAGCGATCTCATGAGCGAGAACATCTGGCAGAAGCTGGGCATGCAGGAAGACGCCTATGTGATGGTGGACAGCACCGGCACGCCGCTGCAGGGCGCGGGCCTGAACGCCACGGCGCGTGACCTGGCGCGCGTGGGCGAGATGCTGCGCCTGGGCGGCAGCTTCAACGGCCACAAGATCTTCGACAAGGCGGTGCTGGACGACATTGCGCGCGGCGGCGACCGCGAGCAGTTCAAGTTCCGCGGCATCCAGGCCGCGCGGCCCGGCTACAGCTACCGCAACCAGTGGTGGGTGCTGCACAACGCCGACGGCGCCTACGAGGCCGCCGGCATACACGGCCAGTTCATCCACGTGAACCCGGCCGCGCAGATGGTGGTGGTCAAGCTGTCATCGCACCCGGTGGCGGGCGCGGCCTTCACGCATGCGCTGACGCTCAAGGCCTGGGCGGCGCTGGCCGATGCGGTGCGCGACAGGTAGTAGGAACAGGTAGCAGGCAGCAAAAAAGGCAGCGTGCGCAAACACGTTGCCTTCGGCCCGTGGGCAGGCCGGGCCGGCTTCTGATCGCCTGGCACGGCCCGCAATGGAGCGCGCGCGTCAGACCTGGCGGCGCCGCATCCGGGTCATGCCGAACAGGGCCAGCAGGGCCGACATGGCAATCAGGCACCACTGTGACAGGGTGGGCACTGCGGTGGTGGTGGCGGCTGCCGCAGGCATGGCCACGACCACGGGGTCGAGGATGGCGCCGTCCTGGGCTCCGTCATCGTCGCCATCGCCGCCGTCCGTGACGGTGTAGCTGGCAGTGCCACCATTGAAGCTGGAAATCTTCACCCACTGGGCAGGCGTTGCCAGCGGCTTCCATTTCAGCAGAACGGCACCTGCGGGCACGTCTGCATGCGTCACCTGCATGGTCAGCGTGTCGCCGACGGTGCAGTCCCGGGTCTCAAACTCCAGCACGGGCCTGGGCATGTCGGGCACGGCCGTGAAGCCGGCGGGCAAGGGGCCGGGCAGGGCGCTGGTGAATGCGACATGGCGGAAGGTGCAGGTGCCATTGGGCTGGCCTTGCGTGAACTGTGTCCTGCTCGTTCCATCGGCGTGCTGTGTGAGGCCGAGAACAGTCACGGAGACGGTGCCGGTTGCGGCTGCGTAGTTCAAGGGATCGCTGCTGGCCTTGGTCCCCCGCACGACGCAGGTGCCCGTGGCCGTGCCGGTCAACTGGTTGCCGCTGACCGTACATGGCCCGCTCAGGAGCTGGAAGGCGGGGGCGGCATTGCCTATGCCGCCGCTCAGGGCCAGGGTGGTGGTTTCGCCCACGGCAACGACTGTCGGCGTCGCGGTCACGGTGGCTGCCTGGGGCTCGGGGATCTTGATGGGATTGAGCGTGTAGCTGCGGTCCAGCGTATTGGCTTTGCTGTCGGTGACCCGGACCGTGAACGAGGTGCTGCCTGCGGCCGTGGGCGTGCCGCTGATCGTGCCTGTGGCGGGGTCGAGCTCAAGGCCTGCAGGCAGTGCTCCGCTTTGCAGTGCAAACGTGTAGGGTGCGCCCAGGCCGCCGGTTGCCGTCAGCGTCCGGGAGTACAGGCTGCCGACCTGGGGGCTGGGCAAGGTCGAGGGGCTGATGCTCAGGGGAATGAAGGGCTCGACGGAAACGGACTGCAGAGCCGCACCCACAATGTCGGCGGCCGAGAAAGTGATTTTCACGGTGCTGCTGTTGGTGATGGGCTCGTCCAGCGCAATGGTGGAGATGCCCACCGGTGCCGTCTTGGTGTACGTCACGGCGCCCGATGTGATGGTCAGTTGCAACGGATTGGCCGTGCTGTTGCGCATCACGAATGATTGGAAATTGATCTTTCCGGTGAGAGCCGACACCGACCAGGATGCAAAGGGATAGGCCGAGCCGCTGATTCGAAAGCTCATCCAGCCGTTGCTGTCGGTGCCGCAGCGGGTGGTGCCGCCGACCATCTGTGCGGAGAAAAAATAGTAGGGCGATGAAGGCGTCGTGTCAGTCGTGGATCTGCAGTTGCCGTTGACATCCAGATTGGGTTTGAAGCCGAGGGATTCATAGGCGAAGGCATTGCCCAGCGACAGGGCAGCGGCGCCGACGAGCAGCGCTTTGGTGATGGGTCCAGGGAGCATGGGGAACGGGGGTGGAGACAGGGCGCGCTGAGTGTCCTCTCCCGTTGGCCGGCGAATCTGAGCAATTCTGAGAATTGGCTTTCAATAGCGAAGGCCGTCGCGCTTTCTGTGGTGCGGCCCAGCCATGAAAAAAGCCCATGCAGCAGGCTGCATGGGCTTTCGTCAGGGATGGGGAGCGTTGATGCTCAGATCACGCCCTGGGCCAGCATGGCGTCGGCCACCTTGACGAAGCCGGCGATGTTGGCGCCGTCGATGTAGCTGACCGTGCCGTCCTCGCGCTTGCCGTACTTCAGGCAGGCGGCGTGGATGCCTTGCATGATCTGCAGCAGGCGGGCATCGACTTCCTCGGCGGGCCAGGACAGGCGGGCCGCGTTCTGGCTCATCTCCAGGCCCGAGGTGGCCACGCCACCGGCGTTGCTGGCCTTGCCCGGTGCGTACAGCACGCCGGCCTTCTCGAAGGCCTTGGCGGCTTCGATGGTCGAGGGCATGTTGGCGCCTTCGGCCACGCAGACCACGCCGTTGGCGATCAGCACCTTGGCGTCTTCCTCGGTCAGTTCGTTCTGCGTGGCGCAGGGCAGGGCCACGTCCACCTTCAGGTGCCACGGCGTCTTGCCGCGCAGGAACTCGGCGCCCACCAGCTTGGCGTACTCGTCCACGCGGCCGTAGCGGTGGTTCTTCACGTCCATGAGGATGGCCAGCTTCTCGGTGGTGAAGCCGTCCTGGTCATACACGGTGCCCGAGGAGTCGGAGACCGACACCACCTTGGCGCCCAGTTGCAGGGCCTTCTCCACGGCGTACTGGGCCACGTTGCCCGAACCCGAGACGGAGACGGTCTTGCCTGCGAAGGACTGGCCGCGCGTGGCCAGCATTTCCTGGGCGAAGTAGACGGTGCCGTAGCCGGTGGCTTCGGGGCGGATCAGCGAGCCGCCGAAGGACAGGCCCTTGCCCGTGAACACGCTGGCGGCGCTGTTGGACAGCTTCTTGTACATGCCGGCCATGAAGCCCACTTCGCGGCCGCCCACGCCGATGTCGCCTGCCGGCACGTCGGTGTCCGGGCCCACGTGGCGGAACAGCTCGGTGACGAAGGCCTGGCAAAAGCGCATGACTTCAGCGGGGCTCTTGCCCTTGGGATCGAAGTCCGAGCCGCCCTTGCCGCCGCCCATGGGCAGCGTGGTCAGCGCGTTCTTGAAGGTCTGCTCGAAGGCCAGGAACTTGAGCACCGACAGCGTGACCGAGGGGTGGAAACGCAGGCCGCCCTTGTAGGGGCCGATGGCCATGCTGTGCTGGATGCGGAAGCCGCGGTTGACCTGCACATGGCCCTTGTCGTCGGTCCAGCTCACGCGGAACATGACCACGCGCTCGGGCTCGACCAGACGCTCCAGCAGGCCGAGTTCGGCGTACTTGGGGTTCTTCTCGATGAAGGGCCAGAGGCTTTCCATCACTTCGGTGACGGCTTGCAGGAATTCGGGCTGGCCGGGGTTGCGTTGCGCCACTTCTTCAAGGAATTGGCCGACGGACTCGTACTTCATGGAAAAACCTCTGACTAAAAAACGGCTGCGGGAAGGGGTGAGTGCAAACCAAAATTATGCCAAAAAGTTATGCCGTCATGCATCGTTTTGGTGAACGGTGCCCGTGCTTGGTGCCTGAATGCCGTTTTTCGGTGCATTTCCAGAGAGGTGCCGACGGTATTTGGTGCATGGGCAGGGCCTGCGTGCCGCAGTGAGCGGGCAGGCCGCGGCCTGGATCAGCCGTATCCGGTGGCGTGCATGGTCATGGCGAATGGGAATGGCTGGCGCCATGCCAGCTGACATGAAGAGTGGCTAGGAAGGCCTTGCAGCCGGGCGGGGCTTGGGCCCGCCCGGCCATCCCATCGACGGCCTTTCAGCTGCGCTGCAGCTGGGGATGGCGCGCGAACAGGTCGGCGGCCCAGTCCACGAAGGCCCGCACCTTGGCGCTGAGGTGGCGGTTGGGCGGATAGACCACGTGAATGGGCAGCGGCGGCTGTGTCCATTCGGGCAGGACCTCGACCAGTTCGCCGCTGTCGATCAGCGGCTGGGCAAAGGCCGTGACCAGCTGCGCGATGCCAAAGCCCGCCAGCACGGCGGCCGTGTAGGCATTGCTGTCGTTGGCCGCAATGCGGTAGTTGCCTGCCACCTCGATGGATTCATCGCCCCGCTGGAATTCCAGCGGGTACATGCGCCGCGTATGGCCCGCGAAGAAGGCGACGATCTGGTGCTTCGTATCCAGCTCGGAAGGGTGCTGGGGCACGCCGTGGCGTGCCAGGTAGGCAGGCGAGGCCACGGTGACCCAGTTCATCGAGCCGATGCGCCGCGCCACCAGGGATTGGTCGCTGAGCTCGCCCCCGCGGATCACGCAGTCCACGTTGTCGCTGATCAGGTCCACCAGGCGGTCGCCCACGCCCAGGTCGATCTGTATGTCGGGGTAGCGTTCGCAGAATTCGGTCAGCGCCGGAATGATGATCAGCCGGGCCATGGAGCTGCCCACGTCCAGCCGCAGCCGCCCGCTGGGCGCGGTCTGGGTGTTGACCATGCTGGCTTCGAGATCGTCGAAATCGTTGAGCAGGCGTGCCGCGCGTTCGTAGTAGGCCGCGCCATCGGGCGTGACGGTGACGCGCCGCGTCGTGCGGTTGAGCAGCTTGACGCGCACGCGCGCCTCCAGCGCCTGTATCTGTTTGGTGACCGTGCCCTTGGGCAGGTCGAGCGAATCGGCGGCGCGGGTGAAGTTGCCGGCTTCCACCACGCGAACGAAGACACGCATGGCCTGGATCTGGTCCATGGAAAGTTGCTCCTGCAGCGCCCGGCAAGGGAATGCCGGCTCGGCGGAATTCTCACATGCGCGGTATCGGGCGATTGTTCGTGAAACGGAAACAGAGCGATGGCTGCGTTGCTATTTCAGACATGGCCGGCGCCGCCTATATTCCAACCATCGACCATTGCCGCAGGTTCGCGCCATGTCCACTTCCCCGTCGCTTCCGAACGGCCCCGCCGCCGGGGCGCAGATTGCCGAAACAGAATTCTCCATCGAGCTGCCCGAGCACGGCACCGTGGCTGCGCGCGCCTATGGCCAGCGCAGGCCCGGCACGGTCTCGCCGCTGGTGCTGCATTTCCATGGCGGCACCTTTGTCTGCGGCACGCTGGACAACGGGCGCTACATCGGCCGGCTGCTGGCCGAGGCGGGCGCCGTCGTGGTGTCGCTGGCCTACCCGCTGGCGCCCGAGCATCCGTTTCCCCAGCCCATCGAGGTGGGCTACGCCGTGCTGCAGTGGCTGTACAAGCACCGCGTGAAGATGGCGGGCAAGGGCGCGCCGCTGTTCCTCGCGGGTGAAGAAGCCGGCGGCAACCTGGCCGCCGCCGTGGCCGTGATCTCGCGCGACCGGGGCCATCCGCCGCTGGCGGGCCAGATCCTGGTGTCGCCCATGCTCGATCCCTGCACCGGCACCGCCTCGCAGCGCGAGGCCACGCCCGAGGCCGGCGAATGCCGCTGGGCCACGGGCTGGCGCGAGTACCTGAGCTGCCCCAAGGACGCCATGCATCCCTATGCCGTGCCCGGCAGCTCGCTGCGCCTGGCCCAGCTGCCGCCGGCCCTGGTGCTGGTGGGTGGTGACGACCCGCTGCGCGACGAGGCCCAGGCCTATGCGGCCCGCCTGCGCGCGGCCGGGGTGACGGCCAGCAGCCATGTGCTGCCCAGCGCGTCGAACTGGCCGCAGGCCCTGTCCGAGGCCGAGGCCTGTACGGCCTGCAGCGCCGCCGTGTCCCAGCATGTGCATGACTTCTTCGAGGCCACCATGAACAAGCCCGCAGCACCGGGCTAGGCCCCGCGCCGCCGCAGCCGGCGACACCTGCTGCCCCGTTTTCCCCTTCCGCCTTCCCGGCGCGTTCAGGCGCCGGGCGGGCATCGTGTTCCCTGAATTTCGCAAAAAAACACCATGTCCACCGAATCCACCTCATCCTCTTCCTCCGTCTCCGTCCAGCGCAAGGGCTGGAGATTGCCTGCCGCCGCTGCGGCCATCCTCGCCGTCAGCGCCGGCCTGTTCGGCCTGCATGGCTTCGATGCCAAGGCCGATGACGTGCCCGCCAGCGCCCAGCCCGCCGCCACGCCCGTGTCGGTGGCCACGGTCGCCGAAAGCGAGGTCACCGCCTGGGACGAGTTCTCGGGCCGCCTTGAAGCCGTGGAGCGCGTGGACATCCGCTCCCGCGTGGCTGGCGCCGTGCAGGCCGTGCACTTTCGCGAGGGCGCGCTGGTCAAGCAGGGCGATCTGCTGATCACCATCGACCCCGCACCGTATGCGGCCGAGGTCGAGCGTGCCGAAGCGCAGGTGGCCTCGGCCCAGGCACGCCAGTCCTATGCGCGCAGCGAGCAGGAGCGCGCACGCCGCCTGTGGGACGAGCGGGCGATTGCCCAGCGCGAGCTGGACGAGCGCATCAACGCAGGCAGCGAGGCCGAGGCCAATCTGCGCGCGGCCCAGGCGTCCCTGCAATCGGCGCGGCTGAACCTGGGCTACACCCAGGTGCGCGCCCCCGTGTCGGGCCGCATCGGCAAGCGCGAGATCACCGTGGGCAACCTGGTGGCCGCAGGCCCGGGCGCGCCGGTGCTGACCACGCTGGTCTCGGTCAGCCCCATCTATGCGAGCTTCGATGCCGATGAGCAGGTCATCACGCGCGCGCTCAAGGAACTGGGCGGCGGCGCGGGCAACCGCGCCAGGATCGACAGCATTCCCGTGCAGATGGGCACGGCCACGGCCGGCAGCACGCCCTTCGAGGGCCGGCTGCAGCTGATCGACAACCAGGTCGATGCCCGAAGCGGCACGGTGCGCGTGCGCGCCGCCTTCGACAACAAGGACGGCGCCCTCATGCCCGGCCAGTTCGCCCGCATCCGCATGGGCCAGGCGCGCGACAGCAGCATGCTGCTGGTCAGCGAGCGCGCCATCGGCACGGACCAGAGCAAGAAGTACGTGATGGTGGTGGGCGGCGACAACAAGGCCGTCTACCGCGAGGTGGCCCTGGGCGCCTCGGTCAACGGCCTGCGCAACGTGACCCAGGGCCTGCAGCCCGGCGAGCGCGTGGTCGTCAACGGCCTGCAGCACATCCGCCCCGGCGCCCTGGTCGCGCCCAAGGAGGTGTCCATGGATGCGCGGGCCGATGCGCGCCAGCCGGGCACCCGGCAGGCAGCCGAACAAGTGGCTGACGCAACCAAGTCCTGATCTAGCCGCACACCTTTCCTGCCTCTGAAATGCCGCCTGACCGCAGGCGGCATGGGCCGCGCTTTGCCGTGGCGGAGCCAAACACCATGAACCTATCCAAATTCTTCATTGACCGGCCGATCTTCGCAGGCGTGCTTTCGCTGCTGATGCTGATCGCCGGCCTGATCGCCATGGGCGGGCTGCCGATCTCGGAATACCCCGAGGTCGCGCCGCCGTCCGTGGTGGTGCGCGCCCAGTACCCGGGCGCCAATCCCAAGGTGATCGCCGAGACCGTGGCCACGCCGCTGGAAGAGCAGATCAACGGCGTCGAAGGCATGCTCTACATGGGCAGCCAGGCCACCAGCGACGGCGTGATGACGCTGACCGTCACCTTCCGCCTGGGCACCGACCCCGACAAGGCGCAGCAGATGGTGCAAAACCGCGTCTCGCAGGCCGAGCCGCGCCTGCCCGAGGAAGTGCGCCGCCTGGGCATCACCACGGTCAAGAGCGCACCCGACCTGACCATGGTGGTGCACCTGGTCTCGCCCAACCAGCGCTATGACATCAACTACCTGCGCAACTACGCGGTGCTGAACGTGAAGGACCCGCTGGCGCGCATCGAGGGCGTGGGTCAGATCCAGATCTTCGGCGGTGGCGACTACGCCATGCGCGTGTGGCTGGACCCGCAGAAGGTGGCGCAGCGCGGCCTGTCGGCCAGCGATGTGGTGGCTGCCATCCGCGGCCAGAACGTGCAGGCTGCGGCCGGCGTGGTCGGCGCCTCGCCGGGGCTGCCGGGCGTGGACATGCAACTGTCCATCAACGCCCAGGGCCGCTTGCAAAGCGAGGAGGACTTCGGCGACATCATCGTCAAGAGCGGCTCCGACGGCGCCGTGACCCGCCTGCGCGACATCGGCCGCCTGGAGATGGGCGCGGCCGACTATTCGCTGCGCTCGCTGCTGAACAACGACCCGGCCGTGGGCATGGGCGTGTTCCAGGCGCCGGGCTCCAATGCGCTGGAAATCTCGGCCAACGTGCGCAAGACCATGGAGGCCCTGAACAAGAACATGCCCGAGGGCCTGGAGTACCGCATCGCCTACGACCCCACGCAGTTCGTGCGCGCCTCCATCGAATCGGTGGTGCACACGCTGCTGGAGGCCATCGTGCTCGTGGTGCTGGTGGTGATCCTGTTCCTGCAGACCTGGCGCGCCTCCATCATCCCGCTGCTGGCCGTGCCGGTGTCGGTGATCGGCACCTTTGCCGTGCTGCATCTGCTGGGCTTTTCCATCAACGCGCTGAGCCTGTTCGGCCTGGTGCTGGCCATCGGCATCGTGGTGGATGACGCCATCGTCGTGGTCGAGAACGTGGAGCGCAACATCGAGGCCGGTCTCACGCCGCGCAACGCCACCTATCGCGCCATGCGCGAAGTGTCCGGGCCCATCATCGCCATCGCTCTGGTGCTGGTGGCGGTGTTCGTGCCGCTGGCCTTCATCAGCGGCCTCACGGGCCAGTTCTACAAGCAGTTTGCGGTGACCATCGCCATCTCCACGGTGATCTCGGCCATCAACTCGCTGACGCTGTCGCCCGCGCTGGCGGCCCTGCTGCTGCGCGGCCACGATGCGCCCAAGGACGCGCTGACGCGCGGCATGGACCGGGCCTTCGGCTGGCTGTTCCGCGGCTTCAACCGCATGTTCCACCGGGGCTCCGAGGCCTACAGCGGCGGCGTGGGCCGCGTGATCTCGCGCAAGGCGCTGATGCTGGCCATCTACCTGGCGCTGATCGCCGTGACCTTCGGCCTGTTCAAGGCCGTGCCTTCGGGCTTCGTGCCCGCGCAGGACAAGCAGTACCTGATCGGCTTTGCCCAGTTGCCTGACGGCGCCACGCTGGACCGCACGGACGAGGTGATCCGCCGCATGGGCGAGATCATGAAGGACAACCCCAACGTGGAGGACACGATCGCCTTCCCGGGCCTGTCCATCAACGGCTTCACCAACAGCTCCAACTCGGGCATCGTCTTCGCCACGCTCAAGCCCTTCGACGAGCGCAAGCGCGCCGACCAGAGCGGCGGCGCCGTGGCCGGCCAGCTCAACCAGGCCTTCGCAGGCATCCAGGACGCCTTCATCGTCATGTTCCCGCCGCCACCCGTGGCGGGCTTGGGCACGACGGGCGGCTTCAAGCTGCAGCTGGAAGACCGCGCCTCCCTGGGCTATGACCAGATGGATGCGGCCGTGAAGGCCTTCATGGCCAAGGCCTACCAGACGCCCGAGCTGACCGGCATGTTCACCAGCTGGCAGGTCAACGTGCCCCAGCTGTATGCCGACATCGACCGCACCAAGGCGCGCCAGCTCGGCGTGCCGGTGACGGACATCTTCGACACCATGCAGATCTACCTGGGCAGCCTGTATGCGAACGACTTCAACAAGTTCGGCCGCACCTACAGCGTCCGCGTGCAGGCCGACGCGCCCTACCGCGCGCGTGCCGAGGACGTGGGCATGCTCAAAGTGCGCTCCAGCTCGGGCGAGATGATTCCGCTGTCGGCGCTGATGAAGGTGGACTCCAGCTTCGGCCCCGAGCGCGCCATGCGCTACAACGGCTACCTCACGGCCGACATCAACGGCGGTGCCGCACCGGGCTTCTCTTCGGGCCAGGCGCAGGACGCCATCAAGCGCATCGCGGCCGAGACCCTGCCCAAGGGCATCGACTTCGAATGGACCGACCTGACCTACCAGGAAATCCTGGCCGGCAATTCGGCGGTGATCGTGTTCCCGCTGGCCCTGCTGCTGGTCTTCCTGGTGCTGGCCGCGCAGTACGAGAGCCTGACCCTGCCGATTGCCATCATCCTGATCGTTCCCATGGGCCTGCTGGCGGCCATGACCGGCGTCTGGCTGTCGGGTGGGGACAGCAATGTCTTCACGCAGATCGGGCTCATCGTGCTGGTGGGGTTGAGTGCGAAGAACGCCATCCTTATCGTGGAGTTCGCGCGGGAGCTGGAGTTCGAGGGCCGCACGCCCATACAAGCCGCCATCGAGGCCAGCCGGCTGCGCCTGCGCCCCATCCTGATGACATCGCTGGCCTTCGTCATGGGCGTGCTGCCCCTGGTGCTGTCCACGGGCGCCGGCTCGGAAATGCGCCGCGCCATGGGCGTGGCCGTGTTCTCGGGAATGATCGGGGTGACGGCCTTCGGCCTGTTCCTGACGCCCGTGTTCTACGTGCTGATGCGCCGCCTGGCAGGCAACCGGCCGCTCAAGCAGCATGGGCCCGAGATGGAGGAAGAGGCCCCTGCACATGCACCCGCCCACGGCCATGCCTCGGGTGGCGGCGCGCTGCCCATGCCCTCTGCTGCGCGTGGCGAGCATGAATGAGCCCACACCACAAGAACAGGAACCGATCATGAAGATCCCATCGCTTTCGAAACTGTCCAGGCGTCTGCTGCCCCTGGTGGCGGCGCTGGCCCTGGCCGGCTGCGCCAGCGTGTCCCAGAGCCTGCCCGAGCTGCCGGCCGCCCCCGCCTTCAAGGAGCAGGGCGCCGCACCGCAGGCGGGCTGGACCCAGGCCCTGCCCGCCGAAGCCCAGGCACGCGGCCAATGGTGGCTGGCCTTTGCCGACCCGGCGCTGAACGCGCTGGTGGACAAGGCCACGCTGGACAACCAGAGCATCCAGGCCGCGGCCGCACGCCTGGCCGAGGCCCGCGCCCTGGCGCGCAGCGCCAATGCGGAGCGCCTGCCCCAACTGGGCCTGGGCGCAGGGGCCACGCGCGGCGCGGGGCTGGACAAGGCCTCGGGCACGCGGCCGGCCACCCTGGTCAATGCGGGACTGAACCTGTCGTATGAGGTCGATCTGTTCGGCCGCATTTCCCAGGCGGCCGACGCATCGCGGCTGGATGCCGAGGGCCGCGAGGCCCTGCTGCAAAGCACGCGGCTGGCCGTGCAGGCCGAGGTCGCACAGACCTATCTGCAACTGCGCGCGCTGGACGCCGAGCGCGCCCTGATGCGCGAGACCGTGGAGGCCTACCGCGACACGCTGCGCCTGTCGGAGCGAAGGCTGCAGGCCGGCGACATTGCCGAGCTGGACGTGGCCCGCATCCAGGCCGAGCTGTCGGCCACCGAATCGGACGCGCTGGCACTGGACCGCCAGCGCGCCCAGGTCGAGCATGCGCTGGCCGTGCTGGTGGGTGACTCGGCCTCGCGCTTCGGCCTGGGCGAAGGCGCCTGGACCACGGCTCTGCCTTCTATTCCAGCCGGCGTGCCGGCCACGGTGCTGATGCGCCGGCCCGACATCTCGGCCGCGCAGCGCGCCGTGTTCGCCGCCCAGTCGCGCGTGGGCGTGGCCAAGACAGCCTGGTTCCCCAGCATCTCGCTGACCGGCGCGGCCGGCCACGCCTCGCCCGAGGTCGGTGACCTGTTCAAGTGGTCCATGCGCTCCTGGGGCGTGGGCGCCCTGCTGTCGCTGCCGCTGTTCGACGGCGGCCGGCGCGAGGCCGGCGTGCAGGCCGCAGGCGCGCAGCTCGATGCCGCGCTGGCCGCCTACCGCCAGCAGGCGCTGGTGGCCTTCCAGGAGGTGGAGGACCAGCTGTCATCCATCCGCATCCTGCAGGAGCAGTCCACCGTGCAGGGCCAGGCCGTGGTGGCCGCCAAGCGTGCCACCAGCCTGTCGGACACGCGCTACCGCAATGGCTACGTCAGCCAGCTGGACCTGCTGGATGCGCGCCGCAGCGAACTGCGCAACCGCCGCCAGGCGCTGCAGGTGAAGTCCGCGCAGTACCAGGCCGCCGTGGGCCTGATCCGGGCGCTGGGCGGGGGCTGGGATGTGCCGGCTGACGTGCCGGTGGCCCAGGCCGCGCTGCGCTGAGGCACCCTCAGGCCAGCACGTCGATGGAGCGGAACACGCGCTGCAGCACCGGGTCCGGGCTGTGGCGGCAGGCGTGGACCTGCTCCATGAGGTGGTGCACGAAGCGCTCGGCCACCCAGGGCAGGGGGCCGTGGCCGCGCTGGACCACGCCCACGGTGTGGGGCTCGAACTGCTCGCGCAGGGACAGCGGCACCAGGGTGCCCTGGGGCACGCCCGATTCGATCAGCGGCCAGGGGCACAACGAGAGCATGTCGCTGTGCGCGATCAGGTGCAGCAGCAGCGATGCCGAATGCACCAGGTGGATGTGGCCCACGGGGACGGGCAGGCCGTGGCGCAGGAACAGGCGCCGCACCAGGTCGTCTTCTTCAGGCGGCGTGTAGTTGAGCAGCCAGTCGCAGTCCATCAGCTCGGCCAGCGAACGGGCGCCTGCCAGCGGGTGGCCGGTGCGGGCCACGACGGTGGCGTCGTAGCGGAACAGCGGCGTGCCATGCAGGTCGCCGCCCGAGGGGCCCGAAGGCACGCGGCCGATCAGCAGGTCCAGCGTGCCTTCGCGCAGGCGCGGATGGGCCACGGCCGACAGGCCCTCGAACAGCTCCAGCCGCACCTGGGGCAGTTCGGCGCGGAAGGCGCGCAGCACATGGGGCAGCAGGCTCTGGCCCACCCAGGGCGTCACGCCCACGCACAGGCGCGCCACGGCGCAGGTGTCGCGCAGGCGGGCCATTTCATCCTCGGCCTGGGCCATCTGCCCGGTGATCAGCTGGGCGTGGCGCAGCAGCGTGCGCCCGGCCGGCGTGAGGACGATGCCGCTGCTCTGGCGCTCGAACAGCGCAAGGCGGTGGCCTTCCTCCAACTCGCGCAGGGCCTGGGTGATGGCCGACTGCGTGATGCCCAGCGCGCGTGACGCGGCGCGCACGCTGCCGCAGCCGGCCACGGCGACGAGGTAGCGCATCTGGTGCAGCTTCATTGCGGGGCCGGCATCGGGGTGGGGCTGGGAATGCATGGGCCGATCTTGCAGGTTTCGTGCCATGTGTGCCATGCCCGTGATTGGCGCGTGCAGGTGTTCAGGGGATGACAGGCAATGCCTGGCAGGGCAGGCGCTGGTGGTCTTCCACCCGCTGCCCACGCTTCCTAGACTGCGGGCATGAACATTGACCCGCCCGTTTCCACCATGGCCGAAGCCGCCGATCCGGTGCTTGCCGGCATACGCGCCACGCAGGCCGAGATGGTGGCCCTGCGCCATCACCTGCATGCCCATCCCGAGCTGGCCTTCGAGGAGTTCGCCACCAGCGACTTGGTGGCCGAGCGCCTGGCCTCCTGGGGCTATGAAGTGCACCGGGGCCTGGGAGGCACGGGCGTGGTCGGCACGCTGCGCTGCGGTACGGGCACGCGCCGGCTGGGCCTGCGTGCCGACATGGACGCGCTGCCCATCCACGAGCAGACCGGTCTGCCCTATGCCAGCCGCCACGCGGGACGCATGCATGCCTGCGGGCATGACGGCCATACCGCCATCCTGCTGGCCGCCGCGCGCGAGCTGGCCCAGGCGCGCGGCTTCGACGGCACGCTGCACCTGATCTTCCAGCCGGCCGAGGAGGGCCTGGGCGGGGGGCGCAAGATGGTGGAGGATGGCCTGTTCGATCTTTTCCCCTGCGATGCCATCTTTGCGCTGCACAACATGCCGGGCTTTGCCGAGGGACAGTTCGGCTTTCGCGAGGGCTCGTTCATGGCTTCGTCGGACACGGTGATCATCACCGTGCGCGGCAAGGGCGGCCATGGCTCGGCCCCCCATCTGTCGGCCGACCCGGTGGTGGCGGCGGCCCACCTGGTGCTGGCGCTGCAGACCGTGGTCTCGCGCAATGTCGATCCGCGTGACATGGCCGTGGTCAGCGTGGGCGCCATCCATGGCGGCGATGCGCCCAACGTGATCCCTGGCGAGGTGGAGCTGCGCCTGTCCGTGCGCGCCTACCGGCCCGAGGTGCGTGCCCTGCTGCGCGAACGCATCACCGCGCTGGCCCATGCCCAGGCCGCCACGCTGGGGGCCGAGGCCGTGGTGGACTACCGCTGGCGCTATCCGGCCCTGGTCAACGATGCGGCCAGCACGGCCTTCGCCCGCGAGGTGGCGCGCGACTGGCTGGGCGAGCAGGCGCTGATCCCCGACCTGCAGCCGCTGACGGGCAGCGAGGACTTCTCCTTCATGCTCGAACAATGCCCGGGCAGCTACCTGATCGTGGGCAACGGCGTGGGCGACATGCATGGCACGGGCGGCTGCATGGTCCACAACCCCGGCTACGACTTCAACGACCGCATCCTGCCGCTGGCCGCCACCTACTGGGTGAAGCTGGCTCGGCGTTTTCTGTCCGCCGCCTGAGGCGCCGCGCCCGCACCGGATTCCTTTCACGACTTCACCTGCGAATGCCACCATGCGCACTGCATTTCCTCTTTCCTCCGAGGCCCGCCAGGTCCTGAGCCGCCGCACCCTCCTGGGCGCCGCCGCGCTGGGGCTGGCCCTGCCGGCTGCTGCACAGGTCGGCTTTCCTGCCAAGCCCTTGAAGCTGGTCGTCGGATACCCGGCCGGTGGTTCGGTGGACCTGGTCGCCCGCGTGGTGGGCGATGCGCTGGCCGCGCGGCTGCGCGGCACGGTGGTGGTGGACAACGTGGGTGGGGCGGCCGGCGCCATTGCGGCCCAGCGCGTGGCCTCGGCACCGGCCGATGGCTATACGCTGCTGGTGGGGGCCAGCAACGAGCTGGTGGCCACGCGCATCGTCAACCCCGCGCAGCGCTACGACGGCCGCCGCGATTTCACGCCGCTGGGCCTGGTGGCCACCGGCCCGCTGATCCTGGCCGCACGCCCGGGCCTGGGCGTGAAGAGCATGGCCGACTTGCTGGAGCTGGCGAAGCGCCGGCCCGGCAAGCTCAGCTACGGCAGCTCGGGCGTGGGGTCGACCCTGTATTTCGCGGGAGAGCTGTTCAAGCAGCGCGCGGGTGTTTCCATCACCCATGTGCCCTACCGCGGCGTGGCGCCGTTGACCAGCGACCTGGCGGGCGGCAGCCTGGACCTGGCCATGCTCTCGCCCACGGCGGCGCAACCGTTTTTGCAGAGCGGGCGCATCGTGCCGCTGGCGGTCACCAGCGCGCAGCGCCTGTCCGCCTTGCCCCAGGTTCCAGCCATGGCCGAAATGGCGCCGCTGCGCGGTTATGAATTGGTGGGCTGGTTTGCGCTGATGGCGCCGCGCGGACTGCCCGCCGCCACCGCGCAGCGCATCACGGCGGCCCTGCAGGAGGCGCTGGCCGAGCCCGCCGTGCGCAAGCGCCTGGAAGATGCAGGCATGGTGCCCGCCTCCGGCCGCGAGGACCTGGCGCGCCTGATCGCCGAGGAAGACCGCAAATACGAGCAGCTGGCGGCCTTCGCGAACATGCGCGACTGACGGCGTTGACGGTGCTGACGGCGCTGGCGGCAGCCGCGCAGGTTCAGCGACCGCGCAGGAACAGCGCGTCCAGCTCCTTCATGCTCATCTGCCGCCAGGTGGGGCGGCCGTGGTTGCATTGGTCGGAGCGCTCGGTGACTTCCATCTGGCGCAGCAGGGCGTTCATCTCGTCCAGCGTCAGGCGGCGGTTGGCGCGCACGGCGCCGTGGCAGGCCATGGTGGCCAGGATCTCATTGCGCGCGCGCTGCACCACGGTGCTGGCGTCGTGCTGGGCCAGCTCGGCCAGCACGCTGCGCGCCAGCTCCACGGCATCGCCCTGAGCCAGGGTGGCGGGCACGGCACGCACGGCCAGCGTCTTGGGCGAGAAGGGGGAAACCTCCATGCCCAGCGCCTGCAGCGTGTCGCCATGGGCCTCGGCCGTGGCCACTTCCTCGGGTGTGGCGGCGAAGGTGGCGGGAATCAGCAGCGGCTGGCTGGGGATCTGCTCTGCCGCGTTGACGGCATTCTTGAGCTGCTCGTAGACGATGCGCTCGTGCGCCGCATGCATGTCCACCACGACCATGCCCTGGGCGTTCTCGGCCAGGATGTACACGCCGTGGATCTGGGCGACGGCGCGGCCCAGGGGCCAGATGGTTTCTTCGGCAGCGGCAGGGGTGTCCGCTGCCGGGGGCGTGAAGTTCGCAGGTGAAGGCTCGGTGACGGTGACTGGCTGGGGCTGTGCAGCGGGTGCATAGCTGGCGGGCACATCGCCGGCAGGCCATTGCACGCCGGGCCTGTCCACCGGGTCTTCGGCAGCACCGGCAGTCTGCATGGCCGTCTGTGCGGGAAGCGCCACGGGGGCCGGCGCGGCTTCGCGCATGGGTGCCCACAGGCCCGCTATGTTGCTGACCTTGTGGCCGCCCTGTTCATCGCCAAAGCTCATGCGCGCCTGGGGCCAGGCGGGAGCCGCCACCTTGGGCGCGGTGGCCGGTGCGGCAGGGGCCAGCTCCGGGGTGCGGGCGGCTTCCTCGGCGGCAGCGGCTGCGGCGGCGGCCGCGCGCGGGGCGGCCAGCGCGTTCTCTATGGCGTGGCGCACGGCCTGGTGCACCTCGCGGCTGTCGCGAAAGCGCACCTCGATCTTGGTGGGGTGCACGTTCACGTCCACGCGCGCAGGGTCGATCTCCACATACAGCGCATAGACGGGCTGCTTGTGGCCGTGCAGCACATCCTCGTAGGCGCTGCGCGAGGCGTGGGTCAGCACCTTGTCGCGCACGAAGCGGCCATTGACGTAGCAGAACTGGTGGTCGGGCCGGGAGCGCGCCGCATCGGGAATGCCCGCGCGGCCCGTGACGTGGACGGCGCCCGACCAGTGCTCCACCGTCACGGAGTTCTGCACGAAGGCGTCGCCCAGCACATCGCCCAGGCGGCGCGCAAGGGCTTCATCCGACATGCTGCCGGCGGCACGCCACTGCTCGACCAGCTTGCCTTCGTGCCAGATGGCAAAGCCCACGTCGGGCCGGGCCAGCGCATGGCGGCGCACGGACTCGATGCAGTGGGCCAGCTCCGTGGCGTCGCTCTTGAGGAATTTGCGGCGGGCCGGTGTGGAGAAGAACAGCTCCTTGACCTCGACCGTCGTGCCCTGGTTGCGGGCGGCGGGGCGCAGCTCGCCGCTGCGCGCATCGAGCAGATAGGCCGAGTCCTGGCCCGCAGGGCGCGAGAGGATGGATGCCTCGGACACCGAGCAGATGGCCGCCAGCGCCTCGCCGCGAAAGCCCATGGTGGCCACGGTCTCCAGGTCGTGCAGGTCGGTGATCTTGCTGGTGGCATGGCGGCGCAATGCCACGGGCAACTCGTCGCGCGGGATGCCGCCGCCGTCGTCCTCCACCGAGATCAGCCGCACGCCGCCGGCCAGCAGCCGCACGTTGATCTGGCGGGCGCCCGCATCCAGTGCGTTGTCCACGAGTTCGCGCACCACCGAGGCAGGGCGCTCGACGACTTCGCCGGCCGCGATCTGGCTGATCAGCTCGTCGGGCAGGTCGCGGATGGGGCGGCGGGGGAGGGTGTCGGAGGATGGGATGGATGCGTTCACGCGGCAATTCTAGGGGCTCGCATCCACCGCTTGCGGGCTGTGGGAATGGGGTGTGCGGCGCCGGCGCCCGCAAAAAAAAGGAGCCGCGAAAGCGGCTCCAAGAGGCGTCCCCGGCAACAAAGGCCGGAGCCGGGGGCACTCTTTGAATGAGGGTGGCTGCAGGGTCAGCGGCGGCGGCCTGCGCGGTCGCTGTTGCTGCCCATCTGGTTGCCGACCAGCGCACCGGCCGCGGCGCCGCCCACGGTGCCCAGCGTGGTGCCGAACAGCGCGCTGCCCAGCACGCCACCGGCCACGGCGCCCACGCCCGTGCCCAGTTGCGCATTGTTGGGGCGGTGGGCGCAGCCGCCCATCGCGAGCGCGCCGGTCAGCAGGGCGGCGATGGCCAGGGTGCGGCCCATCGTGGAGCCGGACTGGCGTTCGGACTTGTGCGCGAAAGTGCGAAGGGTCTTGTTCATGGCTTGCTTCCTTGTGTCTTGGCGATGGTGGTGAGGCCGGGCCGGCATTGCCGACGGCATGGAAGCACTTTGCCTGCAAAAAGCTGACGCACTCATGAGTTTTTCGTAGAGTTTTATCAAGTTGTGTAACAAAACAAGCTTGATTTCAAGCATTTGTAGATTCCTGCAAGCGCCGGTGTGTGCGATGGCCTGACCGGCTCCGGCTCGGCCGTGGGGGCATGCCGGCGAAGTACAGTACGGGCCGGTGCGGCGCCCGCCGCGGAGGACTCTCTTTTGGAAATCATTCAGTTCCTGATCGACTTCATCCTGCACATCGACAAGCATCTGGAGGCCTTTGTCGTGGCCTATGGACCCTGGGTGTATGCGCTGCTGTTTCTCATCGTCTTCGTGGAGACGGGCGTGGTGGTCATGCCCTTTCTGCCTGGCGACTCGCTGTTGTTCATCGTCGGCGCGCTGTGCGGCGTGGGCCTCATGGACTATTCGATCGCCTGCACCGTGCTGCTGGTGGCGGCCGTGCTGGGCGACCAGTGCAACTACACCATCGGCCGCTACATAGGGCCCAAGGTGTTCCAGTGGGAGGACTCGCGCTGGTTCAACCGCCGCGCCTTCGACCAGGCCCACGCGTTCTACGAGCGCTATGGCGGCATCACCATCGTGCTAGCCCGCTTCATGCCGTTCATCCGCACCTTTGCGCCCTTCGTGGCCGGGGTGGCCGCGATGAACCGGGGCAAGTTCACTGCCTTCAATGTGGGCGGGGCGATTGTCTGGGTGTTCGGCATCAGCGCAGCCGGCTATTTCTTCGGCAACCTGCCCTGGGTGCGCGAGAACCTGGAGAAGATCATCTGGGGCCTGATCCTGGTGCCGGGCCTGATCGCCATCTTTGGCGCCTGGCGCGCGGGGCGCGCGCCCAAGACGGCTGCCTGAGCTTTCAGCGCATAGAAAAAACCCCTTGCACCTTCATGGCGCAAGGGGTTTTTTCATGGAGCGGGAGTGGGGATCAGCGGCGGTCGTTGCGCTTGCCCACCTCGTTACCGATCAGTGCACCGGCGGCTGCACCGCCCACGGTGCCCAGCGTGCTGCCGAACAGGGCATCCCCCACGACACCACCGGCCACGGCGCCTACGCCGGTACCGATCTGTGCACTGCTGGGATTGGTGGAACAGCCGGCAGAGAACAGGGCAATAGCTGCTGCGGCGGCAATGGAATAAAGGCGTGTCTTCATGTTCATCTCCTGTGATGGCCTGCCTTGTCGCCGTGAGTGGCGTGTGGCGCAAGCACTGTGTGGAACATGTTTGCATGCTCTCATTCAGAGCTTGCGGCGGCGGTAGGAGATCTGCCCGAGCTGCCGCCGGGCGGCTCGGAAGTGTCGCGTCTTTGGCGTCCGACAGCGGCTGCGGGCGGCATCGCCCGCGGCCTGCGCCCGTGCCATGCGCTCGTGCCTTTTGGCTCTGTCAGACGGAGCGGCTGCGTGCCAGAGGCGGGTTGTGCGCGAAGTAGTTGCGGATGCCGCGCATCAGCGCGTCGGCCAGTTGCACCTGGTAGGCGCTGCTGCGCAGCCGGGCCTCTTCCTCGGGGTTGCTGATGAAGGCGGTTTCCACCAGCACGCTGGGAATGTCGGGCGCCTTGAGCACGGCAAATCCGGCCTGCTCCACGCGCGGCTTGTGCAGCTTGGCCATGTTGCCGATCTCGCCGAGCAGGGCGCCGCCGAGCTTGAGGCTGTCCTTGATCTGGGCCGTGGTGCTCATGTCCAGCAGCATGCGCTGCACATGCTGGTCCTGCGAGCCCATGTTCAGGCCACCGACGATGTCGGACTGGTTTTCCTTGTTGGCCAGCCAGCGCGCGGCCGTGCTGGAGGCGCCCTTGTCGCTGAGCGCAAAGACGCTGGCACCACGCGCGGCCGGCGTGGTGAAGGCGTCGGCGTGGATGCTGATGAACAGGTCGGCCTGCACGCGCCGGGCCTTTTCCACGCGCGTGGCCAGGGGCACGAAGAAGTCGGCGTCGCGCGTCATGAAGGCGCGCATGGGGCTGCCGCCGATGCGGGTGTCGTTGATGCGGTCGCGCAGCAGGTGGGCGATCTTGAGCACCACGTCCTTTTCGCGCGTGCCGCTGGGGCCGGTGGCGCCGGGGTCCTCGCCGCCGTGGCCGGGGTCCAGCGCCACGATGATGATGCGGTCGGTCTGGCGCGAGGTGGCGATGTTGGGCGCGGCGATCGGGGCAGGGGCCGGAACGGGCGCAGGCGCGGGAGGGCGAGGCGCCGGGGCCGGAGCCGCAGGGGAAGGTGCCTGTGCCACCACGGCGGGCGGTGCAGGCGTCTTGCCGCCGGAGCCGCTGCTGTGCTGGGCGATCAGGTCGCCCAACGGGTCGGGGGCTGGCGCCGTGGAGCCTGAGGGCCGGGGCAGCGGTGGTGGAGGCGGCGGCGGTGCCGATGCGACAGCGGTATCGTCGCCGGAGGCATCGCGCAGGCGCTCGCTGATCAGCGCCTCCAGCGGGTCCACGGCCTTGGCGGGGTACAGGTCGAACACCAGCCTGTGCTTGTAGGCCGCCACGGGCTGCAGCGTGAAGACCTGGGGCTTGGCGGGCTGCTTGAGATCGATGACCAGGCGCACCACGCTGGGCGAGTTCTGGCCCACGCGGATGGAGGCGATGTTGGGATCGTCGGAGCGGACCTTGGCCACCAGTTCACGCAGCGCGGGATTGAGGTCGATGCCCTCGATGTCCACGGCCAGCCGCGGGGGCTGGTCCACGAAGAACTGCTTGGCAGCCAGCGGCCGGTCGGACTCTATGGTCACGCGCGTGTATTCGGGCGCGGGCCAGACACGCACGGCCACGATGGTGGCGCCGTGCGCGATGTGCTGGCGGCCCAGCAGCAGCACGATGGAGCCCGCCTGCAAAAGATTGCGGCGCGACAGGCCGGACGGATAGGAGGAGGAGTTGGCGTCGCTCATGCCTTGAGTGCTTGGATCACGGCGCGTCCGACGGGCGTGCCGGCGAGCAAGGTCACCTGGCGCTGCGTCTCGTCGATTGCTTCGATATGAATAGCTATATCTGCCGCAGGCGTAAGCGCTGCGGCCTTTTCGGGCCATTCTGCCAGCTTGAGACCGGGGCTGGCGAAAATATCGCGAAATCCTGCGTCCTCCCATTCGCGCGGATCATCGAAGCGGTAGAAGTCGAAGTGCCAGATGGCCAGGTCCGGCGCCTCATGCGGCTCCACCACGGCATAGGTGGGGCTTTTGATGCGGCCCTGCACGCCCAGTGCGCGCAGCCAGTGCCGCACCAGCGTGGTCTTGCCTGCGCCCAGGTCGCCGTGCAGCGTGACGTAGGCGTTGCGCAGCGCGGGATGGTCTGCAAGCTGCTGCGCAAACCGCTGCGTGTCTTCCTCGCTGCCCCATATCCAGCGACGGCCCGCAGTTTCCGCATCCTGCGGCTGGGCGCTTTCTACAATCGAGGGAGTATGTTGTGCAGCAGTCAATTGGTTCCTTTGATGCAAGGCTGGGCCCGCGAGCTGGGATTTTCCCAAATTGGCGTGGCCGGCGTGGATTTGTCTTCTGCGGAGCCGGGTTTGATGCAGTGGCTGGCCCAAGGGTTCCATGGCGAGATGGACTATATGCAGGCCCACGGCCTGCGCCGCGCCCGGCCTGCCGAGCTGGTGCCGGGCACGGTCAGCGTGATCACGGCGCGCATGGACTACCTGCCGCGCGACACGCCTGCCGATGCGCCGGGCGCCTGGCAAGCGGTGGAGTGGGCGCGGCTGCAGCGGCCCGACGAGGGCATTGTCTCCGTCTATGCCCGGGGGCGCGACTATCACAAGGTGCTGCGCAACCGGCTGCAGAAGCTGGCCGAGCGCATTGCACAGGAAGTCGGCCCCTTCGGACACCGCGCCTTCACCGATTCCGCTCCCGTGCTGGAGGCGGAGCTGGCCCGGCGCAGCGGCCAGGGCTGGCGCGGCAAGCACACGCTGGTGCTCAATCGCGAAGCGGGCTCCATGTTCTTCCTGGGCGAGATCTATGTGGACCTTGCGCTGGAGCCCACGGCGCCGGTGACCGCGCACTGCGGCAGCTGCGCGGCCTGCATCACGGCCTGCCCCACGGGTGCCATCGTGGCGCCGCACCGGGTGGATGCGCGGCGCTGCATCTCCTATCTGACCATCGAGCACGCGGGCGCCATTCCCGAGGAGCTGCGGCCGCTGATGGCCAACCGCATCTATGGCTGCGACGACTGCCAGCTGGCCTGCCCCTGGAACAAGTTCGCCCAGCCCAGCCGCCTGCCCGACTTCGATGCGCGCGAGGCCCTGTCCGGCGGGCAGCTGGTGCACTTCTTTGCCTGGGACGAGCCGACCTTTCTGCGCCTGACCGAAGGCAGTCCCATCCGGCGCATAGGCCATGCGCGCTGGCTGCGCAATGTGGCCGTGGCGCTGGGCAATGCCTGGCGTGAAACCGGCAACGCGGCATTGCAGCAGGCGCTGGCCAGCCGCGCCGAACATCCGGACGCCCTGGTGCGCGAGCACGTAGCCTGGGCGCTGTCGCAAAGATCGGATTGAGCTGATAAGACCAGGGCGCTTGTGTGTGAAACAATTGTTGCGCTCTGTCGGAGTGCCCCCCGGCGGCCTGTTGCGGGCCACTGCCCTTGAAGGCGCGGGGCCTGTGTGACTCAACATGATGTTTGATATGCGCGCAAAGCCTCCCCGCAGCCTGTCCCGCCTGCTGAACGCAGAACCGCTGACCCAGACCACTGTGGCCGTCTGGGTGGGCCTGTGCTGCGTGCTGCTGGCCACGGTGGCGTACTGGACGGTGCTGGTGGACAGCCACCGCACGCAGCGCAGCTTTACCGAGTCCCAGTCCTGGCTGCGGGTGGGGCAAATGTCGCATGCGGTGTCGGTGCAGGTGCAGACCCTGCTGTCCGGCCTGGACTACACCATGCGCGGCCTGGAATCCGACTTTGCCGATGGCGATGTCGACGGGTTCCGGCGTGCCGTGCAGACCACGTTCGACGCCTACCCGGCCGGCACCTTCCTGCAGATCGCCGTGGCCGACGAGAAAGGGGACATCGTGTACTCCAACCTCCAGCAGGAGGCGCAGACGCGGGCTGCCAAGGTCTCCATTCGGGACCGCGAGCATTTCCAGGTGCATGCCAACCGCGAGAACATGGGCATGTTCATCGGCCGCCCCGTGCAGGGGCGTGTCTCGCACAAATGGACCATACAGCTGAGCCGCGCGCTGTACCGCCAGGGGCAGTTCTCGGGCGTGCTGGTGCTGTCGCTGTCGCCCGAATACATCTCGCGCTATTTCCAGTCCATCTTCGATGGCGCCAACGACGTCATCCTGCTGCTGCGCTCCGATGGCGCCTACCTGGCGCGCTCGCAGGGGCAGGAGCAGGTGATGGGCCGCTCGGTCTCCGATGTGCGCGTGGCGCTGTTCGCACCGGCCCTGGAGCGCGGCACCTACGAGGCCGAATCGTCCGTCGATGGCGTGCAGCGCATGTATGCCTGGAGCCGGGTGGAGGGCTATCCGCTGATCGTCAGTGCAGGGCTGGACAAGAAAGCCATCTTCGAGTCGCTGGAGGCATCGCTGGAGCGCGGCCTGCTGCGCAACGGCATAGGCACGGCCGTGCTGCTGCTGGGCATGCTGCTGACGCTGTGGCTGGCGCGCCAGCGCCAGCTCAGCGAGCGCATGCGGCTGCAGGGTGAGCGGCGCTTCGCGCGGCTGGCGCAGGAGGTGCCGGGCGGGCTGTTCCAGTTCCGCATAGGCGCGGATGGACAGTTCCGGTTCCCTTTCACCAGCCCCGGATTCTTCGAACTGCATGGCGCCAAGGCCGATGCCGCCAGGTTTGCCGACCATGAACTGCTCAAGCGGGTCCACCCCGAGGATTTGCCGGCCCTGGCGGCCTCGGTGCAGGCCAGCGTGGGCAGCAAGGGTGTCTGGGAGCACAAGTACCGCGTCTACGGCCCTGCAGGCGAGCTGCGCTGGCTGCATGGTCACGCCCGGCCGCAGCAGGAGGAAGACGGCTCCCTGCTGTGGCATGGCTATGTGCACGATGTGACGCAGGACCAGGCCATGCAGGAATCCATACGCCACAGCGAGGAACGCCTGCGCCTGACCGTGGGCGCCGTGCGCGACGGCCTGTGGCAGTGGGACTGCCGCAGCGGCCATGTGGAATGGGATGCCCGCTGCTACCAGATGCTGGGCTTCGAGGCCGCGCAGTTCCCCATGAACTATGACGCCTTCTGCGCCATGGTCCATCCCTCGGACAGGGCGCGGATGCTGGCGCGGCTGCAGCGCCATGCCGAGGCCGGTGCCGACTTCCGCGTGGAGATGCGGCTGCGCAGCTCGGCCGACAGCTGGCTGTGGGTGGAGTCGCGCGGCGAAATCACCCAGCGCGATGCCGACGGCAAGCCCGTGCGCATGCTGGGCACGCACACCGACATACAGCAGCGCGTGGAGCAGTCCCGGCTCATCAAGGCCTTGCTGGACCGGGGAAGCGCCCTGATCGTCATGGCCGGTCCCCAGCGCGAAATCCTCTATGCCAACGAGCGCGCGGTGCAGACCTTCGAGATCGAGACAGACCGGCTGCCCGGCGGCGTGAACTTTCGCTCCCTGCATGTCAGCGACGAGAGCTTCGAGCGCTTCGGCCAGCTCTACGCACAGCTGAACGCACGCGGCACGGTGCGCACGGAATGGATTTTGCGCATGCCTTCGGGCTCGGGCCACTGGTTCGACATGCAGGGCTCGCTGCTGGACCCCGACGAGGACGACGGCCGCGTCATCTGGACCATGATCGATACCGACGCGCGCCGGCGCGCCGAGACCGCGTTGGCCGAGACCCAGCACCGGCTGGAGGCCATCATCGACCGCTTTCCCGCAGGCATTCTGGTCACCGACGCCCAGGGCCGCCAGGTGCTGGCCGCCAACCGCATGCTGGCGGCCGCGCTGCGGCTGGACATGGCGCCTGCCGCCCTGGTGGGGCTGGGCATGCCGGCGCTGATCCAGCTGCTGCCGCCTTCGGTGGCTGGCGTGCTCAGCGCGGGGGCCGTGGCTGGCCGGTCCCTGCATGCGCTGCCCGACGACCACTATGTGGAGATCGAGGGCATGCAGCTGCGCGACGGTGACCGCTCCATCGGCCACTGCTGGGTCTTCCACGATGCGACGGAGCGGCAGCAGCGCGAATCCCAGCTGGAGACCCTGGCGCTGACCGACGCGCTGACCGGCATTCCCAACCGCCGCGCCTTCATGGAGCGGCTGGCGATGGAGCTGGACCATCTGCGCAGCGGACTGGTGGCGCACTCCACGCTGATCATGCTGGACATAGACCACTTCAAGCAGGTGAACGACGGCTACGGCCATGCGGTGGGCGATATCGTGCTCAAGGAGCTGCTGGCCTCGGTGGCGCAGGAAATGCGCAAGGAAGACATGGTGGGCCGGCTGGGCGGCGAGGAGTTTGCCGTGCTGCTGTCCGACACCGATGCCGAGGTGGGCCTGCGCCGCGCCGAAAGCCTGCGCGAAACCGTTGCCGCGCGCGCCATCGATGCGGGCCTGGCCGGCGACCTGCGCATCACCATCAGCCTGGGCGTGTACGAGCTGCAGCGCAGCGATGCCTCGGCCCAGGGCTGCCTGGAGCGTGCCGACGCCGCGCTGTACTACTCCAAGCGCAACGGCCGCAACCAGTCCACGCTGTGGAGCGAGCGGCTGCCTGCCATCGCGCGCTGATACGCGCTGATCCGGGCTGGTGCGGCGCACAGGCCTAGGAATTCACCCCGGTGAATTTTCAGAATCATCCAATGGCCTGATCGGGCCGCAATCCCGAAAATCCTGGGTTCATGCTGTCGCGTGGACCTGCCGCCTCTTGCCTGGCCCCAACACTCGGGTGCGGCCGACTCTCCGTGCAACCCATCACAAAAGGAGGCTGCGCGCCGAGCGCAGGGCGAGGAATGTATGACGTACAACCGCTGGTCCACGGTGCATATCGCGCCGCTTTCGCGAGCGCAGTTCTGGAGCGATGCCAGCCGCGAGGCGCAGATGCCGCACACGCCCTTGGTCGCTCAGCCCGAGCGCTTCGAGGCCGTGCTGACATCGCGCGGCGTGGGCGCGGTGGTGCTCAACCGCATCCAGATGGCGGCCGAACATGGCATGGAGCGCCTGCATGACGATGGCCAGCGCGCAGGCCCGCCCTGCCTGCTGTGCGTGCTCTATGCCAAAGGTGGAGCCCAGGTATTCGCACCGGATGCACCTGACGTACCTGACCTGTCGGACGTGCCGGACGTACCGGATGCCTCGGCGTCATCCGGGGAGCCGGGCATGGCGGTTGCGGGCAGGAGGCTGCAGGCGCAACCCGGCCAGCTGTTCCTGCTGGACGAGCGGCGCGGCTACCGCATCTGGCAGAAAGAGGCCGTGGACCTGGTGGTGCTGGCCGTGCCGCTGGCACTGATCGATTCGCGTGGCGGCCTGGCTTCGCAACTGCTGGCACGCAGCCTGCCCGACTGTGCATCGCTTCAACTGCTGGTCCAGCAGATGCAATTGCTGGCCGCGTGGCAGGACCCCTTGCCCGAGGCCGAATCCGCCAGGCTGTCCGACTTGGTCATCAACACCGTGAAGACCGTGCTGCAGGCCAGCGCCGACATGGCGACGGCCCGACCCGGCGCGCCCATGCACGTGCTGTTGCGCAGGGTGCGCCAGCTCATTGCCCGCCAGTACCCGGACCCGGCGCTGGGGCCCGAGCGCGTGGCGTCCAGGCTGGGGCTGTCCGTGCGCTCGCTGCAATCCCAGCTGTCGCGCGAAGGCACCAGCCTCAGCGCCGAGCTCATGGCCTATCGCCTGGAACGCGCCCATGCGCTGCTGCGTGGCACGGAGCCGGGAACGCTGGGCATCGCGGAGATCTCGCAGCACTGCGGTTTCAGCTCACCCGCGCATTTTTCCCGGCGGTTCAGGGCACGCTACGGCAGCACGCCGCTGGGGCTGCTACGGGATGCGGAGGGCGGGCAGGGGGCCTAGGCAGGCTGGGTGGCGCCACTCCCGGAGTGGCGTGCGCAGATCAGGCCGAGGATTTCGAACATCATCTGCGCGCCCGCATGGGCGGTGTTGGTGGTGGCGTCGTAGGCTGGCGACACCTCCACCACATCGCCGCCCACGATGTGGATGCCGGCGAGGCCGCGCACCATGGCCTGTGCCTCGCGCACGGTGAGTCCACCGACCTCGGGCGTGCCCGTGCCGGGCGCAAAGGCCGGGTCCAGGCAGTCGATGTCGAAGGAGACGTAGACGGGCGCATCGCCCACCACCTCGCTTGCGCGGGCAATGACGCCGTCCACGCCCAGCGCGGGAAGGTCCTCTGCGTGGATCACGGTCATGCCCGACTCATAGGAAAACTCCCAGAGATATTCGGCCGCGCCGCGTATGCCGATCTGAATGGTCCGCGTGGGGTCGAGCACGCCGTCCAGCACGGCCTGACGAAACGGGCCGCCGTGGTGAAAGCGGCTGCCGTCGAAGGGGCCCCCGGTGTCGCAGTGGGCGTCGAAATGCACCAGGGCCAGTGGCCGCTCGCGGCCCAGTGCGCGCAATATGGGCAGGGTGATGGAATGGTCTCCACCAGCGGCCAGCGGAATCACGCCGGCCGAATGGATCTTCGCGAAGGCCGACTCTATGTCGCGGTGCGACTGCTCCAGGCTGTAGCGGCTGGACAGCGGCACGTCGCCGATGTCCGCCACGCGCAGCTCGCGTGTGGGAGCGGATCGAAGCACATGGTTGTAGGGGCCCACGCGTTCAATGGAACGCAGGGCCCGGGGGCCGAAGCGGCAGCCGCTGCGGTTGCTGATGCCCAGGTCCATGGGCACGCCGATCAGCGCGGCCTGGAGGTCGCCGAAATCCGGGCGGCTCCAGTCCATGGGGCGCATGGGCGCGTCCAGCAGCGTGGGCATGCCTGCGTAGGGTGCGTTGCGCGTGCCGCTGGCGTCGATGATGTGGGCGGCCACGGCGCGGAAATGCGGGTCGTGTATCACGGACTCGTTGGCGCCGCCGAAGCGTGCGCGCAGCGCCTGCAGCCTGTCTGGTGTGAAAAGCGTCATGTCGTCTCCGATTCAGTGCCGGGTTCAGGATTGAATGCCCGACAGCGAACGCTGCTGCGTGCGCTGCGCCAGGCTGATGAGGATGAAGCTGGCCGTGCTCACGGCCAGGCTGGCATAGATGGGCGTGTTGGCGGCCAGGCCGTCCCTGACCATGAAGGCGACGGCCGTGGTGCAGCCCAGCAGCATGCTGGCGATGGCGCCCGCCGTGGTGGCCCGGCGCCAGTAGATGGCGCCGATCAGCGGCACCAGCATGCCGCCCACGAGCAGGTTGTAGGCGGTGGTCAGGGCATTGAGCACATCGTCAACCACCAGGGCGATGCCGAGCACGGCCAGCCCCACCAGCAGCGTCAGCAGCCGGTGCCAGCGCACATCGAACAGCGGCCGGCCGCCCCGCAGCAGGGGCACGAGGTCCTCGGCCAGCACGGTGGAGCCGGCCAGCATGGCGGCGCTGGCGGTGGACATCATGGCTGCCAGTGCGGCAGCGATCACCAGGCCGCGGATGCCGTCCGGCAGGCTGGCCTGCACGATGGCGGCAAAGGCATTGTTGGCGTTGTCCAGGTCCGGCAGCAGCACGCGCGCTGTCATGCCCACCAGGGCGCCGACCAGTCCGTAGACCACGCAGTACACGCCGGCGAGGCTGCCGGCCACGGCGGCCACCCGTTCGCTGCGGGCCGTGAACACGCGCTGCCACACGTCCTGGCCGATCATGATTCCGAAGAAATAGATGACGAAGTAGGTGGCGATGGTGTCCCAGCCGATGTGTGTGACATCGAAGCTGGACGCAGGCAGCCGTGCAACCAGCTGGTCCCAGCCGCCCACGCGGTACAGGCAGATGGGCAGCAGGATCAGCATCAGGCCCGCGGTCTTGATCACGAACTGCACGATGTCCGTCAGCGTCAGCGACCACATGCCGCCCACGGCCGAGTAGATGACCACGACGCCCCCGCCCACCAGGATGGAGATCCACAGCGGCAGGTCGAACAGCACCTGCATCACGGTGCCGATGGCGATCACCGACGTGGCCGCCAGCATCAGCGAGTAGGCCAGCATCACCAGGGCGCTGGCCTGCTTGGTACGGGCGCTGTAGCGCCGCTCCAGCACCTGGGTCACGGTGCAGATGCGCAGCCTGAGAAGGGGCTTGGCCAGGAACAGGTTGAGCACCAGCAGGCCCGCGCCCAGCGCCGCGCACAGCCAGAATCCGGAGATGCCGTACACATAGCCCAGGCGCACCGTGCCCACGGTGCTGGCGCCGCCTATCACCGTGGCGGCCATGGTGCCCATGTACAGGCCCGGCCCGAGGTTGCGGCCGGCCACGAGAAAGTCCTCCTGCGTCTTCGCGCGGCGCATGCCGTACCAGCCCAGCAGCAGCATGGCCGCCGCGTAGATCACCACGACCGAGATATCGAGCAACATGGTTTGTCTCCCTTTTGTTGCGGCCCTGTTGGCAGGGGCCTCTTGAAACAGCGGTATCCATGGAAGTGAATTCCATGGCCCGCCCCTCTTGTTCTGTATTGCAGTCCCTCTTTGGACAATCCAGATGTGCTGCAACAGCCGTGGATGCTAGACAGCAGCCCGGATTGCATCCATTTCAAGTTCCATTTACAAACATCGATAAGAATCGATCTTTTCCGAGTGAAAACCCCATGCTCCATACCGTTTCAGATCTGGACCTGCGGCTGCTGCGCGTGTTTCTGGCCATCGTTGACGCGGGCGGCGTGTCGGCGGCGCAGGCCAGCCTTGGCGTAGGGCAGTCCACGCTCAGCAGTCAGCTGTCCACACTGGAGACGCGGCTGGGTTTCAGTTTGTGCGAACGCGGGCGCGGCGGCTTTCGCCTGACGGCCAAGGGCCGGCGCTTCGTCGATATGGCTCGCACGGCCCTGCAGGGACTGGAAGGCTTCAGTGCGCAGGCGCGCAACATGCACCGGCAACTGGTGGGCAGCCTGGCCATCGGCCTGATCGGCAATGCACCCATGGAATACAACGCGCTGATGGGGCGGGCCATACAGCGCTTTCGCCAGCGCGACGAGGCCGTACGCCTGTCGGTGCTGGTGCGCGGGCCGCGCGAGCTGGAAGAGATGCTGCTGCGCGACGAGCTGCAGGTCGCGGTGGGCTATTTCCTGCACCGTGCGCCGGCGCTGGAGTACACGCTGCTGTTCAGCGAAAGGCAGGTGGCCTATTGCAGTGCCAGCCATCCCTTTGCCGCACGCGCGGGCCGCATCGGCGCGCAGGAGGCGGGCGAGGCCGACTGGACCTGGCGCACCTATCCACTGCCGCAGGCACCGCTGACGGGGCGCCCGCGCCATGTCACGTCAGAGGCGGACAACATGGAGGCGGCCGCCATCCTCATCCTGTCAGGCGCCCACCTGGGCTACCTGCCAGAGCACTACGCGGCGCCCTATGTGGCTGCCGGCCTGCTGCATGCGCTGGACGAATCCCTCTTCAGCTATGACGTGGACATCACCATGGTGGCCAAGAAGCGCGCACGCCAGGACGACATCACGGCCGCCTTCACGGACGACATGCGTGCCGTGCTGTAGGGGCGCCGCGGCACCGCGGCATCAGTACTGCAGCAGGCTCAGCGCAAACGGCAGGCTGAGCACGCCCAGCAGCGTGGACAGCGTGACCAGCCCCGCCACATACGAGCCGTTGTAGCCCATGCGCGCGGCCAGCACATAGCACGACGATGCGGTGGGCAGGGCCGAGAAGGCCATGAGGATCAGCGCCTGCGCACCGCTCAGGCCAAACGCCCGCACCATGGCATAGGCGATCAGCGGCTGCACCAGATGCCGCACGGCCAGCAGGCACACGGCCAGCAGCTTGCCGACGGCCAGCGCGCCGAACTGCATGCCGGCGCCAGCCGACATCAGGCCCAGCGCGATGGAGGCTGCGCCTATGCGGGAGATCGACGGCTCGATCAGCGTGGGCAGCTTCAGCCCCAGCGCGCTGAACACCAGGCCCGACAGCGTGCCCACGATCAGCGGATTGCGCACCAGCTGGCCCAGGAAGTGCTGGTTGCTGCCGCGAGCCATGGGCCAGACGGCCGCGATATTGCACAGCGGCACGCTCACGCCGATCAGCACCGAGATGAACAGCAGGCCCTCAGGCCCCGCCAGCCGGCTGGCCAGCGCCAGGCCGATGAAGGAGTTGAAGCGAAACGCCACCTGCACGGCGCCGGCATGCTCGCGTGTGTCGATCCGGCCGCGCAGGCCCGGCCACCAGGGCAGGCTGTAGGCCAGGGCAATGCCGACCAGGGCCGCGCACACGCCAGCGGCCAGCAAGTGGGAGGTGGCACCCCAGTCCACCGGGCTCTTGACGATGGAGTGGAACAGCAGCACGGGGAACAGCAGGTAGTACACCAGCGCCTCCACTGCCTGCCAGACCGTGCGGTTGAGCTGTGTGAAGCGGCACAGCACGTAGCCAAGCACGATGAGCGAAAAATCGGGGAAGAGCAGCACGGCGTAGTTCACGGGGGCAGAGCATAAGCGCAACCCCGCAGTCGCCGCGTCTGCCGAGAAACCATGGCGCGAGGCTAGGGGTAAACACCGGGAAATCAGTGCTGCGACAAACTGTGACAACCGCGCCCCGGGCCTTAGCATCGCTGGGGTCCACACAGCCGATCCGAAAGCGCAGGTCCTGACGACCGTCAAGCGCGCAGCGGGCTCCAGGCCCCACCATGGCTGTTCCGTGGCAGCGTTTGCGAGCCTTCATTTCGCAGACCATCCATCCGCAGGCACGGCCTTGCGGATGTCCATGAAACCTTCTTCGTCAACACGACCCCCAAAAGGAGATCTTGTATGAATCGTCGCAGCTGGATGGGCCTGACCCTGGTCCTCGCAAGCACCGGAGCCCTGGCCCAGGCCTATCCCACCAAGCCGATCAAGCTGGTGGTGCCCTTCGCCCCCGGTGGCACGACCGACATCATCGCCCGCGTGATCGCCGAACCCCTGACCAAGGAACTGGGCCAGCCCGTGGTGGTGGACAACCGCGGCGGTGGCGGCGGCGTCATCGGCGCCATGGAAACCGCGCGCTCGCAGCCCGATGGCTACAGCCTGGGCATCGCCACGGTCTCGACCACGGCGACCAACCCCGCGATCAACCCCAAGATCTCGTACAACACGCTGACGGACTTCACGCCCATCATCAACGTGGCGGCCACGCCCAACGTGATTGCGGTGAACCCCAAGTTCCCCGCCAAGGACTACAAGAGCTTCGAGGCCGAACTCAAGAAGTCCCAGGGCAAGTACTCCTATGCCTCCTCGGGCACGGGCGGCATCCAGCACATGCTGATGGAGCTGTACAAGAGCCTGACCAACACCTTCGTCACCCACATCCCCTACCGCGGTGCGGGCCCGGCGCTCAACGACGTGGTGGCGGGCCAGGTGCCCATGGTGCTGGACAACCTGCCCTCGGCCCTGCCCTTCATCAAGGACAACCGCCTGGTGCCCATCGTGGTGGCCGCGCCCCAGCGCCTGGCCGTGCTGCCCAATGTGCCCACCTTCAAGGAAGTGGGCCTGGAGCCGGTGAACCGGATGGCCTACTACGGCATCCTGGGCCCCAAGAACATGCCCAAGGACGTGGTGGACAAGATCAACGCCGCCGTGCGCAAGGTGCTGCAGGATCCGGCCGTGCGCAAGCGCATCGAGGACACGGGCTCCCTGGTCATCGGCAACTCGCCTGAAGAGTTCGCCAAGCAGATCAAGGACGAGTACGAGACGTACAAGAAGGTGGTTGCTCAGCAGAAACTCACGCTGGAGTAAGCACCGCCTTGAGCGGTTGGCTCGGAACCCGAGGCTCCTTGCGGACCTCGGGTTTTTTCGTTGTAGGCTTGATGGGATGTCCCAAGTTCCTGTTGCTTCCATCGCTTCCCCATCGGCTGCCGAAGCCGAATCTGCTGCCGATCCTGCATCCTGGCCGGCGCCGCTGCCGGCCAGCCTGGATGCGCTGGACCTGTTCATGGATGCGCTGCTGCTGGAGGACGGGCTGTCGCGCAATACGCTGGCGGCCTATCGCCGGGATCTGACGGCCTGGGGGCGGTGGCTGGCGCACCAGCAGCCGCCGCTGGCGCTGGATGCGGCGGGCGAGCTGGAGCTGCAGGGCTATTTCGCGGTGCGGGTGGAGCAGACCAAGGCCAGTTCTTCCAACCGGCGGCTGACGGTGCTGCGCCGCTACTACCACTGGGCGCTGCGCGAGCAGCGCATTGCCGCCGATCCCACGGCACGCATGCTGGCGGCCCGGCAGCCGCCGCGCGTGCCGCATACGCTGACGCAGGCGCAGGTGGAGGCACTGCTCAGGGCGCCCGATGTCGATACGCTACTGGGCCTGCGTGACCGCGCCATGCTGGAGCTGATGTATGCCAGCGGCCTGCGCGTGAGCGAGCTGGTGGATCTGCCCTTGCATGGCATCGATCTGCGCTCGGGCGTGTTGCGCGTGACGGGCAAGGGGCAAAAGGAAAGGCTGGTGCCCTTCGGCCAGGAGGCGCACTGGTGGCTGGAGCGCTACCTGGCCACGGCGCGCGGTGCCATCCTGGGCGGGCAGCGCAGCGATGCGGTCTTCGTGACCCAGCGCGGAGCAGCCATGAGCCGCGTGATGTTCTGGGTCATCGTCAAGCGCTGCGCGCAGGTTGCGGGCGTGACGGCACCGCTGTCGCCGCACACGCTGCGCCATGCCTTCGCCACCCACCTGCTCAACCATGGCGCAGACCTGCGCGTGGTGCAGATGCTGCTGGGCCATGCCGACATCTCCACCACCACCATCTACACCCATGTGGCGCGCGAGCGGCTCAAGGCATTGCACGCTTTGCACCATCCGCGTGGTTGATTGGGTGTGGAGGGTTCGCCGGTTTGGGCGTTTCTGCCGTTGAAATCGTCGAAGTGGCAAAGCCTGTCCCGGGGATATGCGCTTTGCAGAACAATCACCGCCGTGTTCGATGTGTTTCTGCGGAGTTTTCGATGACTGATTTCCTGCGCCGGCATGTGCTGGTGACTTCCATGCTGGCGGCGACGGTCGCTGCTGCGGCCTTGCCGATGTCCGCGTCGGCCGCCGATGCCGCCTGGCCCAACCGGCCCATCCGCGTGGTGGTTTCCTATCCGGCCGGTGGCGTCAGCGACGTGGTGGCGCGCGCCCTGGGCGAGAAGCTGGCCGCCCGCCTGGGCCAGCCCGTGGTGGTGGACAACAAGGCCGGCGCCGGCGGCGCCATCGGCCTGGACCTGGTGGCCAAGGCCGCACCTGATGGCTATACGCTGGGCTTTTCCTCCATCAGCCCGCTGACGCTGAGCCCGCACCTGGGCAAGCCGCTGTTCGATCCGCAGCGCGATCTCGTGCCCGTGACCAGCGTGATGTATTCGCCCGTGCTGCTGCTGGGCACGGCCCGCTCCACGGCGACCGATTTCAAGGCACTGGTGGCGCAGGCAAAGGCCCAGCCCGGCGAAGTCCGTTGGGCCACGGCAGGCCTGGCATCGCTGGGCCACATCATGCTCGAGCAGATCATGTATGCCTCGCAGGCCAAGATCACGCACATCCCCTACAAGGGCGGCGGCCAGCAGCTCAATGATGGCCTGAGCGCCCAGTTCGAGGTGCTCTCCACCAACGCCGGGCCGGCCGTGCTGCAGCACATCAAGGCGGGCAAGTTCAAGGCCCTGGCCGTGGGTGCTCCCCAGCGCCTGGAGTCGCTGCCCGGCGTGCCCACGCTGGCCGAGCTGGGCTACAAGAGCGCCAACATGACCTCGGTGTTCGGCATCTTCGCGCCCGCAGGAACGCCCGCGCCCGTGCTGCAAAGGCTCAATGCCGAGATCAACCAGGTGCTGACCCAGCCCGACATGCGTGCCAAGCTGGAGGCCACCGACAACGTGGCCACGGGCGGCAAGGCCGAGGATTTCGCGCGCCAGATCGAGGCCGAGTCCCAGTCCAACGCGCGCATCATCCAGGCTGCAGGCATCAAGCTGAACTGATACCGCTGCGGCGCGCGGCATGCAAAAAGGGCTTGCGGCTTCCCGGCCGCAAGCCCTTTGCCATGGTGGCTGACCCGTTCAGACCGTGGCGTCGTCCGCCGTGAGGTTGTCGGCCCAGGCCAGGGCCTGCAAATGCGCCCAGTTGACCTGGTGGTTGGACAGCTGCAAGGCGTTGGCGGCGCGCGCAAAGCCTTCGTCGTCGCCGCTTTCGCAGGCGCGCGTCAGCTCCAGGAAGGGCGCGAACACGCCCTTGTTGTGCACCAGCGCATCGATCACGGGCTGGGGCAGGGCGATGGATTCCAGCGCCTTTTCCATGGGCTGGCCCAGCATCACGTCCAGCAGCGAGAACACGCCCACCACGAAGGCGTTGTCGCATTCCTCGGGCGAGAGCAGCTCGGCCGTCAGCAGCTCCATCAGGCGTCCGCGCACCACGGCGGTCTGGCCCACGGCCGGTGGCGTGCCGCCCGCGCGCGAGGTGGTCAGCAGCAGCGCGGCCCAGCGGAACAGCTTCTTGAGGCCCAGGATCATCACCGCATGGCGGAACGAGGTGATCTCGCAGGACAGGCCGAATCCCGAGGAGTTGATGAAGCGCAGCAGGTTGAAGGACAGCGTGGGGTCCTTCTTGAGCAGGGCCTCGATCTCGTCCGTGCTGGCCTGCTGACGCACCAGGTTGATCAGCTGGATGATGGTGGCCTGCGTGGGGCGGATGGTGCGTGCCTGCACGAGTTGCGGCTGGGCGAACCAGAAGCCCTGGAACAGCCGCACGCCCAGGTCGCGCATGCGCTCGAACTGCTCGGAGGTCTCGACCTTTTCGGCCACGATCTGGGCATTGGTATGGGCGCGCGCGAAATTCACCAGGGTCTCGGCATCGGCCAGTGCAAAGGTCTGCATGTCCAGCTTGATGAATGCGGCCGCAGGCAGCCAGCTGGCATAGGCGCGGCGCAGCAGGTGCTGGTTGAAGGCCAGGCGGAAGCCGCGCTGGCGCAGGGCCTGGAAGGTGGGCAGGCGCTCTTCGATATCGGCTGTGGTGGCGTTCTCGCCCAGCGTGGTCACTTCCAGTACCACCTTGTCGGGGTGGATCAGTTCCAGGTGGCCGCCGGCCAGGCTGTCATGCGTGCAGTTGATGAAGACCGTCTTCTTGCCCACCAGCGCCTCGGCTCCCGCATACGACAGTGCGTTGAACAGCAGGGCGGCATCGGAGGCCGCCGTGTGCGCATGCTGGGCTGTGGAGCGATCGAAGAGTTCATAGCCGAAGACATCGCGCGCCTCGTTGACGATGGCCTGGCGCGCAATGACGGCCACCTGTCCGTCCTCCACTCCTTCTGGCAGGGGTGGTGGCGGAGCGGAGGAGTTGTCGTTGGTAGTCATTTGGAAGCTGAGAAAGATGAAGGAGCGGCGGCGTTGAGTTGCGTGCGATAGCTCATGACTATAGCGAGCTGTCTGCCAGTTGATCGGTCCAGGCCAGGGCCTGCAGATGGGCCCAGTTGATCTGTTGGCTGCTCAGGCGCAGTGCGTCTGCGCTGCGGTTGAAGGCTGCGTCGTCGCTGGCTTCGCAGGCCTGGGCCAGGATCAGCAGCTCGCCCAGCACGCCTTCGTGGCGCAGCACGGCGGCGGAGACGGCATCGGGCACGGGGATCAGGCTCATGGCCACGTCCTGGGGCAGGTCCAGCATGCTGCCCAGCAGCGAGAAGATGCCGACGACGAAGGCCTGGTCGGAGTCTTCCTCGCTCAGCGATTCCTGGGCCAACAGCTCCATCAGCCGCCCGCGGATCACGGCGGTCTGACCGATGGCCGGCGGCGGGCCGCCGTTGCGCGATGCGGTCAGCAGCATGGCCGCCCAGCGGAACAGCTTCTTGAGGCCCATGAGCATCACGGCCTGGCGGAAGGAGGTGATCTCGCGTTGCACGCCAAAACCCACGGAATTGATCAGGCGCATCAGGTTGAAGGCCAGGCCCGCATCCTTCTTGAGCACATCCTCGATGGCATCGGTGCTGGCCTGCTGGCGCACCAGATTCAGCAGCTGGACGATGCTTTGCTGCGAGGGCGACAGCAGCTTGGTACGCACCACCGTGGGCCGCGCAAACCAGAAGCCCTGGAACAGCTGAATGCCCAGGCGGCCCACCTGCTCGTACTGCTGTGCGCTTTCCACCTTCTCGGCGATCAGCTCGGCGCGCGTGTGGCGGCCAGCGAAGTTGACCAGCACGGCCAACTGGTCAGGGGCCAGCACGGACAGGTCGAACTTGATGTAGTCGGCCAGGGGCAGCCAGGCCGCATAGGCGGACTCCAGCACCGTGTGATTGAAGGCCAGGTTGAAGCCGCGCGCGCGCAGATTGCTGAGGATGGGCAGGCGGGCCTGCACCTCTTGCTGTGCGGCCAGGCCCAGCGGCGGGATCTCCAGCACCACCTTGTCGGGGTTGAGCAGCTCCAGATGCCCGCCGGCCAGGCTTTCATGCGTGCAGTTGACGAACATCAACTTGGTGCCGACCAGGTCCTCTTCGCCGGCATGCGACAGGGCCGTGAATACCAGGGACACGTCCGAGGCCGCCGTATGGTCCGGGTAGGCGCGCGAACGGTTGAAAAGCTCATAGCCGATGATCTGCTGCACCCCGTTGACGATGGCCTGGCGCGCGATCATTCCCCGGTCTGTGGACGCGGGGCTGGCCGCAGGGGCATCGTTGAAGAGATGGACAGGCAATTCGGTCATGGAGTGTTCGGTCGAAGAGGCACGGTAAGCAGCAGATCTGATTGTAGGAATGTTCTGAATAAATATGCCGACAGGCAGTGTCTGCTGGGACAAGTCCGATTGCGGAGTCGGACCCATCCTAGTTTGTAAACCATTGTGCGGCCATGCGGACGGGACGGGCCTGTCCGCGCGGCTGCGGCAGTCTTTCTTCAGACCTGCTGCAGCCAGGCCAGTTCGGTATCGGTGAAGCCAGCGGCGCGGCGCGCGCGCTCGTTGAAGGGCGGGCGCAGGCGCGGTGCCTCGTAGCGCTGCGTCAGGTGCTGGTAGTGCGCCTCCGGCTCCAGGCCTTCACGCTCGCACAGCCAGCGGTACCAGTGGTTGCCTATGGCCACGTGGCCCACTTCCTCGCGCAGGATGATGTCGAGGATGTCCACGGCCGCCAGCGCATCGGGCGCGCGCGTGTTGCGCAGCTTGTTCTGGATCTGGGGCGTGGCGTCCAGGCCCCGTGCCTCCAGCGTGCGTGGCACCAGGGCCATGCGGGCCACCACGTCATGCGCGGTCTTCTCGCACATGGTCCACAGGCCCTGGTGGGCCGGGAAATCGCCATAGTCGTGGCCCAGGTGCGCGCGCAGATGCTCGCGCAGCAGGCGAAAGTGCTTGGCCTCCTCGGCGGCCACCTGCAGCCAGTCCAGGTAGTACTGCTGCGGCATGCCGTCAAAGCGCCAGACGGCATCCAGCGCCAGATTGATGGCGTTGAACTCGATGTGGGCAATGGCGTGGATCAGCACGGCCCGGCCTTCGGGCGTGGCCGGCGAGCGCCTTGCAACGGCAGTGTGGTGGCGCAGCTCGGGCCGCAGCGGGCGGCCGGGCAGGTCCGGTGCTGGATCGGACAGGGCCGGTGCCTGCGCTGCTATTGAATAAAGCGCCTGCCGTGCATACATGTCCAACGCGGCGGCGGCCTTTTCTTCGGGGTCCGGGAGGCACAAAACCTCAAGGGCGCGGTGACGTAACTCCATCCCTACAATTCTAGGTTTCCTGCCATCACCAATAATTGACGGAGACAAAGACCCATGGCGATTTATGAACTGGATGGAGTGGCCCCTGAAGTGGCAGCATCGGCCTGGGTGGCCGACAGCGCCGAGGTGATGGGCAATGTGCAGCTGGCCGAAGACGCCAGCATCTGGTTCGGCGCCGTGCTGCGCGGCGACTGCGAGAGCATTTCCATCGGCGAGGGAAGCAACATCCAGGACGCCAGCGTGCTGCATGCCGACCTGGGCAAGCCGCTGGTCGTGGGGCGCCATGTGACCGTGGGCCACCAGGTCATGCTGCATGGCTGCACCATCGGCGACGAATCGCTGATCGGCATCGGTGCCGTGGTGCTCAACGGCGCGAAGATCGGCAGGAACTGCCTGGTCGGCGCAGGTGCCCTCATCACCGAGGGCAAGGAGTTTCCCGATGGCTCGATGATCATCGGCAGCCCGGCCAAGGCCGTGCGCCAATTGACGCCCGAGCAGATCGAAGGCTTGCGCCGCAGCGCCCAACACTATGTCGATAATGCGCGCCGGTTCAAGACCGGGTTGCGCAAGCTGGGCTGAGCGAGGCCCGGCACTTTTTTACGGAATCCATCAGCGTGTCTGAACTGCATAAATTCATCTTCGAAGGCCTGCCCGTGCGCGGCTCCATCGTCCGCCTCACCGACGCCTGGCAGGAAATCCTGCAACGCCGCGCGGGCAACGGCGAGACCGGTGCCTACCCCGCTGCCGTGCGCGAACTGCTGGGCGAAATGGCGGCTGCCGGCGTGCTCATGCAGTCCAACATCAAGTTCAACGGCGCCCTGGTCTTCCAGGTCATGGGCGACGGCCCGGTCAAGCTGGCCGTGGCCGAGGTGCAGTCCGACTTCGGCCTGCGCGCCACCGCCACCCTGATCGGGGAGGCGCCCGAAGGCGCCACGCTGGAGCAACTGCTCAATGTGAACGGTGGTGGCCGCTGCGCCATCACGCTGGACCCCAAGGGACGCCAGCCGGGCCAGCAGCCCTACCAGGGCGTGGTGCCGCTGCAGGATGCGCAAGGCCGCAGGTTCTCCAAGGTGTCCGATGCACTGCAGCACTACATGCTGCAGTCCGAGCAGCTGGACACCGTGCTGGTGCTGGCCGCCAATGACCAGTTGGCTGCCGGCCTGCTGATCCAGCGCATGCCGGTCAAGGGCGAGGCCAACCTGGCCTCCGCCACCGAAAGCGAGCAATCGGGCCAGGACGCCATCGGCCTGAACGAGGACTACAACCGCATCGCCACGCTGGCCGCCAGCCTGACGCGCGACGAACTGCTCACGCTGGATGTGGAAACCATCCTGCGGCGCCTGTTCTGGGAAGAAAAGCTGATGCGCTTCGTCCCCCAGCAGGACGAAGAGCGCCCGCGCTTTGCCTGCACCTGCAGCCGTGAGCGCGTGGGCGCCATGCTGGTGTCGCTGGGCATTGAAGAGGTGGACAGCATCCTGGAGGAGCGCGGCAATATCGAGGTGGGCTGCGACTTCTGCGGCAAGCAGTACGAATTTGATCCCATCGATGCCGCCCAGCTGTTCACCGAGGCCGGCAAGCAGCCGCCGACCTCGACGAACGTCCAGTAAATACGCTCGGAGTCAGTCTCGCCCGCTGCGCAGCGCGTCGAACAATCGCCGCTCGCAGTCCGGGTCGCTGCATTGCTCGCAGCCGTAGGGGCGAAGGCGCGCGCTGCGTTGCGCGGGGCTTGCGGGCAGCCAGGACCAGTCCATTTGCGGAGCCTTGAGCCTGAGCGACTCGGCCAGCTGTTGCCATTGCCGGGCGGTATTGCCGTAGAGCACCACGTAGTCGCGCGACTGGCCTTGCAATTGGTCGCGCCAATGCTGGAGCTGGGCGGCAGGGCCATTGCTCACTCCTTCGTGCTCGGTGACGGAGGCTCTCCAATCCAGTCCCAGCAGGTAGACGGTCCCATGTTCCGGCAGAGACTGCCCCGGCTCGGCCGCCAGGCATTGCCAGTCAGCAGGAGATGCTCCGTGGTGCCGCCAGGCCTGGCGCAGTGCATGTGCCATGGAAAGCGCGAGCGCGGGCGGCGATCCCAGAAGAATCACCGGGGCCGGGGGCAAGCGGTCTGTGTCCAAGTACCTGTCTCGGCTTGAGCGCGGGCCCGGTAACGGGCGCAGGCGCCTTGTTGCAAAAGCACAAGGCCGGCATGAAGCCGGCCTTGGTGCAAAAAATCCCAACCTTCAGCGCCGCACGATCTGCACGAAGATCTCGTTGGGCTTGACCATGCCCAGCTCGCTGCGGGCCTTTTCCTCGACCATGGCCAGGCCGTCCTTGAGGTCGTTGACCTCGGAGGCCAGGCGGTCGTTCTCGGCCTTTTCCAGGGCATTGGCCACGTTCTGGTCGTGGATCTGCTGCTGCAGTTCCTTGACGTAGGCCACGCTGCCATGGCCCAGCCACAACTGCGCGTGCACGGCGGCGAGCAGGGCGAGCAGGACAAGGGGGACGACGCGGTTGACCATGGCAGCAGATGTTGCGGAAAGGAAAAAGGCTTGCAGGCCGGATGGCTTGCAAGCCTAACGCTTTTCAGCGCAGGTTGTAGAAAGCCTCGCGGCCGGGGTAGTGGGCGATGTCACCCAGGTCTTCCTCGATGCGCAGCAGCTGGTTGTACTTGGCGATGCGGTCCGAACGGCTCAGCGAGCCGGTCTTGATCTGGCCGGCATTGGTGCCCACCGAGATGTCGGCAATCGTCGAATCCTCGGTTTCACCCGAGCGGTGCGAGATCACGGCCGTGTAGCCTGCGCGCTTGGCCATTTCGATGGCGGCGAAGGTTTCGGTCAGTGTGCCGATCTGGTTGATCTTGATCAGGATGGAGTTGGCGATCTTCTTGTCGATGCCTTCCTTCAGGATCTTGGTGTTGGTAACGAACAGGTCGTCGCCCACCAGCTGGACCTTGGCGGCCAGGCGGTCGGTCAGGATCTTCCAGCCATCCCAGTCGCCTTCGGCCATGCCGTCCTCGATGGAGATGATGGGGTACTTGTCGCACCAGCCGGCCAGCATGTCGGTCCACTGGGTGGCGGTCAGCGTCAGGTTGCCTTCACCGGCCAGCACGTACATGCCGTCCTTGTAGAACTCGCTGGCGGCGCAGTCCAGGCCCAGGGCGATCTGTTCGCCGGCCTTGTAGCCTGCGTTTTCGATGGCCTGCAGGATCAGCTGGATGGCGGCTTCGTGGTTTTCCACGGAAGGCGCAAAACCGCCTTCGTCGCCCACGGCCGTGCTCATGCCCTTGTCGTGGATGATCTTCTTGAGCGCGTGGAAGACTTCGGCACCCCAGCGCACGGCTTCGCGGAACGACGGCGCGCCCACGGGGATGATCATGAATTCCTGCAGGTCCAGGCTGTTGTTGGCGTGCGCGCCGCCGTTGATGACGTTCATCATCGGCACGGGCAGCTGCATGCCGCCCATGCCGCCCAGGTAGCGGTACAGGGGCAGGCCGGCCTCTTCGGCAGCGGCACGGGCCACGGCCATGGAGACGGCCAGCATGGCGTTGGCGCCCAGGCGGCCCTTGTTGTCCGTGCCGTCCAGGTCGATCAGGGTCTTGTCCAGGAAGGCCTGCTCGGAGGCGTCCAGGCCTAGAACGGCTTCGGAGATCTCGGTGTTGATGTGCTCGACGGCCTTGAGCACGCCCTTGCCCAGGTAGCGGCTCTTGTCGCCGTCACGCAGCTCGATGGCTTCGCGCGAGCCGGTGGACGCGCCCGAAGGCACGGCGGCGCGGCCCATCACGCCCGATTCCAGCAGCACGTCGCATTCGACGGTGGGGTTGCCGCGGCTGTCCAGCACTTCGCGGCCTACGATGTCAACGATTGCACTCATGGCATTTCCTTTGCGGTTTTTGAAATCGGTGTGCAGGCGGGTTCCGGTGAGGTTGCGCCCTGGTGCTTGCCGGGCAAGCGGTATGGGTGGTCGGTGGCGTGGCAGGCTGCCGTGCCGCCGGGCACAGCCGTGCTCCGCGGCGCAGTATCTGCGATCGGGCGGCGGCTATTGTGCACAAATTGGTTGTATGGCTTTGTATGCGCTGCGCTCTTGACGAGCCGGGGTGGCTGGCCGTCAGACGCCTTCCACGCAGACCATGCGCATGATGGATGCGCCTTCACGCGCCTCGCGGGCACGCAGGTATTCGGGGGTGTCGTAGAACGCCCGGGCCGCCTCGAAGCTGGGGAACTTGAGGATCACTGTGCGGCCGGGGTTCCAGTCGCCTTCGAGCACTTCGACCTTGCCGCCGCGCACGCAGACTTCGGCGCCATGCACGCGCATGGCCTCGGTGCTCCACTTGCGGTATTCCTCGTACTGCTCGGGCTTGGTGACGGTGACGGACGCAATGATGTAGCCGCTGGCCATGGGTCAGACTCCAAAGTCGTTTTCGAGGAAGCCGTTCTTCTTGGTCACGTCGTCGAGCGCGACCAGGGTTTCGAGCAGGGCCTTCATGTGCTTGAGCGGCACGGCGTTGGGGCCGTCGCTGAGGGCGCAGGGAGGGTTGGGATGGGTTTCCATGAACAGGCCCGCCACGCCCACCGCCACGGCCGCGCGCGAGAGCACGGGCACCATCTCGCGCATGCCGCCGCTGCTGGTGCCGTTGCCGCCGGGCAGCTGCACGCTGTGCGTGGCGTCGAAGACGACGGGCGCGCCGGTCTCGCGCATGATGGACAGGCTGCGCATGTCCGAGACCAGGTTGTTGTAGCCGAAGCTGGCGCCGCGCTCGCAGGCCATGAAGCTGTCCTCGGGCAGGCCGGCTTCCCTTGCAGCCGCACGGGCCTTGTCAATGACATTCTTCATGTCATGCGGGGCCAGGAACTGGCCCTTCTTGATGTTCACCGGCCGGCCCGACTGGGCGACGGCGCGGATGAAGTCGGTCTGGCGGCACAGGAAGGCCGGCGTCTGCAGCACGTCCACGACCTGGGACACGGCCGGGATTTCGGACTCGGTGTGCACGTCGGTCAGGATGGGGACCTGCAGGTCCTTCTTCACCTTGGCGAGGATCTCCAGGCCCTTGTCCATGCCCGGGCCGCGAAAGCTGGCGCCCGAGCTGCGGTTGGCCTTGTCGTAGCTGCTCTTGAAGATGAAGTGGATGCCCAGGGCCGCCGTGATTTCCTTGAGATGCCCCGCCACGTCCATCTGCAGCTGTTCGGACTCGACGACGCAGGGTCCTGCAATGAGAAAGAAGCGCCGGTCGAGGCCGACATCGAAGCCGCAGAGTTTCATGGTGGGGATTCCTTGGGAAATGGTGGGCGGCGTTGCGGGGGTCAGGGCTTGCGCGGCGCCTTCTGGCGTTCGATCGCAGCCTTCACGAAGGCATTGAACAGCGGGTGGCCGCTCCACGGCGTGGACTTGAACTCGGGGTGGAACTGCACGCCGATGTACCAGGGGTGAACTTCCTTGGGCAGCTCGACGATCTCGGTCAGCTGCTCGCGCTGCGTCAGCGCCGAGATCACCAGGCCCGCTTCGCGCAGCTGGTCCAG
>NZ_LWCN01000004.1:3482500-4170794 GCF_001622915.1 Delftia sp. GW456-R20 | reverse complement strand
AATCGTCCATGTCGGCGCGCGCATTGCCGCGCCGGGTGCCGTCCTGTGCGGGCGGCGATTTCAGGCTCAGGGGCAGGAAGGCGTTCTCGGGCCGCAGCGTCCAGGGATGGACCAGCAGCCCCGCACGGTGGGCATCGGCCACCAGTGCCGTGGGCGCCGCATTGGCGCCCTGCACCACGGGGATCACCATGCTCTTGCTCGGCCCGATGCCGTTGGCGTAGCGCGCAATCTCGGCCAGGCCTGCGGGCGTGACCATGTCGGCATAGCCGGGGCCCGTGCCGCGTGCCATGCTGTCATAGGGCTTGCCCTTGGGCGCCAGCAATTGCACCAGGCGCAGGCTGCTGCGCGCACGGATCCAGCGCAGGTTCTCGACCTCGAAGGACTGCACGAAGACTGGCGCCTGCGCATGGTTCCAGCCGTTGTCCGCAAGCAGCTTCAGCAGCACGGGCTCCAGCGGCAGGCCGATGGACTGGAAGTAGCTCGGGTGCTTGGTCTCGGGATAGATGCCTATGGTGCGGTTCGTGCGCGCGCTCTCCGCCTTTGCCAGGTCGATGACCTCCTGCAGCGTGGGCACCTCGAAACGGTCGTTGAACTGCACATTCGCCGGGCGGATCGCCGGGATACGTTCACGCGCACGCAGCGTCTTCAGCTCGGCCAGCGTGAAATCCTCCACGAACCAGCCCGTGATCGCCTGCCCGTCGATGGTTTTGGTGGTCTTGCGCGCCGCGAACTCGGGGCGGTCGGCCACGTTGGTCGTGGCCTCCTTGAGGCTGCCGTCGGCCGCCAGGATGGCGATGGCGTTCTCATGCCGCGCCACCAGCACGCCATCGCGCGTGATGACCAGATCGGGCTCGATGAAGTCGGCGCCCGCGCGTATGGCCTCCCGGTAGGCCTCCAACGTGTGCTCTGGCCGCAGTGCCGATGCGCCGCGGTGCGCGATCAGCGCGGGCCGGGGAGGCCAGTCCGCGGCCTGCGATGGGGGATTGGCGGCCTGCGGCGTGGCGCAGCCTGCCAGCAGCAGGCCGGCGGCCGCGCCGGCCAGGGCCAGCGCGCGGCGGCGTGGGAAGCGGTTCATGTCTGCCTTTCGGGTTCGCAATCCGTCGATTGTGCGCGCCACCCATGACACGGGCATGGACCGGACCGCCGCTCAGGCGTGCTCGAAATGGAAGACGGCCGTGCCCGCCATGAGATTGGGCAGGGTGCGCACGCTGCGGCCATCCTGCAAGCCGAAGGAGTCCAGGATGCGCAGCCGGTTGCGGGTGGCCAGCACCTCGAAGTCCTTGTAGGTGCCCACGCGGATATTGGGCGTGTCATACCACTGGTAGGGCAGGCGCCGCGTCACCGGCATGCGCCCGCGCAGCACGGACAGGCGGTTGGGCCAGTGCGCGAAGTTGGGGAAGGCGACGATGCCCGCGCGGCCTATGCGCGCCGTCTCCTGCAGCATGGTCTCGGCATTGCGCAGATGCTGCAGCGTATCGATCTGCAGCACCACGTCGAAGCTGTTGTCCTGGAAGATGGCCAGGCCGTCCTCCAGGTTCAGCTGCAGCACGTTCACGCCCCGGCGCACGCAGGCCAGCACATTGGCATCGTCCAGCTCCACGCCGTAGCCGGTGCAGCCGCGCTCGCGCTGCAGGTGCGACAGCAGGGCGCCATCGCCGCAGCCCAGGTCGAGCACGCGCGAGCCCTTGGGGATCAGGCGCGCAATCGCCTGCATGGTGTTCAGCTCGGTCATGCGGCCTCCTTGGCGGCTGTCGTGGTTTCCTGGGCGATGTTGTCAAAGTAGGAGCGCATCACCTTCATGTAGCGGGGGTCGTCGAGCAGGAAGGCGTCATGGCCGTGGGGCGCGTCGATCTCGGCGTAGCTGACGTCGCGGTTGTTCTCCAGCAGCGACTTGACCAGCTCGCGGCTGCGCGCGGGGGCAAAGCGCCAGTCGGTGGTGAAGCTCACCAGCAGGAAGCCGGCCTTGGCCACGGACAGCGCCCGGGTCAGGTCGCCGCCATGCGCGCGCGCCGGGTCGAAATAATCGAGCGCACGCGTGATCAGCAGGTAGGTGTTGGCGTCGAAGTAGCTGCTGAACTTCTCGCCCTGGTAGCGCAGGTAGCTCTCGATCTGGAACTCCACGTCCTGCGTGCTGTACTTCAGGTCCAGCCCCTCCCTCAGCTGGCGGCCGAACTTCTGGTTCATCACGTCGTCGCTGAGGTAGGTGATGTGGCCGATCATGCGGGCGATGCGCAGGCCCCGCGCCGGCACCACGCCGTGCTCGTAGAAATGCCCGCCGTGGAAATCCGGGTCGGTGACGATGGCGCGGCGCGCCACCTCGTTGAAGGCGATGTTCTCGGCATTGAGGTTGGGCGCGCTGGCCACGACCACGGCGTGGCGCATGCGGTCAGGATGGCGCAGCGACCACGACAGCGCCTGCATGCCGCCCAGGCTGCCGCCCAGCACGGCGGCCAGCTGGCCAATGCCCAGCCGGTCCAGCAGCCGGGCCTGGGCGTCCACCCAGTCCTCCACCGTGACCACGGGGAAGTCGGCGCCATAGATCTTGCCGGTGTCGGGATGCGCGTGCATGGGGCCGGTCGAGCCGAAGCACGAGCCCAGGTTGTTCACGCCGATCACGAAGAACCGGTTCGTATCCACGGGCTTGCCCGGGCCGATCATGTTGTCCCACCAGCCCTCGCTCTTGGCCTGGCCCTCGTAGACGCCTGCCACATGGTGGGAGGCATTGAGCGCATGGCAGACCAGCACCGCGTTGCTGCGATCGGCATTGAGCTGCCCGTAGGTCTCGTAGGCGAGGTCGTAGTCCCGGATCGAGCCGCCGCCCTGCAGCGGCAGTGGCTCGTCGAAGTGCATGGTTTGTGGTGTGGCGATGAAGGACATGAAAAAACCCGGCATCGCTAAAAACGAGGCCGGGTTCTCTGGTGTCGTCTTTAGCAGGATTTATAAAGCGCCCGCAAGCAGAAGCAAATCGGCGCATGAAGGCTCATTATGCCAAAACGCCCGTCCCCGGAAGGAACAGGGCCAGCACGCCCAGCACCAGGAAGATCACGGCCGACACCACATGCACCAGGCGTATGGGCACGCGCTTGACCAGCTTGTCGCCCAGCCACACCACAGGCGCGTTGGCCAGCATCATGCCCAGCGTCGTGCCGGCCACCACCCACAGGTAGGCGTTGTACTTGGCCGCCAGCATCACGGTGGCGATCTGTGTCTTGTCGCCCATCTCGGCCAGGAAGAAGGCCACCAGCGTGGTGCCGAACACGCCCCAGCGCGAATGCCCGGAGACCTCGTCCTCGTCGAGCTTGTCGGGGATCAGCATCCAGATCGCCATGGCGATGAAGGACAGGCCCAGGATCCAGCGCATGGCGTTCTCGCCCAGGTAGCTGGTGATCCAGGCGCCCACGGCACCGGCCAGCGCATGGTTGACCAGCGTGGCCACGAAAATGCCCGCAACGATGGGCCAGGGTTTGCGAAAACGCGCGGCGAGCACCAGCGACAGCAGCTGGGTCTTGTCCCCCATCTCGGCAAGTGCGACGACGGAGGTTGAAATCAGGAAGGCTTCCATGGTGTGGGGATTTATCCGGCCGGATAGAGCACGCATTGACCACGCTCCGACTCCGGCCTTTGGATCGGTGCGCGGTCAATGGTCTCGATCGGTCACACGCAGCATTGCACTGCACGCCGCATACGCCATAGGCCAGCGAAGGCCCAAGTTTGTTGACGCATGCATCCGGCTACTGAGCCGAACGATCTACTCCCCAAAGACTGAGGCGACGATCATAGCAGCACCCTGTTCCGCATGCCGACCACCACTGCCGCCACGGCACTTGCTTATGCGCTGCCGCAATTTCAGGGTTACTCCCAGGGGCATTCTGTGGCGGGCACGACGAATTTTTGCGAAACAGTAATAACGTGCGAAAACTTCTGCCACATAATGGGCAGGCTTTCGTTCGGGCTTCGGCTCAATGAGGGCGAGTGCGTTTGCGTCTCTAACGTTGTCATCCCGTGTTGACTCCCTAGGGCTCCATCGCGTTTTCCAGTTTTTTCAGGAGTCCTCCATGGGCAACAAGCTTTACGTCGGCAACCTGCCGTACACCTTCCGTGACAGCGATCTGGAGCAAGCCTTCAGCGAATTCGGCGCCGTCAACAGCGCCAAAGTGATGATGGAGCGCGACACCGGCCGTTCCAAGGGTTTCGGCTTCGTCGAAATGGGCAGCGATGCCGAAGCACAAGCTGCTATCCAAGGCCTGCACGGCCAAAACCGCGGCGGCCGTGACCTGGTGGTCAACGAAGCCCGTCCGATGGAGCCCCGCGCTCCCCGTAGCGGCGGCTTCGGCGGCGGCTTTGGTGGCGGCGGCGGTGGCGGCGGCTTCGGCGGCGGCAACCGTGACGGCGGCTACGGCGGTGGCGGCGGCCGTCGCAACAGCTACTAAGCACTCGCTTAGAGCTTGCGTTAGCAAAAAAATGGGGCCTTCGGGCCCCTTTTTTGTTGCCAAACGTTATCAGCTTGTGTTTTCGAGCATTTATCTTTTTGATTTTTGTGCTTCATAATTTGGTTTCGGGCAGACCCGTTCGAACGCTATGTGTTTAGGAAGGTTGGACAGGCTCTTGTATACAAAGAACCTGATGTCTGTGCGTCCTGAAGCCGAGCGCAAACCAGTGAGCATTGAGGAGTTGAGGAGTTTTTGATGGGCAATAAGCTTTACGTCGGCAACCTTCCCTATGGTGTGCGTGACAACGACTTGGAGCAGGCATTCAGCCAGTTCGGCGCTGTCACCAGCGCCCGGGTCATGATGGAACGCGACACAGGCCGCTCCAAGGGATTCGGGTTTGTCGAAATGGGCAGCGATGCCGAGGCACAGGCAGCCGTTCAAGGCATGAATGGCCAGCCATTGGGCGGGCGCAGCCTCGTGGTGAACGAAGCGCGCCCCATGGAACCCCGTCCCCCGCGCTCGGGCGGCTTTGGTGGCGGCGGCGGTGGTGGCGGCTATGGCCGTGGGGATGGCGGCGGCGGTGGCTACGGTGGCGGTGGCCGCGGTGATGGCGGAGGCTACGGACGAAGCGATGGCGGTGGCGGCGGTGGTGGCTATGGCCGTGGTGACGGCGGTGGAGGCGGCGGCTACGGCGGCCGTGGCGATGGTGGTTTCCGCAGCCCCTATGGCTCTGGCCCACGCAATGGCGGCCGTGGCGGCGGCTGGGGAAACAACAATAACAACGGAGAATGAGACCCCGGTCTCCATGTTCTCCCAAACAAGAAAAGGCTCCTTCAGGGAGCCTTTTTTGCGGGTGCAAGTTTATGCATGAACATATTCCCTGGGCACGACGAGCTTCAGGGATTTTTCGAATGACGATGTTTGCGCTTTCGTCCTACAAGCAGCCGATCAAACAAGGGGTTTGGCAGAATTTTCATCAAACGGCCAACCCACGCCATTTGCCAGGGGATGATGGCCAGGCTGCGCCCGTCATCAATGGAACGCCAGGCCCTTGCAGCAAACTCATGGGGCTGCAATAGGAATGGCATGCCATAGCGGTTACCGCGTGTGAGGGGTGTATCTACATAACCAGGAAGCAATGTAGTGACTTTTACGCCACTACTGCGCAATTCACCGCGAAGGCTTTCGCAATAGGCAATGACTGCAGCCTTGCTGGCGCAATAAGCACCATGTCCCGGCAGGCCGCGCAGCCCGGCCACGCTGGCGATACCGACCAACTGCCCGCTGCCACGCCGCACCATGGGCGCGATAAAGGGATGGAAACTGGCCGCCACGCCCATGGTGTTGACGGCCAGCACCTGCTGCATGGTGTCGATATCCTCGCGCATCGAGGTGTCCACACCCCAGCTGACGCCGGCATTGGCAATCACGACATCGGGCAGGCCCTGCTGCTGCTCACAGCGCCGGGCGGCAGCGATGATGCTGTCGGGCACGGCCACATCGGCCTCGTAGATGGCGAAGCGCGACGCCTCCAGGCCCTGCTGCGCAGCCCATTGCGCCATCACGTCGCCACGCCGCGCAACCAGTGCCAGCGACCAGCCTTGCTGGTAGGCATGCCAGGCCAGGGCCTGGCCTATGCCGCTGGATGCGCCGGTGATGAAGGCCAGGGGTGCCGGGCTGCGCGAGGATGTCGTCATGGCTTGTTCTCCATCGGCAGGCCTGCGCTTGCGCTGGCGCCTTACTTGGTCCTGGACGGCTGCAGGGTGCCGCGCACGCGGCCCTGCAGCTTCATCACCAGATCCAGGTTGCTGTACTGCATGCTGTCGGCCGTGAAACGGTCCTTGTCACGGGTCAGCACCACGGGCTGGTTGGAACTCACGCGCTCCTCGTTGGGCCAGGCGTGCAGGAATTCGCCCTGGAATTGCAACTGCGGCTGCGGTTGTTTACCTGCTGTCACAAATGGCTCGCGCGTGACGACGGCATTGCCAAACATCTGCACCTCGGAACCATCGGCATTGCTCAGCGCCCGCTTGGCGCTGCCGCGCGTGATGCGGCCTTCAGGCGAGACCGCGAACATGCGCACGTTGTCGATTTCGAGGGTGTCGGTATCCGGATAGTGGCGGCCCATGCTGCCCTCGATCTGGCTCTTGAGCCGCCCCGTGGCGTCGAAGCTCTTGATCGAGAAATCCTTCATGAAGTAGTCGGGCTCATGCGCCACGGCCTTTTCGGTGCCGCTGGCCACGGGTTGCGGTGCATTGCGCACCAGCCACCAGGTGCCCAGCGCCAGCAGGCCCATCAGCAGCACGGGCAGGTACAGGGAAAGCCGGTCACCGACGCGGCGCCAAGCCTGGATCATGATGCGTATTCCGCCAGCAGCCCGGCATAGGCGCCACGCGCGGCCAGCAGCAGGTCGCACAGCTGGCGCACCGCCCCTTCGCCACCGCTGCGCGGCGTGATCCAGTCGGCCACGGCCAGCACCTCGTCATGGGCGTTGGCCGGCGCGCAGGCAAAGGCGGAGCGGCGCATCACGGGCAGGTCGGGCCAGTCGTCGCCCATGGCTGCCGCCTGGTGCCACTGCAGGCCCAGCTCGCCCAGAATGGCCTCGGCGGCAGGCACCTTGTCTTCCGTGCCAAAGCGCGCATGCGTGACGCCCAGGTTGCTCAGCCGCAGGCGCAGGGCCGGCGAATCGCGGCCCGTCACCACGGCGGGCGTGATGCCGGCCTTTTGCAGCAGTTTCAGGCCATGGCCGTCCAGCGTGTTGAAGCGCTTGAGCACCTCGCCTTCGCCAGAGAACAGCAGGCCGCCATCGGTGAGCACGCCATCGACATCGAAGAAGGCCACCCGCACATCCTGTGCCAGCAGCAGCAGTTGTGCGTCCCAGTTCTGCACGGGCGTCAAAGGAGCGCGTGCCATCAGATCACCTTGGCGCGCATCAGGTCGCGGATATGGACCACGCCGCGCAGCTGGCGCTGCGCATCGGCCACCAGCACCGCGGTGATGCCGTGCTCCTCCATCATGCTGGCGGCGTCCACGGCCAGCGCGTCTTCGGCGATGGTGCGGGGCCCCTTGTGCATGACATCGCCGGCCTGCAGCGCGCGCAGGTCGGTGCCGGCCTCCACGCGGCGGCGCAGGTCTCCGTCGGTGAAGATGCCCTGCAGCACGCCTGCCGCATCGACGATGGCCGAGCAGCCCAGGCCCTTGGCGCTCATCTCGCGCATCAGTTCGACAAAGCTGGCATCGGCCCCGACCTTCGGCAGCTCATTGCCGCTGCGCATGACATCACGCACATGGGTCAGCAGCTTGCGGCCCAGCGCACCGCCCGGATGGGAGCGCGCAAAGTCCTCGGCGCCAAAGCCGCGCGCATCGAGCAGGGCCACGGCCAGGGCGTCGCCCATGGCCATCTGCGCCGTGGTGCTGGCCGTGGGCGCCAGGTTCAGGGGGCAGGCCTCGCGCTCGACACGGGTGTCCAGCACCCAGTCGGCATGGCGGGCCAGCGTGGATTGCGCGCCGCCGGTCATGGCCACCAGCGCAATGCCCTGGCGCTTGATGGCCGGCAGCAGCGCAGCGAGCTCATCGGCCTCGCCGCTGTTGGACAGCGCCAGCACCAGGTCAATGCCGGTCACCATGCCCAGATCGCCATGGCTGGCCTCGGCCGGATGCACGAAGAACGCAGGCGTGCCCGTGGAAGCCAGGGTGGCGGCCACCTTGCGCCCGACATGGCCGCTCTTGCCCATGCCCATCACGACGACGCGGCCGGACAGCCGCAGGATGCGCTGCACCACTTCGCCGAACACGCCATCGAGGCGCTGCGACATGGCTTGAAGGGCATCGGCCTCGATGCCCAGGGTGTCGCGGGCCAGGCGCAGGGCACGGGGCGTGTCCAGCGCATCCAGGGTGGCAGCATCAGAATTCATCTGGATGATTTTAGGCGGTCTGGCCATCCGGCGGCGGCGGTCGCCATCGGGCGCCTGGGTACACTGGCCCGTCTTCTCCAGCCCCCGATCCAGCGCCATGCATACCACCCCCAGCGTCAACGACTACCTGCGCACGCACATACGCACCGTTCCCGACTGGCCGGCGCCCGGCGTGCAGTTCCGCGACATCACGCCGCTGCTGCAGGACCCGCAGGTCTTTCGCGTGATGACCGACGCCTTCGTGCACCGCTACATGCAGCGTGGCATGCGCCCCGATGTGGTGGCCGGGCTCGATGCGCGCGGCTTCATCCTGGGTGCCGTGGTGGCCCACGAGCTGGGCGTGGGATTTGTACCCATCCGCAAAAAGGGCAAGCTGCCCTTCACCACGGTGGAGGAAACCTATGAACTCGAATACGGCAGTGCCACAGTGGAGCTGCACACCGACGCCGTCAAGGCGGGCGACCGCGTGCTGCTGATCGACGACCTGATCGCCACCGGCGGCACCATGATGGCCGGCAAAAGGCTGCTGGAAAAACTCGGCGCCACCGTGATCGAGGGTGCGGCCATCGTGGACCTGCCCGAGCTGGGCGGCTCCACCTTGCTGCGCGATAGTGGACTGCCGCTGTTCACGCTGGTGGATTTCGCCGGCCACTGAGCCAGGCCGCAGCCCGGTCAGCGCAGTTCGCCGTACTGGGTGACGCCCAGGTCCAGGTGGTCCAGCGTGCTGTGGGGAAAGTCCGCACCGCGATCGCCTGCGCCCGGCCCGAGCAAGGGGCCCGAGCGGCGCACACCAGCGGGAGCCGCTGCAGCAGAGCCTGCAGAACCCGCTCCCCGCCCGGCTGCGGGCATGGCCGCCACGGCGAGCTTGAAGGCTGCCATTTCCTGATCGTCTATGGGTTCGAAGGGCGCCATGTCCTGCCTGCGGCGCTGGGGCGCTGCCGCCTCCATCGAGGCCGCCACCGGCACGGCCATGGGCGGGGCGGGACGCGGGGCGCGCGTCGCCGCGGAATGCACCTGGGCTTGGGCCTGGGCTGTAGCGTTCTGGTCGCTGACCCGCCAGTACACGGCCGTCACGACCGCACCCATGCGGGCCTTGGCCGCCTGGGCCAGCATGGCCTCGATCTCGCTGAGCCGCGCGGTTTCGCTGGCATAGGCCCGCGCCAGGTCCATCATCACCACGAAGCGCTGGCCCACGTTGTCCAGCGAGAGCACCTTGAACTTGTAGCTGGCGGACAACACACCGGCACGCACCATGACATCGCGCACCACACCGTAGAGCTGCTCACGGCGCTCGGAACGCTCGCTGCGGCGCCCGCCGGGCCCTGCATCACGACGCGCCACGGCACTGGCCTGGCCATCGTCTCCGGGCGAACCACGGCCCTGCTCCGGCACAGGCTTGCGGGAAAACCAGTTGAACACAGACATGGGGGCTCTCATTGTCACGAATAGTCACAAACTCGCGGCATTGTGCCTGCAACTTTGCGACATTTCGAGCACGGGCGCAGCAAAACCGCTGTATCAATTTGTCGCAGCGCAAAGGCCGGCCTGTCACCGCCCCGCGCCCGCAGAGCGCCCCGCCCCAGGTGCTGCCCGGGAGCCTTTCAGGTACTGGCCACCCGGCGGCGGCTGTCCACCGCACGGCGGGCAAGCACCTGGCCGGCCGCCATGACCAGGGCCAGCGCCACACCGGGCTGGCGATTGCTGAGTTCGGCGAAGCGCATGGCCGTCAGGCACCAAAGCCGTCCCGGCGCAGCCGCCTGCACGGTGGCATGGCGCGCACGGTGGGCGAAGAAGGCGCCCTCGCCCAGGATGGAACCCGGGCCGACGATGGCCAGGCGGATGCGCTCCTTCGCATCCTGGTAGTGCACGCTGAGGCTGCCGGACTCCACGAAGTACAGATTGCGGTCCAGCGAACCTTCGGCAAACAGCAGCTCGCCCGCCGCCAGCGTGACCGGCACCAGGTAGGGCGCCAGCAGATCCCATTGCTCCAAGGTCAGCGCGTTCTGCACACCATCGACAGCCACGGCCGACGACATGGCCTGGGCCAGTGGCCGCAAATCATTGTGGGAGGAAGAAGACATGGCGGATCCGGTTCGAAGTGGGCCGCGCACCCGCGCCAGGGCTGCGCCCGGCGGCAGGCAGCGACGAGGGCCGCTGCGGCACGCCGCATGCTAAGCGACGGCAGCGGGCACGCCAATGCCGACAAGCGGGTTTTCGGCGGCAAATTTTGTAGCAAAAGATAAGTATTGCAGCAACTCTGCTGGCTGTGCGAATGGGTCGGGGCCATCCGGCAGTCTGGTCACTTGCCGATGCAGAAGCTGGAAAAGATCACGCCCAGCAGATCGTCGGAGCTGAATTCCCCGGTGATGGAGTTCAGCGAGACCTGGGCCAGGCGCAGTTCCTCGGCCAGCAAGTCCAGGTGGGCGGCCTGGGCCGCCAGCTGCAGCTCGGCCTCCTGCAGGTGGGCGGCCACGGCCTGCAGTGCCTCCACATGGCGCGCGCGCGCCAGGTACAGGCCTTCTGGGGCCGACTGCCAGCCGGCCACGTCCAGCAGGCGCCGGCGCAGTGCATCCAGGCCATCGCCCGTGCGTGCCGACAGTGCCACGCTGCCTTCACGGCCGCCATGCGCCTGCATCTGGGCGGGTTCCGCGCGATCGGTCTTGTTCCAGACGTCGATGACGGGCACCTGGCGCGGCAGCTTCTGGGCCAGGGTTTCGGCAATGGCGGCATCGGCAGCGAGGTAGTCGGGCTCGCCCATGCGTGTGAGGTCGTGCAGGAAGAGCACGGCATCGGCCGCAGCGATCTCGTCCCAGGCGCGCGCGATGCCGATGCGCTCGACCTCGTCGCTGCTCTCGCGCAGGCCTGCCGTGTCGATCACATGCAGGGGCACGCCCTCGATCTGGATGGTCTGCTGCACCTTGTCGCGCGTGGTGCCGGCAATCGGGGTGACGATGGCCAGCTCCGCACCGGCCAGCGCGTTGAGCAGCGAGCTCTTGCCCGCGTTGGGCTGGCCCGCGATCACGACCTTGATGCCTTCGCGCAACAGCGCACCCTGGTGGGCGCGCGACAGCACCTGGTCCAGCTTGCCACGCAGCCGCGCGAGCTGGCCGCTGGCATCGGCCTTTTGCAGGAAGTCGATCTCTTCCTCGGGAAAGTCCAGCGTGGCCTCGACCAGCATGCGCAGGTGCACCAGCGCGTCGCGCAGGCCATGGATTTCCTCGGAAAAAGCGCCCGACAGCGAACGGCTCGCACTGCGCGCGGCGGCCTCGGTGCTGGCGTCGATCAGGTCGGCAATGGCCTCGGCCTGGGCCAGGTCGATCTTGTCGTTGAGAAAGGCACGCTCGGTGAATTCACCGGGCTGGGCCAGGCGCAGGCCCGGCAGCACGCTGCGACGGTCTTCGCCAGAGGCTTGCGCAGCCTCCAGGCAGCGCGCCAGCAGCAGTTGCAGAACGACGGGGCCGCCGTGGGCCTGCAACTCCAGCACATCCTCGCCGGTATAGCTGTGCGGCGCCGGGAAGAACAGGGCCAGGCCGTGGTCGATGGGGCCGCCCTGGGCATCGCGAAACGGCAGATAGGTGGCCTCGCGCGGCTTGAGGTCGCGCCCGCACAGCGCCCGCACCAGCGGCGCCACGCCCTTGCCGGACACACGCACGATGCCCACGGCACCCCGCCCCGGGGCGGTGGCAATGGCGGCGATGGGGTCGTTGTGGCGGGGCAGCATGGATGGAGCTTTCTTGGGAGGGATTTCAGGCCGCCGATGATAGGCCGCCCATGAAAAAGCCCGCCGAAGCGGGCTTTGGAGCAAGGGCCTTCGCAGGCTTACTTGGCCGGCGTGGACTTGCCGAATTTGGGCAGGTTGAACTGCGGCGGCACGCCCATGCGGGTGTTGATGATCCACTGCTGGGCAATGGACAGGATGTTGTTCGTCAGCCAGTACAGCACCAGGCCGGCCGGGAAGAAGAAGAACATCACGCTGAAGACCAGGGGCATGATCCACATCATCTTGGCCTGCATCGGATCCGGCGGAGCGGGGTTCAGCGCGGTCTGCAGCAGCGAGGACAGGGTCATCAGCACGGGCAGGATGAACAGAGGATCCTTGGCCGACAGGTCGGTGATCCAGCCGATCCAGGGCGCGTTGCGGATTTCCACGCTGGACAGCAGCACCCAGTACAGCGCGATGAATACCGGGATCTGGATGATGATGGGCAGGCAGCCGCCCATGGGGTTGACCTTTTCCTCGCGGTAGATGCGCATCATCTCCTGCTGCATCTGCTGGGGCTTGTCCTTGAGGCGCTCACGCATTTCCATGATGCGCGGGTTGATGGCCTTCATCTTGGCCATCGAGGAGTAGGCCTTGGCATTGAGCCAGTAGAAGGCGATCTTCAGCAGCAGCACCAGGGCCACGATGGACCAGCCCCAGTTGCCCAGGAAGCCGTGCAGCTTGTCCAGCAGCCAGTACAGCGGCTTGGCCAGGATGGTCAGCCAGCCATAGTCCTTGACCAGCTCCAGCCCGGGCGCCAGCGATTCCAGGCGCTTTTCGATCTGGGGACCGGCGAACAGGCGCGCTTCCACGCTCTTGCTCTGGCCAGGCTCGATGGTGCCCACCGGCGTGATCATGCCGACGGCGTAGAGGTTGTTGTCCACCTTGCGCAGGAAGTTGTCGCGCTGGATGCCTTCGGCCAGCAGCCAGGCGCTGGCGAAGTAATGCTGGACCATGGCCACGTAGCCGCCCGTGGACGACTTCTCGACGCTGGCCTTGCCGCTCTCGATGTCCTTGAACTCGACCTTCTGGTACTTCTTCTCGTCGGTGTAGACGGCCGGGCCCGTGAAGGTGGAGTACATGGTGGACTGTTCGCCTTCGGGCTTGTTGCCGTCGCGCACCAGTTGCAGGTACAGCTGCGGGCTCACGGCCGCCGTGCCGGTGTTCACCACTTCATGGCGCACGCCGATGTCGTAGGCGCCGCGCTTGAGCGTCCAGATCTTGACCAGCTTCACGCCACCCATGTCGGGCGACTCGAAGCGCAGTTCCATCTGGTCTTCGCCGTCCTTGAGCTCGCGCGCGCCGGGCAGCGCGGTCATGGTCGTCTTGTGCGTGGGGAAACCGCCGCCGATCAGGCCCGACTGGCCCAGGTACACGCGGTGCACGCTCTCGTCGAACAGCACCACGGGCTTGTCCTTGTGCACGGAATCCGCGTACTTGAGCAGTTCGGCATGGCGCAGCGTGCCGCCCTGGCTGTCGAAGGTCAGGCGCAGCACGTCGGTGCTGATGGTGACGTTCTGGCGCGGGGCTGCCTCGGGCGCGGCGGCAGCGCCGCCAGGCACTTCGCCGGCACCGGCCGTTGCCGCAGCAGCCGCCGAGGGCACGCTGGCATCGCCGGGCGCCTTGCCCGTTTCAGGTGCCGGGGCCGTGGCGACGGCAGGCGCGGGGAAGAAAGTGGCCTTCTTGCCGCTGTGCACTTGCCATTTGTCCCATAGCAAGACCAGCGAAAAGCCAAATATCACCCACAGGATGGTGCGGCGAATATCGTTCATGAAGACTTCTTAGGTGAGGAAGGTTGGGTGTTTTCGGGCGCAGCCGTCAGGCTGGTGAACAGCCTGGGCTTTTGCTCTGGCACAGGGTCATGCCCCCCGTCACACCACGGATGACAGCGCGCCAGGCGGCGCAGCGTCAGGTAGGAGCCTACCGCAGCGCCGTGTTGCTCCAACGCTTCAAGGGAATAGGCCGAGCAGGTGGGCGTGAAGCGGCAGGCCGAGCCCAGCCAGGGACTGAGCATCAGCCGATAGCCGCGCACCAGCGCCATCAGCAGCCGCTGCATCATGGCGCAACCCCGATGCTCTCGCCAGCGGCTGCGGCGCGTTCCTGTGCGGGCTGCGGCAGCTCGGGCGCAGGCTGCGACAGGCGTTTCGCCGCATAGGCGAACAACTGCTGCAGCTCGGCGCGCACGGCCTGCCGGAGCACATCAGAAGTGGCGCTCACGAACTGGCGCCGGTCAAAGCCCGAGCGCAGCCGCACCACATGGGCGCCTTGGAGCATCAGCGTCTCATGCTCGCTGCCCACGGCATAGATCTGCCGCTTGATGGTGTGTCGCGTCACCGAGCGGCGCGCCCAGCGCTTGGGCACCATGGCGCCCAGCCAGGCATCCTGGCGCGCGGCGCCAACGCCGAACAGGGCCTGCGGGTCTTGCGACCCGGGCCCTGTCGGTGGCGCCATGGCGCCGCCCTGCTCCGTCAGAACGAGACGGTGCAGGGCGAAATGCGCGGTACGCGATACCGTACCGGCAGCCATGGCGGCCTGAAACTGCGGACGTGTTTTCAGCCGTTGCATGCCAGCACCCCGTTCAGGGGTTCAGTGCAGCGAGCAAACCGCCCAGCAATGGCTGGCCTTAGACGGCCAGACGCTTGCGGCCCTTGGCGCGGCGAGCGTTGATCACGGCGCGGCCGCCCTTGGTCTTCATGCGGACCAGAAAGCCGTGGGTGCGGGCGCGACGGGTCTTGGAGGGTTGGTAAGTACGTTTCATGTTGGTTCCTAGAGAAGGTTCAGTTTTGCACCGGTCCCGTATCCGGCACGCTACACGCAGTGCAGCCAGCAGCCGCCACAAAGGCAAACCGCCAGGCCACCTGCCAAAAATCTGCACGATGCACTTGCCATGTGCAGCCCAAGGAGCAACCCCGAGAGGTTTCGCCCAAGGCCGCCAGCGGCAGCATGCAGACCCGATGCAGACGGGCGGGACATATCACCCTGAACACATTCAGGGAAACCCGCGATTATCACAGCGTTGTCCACTTGATGCAATGCCCTTCGAACCCGAAGGATGCCTGCCCATTTTGCGACAAGGCGGAGGACAAGCTCCTGATATTTTGTGGATAACTTCCGCAAAAGCTACAATGGCAGCCTCGCAACAGTTCCTCCTATCCACAACTAGACTTCGACAATGACAGAGGAACCTACGAACGATGCAGGCCAGGGCCTGTGGCAAGTCTGCGTTGAGCAACTGGGGCAGGAAATGCCCGAACAGCAGTTCAACACCTGGATCAAGCCCCTGACCGCGCACGTCGCCGAAGACTTCTCCAAAGTCACCGTCTACGTGGCCAACCGCTTCAAGCTCGACTGGATCCGCGCCCAATATGCAGGCCGCATCTCGGCCATGCTGGAGTCGCTCTATGGCCAGCCGGTGACGCTTGAGTTGGCACTTGCTCAGCGGGAAAGCGTTGTGCGGACTTACGTCCGCCCCTCCTCCAGCGAGCGCTCGGCCCCGCCGGAAACCATCGTCACCTCGGTGCCCACGGTCACCAGCGAAGACGCGGCAGCGCCCGTCTTTCGCACGCGCCTGAACGCCGCGCTGACCTTCGAGACCCTGGTGGAAGGTACGGCCAACCGCATGGCACGCTCGGCCGCCATGCATGTGGCGGGCTCTCCCGGACACCTGTACAACCCGCTGTTCATCTACGGCGGCGTGGGCCTGGGCAAGACCCACCTGGTGCATGCCGTGGGCAACAAGCTGCTGGCCGACAAGCCCGACGCCAAAGTTCTCTACATCCATGCCGAGCAGTTCGTCTCGGATGTGGTCAAGGCCTACCAGCGCCGCACCTTTGACGAATTCAAGGAGCGTTACCACTCGCTGGATCTGCTGCTGATCGACGACGTGCAGTTCTTCGCCAACAAGGACCGCACGCAGGAGGAGTTCTTCAACGCCTTCGAGGCGCTGCTGGCCAAGAAGAGCCACATCGTGATGACCTCGGACACCTATCCCAAGGGTCTGGCGAACATCCACGAGCGGCTGGTATCGCGCTTCGACTCCGGGCTGACGGTGGCCATCGAGCCGCCCGAGCTGGAGATGCGCGTGGCCATCCTGATCAACAAGGCCCGCGCCGAGAACGCCGAGATGCCCGAGGAAGTCGCCTTCTTCGTGGCCAAGAACGTGCGCTCCAACGTGCGCGAGCTCGAAGGCGCGCTGCGCAAGATCCTGGCCTATTCGCGCTTCAACCAGAAGGAAGTCTCCATCCAGCTGGCCCGCGAGGCCCTGCGTGATCTGCTGTCCATCCAGAACCGCCAGATCAGTGTGGAGAACATCCAGAAGACGGTGGCCGATTACTACAAGATCAAGGTGGCCGACATGTACAGCAAGAAGCGCCCGGCCAGCATCGCCCGGCCGCGCCAGATTGCCATGTACCTGGCCAAGGAATTGACCCAGAAGAGCCTGCCCGAGATCGGCGAGCTGTTCGGCGGGCGCGACCACACCACCGTGCTGCACGCGGTGCGCAAGATCGCCGGCGAACGCCAGCAACTGACCGAGCTGAACCAGCAGCTGCACGTGCTGGAGCAAACTCTCAAAGGTTGATGAAAACTCCCCCATTCTGGTCGTATGTACGCGGCAAAATGGGGGATTCGAGCGGCAAGAGGGGGCTCATTTGTGAGCCGCCGCTCCTACCGAGACCCGCATCCTTAAATCAGAGGTTGACATGATCGTCCTGAAAGCCACACAAGACAAAGTTCTCGCGGTCCTGCAATCGGTGTCCGGCATCGTCGAACGCCGCCACACGCTGCCCATCCTGGCCAACGTGCTGATCAAGAAGACCGGCAACGCATTGCAGCTGACCACCAGCGACCTGGAAATCCAGATCCGCACCACCGCCGAGCTCGGCGGCGACACCGGCGACTTCACCACCACCGTGGGCGCGCGCAAGCTGATCGACATCCTCAAGACCATGCCCGGCGACCAGACCGTGAGCCTGGAGACCCAGCAGGCCAAGATGGTGCTCAAGGGCGGCAAGAGCCGCTTCACGCTGCAGACCCTGCCGGCCGAGGACTTCCCGCTGGTGCAGGAAGCTGCGGCCTTCGGCCCTTCCTTCAGCGTGCCGCAGAAGGTGCTCAAGGACCTGCTGGGCCAGGTCTCCTTCGCCATGGCCGTGCAGGACATCCGCTACTACCTCAACGGCATCCTGTTCGTGGCCGAGGGCAAGCAGCTGTCCCTGGTGGCCACCGACGGCCACCGCCTGGCGTTCGCAAGCAGCCAGCTGGACGTGGAAGTGCCCAAGCAGGAAGTGATCCTGCCGCGCAAGACCGTGCTGGAGCTGCAGCGCCTGCTGTCGGATGCCGGCGGCGAGAACCAGCCCCACATCGAGATGCAGTTCGCCAACAACCAGGCCAAGTTCACCTTTGGCGGCATGGAGTTCGTGACCAAGCTGGTCGAGGGCAAGTTCCCCGACTACAACCGTGTCATCCCGCGCAACCACACCAACAGCGTGACCCTGGGCCGCGCCCCGCTGCTGGCCAGCCTGCAGCGCACGGCCATCATGACCAGCGACAAGTTCAAGGGCGTGCGCCTGACGGTGGAGCCCGGCACCTTGCGCGTGGCGTCCAACAACGCCGAGCAGGAAGAGGCCATGGACGAGCTGGACATCGACTACGGTGGCGACACCATCGAGATCGGCTTCAACGTCACCTACCTGATCGACGCCCTGTCCAACATGAGCCAGGACATGATCAGGATCGACCTACAGGACGGCAACAGCTCGGCCCTGCTGACCATCCCCGAGAACGACAGCTTCAAGTACGTCGTGATGCCCATGCGCATCTGACCGCGCGCCACACGACACCGATGCCTGACACATTGCGCAGCCCCTGCACCCGCCGCCCGGTGGCACAAGCCGGTGCACGGAGCGCAACCACCCTACCCGACTCGTAGCCCGCAGCGCGCGTCCCTACGCACCGCGCCAGCGGCCGAATCGAACATTTTCAAGCGAAGCGACAGCTTCCGACGGAACTACCCCAGGGCCTTCCATGACCGACGAGAACAAGCCAGAAAACCAGACCATTGCCCCCGAAGGCTCAGACTCCAGCGGCTATGGCGAAGGCGCGATCCAGATCCTCGAAGGCCTGGAGGCCGTGCGCAAGCGCCCCGGCATGTACATCGGCGATACCTCCGATGGCACGGGCCTGCACCACCTGGTCTTCGAAGTGGTGGACAACTCCATCGACGAAGCCCTGGCCGGCTACTGCGACGACATCCTGGTTACCATCCATGCCGATGGCTCCCTGTCCGTCATCGACAACGGCCGCGGCATCCCCACGCGCGTGAAGATGGACGACAAGCACGAGCCCAAGCGCTCGGCGGCCGAGATCGCCCTCACCGAACTGCACGCGGGCGGCAAGTTCAACCAGAACAGCTACAAGGTCTCGGGCGGCCTGCACGGCGTGGGCGTGTCCTGCGTGAACGCGCTGTCCATCTGGCTCAAGCTCAACGTGCGCCGCGACGGCGAGGTCTACGAAATCGACTTCTCGCGCGGCCACGTGCAGAACCGCCCGATCGAGATCGTGGACGGCGTCGAGGTCTCGCCCATGCGCGTGGTCGGCAAGAGCGACAAGCGCGGCACCAAGGTCCACTTCCTGCCCGACACGGAAATCTTCACGCAGAACCATGAGTTCCGCTACGAGATCCTGGCCAAGCGCCTGCGCGAACTGTCCTTCCTGAACAACGGCGTGCGCATCCGCCTCAAGGACGAGCGCGACGGCCGCGAGGACGACTTCTCCGGCGCTGGCGGCGTCATGGGCTTCGTGCAGTTCATCAACGCCAACAAGAAGGTGCTGCATCCCACGGCCTTCCACGCCAACGGCACGCGTCCTGCGGAAAGCTACGGCGGCATCCCCGGCACCGAGATCGGCGTCGAAGTCGCCATGCAGTGGAACGACAGCTATGCCGAACAGGTGCTGTGCTTCACCAACAACATCCCGCAACGCGACGGCGGCACCCACCTGACGGGCCTGCGCGCCGCCATGACGCGCGTGATCGGCAAGTACATCGAGCAGAACGAACTGGCCAAGAAGGCCAAGGTCGAGGTCAGCGGCGACGACATGCGCGAAGGCCTGTGCTGCGTGCTGTCCGTGAAGGTGCCCGAACCCAAGTTCAGCAGCCAGACCAAGGACAAGCTGGTCTCCAGCGAAGTGCGCGCGCCCGTGGAGGACATCGTCGCCAAGGCGCTGACCGACTACCTGGAAGAAAAGCCCAACGACGCCAAGATCCTGTGCAGCAAGATCGTCGATGCCGCGCGTGCCCGCGAGGCCGCGCGCAAGGCCCGCGAGATGACGCGCCGCAAGGGCGTGCTCGACGGCATGGGCCTGCCCGGCAAGCTGGCCGACTGCCAGGAAAAGGACCCGGCGCTGTGCGAGATCTACATCGTCGAGGGGGACTCCGCCGGCGGCTCCGCCAAGCAAGGTCGCGACCGCAAGTTCCAGGCCATCCTGCCGCTGCGCGGCAAGATCCTGAACGTGGAAAAGGCCCGCTACGAAAAACTGCTGACCAGCAACGAAATCGTCACCCTGATCACGGCCCTGGGCACCGGCATCGGCAAGGCCACGGCCGAATCGGGCAAGAGCGGCAGCGACGACTTCGACCCCAACAAGCTGCGCTACCACCGCATCATCATCATGACCGACGCGGACGTGGACGGCGCCCACATCCGCACCCTGCTGCTGACCTTCTTCTACCGCCAGATGCCGGACCTGGTCGAGCGCGGCCACATCTACATCGCCCAGCCGCCGCTGTACAAGGTCAAGAACGGCAAGGAAGAGCTGTACATCAAGGACGGCCCCGCGCTCAACCAGTACCTGCTGCGCATCGCGCTGATGAACGCCAGCGTCAGCACCGGCGGTGCCAACCCGCGCACGCTGGACGGCGAGGAACTGGCCAAGCTGGCCAACATGCACCTGGCCGCCGAGACCGTCATCGACCGCCTGTCCAACTTCATGGATGCCGAGGCCCTGCGCGCCATCGCCGACGGCGTGCAGATCACGCTGGACAGCATTGAGGCGGCCCAGGCCTGCGCCCCCATCCTGGAGGCCAAGCTGCGCGAGTTGACCACCACGGGCGTGCCCGCCGAGGTCACGGCCGAAATCGACCCGGTCTCCGAAAAGCCCGTGCTGCGCATCAGCCGCCACCACCACGGCAACATCAAGAGCTCCATCCTCACCCAGGAGTTCGTGCGCAGCCACGACTACGCCGCGCTGGCCGACGAAGCCCAGAACTTCAACGGCCTGCTGGGCGAAGGCGCCAAGGTCACGCGTGGCGAGGGCGAAAAGGCCAAGAGCGACAAGGCCGGCGACTTCCGCCAGGCCATGCAATGGCTGCTGCACGAAGCCGAACGCACCACGGCCCGCCAGCGCTACAAGGGCCTGGGCGAAATGAACCCCGAGCAGCTGTGGGAAACCACCATGGACCCCACCGTGCGCAGCCTGCTGCAGGTGCAGATCGGCGACGCCATCGAGGCCGACCGCGTGTTCACCATGCTCATGGGCGATGAAGTGGAGCCACGCCGGGAATTCATCGAGACGAATGCGCTGCGGGCGGGCAATATCGACGTGTGATCGCGCAGGTTTTCATCAATCTCGTAAAACCTTCGACGTCGCCATCGAGCTGTTGACCCTGCAGTGCGGCATTGGATTGCACAGCATGGCGCCAAGAGCAACGCAAAGCCCGGGATCAGCATGCCACTGATACCCGGGCACCAGCGCATCGCCAGATCAAGCGTGCAAAACAACGGCTGAAAGAGAATGTCGATGATTCAAGAATCGCCGGCATTCTTCACCCGGGCCATGAAGTGATGCCTCAATTGATGCATTCGCATGCGCGAGAAATTCGGAGCAAGCCGTTTTGCTGAATGCAGAAAAGGGCATGTCCAAACAACGACATCAACCGCCGGGCCTTCTTCTGCCTTGATGCACGACCGGCTCGAGAAACAACTGCCGAAAGTAATCGCGAAACGCCGTCATCGCTGGGGAAAATTCGATGCCTTGCTTCCACCCAAGCCCGATGTTCATCGTTGGCACGGCGTCGCGCAGACTGATGGTTTCAATGCGCTTTCCCTCCAGCGACCAAGGTCGATAAACCATATCCGAGAGAACGGTCACGCCAAGGCCATTCGCCACGGTGCTGCGCACCGCTTCTACAGAGCTCGTGCGCAGCCTGATCTGAGGTTGGTACGGCGTCTTGCTCCAATATTTCATTGCAGTGCCCGCAGCCTCGTCCACGGTGAGCAGGATGTAGGGCTCGGCAGCCACATCGGCCAACGTGACTTCCGCTTTTTCGAGCAGCGCATGCTTGGCCGGCACCCACAGTCGGCGTTGCGAGCCAAAGAATGTCTCGAGCGACAGCTCTCGCAGCACCACATTGGAGGTGAGCAGTACTCCCATGTCGTATTGCTGCGTGATCAGCCCCTCCTCAATGGCTTCACGCACTACCTCGTGCACCTTGACCTTGATCTGCGGATGCAATTGCTCGAAACGCTGAAGGTGGTGGGGCAAGAAGTAGCCGAGCACCGTGTAGGTGGCGGCAATGGTCAGCGTCCCCTCGACATTCACTCCCTCATGCGGCATGCGGATCGCCTCGTCGGCAGCCGAGAGCACGGCATAGGCATGGCTCAGAAACCGCCGTCCAGCCCGGGTCAGCTCCACGCCATGAGGCTGTCGCTCAAACAGCTGCTGCCCCAGCATTTCCTCCAGCTCCCGGACTGCCGTGGTCACCGCCGATTGCGAGATGTTGAGTTGCAATGCCGCATGTGAGATGCGCCCCACTTCGGCCACCGCCGTGAAGTATTTGAGCTGGCGAAGGGTCAGAGACATGGTGCGGTCTTCCTGGGGTATTTACTTATCTCTCAAAAATTACATGCCAGCGCGCGCAAATCCGATACCGAGGATTCACCGATCTGCAGGGTAGCGTTCATTGCAGGCAGTTGGCGTATCTGTTTTTCAGATATCGCATCGCCTGTAAATAATGCTTTTCAGCCGATTTTCAGCTGACTAATCTTCACCTTGTCCCGCATTGCTGCCATCTGGCCGTGCCAACAACACAAGGCAAAAACGTGAAGAAGACGCTGATTGATCTGAACTCCGACATGGGCGAAAGCTTCGGTCCATGGGCCATCGGCGATGGTGTGGACCAGGAATTGATGCCGTTGATCAGCTCGGCCAATATCGCCACAGGCTTTCATGCGGGTGATCCGAACATCATGCGCAAGACGGTGTTGTTGGCCCGGGAAAACGGCGTGGGCATCGGCGCGCACCCGGGCTTTCGCGACCTCGTGGGCTTCGGGCGCCGCCATATCAATGCACCGGCCGACGAGCTGGTGAACGACATGGTCTACCAGCTCGGCGCGCTGCGCGAATTCGCGCGGCTGGCCGGCATGACGCTGCAGCACATCAAGCCGCACGGCGCGCTCTACATGCATGCGGCGCGCGACGAGGCGCTGTCGCGCGCACTCGTCACGGCCCTGCAGCAGATCGAACCGACGCTGCGCCTGTTCTGCATGGAATCGTCCGTCACCTTCCAGGTGGCGTGCGAATTGGGCCAGCCCGTGGCGCGCGAGTTCTATGCCGACCGCGACTACGACCTGAGCGGCTCCATCGTCTTCACCCGCCGCGTCGGCGCGCTCGACCCCGAGGCCGTGGCCGCCAAGGTGCTGCGCGCCTGCACCGAAGGCGTGGTGCGCACGGTCGAAGGCCAGGACCTGGCGATCGGCTTCGACTCGGTGTGCATCCACAGCGATACACCTGGCGCGCTGGCGCTCGTGCAGGCCACGCGCCGCGCACTGGCCGAGCACGGCATCGAAGTTGCAGGTTTTGCCGGTGCGGCTGCGCCGGCGCGGCCTTGAGTTTTCCGTTCTTCCCGCTTTCGTTCCTGTTCCCGCTTTCCAGGAGTGCATCGATGCCCGCTACCCATGAAGTCCTCAGCCCGCTGCCGGGCACCTTCTACCGACGTTCGGCGCCTGACGCGCCGCCATTCAAGGCCGAAGGCGACACCGTGGCCGTGGGCGATGTGATCGGCCTGGTCGAGGTGATGAAGCAGTTCAGCGAAGTCACGGCCGACGTGGCAGGACGGCTGCGGGGCTTTGCCGTGGAGAACGGCGAACCCGTCGATCCTGGCCAAGCGCTGGCCGTCATCGAAACGGCGTGAGGCCCGGACCATGACCGCCGCATTCGACAAACTGCTCATCGCCAACCGCGGCGAGATCGCGGTGCGCATCATCCGCGCCGCGAAGGAACTGGGCCTCAAGACCGTCGCCGTCTACAGCGACGCTGACGCGCAAAGCCTCGCGGTGCGCATGGCCGACGAAGCCGTGCGCATTGGCCCGGCGCATGCCACCAGGAGCTATCTGAGCGTGGACGCCATTCTTGAAGCGGCAGCCGACAGCGGCGCCGGCGCCGTGCATCCGGGCTACGGTTTCCTGTCGGAAAACGCCGCGTTCGCCGAGCGCATCGAGGCCGCGGGCCTGGTGTTCGTCGGCCCGACACCGCACGCGATCCGCACCATGGGCGACAAGGCCGCCGCGCGCGCCGCGGCCATGAAGGCCGGCGTGCCCACCGTGCCCGGCAGCGTGGGCGTGGTGACAGACGCCGACACCGCCGTCGCGCTGGCAAAGGGCATCGGCTACCCCATCATGATCAAGGCCTCGGCCGGCGGGGGCGGGCGCGGCATTCGCGTGGCGCATGACGAAGCCGAGCTGCGCCAGCAGTTCGCCACCGCCACGGCGGAAGCGCAGGCCGCTTTCGGCAACGGCGAGGTGTACCTCGAACGCTTCATCCGCCAGGCGCGCCACATCGAGGTGCAGATCCTGGGCGACGGCCAGCGCGTGGTTCACTGCTTCGAGCGCGAATGCTCGCTGCAGCGACGCCGCCAGAAAGTGTGGGAAGAAGCGCCCTCGGCCGCCATCAGCGAGGCCACGCGCGCAGCGCTGTGCGAATCGGCGCTGCGGCTGGCCCATGCCGTGGCCTACCGCGGCGCGGGCACGCTCGAATACCTGTACGACGACGACACGCGCGAGTTCTTCTTCATCGAGATGAACACGCGCATCCAGGTCGAGCACCCCGTCACCGAGATGATCACCGGCATCGACCTCGTGAAGGAGATGCTGCGCATCGCGCTGGGCCAGCCGCTGCGCCTGCAGCAGGAAGACATCCGGCTGACCGGCGCGGCCATCGAGGTGCGCATCAACGCCGAGAACGCCGCGAAGAACTTCATGCCGAGCCCGGGCCTCGTGTCGCAGCTCGTGGTGCCGGGCGGCCCCGGCGTGCGCTTCGACACCATGCTGTTCCCCGGCTGCACCGTGCCGGCGTACTACGACTCGCTGCTGGGCAAGCTGATCGTGCACGACACCGATCGCGCCGGTGCGCTGGCCCGCATGCGGCGCGCGCTCGACGAGCTGCAAGTCGAAGGCATCCACACCACGATCCCGCTGCACCGCGCACTGTGCGAGGACGCGGGCGTGGCGCAGGCCGCATTCCACACGGGCTTTCTCGAAACCTGGCTGGCGGTGAATCCGTTGGCCGACGCACCCGCTCCACTTGCGAAGGTGACCGCATGACCGCTGCCAGCACCCTCCCCGCCCAGGCCCGCTACAGCTTCGGCGGCGACGAGCACCTGTTCGTCGAGATCAGCGAGGAGATGTCGCTGCCCGCCTTCTTCAAAGGCATGGCCATCTGCAACGAGCTGCGCCGCCGCGCACAGGCGGGCGAGATCACGGGCGTGACCGAGATCTGTCCCGCCAACGCCGCCTACCTCGTGCGCTTCGATCCCGATGCGATCGCGCCCGACGCACTGCTCGCCATGCTCAAAGACATCGAAGCGGGCCTGGGCGATGCCGACCTGCAGATGCAGACGCGCATCGTCGAGATTCCCGTGCTCTACAACGACCCGTGGACGCACGAGACGCTGATGCGCTTTCGCGAGCGGCACCAGGACCCGTCGGGCACCGACATCGAGTACGCGGCGCGCATCAACGGCCACGTCTCGGTCGAGGCCTTCATCGAGGCGCACTCATCGGCGCCCTGGTTCGTGTCGATGGTCGGCTTCGTGGCCGGCCTGCCCTTTCTGTTCCAGATGGTCGAGCGCCAGCGCCAGATCCAGGTGCCCAAGTACCTGAGCCCGCGCACCGACACGCCCAGGCTCACGCTGGGCCACGGCGGTTGCTTCAGCTGCATCTACTCGGTGCGTGGTGCGGGCGGCTACCAGATGTTCGGTGTCACGCCCGCGCCCATCTTCGACCCGGCGCAACGGCTGTCCTACCTGAAGGAGCTGATGGTGTTCTTCCAGCCCGGCGACATCGTCAAGTACAAGCCCATTGACCGCGCCGAGTACGACCGCCAGATCGCGCAGGTCGAGGCCGGCACCTACGCGCTGCGCATCGCACCAGTGTCGTTCTCACTCAACGATTTCCTGGCCGACCCGGGCGGCTACAACCAACAGCTCCTGAAAGTGCTCCATGGCGATTGAAGTGCTCAAGCCCGGCCTCGCGACCAGCGTGCAGGACGCCGGCCGCCCCGGCTACTACCACCTGGGCATTCCGCTGTCGGGTGCGCTCGACCAGCAAAGCCTGGTGCTCGCAAACCTGCTGGTCGGCAACGACGAAGGTGCGGCCGTCATCGAAAGCACGCTGCTCGGGCCCGAGCTGCAGTTCGACGCGCCCGCGCTGGTGGCCGTGACCGGCGCCGACGCGAAGATCAAGCTCAACGGCAATGAGGTGCCACGCAATACCGCATTCGCGGTGCAGGCCGGCGACAGGCTCGGCTTCGACTTCATGAAGCTCGGCGCGCGCATGTGCATCGCCGTGGCCGGCGGCATCGACGTGCCGGTGGTGCTGGGCAGCCGCTCGACCTACGGCCTTGGCGCATTCGGCGGCTTCAACGGACGCAAGCTGCTGGCCGGCGACAGACTGCCCGTGGGAGTACCGTCCGCCACCGCCCGCGCGGGTCGCACGGTGCAGGCCGCGTTGCTGCCGGTGCTCGACAAGGAAGTGGTCCTGCGTGTGCTGCCGGGCATCTACTTCCACCGACTGCAGGAGGTGTCGGTGCAAAGCTTCTTTGCCGACACCTGGACCGTCGGTTCAGAGGCCGACCGCATCGGCTACCGCTACAAGAACGGCACGCCGCTGAAGTTCCACGAGCGCACGCCGCCATTCGGCGCGGGCGACGACCCGTCGAACATCGTCGATGCGGGCTACCCATACGGTTCCATCCAGGTGCCGGGCGGACGCGAACCGATCATCCTGCACCGTGATGCGGTCTCGGGCGGCGGCTACGCGATGGTGGGCACCGTCATCAGCGCCGACATGGATCTCATCGCCCAGATGCAGCCAAACCACAAGGCACGCTTTGTCGAAGTCGATATGGCGCAGGCGCTCGAAGCACGCGCCGAGCGGCGGCGAAGCATCGAGCGCTTGCGCGCAGCGCTCGCGGCCTGAGCGCGACCGTTTTCGTCCCTCTCAAGAGAGCCGATGACAACCAAGGAAGCGGTCGAGTTCGCCACTCTGGAATGGGTGCCGGAGTTCAACCACCATCGCCCGCCTGGACCCATCGGGCATCACTCTTGCCGGCCTCGAGCCTGCCCGCCAAACTCCTCCCACAGCGCCTGCGTATGCTCGCCCAGCGCGGGCACGGCGCCCATGGCGGCTTCGGCATCCGATAGCGTGGCCGGGGGCAGCAGGGCCTGGATGCTGCCGGTGGGCGTGGCCACCTCGCGCCAGCGTTCACGCGCCTGCAATTGCGGATGGTTCCAGACCGCGTGCATGTCGTTGAGCGGCGCGTTGGCGATGCCGCCTGCATCCAGGCGCTGCATGGCCTGTTCGCGGCTCAGGTGGGCCAGCACCGATGCGATCACCGCATCGAGTTCCTTGCGGTGCGTCACGCGCTGCAGGTTGGTGGCAAAGCGCGCGTCCTGCGCCAGCGCGGGCTGCTGCAGCACATGGGTGCAGAAGCTGTGCCATTCGCGGTCGTTCTGCAGGCCGAAGATCAGGCTCTGGCCATCACCGGCCGTGTACTGGCCATAGGGCGCGATGGAAGGATGGGTCAGCCCGCTGCGCGCAGGCGCCGTACCGCCGTAGTGGGCGAAGTTCAGCGGGTAGGACATCCATTCGGCCAGCGCCTCCAGCATGGAAACCTCCACGCGCAGGCCCCGGCCGGTGCGTGCGCGCTGCAGCAGGGCGGACAAAATGCCCGAGTAGGCATACATGCCGGCCGCGATGTCGGCGATGGAAATGCCCACGCGTGCGGGCTGATCAGGCGTGCCCGTGACCGAGATCAGGCCGGCTGCCGCCTGGATCAGCAGGTCATAGGCCTTTTTGTCGCTGAGCGGGCCGCCCTCGCCATAGCCCGATATATCGCAGACGATGAGACGCGGATATTTCTCATGCAGGCTGTCGAAATCCATGCCCATTCTCTGCATGGCACCCGGGGCCAGGTTCTGGATCAGGATATCGGCGTTTTCCAGTATTTTCCCGACGATATGCTGCCCTTCGGCGGTCTTGATATCTGCGGCCAGGCTTTGCTTTCCCCGATTGGCCCAGACAAAAAAGGATGATTCACCATGGACCTTGTCGTCATAGCCCCGTGCAAAATCCCCATCGGGCAATCGCTCCAGCTTGATGACCCTGGCCCCCAGGTCCGCCAGCTGCCGGCTGGCAAAAGGCCCTGCCACGGCGTGTTCCATGGCCAATACCGTCAAACCATCCAATGGGCGTGTCTGCATTTTCTTGAACGAGGCGAATATTCGATTCGCCGCATTCTAGAAGTGCGACCATCACCCAGCCAGTCGGCATTTTCTAAGCGGAATTTCAAATCTTCTAAGGCAGGGATTCCTGCACGGTGCCTTCCTCAGGCAAAGGCTGGGTCGCCACATAGGCCACGAAATCGCGGGCATAGGCGGGCAGGGTTTCGGGCTCGCGCGTGACCACCTTCTGCTCGCGCTGCGCCCAGGCCTCGTCCAGACCCACGGCAGCCAGCTGGCGCGCCTCCAGCGCCGGACGGGCAATGGAGCGTGGCACCAGCGCAATGCCCACGCCTTCCTGCACGCACTGCAGCACGGCCTCAAATGTTGGTGCGTGCACACGTACCCTGGGATTCATACCCAGCCTGGAGGCCATGCCTTGGAGGTAGAGGAAGTTGCTGGTCTTGCGGCCGATCGAGACCAGGTCGTAGGTCAGCGCGGTTTCCAGCGGCACCCTGCTGCTGGCGGCCAAGGGGTGGCCAGCGGGCACCACAAACACCAGTTCATCGTGGCCATAGGTGATGGCATGCAGGCCATGCAGATCGATCTGGCCGGCCACCAGGCCCACATCGGCACTGCCGTCGAGCACGGCGCGCACCGTGTCTTCGCTCAGGCGCTCCTCCAGGTCCACATTGACGTTCGGATAATGGGCCAGATAGCGGCTGAGCACGGGCGCGATTCCCGTCAGCGTGCTGCTGTTGGCAAAGACGCGGATATGTCCCGATATTCCGTTGATGTGTCTTTGCATTTCTCCGTGCAAGCGGTCCACGCTGCCGAAAATGGAATCGGCGTATTTCTTGACCGTCATGCCGGCCGGAGTGAGCACCATGCCTTTGGACGTTCTTTCAAACAGCGATGCACCCATGGCCTGCTCCAGATTCTTGAGCCGGTAGCTGGCAGATGGCGCCGTCAAATGCATTTCAGCCGCGCCTGCGCTGAGGCTTTTGGCCTGGGCAATGGCAAGGAAAACCCTGAGATCCGTCAATTCATATCGCATCCGTTGCATGCCCGCCGGGAGCATTTCCTTGGTGTTAGACGGTTTCTAACCGCCCTATCAATGATTCGACTGGCTGCATTGGCAGCCCATTTCTATAGTCGGCGCCAGGAGACAACGGAGAAAATTATGGACTTCAAGACGGCAAGACGCCAAACCCTTCTCACTGCCCTGCTTCTGGCCGCCGGCGCGGTCGCAGCGCAGGACTATCCGGCGCGCCCCATCAAGCTGGTGATTCCCTACGCGGCAGGCGGCCCCACCGACACCTTTGGCCGCGCCATGGCCGATGTCTGGAGCCAGAAGCTGGGCACGCCCGTGGTGATCGAGAACCGCACGGGTGCCGGCACCCTGGTGGGCACGGAGGCGGTGGCCAAGGCAGCCCCTGACGGCTACACCCTGCTGCTGACCACGGTGGCGCATGCCGTCAATCCCTACATCCACGACAAGCTGGGCTACCGCACGGAGGAAGACTTCGCGCCTGTGGGACTACTCGCCAGGGCGCCGCTGGTGCTGGTGGTGGACAAGCGGCTGCCCGTGCAGAGCCTGCCGGATTTCCTGGCCTATCTGCGGGCGCGGCCCGGCCAGGTCAACTATGCCTCGGCGGGCGTGGGCAGCGCTCCGCATCTGGGTGCGGAGCTGCTGAACCTGATGGCGGGCACCCGGGCCCAGCATGTGCCCTACCGGGGCAGCGCGCCGGCCATACAGGACCTCATCGGCGGGCACCTGGCCTTCATGCTGGACAGCGCGCCCACGGGCCTGGCCCAGGTCAAGGCGGGCACGGTGCGCCTGCTGGCCACCACCATGGCCCAGCGCCTGCCGCAGACGCCCGACACGCCTGCCATTGCCGAGCAGGTGCCCGGCTACGAGGCCTATACCTGGAACGCCGTGTTCGCCCCCGCAGGCACGCCGCCAGCGCTGATTGCCCGCCTGCAGTCCAGCCTGCAGGCCACGGTGGACGATGCCGGGCTGCAGAAAAAGGCCTACGACATGGGCCTGGTGCTGGAAAAGCAGCCGCGCCCCCAGGCGCTGGCCGCCTTCCTCAAGCAGGAGCTGGACAAATGGGGCAAGGTCGCCCGGGCCGCCCACATGAGCGCAAACTGAGGAGAGTCGCCATGCCACGCCACCCATCCCTGTGCGCCCAGCGCTACTTTGAAGACTTCGCGCTGGGCGAGGTCTTCGCCCTGCCCTCGCGCACCATGACCGATGCCCTGTTCGCCGCCTTCCAGCTGGCCAGCGGCGACAACCATCCCGTGCACTACGACGTGGAGTACTGCCGTGCGCGCGGCATGCCCCATATGCTGGCCCACGGCTACCAGGTGGCCATACAGACAGCGGCAGGCGCCGGCCTGTTCCCGCACATGGTCGAGGAATCGCTCAAGGGCTTTCTGGAGCAGGGCAGCCGCTTCCTGGCCCCCGTCTATGTGGGCGACACGCTGTACTGCACGCTGACGGTGTCCGAGCTCAAGCCCGGCAACACCACGGGCGTGCTGACCCTGGCCACCGAGGTGCTGAACCAGCGCGATGAGCGGGTGTCGGATGGGTTTCAGAAATACCTGTTGAGGAAACGGCCGCAGCTGCCGCAAGTACCAGCGGCAGTGCCTTTGCCATTCAACGATTGACCCTTGTCTGGTTTTTCAGCGATCCTGCGGAAATGCGCGTCCTATCATTTATGGTGTCAATCCGCATCGGTTGCCCCATTGGTGCAGGAAGTCCTCACAAGGAAACGGGGCCGTACCGCATTCCATCGTTGAATACATGGCCAGCCTCAATCAGCAGCGCACACAGAAATACATCCATGCACGCCAGCAGCATCCAGCCTGGCTGTTGCTGGCTTCGCGGCGCGCGCCACTGATGCTCAGTTGCCTGGATGCTCTGTTCGAGCACCAGCGCGACGGCGTGCCTTTCGATCAAGCGGTGCAGGCGCTGGCAGACATGCTGGCAGCCCATGCCAATCAGCCAGATTTCGAGATCGACACCGCCGACATCGGCGCGCAGTCGCGGCGCGAACTGCGCGAATGGATCCGCCGCTCTCTGGTGGTGGAACGGGAAGGCCGGATCTTTGAAACCGATGCCCTCAAGGCCGCACTGCGATTCGTGGCGCAGCTCGATCGCCGCATGATGACTTCCACCGCTTCGCGCCTGGCGGTGGTGCAGCGGGAAATCGACAACCTTGCGTCGGCGCTGGACCCCAATCCGCAAAGCCGCGCCGAGCACCTGCAGCGCCGCATTGATGATCTGCAACAGCAACTGCAGGATGTGCAAGCGGGCCGGGTCCACCGTTTGACCGATGAGCAGGCCATAGAAGGCATCCGCGAAATCTATGCGCTGGCTACCAGCCTGCAGGCAGATTTCCGCCGGGTCGAGGATTCCTGGCGCGAGGCCGATCGCACGCTGCGCCAGGCCATCATCAGCGCGCAATACCATCGCGGCGCCGTGATGGACCAATTGCTGGATGGCCATGCCAGTCTGCTGAATACGCAGGAAGGCCGGGTTTTCGACAGCTTTCACCAGCAACTGGCCAACCGCAGTGAACTGGCCGAGATGCGCACCCGCATTCTGCGGATCCTGGAGCACGGCGCCGCCCCGCAGGCGCTGGATGATTTGCAGCACAGTGCGCTGCGCCTTCTGGTGCAGCAATTGCTCAAGGAGGCCAAGGTCGTTCAGGCAGTGCGCGCACGCAGCGAGCGCGAGGTCAGCCAGTTCCTCAAAACCGGCCAGGCGGCAGAGAACCAGCGCGTGGGCCAGTTGCTCAACGATGTGCTGCAGCAGGCCTTGCAGATCGACTGGCGGCGCCAGGCCATGCGGCGTCTGCCCGCACCGCTGCCGCCACTGGGCCTGGCACTGGGTGGTCTTCCCCTGATCGAGCGGCTGCGCGTCAAATCACTGGAAGGCGACGAAAATTCCGAGCTGCTGTTGACCACGCAATACGCCGACTTGGATCAGATCGAAGACGAGTTCTGGCAGGCTTTCGAGGGACTGGACCGCCAGGCCCTTGTGCAGCGGACCCTGCAAGTGCTGGTGCATAGGGGAGAGCCGCTGACCCTGTCAGACCTGGCCCGGGCGCTGCCACCGGGCGAGCACGATCTGGAGACCCTCACACTTTGGCTGGCCATGGCGCGCGAGGCTGGTATTCAGCTGGACGATGCCACCGAATACATCACCACCGAAGACCAAGGCCAGCCGTGGCAGTTCAGCGCCCCGCGCGTAGCACTGGATGCCGACCTGCTCCAGCAAATTGATTGGGAGCTGTAATGCCTCACGACAACCTTGCCAACGACATCTTCGACCAATGGGCCAGCGCCCCAACGGCGGAAGCGTCAGCCCTGTCAACCGACGCCAATGCGCCAGCAGTCGAGCCGGAAAGCGATACGCACGCGACGCCACCTGCACTGCGCCGCGCCATGCAGGAATTGCTCAAGGCCGGGCTGCTGGAGCAAGGCAGCAAGCCTCACCTGTTTCGCCAGATCACCAGCGACATGACGCGCGTCAATGCACTTTTGGAGCCGCTGGATCTGCAGGTGCGAGTCGATGATGTGCGCGGCCTGGCCTTCGTGGTCATTCCGGCCGGCTACCAGCCCGACGACGCCGAGGAAGATGACTGGTCGCACCCGCTGGTGCGGCGCCAGAGGCTGACACTGGATCAATCGCTGCTGCTGGCCATACTTCGGCGGGAGTTCCTGCAGCGCGAGCAGGAAGGTGGCATCGGGGTGCGGGTGCAGATCGGTCTGGAGCAATTGTTGCCCCAGCTCGAAATCTACCTGGGCAACACCGGCAGTGACATGCAGGAACGCAAGCGCCTGGTCAACCTGCTGGAGAACCTGCGGGCGCATGGCGTGGTGTCGGAAATCGATGCGCAGGACAAGCTGACCATCCGGCCGATGATCGTGCACCTTGCCAATCCGCAGAACCTGCAAGCGCTCTTGCAGCGCTTGCGGGAACTGGCGAATGCAAGCGCTGCAAACGCTGAAACCGACCAGGAGGAATGAACATGACAACCCTGGCACCAGCTTCCAGCTACACCCTGCATGAGCTGGACCTGTACAACTGGGGCGCCTTTGGGGGTCGCCATCAGGCCGGCATAGACATCGCCAATACAGCCATCATCGGCCCCACAGGCAGCGGCAAGACCACGCTGATCGACGCATTGATGACCTTGCTGTGCGCGAACCCTCGCTACAACCTGGCTTCCACCGGAGGTCATGAAAGCGACCGGGATCTGGTTTCCTACGTGCGCGGCGCCAGTGGCCCAGGGCACTCCGGAGACGGCAACGATCACTTGGCACGCAGCGGACGCAGCGTGACCGGCATCGCCGCCCGGCTGGTACGGACAGATGGCGAATCGGTGCTTATCGGCGCCTTGTTCTGGTTCGACGGCAGCAGCTCGTCAGCCAGCGATATGACAAGGCGATGGTTCTTTGCGCAGGGCCCGCAGCACAGCCTGGATCTTTGGCTGGAAGAACACCACAGCGGTGGTGCACGCGCTCTCGGCAGGCTGGAGAAAGGCTGCGAAGGCCTGCAGATCTTCACCAGCAAATCCCCGTATCTGGCACGTCTGCAAAGTTTCTTCGAAGTGGGCCCCAATGCCTTCACGCTGCTCAACCGTGCTGCCGGCCTCAAGCAGCTCAACAGCATCGATGAAATTTTCCGGGAGCTGGTACTCGACGACCAGTCGGCGTTCGACGAGGCGTTGGCCGTTGCCGACAGCTTTGATCAACTGGCTTCCATCCATGCGGATCTGGAGTTGGCCAACCGGCAATACCTTTCTTTGTTGCCGCTGCGCGAGCTGGCAAGGCAGGAGCAGGATCAGCAACTGCACATGCAGGAACTGCGCACACTCGAGGCGGCGCTGCCGCAATGGTTTGCCACGCAGGGCGTGCAACTTTGGGGCGATCGCGCCGCACAGCTACAGGAGCAGTTGGAACGGCAACAGCAGCAGATAGACACCGATAGTTCGGCACTGGACAAAGCCAGCGCCCATGAGCAGAGCTTGCTGGAAATCTACCTGCGCTCCGGAGGCGGCGACATCAAGCTGCTGGAGCAAAGCATCGCCACGCAAGAAGCGGTGCTGGGGCAAAAGCAGGCCCATTTGGCCAGCTACCGCAAGCTGGCGCGCAATCTGGGTCTGGACGCCAGCACAGCCTCTCTCAACGCGTCCCTGCTGGCACAGCACCAGCAACAGGCGCAACCTGCACTGCAACAGCTGGAGGCTCGGCAGGCTGAACTTCTAGCGGCAGCCGAGGACGCAGTCACCAGTGAGCGCAATGCCCACGGCATGCTTCAGCAGCTGCAGACCGAACTCCATGCGGTACGGCTGCGCCCAGGCTCCAACCTGCCCACGGAATTCCAGCAGTTTCGCGCTGCACTGGCACAGCAGTTGCAACGTGCGCCCGAGGACCTGCCCTTCGTCGCCGAGCTGATCGAAGTCCAGAAGAACCAGCAGGCTTGGCGCGGTGCCATCGAACGCGCCATCGGCAGCCAGCGGTTGCGCATCATGGTGCCGCCGCAGGACATGCAAGCCGCTCTGGACTGGGTGAACCAGCGCCACAACCGCCTGCACGTGCGGCTGCTGGAGGTGCGCGACCCTCAGGAGCCCGTTCGATTCTGGGATGATGGCTTTTGCCGCCTGCTCAACCTCAAGCCGCACGCATACCAAAGTGCGTTGCGCAGGTTATTGGCGGATCTTGACCGGCACTGCGTGGAAAACAGCGAGGCGCTGCGGCGCACACCGCATGCGATGACACAGCAGGGACTGATGTCCGGCAAGGCACTGCATTTCGACAAGCAGGACCACAAGCGCATCGACCAGGACTGGATGACCGGCTTCGACAACCGCGACCGGCTGGCCCAGCTGGAACGGCAAGTGCACGAGCAGTCCGCGCAGTGGCAAGCCCTGGATCAACAAAAGCAGGCGGCAGTGGCAACTCATTCCGAATGCTCCAGCTTGCAGGGCCTGTGGCACAGGCTTCTAGAATTGCGTTTTGAAGATCTGGATGCGGCCGCAATCGAGACCAGGCTGCAAGGACTGCAGTCGCATCTGCAGGCCTTGCTGGATCCTCAGTCAGATACGGCCCAGGCCAAGAAGCGCTGGGCAGACGCACAAAAGCACCGACAGGATGCGGACAAGGTGCTGCTGCAATCCAGGCTCAAGCACGCCGGACTCGAAGAGCGGCACATCAGCACCGAAAAGCGGCTGGCAGAGTACAAGGCGCGGCTGGACCCGGACGCTGGCGTGTACGAACTGGGCCACCGTCTGGAAAACTTGCTGCCCGGAGGCATGCCCGCGTTCGACTGTGACCGCCTTGCCGGCCAGGAGCGGCACACTCTGAACGAAGTTCATGGGCTGTCACAAACGCAACGCACCAGGTTGGCCGAACTGCACAAGGACATCATTCGCCAGATGAGCAAGGCCCAAAGGGAAGACAGCGGCGCACTGGCCGAGCAAACTCAGGACATCGAAGCTCTTTCCCACTACCTGGAACGGCTTGGCGTGCTGGAGGAGGAGGCCCTGCCCGAGAAGCGCCAGCGCTTCCAGGACTATCTCAACACCACGTCCGAGCAAGGTGTCAACGCATTGCTCAGCAACATAGAAACACAGGTCACCGAAATCACCGAACGCATAGGCGAGCTCAACCGCACGCTGGCGCGGGTCGATTTCCAACCCGGCCGCTACCTGCAACTCGATCCCCAGCCCGTACTGCACCAAAGCCTGCAGAACCTGCACAAGGCGTTGGCCGAGCTGCGTTCGGAGCGGCTGCGCGATGACGAAGGCCGCAGCCACTACCAGGCGCTGCGCAACATGGTGGAGCTGCTGCGCGAACACGCAGCCAATCGCCGCACCAAGGCCGCGCAGGCCTTGCTGGATGCACGCTATCGGCTGCAATTCGCCGTACAGGTGCTGGACAGAGCGAACGGGCAGGTGCTGGAGCGGCGCACCGGCTCGCAAGGCGGCAGCGGAGGGGAAAAGGAAATCATCGCCAGCTATGTGCTCACCGCCTCACTGAGCTACGCGCTGTGTCCCTCGGGACGCAATCGCCCGGTATTCGGCACCATCGTGCTGGACGAGGCGTTCTCCAAAAGCTCGCAGGCGGTGGCAGCACGCATCATTCAGGCGCTGCGCGAATTCGGGCTGCATGCGCTGTTCGTCACGCCCAACAAGGAACTGCGTCTGCTGCGCAATCACACCCGCTCAGCGGTCGTGGTGCACCGCCGAGGCCAACAAGCCACGCTGGCTTCGCTCAGTTGGCAAGAGCTGCATGACAGGGCCCACCTGCGCGCCGGTGCGCAGCATGCGCCATGAAATCCCCGCAGCAGCTGGCAAATCTGCTGGCAAACCAATGGCAGTCTGCCAATTGGCGTGAACAGCGCCTGCTAGGCGGCCCCTGCGCATGGCCTTTGCAACTGGCCATCGGTGCGCCAGATGCGCACAGCTTCCAGCACGACGGCGCGCAGTTGCGCGAACACCTGCAGCAATGGAGGCGCATCCACGAGCACGGACCGGGCCTGGTTGAATGGCGCAGTCGGCAGTACCGCAGTGGCGCATCGCCTATCGACATTCCCGCGCGTTGGATCCTGCAGCGCCCGTCCGACTGGATGACGTCCATCACCACCCTGCGAGCCTCGGGTCACACGGATATTCACGCAGACTACCGAGCGCTGGCCAGTGTGCTGACGGAAGTGGATCCCATGTTCCATCGACTGCTGGTGCGCCGCCTGGCTTTGTGGCGGCATCTTCCTGCCGAGCAGGTGGTGAAAGCCGTGCAAATGGCCACACAACTGGAGCCTGGGTGCGCGCAGGGAATGCCGCTGCGCGCCTTGGCTATTGCAGGAAACGACAGCAAGTTCTTCGAACATCACGAAAGCCTGCTCAAAGCATTGCTCGACGTACGCTTTGAGGGCGAAGCCAGTCGCCAAGGCCTGGCCTCCTTCCTCGGAGCCAGCCAGGAAGGAGAGCACTGGCTGCTGGTCGCACCTTTGGCAGAAGGATTGCTGCCATTCAAGCGAATGCGCATCACAGCCAGTGAGTTGCATGACACGGCCTTGCCAGCAAAACGCATTTTGCTGATTGAAAACGACCGATGTCTGCACCAACTGCCCAAGCCGATACCGGACACCATCGCCATCCTGGGCGCGGGCCTGAACCTGGGGTGGCTTGACGCCCCATGGCTGCTGGGCTGCAACGTCGCCTACTGGGGTGACATGGACACCTGGGGCCTGGCCATGCTGGCCAGCGCGCGCCGGCACCTGCCCCATCTGCACCCGCTGTTGATGGATCCGGCCAGTTTCCACACCCACTCAAGGCTTGCAGTCGCTGAGCCCGTGCATGCCGAAACCCCGCCACCCGACGCACTGAGGCCCGACGAAGCCGCGCTGGACCAGCACCTGCGCACGCTGGAGAAAGGCCGCCTGGAACAGGAATTCCTGCCGCGTGCGGCGGTGTTGCAGGCCGTTGAAAACTGGCTGGGCTTCTCGATGCCCCAGGATTTACCGGCAACCTAAGGCCCTGCACAACTCCCAGATGCCGCAACGGTGCACAATGCGCACCCCATGAGATCCCCCATCAGCATCGTCGACGTCGACCGCCTCGACTCCTGGAGCAAATACAAGCCCGGCATGTGCGACAGCTGTGCGGCCAACTGCTGCACCATGCCGCTGGAGGTGCTCCTGCCCGATCTGGTGCGGCTGGAGCTGGTGGATCCGTTCGAGGTGGACAACGTGGAGCCCAAGCTCATCGCCAAACGGCTGATGAAGATGCGGCTGATCGACCACTACAACCCCAAGCACAACATCTTCACCATGGCGCGGCGCGCCAGCGGGGACTGCAATTTCCTGGATGCCAAGTCGCGGCGCTGCACGGTATACGACAAGCGGCCTGAAACCTGTCGCCTGCACCCCAAGAAGGGGCCCAAGCCCGGCTTTTGCGCCTACGGTCACAAGGACCGCTGACAGCAGCTGTTGCTCAAGACTTTCAACTCCTGCAAGTTCCAGCAATAGCCAAAAGCGCTTGAAACTGGCACAACCCAGGCCAGGGACGCCGAGGAAGGGCCGTCCCGCACCGAGGGTGTCGTCCCCCTCCCCCGCGAAGCGGGTAGACATGGGGAAGCGGCGTAAGCCGCTCAGGGGGAGTTGCCAGGCAAGCCCGGCAGCCAGATGCGCGCCTGCAGCCCCGGATGCATGTTCTCGAAGCCCAGCTTGCCGCCGTGCAGCTGCACGATGGCCAGCACGCTGGCCAGGCCCAGGCCATAGCCTTCGCGGTCCGATTCGGCGCGGTAAAAGCGGGTGCTCATCTTCTCGCGCGTCTGCGCGTCAACGCCGGGGCCGCGGTCCTGCACGATGATTTCCACGCCCCAGGCGCCGCCGTCCATGCCGTGCTCGTGGGCCACGCCCGCGCGCAGCAGCATGTCGGCGCCGTGGTCGCTGTCGGGCAGTGATCCGTACTTGATGGCGTTGTCCACGAGGTTGGCCACGGCGCTGGCCAGCAGGTCGCCGTCACCCAGCGCCATGGGCGTGCCCTCGACCTCCAGGCGCAGCACGCCGCCTGCGTCCTCGACCAGCGGTTCGTAGAACTCCACCACGTCGACCAGCAGGGCACGCAGGTCCACGGGCGCGAAGTTCTTGCGGCTGGCGCCGCTTTCCACTTCGGCGATCTGCAGCAGCTTGTCGAAGACCACACCCAGCTCGGCCACTTCCTGGGCCACCAGCGCCAGCGTCTCGTTCTTTTCCTCGGGCGTGGCCTGCTGGGCATTGCGCAGGCGCAGCAGGATGCGCGTCAGCGGCGTGCGCAGGTTGTGGGCGATGGTGTTGGAGACATGGCGTATGCCGTCCATCAGCAGTTCCAGCCGGTCCAGCATGGTGTTGATGTCGCGGTTGAGCAGCGTGAACTCATCGTCGCGGCGCGTGACCGGAATGCGCTGGCGCAGGTCGCCCGTGGCCACGCGCGCCATGGTGCTGCGGATGTCGGCGGCACGCTCTTCCACCACGCGCCGGAAGGCCCCGGCGCCCAGCACGGCCATGCCCAGGGCCACCAGGCCGGCCAGCAGGCTGGCGCGGCCGAACAGCTCCTCCACATCGCTTTGCACCTGCATGTCGCTGCCCACGGCCAGCAGCTTGCCGTCGGACAGCTGGGCCACGGCCACGCGGCCCGCGATGATGCGGCCGTTGCGCCGCACCTTGAGATCGCGCACGCCCATCTCCGTCAGGCGGCGTGCGGGCACCACGTCGGCGTTGCCGATGATGGGATTGCCGTCGCCATCCATGAGGATGAGGATTTCGGTATCGGTGTTGACGCCGTCCAGCAGGGTCTGCTGGATCTCGGCCTCCAGCGCGGGCTCGCCGTACTTTTCGCGGTGCTCGACCAGGCGGCGCATGTGGTTCTCGGCCTGCCGGTCCATGCGCATGCGCAGCACGCCCACGGTCTGCACGTAGAACACCGACAGCACGATGGACATGGTCAGCACCAGCAGCACGCCGTAGGTCAGCGCCAGCCGGAAGGCCGTGGAGCTCCAGGGCTTGGCCAGCGACATGGGATCAGGCCACCTGCGGCAGGTCCTGCGGCCGGTCCGACAGGCTGTAGCCCACGCCGCGCACGGTGTGGATCAGCGCAGGCTCGAAGCCCTTGTCCACCTTGCCGCGCAGGCGGCTGATGTGCACGTCGATGACATTGGTCTGCGGGTCGAACCGGTAGTCCCACACCGACTCCAGCAGCATGGTTCGCGTGACGATCTGGTGCGCGTGCTGCATCAAAAAGGCCAGCAGGCGGAACTCGCGCGGCTGCAGGGCCAGCGGCTGGCCCGCGCGCTCGGCGCTGCGCGTGAGCAGGTTCAGCCGCAGGTCGGCCAGGCGCATCTCGCGCGCAGGGGCCGGGATCTGGGCGCGGCGCACCAGGGCCTCCAGGCGCGCCGAGAGTTCGGAGAAGGCAAAGGGCTTGGTCAGGTAGTCGTCGCAGCCGGCCTTGAGGCCGCGCACGCGCTCGTCCGTGGCCGACAGGGCGCTGAGCACCAGCACCGGGGTCTGCTTGCCCATGGAGCGCAGCGTCTGCAGGATCTGCAGGCCGTCGAAGCCGTTGGGCAGCATGCGGTCGAGGATGATCACATCCCAGCTCTCGCCCACGGCCATGGCGATGCCCTGCACACCATCGCTGCACACCGCCACCTGCGCGCCCTGCTGGCGCAGGCCTTCGGCGATGTAGCGCGCGTTCAGCGCGTCGTCTTCGATGATGAGATAGCGGTACATGCGGGCGGCAGGGCCTGACTCGAAACTGAGGCAGACACTATACGGCGCGCCAGACTCCGCCGATATCGGTGGGGGTGCCGGCATGTTTACCACCTCTTTTCAGCCTTGGGCTGCGCTGCGCGGCATCGCACCGCATGAAACTGGCGTGATCCGGACCAGGCACACCGCGGGGTGCCACCCAGGGTCCGACCGCCCCTCCCGCACAGCGGGAGGGGAAGGGCGTCAAGCGCCTCAGGGCGCTGCCCACATCGGCAGATCGCCGCTGGCCACGCGCACCTGCCACTCGGCCAGCATCATTTCCTTGACCAGGTCCAGGTGCTCCAGGCGGTGCTCGTTGATCGATCCCAGCGAATCGATCAGCTCCAGGATGGAGCCCTGGCCCAGCTTGTAGGCATCCTGGGCCATCTGGTTGAGCGGCGCGATCTGGGCCAGGCCCTGCTTTTCGTAGGCGCGCACGGCATCGCGGCGCAGCTTCAGTTGCTTGATGGCGCGCTGCAGCTCGGTACGCGCCTCGATCAACGCGGCGTCGTAGCGCAGCTGGGCCTGTTCGGCCTCCACCTGGGCACGCGCGATAGGGCCTTCGCGGCGATCGAACAGCGGCAGCTCCACCGACACGCCGATCTGGTTGTAGTTGCCGTCAAGGCGGTTGCGCACGCGCGCCACGCTCACGCTGGGCGTGGGCAGGGCCTCGCGGCGCTCCAGCTCGACCTTGTGGCGCAGCTGGTCCAGCTCGGCCTGGGCAGCGACCAGGGCCGGCAGGCGCTGGCGCGCAGCTTCCCAAAGCTCCTGCTCGTGCAGCAGCTGGCCCACGGGCACGGCCTGCAGGCTGCCCGTGGCGCGCGGCGCCCATTGGGGCAGGGCGGCCAGGGCGGCGGCATGCGAGGCGGCGTCCTGCCAGTCCGACTGGGCCTGGCTGACCTGCATGGCCATCTGGGCCTGCTGCAGGCTCAGGCGGGCGCCGTCATAGCGGCTGCGCGCGCCGGCCTCGATCTGGCCGCGCACGATATTGCCTGCGCCGTTCAGCGACTCCTGCGCCTCTTCCCAGACCTTCAGGCGCTGCTGCGTCATCAGCAGGTCGATGAAGGCCGTGGCTGCATCATTGAGCGTGGTGGCCACGGCCACCTCGACATTGGCACGCGCCGCCGTCTCGCCCTTGCGCGCGTTCTCCATGCGCAAACGCCGCTGGCCGAAGATGGGCAGCGGCTGCTCGATGCCCCACTGCTTCTCGCCCGGCTTGCTGCTGTACGACGCCGTGGGATTGGGAAACGCCGCCGCCGTGCGGCTGTCCGCCTGCGCAATCCCGATCTGCAGCCGCTGCGCCGCCAGCTGGGGCTGGTTGCGCACCACCATCTGCAGATACTCCTGCATCCCCACCGGCTGCTGCGGCGCCGCCGCCGGAGCCACCTCGGAGGCAGGCACCGCAGTGATGGCCGGCACAGCCGCCCCGCCCGGTACAGCGGGTACAGCCTGCTGCGCAAGCGCAGAACCCGCCCCCCAGCACAGCGCCACAGCCACAAACAGGGCCCGATAAGGTGAACGACCCGCAAAACCGGCACGGCCCAAATCAGAGACGCCAAGCAAGAGCCGCCTCGCGGCGATGGCGTCGTCCCCCTCCCGCGAAGCGAGAGAGGGCGCCGTGCACACGGGGGAAGCGGCGCAGCCGCTCAGGGGGTGCTTACTCTTTTTCATCGAGTTCTTCCTGCGTCAACATGTTCTTGGGTCCCAGCAGCGCATAGAGCACGGGCAGCAGCACCAGGGCCACCAGGGGCAGCACCACCATGCCGCCCACGATCACGGAGGCGAAGGGCTTTTGCGTCTCGCTGCCCACGCCCGTGGACAGTGCCATGGGCAGCAGGCCCAGCAGCGCCAGCAGCGCCACGAGCACGATGGAGCGCATGCGCTCGGCAGCGCCCTCGACCAGGGCCTGCATCATGGGCATGCCCTGCCGTCGCAATTCCTCCACGGCCGAGATCACCAGCAGGCCGGCCAGCGCCACCTGTCCCAGCAGCGCGATGAAGCCGATGGCCGCGCTGATGGACAGCTCGATGCCCGCAAAGTGCAGGGCCGCGATGCCGCCCACCATGGTGAAGGGCGCGCACAGCAAGATGATGCCGGCGCTGCGCGCCTGGCCCAGCGCGCCGAACAGCAGGGCGTAGACGATGATCAGCGACAGCGGCACCACGATCTTCAGGCGTGCGGCCGCGCGCTGCTGGTTCTCCCACTCGCCGCCCCAGACGGCCTGGTAGCCCTCGGGGATCTTCACGTTCTTCTTGAACGTGGCCAGCGTGTCCTTGACCACGGAGCCGATGTCGCGGCCTTCCACGTTGAACTTGAGCGCCATGTAGCGCGCATTGCCTTCGCGGAAGATGGAGGAGTTGCCGATCTTGATGGCGACCTGGCCCACCGAATGCAGCGGCACCGAGCCGCCGTTGGGCAGGGGGATGGCGATGTTGCGGATGCGCTCCTCATCCATGCGGTCCACATAGGGCAGGCGCACGCGCACGGGCACGGGGTACTCGCCCTCCCACAGCGTGGTGGAGATGTTGCCGGCCAGCGCCGCCTCCAGCGTCTTTTGCGCGGTCTCCATGGCAATGCCCTGGCGCGCCAGCGACTGGCGGTCGAACTCCACGTGGACCTGGGGTGCAGGCGCATCGCGGTACAGGCCCAGATCGACCACGCCGTCGATGTCCTTCACCAGGTCCACGGTCTGCTGCAGGATGGCGCGCAGTTGCGGAATGTCGGGACCGAAGACCTTGAGCACCACCTGGCCGCGCGCGCCGGACGTCGATTCCTCCACGCTGTCGCGGATGGGCTGGGCGAAGTTGAACGACACGCCCGGAATCTCGCTCAGCGTGGCGCGCATCTGCTCGATGAGCTGGGGCTTGGTCAGGCCCTTGCGCCATTCGCCGTGGCCCTTCAGGCGCACCAGCACCTTGGCCAGGTTCAGCGTCTCGTTGTCGGTGCCGGACTCGGGCCGGCCCTGCTCGGTGGTGACGGTGATCACCTCGGGGAAGGTCTTCAGGCGCAGGCGCACGTCGCGCAGCACTTCCTGGCCCTTTTCGAGCGAGATAGATGCCGGCATCTGCACCAGCACGTAGGCATCGCCTTCATCGAGCTCGGGCAGGAATTCCGTGCCCAGCCAGGCCGCCGACAGGCCGGCCGCCACCAGGATGGCGAGCGAGCCGACGATGACGATGACGCGGCGGCGCCCGGCACCCAGCAGGGTGCCGATCCAGTGCTGGTAGCCGTGGTGCGCGCGATCGAAGATCTTGGGCTCTTCCACCATCACGTGCTGGGGCTTGAGGAACAGCGCGCACAGCGCCGGCACCAGGCCCATGGCGAAGACCAGGGCGCCCAGCAGCGCGAAGCTGTAGGTCATGGCCAGCGGACGGAAGATGCGGCCCTCGATGCTTTCCAGCGAGAACACGGGGATCAGCGCCGCGATCACGATGGCCATGGCGAACAGCGTGGGCTTGGCCACGGCCACGGCCGAGTCGATGATGATGTGGCGCATGTCCGCCTGCGTCTGCGGCTTGCGCAGGCGGGCGTTGCGGATGATGTTCTCGGCCAGCACCACGGCGCCGTCCACCATGATGCCGAAGTCGATGGCGCCCATGGAGATCAGGTTGGCCGGCATGCCCAGCAGGTGCAGGCCGATGAAGGCCACCAGCAGCGACAGCGGGATCACCGTGGCCACGATCAGCGAGCCGCGCAGGCTGCGCAGGAACAGCCACAGCACGCCCACGATCAGCGTGGCGCCGAACAGCAGGTTGTGCTGCACCGTGCCCAGCGTGTGGCCGACCAGGTCGGAGCGGTCGTAGTTGGTCTCCATGTGCATGCCCTCGGGCAGGCCGCCGTCATTGAGCGCGGCCACCTTGGCATGGATCTGGTCCAGCACCACCGAGGGGTTCTCGCCGCGCTTGAGCAGCACGATGCCCTGGACCACGTCGTCGGCATCGTCCATGCCCACCGAGCCCTGGCGCGGCGTGTGCGACTGCACCACGCGCGCCACGTCGCCAATGGTCACGGGCGCGCTGCCGCGCATGGCCACGACCACGCCCTGGATCTCCTGCGGCGTGCGCAGCAGGCCGATGCCGCGGATGATCAGCGACTGCTCGCCGCGGCGCATCAGGCCGCCGCCCACGTTGCGGTTGGACTTGGACAGGGCATCGCTCACGTCTTCCAGCGACAGGCCCAGCGCATACAGCTTCTCGGGATCCACCTCGACGTGGTACTCCTTGACGAAGCCGCCGATGCTGACCACGTCGGCCACGCCCTGCACCTGCTTGAGGGTGCGGACCACGCGCCATTCCTGCTCGGTGCGCAGCTGTGCCAGCGTGTGGCGGTCGCTCTTCAGGCGGTAGTAGAAGATCTTGCCCAGCGGCGTGTAGTCGGGCGCCATCTCGGGCGTCACGCCGTCGGGCAGATTGGCCTGGGGCAGGCGCTGCGACACCTCGGCGCGCGCATGGAAGCTGTCGGCATCGTCATTGAAGACGAGGTTGATCATGGCCAGGCCGAAGTAGCTCTCCGAGCGCAGCGACACCAGGCCCGGCGTGCCGTTGAGCTCGCGCTCCAGCGGCTGGGTGATCTGGCGCTCCACCTCCTCGGGGGCCAGGCCCGGCGCCTGGGCAATCACGCCGACCTGCACATTGGTCACATCGGGATAGGCCTCGATGGCCGTGTGCAGGTATGAATACACGCCATAGATGGCGATGATCAGGGTGGCACACAGGGCGACGAGCCGCCGGTGCACCACAAACGCTATCAGGGAACGCAGCATTGATGAGTCTCCTGGCCGCGATCAGAGCAGCTGGCTGGCTGCGCCGTCGAGCAGCAGGCCACCGCGCACGACGATCTTTTCACCCGACTTCAGGCCCGACACCACGGGCACCATGCCGCGCGAGGGCCGGCCCAGCACCACGGTGCGGGCCTCGAACTGCTGCTCGCCGGTCTGCACGAAGACGATGCTGCGGCTTTCATCCTTGATGAGCACGGCCGTCACGGGGATCAGCATCTCGTGCTCGTTGGAGACCTGCAGGCCCACGCGCGCCTGCATGCCGGAACGCAGCACGGGGTTCTGTGCATCGAGCTGCACGATGACGGAGGCGCGGCGCGACTCCTTGTCCAGCGTGGCGCCCAGGTGGCGCACCGTGCCGGTCAGGGGCTTGGGCAGCTGCGGCACATCGACCTGCACGGCACTGCCCAGGCGGATGCCGGGCAGATCGCTTTCAAAGACATCGGCCACCACGTTCATGGCGGCTGGATCGCCGATCAGGAACAGCTCGCCGCTGGGCTCGACCGAGGCGCCGACCACGGCCTTGCGCTCGGCCACCACGCCGGCGCGCGGCGCACGCAGCACCAGCCGGTCGCCGCCACCTTGCCCCAGCAGCGCCGACGTGCCCTGGGCACGCGCCAGCTCCTGGGCCGACTCGCGCAGCTTGGCCTGGGCGGCACGCAGATCCACTTCCACGCCCACGCCCTTGTCCACCATGGTCTGCTGGCGCCGCACTTCCACGGTTGCCACGTCATGCGCGCTGCGGGCAGCTTCCACCTCGTAGCGCACGCGCAGCGCCTCGGGGCTGACCAGGGTGGCCAGCTCGTCGCCGGCCTTGACGATGTCACCCACGTGGGCACGAACCGACACCACGCGCGCGGCCAGCGGCACCGAGACGGTGGCCACGCGGTCCTCGGCAAAGGCCACACGCGCGGGCGCCCAGGCCATTTGCGTGCCCTGCGGATCGGCGACCACGGCGATGTCCAGCATCTTCAGCGACTCGGGCTTGACCCGCACCACGCCGGCCGGCGCGGGCGCCTGCGCGGCAGGTTCGTTCTGTGCCGATGCCTTGGATGCATCGCAGCCCGCCACAAGGCAGGCCACGGCGATGGCAGCGCATGCCGATGCCGCCGGAAACCGGGCTGCCTTGGGCAGGCCCGCAAATGTCTTGATCATTCTTGCCCCTTCAATCCATGCTTGGAGCGCAGGGACTGCAGCGAGCCGACCCTTGTCTCCTGAGATGAAACAGATGCTAGAAAACGCATCTTCCTGCGTGCGTGAAGCCTTCATTACCGTTTGGTAAGACATTCGCGTACCTGGGCCGGCGCCCGGGGCCGATCCCTGGCAGGGATCGCCTGCGCTTTTTCGAGATCCAGCGCGATCCGCTGCGCCGCCACGGACCTGCCGCCTGGCGGTGCACCAAGGCCCAAGCCGCAGCGGCCGCAGCGGCCGCAGACCTGTGGATATCCCGGGGAAAAACGCGCTCTGCAAAGCCAAAGATCTGCACAGGCCCTGTTTTCCACAGTGGTGACAACTTCCACCATCTTCTGGAAATCGCGGGGAACCTGAACCCATGAAAAATCCGTTGCAAATCAACGGTGAATGGCGACAATCACCCAATCAATCCACAAGCATGCCAACAACATGCACACAGGATTGACCACAGGCCGAACGCCCTGACCGCTGTGGGCAAGACTGTGGATGCAGCCACGCGCATGGCCACCAACGGCCATGGGAACAATCCAGGAACAGCCGGTGGACAGATGTCCATTCCGGTGACCGATACCCACCTGTGCACACATGCGATTGGCGGGTTCAGTGATCCATATGACGGGCAGCTTGTAGGCTGTACGGCATACGAAAAACGCGCTTTGTGCGCTGTATTTCATAAGATTTCGCATCTTATTTAATACATATCACTGTACGAATCTTTATAAACAGATGGACCAAGATGATCCATTTGGTCAAAACACGCCGAAATGCATGAAAAAAAATGGGCTGATCAGGCCCTGAAATCCTTTGATGACGTGGTCGGGGCCATCCCAGGGTTCCGAAATCGTGAGGGGCAGCGAAAAATGGCGGCCCAGATCGCGCAGACCTTCAGCCAGGCCCAGCTGGGAAAAATCGATGAGGGCGCACCGGAGCCCATCCGGTCCATTGCCGTGGTGCAGGCCGGAACGGGGGTGGGCAAATCGCTGGCGTACAGCATTCCCGCCATTTCGATGGCGCTGGCGCGCGGCACCCGCGTGCTGATTTCCACGGCCACCGTCGCCCTGCAGGAACAGCTGGTGAACAAGGATCTGCCCGCGCTGGCCCAGCAGCTGGAGCAGCCCTTCAAATTCGCGCTGGCCAAGGGGCGGGGCCGCTTTGTCTGCAAGCTCAAGCTGGAGCGGCTGGCCAGCACCGGCGAGGCCCAGGACGAGGATCTGGACGATCTGTTCGCCGAAGAAAAGGCGCAGGCCCAAAGCCGCGTGGCACGCCCGGCCCAGGAGCTGGAGGCGCGCATGCAGTTCTACAAAAGCATGGCCAACGCGCTGGCGTCCCAGGCCTGGGACGGCGACCGCGACTCTCTGGAGACCCCTCCCGAGGCCGAGGCCTGGAGCCCCGTGGCGGCCGAATCCTCGTCCTGCACCGGCAAGCACTGCCCGGCCTTCAGCAACTGCGTCTACTACGAGCGCCGCAAGGACCTGGTGGCCGCCCAGGTCATCGTGGCCAACCACGATCTGCTGCTGTCCTCCCTGGGTGCGCGGCTGCTGCCCGAGCTGGACAACTGCCTGCTGGTGCTGGACGAAGCCCACCATCTGCCCGCCACGGCGCTGGGCCAATTCGCCGGCGAGATGGACCTGAGCCGCCTGGGCTGGATAGACAAGCTGACCAGCCGCGCCCTGCGCGTGAATACCTTGGTCGAAGTGGAGGAACTGGCCGACCTGCCCAGCCATGCCAGCCAGCTGCGCCAGCAGCTGCAGGAACTGGCGCGCCTGGTGATGGAGCTGTACGGCGACACGCTCAAGTCGCAAAAGGACAGCTGGGGGCCGGCGCGGGTGCGCGCACCGCGCGGCATGCTGCCCGAGCCCCTGCTGGAGCCTCTGGGCAAGGCCGCCCACCATGCCAACAGCTTTCTGGATGCGCTGCGCGCCATCTCCAAGGCACTGCGCGCCGCCATCAAGGACAATCCAGAGGAAGCACGCAGGCTGTCTACAGCTTATGCACAGGTTGGCGCACTGGCTCCCCGCCTGGAATCCGTCTATGACACGGCCCAGCTGCTGATGCAGCAGCCAGCGCAGGATGACGACAGTAGCCGCGTTCCCAATGCCAAATGGTTCACGTTGGAGACAGATGGCGAGTACATCGTGGTCAAGGCCCATGCCAGCCCCATCCTGCCCGGTGCCACGCTGCGCCACCACCTGTGGTCCCAGGTGCGCGGAGCCGTGCTCACGTCGGCCACCCTGACCAGCTGTGGACAATTCGACTTCTTTTTGCGCGAGGCAGGCCTGCACGACGATGCGGCCGTGACCACGCTGGAAGTGCCCAGCCCCTTCGACTACGCGCGCCAGGGCACCCTGGTGGCGCGCGAAACCGTGGCCGACCCCAAGGAGGCCGCCCGCTTCACCCAGGAGATGGTGGACGCGCTGCTGGGCGACCTGTCCCGCGTGCAGGCAGGCGCCCTGGTGCTGTTCACATCGCGCGAGCAGATGCGCCTGGCGGTGGATGCGCTGTCCACGGCCATGCGCTCGCAGGTGCTGGTGCAGACGGCCATGCCCCGCGCCCTGCTGCTGGCCCGCCACCGCGATGCCGTGGAGATGGGCGAGCCCTCCATCATCTTCGGCATGCAGTCCTTCGGCGAGGGCCTGGACCTGCCCGGCGCGCTGTGCGAGTCCCTGTTCATCACCAAGCTGCCCTTTGCCCCGCCCGATGACCCCGTGGGCGAGGCCCGGGCCGAGTGGCTGCGCAGCAGCGGCCACAACCCCTTCAATGAGCTGGTGGTGCCGGCCACGGCGATCCGCCTGGCCCAGTGGGTGGGCCGCGCCATACGCACCGAGGAAGACCAGGCCCATGTGTATTGCTATGACCGGCGCCTGGTGAACACCAGCTATGGCCAGCAGCTGCTCAAGGGCCTGCCGCCCTTTGCCTTGCAGCGCCGCCCGGCACGCTGAGCCGGACCCTGTGGAAAGCATGCGAAAAACAGGCCGCGCCCTGTCGCCACTGCATTCCCTTGCATACGCAAGTCATTGATCACGGCTGGTTTTTTCAATTATCGAGCTTGCCGATTGCCCACAGGCCACTTGTACACAGCCTGTGGGTAACCGTGTTTCCCGGCTCCCGCATCTCCGTGCAGCACGGTCCCCGGATCCCGCGGATACCGCTGGATCTCGCAGACCGTGCCTGCTCCCCGGCCCGGCCATACCCGCCATACCCCGCCAACGGGCCAGCAGAACGCCCAGGACGCGCTGGCGCGGGCAACCCAGGGCCTGACAGCTGCCAAGCCTCCACGGTCCTCTGCAGGCCGCTGAAGCGCTCGGGCTGATTCACGTCCTCTTGCCCTGGTGCGCCAGCAGCCATCACTTTTCGTGATTGCCCTTGCCTGGACTGGATCTGCTGCTCCTGATCTGGATGCGCAGTCCTCTTGCAGGCTGACAACAAGGGGTTGAATTTTTTTGAATGACCGAACACTGCCTCTGGCGCATCCGCTTGCGTCCGCCTGGCAGGCCGCGTTTTCCTGAAGTCTTCCACGTCCAGTGCACAGCCCGTTGTGGAAAAGCGGCCGTTCCACAGCGTTCCTGCGAGGCCGCGAGGAAGTCTTGTCTTCGTGCGTCTTCGTCCATACAGCCATGGCGAGCGAACCGATCCGGAATTTTTTTGAACACAGGCGCGCCAATTTCGCTGGAGCAGTCCCTCGTCTGGACATGCCCAGGCTCCAGACAACCTGGCACGTCTGTTTTTTTTTGAAAAACCGTTCGGCCTTCGCTTCCCGCGTGACTTCGCCTTCGGTTGTTCTTTGATCTTCTTATAAAGAATAGTCGTAGTAGTAGAGGCATGACATCTCTGTGGATAACTCAATATTCCTCAAAAAAAACAATGTCTTGCCCGATTGAAAAACATGTGATCAAAGCCCTGTTCCCGGTGTCTCCTGAACGGGGATAGTTTGCCCGTTTCGATTTTTTCTGTGGATAACTGTTGAGTTGGTCTTCATCTATCCACAGTTTTGTGCGAGGTGCATTTTTTCCTTTATTGCACTTCAAGTTGTTGATCTATAAGGATTTTTCAGATTATCCAGGTGAAAAGAAGGCTTGCCAGACATGGAAGATCACATGGTCTGGCAGTGCTGTGACCTGTTGACAGGCCGTTTTTCCTGATGGACCGGCTGCCTTTTTTTATCCCGAACGGTCTTGCCGCTGTGAAAAACCGTCCTTGGCTGTTATTCCTATCTCTCTTATTTTTTAATTAGTAGTAGTAGTAAGTGAAGTGCTTAATTGTTGATAACTGAATTTGTCTTATAAAAATCAACAACTTAAGACACTTCAAACCCTGTGGTGGATGCTGCTCCGCTGCTGCACCCGTTTTGGGCACAACTTTCCATGGCGCATCCTCCTTGTGGATAAGCAGGGATTTACGAGATTTTTATGCCCAGGTTTTTCCACAGGGTGGCTGCGGACAAAAAAAGACCACCTCGAAGGTGGTCTTGCCGGGATCCGCAACCGTGATCAGAAATGGTGGGCGTAGCGCAGCTGCAGGAAGTTTTCGCCGGGGTTGGGTTTCTTGATGCCTGCGTTGGAATGGTGCTCCAGCCGCAGCACCAGCTCATGCTGGCCCTGGCTGCCAAACAGGTAGCCCACGCCGATATGGGTGGCGAAGTTGTAGCGCGTGGGGAATTCCTTCTCGTCCGTGACGTAGCGACGGTTCAGCGCCCAGCTCAGGCCCACGCCGGTTTCTGCAAACCAGGGCGACTGCCCGTTGCTGGGACGCCAGCGCACGGTGGGATTCACGCCGATGACCCAGGTGCCGCGATCGCGACCCTCCAGCGGCGCCGACCAGCGGGCGCCCCAGACATCCCAGTAGCCGCTGAGCTGGCCGCCCCACAGCGCATGGCGCCAGTTGCGCCAGGGCACGGTGACGCCCACGGTCCAGCTGTCGGCACTGTGCTCGGCCGCGCCGTATTGCAGGTACATGGAGGGGGAGGATTCCGGCGTGGACTGCGCCTGCGCCGCCAGGGGCAGGACGGCCGCTGCACCGGCCAGCAGCACGGCGGCAAAACTTCCGGTTCGTCCTGGTCGCTCTGGTCGCCCTGAACGTCCTGGTGGATGTTTGCGCGCCGTTGCGTGGTTCTGGCAGCTGGATGGCGTCGTTTGAGTGTTTTTGGGGGCCATGATCTTCTCCGGGGCAGCACACAATGCTGTGCCTGTTCCACTCTAGGCAGTCCGGGGAAGATCGGGGAGTCAGCAAAAAAGCCCTTGCACTGTCGGCCGCCTGACAAGGCGTCCGTGCAAGGGCTGGCGCAAGCAATCCGGCTGCCCGCTGGTTGCGGGCAGGCCAGGTGGCTGCTTACTGGGCGGGTGCCGGGGCAGGGCGGGCCTGGCCGCTCTTGTGGTCATGGCGCGGGCCGTGGTCCATGCCGTGGTGGCCGGGGTGGCCCTTGTGCAGCGTGGCGGCATCGAAGGTCTTTTGCTGGCTGGCATCCAGCTGGGCGTAGAAGGCCTTGGTGGCTTCGCCGCGGCGATCGGCATCGGCCGCGCGCTGGGCGCGCATTTCACGCATCTTGTCGATGCGCTGGGGCGTGGTCAGCTTGGCGAAGTCCTCGCGCTCCATGCGCTGGGGACGCTCGCCGGGCTTGAAGGTGGCCGCATAGGTGTTCCATGCGGTTTCCTGGGCCGGCGTGAGCTTGAGGTCGGCCTTGAGCTTGGCGATGCGCTGCTGCATGTGCTCCATGCGGTCGCCGTGCTTGTGCATGGCGCGATCGGGCTTGGGTGCCGTGGCGGCGGCGGGGGCTGCCGGCGCGGCGGTCTGGGCGTACGAGGGCAGGGCGAACGATGCCAGCAAGGCGGTGGCAGCGGCGGCGCTGGCGAGGGTGCGGCGGAAGGTGGTGGTCATTCCAAAATCCTTTCTGGAGAGGGTGACTGAAGGCCGCCATCAAGGCACTTGGCGAGCCCTGTGCAGCGGATGATTGAAGTGTGGTCGTCCGATGTATCGGGGCAGTGAGGTTTTGCGCACGGCTTGTAAAGAATTGACAAGCTTGTGCAGCGCCGTCCGGTGCCAGGCATGCACAATGACCGGGCGGGGCGCCAAGGCATGGCGCCCCTGCTGTTTTTTCTGTTTTCTCCCTCTGGATGGAGGCGGCGCAGCCCGGTGTTGCACACCCCTGCTGCGGCGCAGCCGCAGTCCGTCCGAGCAAAGGTTCGCTATGTTCAAAAACATGATCGTCTATCGCATTGCCGAGAGCTGGCAGGGCGATTTGCAGCAGCTTGAAGAAGCCCTGGGCAAGAGCCCGTTTGCCGAGTGCGGCGCCACGCAGGAGCGCAGCGCCGGCTGGGTGCCGCCGCGCGGCGAGCCCCATGGCCCGCTGGCCGAGTCCGTGGCCAATCAGTGGGTGATGCGCTTCATGACCGAGGCCAAGATGCTGCCGGCCAGCGTGCTCAACCGCCGCGTCAACGAAAAGGCTGCCCACATCGAGGCCACCGAAGGCCGCAAGCCCGGCAAGAAGGAAAAGAAGGAACTCAAGGACGAGGCCAAGCTGGACCTGCTGCCCATGGCTTTCACCAAGCAGGGCGCCATGTGGGTCTGGCTGGATCCGCAGGCCCGCACCCTGGTGCTGGACACCGGCAGCCAGGCGCGCGCCGACGAGGTGGTCAGCTCGCTGGTGGAGGGCCTCACAGGCTTTGCGCTGGCCCTGGTCGATACGCAGACCAGCGCCCAGGCCGCCATGGCGCACTGGCTGACCACGCAGGAAAGCCCGGCCGGCTTCTCGATTGACCGTGAATGCGAGCTCAAGGCCGCCGACGAATCCAAGGCCGTCGTGCGCTATGCGCGCCATCCGCTGGACATCGACGAGGTGCGCCAGCACATCGAGCACGGCAAGCTGCCCACGCGCCTGGCGCTGACCTGGGATGACCGCGTGAGCTTCGTGCTGACCGAGGGTCTGCAGATCCGCAAGATCGCGCTGCTCGATGCCGTGATGGAAGGCCAGTCGCAGGACGACGGCGGCTTCGATGCCGATGTGGCGATTGCCACGGGCGAGTTGTCCAAACTCATCCCCGATCTGATCGAGGCGCTGGGCGGGGAAGGGCGCACGGGCCTGGGCCAGGATCTGCCGGCATCGCTGCAGACGCCCGCTGCCCAGACTCCTACAGCGACACCAGCGGCACCGCGTGCAGCGGCCTCGGGCCGTGGTGCGCTGACGGGGCCGGCCCTGGCGCCCGTGGATACGGCGCCTGAAGAAGCGCCTTTCTAAGCCGGCAGGCGGCTGCGTTGGCGATGTTTCATGTGAAACATCGCCACGCCCAGGCGGCGCTCAGACTCTTTCAAAGATGGCCGAGATCCCTTGGCCGCCACCAATGCACATGGTCACCAGCGCATAGCGGCCGCCCGTGCGCTGCAGCTCGGCGATGGCCTTGGTGGTGATGATGGCGCCCGTGGCACCCACGGGGTGGCCCAGCGATATGCCCGAGCCGTTGGGGTTGACCTTGGCCGGGTCCATGCCCAGCTGCTGAATCACGGCGCAGGCCTGGGCCGCGAAGGCCTCGTTGGCCTCGATCACGTCCATGTCTGCAATCTTCAGGCCCGTGCGCTCCAGCACCTTCTGCGTGGCCGGCACGGGGCCTATGCCCATGTAGGCGGGGTCCACGCCGGCATGGGCGTAGCCCACCAGGCGCGCCAGCGGCTTCAGTCCCAGGGCGGCCACGCGATCGCCTGCGGCCAGGGCCACGGCGGCGGCGCCGTCGTTGATGCCCGAGGCATTGCCGGCCGTCACGCTGCCACCTTCCTTGCGGAACGCGGGCTTCATGGTGGACAGCAATTCGATGGTGGTGCTGGCGCGCACATGCTCGTCGGTATCGAAGACCACGACGCCCTTGCGCGTGGCGATCTCCACGGGAACGATCTGCTCCTTGAAGTGGCCTGCCGCAATGGCAGCGGCCGCGCGCTGGTGGCTGGCTGCCGCCAGTTCGTCCTGCATTTCGCGGCTGATGTGGTAGCGCTCGGCCACGTTTTCGGCCGTGATGCCCATGTGCATCTTCTGCCAGGGGTCGTGCAGGATGCCCAGCATGTAGTCGATGCTCTTGGCGTCGCCCATGCGCGCGCCCCAGCGTGCGGCCTGGTCGAAGTAGGGGCCGCGGCTCATGGACTCGCTGCCGCCGCCGATGGCCACGTCGCAGTCGCCCAGCGCAATGGCCTGGGCGGCAGAGACGATGGCCTGCAGGCCGGAGCCGCACAGCCGGTTGACGTTGAAGGCCGGCGTCTCGATGGGGCAGCCCGCATCGATGGCGGCCACGCGCGAGAGGTAGGCGTCCTTGGTATCGGTGGGGATCACATTGCCCATGACCACGTGGCCGACGGCGTCGGGCGCCAGGCCCGCGCGCTCGATGGCCGCCTTGACGGCCGTGGTGGCCAGCTGGGTGTTGGGTACGTCCTTGAGGCTGCCGCCGAAGGTGCCGATGGCGGTGCGCGCAGTGCCGACGACGAAGACGTCGCGTGGGGTCATGGTGAAGCTCCTCGAAGCGATGAACACGGGGGATGGAGTGCATTGTGCCGGGCAGGCGGCAGGCAGCGCAGCCGCCTCGGCGTCAGTTCCGGGCGCAGGTCAACGTCCCTCGAATTGCGGCGCCTGCTTGGCGTGGAACGCCGCAATGCCGCGCGGCAGGTCGGCCGTGCGCGCACAGGCATCGAAGGCGCAGGCCTCGGCGGCCAGCTGGTCGCGCAGGCTGCGGTCCAGGCCCGCGCGCATGAGGCGGCGCATATGGCCCAGCGCCACCGTGGGACCGGCGGCCAGGCGTTGGGCCAGCTGCTGCACGGCGGCGTCGAGTTCGGTGGGCGGCAGGACGCGGTTGATCAGGCTCAGGCGCTGCGCTTGGGCGCAGTCCAGGGTCTCGCCCAGCATGGCGATCTCCAGCGCGTTGCGCAGGCCCACGATGCGCGGCAGCGCCCAGGAGGCTCCCACGTCGCAGCTGGCGCCCAGGTTGATGTAGGCCAGGTTGAAGCGCGTGCCCTCGGCCGCGTAGACGAAGTCGGCCTGCAGCATCAGAGACAGGCCAGCGCCTGCCGCCGAGCCATGCACCTTGGCGATGACGGGCGCATCGAGCTGGCCCAGCAGCGCCACGGCCTCGTTGAGCGGCGCCAGCAGCTCGGCTGCGCCGCGCACGGGGTCGGCGGCCAGCGTGTCCAGGTCGCCGCCCGCCATGAAGGCGCGGCCCGCGCCGTTCAGCACCACGCAGCGCAGCGCGCGGTCCTGGGCCAGGGCGCGCACGGCGTCGCGCAGTGCCAGCGCCATGGGCACGTCGATGGCGTTGAGGGCGGCGGGGCGGTGGAAGGTCAGCGTGGCGATGGCGCCTTCGCGGTGCAGCAGCAGTGGGGTGTCTTGCGTGTCGGTCATGGGAGCGGATCAGTGGTACAGGGCGTCGATTTCGGCGGCGTAGGTCTTGTAGATGGACGAGCGGCGCACCTTCATCGTGGCCGTGACTTCGCCGTCGTCGTGGTCCAGTTCCTTGGTCAGCAGATGGAAGCGCCGCACATGCGAGACCTGGGCCAGGCGCGCATTGCCCTGCGCGATCTCGGCATCGATCAGCGCGCGCACCTCGGCCATCTCGGCCAGGGAGCGGAAATGCGTGAAGGGGATGCGCCGCGCCTGGGCCCATTGGCCCACGGTCTCGTAGTCGATCTGCACCAGCGCGCCCACGAACTTGCGGCCCTCGGCCACGACGATGCACTCCTTGATGAAGGGGCTGGCCTTCATGGTGTTCTCGATCTCCGAGGGCGTGAGGTTCTTGCCGCCGGCGGTGATCATGATGTCCTTGAGGCGGTCCACGATGCGCAGCTGGCCGCCCTGCACGCGCACCACGTCGCCCGTGTGCAGCCAGCCGTCCTGCAGGCTTTGCGCCGTGGCCTCGGGGTTCTTGTAGTAGCCCGCGAAGACCATGTCGCCCTTGATCTGGAGTTCGCCGCTGCCGTCGCCTTCGTCACCGGGCTGGCCGCCATGGCTGGCAATGCGCCATTGCACGCCTTCGGTGGCCACGCCCACGGTGCCCACGGCCACGTCGTCCAGGCGGTGGCCGGTAACCATTCCCGTGGATTCGGTCAGCCCGTAGACCTCGATCAGCGGCACGCCCAGCGTGCGGAAAAAGCGCACCACGTCGGGCGGTATGGGCGCGGCGCCGGTGAGCGCCACGCGCGCCTCGCGCAGGCCGATGAAGTTCTGCAGCGCGCGCAGCACGCTCCAGTAGCTGGCGGCCCAGGCCAGGCGCTCGGCCAGGCTCCACTGCCTGCGGGGCTTTTCGGCCAGCGGCGCGCAGGCCGCCATAGCGCGCCGGTAGAGCGCGCGGCGCAGCGGTCCGGTCTCCTGCATCTTGATGCTGATGGCCGCATGCAGCTTCTCCCAGATGCGCGGCACGCCCAGGAACATGTTGGGCGCGACTTCGCGCAGGTCTTCCTGCACCGTGCGGATGGACTCGCCAAAGTGCACCTGCGAGCCCAGGTAGACGGGCACGAAGCTGGTCAGCATCTGCTCGGCCACGTGGCACAGCGGCAGGTAGGACAGGTGGCGCGTGCCGCCGTCCAGCCCCAGCCGCTCGGCAATGCCGGGCACCACGCCGCGGATGTTGCGGTAGGTGATCATGGCGCCCTTGGGCTTGCCGGTGGAGCCCGAGGTGTAGATCATCAGCCCCACGTCATCCAGCGTCTGGCGTGCCAGCGCCTGTTCGATGGGTGCACGGCTGGCGGCCTGGGCAGCCTGGGCGCCCAGGCGCTCGACCTCGTCGAAGGTGGCGATCAGGGCGCGGACCTCGGGCGCGAAGCTGCGCAGGCCCTTGGTCTCCATGACGATGATCTTCTTCAGGCGCGGCAGCTGGGGCAGGGCGGCCAGCAGCTTGTCGGTCTGCTCCTGGTCCTCGCAGACCATGATGTCCACATCGGCGTGGCCCGCCACATAGGCGACCTCGGGCGTGGGACTGGTGGGGTACACGCCCACGGTGATGGCGCCGATCAGGCCCGCGCCCATCTGGGCCAGCACCCACTCGATGCGGTTCTCGGAGATCACGCCCATGTGGCCGCCTGGCGGCAGGCCCAGCTGTGCCAGGCCCAGCCCGAAGTGGCTGGCACGCTCGTGGTAGCGCGCCCAGCTGGTGGGCTTCCAGATGCCGAAGTCCTTTTGCCGTATGGCCACGCGCTGGGCATCGCTGCGCGCGCGTTCGGCCAGCATCTGGGGCAGGGTGAGTTCGGGAAGGTTCTTCATATCAATGACCCATCGCGCTGCCTGTGACACTGGCGTGCCCCCACACGGGAGCACCGAGTAAGGGCCGCCCCGCACCGAGGGTGCTGTCCCCCTCCCTCGCGAAGCGGGAGAGAGGGGGAAGGCGCGAAGCGACTCAGGGGGTGCTTCATGACAACCAGCGCTTGCGGCGCTTGTAGTGCTTCAGGTCGCGAAAACTTTTTGCCTCGCCGCCACCACCCATGCCCAGGTAGAACTCGCGCACGTCGGCATCCTGGGCCAGGCGTTCGGCCGGGCCGTCGATGACGATCTTGCCGTTCTCCATGATGTAGCCGCTGTGCGCCACGGCCAGGGCCACGGTGGCGTTCTGCTCGACCAGCAGCATGGATGTGCCGCGCTCGGCATTGATGCGCGCGATGATGGTGAAGATGTCCTCCACCAGCTTCGGCGCCAGGCCCAGCGAGGGCTCGTCCAGCAGCATGAGCTGGGGCTCGGCGATCAGCGCGCGGCCAATGGCCAGCATCTGCTGCTCGCCGCCCGACAGGTAGCCGGCCAGGCCTTTGCGTCGCTCATGCAGGCGCGGGAAGTAGGTGTAGACCAGGTCGAAATCGGGCTTGACTTGATTGCGGCCCGTGAGCGCGTAGGTCGCGGCCACGAGGTTTTCCTCCACCGTGAGGTCCTCGAACACCCGCCGGCCCTCCATCACATGCGACAGCCCCAGGCGCACCAGCTGCTGGGGCGCGTACTGCGCGGTGGACTGGCCGTTGTAGCGCACGCTTCCGCTGGCCAGCAGGCCGTCCTCCAGCGCCAGCAGCCCGGAGACGGCCTTGAGCGTGGTGCTCTTGCCCGCGCCGTTGCTGCCCAGCAGCGCCACGATCTGGCCGCGCGGCACGGCCAGCGACAGGCCCCGCAGGGCCTGCACGACCTTGTTGTAGATGACCTCGATGTTGTTGATTTCGAGGACGCTTGCAGTCTCTGCCTTGGTTGGGGTTGCCTTCAAAATTTCACTGCGCATGTGGAGCCCGCGACGTTGGTTATGGCGTGCATCAGGCGCGGGGCACCAAGCAAGGGCCGCCCCGCCGCGAGGGTGCCGTCCCCCTTCCCGCAACGCGAAGCGGTGCGAGAGAAGGGGGAAGCGGCGAAGCCGCTCAGGGGGATGCGTTTCATCAAAGCGCTATCCAGTCGGACGCTGGGAGCATCTTCTGCGCCTTCATGTCCGCCTTGTAGACGCGGCCCACGGGAATCGAATTGCCCTTGATGGTGATGGGCACACCGATCAGTCCGCCCGTGTCGAAGTCCTTGATGGAATTGAGCGCGGCCTTGAGGTTGGGGCCGGTTAGCGGCTTGCCCGCGTCCAGGCAGCGCCTGGCCGATTCCACGAACAGCATGGCCGCCAGGAAGCCCTGGATATAGGCCGTGCTCTGGTACTCGGGGCGCAGCGCGCGGATCTTGTCCAGCATGGGCGCCTTGGCCGAGGTGTCGTAGTAGTAGCGGTAGGGCATGACGCCCATGAAGCCGTCGCCGGCCTCGCCCATCTTCATGACGGTGGAGCTGTCCATGGTCCAGAAGGTGCCCATCCATTGGCTGGTCATGCCCATCTGCTTGCCCTGCTGGATGAACTCGGGAATGGGCGCGAGGATGTAGCCGTGGAAGATGGTGTAGTCGGGCGCGGCGCGGCGCAGCTTGATGACTTCGGTGGACACGTCCACGCTGCCGGGCGGCGTCATCAGCTTGGCCACCACGTTCAGGCCCAGCTTCTTCGCGGCCGCTTCGCTGGCCTCGATGGGGTCGCGGCCGAATTCGGAGTCGGAGTAGACGAAGGCCACCTTGGCGCCCGGCTTTTCCTTGGCGATGTGCTTGAGCAGGATGCCGAACATCTCCGTGTAGTCGGGTCCCACGAGGAACTGGTTCGGGTACTTGGCCGGGTTGTTGAGCTCGGTGGCGAAGGAGGCCCCCGCCATGAGGATGGCGCCGTTGCGGTCCAGCTCGGGGTTGATGGTCTTGGAAAAGCCCGTGGAGTCGCCGTAGTAGAGGTTGACCTTGTTCTGGCTGGTGATCTTCTTGAACGCGGCCACCGAGACATCGACCTTGTAGCCCGTGTCCTCGGGCACGTAGCGGATCTTGCGGCCCTTGATGCCGCCGGCCTCGTTGACCATCTTCACGTAGTCGCCCATGCCGGCATTGATGCCCACGCCCGCGAAGGCGAACACGCCCGTCATGGGGATGGAGCCGCCGATCACGATGTCTTCGCCACCAGCCTGGGCGCGGGCGGCCAGCGGTGCGGCCAGGCTGGCGCCGGCCGCCAGCAGCAGGCTGCGGCGGCGCGAGGAGGTCGGGTGTTGCTGCATTGCTTGTCTCCTTTTGCTTGTCGTGCGCGGCGCCGCCTCAATTGCGGAAGGGCCACAGGTGGAAGAAGCGGCGCAGGCGCCGCCACATTTCTGCGAGCCCCTGCGGCTCGAAGACCAGAAAGACGATGATCAGCAGCCCGAACACCATGGTGCGCACGGGCGACAGGAAGACGGCCAGCTCGGAGCCGCCGGGCAGCAGGTCCACGATGAGCTTGAGCAGCTCCGGGACCATGGTCATGAAGACCGCGCCCAGGATGCCGCCCAGGATGGAGCCCATGCCGCCGACGATGATGGCCGCCAGAAAGAAGATGGACATCAAGAGGGGAAAGCTCTCGGGCGTGACCACGCGAAAGAAGTACGCCCACAGCCCGCCCGCCACGCCCGCGTAGAACGAAGACAGCCCGAACGACAGCAGCTTGTAGCGCAGCAGCGGTATGCCCAGCACCTCGGCCGAGATGTCGCGGTCGCGGATGGCGATGAAGGCGCGGCCTATGCGTGTGCGAAACAGGTTGGCCGCGCCCAGCAGCATCAGCAGCGTGACGGGCACGATCACCCAGTACAGCCGGAACGAGGTGTCCAGCGCCACGCCGAACACCGTGGCCGGCTGCAGCGTCAGGCCCGCCGTGCCGCCCGTGAGCTTGAGATTGGCGAACAGGAAATGGGCGATGAACGAGGCCGCGATGGTGGCAATCGCCAGGTACAGGCCCTTGACGCGCAGCGAGGGCAGGCCCACCACGATGCCGCCCAGCATGGCCACCAAGCCGCCAGCCAGCAGGTTGAACAGCACGGGCGTGCCCCAGCGCGCCTGCACGATGGCCACCGTGTAGGCGCCCAGTCCCATGAAGGCGGCCTGGCCCAGGCTGACCAGGCCCGTGTAGCCGGTGAGGATGTTCAGCCCCGTGGCGCCGGCCACGTTGATGCTGACCAGGCAGGCCAGGTACAGCCAGTAGTCGCTGGCCATGAAGGGAAACAGCAGCAGCAGCGCGCCGGCCATGGCCAGCCAGATGCGTTGCGTGCGGGAGTCGAACAGCGCCGCATCGGCGATGTAGCTTTCCTTGAGGGTGCCTATGCGCATGCTGCCGTCTTTCTGAAGCTGTCTAGAGCCGCTCGATCTCGTGCGTGCCGAACAGGCCGTAGGGCCTGAGCATCAGCACCACGACCAGCACGATGAAGGTGGCCAGCAGCTTGTACTCGCCGCCCAGGTAGGCGCCGGCCAGCGCCTCCACCAGGCCGATGAACAGGCCGCCGACCAGGGCGCCCAGCACGCTGTCCAGCCCGCCCACGATGACGACCACCAGCACCGACAGGCCGAACACGCCCATGCTCGACGAGATGCCGCCGATGGAGCCGACGATGATTCCCGAGACCGCCGCGATCATGGCCGACACCACCCAGGCCAGCGAGAACACGCGCGGCACGTTGATGCCCACCGAATAGGCCGCTGCCTGGTCGCTGGCCGTGGCGCGCAGGGCCACGCCGCCACGCCAGTAGCGGAACACCAGCAGCACGGCCGCGATGAAGACCACGGCCACGGCTGCGCCCCAGGCCACCTTGGGCGCGAGAAAGGCCTCGCCGATCATCACGGGCTGCGTGGGCATGAACTCGGGCAGGCGGCGCTGGTCAGCCGTCCAGATCAGCTCCACCAAGCCCACCAGCACCGAGGCCAGGCCCACGGTGACCATGAACACCGAGATCGGCGGCTCGCCCAGCAGCGGCCGGATCATCGTGCGCTCGATCAGCGCGCCCAGCAGCCCCGTGCCCAGCACGGCGGCGGGAATGGCCAGCCACAGCGGCAGCGCGAACATGGCCGCGAAGGTGAAGAACAGGTAGGCGCCCACCATCAGCAGCTCGCCGATGGCGATGTTGACCACGCGCGTGGCCTTGTAGACCACCACGAAGGCCAGCGCGGCCAGCGCATACAGGCCGCCTGCGGCCAGGCCCGTGAGGGCGATCTCGAACAGGTAGGCCCAGTCCATCATGCGGCCCTCTGCGCCATGGCGGGCAGGTGCCCGACGGGCGCTGGCCGTTCGGCCGCGCCGCGCAGCCGCTGGCGCAGCTCGCCCACGTCGCCCGCGCCCAGGTAGGCGCGGTTTACCTCGGGATCGGCCTGCACCACGGCGGGCGTGCCCTGGGCGATGACCTGGCCGAAGTTGAGCACCACCACATGGTCGGACAGGTCCATGACCATGCCCATGTCGTGCTCCACCATGAGCACGGTCACGCCCCATTCGGCGCGCACGTCGAGGATGAAGCGCGCCATGTCCTCGGTCTCCTCGCGGTTCATGCCGGCCACGGGCTCGTCCAGCATCAGGATGCGCGGCTGCATGGCCAGGGCGCGCGCCATCTCCACGCGCTTTTGCAGCCCGTAGGACAGGGAGGCCACGGGCGCATGGCGGATGTGGTCTATCTCCAGGAAATCGATGATGCGCTCCTCGATGTCGCGGCGCAGCTCGGCCTCTTCGCGGCGTGCGCGGCCCAGGTAGAGGAGGGCATCGAGCACGTTGGTGCGCAGGTGGGCGTGGCGGCCCAGCTTGATGTTGTCCAGCACCGTCATGCCTCGGAACAGCGCAATGTTCTGGAAGCTGCGCCCCAGGCCCAGCCGCGCGCGGCGCGGCGCCGGCATGCGCGTGATGTCCTCGCCCTGGAAGCGGATGGAGCCGCCCGTGGGCCGGTAAAAGCCCGAGATGGTGTTGAACAGCGACGTCTTGCCCGCGCCGTTGGGGCCGATCACGGCCGTGATCGAGCCGGGCTGCACATCGAAGCCCACGCCCGACAGCGCCTTCACGCCGCCAAAGGCGAGCGTGACGCCATCGACCTGCAGCAAGGGGGCGGGCGGGCCGCCGTCGGGGTGTGTCTCCATGGCGCTCTCGTGCGTTGGTTCGTCGAGCCGGGCAGGAGCCTACTGATGCGTAGGCTGTTTACTTTGGAGTAGATTCTGGTTGTCGCCCTCCGCATGCAGCATCGGTGATTTCCCCGGTGCACCCGCCGCCATGAAGCCATCGAGCCCTGAAACCAAGACCCGACCCAGCCCCGGAACCCGCACCCGCAAAGGCCGTGCGGCGCCCGCCGTGGACTCGCCCTGGAGCGGCACGCCCGACCGCGAGCAGCAGCGCGAGGCCAAGCGCCAGGCCGTGCTGCAGGCCGCCGCGCAGCTGTTCAACGAGCGCGGCTTCTCCGCCACCTCGCTGGACGACATCGCCGCGCGGCTGGGCGTGAGCAAGCCCACGCTGTACTACTACGTCAAGAACAAGGACGAGATCCTGCTGCAGTGCGTGAACCAGGGCCTGGCCATGACGCTGGAAGGCATCGAGGCCTCGCGCCGCGCAGGCGGCCAGGCCGTGGACCAGCTGCGCGCCTGCATGCAGGTTTATGCGCGCATCGTCACCATGGACTTCGGCATGTGCCTGATCCGTGTCGGCGACGAACAGGTCCCGCCCGACAGCCGCCGCGAACTGCGCCGCCAGAAGGCCGCCATAGACCAGGCCTTCCGCCGCCTGGTGGCCGCCGGCGTGCAGGAGGGCTCGCTGGCCCCCTGCGACCCCAAGATGACGGCCTTCGTGATTGCCGGCGCGCTCAGCTGGATAGGCCGCTGGTACCAGCCTAGCGGCCAGTACTCGGCCGAGGAAGTGGCGCAGCAGTGCATTGATACCTTGATGGGGGGTGTGTTGCGGCGGGCGGAGCCTGCTCGGCGCGCGGCCTCCGCAAAGCGCGCGGCAAGCGCCCCCAAGGATTGAGCCGAAGCTGCACATACCCGCGGCGCCTTGGTTCTATGGATGTGTTTCCAAGAGCCTAAAAGAGCCTCTGGCAATTTTGGGGTGCTTTATAAGTCGTTGTGGGGAAACAGTTTTTTGCGCTCGTAAAAGAGGCTAAAGAACTTGGCATCTTTTGGACTCATAGACCGGTCTTGATGCCACGGCGCAAACGCTGCAGATCTCAATCCGACAAATGCCATCGTGCCCAACGGCGCGCACCCATCAGTTGGAGGCGCCCCTCATTGCGCAGCTCTTTCAGCAAATCCTGAACGGCACTCACTGGCAGGGACGGCAGCACCTGCCGCAGTTCGGCCAGCGCAGCGCCATGCTCTCTGTGCTTTGTGAGGTGTTTGAGCAGCAGCGCCTTGTTGGTCTCTCTGTCCAGGCCGTGTTGCCGGGTATGCGTTCCTTTGGCGCCTAAAGACGCATACAAGGCCTCGGACAGGATGTAGCGCGTCCCTTTGCCTCGACCTATGGATTCCACCGCTCCCGCCGCCAGCAGGCCTGCAAGGCGTTCCCTCAAAGGGGCAGACAGCGGTTTTTCCTGTTGCAGGCATTCCAGCGCGAGGTAGTCCAATGTCGAGAAGCTGCTCAGCTTCTCTTCGCCGAGGTGCTCCATGAAGCGTACGAAGGCTGGGTTGCGCACTCCGCCTTCCAGGGTCAGCCGTACTTCGTGGGCGGATGTTCCCGCAAGGCTGGGCAGGGGCTTGCCTTGTCGCACCGCGCTTTCCACCATGAGATTCAGGCCTTGACCAGAGCGCTCGATCAAGCCGCAGCGGGCGAGGGCTTCGGCGAGTCTGCGATTGCGCGGATTCTGTTGATCAATGATGTTCTCGGGCGTGATTCCGGGCGGCAGCCCTCCCGGGCTGATCACCTCTAGCCGCTTGGAAAATTGCCTGACGAAAATCGAACCACCCAAGCGATAGTCCCGGTGGGCAACCGCATTCAGGAGCGCTTCCCGGACCGGAACCTCGGCAAATGTCGGCAGGTCCATGCGGAAAAAGTCGTCCTGGTAGCTTTGGCGGTCATTGCGCAAGTTGATCTTTTTCCAGAGCGCGTCCTGCCACGCAAAAAAGCCCTCTCGAAATTCCTCGCGATCGGCGGCTGGTCCTGCAGCTTCGGACGACCGGTATTCAAATACCAACTCCGCCTGGGCCAACCATCTTGTCAGAGCCGCTCTTTTGCCGAACAGGATGAGCGCGGCATAGCTCACCTGATTGCCTTCTACGAGCAACTCTGCATCCCGCAAGGTCTGTTCGTCGCTCAGTTCGCGTCTGCGAGGGGTATTGCCTTTGCGAGCCCAGCGCTCCCGGAACAATGCAATGGATGACGGCTCCAGATCCTCCAGCGTGGCCCCTGGACATGGCTGTGCCGAAAAGTCGGGGCCGGTTTCATCGAAGATGGCCCGCAGTTCTTGCGCGCTCATTGCCGCCAGATCATCGCCAGCCCGTTTGAGAAAGCTGCCGTCGATCTGCCATGCCGTGCCCGGCAGCCGGGAGGGTACACGCACAACCAGCACACGGCCTTGCGGCAGGCGCAGTTCCTCAACAGGGATACGGTGGCCCAGTCTCTGGTGCAATCCGGCCTCGGTGCGGCCCGGGTCTTCGAACGCCTGCGTACCCACGATGAGGCGAGGTCGTTTGTCGGTCACGCCCAGCACGATGGCGCCGCCGCCTTCATTGGCCAGGGCTACGCAGTACTTGAGCAGTTTTTCAAAGTCATAGCGCTGCTTGGCTTCCTTGAACTCAAGCCGCTGACCTTCAGGCTCAAGCAACCATTGGTGAAGCTGGGTGGGCGTGGTGAGCATGCCCACAGCTTAAATTAAGCGCCGCTTCCCACTGTGTCGGGCGCCGCCAGATCATCCAATATCGGGCAGTCCGGCCGGTCGTCGCCGTGGCAGCAGTGCACCAGGGTCTTGAGCGTGCGCTGCATGGCCTGCATGGCGGCGATGCGCTCGGTCAGTTCGTCGATGTGGCGCTGGGCGATGGCCTTGACCTGGCTGCTGGCGCGGCTCTTGTCTTGCCACAGGCCGAGCAGGGTGGCGATCTCGTCCATGGAAAAGCCGAGGTCGCGCCCCCGGCGGATGAAGCGCAGGGCGTGCACGTCGGCCTCGGCGTACTGGCGGTAGCCGCCGTCCGTGCGGTGCATGGGCGGCAGCAGGCCCTGGGCTTCGTAGTGGCGCACCATGCGCGCCGAGACACCGGCGCGGCGCGCGGCCTCGCCGATGGAGACGGGCCAGTGCTGTGCGGGGTGGGCGGACATGGTGCGTGCCTTTCGGATGCCTTCGGGTGTCTTTGAGGTGTCTCTCAGGCGACCTTGTAGCCTTCTTCGGCAATGGCGGCGCCCAGTGCCTCGCGGCTGGCGCTGCTGTCGACTTCCACGCGCTTGGCGGCGCGATCGATTTTTACCTGGGCCTGGTCATCCACGCCCTGCACGGCCTGGGTGACGGCGCGTTCGCAGTGGCCGCAGGTCATGCCCTGCACGGTGAAAACATGTTGCATCTCTCGCTCCTGGTTGGGGCGCGCCGAAGTGGCGCAAGCCATGGACGGCATGTTGAACCCTGACACCATGGCAAGGTCAAGCGTCTGGCTGGACAAGGGTTGATTTGGCCCAATTCGATGTGAGTCGGCCGGCTCAATGATCCGCTGCAATGGCCGATAGATCGAAAAGAGCCGTGAATAGGCAAAAACCGTCATAGGCCATTGGCGATCATCTGACAAACTGCAACAATTTGTATTTACGTTGGCGCTATGCATTTGGAGACCGTGCGGGCGCCTTGACTGACAGAGAGGAAAACGGTCATGAACTTGTTGGGAATGATGCGGGCTTTCACGATCCGCACGCGGATGCTGGGTGCCATCGCCATGGTGCTGGTACTGCTGGGTCTGCTGGGCGGAGCCGGGATGCTGGGCATGTTCCGCATCCATGGCATGAGTCAGCAGTTCATGCATACCTCGTACGCCAAGATGGGCTACATGGTGGAGTTGCGCGCCGAGCTGGGTGCCGTGCGCGCCCATGAAAAGGACATGATCATCCAGTACGAGCGTGCCGAAGAGGTGCGCAAGGCCCACACCCAGTGGCTGGCCGCCATCGACCGCGTGAAATCCGTGGCCGAGCGCTTTCTGAAGGACGAGGACCCGGCCGACGACGCCATCGTCAGCGGCATCTCCGAGCGCGTGGACCGCTACCGCCAGCAGTTCGAGCACATTGCGCGACAGCTGGAGGCCGGTGGCTATGACACGGCGACCACGGCCAACCGCATGAGCGGCAAGGCCATGGCCGAGGTGGCCGAGGTCGAAAAGCTCATCGCCCAGCTGGACCAGCTGCTGCGCCAGCAGGTCGATGCCATGGCCGCGGAGGAGCAGGGCGTGGCCGAGCAGACGCAGTGGATCTTCGTGGCGGCCGTGGTGCTCACGGTGCTGGTGGTGGTGCCGCTGACGCTGATGAACATGCTGTCCATCTGCCGCCCCCTGGTGCAGGCGCGCCAGACGGCGCTGACCATTGCCCAGGGCGATCTGTCGCAGAGCGTGAAGGTGGAGGGCAAGGACGAGGTGGCCGATCTGCAGCGCGCGCTGGACCAGATGCAGCAGAGCCTGGGCTCCATGGTGACCCAGGTGCGCGACGCCAGCGGCAACATCGCCACGGCCAGCCAGGAGATCGCCACGGGCAACCAGGACCTGTCCTCGCGCACCGAGCAGACGGCCAGCAATGTGCAGGAGACCGTGGCCTCGCTGTCCCAGCTCACAGCCACGGTGCAGCAGACGGCATCGTCCTCGCAGCTGGCCAACCAGCTGGCGGCCTCTGCCTCGACCACGGCCACGCGCGGTGGCGACGTGGTGGCCCAGGCCGTGGTGAGCATGCAGGAGATCACGACCTCCAGCCGCAAGATCGGCGACATCATCGGCCTGATCGACTCCATCGCCTTCCAGACCAACATCCTGGCGCTGAACGCCGCCGTGGAAGCGGCGCGCGCCGGCGAGCAGGGCCGCGGCTTTGCCGTGGTGGCGGCCGAGGTGCGATCCCTGGCCCAGCGCTCGGCCCAGGCGGCCAGCGAGATCAAGGCGCTGATCCAGACCAGCGTGCAGGCCGTGGACGTGGGCGTGCGCCAGGTGGAGGATGCTGGCAAGACCATGAAGGAAATCGTGGACAGCGTGCAGCGCGTGGGCGACATCATTGGCGAGATCACGGCGGCTTCCAGCGAGCAGTCGGGCGGCATCGGCCAGGTCAACCAGGCCGTGGGCGACATCGACCGCATGACGCAGCAGAACGCAGCCCTGGTCGAGGAATCGGCTGCCGCCGCCGAGTCGCTGCGCGAGCAGGCCGCGCGCCTGGCGCAGGTGGTGGGCCAGTTCCGCATTGCCGGTGCGGCCGTGGCGTCCATGGGCTCGCATGCTTCCTATGGCCGTCCCGGCCAGGGCAAGCCCGGCCTGGCCCCGGCTGCCGGCCGCGCCCCGCTGGCTTCGGCCCGCGAGACCCAGCTGCTGGAACACGCCTGAGAAGTCAGGGGCCAGCGGCCCTGTTTCACGTGACCCCGTGAATCGCGCGAACGAAAAAGCCCGCAGGCATGGCCTGCGGGCTTTTTGCTTTGCAGCGCCGCAAATCAGGCCTGGCGCGCGAACGGGTAGTCGGTATAGCCCTCGGCGCCGCCTCCGTAGAACAGGCTGGAGTTCCAGGGGTTCAGCGGCAGGTCGTCACGCAGGCGGTGGACCAGGTCGGGGTTGGAGATGAAGGCCTTGCCGAAGGCCACGATATCGGCGTGGCCGCTTTCCACGGCGCGCAGCGCCATGTCGCGGTCATAGCCGTTGTTGACCATCCAGGCGCCCTGGCCCCCGGCCTCGCGGTAGGCGGATTTGAGCGCCGCGTAGTCGAAGGGCCGGTCGGGCAATTCACGCGGGCCGCCGGTGGAGCCTTCGATGATGTGGATGTAGGCCAGGCCCAGCGGCGCCAGCTGGCGCACCACGTATTCGAACAGCGGCTGGGGGTCGGCATCGGCGATGTCGTTGGCCGGCGTCACGGGCGACAGGCGGATGCCCACGCGGCCGCCGCCCACGGCATCGGCAGCGGCGCGCGTGCATTCGAGCAGCAGGCGGGCGCGGTTCTCGATGCTGCCGCCGTAGTCGTCATCGCGCTGGTTGGCGCCGGTCTTGAGGAACTGGTCCAGCAGATAGCCGTTGGCGCCGTGCAGCTCCACGCCGTCGAAACCGGCCGTCTCCACGGCATTGCGCGCGGCCACGGCGAAGCTGTGGACGATGGCGGGAAGCTCGTGCTGGGCGAGCGCGCGCGGCGCGGAGGTGGGCACGAACTGGCCCTTGCCCGAGTCCTCGTCGATCACATAGGTCTTGGATCTGGCCGCCACCGGGGACGGCCCCACGGGCGCCTGGCCTTCGGGCTGCAGCGAGGTGTGCGAGACCCGGCCCACATGCCACAGCTGGGTGACGATGCGCCCGCCGGCCTTGTGCACGGCGTCGGTCACGCGCTTCCAGCCGTCGAGCTGCTCGCTGCCGTACAGGCCCGGCACATGGGCATAGCCCTGGCCCTGGTGGCTGATGGCCGTGCCTTCGCTGATCAGCAGGCCGGCGCTGGCGCGCTGGGCGTAGTAGGTGACCATGATGTCGTTGGGCAGGGCCTGGGGTGCGCGGTTGCGCGTCAGCGGCGCCATGGCGATGCGGTTGGGCAGGCGCAGCTCGCCGGCCTGTATGGGTTCGAACAGAGAGGTCATGCAACGGGGCTTTCTGTGCGTGAAGCAAAAGCGCCACCCGTGCGGGCGGCGCGGCGTACGGCACAGATTACGCCCATGGAATCAATCGTGCAGGCCAGGGATTTGCGCGCTGTCGTGCAGGCGACGGTGCTGTGCCACGAGTCGCCCCAGCGCCTGCATCTGCGCCGTCACGAAGCTGCGCGTGGCGGCATCGGTGCACAGGCCCTGGCTGTCGAATTTCTGCGCCGCCTGGCCCACGAAGACCTCGGGCCGAGCCAGCACGTCGGCTTCCATGCACTGCAATACCTTGCGCAGTTCGTACTGCACGCGCGCCCCGCCCAGCGGGCCGGGCGAGGCCGAGACAAGGGCCACGGGCTTGTGCCGAAAGGGTTGGTCGTCGCCACGCGAGATCCAGTCCAGCGCATTCTTGAACATGCCTGGAATGGAGAAGTTGTACTCGGGAGTTGCCAGCACCACGGCGTCGGCACGGCGGATGCGCTCGCGCAACTGGTGCACGGATTCGGGCATGCCCGTGGCCAGCAAGTCGGCATCCAGCGGCGGCAGCGCGCGCCAGTCGCAGACCTGCATCGTGGCCTGGGGCGCCAGGCATTCGCCCGCCAGCTCCAGCAGCATGCGGTTCAGTGAATGGCGGCGCAGGCTGCCGCACAGGCCGATGATGTCCATGGCGTCAGGCCTGCAGCGGAATGCCGACCTGCTGGATGACGCCGCGCCAGCGCGCGATCTCGGCGCCCACCATGCCACGCATCTCCTCGGGGCTGCAGGGCGTGGCCGCGCTGCCGGCGCTGGCCAGGGCCTGGAGCAGGTCGGGCTCCTTCAGGGCCTTGTGGGTTTCGGCGGCCAGCCTTTGCACCACGTCGGCGGGCGTGCCTGCGGGCGCGGCCAGGCCCAGCCAGGAGCGCACCTCGAAGCCGGGCAGCACGGCCGAGGCCGGCGGCACCTCGGGCAGGGTGGGCCAGGCCTGGGCGCTGGTGACGGCCAGGGCGCGCAGCCGGCCCGACTTGATGTGCGGCATGGCCACGGTCAGCGTGTCGCTGAGCACGTCCACATCGCCTGCTATCACGGCCTGCACGGGTGCGCCGCCGCCCCGGTAGGGCACGTGCAGCAGCTGTACCTTGGCCGTGGAGCCCAGCAGCTCGCCGGCCATGTGCTGGGTGGATCCCACGCCCACCGAGGTGAAGGTGATGCGTCCCGGCTCCTTGCGGGCCATGGCCAGCAGATCGGCCAGGGTCCTGGCGGGATGCTCGGCACGCACGGCCACCACGAAGGGAAAGGACGAGACGGTGGAGACAAAGGCGAAATCCTTGACCGCGTCGTAGGGCAGCGATTTGCGCAGCGCGGCCGACACGGTGTGCGCGCCCGTGAGCATGACCAGGCTGTAGCCGTCCGGCACCGCCTTGGCCACGAAGTTGCTGGCAATGGAGCCGCCCGCGCCGCTCTTGATCTCCACCACCACGGGCTGTCTGAGCGATTCCTGCAGCTTCTGGGCCACGAGCCGGGCCACCACGTCGGCGTTGCCGCCCGCGCCAAAGCCGTGGATCAATTGAATGGGCCGGTTGGGAAAACCGCCCTGGGCCCGGGCCGTGGGCAGGGCGAGTGAGGCGACGCCTGCAAGCAGGGCCGTGCGTCGGGTGATGGCAGTCATGTCATGTCTCCTTTTTTTGTATTGCACGCTGTGGCTGTGTCCAGTGGCTTGGCTTGCTTGGCTGGCCTCGCTGGCGTTGCGGCTAGCGGTCCGCGCGTGCGTAGCCGGTCTGGGCGCCGTAGAGCTTTTCGCGCTGCGACCAGTCGCGGGTCTCGTTCCACAGGGCCAGCACCTGCATGGCCTCCTGCTCGAAGACCTGGTGGCGCGCCGCGTCGGCCGTGCGTGCGGTCAGCTCCAGGCGGTGGCCCGAAGGGTCGAAGAAGTAGATGGAGGTGATGAAGTCGTCGTGGTTGGTGGGGCCCACCACGTCAATGCCCCGGTCCAGCAGGTCCTGCCGGGCGCGCAGCACGGTGTCCACGTCGGCGGCCTCGAAGGCGAAGTGCTGTATCCAGCCCGGCGACTCCATGTCCTTCATCTGGCCCGGGTCCCTGGGGCACTCGAAGAAGGCGATGGAGCTGCCGTCCTCCATCTCGAAAAAGATGTGGATGTGCGGGCTGTACTGGCCCGTGGAGGGCACATGGTCCTCGCCCATGGCGTGGGTGAAGCGCAGGCCCAGCACCTCGGTATAGAAGCGCACGGTCTCGGCCGCGTCCTTGCAGCGGTAGGCGGCGTGGTGAAGCTTTTTGCACAGCATGGATGTCTCCTGTCAGTCGGTGGAAAGGGGGCCGGAAGTGGACGCGGGGCCTGTGGCGCCGTGGAGCGGCTCCTGGCAGCCGCTCCACTGGGGCTGGAAGAAGGGGGCCGGGACCAGGAACTTCGATTCCTGGCTTTGCAGCAGCGGCAGCATGCGCGCGACATAGGCCTGCCAGCGTGGCTCGGCCAGCAGGCGCGCGCGGCGCTCGGCGCGCTCGTTCAGGTCCGTATAGGCCCACAGGTGGACGATCTGGTTGAGCGGCCCCGAGTCGCTGGTGTAGTAGCCGACCATGCGGCCCAGAATGCGCTGCTGCAGCTCCAGGCCCTCGGCCTGGTAGAGCGCCAGGTAGTCCCGCCATTTGCCGGGGTGGGCGGTGTAGGTGCGTTGTTCGACGAGCATGCCGTGCCTTCTTTCAACCGAGGCTGTGGCCGCCGTCGATCACGATGCGCGTGCCCGTGGCCGTGCGCAGATGCGTGGCGCAGGCGAGGATGGCCTGCGCCACATCGCCGGGCTCGACCACGCGGCCCAGCGGCGTGTGCGCGGCCTTTTTCTCCAGCTCCTGGCGGCTGCGGCCCCCGACGAAGCCCGTGTCCACGGCGGCGGGCGAGACGCAGAGAAAGCGCACCGGGCCGAAGGCGCGCGCCATGGACACCGTCAGCGTGTCCAGCGCGGCCTTGGCGGCGCAATAGGCCATGTTGCTGCCCAGGCCCGTGAAGGCGGAGACCGAGGACACGTTGACCACGGCGGCGTCCTGCGAGGCGCGCAGCAGCGGCAGCAGGGCCCGCGTCACGGCATAGGTGCCGCCCACGTTGGCGCACAGGATGCGATTGAACAGCGCGGGCTCCAGCGCATCGATCTGCGCGTGCGCGATGCGCTCGGTGAAGCCCGCGCAGTTGACCAGCAGGTCCACCCGGCCCAGGTGCTGCTGCAGCCACTGGGCGGCGGTGGCGTGGCTGGCCTCGTCTTGCAGCGACAGCTGCAGCGTGTGGTGGCTGCCCGGCAGTTCCTCGCGCAGCGCCTGGGCGCGGTCGCGGCCCTGGTGGTAGCCGATCACGACGGTGGCGCCCTCGCGGGCCAGGGCCCGCGCCGTGGCGGCGCCTATGCCGCTGCTGGCGCCGGTGACGACGGCGATTCTGTCTTGCAATGGCGGATGGGAGAGTTGCATCATTCGGAAATCCGTGGCGCCCGGCCTTGCCGTGCCCTGGCCGGGCCGTGGTTGATCGGCCATTCCGATTGTTTTCAAATCGCCCGGCGGCGCCACTCAGTTGTCCGATAAACGAACATGACCTCATCGTCCGATGCCGGCTCCCTCAAGCGGGGCGTGGCCTTTCTCAAGCTGCTGGCGACCGGGGGCGCGCGCGGTTGCCCGCTCAGCGAACTGGCCGAGAAATCCGGCGTGCCCCACCCTTCGGCCCACCGCATCCTCAAGCAGCTGATTGCCGAGCGCCTGGTGGTGCACGACGCCCAGACCCACCGCTACCGGCTGGGGCCGCTGGCCTTCGAGCTGGGCCTGGCCGGGTCGATGCTGCACGACATACGCGACCTGTGCGAGCCGGCCATGGCGGCGCTGTCACGTGAAACCGAGGACACGGCCTACCTGGTGGTGCGCAGCGGATTCGAGGCCGTGTGCCTGCACCGGCTCGAAGGCGACTTCCCCATACGCACGCTGGTGCTGCAGGTCGGCAGCCGGCGCCCGCTGGGTGTGGGCGCCGGGGGGCTGGCCGTGCTGGCCGCCATTGCGCCCGAGGAGCGCGAGGCCATCATCGAGCGCGTGGCGCCCGCCCTGCCGGCCTTTGGCAAGCTCACCGATGCGGGGCTGCGCCTGGCCTGCGAGGAAACGGCCCGCGCAGGCGTGGCCGTGATACAGAACCGCGTGAGCCTGGGCGTGACGGCCGTGGGCGCGCATTTTTGCGACAGCATGGGCCAGGCCATGGGGGCGGTCAGCGTGGCCGCGCTGACCCAGCGCATGACGGCGGCGCGCGTGCGGCGCATCGCCCAGCAGGTGCGCGCTGCGGCGGCCCAGATAGAGCTGCGCATCCGCACGCGCAAAAGATAAGGGGCCGGCTGGTTCACACCAGCCGGCCCCTTGTGCCGCCGAGCCCGGGCTCGGCGCTGCTTACTTGAGCAGGCCTTCGGCCTTCATCGCGGCCTGCACGGCAGGGCGGGCCAGCACGCGCTCGCGGTAGGCCAGGAGGTTGGTCAGCTCGGAGATGTCCACGCCCACGAACTGGGCCCAGCCCGTCACGGTGAACAGGTAGGCGTCGGCCACGGTGAACTGCTCGCCCATCAGGTAGTCGCGGCCATTGAGCTCGCCGTCCACCCACTTGAGGCGGTCCAGCACGCGCTGGCGCACCACGGGCTTGTAGTCGTCGGGCGTGGCGGGGTTGAACAGGGGGCCGAAGCCCTTGTGCAGCTCGGTGCCGATGAAGTTCAGCCACTCCTGAAGGTGGTAGCGGGCCATGGTGCCGTTGGCAGGCGCCAGCTTCTTCTCGGGGACCAGATCGGCCAGGTACTGGACGATGGCCGGGCCTTCATGCAGCGTGTCGCCGTCGTCGAGCACGAGGAAGGGAACATAGCCCAGCGGGTTGATGCCGTAGTAGTCCGTGCCGTCCTGCAGCTTGTGCGTCTTGGTGCTGGCCAGGACCGGCTCGTAGGCCAAGCCTGCCTCGTGCAGGACGATGTGGGGAGACAGAGAGCAGGCGCCAGGGCTGTAGTAGAGCTTCATGGTGGATGGCTTCCGATCAGGGTAAGAAAGACAAGCGCCCATGCTAACCCCATGTGCAGGGGCTGCGCATGATGGGACCGCGCTGGCGGCAGGGTTCAGGCCGACAGGCGCTGTGCAGCCCAGAGCACCTGTTCCAGCACGGCCTTCATGCCCTGCTGGTCCTGGGGGCGCTGCAGGCGGCCGGCCTCGTCAAAGGCCTGGCCTGCCTGGCCCACGGCATGGCTCACGGGGGCCAGCCAGCACTGCAGGTTCAGCAGCAGCGGCGCCAGGTGCGACTGGGCGCGCAGGCCGCCCAGGCCGCCGGGCGAGGCGCTGGCCATGCCCACGACCTTGCCGCGAAAGGGCAGGGTGCCATCGGACCAGACCGGATCACCGGCCACGGGGCTGGAAGCCCAGTCAATGGCGTTCTTGAGCAGGGCAGGGTAGCTGCCGTTGTACTCGGGCGAGCAGATCAGCCAGGCCGGGTGGCTGTGCAGCGCGGCCTTGAAGCGCAGCACGTCGGGCGGCGTGCCGCTGGCCTCCAGGTCGGCGTTGTACATGGGGATGTCGAAATCCGACAGCTCCAGCAGCGTGGGCTGGGCGCCCAGTTCGCGCGCCATGTCGGCGGCGGCGGCGGCCAGGCGCCGGTTGTGCGATTGTTGGCGGGTACTGCCCGCGAAGATGAGGATCTGCATGGCCGCCATTGCATCACAGGCCCTGCACATGTTTCTTGCAAGCGGGCCGCCCTGCGGGTGGCGGCGCGCAGCATCCTGCGGTGTACACGCTGGTCCGCCACACGTGTTTCACGTGGAACACCGGTACAGTGCCGGCCCGGTGGCGGGGCCGGCCGACCCCTTGCAAGGCATTGGTGCGGCAAAGGTGGGAAAATCGCGGGTTCCCCGCTGGGTTCCCCTCGCTACATGAACGAGGGCCGCCTGCCATGAGCGCCGGAGCGTGAGTGCTCCGTGTCGGGGGCTTGGGCCGGGCAGGCCCCCGGAGTGATAAGCATGTTGTACCCACAGGAATTTGATGTGATCGTGGTCGGTGGCGGCCACGCCGGCACCGAGGCCGCGCTGGCGGCTGCGCGCATGGGCTGCAGGACGCTGCTGCTGAGCCACAACATCGAGACCCTGGGCCAGATGAGCTGCAATCCCAGCATCGGCGGGATCGGCAAGGGCCATCTGGTCAAGGAAGTGGATGCGCTGGGCGGCGCGATGGCGCTGGCCACCGATATCGGCGGCATACAGTTCCGCATCCTCAACAGCTCCAAGGGCCCGGCCGTGCGTGCCACGCGCGCCCAGGCCGACCGCATTCTCTACAAGGCCGCCATCCGCGACATGCTGGAGAACCAGCCCAACCTGTGGCTGTTCCAGCAGGCGGTGGATGACCTCATGGTCGAGGGCGACCGCGTGGTGGGCGCCGTCACCCAGGTGGGCGTGCGCTTTCGCAGCCGCACCGTGGTGCTCACGGCGGGCACCTTCCTGGACGGCAAGATCCACGTGGGCCTGAACAACTACGCGGCAGGCCGCGCGGGCGATCCGCCGGCCGTCAGCCTGTCGTCGCGGCTCAAGGAGCTGCAGCTGCCCCAGGGGCGCCTGAAGACCGGCACGCCGCCGCGCCTGGATGGCCGCAGCATCGATTTCTCGCAGTGCGAGGAGCAGCCCGGCGACGGCATGCCCGGCGGTGTCAACGAAGGCGTGCTGCCGGTGTTCAGCTTCATCGGCAATGCGGCCATGCACCCGCGCCAGATGCCTTGCTGGATCACCCACACCAACGAGCGCACGCACGACATCATCCGCAGCGGCTTTGACCGCAGCCCCATGTTCACGGGCAAGATCGAGGGCGTGGGCCCGCGCTACTGCCCCAGCGTCGAGGACAAGATCAATCGCTTTGCCGACAAGGAAAGCCACCAGATCTTCCTGGAGCCCGAAGGCCTGACCACCAACGAGTTCTATCCCAACGGCATCTCCACCAGCCTGCCCTTCGACATCCAGTACGAACTGGTGCGCAGCATGAAGGGGCTGGAGAACGCGCATATCCTGCGCCCCGGCTACGCCATCGAGTACGACTACTTCGATCCGCGCTCGCTCAAGAGCAGCTTTGAGACGCGCCAGATCCAGGGCCTGTTCTTCGCGGGCCAGATCAACGGCACGACCGGCTACGAGGAAGCGGCGGCCCAGGGCCTGTTCGCCGGCCTCAACGCCGCGCTGCAGTGCCGCGGCCAGGAAGCCTGGCTGCCGCGCCGCGACGAGGCCTATCTGGGCGTGCTGGTCGATGACCTGATCACCAAGGGCGTGACCGAGCCCTACCGCATGTTCACCAGCCGCGCCGAGTTCCGGCTGCAGCTGCGCGAGGACAACGCCGACATGCGCCTGACCGAGGCCGGCCGCGCCATGGGCCTGGTGGACGATGCGCGCTGGGATGCCTTCAGCCGCAAGCGCGATGCTGTTTCACGTGAAACAGAGCGCCTGAAGTCCACCTGGGTCAATCCGCGCATCGTTACGCCCGAGGAATCGGAGCGTGTGCTGGGCAAGTCCATCGAGCGCGAGTACAACCTGTTCGACCTGCTGCGCCGGCCCGATGTGGGCTACGGCAAGCTGATGAGCCTGAACGAGGGCCGCTATGCCTCGGCCGATGTGCAGCCCGACGTGCTGGGCGATCTCAGCGCCTCCGTGGTCGAGCAGGTGGAAATCGCGGCCAAGTACGCAGGCTACATCGACCGCCAGAAGGACGAGGTGCAGCGCGCCGCCCACTTCGAGAACCTGCGCCTGCCGGCCGAGCTGGACTACATGCAGGTGCCTGCCCTGTCCTTCGAGGTGCGCCAGTCGCTGCAAAAGCACAGGCCCGAAACCTTGGGCCAGGCGTCGCGCATGTCGGGTGTGACGCCGGCGGCGATCTCGCTGCTGATGGTGCATCTGAAGAAGGGCGGCTTTCGGGGCTTTGCACCGGATGTGACTGACGCGAAGGGCGAGGAGGCATCCGCATGAGCCAGGAACTGCGCGCTCCGCTCGAAGCCGGCCTGCAGGCGCTGGGGCTGGACCTCACCCCCGCCCAGATCGATACGCTGATGGAATTCCAGGCCCTGCTGGGCAAGTGGAACAAGGTCTACAACCTCACGGCCGTGCGTGATCCGCAGGAGATGCTGACCCATCACCTGCTCGACAGCCTGGCTGCCGTGCCGGCGCTGCAGCGCCATCTGGCACAGATGCCTGCGCGCGAAGGCCGCACCGCCATGCTGGACGTGGGCTCGGGCGGCGGCCTGCCCGGCGTGGTCTTTGCCATCTGCTGCCCGCAGATCGACGTGCACTGCGTGGACACGGTGGGCAAGAAGGCGGCCTTCATCCAGCAGGCAGCGGCCACGCTGCGCCTGCCCAACCTGCGCGGCATCCACAGCCGCGTGGAGCAGCTGACCACGCGGTATCCGCTGATCAGCTGCCGTGCCTTTGCCTCGCTGGTGGACTTCACCAGCTGGTCGCGTCAGGCGCTGGAGGAGGGCGGCACCTGGCTGGCCATGAAGGGCAAGCACCCCGACGATGAAATCGCCGCGCTGCCCGCCGACGTGCAGGTGTTTCACGTGGAACCATTGAAGGTGCCGGGCCTGGATGCCGAGCGCTGCATCCTCTGGCTGCGCGTTTGCGCCTGATTTTTTTACCGAATGGCACACTGCCGCGTTGCGGCGGGGCCATGTTCCACATGCGCTGGCCATGGCCCTCGCATAAACTCCCAGCTTTCATCGCTCAGGGGTCAGCATGTTCGGCATCTCCGATTTCAGCGCATTCGTTGTTGCCATTCTTCTGTTTTTGCTGATTCCGGGGCCAGGCAATCTGGCGCTGATCACCTCCACCGGCAAGGGCGGCATACGTGCCGGAATGGCGGCCTGCGCCGGCGTGCTGGCGGCCGACCAGGTGCTGATCTGGATGGCCGTGGCGGGCGTTGCCGCGCTGCTGGCCTCCTATCCCACGGCCTTCCATGCCGTGCAGTGGCTGGGCGCCGCCTACCTGGGCTGGCTGGGTTTCAGGATGCTCACCGCCAAGCCCGGCGACAAACCCGTGCTGCACATCGAGCCGCGCCACTACTTTCGCCAGGCCGGCCTGATCACCCTGATGAACCCCAAGTCCATCGTGTTCTACATGGCCTTCTTCCCGCTGTTCGTGGATCCCGCAAGCCACCAGGGCCTGCTCACGTTCGCGGTGATGGCGGCCACGGTGGCCGCGCTGACCTTTCTCTATTGCCTGATCGTGGTGCTGCTGACCGCGCATCTGGCCGAGCGCATGCGCGCCAATCCTGCGGTTTCCCGGGTTCTCGAAAAGACTGCGGGCGTGTTCCTGATCGGTTTTGGCCTCAAGCTGGCCATCGCCAAATAAGCGTGTAAATACCATGGCCAAAATCTTCTGTGTCGCCAACCAAAAGGGCGGGGTCGGCAAGACCACCACCGCCGTCAACCTTGCAGCGGGCCTGGCCAAGGTCGGCCAGCGCGTGCTGATGATCGACCTGGACCCGCAGGGCAATGCCACCATGGGCTCGGGCGTGGACAAGCGTGCGCTGGAGCTGTCGGTCTACGACGTGCTGCTGGAGAACGCCAGCGTCAAGGAAGCCGCCGTGCGTTCCGATGCCGTGGGCTACGACGTGCTGGGCGCCAACCGCGAACTCAGCGGCGCCGAGATCGAGCTGGTCACCCTGGAGCGCCGCAACGATCGCCTGAAGGGCGCCCTCAAGGCGGTCGATGCCGACTACGACTTCGTGCTGGTGGACTGCCCGCCCAGCCTGTCCATGCTCACCTTGAACGGCCTGTGCGCGGCCCATGGCGTGGTCGTGCCCATGCAGTGCGAGTACTTCGCGCTCGAAGGCCTGACCGACCTGGTCAACACCATCAAGCAGGTGCACGCCAACATGAACCCCGACCTGCAGATCATCGGCCTGCTGCGCGTGATGTTCGATCCGCGCACCACGCTGCAACAGCAGGTCAGCGACCAGCTCAAGGAGCACTTCGGCGACAAGGTGTTCGACACCGTGATCCCGCGCAACGTGCGCCTGGCCGAAGCGCCCAGCTATGGCGTGCCCGGCGTGGTCTTCGACCCGGGCGCCAAGGGCAGCAAGGCCTTCATCGATTTCGCGCACGAGATGGTGCGCCGCATCAAGAAGATGTAGCCATGCAAGGTTCACATGAAGCGGCAGGGCAGGGCGTTCCGACCGCGTGGGCTGCCGAGGACGTCTGGCTGCTGCCCGGCTGGCAGAACTCGGACGCCGACCACTGGCAAAGCCGCTGGGAGCAGCGCCACGGCTACCGCCGCCTGGAGCAAAACGACTGGGACCGCCCGCTGCGCGGCGACTGGAGCGCCAGGCTGCAGGAGACGGTGCTCGACGCGCCGCGCCCCGTGGTGCTGGTGGCGCACAGCCTGGGCTGCATCCTTGTGGCCTGGTGGGCGGCGCATTCGCCGCTAGCCGCCCGCAAGGTGCGTGGCGCGCTGCTGGTGGCCCCCGGCGATACCGAGCAGCCCCAGCTGCGCGAGCAATTGCCCGGCTGGTCGCCCGTGATGATGCAGCGCCTGCCGTTTGCCTCCATCGTGGTCGGCAGCGACAACGACATTTACTGCAGCGCCCAGCGCGTGCAAGCCATGGCCGATGCCTGGGGCGCACGCTTCGTCGACGCAGGGCCTTCGGGCCATCTCAACACGGCCAGCGGGCTGGGCGACTGGGACAGCGGACACGCGCTGCTGGCATCGCTTTGACAAGGACAACACCATGGTGACCAAGAAACCCAAGGGACTGGGACGCGGGCTGGAAGCCCTGCTCGGACCCAAGGTCCACGACAAGGAAGAGGGCGGCGGCCCGGTGGCCGAGACCGGCCTGCCCAGCATCCTGCAGCTCGACGTCATGGTGCCCGGCCAGTACCAGCCGCGCACCCACATGGACGAGGGCGCGCTCTACGAGCTGGCCGAAAGCATCAAGGCCCAGGGCATCATGCAGCCCATCCTGGTGCGCCGCCTGGCCAAGGGCGACCACGCCGGCAAGTACGAAATCATCGCGGGCGAGCGGCGCTTCCGTGCGGCCCGCATCGCCGGCCTGGCCGAGGTGCCGGTGCTGGTGCGCGAGGTGCCCGACGAGGCCGCCGCCGCCATGGCGCTGATCGAGAACATCCAGCGCGAGGACCTCAACCCGCTGGAAGAGGCCCAGGGCCTGTCGCGCCTGGTCAAGGAATTCGGCCTCACGCACGAGCAGGCGGCCCAGGCCGTGGGACGCTCGCGCAGCGCAGCCACCAACATCCTGCGCCTGCTCAACCTGGCCGACCCGGTGCAGACCATGCTCATGGCCGGCGACATCGACATGGGCCATGCGCGTGCCCTGCTGTCGCTGGATCGCGCGGCCCAGATCACGGCCGGCAACCAGATCGCGGCCAAGAAGCTGTCGGTGCGCGAGGCCGAGGCTCTGGTCAAGAAGATCGGCGCCGACTTCAGCCTGGTGCGCCAGAAGTCCAAGAAGGACGGCAAGTCGCGCGACATCAAGCGCGTGGAAGAAGAGCTGTCCGACCTGCTCATGGCCGATGTCGAAGTGCGCATCAAGAAGTCCGTGCGCCGTGGCGGCAAGCTGCAGGAAATGGGCGAAGTGGCGATCCAGTTCGGATCGCTCGATGCGCTCAACGGGCTGATCGAACGTTTGCGCGGCGATGCACCCGAGTGATGACAACAGCTTGTAACCGTCTGTGATCTGTCGTTCTCCAGCAAAGCAGCGCTTTTTCGCAAGGGTGAATCCCGGTATATTTGCGCGCTGTTATGCGGGGTAATTGTGTGTAATCGCTGACTGGCGACGCTGCCAGTGCGTGGACGCCCATTGCCCTGGCGCTGATTCACCTAGACCAGACCAAGAGGATTACAACGTGAAGAAGTATCTTGCCCTGACTGCCATCGCTGCCGTGGCGCTGACCGGCTGCGTGACCACCGACATGCGCATGGGCTCGCCCGAAGCCAAGACCGTGGCCACGGGCGCCGCAGGCGGTGCCAGCGCCGAGAACGCCAACACCGAGCTGGAGCGTTGCGACTCCTCGCTGGGCACCATCTCCCTGGTCGAGAACCAGACCGCGGGCTGGTACACCATCCTCACCCAGCAGTACCGCCTGCCGCCCACCTCGCAGCTGCTGCGCCTGATGATCCAGCAGTCCAACTGCTTCATCGTCGTGGAACGCGGCGCGGCCGGCATGGGTGCCATGGCGCGTGAACGCGCGCTGATGGACTCGGGCGAAATGCGCGGCGGCAGCAACCTGGGCAAGGGCCAGATGGTGGCCTCCGACTACGGCCTGTCCCCCGAAGTGATCTTCAACCAGAGCGATGCCGGCGGCATGGGCGGCGCCATCGGCGGCCGCGCAGGCGGCATCTTCGGCGCGCTGGCTGCGGCCACCAAGACGCGCGAGGCTTCGGTCATGCTGGCTCTGGTGGACAACCGCTCGGGCGTGCAGGTGTCGGCTTCCGAAGGCTCATCTTCCAAGACCGACTGGGGCGGCATGGGCGCGCTGTTCGGCGGCTCTGCCGGCGCCTCGCTGGGCGGCTACACGCGCACGGCCGAAGGCAAGGTGATCGCCGCCGCCTTCATGGACGCCTACAACCAGATGGTGCGCTCGCTGCGCAACTACAAGGCGCAGACCGTCAAGGGCCAGGGCCTGGGCGGCGGCGGACGCCTGGGCGTGGACGGCGGTGCCGCACCGTCGCAGACATCGGCTCCGGGCGCCAATGCCGCCGGCATGTCGCTGCGCGCGGCCCAGCAAAAGCTCAATGCCCTGGGCTACACCGCAGGCACGCCTGACGGCTCCATGGGCAAGAACACCCAGAACGCCCTGCGCGAGTTCCAGCGCGACCAGAGCCTGCCGCAGACCGGCCGCCTCGACCGTGCCACCTCGCAAGCACTGCAACAGCAATAAGCGGCTCCCGGCCGGAGGGCGCGCATGATGCGGCGCCTTCCCTGGCCGGCCCCGGCCCTTCTTGCCTGGGCGGGCGCCTGGCTTGTCTACGCCGCGCTGCAATCGACTCTAGGGCCGCTGGCCGCCTGGCTGGCGGCCTGTTTTTTGGGCGTGCTCGCCAGCCTGCTGGCCACGCCCTGGTGGCGGCGCCTGGCCGTGGCGGCGGGCTTTCCGCTGTCCTGCCTGATGCTGTGGGGGCCGGGCGGCCTGGCCGCCATCAGCCCCTGGCTGTGGCTGGCGGCGCTGGGTCTGCTGACCCTGGTCTACCCGCTCAACGCCTGGCGCGATGCGCCGCTGTTTCCCACGCCGACCGATGCGCTGCAAGGCCTGGCCGATGCTGCGCCGCTGCCCGACGGCGCCGCCGTGCTCGATGCCGGCTGCGGCCTGGGTGACGGCCTGCGCGCGCTGCGCGGGCAGTACCCGCAGGCGCGGCTCAACGGCATGGAGTGGAGCTGGCCGCTGCGCTGGCTGTGCGCGCTGCGCTGCCCCTGGGCCCGCGTGCGCCGCGCCGATATCTGGCTGGCCGACTGGAGCGGCTACCAGATGGTCTACCTGTTCCAGCGCCCCGAAAGCATGGGCCGTGCGGCCGTCAAGGCCGCCACGGAGCTGCCCGAGGGCGCCTGGCTGGTCAGCCTGGACTTTGCGCTGCCCGGCGTGGAGCCCTCCTGGCAGCGCCAGGGCCCGGGCCGGCATAGCCTCTGGGTCTACCGCATGCCGCTGGGCGGTGCCGGCGAGGCCGTGGTGCATGTGCCCGAGCCCGAGGAGACGCCCTACGAAAAGGCGCGGCGGGAGCTGCAGCAGCGCCGATGAGAGCCTGTGCCGCTCCAGCCGTGACGTTGCACGGCCGGGGCCAGGCACTGAGTCCGGACGGCGGGCCCACACACTTCGCGCCTTTGTCTTACAGGAGAAAGGCAGGCTCTCCATGCTCCCCGGAATTGACTCTTTGTGTACGTGCGCAAGACTTGCTGTGCCTGCCATCCACAGATGCAGGACCTGCAAGCCTTGACCCATCTGCTGCGCCAGGCTGCGGTGCAGATGACAAACACAAAGATCGCCAAGATGGATATGGAACTGTCTCGTGCATGCACGGCCCGCAGCCGCATGCGTTCGCCTTCTTTTTCGCTGCCTGTGCCCCCTCGGTCCGTGTTGAAAATCCTGGCATGGGGCGTGGCCTTGTGCTGCACCCAGGCGCAGGCCCAAACGGTCACTTCTACCGGCGATGTGGTGCCTGTCCAGGTGCCCAACCCCTCGCCCAGCTGGAATGCGGGCACCACGCTGCACGTCGGCAGTACGGGCACGGGAACGCTCACCATGGACAGCGGAGGCTCAGTGACCCACTCCGGGGTCGGCACCGTGGGCTACGACCTGGGCAGCAATGGCACGGTCACCGTCCGGGGCCCGGGTTCCACGTGGAACGGTTCAAGCAGTCTCGTGATTGGTGGCAGGGGCACAGGCACCTTGAAGGTCGAAGATGGGGGCGTGGTGTCAGGCGTGGTGGGTGCTTTGGGCGATGTCCCTGAAGGCGTGGGCACGGCGACGATCAGTGGAACAGGCTCGGCCTGGCGCAGCACCCAGGATTTCTTCACCAGCTTCAACGGAACGGGCACGGTCACCGTGCGCGATGGTGGTGCGCTGTCTGTGCAGGGGGGCGCCGGGACCATCACCATGGATGCTGACGCGGGCGCTGTCGGAACCCTCCAGGTGGGAGGTGGACCGGCCGACGCCGCCATGGCGCCCGGCGTGGTCGATGCGGCCCGCATCGACTTCCGCCTGGGGACCGGCACCCTGCATTTCAACCATACGGGCGCCAACCTGGGCTTTGCGCTTGCGCTGTCCAGCGTCGATCCCGGCACGCACCGCATCACCCATCAGGCCGGCACGACCACGCTGTCGGTCGACAGCTCCGGCTTCTCGGGCAGCACCGCGGTCTCCGGGGGGCGGCTGGTGGTCGCCAATGCGCTTGGCGGCACGGCGTCGGTCACGGGCGGGCAGCTGGATGTCGATGGCACGCAGGGCGGCACCGTCACGGCCAGCGGCTCCGGCGTGGTGACCGGGGCGGGCACGGTCTCTGGCGACCTGGACCAGACCGGCGGCGGCGTGCTGCTGGGCCAGCAAGGCCGCAAGCTCAGCGTTGCAGGCCTGGCGACGCTGGGCGGCGGTGCGGTGGTACAGGCCGGCCTGGGAGCGCCTTCGGCCACGGCCCTGTTCGATGTGAACGGCAATCTCACGCTGGGCGGCACGCTTGGCATCAATGACCTGGGCGGCTTTGGCGCAGGCGTGTACCGGCTGTTCGACTACCGCGGCACGCTGGCCGGGAGCCTGGCCTTCGGCGCGCTGCCGCCAGGCGTGGTGGCGGACAACCTGACCCTGCAGACTTCTGTGCCCGGGCAGGTGAACCTGCTCTCCACGGTCGGCGTGGCACTGGGCTATTGGGATGGTGGCAATGCCGCGCTCAGGGACAACAACGTGGTCAACGGCGGCACAGGCGTCTGGCGCGCCGATGGCCGCAACTGGACCGGCGCGGGCGGCGCGCTCAACGGCCCTTATCAACCCAACCCCACCGTGGCCCGGTTCCAGGGCGTGGCCGGTGTGGTGACGGCGGATGCCGGTGCGGGGGCCATCGGCATTACCGGCATGCAGTTCGATGTCGATGGCTACCGCCTCCAGGGTGCGGCCCTGGAATTGCAGGGCGCGGGAGCCAACACGGTCAACGTGGCCAGCGGCGCGACGGCGACGGTGGCATTGGTGCTGTCCGGCCCGGGTGGCCTGGCCAAGGCCGGCGCCGGCACGCTGGTGCTGGAAGCTGCCGGCAGCTACGGCGGCGCCACCACGGTCCAGGGCGGCAGTCTGCGTGCCGGCGCTGCCAATGTGCTGACCAGCGTTTCGGCCCATGAGGTGCAGGCTTCGGGCGTGCTGGATCTCGACGGCCTGGCCCAGACCGTGGCCAGCCTGGTGAACGCGGGCACGGTGCGCCTTCCCAGGAACGGCTCTCCGGCCGTACCCGGCACCACGCTGAGCGTGACAGGCAACTACAGCGGCGGCGGCGTGCTGGCCATGGCCACGCAACTGGGCAATGAAGCGTCGCCCAGCGACCGCCTGGTGGTGAACGGCAGCGTGACGGCAGGTGCGCCCACGCGCCTGGACATTGCCAACGCCGCAGGCCTGGGCGCGGCGACCGCGGGCAACGGTATTTTGGTCGTGCAGGTCAATGGTGCGGCATCGCCTGCAGGTGCCTTCGTGCTGGCGGCGCCGCTGCAGGCCGGAGGCTACAGCTACCAGCTGGTGCAGGTGGGCAGCCACTGGTATCTGCAGTCACGCCTGGCGGGCGCCACAGGGGTGCAGCAGATTCCCGCGCTGGGCACGGCGGGCCTGGCAGGCCTGGCCCTGATGCTGGGCGGGCTGGCTGCCTGGCGGCAGCGCCGCCGTCCGGGCGCCGTGCGGGGCTGAGCACGGCGGCCTGCCTCTACTTCTTCGCGCTGGCCTTGCTCACATAGAGCGACAGCGCGGCGATATCGGCCTCGCTGAGCGTGGCCTTGAACGAGGGCATGGCGCCTATGCCGTCGCGCAGGGCACGGGCCACGCGCGCGGCGTCGGGCTTGAGCTCGTCGAGCACGGGGCCGATGGCGCCCTCTGCGCCCGCGTCCTTGAGCGTGTGGCACAGCGCGCAGGCGGGCGTGGCCGTGGCGAACAGCTTCTTGCCCAGGGCCATCTGGGCCGCTTCATCGGCAAAGGCGGGGGCGGACAGCAGGGCGCTGCCGAGCAAAGTGCTGCCCAGCAGGGCGGTGTGGATCAGGTGTTTCATCGTGAACATGGCAATGGGGGTACGGGCCCGCCACGGTCTGGCGCCGTGTGCGGGAAGTGACGGGAGTGAAGAGAAGGGGTGGCGGGATGAGCGCGCGGGCCGTGCTCAGGCCACGGTGACGGTCACGGCGTGGTCGGCCCAGCTGGTGTTGTTGTAGCCACTCTGGTTTTCACCGCGCGTCTCGGGCTGGACCCGGCCGCGCGCGTCGGTGGCGCGGCTGGCCAGCACATGCGTGCCCTTGGGCAGGCGCGCCTGCAGCACGAACTGGCGCCAGGCGTACTTGCCCAGGTCGGGGCCGACCAGGCGCGCGGCCTGCCAGCTCTTGCCGCCGTCCGTGGACACCTCCACGCCCTTGACGGCATCCATGCCGCCAAAGGCCACGCCGTGGATCTGCACCAGGCCGGCGGCCTGCCCGCCGTCCTCGGGCAGGGGCGAGTTGATCCAGGACTTGACGCTCATCTCCTGCACCGAGGGCTGGCTCGGGTCGCCCTTGCTGCCGGGTGGCGAGATGCGGTAGCCGTGGGACATGATGTGGGCCTCGCTCTCGCGCGGCGTGAAGGCCAGCTGCTTGATGTACTTGATGTTGTTCACGCCCGTGTAGCCGGGCACGATCAGGCGCAGCGGCCCGCCGTGGGCCAGCGGGATGGGCTCGCCGTTCATCTCCCAGGCCAGCAGGGCGTCTTCCATGGCCGACAGCGGCACCGAGCGCTCGACGATGACGCTCTTGGGGTCCAGCCCCGCAGGCAGCACCTCGCCGCCCGTGCCGGTCATGTAGAGGCCGCCGTCTGACACACCGCCCAGGGCCTTGACCACCTCGCGCACGGGCACGCCGCTCCAGACCACGCAGCCGGCCGCACCCACGGTCCAGGCCGTGCCGCTGGGCTTGCTGGGAAAGAAGGCCCGGCCATTGCCCGAGCACTGCAGCACCATGGCCACGGTCTCCAGTCCCAGGGACTTGAGCTCGCGCACGCTGAGGCTGCGGGGCTGGCGCACGCCCTCCACCTGCAGCTGCCAGGCATCGCGGTCGGCCACGATGGATTCGGGCGGCGTGGGCAGGTTGTTGCGCACATAGAGCTGGTCGCTGGGCGTGATCACGCTGGTGCCGAAGGCGCCGCGCCGCGTCTCTATGGTGGTGGAGCTGTGGACGATGAGGGCATCGGCCTTCTTCCAGCCCGCGTAGCCGGGCAGGGGCTTGGTGGCCGGTGCTGCCGCAGCTGTCGGTGCCTGGGCCTGGGCCTGGGCCTGGGCCTGGGCCAATGCGCCCTGGTGCAGGCCGGCCAGGCTAGCTGCGGCCAGTGCGCTGGCGCTGCCGGCCAGCAGGCTGCGGCGCGCGGGGGAGGTGGGCGATGTCGGCAAGTGGTTCATGGTTGTCTCCTCGTGGTGGTTGTCAGGGGGCGTGTCATGGCGTCTCATGGCGTCTCATGGGGCAGGGGTGCCCAGGGCCTTGCTGGCCACGGCCAGGGCCTGTTTCTTCTGGGCCACCAGCACCAGCGGCCGGCCTTCGCGCGAGCGGACGACCTGCCAGTGCATGTTGGCCCACCAGCCCTGGCCATCGGCCAGGCGCTGGGGCTGGTCGAAGGCCAGCACGGTGACGATGCCGCCCTTCTCGAAGAAGGTGGTCAGGTGGTAGGCGCGCGTGCCGTCGATGTCGCAGGGCCGCATCAGCTGGGTGTAGCCGGGCAGCTTCTCGCCGGCCGGCAGGTCCATGCGGCGCGCGACCTCGGCCTCGGGCATGAAGCTGCCGCGCAGCGTGCGCTCGTAGTACTCATGCTCGATGGCGGCGCGCACCAGCTCGGGCGGGCGCATGGCGAACACGGCGGTGGCGGCCGAGCTGCCCACCAGCAGCGCGGCGATCAGCCGGCGCACGCCGCTGCGCGCATGCCAGGGCGTGTGGCGCAGCAGATGGGCGGGCGGCTCGCCGTGCGGTCCGGGGTCGAAGGCCAGGGCCAGTTCGGCGCGTGCGCGCAGGTCGAAGGCCGATTCGTCGGTCGTGTCCGGGGCAGTCATTTCAGCCTTGGTATCGGGTGGGGCGCAGCGGGGTGGAGCGCAGCGGAATCACGCTGGCAGTCTCTGGCGCAGGCGCCGGGGCCGCCTGCTCCAGCGCCGCCTTCAGCGCATCGCGGGCGCGTGACAGGCGCGACAGCACCGTGCCTGGCGCAATGTCCAGGGCCTCGGCCATCTGGGCCGTGGGCATGTCGTCGAAGTAATAGAGCACCAGCACCTCGCGGTGGATGGGCGCGATGCGCGCCAGCGCCTTGACCACGTCGAGCCGGTCGTCCAGCGCCGAAGGCGAGGGGGCGGGGGAGGGATGCTGGTCCAGCGCCTCGTCATCGCTGACCAGATGGGCCGATGGCGCAAGGTGCCGGAAGGCATGGCGGCGCATGATCTGGAACAGCCAGGCCCGTGCCATTGCGGCCTCGCGCAGCTGGTGGCGAAAGCGCCAGGCGCTGGTGAAGCAGTCCTGCACCACATCCTCGGCCAGCGCGCGCGAGCCGGTCAGCGCCCAGGCGCTGCGCAGCAGGAATCGGTAGTGCTCGCGCACCCACTGGTTGTAGCGCGACTCGGCGGTGGAGATCATGCGGCATAAGAGCACGCAGGGCGCCGCCGCATTCCATGGCCTGCCTATCGGCAAACCCTATATCGGATCAGCTATCGCGAAGAGGCGATGGCTCCCTGTCATTCCCTGGTCGGCCGCGATACAGCGCCTGTTCCGACCCTGTGGGCAGCGGAGCCGGCCTGCTGCCCGAAGAACCGTGCCGGAGGCATGCCCACCGTGCGGTGCACCATGGCGCTGAAGGCGCTGGGGCTGTAGCCCAGCTCGGCGGCGATCTGCTGTATGGGCAGGCCGCGCGCGGCCAGGCTCAGGCCATGGGCCAGCACGACTTGCTGGCGCCAGGTGGTGAAGCTGCAGCCCAGCTGCTGCTGGAACAGCCGGGCCACGGTGCGCGGGCTGGCGCCGGTGTCTGCCGCCCAGTCGGCCAGGCTCTCGTGCTGGGTGGGGTCGGCCACCACGGCCTCGCAGAGCATGCGCAGCCGCTTGTCCTGGGGCATGTTCACGCCAAGGTGGACTTCGCTGGCCCGGCGAAGCTCTTCCAGCAGCAGGGCGCTCAGATGGTGCTCGCGCTGCAGGGTGGCGGCGTCCGGGGCGGGCTGGTCATCGCTTTGCTTGGGCAGGGCCGTGATCAGCTCGCGCATCAGCGGCGAAACCTCCAGCACGCGGCAGCGTGCCCAGTCCTGCGGGTTGCAGGCCACGCCGCAGGGCGGGAGGTCCGGCAGTACGGGGCCCTGGGCCGGATCGTCCTGTAGCACGTAGATGGAGACGAGGTCGGCTTCCTCGACCATGGCCACGGCGTGGACCAGGCCGGGCGGAATCCACACGGCCTTGGACGGCGGTGCGATCAGCGTGCCCTGGGGGGCCGACAGGTGCAGCACGCCGTCCAGCGAGATGGCGATCTGTGCCCAGCTGTGGCTGTGCGGTATGACGCGCGTGCGTGCCGACAGGCGGTGCTGCTTGGCGCGCACGGGGCGCTGGGGCGTGGGCACGAACAGGTGCGGATGCAGGGCCTCCACCGGCTCCATCGGCCGGGCCCTGCGCACCGACCGCAGCGCGGCTGCGGGGCAGGCGCTGGGCAGGGTGTCGGCACAAGTGTCGGCAAGGGTGTCGGCAAGGGTGTGGGCAGGGGTGTGGGCAGGGGTGCCGGGCGTGGAGACAGGCTTTGGCATGTTTGCGACAGAAGTTGGCAGACTATCGCATACAAGACGAAACGCTGCTGCCTAAGATGCGGCCCATGACCGCCTCTTCTTCTTCCATGCCGGACGCCGTGGCTCCGGACCCGCTGCGCAGCGATGTGCGCACCATCGGCCTGATCGGCCTGGCGCATGGTTCCTCGCATTTCTTCCACCTGCTGCTGCCGCCGCTGTTCCCGTGGCTGATCGCCGAGTTCGGCTACAGCTATGCCGAACTCAGCGTGATGGTGTCGCTGTTCTTCGTGGTCTCCGGCGTGGGACAGGCCATGGCCGGCTTTGCCGTGGACCGCTTCGGCGCGCGCCCCATTCTGTTTGCGGCGCTGGGCAGCTTCACCGTGGCGGGCGTGGTCGCCAGCCTGGCACAGGGCTATGGAATGCTGCTGCTGGCAGCCTTCTTCGCGGGCCTGGGCAATGCGCCCTTCCACCCGGTGGACTTCACCATCCTCAACAAGCGCGTGTCGGCCAAGCGCATCGGCCATGCGTTCTCGGTGCACGGCCTGTCGGGCAATATCGGCTGGGCGCTGGCGCCGCTGTTCATGGCGGGCATCACCACGGCCACGGGCTCGTGGCGCCTGGCCTGCCTGTGCGGCGCGGCCCTGGCCGCCGTCATCCTCACCATCATGGTGCTCAACCGCGAGGCGCTGGACGACCGTGCGGCCGATGCCCAGGCCCCCGCGGCGCGCGCCGCTGCGGCCGCCGTGCCGCAGGAGCATCCCATGGCCTTCCTGAAGCTGCCCTCGGTCTGGCTGTGCTTCTCGTTCTTCTTCTGGAGCACCTGCGCGCTCAGCGCCATCCAGAGCTTTGCCAGCCCCGCCATGCAGTCCATGTACGGACTGCCGCTGAGCGTGACGGCGCTCATCGTCACGGGCTACATGCTCTGCGGCGCGGCAGGCATGCTGGCCGGCGGCTTCCTCGTGGGCCGCGTGCAGCGGCTGGAGAAGGTGATCTCCATCTGCATGCTGGGCTCGGGCGTTGCGCTGTTCCTGGTCGGCACGGGCTGGCTGCCGGCCATGGCGGCCGTGGGCGTGGCCTCCATCGCGGGCCTGGGCACGGGCCTGGCCGGCCCCTCGCGCGACATGCTGATCAAGCGCGCCGCCCCGCCCGGCGCCACCGGCCGCGTCTACGGCACGGTGTATTCGGGCCTGGACCTGGGCTTTTGCCTGGCGGCCCCTGTGTTCGGCTACATGCTGGACCACGGCATGAGCCACGGCGTGTTCTACGGATCGGCCATTGCCCTGGTGCTGAGCGTGGTGTCGGCCGTGGTCGTGGGCGATGGCGTGAGCAAGAAGGGCGGCATGGCGCTGAGCGCGGGCTGATCCCGGGTCTCGCTCCCCACAAGGCCCCGCAGGCCAAGGCTTGCGGGGCCTTTGCTTTTGGGCGGGGAGATGGACAAAACAGGCACGGCAATTGCGTGCGCCCTGCGCGGCGCCTGCTATCGTGCAGGCACAACTTTTTCAACACAGGAGACCTGTCCATGCGTTCCGCCTTCGCACCGCTTTCCCTCATGTTCCGCAGCGCACCGCTGGCGCTGGCCCTTGCCATGGCCGGCCTGTCCGGCAGTGCCCTGGCTGCGCCCAAGGCCGATATCCAGGCGCTGGCGCAAAAGCACCAGCAGCCCTTGCTGGACACGCTGCGCGACCTGGTGCACATCGAGTCGGGCAGCAAGGACATGGAGGGCGTGGAGCAGATCGCCAACTACGTGGCCGGCAAGCTGCGCGAGCAGGGCGGCAAGGTCGAGATCCTGCAGCCCACCGACGTCTACCGGCTGGGTGACACGCCCGAGAAGATCGGTCCCATGGTGCATGCCGAGTTCAAGGGCAAGGGCACCAGCCGCATCATGCTGATCGCCCACATGGACACGGTCTACCTGCGCGGCATGCTCAAGGACCAGCCGTTTCGCATCGACGGCGAGCGCGCCTACGGCCTGGGCATTGCCGACGACAAGCAGGGCGTGGCCCTGATCCTGCACACCGTGGCCATGCTGCGCCAGCTGGGCTTCGACAACTACGGCACGCTGACCGTGCTGATGAACAGCGACGAGGAAATCAGCTCGCCCGGCGCGCGCAGCACCATCACGCGCATGGGCGCCGAGCAGGATGCGGTCTTCTCGTTCGAAGGCGGCGGCACCGACGGCGGCGTGCGCCTGGCCACCAGCGGCATCGGCGCGGCCTACCTCAAGGTCGAGGGCAAGGCCTCGCACGCGGGCGCCAAGCCCGAGGACGGCGTGAACGCGCTGTACGAGCTGTCGCACCAGCTGCTGCAGATGAAGGACCTGTCCAAGCCCGAGACCGGCCTCAAGCTCAACTGGACGGTGGCCAAGGCCGGCACCAACCGCAACGTCATTCCCGCCGAGGCCACGGCCCAGGCCGACGCCCGCGCGCTGCGCGTGGCCGACTTCACGGCGCTGGAGCAGGCCATGCAGGCCAAGGTGGGTAACAAGCTGCTGGACGCCAGCAAGGTGCAGCTCAAGTTCGAAGTGCGCCGCCCGCCGCTGGAGGCCAACGAGGCCTCGCGCAGCCTGGCCAAACAGGCGCAGACCATCTACAGCGATGAGCTGGGCCTGAAGATGAGCGTGATGGAAAAGGCCACGGGCGGCGGCACCGACGCGGCGTTTGCGGCGCTCAAGGCCAAGGGTGCGGTCATCGAGGGCTTTGGCCTGAGCGGCTACGGTGCGCACTCCAATGATGCGGAGTATGTGCAGCTGAACACCATCGTGCCGCGCCTGTACCTGGCCACGCGCATGATCATGGATCTTTCCAAGTAAGCGTCGGCTCCCGGGCTTCTCAGGAGCGGCAGCACCCCATGCGTCAAGCCGTAGCAGACGTTGGCTTGAGTCGCTTTTTCTGACCCTGCCGGGAGGTTGTTTTTCGAGGCCGGGTTTCGGCCCGGCAGCCGACTGCCCTTTCTTGTTTCGCCAAGAAAGGTCAGGTCAAAGAAGGCGACCCGAATGTCCGCGACCCCTTCGCTTCGCTGCGGGGCAACCTGCGTCGTGGCGGTTGCGGGGTTCGCCGTGAAACTCTCTTCGCGCTACGCGCTACGTTCAAACATCACGGCGAGTCAGATCACGAAGCAGTCCTGTCCTTCGGCAGGACTGCAACCCCGCAACCACCACGCCGCAGGCGCGGCCATACGGGAGTGAACAGCGGGCGCCGAGCATTTGCGGACGTAAAAAAGGGCATGCCTTGCGGCATGCCCTGAAGGCGCATCGTGGGGCGCTCTGTGTTCTTTACTGCGAAGAGATGTTCTTGTCCTTGGCGATCTTGCTCCAGCGTGTGAAGTCGGCATTCAGGCGCGCCTTCATGGCCGCGCCGTCCTGGTAGGTGGCGATGGCGCCTGCGGCCAGCATCTTCTTTTGCAGCTCGGGCTCGGCCAGGATGAGCTTGAGCTCCTGGTTCAGGCGCTGGACCACGGCGGGCGGCGTGTTCAGCGGGGCGATCAGGCCGCCCCAGGTGTCGGCGTCGAAGCCGGGGAAGCCCTGCTCGGCCACCGACTTCACATTGGGCAGCAGCTGCTTGGCCTTTTGCGAGCTGACGGCAATGGCGCGCAGCTTGCCTGCCTGGATGTGGGGCAGGGCCGCGACCACGTCGGCGAACATCACGGCGATCTGGCCGCCGATCAGGTCGGTCACGGCCGGCGCGCTGCCGCGGTAGGGCACGTGCTGCATGTCGAAGCCGCCCAGGTCCTTGAGCTGCTCCATGGACAGGTGGCCGAAGCTGCCCGTGCCCGAGCTGGTGTAGTTCAGCGCCGGCTTGGCCTTCTTGGCGTGCTCGATCAGTTGCTGCAGGTTGGTCACGTCCGGCAGCTCGCGCGGGTTGATGACGATGGCCATGGGCAGGTCATAGACCGTGGCCACGGGCAGGAAGTCCTTGCGCACGTCGTACAGGTTGTTGTTGAACAGCATGGGCGCCAGCAGCGCGGGCATGCCGAACATGGACAGCGAGTAGCCGTCGGGCTGCGACTTGATGAAGGCCGCCGTGCCCACCGAGCCCGAGGCGCCAGGGCGGTTGTCGATGACGATGGTCTGGCCCAGGCGCTCGGTCAGGCGCTGCGCGACGATGCGCGCGGCCGTGTCGGTGGGGCCGCCGGGCGGGAAGGCCACGGTCAGCTTGATCAGCTTGTCGGGCCACTGGCTCTGGGCCCGGGCGGCGGGGGCCAGCGTGGCGATGGCGGTGGCGCAGGCGGCGGAAAGGATCTGGCGGCGCGAGGCCTGGAAGGGGGTGGAAGTCATATGTCTCCTCAAGCGGGAAGGGGTGGAAATGAGAGCCGTGGAGCGGTCTGGGGGGGAACGTCTGCGCGCTCTCAGATGATGTTTTTGGCGCGCAGTGCGGCGCGGGCCTGTTCGTCCAGGCCCAGGCGCTGCTGCAGCACCTCGTCGGTGTGTTCTCCCTGGTGCGGCGGCGGGCGGCGCACGGGCAGGCGCTGGCCGTCCAGCGCATAGGGCGGGGCCAGCACGGACTGGCTGCCGGCCTCGCTGTCCTCGAAGCGGTGCAGCAGGCCGGCGTCGGCCGTGCGCTGCGAGTTCAGGGCCTCGAACAGGCCCAGCACCTCGCCGCAGGGAATCTGAGCGGCCGTCAGGCATTCGAGCAGTTGGGCGCGCGTGAAGCGCAGCAGCTCGGCCTGCACCAGCGGCATCAGCAGATCGCGGTTTGCCGAGCGTGCGGTATTGGTGGCAAAGCGTTCGTCGGCGGCCCACTCGGGCTTGGCGATGACGTCGGTGCAAAAGCGCTGGAACTGGCCGTTGTTGCCCACGGTGATGACCAGCGGGCCGTCGGCCGCCTCGAACACGCCGTAGGGCACGATGGACGGATGGGCGTTGCCGAACTTGGGCGGGTCGCCGGCCTTGAGCAAGGCTTCCATGCCGTAGTAGCTGGTGATCATCAGGCCGCAGTCGTACAGGGCCATCTGCACATGGCGGCCGCGCCCGCTGCGCTCGCGCTCGTAGAGCGCGGCCAGGATGGCCTGGGCCGAGTACATGCCCGTGAACATGTCCACGGCGGCCACGCCGAACTTCAGCGGACCCTGGCCCTGCTCGCCGTTCATGGCCATGATGCCGGACTCGCCCTGCACCACCAGGTCGTAGCCGGGCCGCGTGGCCTCGGGGCCGCTGCGCGAGTAGCCCGAGATGGAGCAGTACACCAGGCGCGGGTTCAGCTGCGACAGCTGCTCGTAGCCCAGCCCCAGCTTCTCGGCGCCGCCGACCTTGAAGTTCTGGATGACCACGTCGCTGTCGGCCGCCAGCTCGCGTGCGATGCGCAGGCCCTCTTCGGCCTGCAGGTCCAGCGTGACCGAGCGCTTGTTGCGGTTGGCGCTGTTGAAGTAGGAGGTGTTGCGCTGGCCCACGCGCACGCCCCAGTCGCGCGTGTCGTCGCCGCGGCCCGGGTGCTCGACCTTGACGACATCGGCGCCCAGGTCGGCCAGCGCCATGGCGCACATGGGGCCGGCCAGCACGCGCGAAAGATCCAGGACGCGCACGCCGTCCAGCGGCAGGGAAGAGGGGAGAGCACTCATGCGAAACCTTGTCGAACCACGAAAACCGCAACGGGCCGGTGATGCCCGGGCAGGCCCGCATTCTTCATTCGTTTATGGACTTTGACAATCGTGCTAAAAAATGGACATTGTGTGTACTGAGGTTTGACAATGGATCTGGGCGGACTGTCCCTGCTGGTGGACATCATCGAAGCCGGCAACCTGAGCCGCGCCGCCGTGCGCCTGGGCATGAGCCGCGCCAACGTCAGCCACCGGCTCAACCAGTTCGAGCGCCAGATCGGCCAGCAGCTGCTGCGCCGCACCACGCGCCAGGTCGAGCCCACCGAGCTGGGGCTGCGCCTGTATGCCCATGGCCGCGCGATACGCCAGGAAGCCATGGCGGCGGACGAGTCGGTGGACAGCCTGGGCCAGAGCCTGCAGGGCACCGTGCGGCTGAGCGTGCCCAGCGGCTACGGCCAGCTGCAGATGTCGGGCTGGCTGACGGAGTTCATGCGCATGCATCCGGGCATCACGCTGGAGGTGATCTTCGACAACGACATCGAGGACCTGATGCAGGGCGCGGTGGACTTCGCCGTGCGCGTGATGACCGAGCCCCCCGAAAGCCTGGTGGCCTGCAAGCTCGGTGACGTGCTCTACGAGGCCTGCGCCACGCCGCAGTTTCTGGCTGCGCATGGCCATCCCGACTCGCTGCTGGCGCTCAAGCGCGTGCCGCTGATCACCTCGGCGCTCACGGGCCAGAAGCTGCGCACGGCGGGCATGAACGGCGCCCGGCCCACCGAGCTGCGCATACGCCCGCGCCTGATGTCGCCCAACTTCCATTTCCTGCGCGATGCCGTGCTGCAGGGCCTGGGCGTGGCCGTGGTGCCGCGCTACATGGTGGCGGCCGAACTGGCCAGCGGCGCGCTTGAGCGCCTGCCGCTGCCGCCGGGCAGCCTGGACTTTCTGGCCACGCGCCAGTACCTGCTGTACATGCCGTCCCACTACCAGACGCGGGCCATCACCACGCTGATCGACTTCCTGCGCGAGAAGGCCGCGGCGGAGGGACTCAGAGGCTGAAGATCTTGCCGGGGTTCAGGATGTTCTTCGGGTCCAGCGCCTGCTTGATGGAACGCATCATCTGCACCGCGCCGTCGCCGGCTTCCTCGCGCAGGAAGTCCATCTTGTGGATGCCCACGCCATGCTCGCCCGTGCAGGTGCCGCCCAGCGCAATGGAGCGCGACACCAGCTGGTGGTTGAGCTGCTCGGCGCGCGAGCGCTCGTCCTCGTTGTCCGGGTCGATCAGGTAGCCGAAGTGGAAGTTGCCGTCGCCCACGTGGCCGACGAGGAAGTAGGGAATGCCGCTGTCATCTGCCTCGCGCACCGAGTCCAGCAGCGCATCGGCCAGGCGGCTGATGGGCACGCAGGCGTCGGTGGTGATGCAGCGGCAGCCGGGGCGGCTGGAGACGGCCGCGAAATAGGCGTTGTGGCGGGCCGTGAACAATCGCGTGCGGTCCTCGGGGCGCTCGGCCCATTCGAAGGCGTTGCCGCCGAACTCGCCTGCAATGTCCTGCACCATCTCGGCCTGCTCCTTCACGCCCGTGGGCGAGCCGTGGAACTCCATCAGCAGCATGGGCTCCTCGCGCAGCGTGAGCTTGCTGTAGGCATTGACCATGCGCACCGAGTTCACGTCCACCAGCTCCACGCGGGCGATCGGCACGCCCATCTGGATGGTCTGGATCACCGTGCGCACGGCGGCCTCGATGCTGGGGAATGAGCAGATGGCCGCGCTCACGGCCTCGGGCAGCGGGTACAGGCGCACCGTGATCTCGGTGACCACGCCCAGCGTGCCTTCGCTGCCCACGATCAGGCGCGTGAGGTCGTAGCCCGCGCTGCTTTTCTTGGCGCGCGTGCCGGTGCGCATCAGCTCGCCGCTGGCCGTGACCAGTTCCAGCGCCAGCACGTTCTCGCGCATGGTGCCGTAGCGCACGGCATTGGTGCCGCTGGCGCGCGTGGCGGTCATGCCGCCGATGGAGGCATCTGCGCCGGGATCGATGGGGAAGAAGAAGCCCGTGTCCTTGATGGCATCGTTGAGCTGCTTGCGCGTGATGCCGGGCTGCACGGTGACCGTGAGGTCCTCGGTGTTGACCGAGAGAATGCGGTTCATGCGGCTCAGGTCCAGGCTGATGCCGCCCTCGACGGCCAGCAGATGGCCTTCGAGCGAGGAGCCCGCGCCGTAGGGGATGACCGGCACGGCGTGCTCGTCGGCCAGCTTCAGCGCGTCCTGCACGTCCTGCGTGCTTTCGGCAAAGACCACGGCCGCAGGCGGGGGCGCCTGGATGGCGCCCTCGTCGCGGCCGTGCTGTTCGCGCACCGCCAAAGCCGTGGAGCACTGGGCGCCGAAACGCTGGGCCAGGGCTTGGAGGAAGGCTTCGGGGATGGGGCGCTGAGCGAAGTCAGGCTGCAGGCGGACGGGGGCGACAGGGGCGTTCATCGGTGTTCTCCAGGGGGAACTGGAAAGAATACCACCGGCCCTGCCGCCCAACCGTGTGGGTCAGCCGCCAGGCATCCGGGTGTCAGCGCGGCTGGACAGCCTTGCTGAATTCATCGCGCGACAGCGATCCGTTCTTGTCGGCATCGATTTGGGCGAAATTGCTGCTCACGGCGGGCAGGGCCTCGGCCTCCTTCTTGCTCAGCTTGCCGTCCCGGTTGGTGTCGGCGCGGTCGAATGCGGCCTGGACGTCGTTGGCGCCGGCCGACGATGGAGTGGGTGCGGCTTGCACACCAGTTGCAGGGCCGCTGCCGGCGCCGAAGGAGGCCTGCGATGGGGGCGCTGCCGTAGCAGGCGCCTGCGCCATGGCAGCGACGCTGCCCAGCGAAATGGCCGCGAACAACATCACGCTGCGGATTTCAAAACCAGAGACTTTGCGCAGTTGAGAGGTCATGTGTCGAACTCCTTGTCGAACGTGGAACATGACTGCATTCCACCTGTTGCAGCGCAGCAGGGCCAGCACTTTTGCCGGCTGTTGCCTGCTACAACATTTGCGTGCCGCCTGTAACGCACAATTGGGTGTTGGGCCGTTACGGGTCCGGCTTTCCACCCCCGCACCGCCAAGGAGAACGCCCATGGGCAACCGTTTGACACAGATCGCCACGCGCACCGGAGACGACGGCAGCACGGGCCTGGGCGACAACACGCGCGTCTCCAAGAACAGCGGCCGCCCGCACGCCATGGGCGATGTGGACGAGCTCAATTCCCACATCGGCCTGCTGCTGTGCGAGGCCCTGCCCGACGACGTGCGCGAGCTGCTGGTCGATGTGCAGCACCAGCTGTTCAACCTCGGTGGCGAGCTGTCCATTCCCGGCTATGAACTGCTCAAGGACGAGGCCCTGCTGCAGCTCGATGAAGCGCTGGCCCACTACAACGCGCAGCTGCCCCGGCTGCAGGAATTCATCCTGCCGGCCGGCAGCCGCGCCGCGGCCCAGGCCCATGTCTGCCGCACCGTGGCACGCCGCGCCGAGCGCATGGTGGTGGCGCTGGAGCAGGGCGAGGCCATGCGGCCCGCGCCGCGCCAGTACCTGAACCGCCTGTCGGACCTGCTGTTCGTGCTGGCGCGCGTGCTCAACCGCATGGATGGCGGCGACGACGTCTACTGGAAGAGCGATCGGATGGCCCGCGCGCAGTCCGCCGAAGAGTGAATCCGCGCTGAACCCGCGCTGAACCTGCGCCAATTCCGCATTTAGGACGGCCCATGCGCCTGCGCCACATCGAGGTCTTCAATGCCGTCATGCAGACCGGCAGCGTCAGCGCTGCCGCACGGCTGATCAACATCACCCAGCCGGCCGTCAGCCGCACCCTGCAGCACGCGGAGCTGCAGCTGGGCTTTGCGCTGTTCCAGCGCGCACGCGGGCGGCTCACGCCGACCAATGAGGCGCTGGCGCTGTTCCCCCACATCGAGAAGCTGTTCGAGCAGCTCGACGAGGTCCAGCGCCTGGCCGACAACCTGCGCCATGGCCAGGCGGCGGACCGGCTCACCGTGCTCACCGTCTTCGCGCTCAGCCGCGAGGTGCTGCCGCGCGCCGTGGCGGGCTTTCGGCGCCGCCACCCGCAGGTGCAGGTCCATGTGCAGGCACTGCACACCCCCCAGGTGGTCTCGGCCCTGCTGCTGCAGGAGGCCGACGTGGGCTTCGTCATCAGCTCCGTGGGCCAGCCCGCGCTGGAGCATGAACTGCTGGCCGAGGTGGACATGTTCTGCGTGCTGCCCAAGGGCCTGCTGCCACCCTCGCGCGTGCGCGAAGAGGGGATGGAGCTCAAGGACCTGGCCGAGCTGCCCGTGGTCGCGCTTGATGCGCGCGACCCGCTGGGCATGCGCCTGGGCCAGGCCTGCCGCGAGCACGGCGTGGGCCTGTCGCCCGTGGTCACCGTGCAGACCTACCACGCGGCCCTGTCCATGGCCGAGTACGGCCTGGGCGCCGCCATCATGGACGGCTGCACCGCCCTGGCCGCCGACCGCCGCAAGGTCCATGTCGTGCCCCTGCTGCCGCGCATCACGGTGGGTGTGAATGCACTCAGCCTGCCCCAGCGGCCGGGGTCCGTGCTGGCGCGGGCAATGACCGAGGAAATGCGCAAGGCCTTGCGCGAGTTGCTGGCTGGTTGAGGCCGTTCAGACAAGCATGCCTGCTGGACTGCGGCTGGTGCGCCGTGGTCATTGGCACGATCGATTGTCAAATTCAACTGAATTCTCATGATCGATTGATTTGTTAATGAGAATTATTCACAATCATTACCCGGGATCTGACAACGGCATCGTCATGAAGGAGGGTCATGAGAAATTCAGGAGCTTTGCGCCCGCGCTGGCAGGTCGTTGCCTGCGCATGTGCTGCTCTTGCCTTTGCCGGTGGGCTGGCGCTCATCTTTTTTGCCGAACCAGCGCCTGAGGTCAGGCATGCACAGGTGAGCGCAACCAAGCCACCTGCGCAAGCTTCCGGGCCTGCTGCGCCAGCACCTGAAACTCCCGCTCCACCGACGATCGCTTCCGTACCGGCGCCCGTGCCGGTGGCGCCCCCCACGACACCTCGAGCCAAGGCGTTTCCTGCCGTTGTCGTGGATGCATCGGCGGAGATTCTGTACAACCGGCTTGCCCGCAGCGAGGTCACGCTGGACCAGGCCGGCGAAGTCGCCAAACTCCACAAGGCATTAGAGCGTTGCTGGATGGTGTCCCTCTACGGGCGCATGGCGCAGTGGGCTTCCCCGGCTTCCGATCCTGAAGGACATGCGATGGCCCAGACGCTGCTGCGTGAGGAAGGGGCCAAGGCGCGGCCCGGCTGTGGTGAGCTTCCCGAGGACGCATATGCCAGGGCAGATGAATGGACCGCCCTGCTAGCGGCCCAGGGCGATCCCCAGAGCATGATGAATTACGGGGGGGCCTACTGGACCCGTGATCTGGAGCATGTGATGAAGGACCCAGAGCGCCTCGACGAATTCCGGCGCACCACCCTGGCCAACCTCAATGCCCTGATTGACCAAGGCTATGTCGATGCCCTGATCATGATGGCCTCCATCCGATACAACCCCACATGGGGAGAGCCGCGGCCGGCCGAGGTATGGGCCTACTTATATGCCAATGCCAAAGCCAGCGGCGATGTGTCCTTGCAAGCCAATTTGCTTCAGAGCATAGACCAGCGGGTGCCGCCGGAAGGCCGACAGCGTGCGACTGATATGGCTCAGGAGCTACTGAGGAGATGCTGTGGTGGCTAGTCAGACAACATCAATCTCACCACGCTTCTCCGAAACGTGGCGCTCACTGGTGATCATCGCGCTTGCCGCATTGCTCATTGCCGCGAGTTGGCGTGGCGTATCCGACACCCAAGAAGATCCGCGCGGTTGGAACGATGCCGATATTGCTAAATTTATCTTGGGGACGGTCAACTCATCGTTGTCGATTGGACAATGGAAGCGTGGAGATACGGTGACCATTTGTCAGGCAGGATCCAGCAGATGCATTTTGGTGGTCTACGCCAACATAATGTCTCACGACGCTTGGCTTAAAGCGCGTGACACCGACTCACGGAATGCGCCGCCCGATGTTTCGCTCTGGGAGCGCTTTCTCAAGTGATTTTTGGGTCGAGGCGGCGTGCCTTCAACGGTTTCGCTGGAGACGCTTATCGCTGAATGGGGCGAAGTGCCGACAGGCACGGTCACGGTCGAACCACTCCGGCCTGATGACACGCTGACAAAGTGCACTGGTTGCCATGGTTCGGATTGGCAGCAAATAGCCCAGCGGCCGGCATGGGAGCCGTTGCGAAGTGTGGAGGCCAGCGGTTGGCTTGCCTTGATTGGCGCCGCAGCCATGTCGGTGGATGCCCGACATGGCTGGTCCAAGGACGACTGGCAACTCGTACGGAGATTGAGCGGCGACATGACATAGGTGGCTGCGGGACCGGGTTCTACAGATCGTCCGCCTCCATCTGCCCCACCAGCCTCTGCGCCGACCCGAACGCCAGCGTCAGCCCCAGCGCGCCGTGCCCTGTCTGCAGCCACAGGTTGCGCGGCCCGCCGCGCTGGCGGCCGGTGAGGGGCAGGCCGGTGGGTGTGGCGGGGCGCATGCCGGTCCAGGGGTGCAGGTTGCCGTCCAGCGGCAGGTCGGCGAAGACCTCCTGCGTGGAGCGGCGCAGGCTGGCGATGCGGCGCGGGTCGGTGCGCGTGTCCCGGCCCACGATCTCCACCATGCCGGCCGCGCGCAGGCGTTCGCCGATGCGTGCGAAGACGACTTTGCGTGCGGTGTCGGTGACGCTGACCCGGGGCGCGGCGTGCGGCAGCTGCGCGGCGGCATCGGCGGTGATGCTGTAGCCCTTGAGCGGATAGACGGGAATGCGCAGGCCCAGCTGGCGCGCGTGGACCGCGCTTTCCCAGCCGCTGGCCAGCACGTAGTGGTCGGCGCGCAGCGGCAGCGGGCCTGCGGCGGTGCGCAGGCCGGTGATGGCGTCGCCTTCGCGCTCGAAGCCCTGCAGCTCCACGCCGTAGCGCAGTTCGGCGCCGCGTGCGGTGAGCCGGGCGGCCAGTTGCTCGCACAGCAGGCGGCAGTCGGCGGCGGCCTCGCTGGGCGTGTGCACGGCGCCTGCAATGCGTTGCGCGTAGCCGGCGAGCGCGGGTTCGATGCGCGCCACTTCGGCGGCGTTGACGATGCGCTGCGGCGCGCCGCCCAGGCCCGCTTGCAGTGCCACCTGCTGCGCGGCGGCATCCAGCGCCTGCTGGGTGGGATAGAGCACCAGCTTGCCCGGCGTGTGCAGGTCGCAGGCCAGTGCTTCGTCGGCCTGGAGCGACTCGAAGGCCTGGCGGCTTTCGGCGGCCAGGGCCAGCAAGGCGCGCGTGCCTTCGGCCGAGGCATGGGCATTGCAGGCGCCCAGGAAGCGCAGTCCCCAGGCCCATTGCGCGGGGTCGGCGCGCAGGCGGAAGGCCAGCGGCGAATCCTTTTGCAGCAGCAGGCGGGGCAGCATCTTCCAGATGCCGGGATCGGCCAGCGGCTGCACGTAGGAATAGCTCAGCTGCGCGCCATTGCCGCCGCTGGCGCCCTGGGCGGGGCCCGGTGCGCGGTCCAGCACGGTGATGCGATGGCCGGCCCGCTGCAGCGCCCAGGCCGTTGCCAGGCCGACGATGCCGGCGCCCACGATGCAGACATGCATTGATCGTTTCTCCATGCAGCCGCACTGTAGGCCGCGCGCGGCAGGCTGCGCCATGGCATTTGGCACAGGGGGTATGCATGCAGGTTATGGCCGGGGGCTGCTACTGCGGGCAGGCGGCCAGCCCATAACCGGCGGGCATGGACCGGCCCGATATTGTCATTCCGCAAAGGCCGCCGCCCTTCCTACACTGGCCGCACATCCACCAAAGACGAGGAGACAAGCATGCAACTTCACACCACCGCGCTGTGCGCGGCCCTGGCCCTGGGAGGCCTGGCTGCAGCCCATGCCGACACGCTGGCCAAGGTGCGCGACAGCGGCCGCATCACGCTGGCCTACCGCGAGTCCTCCGTGCCCTTCAGCTACCTGGACAACGGCAAGCCCATCGGCATGACGGTGGAGATGTCCCAGGCCGTGGCCGAGGCCGTGAAGAAGGCGGTGAACCGGCCCGATCTCAAGGTGCAGTGGCAGGCCGTGACCTCGCAGAACCGCATGCCGCTGCTGGCCAACGGCACCATCGACCTGGAATGCGGATCGACCACCAACAACACGGTGCGCGGCAAGGAGGTGGCCTTTGCCATCAACCACTTCTACACGGGCACGCGGCTGCTGGTGAAGAAGAGCTCGGGCATCAAAAACTACGCCGACCTCAAGGACAAGACCGTGGCCATCACCACGGGAACCACCAACCTGCAGGTGCTGCGCAAGGCCAATGCCGACAAGGCCTGGGGCATGAACATCGTCATGGCCAAGGACCATGCGGACGGCTTCCTGCTGGTGGAGAACGACCGCGCCGCGGCCTTCGGCATGGACGACATCCTGCTCTTCGGCCTGATCCCCACGGCCAAGAACCCCGGCGACTTCGAGGTGGTGGCCGACTCGCTGCAGGTCGAGCCCTATGCCTGCATGCTGCGCAAGGACGATGCCCAGTTCAAGCAGCTGGTCGATGGCGTGATCGGCGACATGATGAAGTCGGGCGCGTTCGCCAGGCTGTATGACAAGTGGTTCATGCAGCCCATTGCCCCGAGGAACGTGGCCCTGGGTCTGCCGATGAGCGAGCAATTGCAGAAAAACCTGCAGGACCTCAGCGACAAACCCGCTTTTTGATTTCGGATCGCAGCATGCAGCAGCAGCTTCAGCCCCCGCGCGCGGTGGGCATTCTCGGGGGCATGGGCCCGGCCGCAGGCGCGGATTTCGTGCGCCTGTTCGTGCAGGCCTGCACGGCGCACCTGCAGCAGCAGGGCCTGCCCGTGCATGACCAGGCCTATCCCGAGCACTGGCTGGTGCAGCTGCCCATGCCCGACCGCAGCGCGGCGCTGCGCGCGGACCCGCAGTCGCCCACGGGGCCGGCCCAGCACCTGCTGCAGGGCGTGGGCCGCATGGCGGCGCTGGGCGTGCGCAGCGTGGCCCTGGCCTGCAACACGGCCCATGCATGGCATGGGCAGCTGCAGGCGCTGTTTCCGCAGCTGCATGTACTGCACATCGCGCGCCAGGCCGCCCTGCACCTGCAGGCCGGCGGCGCGCAGCAGGCCATCGTGCTGGCCACGCAGGGCACCTATGACAGCGGCCTGTACGACGCGGCACTGGCCGAGTGCGGCATCACCGCGCTGCAGCCCGATGCACAGGGCCGCGCGCGGCTCATGCAGGGCATCTACGACGGCGTCAAGCAGGGCGACATGGACCTGGCCGCGCGCTGCTTCGGCGAGGTGCTGGCGCCGCTGCTGCAGCGCCATGGCGATGTGCCCGTGATCATGGGCTGCACCGAGATCCCGCTGGCCCTGCCGCAGTCGCCGCTGGCGCGCGGTGCCACGCTGGTGGACCCGGCCTGGATCCTGGCCCAGGCCCTGGCCGGCGATGCCTATGGACAGGTCCGAACTCCAGCGCATTAGTTTTTCAAGGTGTTGCGCGCCATTCAATAACTGCCTAGGAACCTGGCGCGGCTCAACTCAGGGACACCGAGGAAGGGCCGCCCCGCACCGAGGGTGTCGTCCCCCTTCGGGGGGAAGGCGCGAAGCGACTCAGGGGGGGGTCAATAAGTCTCCAGATGCAGCCGGCCTTCGCGCTTGAGGCGCGCGCCCACCTGCTCCCAGTCCAGTCCCGATTGCTGCGCCACGTCGCGCAGTGCCAGCACCACGCCTTCCTCCATGCTCTTGAGCCCGCAGACGTAGAAGTGCGCGTTGTCGTCGCGCAGCAGGGCCGCCAGGTCGGCCGCACGTTCGCGCAGCAGGTCCTGCACGTAGCGCCGGGGCTGGCCGGCCACGCGCGAGAAGGCCAGGTTGTTGTCGATGAAGTCGCGCGGCAGGCTTTGCAGCGGGCCGAAGTAGGGCAGCTCCTGCGGCGTGCGTGCGCCGAAGAACAGCATGAGCTTGCCGCCCTCGAACCTGCCGCTCTTGCGCAGCCGCCTGCGCCATTCGGTCATGGCGCGCATGGGGGCGCTGCCCGTGCCCGTGCAGATCATCACGATGTGCGAGCGGGGATGGTTGGGCATCAGGAACGACTGGCCAAAGGGGCCTATGACCTGGACCCTGTCGCCGATGCGTGCGTCGCACAGGTAGTTGCTGGCCACGCCGCGCACGGGGCGGCCCTGGTGGTCCTGGGTGACGCGTTTCACGGTCAGCGCCAGGTTGTTGTAGCCGGGCCGCTCGCCATTGCGCGCACTGGCCACCGAGTACTGGCGCGCCACATGCGGGCGGCCCTGGGCGTCGGTGCCGGGCGCGATGACGGCGATGGACTGGCCTTCGAGCACGGGGAACGGCTGGCTGCCGAAGTCCAGCACGATGTGGTGGGTCTCGCTGTCGAAGCCCGCCTCCGTGCAGTTGAGGTTGCCGACCACGGTGGCCGTGACGGGGCTCCTGGGGCCGTGCAGGTTGGTGTACGGATGGGCGGCCGACCAGGGCGGCACGGTGGCGCCGTAGCTGGCGCTGCGCAACACCTGGGTATCGGCCTGGTCGTCGGGCCGGGACGCATCCGCACCGCGCGTGGCGGCCGCCGCGATCACGGCCTGGGCCTGGCTCAGGTCCTCGGCGGCAGGTGCGTCCCCTGTGTCCTGTGCCTTGGCCCGTGCCTGGACCAGCGCCTCAGGCGGCAGCTCCTCGGGCAGCTCGTCCCAGAGCAGCTGCTCGGCCACGGGATAGGCGCTTGCCAGCGGCACCTTGCGCCAGTTGTCGATGGCGCCCGTGGGGCAGGGCGAGACGCAGTCCATGCAGCCGTTGCACTGCTCGGCCAGGACCACGTAGTTGCGGTCATCGTGCGTGATGGCGCCCACGGGGCAGGTGGCCTCGCAGGTGTTGCAGCGTATGCAGATCTCCGGGTCGATCAGGTGCTGGGTGAGGATGCCGTGTTCTACCAAGGCGACTGTCATGGGCGACTCCCTGCTGGCGCGGCGCTTCAGTTGAAGCGCACGTATTCGAAATCCACGGGCTGGCGGTTGATGCCCATGACCGGCGGCGCGATCCAGCCCGCGAACTGGCCCGGCTCCACGCAGCGGCCCATGAGCGAGGCGACAAAGGCGCGGTCGGCGTCCGTGGGCAGCCATTCGGCCTCGCGCATGCGCCATTCCTGCTCGCTGACCACGCGGCCGTCGGGGCTCATGCGCACGCCGGCCAGCGCGCCGATCTGGCGGTTGAAGGCCTTGTGCGGCACGGTGAGGCGGAAATCGATGCCGGCCTTTTCCATGACCTTGTTCCAGCGGCCCACGCCCGCGTTGGAGTCCTTGATGTAGTCGTCGCGCAGCACCTCGTTGAGCGCGTTGAGCATGGGCACTTCCTTTTCCTGCAGCCTGCCGTCAACCACTTCCAGCACCTTGTAGTGCTGGTCGTGCAGGCGGTGGTCGTCCGCGCGCTTGCCTTCCTCGTAGCGGCCCTTGAGGCCGCTGCTGTAGAAGGTGGCGGCATTGCTGGACTGGTCGGCGCCGAACAGGTCGATGGTCACGCTGTAGTGGAAGTTCAGGTAGCGCTGCAGCGTGGGCAGGTCGATCACGCCGGCCGCGCGCAGGCGGCCCACGTCGTCGGTGCGCAGCTCGTTCATGACCTGGCAGGTGCGCTGCAGCACGCGCGAGACGCCGGACTCGCCCACGAACATGTGGTGGGCCTCCTCGGTCAGCATGAACTTGGTGGTGCGCGCCAGCGGGTCGAAGGCGCTTTCGGCCAGCGCGGCCAGCTGGAACTTGCCGTCGCGGTCGGTGAAGTAGGTGAACATGAAGAAGGACAGCCAGTCGGGCGTCTTCTCGTTGAAGGCGCCCAGGATGCGCGGGTTGTTCTCGTCGCCGGACTGGCGCTCCAGCAGGGCCTCGGCCTCCTCGCGGCCGTCGCGGCCGAAATGCTTGTGCAGCAGGTAGACCATGGCCCACAGGTGGCGGCCTTCCTCCACGTTGACCTGGAACAGGTTGCGCAGGTCGTACATGGACGGCGCGGTCAGGCCCAGGTGGCGCTGCTGCTCCACCGAGGCGGGCTCGGTGTCGCCCTGGGTGACGATGATGCGGCGCAGGTTGGCGCGGTGCTCGCCGGGCACGTCCTGCCAGGCCTTCTCGCCCGCGTGGTCGCCGAAGTGCACCTTGCGGTCGGCCTCGGCAGGGTTCAGGAAGATGCCCCAGCGGTAGTCGCGCATCTTCACGTGGCCGAACTGGGCCCAGCCCTGGGGGTCCACGCTGATGGCGGTGCGCAGGTAGACGTCGTAGTCGGTGGAGCCTTCGGGGCCCACGTCGCCCCACCAGTTCAGGAAGTTGGGCTGCCAGCTCTCCAGCGCGCGCTGCAGGGTGCGGTCTTCGCCGAGGTTGACGTTGTTGGGGATCTTCTCGCTGTAGTTGATGGCGCTCATGGTGGGGTCTCCGTGGATGTTTCGGGGCGTGCCTGCGGTCAGACGCGGTTGAAGTCGAAGCCGGCCTTCTGGCCCGTGCCGTAGAGCTTGAGAGCGCCCTTGTCGCCCACGGCATTGGGGCGGTTGAAGATCCAGTTCTGCCAGGCCGACAGGCGCCCGAAGATGCGCGTGACCATGTTCTCGCGGCTGGCAAAGCGCAGGTTGGCTTCCAGGCCCGTGAGCGCATCGGGCGACATGGCGGCGCGCTCTTCCATGGCGATGCGGATCTCGTCGTCCCAGTCGATGTCGTCGGGCGCGGCCGTGACCAGGCCCAGGGCCAGGGCCTGGTCGCCGTCCAGCGCGCGGCCCGTGGCGGCGCGCGCGGCCTCCAGCGGTGCGGCCTCCTCGTAGAAGCGGCGCTGCAGGCGCGACTGGTCGTTGACCAGGGGCAGCAGGCCGAAATTGAATTCGTCCAGCTGGATGCGCGGGGCGTGCTCGGTGTCATCGGGCAGCACCAGCATGTAGGCGCGGTCGGCCGCGAAGGCCAGCTCGGCCAGCATGCCCACGAAGCAGGAGCCGGGCTCGATCAGCGCGAACAGCGTGCGCGAGGACACATCCAGCCGCGCAAAGCTGCGGCGCAGCAGGCCCAGCGTCTCGCGCGCCAGCCAGTGGTCCTGGTGGGCCAGCAGGGCGGCGTCTGCGGCCAGCACGGCGGCGGCATCGCCTTCGGTCTTGAGCAGCCAGGTGCCCACGTCCAGCTCATTGGTGCGCAGGTGCAGGATGGCGTCGTCCAGCTCGCGGCCCATGGCCAGCGGCCACCAGGCGTCGCCGGCCTGCTCGATGGCTTCGAGGGTGGCGGGCTGCGGGCCTTGCCCAAGCGTGGGCGCCTTCACGGTCAGCGTGGCGCTGCGGCGCGCGCGGTCGATTTGCACGCTGACATGGCGGTAGTGCAGCGCGTCGTCCGTGGCCTCGCGCTCCAGGCGCGTGAGCGTGATGCCCTGCGCATTGGCGGGGCGCGTGCTGCCCTCGGCCAGGCGCTGCGCGCGATCGGCCACCACGGCGTCGAACTGCGCGGGCTTGGCCACGGCATCGACCAGGCGCCAGTCCACCGCGCGCTGGCCGCGCACGCCTTCGACGCTGGTGCAGAAGATGTCGGCCAGGTCATGGCGCACATGGCGCTTGTCGGTCACGCGCGTGAGGCCGCCCGTGCCGGGCAGCACGCCCAGCAGCGGCACCTCGGGCAGGGAGACGGAGGAGGAGCGGTCGTCGATCAGCACGATGTCGTCGCAGGCCAGGGCCAGCTCGTAGCCGCCGCCTGCGCAGGCCCCGTTGACGGCGGCCAGGAACTTCAGGCCCGAGTGGCGCGAACTGTCCTCGATGCCGTTGCGCGTCTCGTTCGTGAACTTGCAGAAGTTCACCTTCCAGGCATGGCTGGACACGCCCAGCATGAAGATGTTGGCGCCCGAGCAGAAGATGCGGTCGCGCCCGCTGGTGACGATGACGGTGCGCACCTGCGGATGCTCGAAGCGGATGCGGTTGAGCGCGTCGTGCAGCTCGATGTCCACGCCCAGGTCGTAGCTGTTGAGCTTGAGCTTGTAGCCGGGCCGTATGCCGCCGTCCTCGGCGATGTTCAGCTGCATGCGGGCGATGGCGCCCTCGACGGTGAACGACCAGTGGCGGTACTGGGCGGGCTCGGTGCGGTAATCGACAGTGGGGCTGGACGGGTGCATGGACGGCCTCTTGGATGAAAAATAGTGCAGTCGCAGATACGGTGCAGGCACAATTATGCAGATTCATCCCAAAAATGCACGCAGAAACACGCACGATAGTGCGTGTTTTGGCCATATCAAGGGTAAACACCAGCCAGCACAGGCGAAAAAAATCCAGGCCTGGGGCCTGGATGCCGTGGGTTGCTGCCGCCGTCTCAGCGTGGGGGCAGGAACAGTGCCTTCAACTGATCGAAGCTCTGCTCCAGCGTCTGGCCGCTGGTATCCACCACGTGGTCGGCCTTGGCGTAGAAGCCGGCGCGGCCTTCGAGGATGCTGCGCAGATCGTCCATGGCCTCGGGATTGGCAGCCATGGGGCGGGTGTCGCCCTGGGCCACGACGCGGGCCATGTGTTCCTCGGGCTGGGCCTTGAGCCAGACCGTGGTGCAGTGCGACAGCAGCTCGTTGAAGGTGGCCGGGTCGGAGACGATGCCGCCCGGCGTGGCGATGACCACGTCGCTGTAGATCTGAACGGCTTCCTCCAGCGCGCGGCGCTCGTAGCGGCGGTAGGCGTTGGCACCGTACAGGTCGTGGATGGCGCGCACGCTGCAGCCCGCAATGCGCTCGATTTCCTGGTTGAGTTCGAGGAAGGGCACGCCCAGCTGCTCGGCCAGCATGCGGCCCAGCGTGGACTTGCCCGCGCCGCGCAGTCCGATCAGGGCGATGCGCGTGTGGCGCTGGCGGTCGCTGGGCGCCGTGCCCAGCAGCTCGCCCGCAGCCAGGCGCACGCGGCGCAGGTCCTCTTCATTGCGGCCTTCCAGCAGTTCGCGGATCAGCAGCCATTCGGCGCTGGTGGTGGTCACGTCGCCCAGCAGCTCGGCCATGGAGCATTGCAGGGCCTGTGCAATATGGTGCAGGACCAGCACCGACACATTGCCCGTGCCGTATTCGAGGTTGGCCAGGTGGCGCTCCGAGACATCGGCCGCCGCCGCCAGGGCGCGCCGCGTCATGCCCCGGCGCGAGCGCAGGCTGCGCACACGCTCGCCCAGCGCCTGCAGCACCTGGTTCCTGGGGGCTTCTGAGAGGGAATCCGCCGCCCCGGCGGACTGGGCTGCCGTCTCGAACTGGTCCATAGAGTTTCCTTGAAGAGGGCGTGAATGATAAACAGTCGGGGTTAACACCAGCCATGCAATATAGTGCTTGACGCTCGATGGTGTTCTAACTATCTTTCTGATGCACGCACAATATTGCATGTTGTGCGGAAGATCACAAGTCGGGCCGGATGCCCGATGTCGAAGGAGACCCCGATGATCGACTTCACCCAGCCCTTCAATTTCGCCGCGCACCTGTTCGCGCTCAATGAGGGGCGGCCCGGCAAGATCGCCTACATCGACGACCACGGCACGCTGAGCTACGGCCAGCTGCAGCAGCAGGCGCAGCGCATGGCCAGCGGCCTGCTGGCGGCGGGCATCCACCGCGAGGAGCGTGTGCTGCTGCTCATGCACGACCGCCATGAATGGGCCGTGGCCTTTCTGGGCGCGCTGTATGCGGGCGTGGTGCCGGTGGCGGTGAACACCTTGCTCACGGCCGACGACTACGCCTACATGCTGGGCCACAGCCGCGCCCAGGCCGTGCTGACCTGCGATGCGCTGCTGCCCCTGCTGCGCCAGGCGCTGGACCGGGCGCCCAACGAGGTGCGCCATGTTTGGGTGGCCGGCGACGAAGCGGCGGCTCGCGCCGCAGGCTTTGCGCCGCTGCAGCCCTGGCTGGCGGCGCAGCCGCCGCTGCCCGCACCGGCGCCCACGCTGGGCGATGACCCGGGCTTCTGGCTGTATTCCTCGGGCTCCACGGGCAAGCCCAAGGGCGCGGTCCACACGCATGCCAATCCGTACTGGACGGCCGAACTCTATGGCGGCCCGGTGCTGGGTCTGGGCGAGGGCGACATCTGCTTTTCCGCCGCCAAGCTCTACTTCGCCTACGGCCTGGGCAATGCCCTGAGCTTTCCGCTGAGCGTGGGCGCCACCGTGCTGCTGATGGCCGAGCGGCCCACGCCCGAGGCCACCTTCGCGCGCTGGGTGCAGCACCGGCCCACGGTGTTCTTCGGCGCGCCCACGGGCTTTGCGGGCATGCTGGCCTCGCCGCTGCTGCCCGCGCGCGAGCAGGTCAGCCTGCGCATGTGTTCCTCGGCCGGCGAGGCGCTGCCGGCCGAGATCGCCCAGCGCTTCAAGGCGCATTTCGGCGCCGACATCGTGGATGGCATCGGCTCCACCGAGATGCTGCACATCTTCCTGTCCAACCGGCCCGGCGACATCCGCTACGGCACCACGGGCAAGCCCGTGGACGGCTACCGCGTGGAGCTGCGCGGCGAGGACGGCCGCCCCGTGGCCGATGGCGAGGTGGGTGACCTGTTCATCCAGGGCCCCAGCGCCGCCCTCATGTACTGGGGCAACCGGGACAAGACGCGCGAGACCTTCCAGGGCGGCTGGCTCAAGAGCGGCGACAAGTATGTGCGCGACGCCGATGGCTACTACACCTATGCCGGGCGCAGCGACGACATGCTCAAGGTCAGCGGCATCTATGTCTCGCCCTTCGAGGTCGAGGCCACGCTGATGCAGCACCCGGCCGTGCTGGAGGCCGCCGTGATCGGCAAGACCGACGCCGACGGCCTGCTCAAGACCAAGTCCTTCGTCGTGCTCAAGGACGGCTGCAGCGCCACCGAGGCCGAGCTCAAGGCCTTCGTGAAGCAGCGCCTGGCCGCCTACAAGTACCCGCGCTTCATCGAGTTCGTGGACGAACTTCCCAAGACCGCCACCGGAAAGATCCAGCGTTTCAGGCTCCGAGAGCGCGAGGCCAGCGTCGGCTGAACAGCCCCTTCCGATTCCCCTGACAAAAGCAAGACCCATCCACCACAAGGAGACACGCATGAACACCGATCGCAAACACTGGGCCGTCCTCGCCCTGACGGCCTCCCTGTCCTGCGGCGCATATGCGCAGGACAAGATCAAGGTCGGCTTCATGCTGCCCTACAGCGGCACCTATGCGGCGCTGGGCTCGGCCATAGAAAACGGCTTTCGCATGTTCGTGAACGAGCAGGGCGGCAGGCTGGGCGGGCGCGAGATCGAGTTCTTCAAGGTCGATGACGAGTCCGATCCGGCCAAGGCCACGGACAACGTCAACCGCCTGATCAAGCGCGACAAGGTCGATGTGCTGGTGGGCACCGTGCATTCGGGCGTGGCCATGGCCATGGCGCGCGCGGCCAAGGAAAGCGGCACCGTGCTCATCGTGCCCAATGCGGGCGCCGATGCGGTCACGGGCGCCATGTGCGCGCCCAACATCTTCCGTTCGTCCTTCTCCAACTGGCAGTCCTCCTACCCCATGGGCGTGGTGGCGGCCAGGCAGGAAGGCAGGAAAACCGCCATGACCATCACCTGGAAATACGCGGCCGGCGAGGAGATGACCAATGCCTTCAAGGAAGGCTTCGAAAAGGAGGGCGGCAAGGTCAGCAAGCAGCTCACCGTGCCCTTTCCCAACGTGGAGTTCCAGGCCCTGCTGACCGAGATCGCAGCCGCCAGGCCCGATGCGGTGTTTGCCTTCTTCGCGGGCGCGGGCGCCGTCAAGTTCGTCAAGGACTACCACGCGGCCGGCCTGCACAAGACCATCCCGCTGTACGGCTCGGGCTTTCTGACCGACGGCACGCTGGAGGCCCAGGGCGAGGCCGCCCAGGGCGTGCTGACCACGCTGCACTACGCCGACGAGCTGGGCACGGAGCGCGACCGGCGCTTTCGCTCCGCCTATGCCCAGGCCTACAAGCTGATGCCCGATGTGTATGCCGTGCAGGGCTACGACGCCGCCCAGATGCTGGGCATGGGCCTGAAGGCGGCGGGCGGAGACATCGCGAAGAAGGCCGAGTTCCGCCAGGCCATCGAGAAGGCCACCATCCCCAGCCCGCGCGGCGACTTCACCATCAGCAAGTCGCACAACCCCGTGCAGGACATGTACCTGCGCAAGGTCGTGGGCAAGGAGAACCAGCGCATGGGCGTGGCCATCAAGGCCCTGGGCGATACCGGCCGCGGCTGCCGCATGTGAGGCGCGGGGCGCACTCATATACGGACGCATACGGACATCGCCATGGACCTTGCCACCTTTCTCGTGCAGTGCCTGAACGCCGTCCAGTACGGGCTGCTGCTGTTCCTGCTGGCCTCGGGCCTGACGCTGATCTTCGGGATCATGGGCGTGATCAACCTGGCCCATGGCAGCTTCTACATGATCGGCGCCTACATGGCCTTTGCGCTGTCCCCGCTGCTGGGCCAGCACTTCATCACCATGCTGCTGGCCGGCGTGGCGCTGACCGTGGTGCTGGGCTATGCGCTGGAGTGGGCCTTCTTCAGCTACCTCTACGAGCGCGAGCACCTGCAGCAGGTGCTGATGACCTTCGGGCTGATCCTGGTGTTCGAGGAGCTGCGCTCGCTGCTGGCGGGCAACGACGTGCATGGCGTGCCGCTGCCCGGCTGGCTGTCGGGCAGCTTCTCGCTGGGCGGGCTCATGAGCTATCCGTGGTACCGGCTGTTCGCCTCGGGCGTGTGCCTGCTGGTGGCGCTGGCGCTGTACTGGGTGGTCAACCGCACGCGCCTGGGAATGATGGTGCGCGCGGGCGCCAGCAACCGCGACATGGTGCGCGGCCTGGGCATCGACGTGAAGCGCCTGTACCGCATCGTCTTCGCCATCGGCGTGGCGCTGGCGGCACTGGCAGGCATGATCGCCGCGCCCATGAGTTCGGTCTATCCGGGCATGGGCGGCAACGTGCTCATCATCTGCTTCGTGGTGGTGGTGATCGGCGGCATCGGCTCGATCACGGGCGCGCTGCTGGCCTCGCTGCTGGTGGGCTTTGTCGATACCTTCGGCAAGCTGTTCTTCCAGGAGCTCAGCGGCATGAGCGTCTACCTGCTGATGGCGGTGGTGCTGGTGTGGCGGCCCCAGGGCCTGATGGGGCAAAGGAGCTGAACAATGGCCGTATCCAATCCTTCTCCGGCCCTGCTGGCGGCCGCCGTGCAGCCCCTGCAGCCTGTGCAGCCCGTAGAGATGCCGCAGCGCGCCTGCCGATGGCAGGCCTGCGCCGTGCCGCTGGCCTGCGTGGCGCTGCTGGCGCTGGCCGGCCCCTGGTGGTCGGACTATCTGTCGGGCCTGGTGGTCAAGACCATGATCCTGGCCATCTTCGCGCTCAGCCTGCAGCTGCTGGTGGGCGGCACGGGCCTGGTGAGCCTGGGGCATGCGGCCTTCATGGGCCTGGGCGCCTATGCCGCCGTGCTGTCCGCAGGCAACGAAGGCGGCAGCCTGCCGGCCATGCTGGGCTGGGCGCTGCTGGCCTCGGGCGGCTATGCGCTGCTGGTGGGCCTGCTGAGCCTGCGCACGCGCGGCATCTACTTCATCATGGTGACGCTGGCCTTCGCACAGATGGCCTACTTCGTGGTCCACGACACGGGCATCGGCGGCGGCAGCGATGGCATCTACCTGATGGCCCGGCCCGCGCTGGGCGCCATCGACATGGAAATCCCGCGCGTGCAGTACTACGTGGTGCTGGCGGCCCTGGTGCTGGTCTATGCCTTCCTGGCCGGGCTGCGCCAGTCGCGCTTCGGCGCGGCGCTGGCGGGCATACGCGTCAACGAACAGCGCATGCGTGCGGCCGGCTTCACCACCTACGGGTACAAGCTCGCGGCCTTCGTGCTGGCCGGCATGCTGGCCGGCGTGGCGGGCTTTCTGCTGGCGGTGCGCGATGCCGTGGTCAACCCCGAGCTGCTGTCCTGGCACCACTCGGGAGAGGTGCTGCTGATGGTCATCCTCGGCGGCCTGGGCTCGCTGCGCGGCGCCGTGCTGGGCACGATAGCTTTCATCGCGCTCAAGGAGGTGCTGTCCACGCATGCCATCGTCGGCCCCATGGCCGATCACTGGCAGCTGAGCCTGGGCCTGGCCATCATCGTGCTCGTGGCCCTGCTGCCGAAAGGACTGATGGGGCTGATCGGGCTGGCGGGCCTTGCACGGCAACGCGCTGGAGTGCACAACGAGGTCCACCACAAGGAGGCCGGACATGGCTGATGCGGCACTGCTTTCGGTGCGCGGCCTCACGCGCCGCTTCGGCGGGCTCACGGCCGTGGGCGGCGTGGACCTGGACCTGCATGAGGGCGAGGTCCATGCCGTGATCGGCACCAACGGCGCGGGCAAGTCCACCCTGGTCAACATGCTCTCGGGCGAACTGGCGGCCAGCGCGGGGCGCATCGCGCTCGCGGGCCAGGACGTCACGCGCATGCCCCAGCCCCGGCGCGCGCGCGCCGGCGTGGGCCGCAGCTACCAGCGCACCACCATCTTTCCCGAGTTCTCGGCGCTGGAGAACTGCCGGCTCGCGGCCCAGGCGCAAATGGCGCTCAGGCCCTGGCAACTGGGCCTGTCCGCACAGCGCTGCGCGGCCAGCCTGCGCCAGGCCCATGCGGCCCTGGAGCGTGCGGGCCTGGCCGGGCAGGCGCTGGCCGTGGCCGGCACGCTGAGCCACGGCGCCAAGCGCCAGCTGGAAGTGGCCATGTGCCTGGCCACCGGCCCGCGCGTGCTGCTGCTGGACGAGCCGCTGGCCGGCATGGGCGCCGAGGAGACCGAGCGCATGCTGGCCCTGCTGCAGGAGCTCAAGCGCGGCCACGCGGTACTGCTGGTCGAGCACGACATGGACGCCGTGTTCCGCATCGCCGACCGCATCACCGTGATGGTCAATGGCAGCGTGGTGGCCACGGGCACGCCCGCGCAGATCCGTGTCGATCCTGTGGTCCGTACTGCGTATCTGGGAGAAGACCATGACTGAGCCCATGTTCGCCATCGACGAGCTGCACACGTACTACGGCGACAGCCACATCCTGCAGGGCGTGAGCCTGGCGCTGGGTGCGGGCCAGGCCGTGGGCCTGCTGGGGCGCAACGGCATGGGCAAGACCACGCTGATCCGCACGCTCATGGGCTATGTGCCCGCGCGCCGTGGCCGCCTGCGCGCCGATGGCCGCGACTGCACGGGCGCACCGCCCGAGCGCATGGCGCGGCTGGGCATTGGCTATGTGCCAGAGGGGCGCGGCATCTTCCCCAACCTCAGCGTGCGCGAGAACCTGGTCATGAGCGCCCGCCCCGGCCTGCAGGGCGAGCGTCACTGGACGCTGGAGCGCGTGCTCGACACCTTCCCCCGGCTCGCGGAGCGCCTGGCCAACGGCGGCGACCAGCTCTCTGGCGGCGAGCAGCAGATGCTGTCCATAGGCCGCGCGCTGATGACGCACCCGCGCCTGCTCATCCTCGACGAAGCCACCGAAGGCCTGGCCCCCCTGGTCGTCGCCGAAATCTGGCGCGTGATCGCCGCCATCCGCAGCACCGGCATCTCCACCCTGATCGTGGACCGCGACTACAAAAAGGTCCTGGCCCACACCGACCGCGCCGTGGTCATGGCCAAGGGCCGGCTGGCGCTGCAGGCCGACTCGCGGGAGCTGCTGGCGCAGCCGGAGCGCCTGTCGGAGTTGCTGGGGGTTTGATCAGGGCTGGGCCGCCACCGGCGGCTGCGCCGCGAGCTTGACGTTCTGCGCATGCGTGGGCGGCAGCAGCGCCATGGTCAGGCTGCAGGTGCAGGTCAGGCGGCCGGTTTCGTCGTGCAGTTCGATGGCCCAGACATGGGTGGTCTGGCCCAGGTGCACGGGGCGGGCCGTGCCCGTGACCCAGCCCTGGCGCGCGGCGCGCACATGGTTGGCCGAGACGTTCAGGCCCACGCTGCGCCAGCCTTCGGGGATGGAGCAGGCCGCGGCCACCGAGCCCAGGGTTTCGGCCAGCACCACGTTCACGCCGCCGTGCAGGATGCCGTAGGGCTGGCAGGTGCGCTGGTCCACGTGCACGCGGCCGCGCAGGAAGTCGTCACCGATCTCGGTGAACTCGATGCCCAGGTGCGAGACGGCCGTGTCGGCGCTCAGCGAGGTGATGTCTTCAAGGGTGAAGCTGCGCTTCCAGATCGGCATGGGAGAAGTCCTGTGGGTGCAACGAAAAAGACGGCCCCGTGGGCCGTCCTTGCATGCTACGCCAGTCCGGGCAGCCATGCCGATGGCCGCCTGTAGCCCAGGAGACTGCGCGCTGGCGCGCTAACGCGCTTGCGCGGTTCAGGCGCGCATGTCGCCCGTTTCGACAAAGCGCTGGTGCCAGCTCAGCGCTTCGCCCAGGATGTGCGGCGTGTGCAGCGCGCCCTGGCGCTGGGCGCGGTCGAAGTAGTCCTGCAGCTGGGGGCGGAAGTCGGGATGGGCGCAGCGGTCGATGATGACCTGGGCGCGCTTGCGCGGCGACAGGCCGCGCAGGTCGGCCAGGCCCTGCTCGGTGACGATGATCTGCGTGTCGTGCTCGGTATGGTCCACGTGCGAGCACATGGGCACGATGCAGCTGATCTTGCCGCCCTTGGCCACCGAGGGCGTGACGAAGAAGGACAGGTAGCCGTTGCGCGCGAAGTCGCCCGAGCCGCCGATGCCGTTCATCATCCCCGTGCCCATGACGTGGGTGGAGTTGATGTTGCCGTAGATGTCGGCCTCGATCATGGAGTTCATGGCGATCACGCCCAGCCGGCGCACCAGCTCGGGGTGGTTGCTGATCTCCTGGGGGCGCAGGATGATGCGCTCGCGGTAGAAGTCGATGTTCTCCTCGAAGTCCCTGTAGGCGCTGCCGGACAGCGAGATCGAGGTGGCCGAGGCGCGGCTCATCTTGCCTGCGCGCAGCAGGTCCAGCATGCCGTCCTGCAGCACCTCGGTGAAGCCCAGCAGGTTCTCGAACGGCCCCGTCAGCAGGCCGGCCAGCACGGCGTTGGCCACGTTGCCCACGCCCGACTGGATGGGCAGCATCTCCTTGGGCAGGCGGCCCATCTTCATCTCGTGCGCGAGGAAGTCGATGATGGACGCGGCGATCAGGTTGGAGTTGGCGTCGGGCTGGGCGAAGACGTTGTCGCGGTCGCCCTTGTGGGTCTCGACCACGGCGACCACCTTGGCCGGGTCCACGCGCAGGTAGGGCTCGCCGATTCGGTCATCGGCATGGGTCAGGGCAATGGGCACGCGGCGCGGCGGGATGGCCGTGCCGTAGTAGATGTCGTGCATGCCTTCCATCTTGGCCGGCGGCTTGGTGTTGACCTCCAGAATCACCTTGTCGGCGATCTCCAGCCAAGTCTTGTTGTTGCCCACGGCGGTGGAGGGGATGAGGCGTCCGTCCTCGGTCACGCCCAGCACCTCGACCACGGCCACGCTCATGGGGCCGAGGAAGCCGAACCACGCATGCTGGGCCACGTGGGACAGGTGCATGTCGATGAAGTCGATCTCGCCGGCATTGATCCTGGCGCGGCAGGTCGGGTCGGTGTTGAAGGGCAGGCGCTGGCCCAGTGCGCCGGCCTCGGCCAGGGCGCCGTCCATCTCGGCGGCCGTGGAGGCGCCGGTCCAGACATTGATCTTGTAGGGCCGGCCGGCCGCGTGTTCGCTCTTGGCGTGCTGGGCGATGGCCTGGGGCAGGGCCTTGGGGTAGCCCGCGCCCGTGAATCCGCTCATGCCGACGTTGACGCCGTGGGGGATCAGGGCGGCGGCCTGCTCGGCCGTCATGGTGCGCGAAAGGAATTCTGGGAAACGTACGCGGTCTGCGAGGGACATCTATGGCTCCGGCTGACGGCTCGCGCCAGCCGGCAGGGTGCCGCAGCGCTGGCTTGCAAGCCTAAAAAAAACCGCCCCATGCAAGAACGCAAGGGCGGTATATCTCCGGAAACCGATGGTAGCAGCGCTGGCAGCGGCCCTCGGGTTTCCCCGTAAAGGCCCTGCCGCGCAGTCAAAGGTTCAAAGAATGTTTGCGTGTGCTCACATTCAATGAATCAGTGGCTGATCGTCGCGTGCGTGATCCAGCAGCGCGTACAGGATGATGGCGCCGAAAGTCGCGGTCCCGATGCCGCCCAGCGCGAAGTCGCCGAACTTGAGCGTGAAGTCGCCCGTGCCCAGGATCAGGGTGATGGCCGCCACGATCAGGTTCTTGTTCTGCGAGAAGTCCACGCGGTTGTCCACCCAGATCTTGGCGCCGGCCACGGCGATCAGGCCGAACACCACGATGGACACGCCGCCCATCACGGGCAGCGGGATCGCCTGGATCAGCGCGCCGAACTTGGGCGAGAAGCCCAGCAGCACGGCCAGGACGGCGGCCACGAAGAACACGGCCGTCGAGTAGATGCGCGTGGCGGCCATCACGCCGATGTTCTCGGCATAGGTGGTCACGCCGGTACCGCCGGCCGCGCCGCTGACCATGGTGGCCACGCCGTCGCCGATGAAGGCCCGGCCCATGTACTGGTCCAGGTTCTTGCCGGTCATGGCGGTCACGGCCTTGATGTGGCCCAGGTTCTCGGCCACCAGGATGATGACCACGGGCACGATGAGCACCATGGCCGGGCCGCTGAACACGGGCGCGTGGAACTGGGGCAGGCCGAACCAGGCGGCGTTGATCACGCCCGACAGGTCCACGGGCTTGCCCATGCCCAGCACATTGGTGAACAGGCCGTACAGCAGGCTGGCCGCGATCAGGCCCACCAGGATCAGCAGGCGCTGCACCATGCCGCGCGTGAACACGGCCACCAGGCCCACGCAGACGAAGGTCAGGGCCTGCATCCACGACTCGAAGTTGTTGGCCGCCATGTTCTTGACGGGTATGGCCGCCAGGTTCAGCCCGATCACGGCCACCACGGCGCCCGTGACCACGGGCGGCATGAAGCGCTCGATCCAGCGCGTTCCCACCATCTGCACCACCAGGCCGATCAGCGCATAGACCGCGCCGCAGGCAATGATGCCGCCCAGCGCCACGCCGATGTTGCCGTTGGCGCCCTTGCCGCCATAGGCCGTGGCTGCGATCACCACGCCGATGAAGGCAAAGGACGAACCCAGGTAGCTGGGCACCTTGCCGCCCGTGATCAGGAAGAAGATCAGCGTGCCGATGCCGCTCATGAGCACGGCCACGTTGGGGTCGAACCCCATGAGGATGGGCGCCAGCACGGTGGAGCCGAACATGGCGATCACGTGCTGTATGCCCATCAGCCCGGTCTGGGGCCAGGGCAGGCGCTCATCGGGGCCGATCACGCCTCCCCGTTGCAGCTGGTTGGCGGATTTTTCCGTCCATTGGAAAAGGCCCATGTGGCATCGCTCCTTGTAAAAAATTGGCGCGATATTAGAGGCATTTGTTTTCTGGCAGGTGGGGTGAAGCGGAAATTTTTTCCCCAGTGTTTGTGCGGAGATACGCGATCCGGCCCGCAGACTTTGTCGCCCAGGTGCCAGGCTAGTGGCTTTCCCGTCTGGGCTCGCGGGCAGCGCGCGCGTACCGTGGCCGGTCATGAGCCATACCCCTGCCTTCATCCCCCAGATCCGCCTGTACCAGGACTGGCTGCGCGAGCGCCACGGCCTGCAGTTCGACAGCTACGACGCCCTGTGGCGCTGGTCGGTGACCGACCTGGACGCCTTCTGGCAAAGCATCTGGGACTACAACGCGCTGCAGTCGCCCACGCCGCACACGGCCGTGCTGGAGCGCAACACCATGCCCGGCGCCCAGTGGTTTCCGGGTGCCCAGATCAACTACACGCGCCAGGCGCTGCGCCATGTGGATGCCGCCCATGCGGCCGGCATGCCCGCCGTGGTCAGCCGCAACGAGACGGGCCGCCACCGCGAACTGTCCTGGCCCGAGCTGCGCCGGCAGGTCGCCGCCCTGGCCCTGCACCTGAAGGCCCAGGGCGTGGGCCGCGGCGACCGCGTGGCTGCCTACCTGCCCAACATCCCCGAGGCCATGGTCGCCCTGCTGGCCACGGCCAGCCTGGGCGCCGTCTGGAGCATCTGCGCGCCCGACATGGGCACCAACGCGGTGCTGGACCGCTTTCGCCAGATCGCGCCCAAGGCGCTGATCGCCGTCGATGGCGTGCACTACGCCGGGCGCGATATCGACCGCATGGCCGTGCTGGCGGAGCTGCGCGCAGGCCTGCCCAGCGTGGAGCATGTGGTCCTTGTGCCCAACCTGGACCTGCAGGCCAGCCTGGCCGATGCCGCCGACTACGGCCAGGTCACAGCGCGCGACGACGCGGCCACGGCGGCCTTCGAGCCCGAATGGCTGCCCTTCGACCACCCGCTGTGGATCGTCTACTCCAGCGGCACCACCGGCCTGCCCAAGCCCATCGTCCACGGCCATGGCGGCATGGTGCTGGTGGCCCTGCAGCTCAAGGCCCTGCACAACGACGTGGGCTGCAGCTACCACCCCAACAGCTGGGGCGAGCGCTACCACTGGTACAGCTCCACGGGCTGGGTGATGTGGAATGCCCAGGTCTCGGGCCTGCTGGGCGGCACCACCTGCGTGATCTTCGACGGCAGCCCCGGCGGCAGCAAGGACAGGCCCGACTGGGGCGTGCTGTGGCGCTTCGCGGCCGAGACCGGCGTGACCAGCTTCGGCTCGGGCGCGGCCTTCTACGCCAACTGCATGAAGGCCGGCGTGGACCTGGCCCAGTGCGGCGACCTGTCGCGCATCCGCAGCCTGGGCACCACGGGCTCGCCGCTGTCGCCGGAGGTGCAAAGCTGGGGCACGGCGCAGTTCGCAGGCATGGGGCGGCCTGACATCTGGTGGAACAACATCTCGGGGGGCACCGACTTCGCGGGCGCCTTCATCGGTGGCCACCGCGAACTGCCCCAGCAGCCGGGCATCATGCAGTGCCGCCAGCTGGGTGCGGCCGTGGAGGCGTGGAACGAGCAGGGCCAGCCCGTCATCGACGAGGTGGGCGAGCTGGTCTGCACCCAGCCCATCCCCTCCATGCCGCTGTACCTGTGGGGCGATGCGGACGGCAAGCGCTACCTGTCCAGCTACTTCGACATGTACCCGGCCGGCCATGGCCGCGCGCCCGGCGGCGGCGACGGCCCCGCCGCCATGGGCCCGGTCTGGCGCCACGGCGACTGGATACGCATCCTCCCGGACGGCGGCTGCATCATCTACGGCCGCAGCGACGCCACCATCAACCGCCACGGCCTGCGCATGGGCACCAGCGAGATCTACAGCGCCGTCGAGGCCCTGCCCGAAGTGCTGGACTCCATGGTCGTGGACCTCGAATACCTGGGCCGCGAAAGCTACATGCCGCTGTTCGTGGTGCTGCGCCCGGGCGTGGATCTGGACGACGCCCTGCGCGCCCGCCTGCAGGGCGCCATCCGCCAGGCCCTGTCGCCGCGCTTCGTGCCCGACGAGATCGTGCAGGTGGCCGAGATCCCGCGCACGCTCAGCGGCAAGAAGCAGGAGCTCCCCATCAAGAAGCTGATGCTGGGCCAGCCGCTGGACAAGGTGGTCAACAAGGAGGCCATGGCCAACCCGGGCTGCCTGGACTGGTATGTGGGCTTTGCGGCGCAGCATGCCAAGGCACAGGCTGCCTGATATTCAAACGGTATCAGTGGCTCGGTTTTTAATATTGGACTGCGACAGACCGGCTGCCTAGAGTGGGGTCCAACCATGGAGCCCTGCAATGAGCGTGCTTGATTCCCTTGCCCTGACCCGCATCCCCGCCGAGGACGAAGCCCTGCGCGCCGAGGTGCGCGCCTTCCTCGCCCAGGCCATAAGCGGCCTGCCGCCCCATGTGCGTGCGCGCTCCTGGGGCGGCTACAGCGCCGAACTGAGCCGGCAACTGGGCGAAAAGGGCTGGATCGGCGTCACCCTGCCGCGCGAGTACGGCGGCGGCGGGCGCAGCGCCTTCACGCGCTACGTGCTGGTGGAGGAATACCTGGCCTGCGGCGCGCCCGTGGGCTCGCACTGGATTGCCGACCGCCAGAGCGGCCCGCTGATCCTCAAGTACGGTACCGAGGCGCAAAAGCGGTTCTACCTGCCGCGCATCTGCCGGGGCGAGGCCTTCTTTTGCATCGGCATGAGCGAGCCCGGCGCGGGATCGGACCTGGCCAGCGTGAAGACGCGCGCCGTGCCGAACGACAAGGGCTTGGTGCTCAACGGCCAGAAGATCTGGACCACCAACGCCCACCACTGCCACTACATGATCGCCCTGGTGCGCACCTCGGGCGAGGCGGGTGACCGGCACAAGGGCCTGTCCCAGGTCATCGTGGACCTGTCGCTGCCGGGCGTGACCGTGCGGCCCATCACCGACCTCTCGGGCGACAGCCATTTCTGCGAAGTCTTCTTCGACAACGTGCAGCTGCCGCCCGACGCCCTGATCGGCCAGGAAGGCCAGGGCTGGGAGCAGGTCACGGCCGAGCTGGCCTTCGAGCGCAGCGGGCCCGAGCGGCTGTTCTCCAGCATCGTGCTGTTCGACGAATGGCTGGCCTGGCTGCGTGCAACGGGCGAGCGCAGCGAAGGCGCGCTGCGCCTGGCCGGCCGCGTGTTCACCGAGCTGGCCCCGCTGCGCGCCATGTCGGTGGCCGTGCAGGACAAGCTGGTGCGCGGCGAAAGCCCCATCGTCGAGGCGGCCCTGGTCAAGGAGCTGGGCACGACGCTGGAGCAGTCCATTCCCGCCGCCATCGCCGACGACCTGTTCGCACGCGAGGCGTCCGAGGTTCCGCTCGAGCTGCTGCGCACCCTCAACTACGTGACGGAGGTTGCGCCTTCGTATTCGCTGCGCGGCGGCACGCGCGACATCCTGCGCGGAATGATCGCGCGTGGCCTCGGCCTGCGTTGAATAAGGTTCCCCTGAGTTGGGGCGCGCCAGTTTCAAGCGGAACGCCCAAGGCCTGGCGTCATGTGTCATGAATGGAGAGAGACATGGAAGACGATTTGTTTGCCGACGCCGCACGCCAGTTGCTGCAGGGCGAGTGCACGCCCGCGCGGGTGCGCGCCATCGAGGCCGGGGGCTCGCCCCGGGCGCTGTGGCAATCGCTGGAGCAGGCCGGCTTTGCCGATGCCCTGGTGCCTGAGCACGCGGGCGACGCGGGGCTGGCGCTGGCGCAGCTGTTCGATGTGTGGTCGCAGGCCGGCGCTCATGCGCTGCCCGTGCCGCTGGGCGAAACCATGCTGGCCCGCGCGCTGCTGGCTGGCGCGGGGGCGGAGCGTCCACCAGGGGCCATCGCGTTGGCGCAAGGCCTGCTCCAGCCGGATGGCAGCCTGCACTGCGCACCCGTGCGCCTGGGCGCGGTGGCGGACAGCGTGCTGGTGCAGCACGCCCAGGGCTGGAGCCTGCTGCCCGTGGCGCAGGCGCAGTCCGAGCCAGCGGCCTTCTGCCTGGACGTGAACCTGCGCTGGAGCGCCGATCAGGTCCGCGCAGCATCTGCTCCCGCTATCGCCCTGCCGGATGGGCTGGACCTGCGCACGCTGCAGGCCGGCCTGGTGGCGGCGCAGCTCGCGGGCGCGCTCATGGAGGTGTTCCAGCGCACGCTGCAGTACGCGAATGACCGCCAGCAGTTCGGCCGCCCCATCGGCAAGTTCCAGGCCATCCAGCACCAGCTGGCGGTGATGAGCGAGCATGTCTTCGCCGCGCGCATGGCCGCCCGGCTGGGCTGCGCGGGGCAGGGCATCTTCCCCGAGCGGCTGCGCGTGGCCGTGGCCAAGGCGCGCTGCAGCCAGGCCGCGCTGGCCGTGGCCGAGGCGGCCCACGCCATCCACGGCGCCATGGGCTTCACCGAGGAATACGACCTGCAACTGCTCACGCGCCGCCTGCATGCCTGGCGCCAGACGGCCGGCTCCGAGTCGTACTGGCATGGCGTGGCAGGCGCCGCGCTGGTCCATGGCCACGCGGGCAGCACGCTGGACCTGATCCGCTCCACCACCGATATCACCACCGATATCACCGCCTGACAGGCTCTCGAAGGAACCCCATCCATGCCCTTTCTGAACATCGAGCGCGACGGCGCCATCTGGACCCTCACCATGAACCAGCCCGAGACGCGCAACGCGCTCACGGGCAACACCGCCGTGGAGGAATTCGTGCAGGTCTGCGACGAGATCCGGCGCGATGCCTCGGTCAAGGCCGTCATCCTCACGGGCGCGGGCCCCATCTTCAGCTCGGGCGGCAACGTCAAGGACATGCAGCGCTTCTTCGACGACGCGCTCACGCCCGACGCCATCCGCGAGGAGTACCGCCAGGGCATACAGCGCATTCCGCGCGCCCTCAACCAGCTGGACGTGCCCGTGATCTGCGCCGTCAACGGCCCGGCCATCGGCGCGGGGCTGGACCTGACCTGCATGTGCGACATCCGCATCGCCAGCGAGACGGCCACCTTTGCCGAGAGCTTCGTGCGCGTGGGCATCGTCCCCGGGGACGGCGGCGCCTGGCTGCTGCCGCGCGCCGTGGGCCGTGCCAAGGCGGCCGAGATGGCGTTCACGGGCGAGGCCATCGACGCGCAGCAGGCCCTGGCCTGCGGCCTGGTCAGCCGCGTCGTGTCTGCGGACCAGCTGCTGCCCACGGCGCGTGCGCTGGCCGACAAGATCGCCGCCAACCCCGGCGCCGTCATGCGCATGACCAAGCGCCTGCTGCGCGAGGGCGAGCACAGCACGCTGGAGTCGCTGCTGGAGCTGTCGGCCGGCTACCAGGCCCTGGCCCACAAGACTGCCGACCACCGCGAGGCCGTGATGGCCTTCGTGGAGAAGCGTAAGCCCCGGTTTCAGTGACCGGGCCCGCCCGGCCCCCGCCACGGGGGCATGGGCCCTGTGTGACACAACACAAATGGACACTCCCCGGTGCCGGCCTCCCGGCGGGAGTGGGCGCCCATGTACTGCGCACACAGTACACTTTGCGCGTCGAGAGGCAACTCTCCCATCCACCGCACTCCCAGTCCCATGGCCGTTGAAACGACGAGTACTGCCCGCCCCAGCTTCGACCTCAAGAGCGCGCAGCTGCCCGTGGTGGCCGTGACCCTGCGGGATACCGACGTACGTGCGCTCGTGGCCGACCTGGCCCAGCGCCTGGCCGACGACCCGGATTTCTTCGACAACGACCCCGTGCTGATCGACCTGGCCCATGTGCGCGAGGCCGAGGAGGCCATCGACTTCGCCGTGCTCGTGGAGGCGCTGCGCTTTCACCGCACCGTGCCCGTGGCCGTGCGCGGCGGCAGCCCGGCGCAGATGGAGGCGGCGCGTGCCGCAGGCCTGGCGCCCGCGCCCGAGGCCGCACCCGTGCGGCCCACGGTGCCCGAGATCGAGATCCAGGAAGTCGTGCGCGAGATCGAGGTGGTGCGCGAGGTGCCTGCTCCCCAGGCCGACGCCCTCATCGTGGACAAGCCGCTGCGCTCGGGCCAGCGCGTCTATGCGCGCGGCACCGACATCGTGGTGCTGGCCATGGTCAGCTATGGCGCCGAAGTCATCGCCGACGGCAACGTCCATGTCTACGCGCCGCTGCGCGGCAGGGCCATCGCCGGGGCACGCGGCAACACCGAGGCGCGCATCTTCAGCACCTGCATGGAAGCACAGCTGCTGTCGATTGCCGGCATCTATCGCACAATCGAGACCGATCTCCCGGCGGACGTGGCTGCCAGGCCCGCCAAGGTGCGTCTCGACGGCGAGAAAATCCTCATCGAGCCGGTATGACACCGGACCCCTCTTCTTTGCTCTCCAGTCTTTAAGGAACCGTGCAAACATGGCCAAAATAGTCGTCGTGACCTCCGGCAAGGGTGGCGTGGGCAAGACCACCACCAGTGCCAGCTTCGCATCGGGCCTCGCATTGCGCGGGCACAAGACCGCCGTCATCGATTTCGACGTGGGCCTGCGCAACCTGGACCTGATCATGGGCTGCGAGCGCCGCGTGGTCTACGACCTGATCAACGTCATCCAGGGAGAGGCCAACCTCAACCAGGCCCTGATCAAGGACAAGCAGTGCGACAACCTCTTCGTGCTGGCCGCCTCCCAGACGCGTGACAAGGATGCGCTGACGCAGGAAGGCGTCAAGAAGATCCTGGACGACCTGGCGGGCATGGACTTCGAGTACATCATCTGCGACTCGCCGGCCGGCATCGAAAGCGGCGCCCTGATCGCCATGCACTTCGCCGATGAGGCCCTGGTCGTGACCAACCCGGAAGTCTCCTCCGTGCGCGACTCCGACCGCATCCTGGGCATGCTCAGCTCCAAGACCGCGCGCGCCATCGCGGGCGAGAGCGTCAAGGAACACCTGCTGATCACGCGCTACAACCCCAACCGCGTGCAGGACGGCCAGATGCTGTCGCTGGAGGACATCCAGGACATCCTGCGCATCGAGCTGATCGGCGTCGTGCCCGAATCCGAAACCGTGCTGCAGGCCTCCAACCAGGGCATTCCCGCCGTGCACATGCAGGGCTCGGACGTGGCCGAGGCCTACCAGGACGTGGTCGCGCGCTTCCTGGGCGAAGAAAAGCCCATGCGCTTCACCGAAGCGCAAAAGCCCGGCTTCTTCAAACGCATGTTCGGGGGGAGGTAAGCGGCCATGTCCATGCTCTCTTTCCTGCTCGGAGAAAAGAAGAAGACGGCCTCGGTGGCCAAGGAGCGCCTGCAGATCATCCTCGCGCGCGAACGCGTGGGCGGCAACGGCGGTGGCCCCGACTACCTGCCTGCGCTGCAAAAGGAGCTGATGGCGGTGATCTCCAAGTACGTGGACATCGACGTCAACGACATCAAGGTGCACCTGGAGCGCCAGGAAAACCTGGAAGTGCTCGAAGTCAAGATCGAACTGCCCGACGCCTCGCGCTGAGCGCCGCCCGGCGCCGTGCTCAGCCCAGGCGCAGCGTGCAGCGCAACCCGCCCAGCGGGCTCGGCCCCATCTCCAGCGATCCACCATAGGTCTCGGCGATGTCGCGCACGATGGCCAGGCCCAGGCCGTGGCCCTGGGCCTGTTCGTCGAAGCGGACACCGCGTTCCATGGCCTGCGCGAGATGCTCCGGCGCCAGGCCTGGGCCGTCGTCATCGATCTGCAGCAGCGTCGTCGTGCCATCCTGGCGCACGGCCAGCGTGACGCGGCTGCGCGCCCACTTGCCGGCGTTGTCCAGCAGGTTTCCCGCCATCTCCTCCAGGTCCGAGGCCGCGCCGCGCCAGCGCAGCCCATGGCCGGGCAGCGGCGTGGAGGTCTGGATGGACCAGGACAGGCGCCGCTGGGCGTGGATCTGGCGCATGGCATCCAGCAGCCGGGCCAGCACCTCATCCAGCGCCACGCTGCCAGCGCTGCCGGCGCCGCTGGCGAAGCGCGCCAGATGGCGGTCGATGGTGTGGGACATGGCCTGTACCTGGTCACGCAGCCACGGGCCATCGACCTGATGGCCGCGTGCCTGGATGCCGAGCACGGCCAGCGGCTTCTTGAGCGCATGGCTCAGGTCGGCCGCCTGGTGGCGCGCGCGCTCCACGACCTGGGCATTGCGCTGCAGCACCTGGTCCACGGCCTCGGCAATCGGGTCCAGGTCGGGGCCGAAGTGCCGCCCCAGCTGCGTGCGTGTGCCGTCTTCCATGTCCTGCAGCGCCTGCTGCAGGCTGCGCAGCGGCTGCAATCCCAGGCGCACCAGCGCCACCGTGCACAGCAGCAGCGCGGCGACCAGGCCCAGCTCGGTGACCAGCAGGATGCGGTCGATGCGGCGCCATTCCTGGCGCGTACCGTCCAGCGGGCCGAAGACATGCAGCTGCACGCGCCGGCCCGCGACATCGAAGCTGCGGCGCAGGCCCAGCAGTTCGCGCCCCTGCGGCCCGCGCAGCGACAGCAGCGTCTCGCTGCCCTTGTGCCGGGGCCAGGGACGGGCGTCGTCCAGCTCCAGGCTGTCGTCCCAGACCGACCGCGACTGCTGCAGCCGCCCGTCCTGCTCCAGTGTCCAGTACCAGCCCGAGAAAATGCGGCCGAACTCGCCGCGATTGAGCCGCGTGCCCTGTCCGGTCAGGGGCCCAGGGGACTGCAGCTCGGCCTGCAGCCGCTCGGCACGGTCCTGCAGGCCGGCCTTGAAGCTGCGCAGCACCGCGTCGTGCAACTGCTCGCGCAGCAGCCAGCTGGCGGCCGTGCCGCAGGCCAGCGTGGCCACCAGGCTCAGTGCCAGCAGGCGCTCCGACAGGCCCCAGTGCCTAGGACGCATGGTCGCCGCTGGCCTGCTGCAGGCGAAAGCCCCGTCCGCGCTCGGTATGGATCAGGCCATGCGGGGACAGTTTGCGGCGGATGCGGCCGACCAGCACGTCCACGGTGTTGGAGTCCGGATCCAGGTCGCGTGCGTAGACATGCTCGCTGATGTCGGCGCGGCTGACGAGCTGTCCATGCCGGTTGGTCAGAAAGCTCAGGATGCGTTGCTCCTGCGCGGTCAGCGCAAGCGGCCGACCTTCGAGCGTGAAGCGGTCTGCCATGGTGTCGTAGGCCAGCGGGCCTATCTGCACCAGGGGCCGGCTGCCGCCTGCTGCGCGCCGGTGCAGCACGCGCAGCCGCGTGACGACCTCCTCGTGCAGAAAGGGCTTGGTCAGGTAGTCGTCCGCGCCGGCCTGGAAGGCCGTGAGCTTGTCGCTCCAGCGGTTGCGGGCCGTGAGCACCAGCACGGGAAAGGAGCGGCCCTGCTCGCGCCAATGGCGCAGCACCGAGACGCCGTCCTGTCCTGGCAGCCCCAGGTCCAGCAAGGCGGCGTCATAGTGTTCGACGCTGCCCAGTTCCTGGGCGAGGCGGCCGTCCGCGCAGCACTCGGCCAGCATGCCGGCCTCCTGCAGGATGGCCTGCAGGCCTGCAGCAAGATCGGCGTCGTCTTCGACGATGAGCACCCGCATCAGCGCAGTCCGTCCTCTTCGATGGGCTGGCCGCTATACGCATCCACATGCACTTCGATGCTGCGGCCGGCGCTCAGCTGCAACTCGACCTCGTAGTAGGCGCGCTGCCGGACGTCGATCTTGAGCTCGGCCTCTGTGGCGCGGGCCTGGTACTTGCGCTCCAGCTCCTCAAGAATGCGCGGCAGCGGTTGCAGCGTGGCGGCCTGCTCCCGGCTCAGGACAGGCTCCACCAGGATGCGGCCCGTCTGGGCGTCGGCGCGCAGCAGCTGCTCACGGCCTTCGCGCGTGAGCAGCTGGATCTCGTAGTAGGGCCTGGGGCTGCGCGTTTCCTCCAGCTCGATCTGCAGCACGGTGCCGGGATGCAAGCGGGTGACGGCTGCCGCCACGGCGGACATGGGTATCAGCACGGCGGTGGTCGCGCCTGGCCGGGGGATGTCCTGTCCCGTGACTGCATCGATATAGATCTCCGTGCGCTGGCCATTGGCGAGCTTGATTTCGTACCAGCGCCGGCCGTCGGCGCCGCGCTCGAGTTCGATGTCGATGACGCGCCCTTTGTGGCGCTGCTGCACGTCCTGGAGGATTTCCGCCAAGGGCCGCAGGCGCTTCGACTGCACCTCGCGGCGCACGCTTTCATGCTCCGCTGGCGTGGTGGCAGAGGCGGGCGCCAGCGGCAGGGCCAGCAAGGCAGCAAGTGCGAGGCGGAGTTTCACGGCCACGCATCTTATGTGCACGTTCTTAAACAGTGCATGAACGCGCCATTCATGCGCGGTTTAGGCGCCTTTGCCGACACTGCAGGCGGTTGCACCGATGGCCCCGCCGCGGTGCCTTTTCATCTGTTTCTTTCTGGCATCGAACACCATGCATTTTCTTCGCTTTTCCCGCTCCGCCCCGCCATTGCACCGGGCCCTGGGCGCTGGCGCGCTCTCGCTGTCCGTGCTGCTGGCCGCCTGCGGCGGTGGCGGCGGCGGGGCTGACAAGCCCGCCCCCACGCCGGTCACTCCCAGCGCCAGCTATGCGTCGGGCACCATTGACGGCTTCGGCTCCATCCTGGTCAATGGGGTGCGGTATGACGAGCGCCAGGCCCGGATCACCGATGGCGATGGCGTCCTGCTGGCCAGCGATGCGCTCAAGCTGGGCATGGCGGTCCATGTCACGGCCGACCCCGTGACCACCGGCAGCGACGGTGTGGCGCGCGCCATGGCCCGCCAGATTCTTGTGCGCAGCGATCTGGAAGGCCCGTTGAGCGCGGTCGTGGGCGACCGGCTGACCGTACTGGGCCAGACCGTGATCGTCGATGCGGCCACGGTGTTCGAGGACGGCCGCGCGGCGGCGCTGCAGGTCGGCCGTGTGCTGGAAGTCCACGGCCTGCGCGATGCGCAGGGCCGCATTCTTGCCAGCCGCATCGAGATCGAGGATGACGCCGACGAGCCCTGGCGCCTGCGCGCGCCTGTCGATGCCGTTGACGCGTCGCGCCGCACCCTGCGCATCGGCGAGGCCATCGTCAACTGGAGCGGCGTGCAGGTTGCCGCCGCGCTGGCTGCCGGCGACGTGGTCAGCCTGCGACTGGCGCGCCAGCCCGATGCCGCCGGCCTGTGGGTGGCCACCGCACTGTCGGTGCAGCGTCCCACGCTGCCCGAACAGGCAGGCGTGGAGGCCGACGTCACCGGCCATATCACCCGCATGGACTCGCCGACCCGCTTCGTCGTGGACGGCCTGAGCGTGGATGCGGGCAGCGCCACACGCCTGCCCGCAGGCCTTGCCGTGGGCGACCTGGTCGAGGTCGAGGGTATGTTCCAGGACGGGGTGCTTCGCGCCTCCGAGGTCGAGCGCAAGCTGCGGCTGGACAGTGACGATGGCTTCGAGATCGAGGGCCGCATCACCGCTGTCGACAGCCTGGCCGGCATCTTCGAGCTGCGCGGCGTGCGCGTGGACTATCGCAATGCGCGCTTCGAGGATGGCAGCGCTGCCCAAATTGCCGTGGGGCGCGTGGTGGAGGTCAAGGGCCGGCTCTCGGTCGATGGCGCGATGGTGGTGGCCACCGAGGTCGAGTTCGACTAAGGGTTCGCGTTCGCCGCAGGCCGCATCGCCTCGCTCTGCGCACGCGCGGCGGCGGGGCGCACCCACAGCAGGTAGGCAGCGCCCAGCAGCACGATCCACAGGCCGCCCACGACCAGGGCTGCCCGGGTGTGGGGGAAGTAGCCGAGCACGCCCAGCACCAGCAGCATGAAGGCGATGGCGGCCAGCGGCGCGGCGGGCCACAGCGGGACCGGGAACTTCAGCGCGGCCACCTGCTGCGGGCTCATGCGGCGGCGCGCCGCGAACTGCGACAGCAGGATCATCAGCCAGACCCAGACCGTGGCGAAGGTGGCGATGGAGGCGATCAGCAGGAACACGTCCTCGGGGATCAGGTAGTTCAGCACCACGCCGGCCAGCAGCGCCACGGCCATCACCACCACCGTCATCCAGGGCACGCCATGGCGCGAGACGCGGCCGAAGCCGGCGGGGGCCTGGCCCTGGTGCGCCATGCCGTAGAGCATGCGGCCGGCGCCGAAGATGTCGCTGTTGATGGCCGACACGGCCGCCGAGATCACCACGATGTTGAGGATGGTGGCGGCCGAGGAAATGCCCAGGCCGCTGAAGATCTGCACGAAGGGGCTGCCCTGGCTGCCGATCTGCGGCCAGGGGAAGATGCTCATCAGCACGAACAGCGTGAGCACGTAGAACAGCAGGATGCGCAGCGGCACGGCGTTGATGGCGCGCGGGATCACGCGCGCCGGGTCCTTGGCCTCGCCGGCCGATATGCCGATGATCTCGATGCCGCCGAAGGCGAACACCACCACCGCCAGCGAGGCGATCAGGCCCGAGACGCCATGGGGCATGAAGCCGCCGTGCACCCACAGGTTCTGCACGCCGGTCGGCGCCTGATCGGCCGCCATGCCGAAGCCGAACACCATGATGCCCAGGCCGCCGCCGATCATGGCGATGATGGCCGCCACCTTGAGCAGGGACAGCCAGAACTCCATCTCGCCGAACACCTTGACCGAGCACAGGTTGAGCGCGCCGATGAAGCAGACGATGGACAGCACCCAGATCCAGCGCGGCACCTCGGGAAACCAGAACCCCATGTAGATGCCGAAGGCCGTCACGTCGGCCAGGCAGACGATGACCATCTCGAAGGTATAGGTCCAGCCCGTGACGAAGCCGGCGAACGGCCCCAGGTAGTCGCTGGCGTACTGGCCGAAGGAGCCGGGCACGGGGTTGTGCACGGCCATCTCGCCCAGCGCGCGCATCACCATGTAGACCGCCGCGCCCGCCAGCAAGTAGGCGATCAGCACCGAGGGGCCGGCCTGCTGTATGGCCTTGGCCGAGCCGTAGAACAGCCCCGTGCCTATGGCCGAGCCCAGTGCCATGAAGCGGATATGGCGGGCCGACAGCCCTCGGTGCAGGCTGCCTGCAGATGGTGAACTCATGTGCTGTCTCCCCCCGTCATTGGTGAAATGGCTGCCGCATCCACAGGCTTCATCAGCCTGCGGATGGGTCTGCGATCAGATGTATAAGCCTGTATATACAATATGCGCAGACACCGATTTCCCGGACCGGGGATTACCCGGAGGCGGGAAGGTACGGGAATGGGGGAGTCGCCGAAAGAGGCGACGGGAGTGCCGCCGCGGGCCCGGGCTCAGCCCAGGCCGCCCGTGTGCATGCGGCCTGCGTGGTACAGCAGCGGCGTGTGGCCGGCCTGGTGGCTGCACTGCTCGACCTCGCCGATGAAGATCACATGGTCGCCTTCTTCATGGCGATGGCGGTTGCGGCACTCGAAGACGGTGGTGGCTTCGGACAGCAGCGGCACTCCCTGGGCCGAACTGCGCCAGGCGGTGTTGGCGAAGCGGTCCACGCCCTTGCGCGCGAACAGCTCGGCCAGGGGCTTTTGCGAGGCCGACAGCACGTGGATGGCGTAGTGCGAGCAATGCTGGAACACGGGCAGCGAGGCTGCCGACAGCGCCATGCTCCACAGCACCAGCGGCGGCGTGAGCGAGACGGAGTTGAACGAGCTCACGGTGACGCCCACCGGATGGCCCTGCGGACTGCGTGCGGTGACGATGGTCACGCCCGTGGCGAACTGGCCCAGCGCGTCGCGGAACTCGCGCGACGAGAACGGGGACTGTGGAGGCAGGGCGGCCATGGCGGCGGGAGGCAGTGCGGAATTCACGGGTGCAAGAACCAGGCGGCAGCAAGGCCGCAGCAGGGCTGCAGCGTTTGGGACGGGCGCCCGGAGCCGGGCAGCAACCTTGCATTATGGGTGCGGATGCCGGCAGAAGCGGCCGATGGGGCCTCTGCCAGGGAGGTCTTTGCCCTGTGTGCGCGGCGCCGGCTCACAGCGCCATGCTCATCTGGGCGGGCGCGGCGTTCTCGTTCAGCCAGGCCTTCATGCGGGCCCGCGTGCAGCGCTGCAGCTGCATCAGCAGGGCATGCTCGGGCCAGGCCAGCGCGTGGCGCCGGCACAGGTCCTGCTGCATGCGCGCCAGCAGGGCGGCGGCCATCTCGGCATCGGCCAGCGCCCGGTGGGCACGCTCGGCCACGGGCAGGCCCAGGTGGGCGGTGAGCCGGCTCAGGCTGTGGCTGGGCGCCTCCGGGTAGATGCGGCGCGACAGCAGCACGGTGCAGGCAAAGGGCTGGGGCGCGGCCTCGCCGGCCAGGGCCAGTTCGGACTGCCAGAACTTGCTGTCGAAGGCCGCGTTGTGCGCCACCATGGGGGCGCTGCCCACGAAGCGGGCGGCATCGCGCATCACGTCCTCGGCGGGCGGCGCGGCTGCGACCATGGCATTGGTGATGCCGGTCAGCCGCGTGATGAAGGGCGGTATCCAGGCGCCGGTGCGCATCAGGCTCTGGAAGCGGTCCACGACCTGGCCGCCCTCGATCAGCACGATGGCGACCTCGGTGGCACGCGCGCCCTGGGCGGGCGCCATGCCCGTGGTTTCAAAGTCGATGACGGCAATCGGCTGCGGCATGGGGCGATTGTGCCCGGCAGTGCCCGACCGGCGTGCCGGGGCGGCTATTCCTCGGCCTGGCTGCCGTCGGCCGCGCCCAGGCGCTGCACGACCTGGTCGAGCAGGGCGTAGAGCTGCTCGATCTCTTCATGGCCCACCAGGCGCTCGATCTCGGCATAGGTCTCGGAGGAATGCGGCGCGATCTCGGCCACGATGGCGTGGCCGGCCGCCGTGAGCTCGAACTCGGCGCCGCGCATGTCGCTGGCGTGGCGCGAGCGCTCCACCAGCTGCCGGCCTTCCAGCGTCTTGAGCAGGCGCGAGAGGCTGGGCATGCTGATGTAGGTGGCCTGCGACAGCTCCATGGGCCGCAGCCTGTGCGTGACCGCCGCCATGGCGCGCAGCACGCGCCACTGCTGTTCGGTCAGGCCATGGGCGCGCAGCATGGGCCGAAAGCGCACCATGACCGATTCGCGGGCGCGCAGCAGCGCCATGGGCAGGGAGCGCGAGAAGGCGCGCAGCGGCTCGGGGGCAAAAGAGGGCGTGGTCTGGGGCATGTTCGGCAGCATCTGTCGGCTGGATTCTATGCAGCCGCCGCTCCCTCCCCGGAGCGGCGTTGCGGGCGCCTTGTCAGGCCGGGGCCTCAATAGGTCTGGCTTTTCGGCGCGGGGGCCGCTGCCTGCTTGAAGCGCGCAGCCAGCGCGCTGGTGGCCTGCACCAGCACGCTGGTGTCCAGGCCCACGGCCGTGAAGGTGCAGCCCAGCTCCAGGTACTTGCGTGCCAGGGCCTCGTTGGGCGTGAGGATGCCGGGCGCCTTGCCGGCGCGGCGTATGCGGGCGATGGCGTCGGCAATCGCCTCCTGCACCTCGGGGTGGCCGGGGTTGCCGATGTGGCCCATGGACGCCGACAGGTCGGCCGGGCCGATGAAGACGCCGTCCACGCCCTCGGTGGCGGCAATGGCGTCCAGGTGGGCCAGCGCCTGGCGCGTTTCCACCTGCACCAGCACGCAGACCTGGGCGTTGGCTTCATGGGCGTAGTTGGCACGCCGGCCCCAGGCCGAGGCGCGTGCGCCGCCCATGCCGCGGATGCCGCCCTGGCCGTCGGCCTGCGGATAGCGCGCGGCGCGCACGATGCGTGCGGCCTGCTCGGCCGTGTCCACCATGGGCACGAGCAGGGTCTGCACGCCGATGTCCAGGTACTGCTTGATCAGCATCTCGCCGACCTCGCCGTGTCCCATGGGCACGCGGGCAATGGCATGGCTGTCGGGATAGGCCGCGATGGCCTGCAGCTGCGCCAGCAGGGTGCGCGTGTCGTTGGGCGAATGCTCGCCATCGATCAGGAGCCAGTCGAAGCCGGCGCCCGCGCAGATTTCCGCCGAATAGGCGTCGGCCAGGCCCAGCCACAGGCCGATCTGGGGTTGGTCGGCCGCAATGGCGGCCTTGAAGCGGTTCACAGGTGTCTGCATGGTGTGATTGTCCGGGCCTCAGTGGCCCATGCACAGGTACTTGGTGCTCAGGTATTCCTCTATGCCGGCGGCGCCGCCCTCGCGGCCCATGCCCGACTGCTTGACGCCGCCAAACGGCGCCACGGCCGTGCTGATGATGCCGCTGTTGATGCCCACCATGCCGTACTCCAGCGCCTCGCCCACGCGCCACACGCGGCCCACGTCGCGGGCGTAGAAGTAGGCTGCCAGGCCGTACTCGGTGTCGTTGGCCATGCGGATGGCCTCTTCCTCGGTCTTGAAGCGGAACACGGGCGCCACGGGGCCGAAGACCTCTTCCCTGGCGATGCGCATGCGGTCCGTGGCGTTGGCCAGGATGGTGGGCTCGTAGAAGGTGCTGCCCAGCGCATGGCGCTTGCCGCCCAGCACGACCTCGGCGCCGTTCTTCACGGCGTCGGCCACCAGCTCCTCGACCTTGTCCACGGCAGCCTGGTCGATCAGCGGGCCCTGGCCCACGCCGGCCTCAAGCCCGTTGCCCACCTTGAGGGCCTGCACGGCGACCTTGAGCCTGGCCATGAAGGCGTCGTACACGCCGTCCTGCACCAGCAGGCGGTTGGCGCACACGCAGGTCTGGCCGGTGTTGCGGTACTTGGAGGCCATGGCGCCTTCGACGGCGGCATCCAGGTCCGCGTCGTCGAAGACGATGAAGGGCGCGTTGCCGCCCAGCTCCAGCGACATCTTCTTGAGCGTGGGCGCGCATTGCTCGGCCAGCACGCGGCCCACTTCGGTGGAGCCCGTGAAGGTCAGCTTGCGCACGGCCATGCTGGCCGTGAGCACGCCGCCGATGGCGCGCGAGGAGCCCGTGATCACGCTGAACACGCCTTCGGGAATGCCGGCGCGCTGGGCCAGCTCGGCCATGGCCAGGGCCGACAGCGGTGTCTGCTGCGCGGGCTTGACGATGATGGTGCAGCCCGCCGCCAGGGCGGGCGCGACCTTGCGCGTGATCATGGCGGCCGGGAAGTTCCAGGGCGTGATCGCGGCGCAGACCCCCACGGGCTCCTTGGTCACGATGATGCGCTTGTCGGCCCAGGGCGCGGGCACGGTGGAGCCGTAGATGCGGCGCGCTTCCTCGGCAAACCACTGCACGTAGGAGGCCGCATAGGCAATCTCGCCGCGCGACTCGGCCAGGGGCTTGCCCTGCTCGCTGGTCATGATCAGGGCCAGGTCTTCCTGGTTCTCCATCATCAGCTCGAACCAGCGATGCAGCAGGCGCGCGCGGGCCTCGGCGGTCTGCTGCTTCCAGAGGGCGAAGGCGCGCTCGGCGGCGGCGATGGCGCGCTGCGTCTCGGCCTCGCCCATGCGGGGCACATGGCCCACGGACTCGCCCGTGGCGGGGTTGTGGACGTCGATGCGGCTGCCATCGTCGGCGGCCAGCCATTGGCCGTCGATCAGGCAGAGGTTCTTGAGCAGGCTGGGGTCGCGCAGTGCAAGCGGCATGGGAAATCTCCAATAAGGGCGGGGCAGGCGTCGGGACGACGGCGCCTAGACAAAACGGAATTGCAGGCGGCCCAGCGGGCCGTAGTCGGCATCGAACAGGTCGCCGGCCCTGGCGGCCACGGGGCGCGTGAACGAGCCCGCCAGCACGGTCTGGCCGGCCTCCAGGGCCTCGCCCCAGGGCGAGAGCTTGTTGGCCAGCCAGGCCACGCCGATGGCGGGATGGCCCTGCACGCCGGCAGCCAGGCCGGTCTCCTCGACCACCCCGTTCTGGCGCAGTATGGCGCCGCACCAGGGCAGGTCAAGCACCCCGGGAACAGCCTGCCCGGCGCCGACCACGATGCCCGCATTGGCCGCGTTGTCGCTGATGGTGTCGTAGACCTTGCGCATGGCCTTGGTGTGGCGGTCGAACTGCTCGATGCGCGCGTCGATGATCTCGATGGCCGGCGTCACGTGGTCGGTGGCGTCCAGCACGTCCTGCAGCGTGATCTCCTTGCCGCCGGGCAGGCCCGGGCCGCGCAGCGGCGCCTTGAGCACGAAGGCCAGCTCCACCTCCACGCGCGGCGCGATGAAGTGGGCGGCCGGTATGTCCAGCACCTGGCCCGGCGTGCAGCGGTAGAGCATGCTGTCGAGCAGGGTGCCGTAGTCGGGCTCGTCGATCTGGCTCGATATCTGCATGGCGCGCGAGGTCAGGCCGATCTTGTGGCCGATCACCTTGCGGCCCGCCGCGATCTGCAGGCGCACCCATTCGCGCGAGACGCGGTAGCCATCCTCCACGGTCATGCCGGGAAAGCGCTTGGAGAAATGCTCGACCTGCACGCGCGTCTTCTCGCTGCGGTCGAGCTCCTGGGCCAGTTGGGTCAACAGTTCTTGGGAAAACATTTCAAGGCCTGGAAAAGAGGGGATGAAGGGTGCTGTGCTTGCCGTCATACACCTGGCCCGGGCTTTCATCGACCTGCACGGTCAGGCCCAGGTGGCGCTGCGCGAACAGCGGCTGCAGGTGGCGGCGCGCGCAGGCCAGCAGGGCGTCGCCTGCCTGCTGCTGCACGGCGGCCGAGCGGCCCCGGCCCATGCGCAGGTTGATGTAGATGAAGCCGTAGTCGCCATCGCCGCCCGCTGCGCGGCCCGCAGCCCCGCCATCGGCCACGGCGCTGTGCGGCGCGGGGTAGGCCAGCACGCGCGTGCCGCCCGTGGGAAAGACCTGGGCGCCGTCTTCGGCACGCACGGTGAGCATGGTGTCGGCCAGGGCGCGGCACAGCTGCGTCATGTCGGTATGCGCGTCCAGGCTGGCCGTGTAGAGGATGACCACGTGCGGCATTCAGGCCACCTCCATGGTGGCGGCCGTGCAGCTCACGGCGAAGATGGGAATGGGCTGGCAGTACAGCACCTGGCCCGCGCCGCGCGCGGCGGCGGCCACGGCGATGAAGCTGCGGATCTCGAAGCCGCCCTGGCCGCCGTCGCGGTAGGTCTCGGCGTCGGTGTACGACAGCAGCGCGTCCCGGTCGTTGCGGCACCAGCGGTCCATGAACTGCTGGTCCCACTCCCAGTTGACCTTGCCCGAGTCGGGCGTGGCCGGCCAGTGCGAGATGCCGCCCGTGCCCACGATGGCGATGCGCTCGGGCGCCTTGTCGCAGGCGCGGCGCAGGGCCTCGCCAAAGGCCCAGGCGCGGTGCAGCGGCGTCAGCGGCGGGCCCTGGCAGTTGATGTTGACGGGGATGATGTCCTTGTCATAGGCCGGCGTCAGAAAGTGCAGCGGCACCATGATGCCGTGGTCGAACTTCCACTCCTCGGCAAAGGCCACGTCCACGGTCTGCATGACCTCGGTGATCAGGCGCCGCGACAGCTCGGCATTGCCGGGGATGCGGTGGCGCTCTATGCCCAGCCAGGCCGGGTCCTCGATGGGCCCTTCGTAGTGGTCTGCCATGCCGATGGCATAGGCCGGCATGTTGTTCATGAAGAAGTTGGCGAAGTGCTCGGCCGCGATGACGATCACGGCATCGGGCCGCGCCGCCTCCAGCCGTGCGCCCATGTCGCGGAAGGCCGCATGGAAGGCATCCCTGGTGGCCGGATCGGCCAGGTGTGCGCGGCCCGTGATGCCGGGCGCGTGGCTGCAAACGCCTGCAAATACCAGACTCATCTCAAACTCCTGCGATCTTTTCGTTGGTGGCTGTCGTCATCGCGTAGACGCCCGCGCGCACCGGTCCGTGCTTTTGCACGCCGTCGCGCATGGCTTGCAGGTAGTCGGCCCAGGGCATGCCCAGCAGCGGCGCGAAGTGCATCAGCAGCTGGCCGTTGCAGCCCAGCACGTAGAGCTTGCCGATGTCGCCGTGGAACATGGCTTCGTACTCCTCGGGCTCCAGCGCGTACTCGGCCAGCAGCGCGGCGCGGTCCTCGGCAAAGCGCCGCTGCACCTCGGGCTCGCGGTTGAGCTGGAACAGGAATTTCTGCATGGTGTACAGGCTCATGGCGGCTCCCGGTGTCTGCCTCAACCCAGCGTGATGTTGGCGCGGCGGATGATGGCTTCGTACTTGGCGATTTCGCTGGTGACGAAGGCCGCGAACTGCTGCGCCGTGCCGGCCTGCGAGACGATGCCGCCGCGCGCGAAGGCGTCCACCACGGCGGGCTCGGCCAGGGCCTTGACCACGGCGGCGTTGATGCGCTGCACCAGCGCATCGGGCGTGGCGCCGGGGGCCAGCAGACCCTGCCAGGAGTTGGATTCCAGCGCCACGCCCTGCTCGGCCAGCGTGGGCACCTGGGGAGCGAACTGCGAGCGCTGGCGCGTGGCCATGCCCAGTGCCACCAGCTTGCCGCTTTGCACATGGCCACGGAACTCGGGCCAGTTGCCGAACATCACGTCCACCTGGCCGCCCAGCAGGTCGGCCAGCGCCGGGCCCTGGCCCTTGTAGGGGATGTGGACCATGTCGATGCCCATCTCCTGGCACAGCAGCGCGCCCGACAGATGGGCCGAGGTGCCGTTGCCGAACGAGGCATAGCTGAGCTCGCCGGGCCTGGCCTTGGCGCGGCTGCGCAGGTCGGCCAGCGTCTTCAGGCCGCTGCCCGGGTGGGTGGCCAGCACATGCTCGGACAGGCCCATCAGCGCCACGGGCTTGAGGTCGCGCGTGGTGTCGTAGGGCAGGTTCTTCACCAGCGTCTTGTTGGCCGTGAAGCTGTTGGCCACGCACACCAGGGTGTAGCCGTCGGCCGGCTGCTTGGACACATAGTCCACGCCGATCACCGTGCCCGCGCCGGGCTTGTTCTCCACGATCACAGGCTGGCCCAGGGACTTGCCCAGCTCGGTGCCCACCAGGCGCGCCACCAGGTCGGTGGTGCCGCCCGGCGTGAAGGGCACGATGATGCGCAGCGGCTTTGCGGGCCAGGTGCCGGCCGGGCTACCGGGCTGGGCCTGGGAAAGGCCCGGGAGCATCAGCGCTGCGGCCGTGGTGGCTGCGGTGGATTGCAGGAAATGGCGGCGTTGCATGTCTTGTCTCCTCGGTTCTCTTTGTCGTTGTCGCTGGTCGCCCGTTCAGACGCCCCAGTGCGGAATATGGTGCGAGCCCAGCGAGACGGCCACGTTCTTGGGCTCGCAAAAGACTTCATAGCTCCAGCTGCCGCCCTCGCGGCCCGTGCCCGAGGCCTTGGTGCCGCCGAAGGGCTGGCGCAGGTCACGCACGTTCTGGCTGTTGACGAAGCACATGCCGGCCTCGATGGCGGCGGCCACGCGGTGGGCGCGGCCCACGCTCTCGGTCCAGACGTAGCTGGACAGGCCGTACTGGATGTCGTTGGCCAGGCGCACGGCCTCGGCCTCGTCGCTGAAGGGAATGATGCAGGCCACGGGGCCGAAGATCTCGTCCTGGGCGATCTGCATGCGGTTGTCCACGTCGGCAAACACCGTGGGCAGGACGTAGTTGCCCTTGCGCACGCGCTCGGGCAGCACGGGCGCATCGAGCCCGCCGCACAGCATGCTGGCGCCTTCCTTCTGGCCCAGTTCGATGTAGTGGCGCACCTTGGCCAGGTGGCTGGCGCTGATCATGGGGCCGACGATGGTGGATTCGTCCAGAGGGTCGCCCACGGTGATCTTCCTGGCGCGCTCCACGAAGCGGTCCACGAACTTCGCATAGATGCCCTTTTGCACCAGGATGCGGCTGCCGGCCGTGCAGCGCTCGCCGTTGTTGGAGAAGATCATGAACACGGCCGCATCCAGCGCGCGCTCGAAGTCGGCGTCGTCAAAGATCACGAAGGGGCTCTTGCCGCCCAGCTCCATGCTGAATTTCTTGAGGCCGGCGGCCTGCACGATGCGGTTGCCGGTCTGGGTCGAGCCCGTGAACGAGACGGCGCGCACATCGCGGTGGCGCACCAGGGGCTCGCCCGCGTCCTTGCCGTAGCCGTGCACCAGGTTGAGCACGCCGGGCGGAATGCCGGCCTCCAGCGCCAGCTCGCCCAGGCGCGCGGCCGTCATGGGCGACAGCTCGCTCATCTTGAGCACGGCCGTGTTGCCGAAGGCCAGGCAGGGCGCCACCTTCCAGGTGGCCGTCATGAAGGGCACGTTCCAGGGCGAGATCAGCGCGCACACGCCCACGGGGTGGAACAGGGTGTAGTTCAGGTGCGTGGGCGTGGGATAGGTGTGGCCGTCCACGCGCGTGCACATCTCGGCAAAGTAGTAGAAGTTGTCGGCCGCGCGCGGCACCAGCTGCTTGCCCGTCTGGGCGATGACCTGGCCGCAGTCGTTGGTCTCGGTCTGCGCGATCTCGGGCACATGGCGGGCGATCAGGTCGCCCAGCTTGCGCACGAGCTTGGCGCGTTCGGTGGCGGGCGTGTTGGCCCATTTCGGGAAGGCGTTCTTCGCGGCGGCGACGGCGGCCTGTACCTCGGCCTCGCCGCCAGCGGCGACCTCGGCCAGCACCTCCTGGGTGGCGGGGTTGACGGTCTCGAAGTAGTCCTTGCCGGCGACGGCCTTGCCGTCGATCAGGTGGTCAATGCGCATGGGGATTCCTTGGCGTGTGCGATGGGTTTCAGGAGGCGGCCGGCGCGTCGCCGACGATGGTGTTGACCAGGCGGCCCAGGCCTTCGATCTCGGTGACGATCTCGTCGCCCACGCGGGAGTCGGCCACGCCGTCGGGCGTGCCGGTGAGGATGAGATCGCCGGGGTTCAGCGTCATGAAGCCCGACAGGTGGGCGATCAGCGAGGGGATGTCATGCACCATGTCGCGCGTGCTGCCGTCCTGCTTGAGCTCGCCGTTGACCCAGCTGCGCAGGCGCAGGTTCATGGGGTCGGGCACATCGGCCGCATCGACGAACCACGGGCCCACGGGCGTGGCGCCGTCGCGGTTCTTCACGCGCAGGTTGGGCCGGTAGAAGTTCTCCAGGTAGTCGCGTATGGCGTAGTCGTTGGCCGTGCAGTAGCCGCCGACCACGCCGTAGGCGTCTTCGCGGCGCACGTTGCGGCAGGTCTTGCCGATGACCACGCCCAGCTCGCACTCGAAGTGCATGTAGGCCACGTCGGCGGGCCGGTACGTGTGGCCGTGGTGGCCGTTCAGCGTGTTCGGGCCCTTGAGGAAGACCAGCGGTTCCTCGGGCGCCTTGTTGAAGGCGATTTCCTTGGCATGGTCCGCATAGTTCAGGCCCAGCGCGAAGACGGTGCCGAACTGCAGCGGCGGCAGCCACTGCACGGCGGTCTCTGCCACCAGGCGGCCATCGGGCAGCTGCACCTGTCCGTGCGGGCCTTCGGTGACCTGCAGGGTCTGGCCTTCGAAGATGACGCGTCCGTGCTTCATGCTGCTGCTCCCTGTTCTGCCACCACCGAATGTGTGAGCCGGCCCAGGCCGGGCACCTCGATGACCACGCGGTCCCCGGGCCGCGCCAGCGGCGCGCCCTCGCCCGGGCCCAGCAGCAGCACGTCGCCGGGCGACAGCGTCATGAATTCGGTCACGTCGGCCAGCAGCCTTGCGGGCGAGCGCACCAGGTCGGCAAAGCCGCGCTGCCAGACCTGTTCACCATTGATGGACACCGTGAGCGTGGCCGCCTGTGCGTCAAAGCCTGTGCCGCGAACGAGGGCGCCCAGCGGGCAGAAACCGTCGCGGCAGCGCTGGCGGATGGCGGGGCGGTAGTAGTTCTCGTGCGGCAGCGTGAGGTCGCTGGCGATCAGCCAGCCGGCCACATGGTCCAGGGCCGACTCCTCGCTGACGCGCGTGGCGCTGCGGCCGATCACCAGGCCGATGCTGGCATCGACGCGGACCTCGCCGGGATCGGCCGGCACGGCCACCGCAGCGCCATCGCGCGCCCAGGTGTTGCGCGGCTTGAGATAGAGCACGGGGGCGCGCGGAGCGGCCTTGTAGGGCGCGCTGTCGAACTGCGGCGACAGGCGCTGCACGGTGGCCTGCTGGTTGAGCAGCGTGCCGTAGACCGTGCCCAGCGCAAGGCCGTCATCCAGGAGAAAGGGCTGAGTCTGCATGGTGTGAATTTAGTTAACGTGGTAATTATTGTTTTTGCAACAAGCCCCGTCAACACGGTGGATTCAGGGTTTTCCCAGGCCGCAGCAAAAAGCCCCTGCTCGGCGAACCGTGCAGGGGCTTGAAGGGGGTACCGGGTGCGGCCGGTGCGGCGGATGCAGAAGGCGCGCGGGCGTCAGCCGCGGCGGCGGCGCAGTGCGGCGATGCCGCCCAGGGCCAGCGCCAGCAGCGCCTGGGCCAGTGTGGACAGGCCGGGCACGGGGGTGGCCGTGGCGCCGGGCGGCAGGGCCGCAGGCGCGGCCACCGCCACGGGGTCCACGATGACGCCGTTGACGGCCAGGTCGCTGTCTCCCGTCTGCCCGTCGGTGATGTCGAAGCTCACCGAGCGGCGGTCGGGTGCGAAGCGGTAGGCCGAGGCGCTCAGCTCATACCAGTGCGCCGTGGGCGTGGCGGCCGTGGGGCCGTACTTCCAGAGCGTGGCCTGGGCGGGTGCGGCTTCAGGCAGGTCCATACGGATGGTGGCCATGGAGCCCGGCGTGCCGCCCATGAGCACGAAGCTCAGGCTGCCGTAGGGCAGACGCAGGTTGCCCGGCAGCGGGCTTTGCGAGGGCGCGGGCTGAAAGCCTGCCGAGTTCGAGGCGAACTGCCATTGGTCTGCACCCACATTGCCCGTGCCGTTGCTCACGCCCGCCGTGTTGCTGCCCGTGCCGATCTGCGTGCCGATGGGCACAGGCTTGCTCAGGGCCAGCACAGCCGGCGCGCTGGCCGTGCCCGAGGCCGGCAGGTTGACCGCATGCACGCGGTAGCTCACGGCAGGGTCCAGGCCGGTGAAGGACAGCGTGGCAGCGGTATTGGCTGCGGTGCTGACCGTGTTGCTGGCAGGGGCCGGCAGGCCGGCGGCATCCAGGCCGGCCATGACCTGTTCCCAGCTGGGGACGGGAGCATTGGCAGGCAGGGCCACGGCGCGCAGGCTGCCGGCCACGCTGGGCGTGGCCTGGACCACGGCCGATGTCTGGTCCACGGCCTGGGCGGACAGGGCCACGGTGGACAGGGCGGGCACCGCCAGGCTGTCCAGGCGCGCCTTTTTCCAGGCGGCATAGGGCAGGTCCTTGGCCACGGTGCCATCGCCGTAGAAATCGGCATCGCCGCAGTCGCTGATGATGTCCACGCTGCCGCCTGCGTCCAGGCTGGCCGGCATGGCGCCTATGCCTTCGGCCGAGCAGGCGGTATTGGGCACGGTGATGGCGGCCAGGTCGGCAGCGCGCGGGCGAAGGTTCAGGGCCAGGCCTGCGCCGTTCACGCGGCCATCCCAGGAATAGAGCTGGAAGTTGCGCGGCGCGCTACCCGTGGCGCTGGCCGAGGGGCCGGCAATGATCAGGTACTCGCCGGCCGCGTTCTTGCGGATTTCGCGGATGCCGCGGCCGCCCAGGTCCAGGCGAATCGGCTGGCCCATGGTCGCGCTGCCCTTGCTGCCGCCATCGGCCGCAGGCAGGGCCGCGAAGTTGGTCACGGGCACGATCAGCGCATGCGTGCGGCCCGTGGCTTGGTTGGCCGTGACGGCGGGCGCGCCCGGTGCCGGCACCAGCGGCGCGCGAAAGCCCAGCCATGCGGCGCCGTCGTCGGGGCTGGTGGACATGCCTTCGATGGAAAAGCCGCTCATCGTCTCGGCCTCGGGCGCCTTGGTGGCGCCGCCGTCCGAGCTGGCCACCAGGCCCAGGTAGTTGGCGGCAAGGCCGTCATGCGCGGCCGCGTCCCAACTGCGCAGGTCCTCGCGCAGCCAGCGGTAGTAGCCACTGGCGGTCAGCGCCGTGGAGGCGCCGGAGCCGGTCACATCCATCGCCGCCAGGCGCCAGCGGTCGGTGCGCGACTTGCCGCTCTTGTTGTTGGAGTGCGAGCCCGCCACGTACACGCGGCTGCCCAGGGCAAAGCTGGCCTCGATGTCCATTTCCTCGTCGCTCTTGCAGCTGTCCAGGCCCGTGAGGCCGGCGCCGGTGCAGGCGGCGGCATCGGCCAGGCCCAGGGCGGTCCTGTCCAGCATCAGCGGCTTGATGGGCAGCCCGCCGGCCGGGCCATAGGCCGAGAAGGAGTTGCCGGCCGGCAGTGCATTGCCCGAGGCATCCTGGGCGGGCGCCTCGTCGTCGCCCACCAGCATGGTGGCGGCATCGATGACGATGGCCGTCGATGCGTCCGAGCGCCCGGCCAGCCAGCGCGGGCTGGTGTTGGCTGCGGTGTTGGCCGAGGCCGCGTACTTGATGGTGCGGCTGACGGAGGCGCCGCCCGCGTTGGTCAGCGTGACGGTGATGTCGGCATAGCCCACGCCGGTGGGCGTGATCTTGAGCACGGCGTTGCCACCGCTTTGCGTCGCCACCAGGCCGTTGGCGGCGACCACGGCGAGATTGCTGGACGTGGCGCTGACCGTGGCGGCCGGATCGCTGACGGTGAAGGATAGGCCCGTGCCCGCGAGGACATCGCTGGCATCGCCGACCACGCCCGAATAGGCGGTCAGCGCGGGCAGGGAAGTCGTCGGGGGCGGGCTGGTGGTGACGGGCGCCGAAATGCCGGCCGCCCCGCCGCCCAGGCTGTTCACCGCGCGCACGCGCACCTGGTGGCTGCCGGCCGCCAGTCCGTTCACGGTCTGGCTGGTGCCGAATACCGCCAGGCTGTGCGACACGGTGGCGAAGCCGTCGCTGGACAGTTCGACCAGGTAGTAGGACGCGCCGCTCACGCTGGCCCACTGCGCCTGCACGCTGTTGCCCGAGGCGCTGGCATTGACGCTGGCAGGGGCTGCGGGCACGGCAGCCGGCGGGGACACTTCGGGTGCCCAGGCCAGGCCGTACAGCACGCCGTCGATGCCCGACGCCAGCGGCTGCGGCGTGCCAGCCAGCGTGCCGGTGCGGCCCGAGGCATCGAACAGGCGATACAACTGCCCGTCGGAGCCGGTGGCCAGCAGCATGACCGCGCCCTGGCCCAGATGCACGGCTGCCAGGCCATGGGCGCCTGCCAGCGGCGCCGAGCTCCGGGCCACCCAGGTGCCCGCTTCCAGCGTGTACTTGCGCACCGTGCCGGTGCCATCGTTGTTGGCGGCCACGTAGAGCGTGTCTGCGCCCGGCGTGCCATCGAGATCGAGGAAGGCCAGGCCGCGCAGGTTGTTGCCCGCCAGGCCCGGCAGCGCGCTGACTGCGGGCGTGCCTGTGGTGGGCAGCCCGGTTCCGATCCTGTTGAGCGTGTCGCCGCCGGCAAAGGCCGCGTAGAGCTGGCCATCGGCCATGGTGATGCCCTGGGTGTTCTTGTTGCTCAGCTGGGTGGCGCTGGTGGCATCTTTCTGGATGAACCAGATGCCGCGGTTGGCGTTGGGGCTGCCGCTGCCGCTGGCCCAGGCGCGGCTGCAGTCGTCGCTGACCACGCTGCGAAAGGCATCGCCGACCAGGGCCGTACCGCCCAGCCGCGTGCCATTGCCCACCACACCGTCGGCATCGACAAAGGCCACGCCGCGTGCCGCCGCCGTCTTGGGATCGGCGCCGCCCGGTGCCACCGCATAGCCGGGGACCGTCAGGCACAGGCCGTTGGCCGAGCGGTTGAGCAGGCCTTCCGAGCCCGTGCTGCTGGCCGTCAGCGGCGTTGCTCCGCCTGACAGCGGCAGCGATTGCACCAGGGTGCCGTCCACGCGGTACTCGTCCAGGTACACAGGCAGGGCGCCCGTGCCGGTGCCCACGCGGTAGGCCACCAGGTTGCCCGGGGTGAAGGGCGCGGACCATGCAGCCCCACACAGGGCCAGGCAGGCCGTTGCAATTGCCTTGTGCCGCCAATCCAAAGTATCCATGCGCATGCTCACCATCCCCTGTGTGACAAATCGCGCGACTGTAAAAGGCGGCTGTGACAGCCCGGTGACGGCAGGCCATGCACGATGGTGGCAAGCTGCCATGCAAAAAAAGACGGCTCCCGCGGGGGAGCCGTCTTTGGTTCATTGCGCCGTGAAGCCTGCGCTTTGCTTTTTCTGGTTATGGGCGCCGCATGTCCACGGTGCAGCGGATCAGCGGATCAGCAGCACAGGCACCTGGCTGCCGGCCAGCACCTGGGTGCTGACCGAGCCCATGACCAGGCGGCCCAGCGCGCCATGGCCATGCGTGCCCATGACCAGCAGGTCGAACTTGCCTTCCTCGGCGGCCTTGATGATGGAGTCGGCGACCGGGCCCACCTTGCTCAGGCGCGTGGCCTGCACGCCGTGTTCGGCCAGGTAGCTGCACACGGGGTCCAGCACCTTGGTCGATTCCTCGGCGTAGTACTCGTCCACCACCTCCTTGCCCAGTGCGGCGCGCGCGCGGGCCGGCAGCTGGGGCTGGACGGTGATGGCGCTGTAGCTGTGGGCGGAGCCCAGGATCTCGGGGTGCGAGGTCAGGTAGGCCAGCATCTTCTGGGTGTAGGGGCTGCCATCGACTGCGAGCAGGATGTTCATGAAAGTCCTCCTTTGGTATGGCCCAAGACTAAGCCCAAGCCGGGATGGAGTGCTTGATCCAGGTCAAGCGCGGACCGGCGCATCTGCCACCTCTGCCGCCCCTGCGGTCACGTGCACCGGCAACTCGATGGTAGAGCGCGGGAAAAAGCCCTCCTGCTCGCCCTTGCGTGCATAGCCCAGCGGGTTGGCCACCACGCGGCAGCGCCAGGCGCTGCCATCGTCGCGCAGGCCCTCGGCCACATAGTCGCTGGGCGAATGCAGGTGGCCGTGCAGCCACAGATCGGCAAAGGGCAGCAGGTCGTCGAGCACATTGCAAAAGCCGGCCGTGCCGGGCACCAGGCCATAGCGCGGATCGGCGCTGCGCAGGCTGGGCGCGAAGTGCGTGACGGCCACCGTGGGGCCGTCGAAAGGCCGGGCCAGCGCCTGGCGCAGCCATTGCTGGCAGACCAGCGACTGCTCGCGCATGGGCTCGGCCAGGAAGGGCTCGCCGCCGCGCGTGCCGCCGGTCTTGTGCAGGTAGAAGTTGGCGGCGCGGAAGGCCTTCTCGCGCAGCTTGAGCAGCCGGGTCAGGTCGCTCACGCCTTCGTGCATGGACATGGCGTCGTAGTCGCTCCACAGCGTGGTGCCCACGAAGCGCACGCCGCCCAGCACGGCGGTCTCGCGCTCCAGCCAGACCATGCCCATGCGCTCGCAGGCGTCACGCAGGCGGGCATGGGCGGCGTCGAAGTCCTGCATGTCGTACTCATGGTTGCCCGGCACGAAGATCACGGGGCAGGGCCAGCCCGCGTACTGGGGCAGGGGAGAGAAGCGCTCCAGCCCGAAGTGCTCGCCTTGCAGCAGGCTGCCGCTTTGGTAGGAGCCTATGTCGCCGGCCAGCACCAGCACGTCGGCATCGGGTGCGGGCTCGGCGATGAAATGCGGATGGGCCTCGAGGTGCAGGTCGGACAGCAGCTGGATCTTCATGCGGCCAAGTGTAGAACCTGCGCTGGCGCGCGCCCCCGCAACACGCTCTCAGGTGTGCGGGAAGGTGGCTTCGGCCGAGCGCGTGAGCGTGCGCAGCAGCCATTCATAGGCCTGCGGGTGCTGGCCGCGCCGGCGCCACAGCGCATCCACATGCACGGGCTGCACGTCGAAGGGCAGCTCGCGCAGCACCAGCTTGTCGGCCATGCCGGTCACGGGCACGAAGTGGCGCGGCAGGATGGTCAGCAGGTTGGAGTTCATGACCACGCGCCCGGCCGTGAAGAACTGGTTGACGGTGAGCACCACCTGGCGCGTGCGGCCCAGCGAGGCCAGGGCCTCGTCGATGAAGCCGAAGGAGCGGCCCGAGAAGCTCACCAGCATGTGGCGCGCCGCGCAGTAGTTGTCCAGCGTCAGCGGCACATCGGCCAGGGGATGGCCCTGGCGCATCACGCACAGGTACTCGCCTTCGTACAGGCGCCGGCTGTCGAAGGCCACCAGGGCGCCCGACTGCGCGCGCGCCGTCAGGTCGGCCAGCGCGGCGGGGAAGTAGCCCACGGCCATGTCGGCCTCGCCGGCCTCCAGCAGGCCGCGCGGGTCGCGCGTGGTCAGCGGCAGCACGCGGATGCCCACGCCGGGCGCCTCGCGCTCCAGCAGGCTGAACATGGGCGGGATCAGCGTGGCGGCCGTGGCGTCGGCCATGGCCAGCACAAAGGTGGCGGTGGCGGTGGAAGGGTGGAATTCGCCCGGCGTCAGCGTGTCCTGCAGTTGCTGCAGCGCCTCGCGGATCACGGGCCACAGCGCCAGCGCGCGCGGCGTGGGCTCCACGCCCTGGCCCTGGCGCACCAGGAGCTCGTCGCCCAGCGCCTCGCGCAGGCGGCGCAGCGCATTGCTCACGGCCGGCTGGGTGATGGCCAGCTTGTGGGCCGCCCGCGTCAGGCTGCGCTCTGCCATCACCTCGTCGAAGACGCGCAGCAGGTTCAGATCCAGTGTGCGGAAGTTCAGGGCAGACATGGCGGCGGACGCTGAGTCATCACTGGCGTGAATGCTACAGATTCAAGATATAAATTTGAAGAGCTCTAGGGTAAACCCTATAGTTACACCTAGTCGCCCGCCACGCCGTCAAAAGCGGCTATTTAACTGGGTTTATCTGCCATGAGCAACTTCATTTACAACTCCTACTGTGTCGAGCACCCTGGTGTGGTGCATGTCTATCAAGCCGCCGATGACCGCAAGAGCGCTGCCAAGCGTTTTTCCGGCAAGCGTGGCGCCAGCGCCCTGCTGCTCGCTGCCCTGGTGGCTGCGCTGATGGTGGTGGTCAACGAGGTCGCCCACAACTGGACCGACGGCCACATGCTGGGCGCCTGGGTGGTGCTGTGGGTTGCCGCATTCATGGGCCTGGCCCTGTTCTCCGCTCCCGCCCGCCGCGCTGCCATGACGGCCCGCGCCGGCTACCGCGCCTGGACCGAGAGCCGTCAGCAGGCCGCTGCCGACGAGCGCATCTGGAATGCCGCCCTGCAGGACGCCCGCCTGATGGCCGACCTGGCCCGCGCCATGGATCGTCAAGGCAACTGATCTCTGCCTGGGGCGCCTTGCGGCGCTCCTCCAAAAAAAGCCGCTGCCCACAAGGCGCGGCTTTTTTGTTGTCTGGGGGCGTCGTTGAAACGCCACAAAAAAAGCCTCGCAGTGCGAGGCTTTTTCTATGGGTCGAGAGCTACTCAAGGATTCATTGTTCTGTGCATCTTCCACAGTCCATGAAACTGGCGCTGCCCAAAGCAAGGGGCACCGAGGAAGGGCCGCCCCGCACCGAGGGTGCCGTCCCCCCCGCGAAGCGAGAGGGGGAAGCGGCGTAGCCGCTCAGGGGGAGCTTTATGTCCCCAGGCGCTTTTCCAGTTCAGCCTTGGTCACCAGCAGCTCCTGGGGCAGCTTGTGGGCCAGCTTGTCGAAGTGCTCGGTGTGCAGCTGCATTTCCTCGGCCCAGGCGGCCTTGTCGATGCTGGTCACGCTGGCGAACTGGTCGGCGGAGAAGTCCAGGCCGGTCCAGTTGATCTCGGCGTACTGGGGCGCAATGCCGAAGGCGGTCTGCTCGCCCTGTGCCTGGCCTTCGAGGCGGTCGATCATCCACTTCAGCACGCGCATGTTCTCGCCGTAGCCGGGCCAGACGAACTTGCCGTCGGCGTTCTTGCGGAACCAGTTGGTGGTGAAGATCTTGGGCAGGACGGCGCCCTGGCCTTCGATCTTGGCGCCCAGCGTGAGCCAGTGCTGGAAGTAGTCGCTCATGTTGTAGCCGGCAAACGGCAGCATGGCGAAGGGGTCGCGGCGCACCACGCCCTGGGCGCCGAAGGCGGCGGCCGTGGTTTCCGAACCCATGGTGGCGGCCATGTAGACGCCTTCGGTCCAGTTGCGGGCCTCGGTCACCAGCGGCACGGTGGTGGAGCGGCGGCCACCGAAGATGATGGCGTCGATCTTCACGCCCTTGGGATCGTCCCAGGCTTCGTCCAGCGCGGGGTTGTTGGTCGCGGCCACGGTGAAGCGGGCGTTGGGGTGGGCGGCCTTGGCGCCGGTTTCGCGGGCGATCTGGGGCGTCCAGTCCTTGCCTTGCCAGTCGATCAGGTGATCGGGCTGCTTGCCGGTGTCCTTGTCCATGCCTTCCCACCACACGTCGTTGTCATCGGTCAGCGCGACGTTCGTGAAGATCACGTTCTTGTCGAGGCTGGCCATGCAGTTGGGGTTGGTGTGGTAGTTCGTGCCCGGGGCCACGCCGAAGTAGCCGGCTTCGGGGTTGATGGCGCGCAGCGAGCCGTCGGCCTGGGGCTTGATCCAGGCGATGTCGTCGCCGATGGTGGTGACCTTCCAGCCTTCGAAGACCTTGGGCGGCACCAGCATGGAGAAGTTGGTCTTGCCGCAGGCGCTGGGGAAGGCCGCAGCCACGTGGTACTTCTTGCCCTGGGGGTTGGTCACGCCCAGGATGAGCATGTGCTCGGCCAGCCAGCCCTGGTCGCGGCCCATGGTGGAGGCGATGCGCAGCGCAAAGCACTTCTTGCCCAGCAGGGCGTTGCCGCCGTAGCCCGAGCCATAGCTCCAGATTTCGCGCGTCTCGGGGTAGTGGACGATGTACTTGGTCTTGTTGCAGGGCCAGCTGGTCTGGTCCTTCTCGCCTTCGGCCAGGGGCGCGCCCACGGTGTGCACGCAGGGAACGAACTCGCCTTCCACGCCGATCACGTCATACACGGCACGGCCCATGCGGGTCATGATCTTCATGTTGACGGCCACATAGGCGCTGTCGGACAGCTCCACGCCCACGTGGGCGATGGGCGAGCCCAGCGGGCCCATGGAGAAGGGCACCACATACATGGTGCGGCCGGCCATGCAGCCGTCGAACAGCGGCTGCAGCGTGGCGCGCATCTCGTTCGGGGCCATCCAGTTGTTGGTCGGGCCCGCATCTTCCTTGTTGGCCGAGCAGATGTAGGTGCGGTCCTCGACGCGCGCCACGTCGGACGGGTCGGACCAGGCCAGGTAGCTGCCGGGGCGCTTGACGGGATCGAGCTTCTTGAAGGTGCCGGCATCGACGAGCTGCTGGCACAGCTGCTCGTACTCTTCCTGGGAGCCGTCGCACCAGTGGATCCGGGCGGGCTTGCACAGTGCGGCCATCTCGGCCACCCAGGCGATCAGTCGGCTGTTCTTGACGTAGGCAGGGGCCTGGATGTTCAGGCCTTGCATGACGGGTGCGTTCATCGCGGAGCTTCCTTCAATTGAAAAAACCAGTTTTTCAAAGGGGACGCGCCTGTTGCCGCACCAACTTTGAGAAACGGGCTCTTGTTCAGTCGGCGCGCGAAGGAAGCTCTTCTCGGGGCGGCGAGGCGGCGCTGGCGGAAGCTGGCGGCGCACCGGCTGGGGATTCGATTCTAGGGAGCGGTCACGAATTTGTCAGCAAACGAATGGCAAAAACTATGCATTCTGTGCATTGAAATATGCAAGATTATCTGTCTGTTTGCCTATGCAATAGGCAAACAAAAAGCCCCGCAAAGCGGGGCTAGGTGCAGGGGGCGAAGGGGTCGTATCAGGCCATGTTGACGGCGATGAAGGCCAGCAGAAACATCATCACGGCGCCCGCCAGGGGCAGGATGACGGGCATGTAGGGGACGATGGCCTCGGTGGCGTCTTCGGGGGGCGACTGCTCGCCGTGGTTCGCTGCGGGATCATGCGACATGCAAAAGCTCCTGGCTGCCAATGGGGATGCCCCATTCTAGGCAGGCCTGCCCGCCCGCGCCTTCGGGGAAAGCCATGACACAAGGGGCCAGGGGCCTGCTAGGGCTCTAGACGGCGTTGACCTGCATGCCTTCGGCCTGCAGGGCAGCGATGACCTCTTCGATGTGGGCCTTGTTGCGGGTCTGCAGCACCAGCTCGATTTCCACGCTCTGCGCGGCCAGCATGGTGAAGGCGCGCTGGTGGTGGACTTCCTCGATATTGGCCCCCGCCGCCGCCACCGTGGCCGTGATGCGCGCCAGCACGCCGGGCACGTCGCGCGCGCTGACCTTGATGCGCGCCAGCCGCCCGGAGCGCACCATGCCGCGCCCGATGATGGCCGCCAGCAGCAGCGGGTCGATGTTGCCGCCCGACAGGATCAGCCCCACCTTCTTGCCCGCGAAGTGCTGCGGATGGCGCAGCAGCGCGGCCAGGCCCGCGGCGCCCGCACCCTCGACCAGGGTCTTCTCGATCTCCAGCAGCATGAGCACGGCCTGCTCGATGTCGCCTTCATCGACCAGCAGCATGTCGTCCACCAGGCGCGATACGACTTCCTGCGTGATCGCGCCGGGCTGGGTGACGGCAATGCCCTCGGCGATGGTCGAGGTGCCCATGGGCAGCCCGGCCTGGCGCACGGCATTGAACATGGACGGAAAGCGCTGGGTCTGCACGCCGATGATTTCGATGTCCGGGTTCAGCCCCTTGGCCGCCGTGGCCACACCCGCGATCAGGCCGCCGCCGCCGATGGCCACGATGAGCTGGTCCAGGTCGGGCTGCTCGGCCAGCATCTCCAGCGCCAGCGTGCCCTGGCCCGCCGCGATCTGCTCGTCGTCATAGGGGTGGACGAAGCACAGGCCCTGCTGCTCGGCCAGCGTGTAGGCGTGCTGGCGCGCCTCGGCCAGGGAGTCGCCGTGCAGCACGATCTCGGCGCCGAAGCCGCGCGTGCGCTCCACCTTCACGCCCGGCGTGAAGCGCGGCATGACGATGACGGCACGCACGCCCAGGCGCTGCGCGTGGTAGGCCACGCCCTGGGCATGGTTGCCGGCGCTCATGGCGACCACGCCGCGTGCGCGCTCCTCGGGCGAGAGCTGGGCCAGCTTGTTGAGGGCGCCGCGTTCCTTGAACGAGGCTGTGAACTGCAGGTTCTCGAACTTGAGATAGACCTGCGCTCCCGTGATCTGGGACAGCGTGCGCGATTCCACGCAGGGCGTTTCGAGCACGGCGCCGCGCAGGCGGTCGGCGGCGTTCTGGATGTCTTGGAGGCTGAGCATCACGCATTGTGGCGCACGGCGGCCCGGGCGCGCGGCAGGGCACGCCATGGATTCCCCGCAGAAAGCGCCGCACCGGCGCGATCCATAAAATGAGAATCATTCTTGTCTTTGGGGCGCACACCGCTCCGGCTGGCCATGGCTCTTTCCTCTGTCCAAACACCTGCACGCCCTCCGCGCTGGCTGGGGCGGGGCACGCTGCGTGCCTGCGACTTCAGCGGTCCCGACTACCGCATCCTCGATGCCGAGGTCACGGCCGAGGACGCGCTGCTGGCCGGGCACCTGCAGTCCTGGCAGGTCCAGCCCGGCCTGTGGCTGCATGGCGTGGAGGCGCGCGACCTGCGCACCATGAGCACGCGTTCGCCTGCCGTGCCGGGGCTGCATCTGGTCGTGCTGCTGGAGGGCTGCGTGGACGTGGCCTTTGGCAGCCAGGGCCTGCAGATGCAGGTGGCGCCCGCCAGCCCGGCCGGTGCCCATGCGCAGGCCTGCGGCGCCGTCATCCATTCGCGGCCCGGCGACATGTTCATGCGGCATTGGCGGCGCGGCAAGTTCGAGCGCAAGCTCAGCATCACCGTTCAGCCGCAATGGTTTGCCGCCCAGGCCCTGCCTATGGTCGCGCCACCGCTGCTGCGGCACTGGATGGAGCAGCAGTTGCTGGCCATACAGCCCTGGCAGCCATCGCCGCGCGCCGTGGCGGTGGCCGAGCAGATCATCCAGCTGGCGCGTGAAGGCTCTGCCCCCCTGCTGCTGGCCAGCCGCGCGCTGGAGCTGGTGCACGAGGCCGTGCAGGCGCTGGACGCGCCCGAGCCCGACCCGGCGCAGACCGTGCCGGGCGTGCTGGGCGTGCGCGAACACCGGCGCATGGCGCGCCTCAAGGCCTTGCTGGACAGCGGCGGCGACGGCTGCCGCCCGCTGGCCGAAATCGCGCGCGAGGTCGGCCTGAGCGCCAGCGCCCTGCAGCGCCAGTTCCGCCTGGCCTACGGATCGAGCATCGACGAGTACCGGCGCGAGCAGCGGCTGGAACGCGCCTGGGCCGCGCTGGAGCAGACGGGCTGCAGCGTCTCCGAGGTCGCGCATGCGGCCGGCTATTCCAGCGCCGCCAATTTCTCCACGGCCTTCAAGCGCCGCTTCGGCATCTCTCCCAAGCTGGTGCGCGCCAGGCTCTGAGGGCCAAGGCCGCTGTATGGGCTATGGGCCTATGGGTTTATGGGCGCGCTGCGCAAACGTCGGCGGGGCTGGCGCAAACCCCGCAGGCGCCGGGCGATGCTGCAATCACCGAACGAAAGGACATCCGTCAATGACACAGCTGCAGGCACGCACTTCGGTGCGCATGGACAGGGCCGAGGAGGCCATCGCCGCCATCGTCGGGCACATGCAGGAGCACGACATCACCGTGCGCCGCGAAGGCGCGCGCTGGGTGGCCGACTACGAAGGCGGCCGGGGCCAGCTGTGGCTGGAGGACCGGCAGGTCCATGCCGAGGTGGCGGCACCCGGCGTGGAGCTGCTGCAGGACATGAAGCTCATGCTGGCCCACCTGCTGCTGGAGGCCACGGGCGCCGCCGACGGCTCCCTGGCCTGGGAGGGTGACGGCGCCGCGCTGCAGCGCCCGCCGGCCTTCCGCGAGCTGCGGGTGCTGGCCGTGCGCGATCTCACGCCGCACATGCGCCGCGTGCGCTTTGCCTGTGACGACATGGCGCGCTATGCGCAGGACACCAACATCCACGTCAAGCTGCTGTTTCCGCAGCCGGGCGTGATCGAGCCCGAATGGCCCACGCTGTCGGCCAGCGGCCTGCTGCGCCTGCCCGAGGGTGACATGCGCCTGGACATGCGCACGTACACCATGCGCGCGATGGGAATGGCCCAAGACGGCGCCGACGGATGGATCGACGTGGACTTCGTGCTGCACGAGGACGCCGGCCCCGGGTCCGCCTGGGCCGCGCGCGCCCAGCCGGGCCAGCGCATCGGCATGACCGGCCCCGGCGGGCGCACGGCCACGCCGGCCGACTGGATGCTGCTGGCCGGCGACGACACCGGCCTGCCGGCCATGCTGCGCATTGCGGCCGCCCTGCCGGCGCACACGCGCGGCCATGTGTTTGCCGAGGTCCAGGGCCCGCAGGACGAGCAGCCCGTGCAGGCGCCCGCAGGCCTGCAATGGCATTGGCTGCACCGGGGCGCTGCCGAGGCCGGCACCACCACGCTGCTGATCGACGCGCTGCGCGCCGTGCGCTGGCCGGATGCGTTGGCCGGTCATCCCTCCAGCCGCTTCGTCTGGGCCGCTGGCGAGTTCGACACCGCCCAGGCCGTGCGCCAGTGGGCGCGCGAGGAGCGCGGGCTGGAAAAGCACGAGCAGCTGGTCGTGGCCTATTGGCGGCGCGGCATGAGCGAGTCGGATTTCAAGGCAGCGAAGTAGGTCGCGAAGCAGGCCACGCAGGAGGCCGGCACCTCAGGTGGCGCTGCGCTCCTGACGCAGCAGGAATTTCTGCAGCTTGCCTGTGGGCGTGCGCGGCAGGCTGGCCGCAAAGACGAATTCACGCGGGATCTTGTAGCGTGCCAGCCTGTCGGCCAGGAATTGCTGCAGCGCCTCGGTATCGGGCGCGGTCTCGCCGCGCAGCACCACATGGGCGATGACGGTCTCGCCCCATTCGGGGTGGGGCCGGCCCACGACGGCGACGTCGGCGACCTGGGGATGGGCCGAGATCGCGTCCTCCACCTCCTTGGAATAAACGTTCTCGCCCCCTGTGATGACCATGTCCTTGGTCCGGTCCACGATGAAGAGATAGCCCGCGTCGTCCAGACGCGCAAGATCGCCCGTGCGGTACCAGCCGCCCGGTGCGAAGGCGGCAGCCGTGGCCGGGGCGTCGTGCAGATAGCCGTCCATCACGCTGCCGGTGCGCAGCCAGATCTCGCCGGTGTCGCCCGGGCCGGCATCCTCGCCGTCGTCGCGCACCACGCGCATGTCCACGCCGGGCAGGGCCACGCGGCCGATGGAGCCGGCCCGCTCCACCTGCTCCTCGGGGTAGAGCGTGGTGCCCGTGGGGCCGGTCTCGGTCATGCCGTAGACCTGGTAGAAGCGGTCGCTGCGGTAGGCCGTGGCCAGCTTGTGTGCCATCTCGGCGCCGATGGGGCCGCCGCCGTAGACCCAGGCGCGCACGCTGCTCAGGTCGTAGCGGGCAAAGTCGGGCAGCATCTGCAGCGGCGCAAAGTAGGAGACGGGGGCGCCGAAGTACAGCGTCACGCCCTCGTCCTGCACGGCCTGCAGGAAATGCTGGGGGTGGTACTCGCGCAGCAGCACCACGGTGCCGCCCATGTACAGCGTGCCGCCAAACCAGTTGTTGAGCGGCGAGGAGTGCCAGATGGGCATGGCCATCAGCGTGCGTTCCTCGCGCGTGATGGACAGGCCCAGCGCCGCTGTGATCGCCGCCAGCGTGACGGCGCGGTGGCTCAGCAGGCAGCCCTTGGGCCGGCCCGTGGTGCCCGAGGTGTAGAGCACCTGGGCGATGTCGCCATCGGCGGGCCGCGTGCCTTCCATGGGCCTGGCGGCCGCCACCAGCGTGTCCCAGTCCTGGACACCCGGGACGGCCTCTTGCGCCTCGGTCACAAGGCGGGCGCAGGGGTGTGGCGCGGCGGCGACCACGGGCGCGAGTGCGGCGTCAAACACCAGGGCCTTGCACTGCGCGTGGTCGAGGATGTACTGCAGCTCGGGCGCCTGCAGCTTGTGGTTGACGGGCACCAGCGCGGCGCCCAGGCGCCAGGCGCCGAACAGGGCTTCGACAAAGCCCGGCGTGTTCAGGCACATCAGGGCCACGGTATCGCCCCGGCCCACGCCCTGGGCCTGGAGCACGGCGGCCGCGCGTTGCGAGCGCCGCTGCATGTCGGCATAGCTGATGGAGGCGCCGCGGTCGCGCAGAAAGGCCTTGGCGGGCGTCTTGCGCACGGCGCTGTCGAAGGCGTCGAGCAGGTTCATGTCTTGTCTCCTTGTGCTTTGTTGTGTGGTGGGCCGGCGGCCGCTTCAGGCGGGCAGCGCGCGCTGAAGGATGGCGGCGATGTCCAGGCCTGCCGGGTCGAAGGCGCCCGCCACCATGGCGCCCTGCTGCGCCCCCAGGCGCGTGGCGATGAAGCCGTCGGCCATGGCGGGCGGCGCATGGCGGCGCAGCAGGCAGGCCTGGGCCAGCAGCACCAGGTCCTGCACCAGGCGGCGTGCCTGGGCCTCGAGCTGGTCAGGCGGGCCGGACAGGCGCCGTGCCAGCGATTGCGCCTGCTGCAGCAGCGCGGGCTCGCCCGCTGCCGTGTCGATCAGGTCCTGCAGCAGCAGCTGTGCGCCTTCGGGCTCGCGCGAGATGGCACGCAGCACGTCCAGGCACATGACGTTGCCCGAGCCTTCCCAGATCGAGTTCACGGGCGCCTCGCGGAACAGGCGCGCCATCACGCCCGTGTCCACGTAGCCGTTGCCGCCCAGCACCTCCATGGCCTCGCCCGTCAGCTCCACGCCGCGCTTGCAGACCCAGAACTTGGCCGCTGGCGTCATGATGCGTTTCCAGGCGCGCTCCAGCGGATCACCCTCGTCGCCTCCACGCTCATAGGCCTGGGCCAGGCGCATGGCGATCTGCAGCGCGGCCTCGCTTTCCAGCGCCAGGTCGGCCAGTACGGTGCGCATCAGCGGCTGCTCGGCCAGCAGCTTGCCGAAGACGCTGCGCCGGCGCGCATAGGCCAGGGCCTGCACCGTGGCCGAGCGCAGGATGGCGGCGCTGCCCAGCACGCAGTTCAGGCGGGTGTAGGTGGCCATCTCGATGATGGTGGGAATGCCCCGGCCTTCCTCGCCCATCAGGATGCCCCAGGCGTCCTCGAACTCCACTTCGCTGCTGGAGTTGCTGCGGTTGCCCACCTTGTCCTTCAGGCGCTGCACGCGCACGGCATTCCTGCTGCCGTCCGGGCGCCAGCGCGGTACGTAGAAGCAGGCCTGCCCACCGCCTTCCCCCATGCGCGCCACCACCAGGTGGGCATCGCACATGGGTGCCGAGAAGAACCACTTGTGGCCGCGCAGCAGGTACTCGCCGCCACGCCCGCCGGCGTGCACCGGCATGGCCACCGTCGTGTTGGCGCGCACGTCGGAGCCGCCCTGCTTCTCGGTCATGCCCATGCCCAGCCACATCGATGCCTTGTCGGCCACGGGCAGGTCGCGCGGATCGTATTCGTGGCTGAACAGCTTGCCCTGCAGCTGCTGCCACAGCGCCGGTTCCTTTTGCAGCAGCGGGATGGCGGCCGTGGTCATGGTGGCCGGGCACAGCGTGCCCTGTTCGACCTGGCCGTGCAGGTAAAAACCTGCGGCCCAGGCGCTCCAGCGGCCCGCGCTGCTGTCCTCGAAGGGCAGGGAGATCAGCCCCTGCTGCCGGTATAGTCCCAGCAGCGTGTGCCAGCTCGGGTGGAACTCCACGGCATCGATGATGCGGCCGCGCGCGTCGAAGCGGTGCAGCTCGGGCGTGTGGCGGTTGGCCTGCTCGGCCAGCTCCCAGGTGGCGCGTTCGCCCAGCTGCTGCGCATAGCGCGACAGCGAAGGAATGTGGCGCGCAGCGCCGTTGCGCTGAAGGGCCTCGGCCAGGGCAGGGTCGGCCTCCAGCAGGTTGAAGTCGGTGAGTTCGTCGACCTGGTTCAGGACGTCGTGCGTGTTCCAGGTGTGCCCTGTCTGCAATGTCTGGCCGGTGCTCATGCGTGTCTCCGTGATCGTTGGTCTCAACGCAAAAGTCTAGGAAAAATGCCCAGCAAAGGTGTTCGGGTTTCACGGCAGCAGCCGCAGCCGCCCAAAGTGCGGCGCCGCCCCCTGCAATCGCGCGCGCAGGCCACGTCGCAGGCGCTGCAGGACGCCTTTGTTCGGCTTGTGATCGAGCAGGGCTACGAGCGCACCACGGTGCGCGAGGTGGCCGCCGTGGCCGGCGTGGGCCTGGGCACCTTCTATGAATACTTCGGCAACATGGACACGCTGGCGGCCATGTGCATCCACCGCCAGGTGCAGGCCCTGCACGCCCAGGGACTGCAGACGCTGCAGGACAGTGCCGGCATGCCGCTGGCCACGCGCGTGGACCGCCTGCTGGACACCCTGGTCGACGGCATTGCGCGCGAGGCGCCGATGTGGGCCGCGCTGTTCATGCTGGAGCGCAAGGTGTCCGCGCCCGAGCCCTTCCGCCGTCACTACCAGGCCTATGTACAGCTGTGGGGCACGGCATTGCAGGACTGCGATCCGCCGCTGCCCGCGCCGGCCCAGCCCCTGGCACGGCTGCTGCACACGCTGACCTATGGCTGGGTGTCGCAATCGCTGCTGGCGCTGGGGCCGCAGCAGACGCTGCAGCAGCTGCGCGCGCCGCTGGGCTGGGCCATCCATGCGCTGCTGCGCGAGGCGCAGGCTGCGTAGTCCCTCGGGGCCCAGGGGCCCGAGACTCAGACGCGCGGAAAGCGCAGCGTGAAGCGGGCGCCGCCCTGCTCGGAGTCGTCGGCCTCCACGCTGCCGCCCTGGGAGACGGTCAGTGCCTTGACGATGGACAGGCCCAGGCCCGAGCCCTCGCGGCGGCGCTTGCCGGGCACCTGGGCAAAGCGCTGGAAGGGGTGGGAGCGCAGCTCGCTGGGCAGGCCGGGACCGGCATCGCTGATGCGCAGCACGGCCCAGGCACGGCCTTCGATATCGGATTCCACCGTCAGCGCCACGCCCAGCCATGCGCCGCTGGCCGCATGGCGGATGGCGTTGCTGACGAGGTTGGAGAGGATCTGGCGCATGCGGTCGGCGTCGGCACGGATGTCGGCCATGCCAATGTCACTGGGCGCGGGCAGGTGCATCTCCAGCTGCATGCCATGCTGCAGGAGCTGGGGGTGCAGGTGGTCCAGCGTCTCGGCCACGAGTTCGGCCAGGTCCAGGCGCTGCTTTTGCAGCGACAGCTGGCCGGCATCGGCCATGGACAGCGTGTGCAGGTCGCCGACCAGCCGGCCCAGGTGCTCGACCTGGAACAGCAGCGTGTTCAGCTCGGTGTCGTCTGCGGCGATGACGCCGTCGCAGATGGCATGCAGGCGCGCCTGCAGCACGGTCAGCGGCGTGCGCAGCTCGTGCGAGATCGAGGCCGCCGTGGCGCGGCGCTCGGCCTCCAGCGTCTCCAGCGAATCGATCATGCGGTTGAAGGCCACCACCATCTCGGCCATCTCGCCATGGGCCTTGCCGGGCAGGGCGCGCGCGCTGAAGTCGCCCAGCTCCACGCGCTTGGCCACCTCGACCATGGACGCCAGGGGCCGCGTCACCAGGCGCGAGACCCAGAAGCCCACGGCCAGCCCGAAGGGCAGGCACACCAGCAGGCCGATGACCAGGGACCATTTCTCGCCGAACAGCAGATCGCCCGTCCAGTACTGGCCGTAGATCTGCATGGCGCGCGGGCTGTCTTCCAGCGACTGGGCGTTGAGTTCGTCCAGCTCGATCTGCACGGCCGGCGGCAGGCTGCTGTAGAAGTCGCGGTACTGGATCTCGGAGAACACCAGCACGCCGATGGCCAGCAGGGCAATGGTGCTGAGCACGGTGGCCGTGATCCACAGGCCGAAGCGCACCCAGATGCGGTTGGGCCTCAGTCCCAGGGCCATAGCCGGTAGCCAATGCCGCGCACGGTCTCGATCAGGCCTTCCTGGCCGGCCAGCTGCAGCTTGCGGCGCAGCTTGGACAGATGGGAGTCGATGACGCGCTCCAGCGCATCGCTCTCGGGCAGGCAGTGCTCGATCAGGTGGGAGCGCGAGAAGCAGCGCCGGGGCTGGGCCGCCAGGCAGGCCAGCAGGCGGAATTCGGTCAGCGTCAGGGGCAGCGGCAGGGCGCGGCCCTCGTTGTCGTAGACCACGGCGCTGTGTGCCTCGGAGTCGATCTCGATGGGGCCCACGCGGATGGGCGCGGGCGCCGGGTTCTTGCGTGCCTGGGTGCGGCGCAGCACGGCGCGCACGCGGGCCACGACCTCGGGCGGATTGAAGGGCTTGACCACGTAGTCGTCGGCGCCCAGGCGCAGGGCCAGCAGCTTGTCCACATCATCGGCCAGGGCCGTGACCATGATCACGGGCGTCTGGCTGTCATCGCGGATGGCGCGCAGCACGTCGATGCCATCCATGCCGGGAAGGTGGATGTCCAGCAGCACCAGGTCGGGCCGCAGCAGGCGGAACAGCTGCAGCGCCTCCTGGCCGTCCGAGGCCATGCGCGAACGCAGCCCGTCCCGCTCGAGATAGGCCGTCAGGATGCTGGCGATGGCGGGCTCGTCTTCGACGACGAGCACGAGGGGGGTGGTTGCCGTTGGCTGTGCTGTGGAGTTCATGGGAAAGCTGGCAGGGCCAGGCGCACATTATGGTGCGATGCCCTGCGTGCCGCCGCCCCTCCATATTGGCTCCACGAAGTCTGCAATCGCGCGCAAGGCTGGCGCTGTTCATTTCCTGCGGACCCATCAGCGGCTATTGGTAGCTCATCGTGAAGGTCGCCCGGCCATAGGCCATGCCAGGTGTCACGCTGCCGGCCGTCTGCACCAGGCGCGCGCTCAGCGGAATCTTCAGGCTGTTCTGCCCCTGTGCGACCTGGCCCGCATTCCATTGGTTGGCATTGCCCAGGCTGCCGGAGTCGGGGCCGAAGCTCACGGGCACGTTGTTTCTCAGTACCTGTATGCCGACACCCCGGGCCTTGGAATTTTGGGCCAGTGTCAGCGTGCTCGATCGGTTGGTGGCCTGGGTGGCATCCGTCAGCGTGATGAAGGCGGTCAGGCGTGTATTGGCTTCGCCTCCCGCACAGGTCAACTCGATGCTGAAGTCCTTGGCTGCCGTGACGGACCCGATTCCCTTGAAATCGGCGAACGGGGCGGGGGCCATGGTCACGTCGATCTTGCCCGTGGACACCCGGCAGGTCGGCGGCCTGGGGCGGCTGCTGACGTTGACGGTGATGCCACTCGAAAAGAATACCGTGGCCAGCAAGTCACGGGCATTGCTGGTCCCTGAGTAGATTCGTGCGAAGCTGCCATTCAGGGAACCGCCAGATGTGAGTTCTCCGGTTTTCACGAGCTCGAGGGTCATGTTGTTGCTTGGCAGTGAATGGAATATGCCCTGTTTCAGCATGGACCCTGAATAAGGCGCGGCTCTTTCCCACGTGATTCTCATGCCCAGGTTGGGAATGGCGGTGGAATATATTCCACCGCTTTCCGTTCCAATGCCTTCTATGTAATAAAAATCATTGTCGCAAGAAATGTGGTAGCTGCCGGCTCCGGTATTTTGTAAATTCATTGTCCTGGAATAGACAACGCTGCCAATCGGATAATTTTCATTGACGATGGTGGGGGTGTTGGCTGAACCCGGAAACTGGGCATTCCAACCCTGGGAGGAACAACGGGCCCAGGATGAAATAGGGGCCATACAAAAAATCAAGAGGAGAGGCGTGGCCAATGCATGGCGCAAGATGGCTGTGAAAGACATGCTGTGAACTCCAGCCTGGAAGATATGGATCAATGCCTTGGGACAGGTGGCATAGGGCGCGATATCCGGCCAATGTACTGACCTGCATGCGGCATTGGAATTGGAGCGTTCTGAAAATAAACTCGGAATCATCCGAGTCTGCGGTGATCGGGCGGTCCGCAACTGGCTCTCGCCCGGGTTGGGGCAGAGAGGCTCCCGCAAGGCGCTGCGCTCTCCATGTTTCCTCCATAAAGCCTGCAACCTCGCGCAAGCTTGGCCGCGTCCAATGGCTATCCGGGGACATGGTTCCCTGGCCTCGTTTTCCCGGTCCTCCCCTCGATCATCCCCTCCCGCCTGTCCATCCCGTGAACCACGCCGCCGCGACGCATCGCCTCTCCAGCCTGTGCCTGGGCGCCGCCCTGGCGCTGGCCGGTTGCTCCTCGCCGCCTCCGGCGCAGCTTGACGGCTCGGTGCCCACGCAGTGGACGCAGCCCCTGCCCGCCGCCGCGCCGGGTGCACCTGGCTCGGCCGCAGCGCCCGACCTGCAGGGCTGGTGGAAGGCCTGGGGCGACGAATCCCTCAACACCCTGGTCGAGGAGGCGCTGGCCGCCAACCTCGACCTGTCCCAGGCCCAGTCGCGCCTGCGCCAGCAACGGCTGCTGGCCGGCACGGCCGGCTCGGCCTTCCGGCCCGTGTTCACGGCCGGTGCGCGCACGCTGCAGGACATTGCGGCCATCGACTCGTATTTCCACGCCAGCATCGACGTGAGCTGGGACCTGGGCCTGTTCGGCGCCCGCGAGGCCGGCGAGCGCAATGCCGCCGCCTCCGTGCTTGACGCACGGGGCCGCCTGCAGGCGGCCCGCGTGGCCCTGGTGGCCGATGTGGTCCACCGCTATCTGGACATCCGCATGGCCCAGCGCCAGCGCGCCCTGATCGACGAACAGGCACTGCTGGATGCGCGTGCCCTGCAACTGGCCCAGGTGCGCCAGCAGCAGCGCCTGGGCACGGCCGAGGCCGTGCACCAGCTGCAACTGCAGGCCGGCCAGAGCGCCGCCTTGCGTGCCAGCCTGCGCGAAACCCAGGCCCGCAGCGCCCACATGCTGGCCGCCTTGCTGGGCCGCACGCGGCCCGATGCCCAGTGGCTGCAGGCCGATGCCAAGGCCCCGCTGCCCGGTGCCCAGGCACTGGGCGTGGCCGCCCTGCCGGCCGACCTGCTGCGCACGCGCCCCGACATCCAGGTGGCGCAGGCCGCCGTGGAACGCGCGGCGGCCGAGCAGGGCATTGCGCATGCGGCGCTGTATCCGCGCTTCGTGATCGGCGGCTCGCTGCTGTACTCGTTCAACATCACCCAGAACCTGCGTACCACGCAGGACAACGCACCCACCTTCGGGCCGCAGATCGACATTCCCCTGTTCGACTGGGGCCGCCGCCGCTCCCAGGCCGACGCCAGCGAGCTGGCGCTGCAGGCCGCCGTCCAGGCCTACCGCCAGAGCGTGCTCGACGGCGTGGCCGAGGTCGAGTCCGCACTGGCCGCGCTGGACGCCCAGCGCGAGCGCATCGCCTCGCTGCAGTCCACCCAGCAGGTGCTGGCCGAGCGCGAGCGCGTGCAGGACCAGCGCCTGAAGCTGGGCCTGGACAGCGAATTCGGCGGCCTGGCGCCCCGGCGCGCCGCGCTGCAGGCGCGCAGCGAGCAGACCACGGCCCTGGCTGCCCATGCGCTGGCCTACGTGGCGCTGTACAAGGCCCTGGGCGGCGCGCCGCTGCCGGCCGAGGACCAGGACGCTGCCGACAGCGGCATGGCTCCACTGGCTCCGCTCGCACAAGGAGCGCCCTCATGATCGCCCTGGCACGCAAGACGCTGGTGCACGAGTGGCGCCGCTTCATTCCCTCCGTCTTCGCCGTGGGCTTCTCCGGCGTGCTGCTGGCCATGCAGGCCGCGCTGGTGCTGGGCATCTTCGGATCGGCCGCGCTGTATGTGACGGCTTCCTCGGCCGACCTGTGGATCGGCTACCCGGGCACGCAGAGCGTGAACTTCGGCCGCACCATCGGCCGCGACGTGGACATGCGCCTGCGCATGGACCCCGATGTCGCGGCGGTCGAGCCCTATGTCTGGGTGGACGGCGACTGGCGCTCGGACTCGGCGGCCGGTGGCGCGGCCAGCGAGCACGGCGGCGGCGTGTCGGTCTACCTGTCGGGCATTGCCACCGATGACGCCTCCATGCTGTTTTCCCACGTGCTCCAGCCCTGGCAGCGCCAGCGCCTGCGCGAGACCGGCGCCGTGATCGTGGACCGGGCCGACCTGCAGACCCTGGGCACCAGCGAAGGCGGCGTGGCCTGGGTCAACAACCACCGCGTGCAGGTGGTGGCGGCCGTGGACGGCCTGCGTGGCCTGGGCGGCGTGAACGTATTGGCCTCGCTGGCCACGGCCCGCGAGATTGCGGGCGACCCCGGCCAGGGCAGCACCTATTTCGTGGCGCGCGTGCGCCCGGGCGCCTCGGCCAAGGCCGTGAAGCAGCGCCTGAACCAGCCCACACCCAGCTTCGGCCCCTACGAGGCCTGGACGGCCAGGGAATTCGCGCGGCGCTCGCAGCGCTACTGGATGTTCGACACGGGCGCCGGCGCGGGCGTGCTGTTCATGGCCGTCATCGTCTGCCTGGTGGGCTCGGTGGTCACCAGCCAGTCGCTCAAGGCCGTGGTGGCCGCTTCCTCGCGCGAGTACGCCGTGCTCAACGCGCTGGGCGTGAGCCGCGCGGCACTGGGCCGCGTGGTGGTCGAGCAGGCCTGCTGGATCGGCGGTCTGGGCTTTGTGATGGCCGCGCTGGCCAGCGCCGTATTGCTGGCCCTGGCCATGGCCTACCGCGTGCCCGTGGCGCTGAACGCATCGGCCGTGCTGGCCTGCGCCGTGCTGGTGGCCGTGCTGTCCCTGCTGTCGGGCCTGGGCGCCATGCGCAGCCTGCTACGGGCCGACCCGGCCACGCTGCTGCGCTGAAGACGGCCAGACCCCATGAACGTGATGAATGCCCACTCTCCCGCGCCCACGGCGGCGCCCCGCACGGCACCCAGCCTGGAGGCCGTGCGCCTGTGCAAGTCCTTCCTGTCGGGCATGGTCAGCGTGCAGGTGCTGCAAGGCCTGTCCGTGTCGCTGTACCCGAGCGAGCTGAGCCTGATCTCCGGGCCCTCGGGCTGCGGCAAGAGCACGCTGCTGTCGCTGATGTCGGGCCTGCAGGCGCCCGACAGCGGCCACGCCATGGCGCTGGGCGAGGACCTGGGCAAGCTGGGCACGCGGGCGCTGGAGAAATTCCGCCTGCGCCACACGGGCTTCGTCTTCCAGGGCTTCAACCTGTTCCCGGCGCTGACGGCCATCGAGCAGGTGCAGCTGCCCCTGGGCTACATGGGCCTGCGCAGCGACGAGGCCCTGCGCCGCGCGCAGCAGGCGCTGGACGAGGTCGGCCTGTCCCACCGCGCCCACATGCGCCCGGCCGAACTGTCGGGCGGCGAAAAGCAGCGCGTGGCCATCGCGCGCGCCATGGCCAAGGCGCCGCAGCTGCTGTTTGCCGACGAACCCACGAGTGCGCTGGATGCCGAAAGCGGCCAGCGCGTCATCGACATCCTGCACCGCGCGGCGCGCAACCATGGCACGACCGTGCTGTGCGTGAGCCATGACCCGCGCCTGGTGCGCCATGCCGACCGCGTGCTCGGCATGGAGGACGGCGCCATCCGCAGCGACTGGCGCCAGACCTCCCCGTTGAAGGAAAAAGAATGAAGTACCCCCTGAGCGGCCTTGCCGCGTCCACTGCCGGTCTGGCTGCGGCGCTGGCCGCCGCCGCGCTGCTGGCGGGCTGCGGTCCTTCGCACGATGCGCCTGCCAATGCCGGCCAGGCCAGCGCCAAGGCGCAGCAAAACGGCCCGGCGGCCGTGGCCGTGGCGCGCGGCAAGATCGAGGTGGAAGGCGGCCTGCTGGACCTGTCGCCCGCCGTGGCCGGCGTGGTGCAGCAGCTGTCCGTCAAGGAAGGCCAGTCCGTGCAGCGCGGCCAGTTGCTGCTGAGGCTGGCCGACGATACGGGCCAGGCCGACCTGGCCGTGGCCGAGTCCGAGGCCCAGCTGGCCAAGGCCCGCCAGAAGGCACGCGCCGCGCGCCTGCCCCAGCTCAAGCAGACCCTGTCTCGCTGGCAGGCCGCAGCGCGCGAGGGCGCCGCCGATGCGCAGAACGTGGACGAGGCCGCGCAGGCGCTGCGCGATGCCCAGGCCGAGATCGACGTGGCCGCAGCCGAGGCCCAGGTGGCACAGCGCAAGCTCGAACAATTGCGCGCCCAGCACAAGCGCCAGGAACTGCGCGCGCCCGAGGCCGGCACCGTGGTGCGCCTGGCCACCCACGCGGGCAGCCAGGCCGTGCCCGGCACGCCGGCCGTGGTGCTGCTGCCGCAGCGCCCGCTGCAGGTGCGCGCCGAAATCAACGAAAGCTTCGCCGCCGCCGTGCGCGAAGGCATGCGGGCCACGGTGACGCTGGACGCCGATGGCGCCGCACAGCAGCAGTTGCCCTCGGCACGCGTGCTGCGCATCAGCCCCGTCTATGGCACGGCGCGGCTGCAGGACGACCAGCAGCGCGGGCCGGTGCGTGTCATCGAGTGCGTGCTGGTCTTCGAGCAAGCTCCCGCCGCCGCCGTGCGCGTGGGTCAAAACGTAAGGGTGCAGTTTCATGAATAAGCGCATTCCCCTGTATCTGGACACCGCCGCCCCCGGCTGGATGGTGCAAAGCGACTTCGACGGCACGATCAGCCTGCTGGACGTGACCGACACCCTGCTCAACCGCTTCGGCAAGCCCGGTTGGCAGGAACTGGAAGACGCCTGGGAGCGCGGCGAGATCGGCTCGCGCGAATGCATGAAGGGCCAGGTCGCGCTGCTGGACATGGACGAGGCCGAGCTGCGCGCCCATCTGGACACCATCGAGATCGACCCCGGCTTTGCCGGCTTCGTGGCGGCCGCCCAGGCCCACGGCATGGTGGTGCAGGTGGTCAGCGACGGCATCGACTACGCCATACGCCATGTGCTGGAGCGCCATGGCCTGGGCCATCTGCAGGTCATCGCCAACCGCCTGGTGCAGACCGGCGAGCGCAGCTGGCGCCTGGACTCTCCCTGGGCCAGCGCGCAGTGCGCGCGCGCCAGCGGCAACTGCAAGTGCGAGCGCCTCGCCGAGCAGCAGGCCCTGCACGGCCGCGTGCTCTACGTGGGCGACAGCACCTCGGACTTCTGCGTCTCGGGCCGGGCCGACTTCGTGCTGGCCAAGTACAAGCTCATCGCCCACTGCGAAAGCCGGGGCATCGCCCATGCGCCCTTCGAGCATTTCGAGCAGGCCACGGCCCTGCTCGACAAGGTGGTCCTGGGCCTGGAGGCGCTGGCATGACATACCACCCCCTGAGTCGCTTCGCGCCTTCCCGTTGCACGGCGCCCCCCAAGGGGGACGATACCTTCGGTGCGGGGCGGCGCGGCCGGCCAAGGCCCTTCCTCGGTGTCTCTGGCTTCAGGGCACGCCAGTTTCACGGTCAGAGGGCGACGCGCAGCGTCATGGAAAATTGACATGAATTTGAGTGATGGGCTCTCCTTGGTTCAGCACAGCGAGCAGGCTGCTGCCACGGGGCTGGACAGCATCTGCGTGACCGAGCATGAATTCGTCATGCCCGGCACGGGCGCGGCCGCGCGCACCGGCGTGCTGCTGGTGCACGGGCTCACGGGCACGCCGGCCGAGATGCGCCTGCTGGCCAAGGGGCTGAACAAGCAGGGCTTCACCGTCTATGCGGTCCAGCTGGCCGGCCATTGCGGCAGCATGGAAGATCTCGTGGACACGCGCTGGACCGACTGGCTGGCCAGCGTGGAGGCCGGGCTGCAGCGACTGTCGCAGCACATGGACCATGTGGTGGTCGGCGGCCTGTCCATGGGCGCCGTGCTCTCCCTGGCCGTGGCCCAGCGCCACCCCGACAAGGTGGACGGCGTCTGCGCCCTGTCCACCACCTTCCGCTACGACGGCTGGAGCATTCCCTTCTACACGCGCCTGGCCTTCCTGCTGCCGCTGTTCCGCGCGCTGGGCATTGGCCGCCACAGCGTGTTCATGGAGCAGCCGCCCTACGGCATCAAGGACGAGGCCCTGCGCGCGCGCGTGGTCGAGCAAATGCATTCGGGCGACAGCGCGGCGGCCGGCCTGCCGGGCAATCCCTGGTGGTCCATCATCGAGCTGCGCCGCCTCTCGGCCCATGTGCTGGCGCGACTGCCCCAGCTGCGCTCGCCCTGCCTGGTCATCCATGCGCGCAACGACGACATCTCGTCGGTGGCCAACGCCCATGACATCGTGCATGGCGCCAGCCAGGCCCATGTCGAGCTGGTGCTGCTGGACAACAGCTACCACATGGTCACCATTGACCGCGACCGCCGAACCGTGATCGCGCGCACCACTGAATTCGTGGCGCGCATCGCCAGCGGTGCCGCCCCCCGCGAGGTGCGGGCTGCGGAGGCCGCGCGGCATGGGCAGTGATCTCTCGCCGCTGGTCATCACGCTGTGGGTGCTGAACGTGCTGGTGGACAGCGGGGGCCAGCTGGCCTTCAAGGCCGCCGCCAGCCAGCCCGGTGACCTCGACGGCCTGGCGCGCTGGCGCTTCATGGCCTCCAGGCCCTGGCTGTGGCTGGGCGTGGGCTGCTACGTGGCCGAGTTCGTGCTGTGGCTGGCCTTTCTCTCGCTGGTGCCGCTGTCCGAAGGCGTGCTGCTGGGCTCCATCAACATCGTGGCCATCATGATCGCGGGCCGGCTGCTGTTTGCCGAGAAGCTGGCACCCATGCGGGTCGCCGGAATTGTCCTCGTGTCCATAGGCGTCGCCATCGTGGGCCTCCATTGAAATGAAGCGCTTTTATTTCATCGGCTTTCTGGTGCTCATGGCCTTCGACACGCTGGCCCAGCTGAGCTTCAAGCAGGCCGGCAATGCGGCGCTGCCGCTGGAGTTCTCCACGGCCTGGCTGGCGCGCGTGTTCGGCCAGCCCTGGATCTATGGCGCCTTCGTGGGCTACATCGGCGCCTTTTTCTCGTGGATGACCTTGCTCAAGCGCGCGCCCATCGGCCCGGCCTTTGCGGCATCGCACCTGGAGATTCTTTCCGTGCTGGCGCTGTCGTACTGGCTGTTCGACGAGCGCATAGGCATGCCCCAGATCATCGGCTGCCTGTTCATCGTGGCCGGCATCGCCTGCCTGGCCGTCAGCGAGACGCAGGAGGCCGAGGGGCCCGGCGCAGACGATGACACGCCGGGCCATGCGGGCGGCAACCCGGGCGCGGGTTCGGCCAGCGCGGGCGCCGCGCATCTGGCGGCCTCGGCCGAGCACGGCACGCACCGTGGCTGAACGCGTGCTGCCGCCCACGGCGGGCCTGCCGCTGCGCGCGGCCGACCTGCTGCCCTGGGGCGATGCGGACCTGGCGACGGCGCTGGCGCAGTGGCTGGGCGTGCCCGCCGTGCAGCTTGAATGCTCGGGCACCTCGGCGCTGATGGTGGCGCTGCAGACCCTGCGCCGCCTGGCGCCGGGCCGCAGCGAAGTCATCGCCCCCGCCTATACCTGCCCGCTGGTGGCCCTGGCCGTGGCGCACTGCGGCCTGCAACTGCGCCTGTGCGATCTGCATCCCGACACGCTGGACATGGACCCCACGCGCCTGCGCGCCCTGTGCAGCGAACGCACCCTGGCCGTGCTGCCCACGCATCTGTGCGGCCGCGTGGCCGACGTGGCCACGGCCGTGGACTGCGCGCGCGCCGTGGGCGCCTGGGTGGTGGAGGACGCGGCCCAGGCCCTGGGCGCGCGCCTGCGCGGCGAGCCCGTGGGCTGGCAGGGCGATGTGGGCTTCTACAGCCTGGCCGTGGGCAAGGGCCTGACCACCTTCGAGGGCGGCGTGCTGCTGGCGCGCGACCCCGCGCTGCGCGAGGCACTGCGCGAGACACATGCGGCCAGCGTGCGCCAGGACCGGGGCTGGGAGTTGCGCCGCAGCCTGGAGCTGTTGGGCTATGCGGCGCTGTACCGCCCCGCCGGGCTGGACCTGGCCTATGGCCGTCCCCTGCGCGAGGCGCTGTCGCGCAGCGACTGGGTGCAGGCCGCCGGCGATGATTTCGACGACGCCATTGCCCGCCATGAACTGGGCGCCTGGCGCCGCCGCGTGGGCCGGCGCGCGCTGGCGCGGCTGGCGGATTTCCAGCAGCAACTGCAGCGCCAGGCCCGTGAGCGCGGCGCCTGGCTGTCGGCCATCGATGGGGTCGAGGTGGTGGGTGACACCGTGCCGGGTGCGCAAGGCGTCTGGCCCGTGCTGCTGCTGCGCCTGCGCGATGCAGCCACGCGCGATGCGCTGCTGCGCGCGCAGTGGGGGCGGGGCTGGGGTCTGTCGCTGCCCTTCGTCCATGTGCTGCCCGACTATGGCCGCTACGACCATGTGCTGGGCCTGGCGCGCCAGGACGTGGTGGACCAGGGGCGCGACTGGGCACGGCGCCTGGTGGCCGTGGGCAACAGCCTGTGGTTCGACGACGCGCGCTTCGAGGCCTTGCTCAGTCTGCTGGAGAGGCCGCACGCCGCGCCTGGCTGACGGCTGCGGCCTGCGTGGCGCCGGGCGGTGGCTCGCGCCCGCGCAGGGCCTGGCTGCGTTCGGCGACATAGTCGCGCGTGAGCGGAACCGCTTCCTGGCGGCGTGCCAGCTGCACCTGGAAAATGGCGATGTCCTGGTAGCGGAAGGCGGCTTCCGACATGGACAGATAGAACTCCCACATGCGGCAAAAGCGCTCGTCGTAGAGCGCGGCAGCCTCGCCGCGGCGCGCCATGAAGCGCTCGCGCCACAGCCGCAGAGTGCGCGCATAGTGCAGGCGCAGCACTTCGATATCGGTGACCACCAGGCCGCTGCGTTCGATGGCCGGCGTGAACTCCGACAGGGACGGAATGTGGCCGCCCGGGAAGATGTAGCGTTCTATCCAGGGATTGTTGAAGTCGGGCACATCGCTGTTGCCGATGAAGTGCAGCAGCATCACGCCATCGTCGGACAGCAGCTCCCGGCACTGGCGGAAGAAGGCGTCGTGAAAACGCGTGCCCACATGCTCGAACATGCCCACCGAGACGATGCGGTCGAAGGTGCCGCGCGTGTCGCGGTAGTCTTCCAGGCGGTAGCTGAGGCGGTCTGCGCACGGAGACTGGCCGGCACGCTGGCGGGCGCCCGCCAGCTGCTCGCCGGACAGCGTCACGCCCGTCACATGGCCCGCGCCAGCCACCTCGGCCAGGTAGCGCGACAGTCCGCCCCAGCCGCAGCCTATGTCCAGCACGCGGTGGCCGGGCTCCACGAGCAGCTTGGCGGCGATGTGGCGCATCTTGGCCCGCTGGGCCTGCTCCAGGCTTTCGTCGCCATGCTCGAAGTAGGCGCAGGAGTACTGGCGCTCGCCATCCAGAAAGAGCCGATACAGCCGGTCGTCGAGGTCATAGTGGTGCGCCACGTTGGCGCGCGCCTTGCCGCGGCGGTTGTGCTGCAGCAGCGGGCGCAGCCGCATGCGCCAGGCATCGAGCAGCCGAACGCTGGCCGGCACGGGCAGGTTGCGCGCGTTGCGCAGCACGAGCTCCAGCACGTCGTAGATGCTGCCCCGCTCCACCACCAGGCGCTGCTGCATGAACATCTCGCCAAGGTTCAGGTCCGGGTCGCGCATCAGGGCCCACAGCGCGCGCCTGTCCGTGAAGCGGATGCGTGCCTGCGGCTGGCCGCCATCGCCGAAGGCCAGCATGCGCCCCCAGGGCAGGCAGATTTCGAGCAGTCCCTTGCGCACCAGGGGTGTGAAACTGCGCTGCAGCAGTCTTTCGGTCAGCCGGTCGATCATGGGGTTGCCTCCTGTCTTGCGGTCGGCCGCGGTGCGCGGACGTGGGGGATGCGGGGTGTGAACGGATCCTAGGGGCTGGTGCAGGTCTGGATGTATTCGACCAGCCGTTCGTTGAAGGCATGCTGGCCCAGCTGCCAGGTGGCCAGCGTCTGCGCGTCGATCTGCGTGTCCTGGCCGTCTCCGGCGCTCATCCAGCGCTTCCACCAGGTCGTGTAGCGCCAGGAGGACACATCGCCCGTGATGTCGCTGCCCACGATCTGGCCGGCCAGCGCGCCGATGATGTCCAGGGCCTCGCCTTCCTGCATGCGGCCCTGGTCCCAGTTGGTGCGCACCACCTCGGGCGCGAACACGTCCTTGTCGATGCTCAGGTAGGTGGGCTGGGCCTGCTCGCGCAGCATGCGCGCCAGCGTGCGCGACAGGTCGGCCACGCTGGCAAAGCCGTGAAAGGCGGCATCCACGCCCAGGCGGCGCGCCCAGCCCGTGTCCACGCCCGCGCTCCAGTAGCTCAGGCGGCCGGCGCGCAGCGGCGTGAGGTAGTTCTCCCAGGCGTGCGCGCGGCCGATGTCGCCGGAGGTGATGCCGGCCACATGCACATGCGAGACGGCCGGATGCAGGGCCACGCGCCGCACCCAGGAGCCGCAGTGCACGCCCCAGGGAAAGCGCATGTTGTCCGGGTGGTTGTCGAGCACGACCACGCGCAGCGGCCGGCCCGCGGACAGGGCCTGGGCGGTGATGCAGCGCTCGATCAGCGGCCAGCTCAGGTGGTGGAAGTCGCCACTGCCCATGAGGGCCGTGCCATGCGCGGCGGGCAGTTGCGCGTCGAGTGCCGCGCGGAACTGCGCAAAGCGGCGCAGGCCGCAGCCAAAGCGCACCTGCTCCTGCCAGTCCTGCAGCGGCAGGCGCAGCTCGCCGGGCAGGGTCCCCACCGAGCCATCCACATCCAGCACGACCGGCTGGGCATTCAGTTCTGTTCGCTCCATTGGCGATCGCTTTCGAAGTGGCCGGCAAAGCGCCGGCCCAGTGCGCGCAGCAGCGGATTGCGGATGAAGACCGCATGCTGCGTGAAGGTGAAGCTGGCGCCCAGCTGGGCCTTGACCTCGGGGTCGGTCCAGCCGGCCACGTAGTGGCTCAGGCCGCGTTCGATGGCGTATTCAAGGTTGACCATCCAGCTCACGAAGTAGAGATTGGCCTCGCGCGCGGCCGGGTAGGACAGGCCGATGTACTTGTCGATCAGCTTGCCGCCGTGCTCGAAGCACAGGTTCCAGCCCAGCAGCGCGCCGGGCGTGCCGTCGTCCTGCAGCGCGCGGTACTCGAACACGGTGCCGCCGTTGCCTGCATCGCGCAGCAGGGCCGCGAAGAAATCGCGCGTGAGCCTGTCGAAGTGGATCTCGCTTTGCGCATACACCGCATCGAACAGCGCGTAGTAGGCATCGACGCAGGCGTCATCGGCAAAGGCCGCGCCCGTGGGAATGCGCTGCACCTGCAGCTGCGCGCGGCTCCTGAGCTTGCGGCGCAGGTTCTGGCGGCGGCTTTTGGACAGGCGCGCAAGGTATTCGTCCAGGCTGGAGAAGTCGATGGGCACATGGGCCAGGGCCTGGCCCTCGACCAGGATGAAGCCCGCATCGGCCAGCGCCTGCGCCAGCGCCCGTGCGTGGGCGTTGTCGGCGTCCGGCAGCAGCGGTGAATCCTGGGGCAGGTCCTTGACGATGGTCAGCATGCGCCGGCCTGCGCGCGCACGCAGCGCGGCAGCCTGCTGGGCGGCAGGGATGCCGATGGGCAGCACGGCGTACTCGCTGACCGTGGTGCCCACGAAGTCGGTGGACAGGCGCAGCCGGCGCGACAGCCAGCCGCCACCGGGCAACGACAAAAGACGCGCCTTGAGCGCGTCGTCCGCCGTGGTCAGAAGATCGAAGGGCGCCGTGAAGGCCGGCGCCGGCCAGTCCTGCAGCAGTGCGAAGCCCTCGGGAGGATGGGCCGCGAACTGCGCGAGCAGGCCTGGGGGTTCGAGTTGGTTGTGCAGGCGCTCTGCGGGCATCGCGCCTTCAGGCCGCCTTGGCTTTCGTGAGCAACTGGTCCAGCAGGACCATGGCTTCGTCGATCTCGGGGCGCGAGATCATCAGCGAGGGCGCGAAGGTGATCACGTTCTTGTAGTAGCCGCCCACGTCCAGCACCAGGCCGCGTTTCTGGCCCTGGTATTCCAGGCCGCCTTCGAGGCCGATGTCCACCATCTTGTCCAGCAGCGCCTTGTTGGGCGTGAAGCCGTCTTCGGTGCAGATCTCGGCGCGCAGCGCCAGGCCCAGGCCGTCCACGTCGCCGATTTCCTTGTGGCGCTTTTGCAGCTCCTTGAGGCCTTCGAGGAAGTAGGCGCCCGATTCGCGCACCTGGCGGCCGAAGTCCATCTCGTGGGTCATCTTCATGACTTCCAGGCCCAGGGCCGTGCCCAGCGGGTTGGAGGCGAAGGTGGAGTGGGTCGATCCCGGCGGGAAGATGGTGGGGTTGATCAGCTCCTCGCGCGCCCACAGGCCCGACAGGGCGTTGAGGCCGTTGGTCAGCGCCTTGGCGAAGACCAGCACGTCGGGCTTGACGCCGAAGTTCTCCACCGACCACAGCGTGCCGGTGCGCCAGAAGCCCATCTGGATTTCATCGACCACCATCAGCACGCCGTGGTCGTCCAGCACCTTCTTGAGGCCCTTGAAGAAGTTGGGCGGCGGCACGACGTAGCCGCCCGTGCCCTGGATGGGTTCGACGTAGAAGGCCGCGTACTCGCACTGGTTGGTCTTGGGGTCCCAGATGGCGTGGTATTCGTTCTCGAACTTGCGCGCGAATTCCCGGACGATGGAGTCCGCGTATTCCTCGGACGTCATGCCCTTGGGGCGGCGGAACGGGTAGGGGAAGGGGATGAACTGCGCGCGGTCGCCGAAGTGGCCGTAGCGGCGGCGGTAGCGGTAGCTGGAGGTGATGCTGGAGGCGCCCAGCGTGCGGCCGTGGTAGCCGCCCTCGAAGGCGAACATCAGGCTCTTGCCGCCGCTGGCATTGCGCACGACCTTGAGCGAGTCCTCGATGGCCTGGGCGCCGCCCACGTTGAAGTGCACGCGGCCGGCATGGCCCCACTTGCGCTCCGCATCCTGGGCGATGAACTTGGCCAGTTCGATCTTGGTGGGGTGCAGGTACTGGCTGGCGACCTGGGGCAGGGTCTGCAGCTGCTCGATCATCTTCTGCTCGAGGCGCTTGTTCTTGTAGCCGAAGTTCACGGCCGAATACCACATCTGCAGATCAAGGTAGGGCGTGCCGGCCTCGTCGTACATGTAGCTGCCTTCGCACCCCGAGAAGATCTTGGGCGGGTTGACGTAGTGGACGGTATCCCCGAACGAGCAGTACTTGGCTTCGTCGGCCAGAAGTTGGGCGTTATTGATCACAGCAAAGGGCTCCAGATATTCAGCCGCCGCAGTGTGAGCGGGCAATCTTGCTGCGCTGTCGAGTCTTTGTGTGGGGTTTGTGGAGGAGGCCCGCGCGGAGCCTGGATCAGCCCCTGTGACGTAAATGAGACAAAACAAATGATAATCATTATCAATTGATGGGAGAATCGCGGAAAGCCAGCAGGAACAATCACACACGGGGGGAGCAATGGTCTCGCAAGAGCACTCCGCGGACAGGTCGGCAGCTAGCCAGCAACCCTCTTTCCCCGATTCCCGCCATGGCTGTGTCTTCGCGTTCGTCTTTCCTCTCCCTCTCCTGCAATCCCTCGCGCACGCCGGTATTGCGGCACAGCCTGCTGGCCGTGGCCGTGCAGGCCGCCGTGATCGGTCTGGCCTCGCCCGGCGCCTGGGCACAGACGCAGACGCAGACGCAGACGCATGTGCAGACTGCGGACGATGAGGCCCGGCTGATGGCACAGGCTCCCACCAAGGCGCTGGCCCAGGTCGATGTGGTCGATGCAGCCGAGCCCGTGCAGCGCACGCCCGGCGCCTCCACCACCGTCAGCGGCCCGGCGCTGGAGCAGGCCGGCAGCATGGCCGATGTGGTGCGCTACCAGCCCCTGGTCTCCGCGCCGGGCACGGCCTCGGGCACCAGCCGCAACCGCAGCAGCTTCGACCGCTCGGGCACCACGGGCTACAACATCCGCGGCATCGAGGGCAACCGCATCGGCATGGATGTGGACGGCGTCGAGATGCCCGACGCCACCACGCGCCCCTATGTGAGCCGTGTCGGCGCCAACACCTTTGGCGTGGGCCGCGACTTCATCGACCCCGAGATGTTCTCGGCCGTGGACATCCTCTCCGGCACCACCACGGCGCGGCGCGCGGCCGGTGGCATCGGCGGCTCGGTGGGCTTTCGCACCAAGTCCGCCGAGGACTACCTGGTGGGCGGCAAGACCTCCTACCTGGGCGGCAAGATCGGCCACGACACGGCCGACCGCTCCTGGAACGAGAGCTTCACGGCCGCTGGCCGCTCGGGCGACCTCGACGGCCTGATCGCCTACTCGCGCCGCGACGGCCACGAGACGCGCAACCACAGCGCCATCGTCAACAGCTATCCCGACGACTGGAACTCCAACGCGCTGCTGCTCAAGGGCGGCCTGCGCATCAACCCGGCCCACCGCCTGGTGCTGTCGGCCGACCTGTACCGCCGCAAGAACGACACCTCCTTCCACGGCTGGGACACCACCAACACCAGCATCACCGAAAGCTCACGCCAGAACAGCGACACCAGTCGCAACACGCTGCAGCTGCAGCACCTGTGGACACCGACTGGCGCCTGGGTGGACCAGCTGGACACGCGGCTGTACTTCCAGAACACGGACACCAACGACGTCACCGACACCACCACGCTGGCCACGGGCGCCAAGGTGCACAACGTCTCCGGCAATGAGACGCGCACCTGGGGTTTCTCGAGCACGGGCGACAAGCGCGTCGACCGCCACCGCCTGAGCTTTGGCGTCAATGCCTCGACCCAGGACACGGAGCGTCCCTGGGCCGTGTCCGGCAACATGAAGCCCCAGCCCGACACCACCACCCGCCGCTACGGCGCCTTCCTGCAGGACGAGATCAGCTTCCAGGCCGGTGGCCGCCGCCTGGCGCTGATTCCCGCGCTGCGCGTGGACCGCGTGGAGATCAAGACACGCGACCTGGACAACTTCGTCTCGGGCGTGCTCACGGCCGCCGATGTCCAGAAGCTCTACGGCGGCACGCGTGGCAACACCATCCTCAGCCCCAGCCTGGCCCTGGTCTATGACCTCACGCCCACGTTCAGCGCCTATGCCCAGTTCAAGCGCAGCGGGCGCGCGCCCTCGGCCGGCGAGATCTTCGGCTCGTGGAACATGGCCAGCAACTACAACACCGGCAACCAGTACGCGCTGGTCGGCAACCCCAACCTGAAGGAGGAAAGCAGCAATGCCTTCGACTTCGGCCTCAAGGGGTCGCCCACGCCGGGCGTGACCTTCAACAGCTCGGTCTTCTATACCAAGTACTCCGACTTCATCGCCTACACGCGCTACCTGCGCGCGGGCCGTCCCGACCTGTTCGTCAACGTGCCCGCCCACATCGGCACCATCTACCAGGCTGAGAACCGCGACAGCGCAAAGATCTACGGCTTCGAGGCCAGCGCGCGCCTGGACCACGGCCAGTGGATGCCCGCCGCCAGGGGCCTGTACTCCACCTGGGCGCTGGGCATCAGCCGCGGCACCTCCAAGTCCTACTACGCAGGCGACAAGGATGTGCCGCTGGACAGCGTGCTGCCGCGCAAGGCCATCGTCGGCGTGGGCTATGACGCACCGGCCCGGCAATGGGGCCTGAACCTGACCGGCACTTTCGTCGCGGGCAAGCAGGCCGTGGCCACCAACCGCGACAGCTACCAGAACGCGGGCACCGGCCTGACCGACTCGACCACCGAGCTGTTCCGCGTGCCCGGCTATGCCATCTTCGACCTGGCCGGCTACTGGCAGGTCGCAAAGAACGTGCGCCTGAACGCAGGCATCTACAACCTGGGCGACAAGCGCTACTGGGACTATTCCAGCACCCGCAGCCTGCAGCCCGGCGTGGCGCGCGACCGCCGCGACATCGAGCTGCTGAGCAACCCGGGCCGCACCTTCGCCGTGTCCATGAACGTTGCGTTCTGAGCGCCCTGCGCACCATGCCATTGCATCCACGCCACCTTCACTTGCCGCGTGGCGCGGATCCGAGGAGTTTCTCCAGGGGCCGGCCGGCCTTCCCTACAGCGGCGGTGTCGGCCGGAAAGCCTCCACCACCATCGCAGCCGCCGCTGTATCTGCCTACTTCAGGAGTCGTTTCATGATCGAGTTCTCTCTGTCCCACCGCATGCTGGCCGCTGCCGGCCTGGCGGCCCTGCTCACCGCCTGCGCATCGCCCACGGCACCGTCCGCCAGCGGCCCGGCCCAGCCTGCGGGCGGGCATGGCCAGTCTGCCTTCATGGGCAGCTACGACGCCAACCGTGATGGCGTGGTCACGCGCCAGGAGTACGACACCGTGCGCAAGCAGCGCTTCCTGGCCGGCGACACCAATGGCGACGGCTGGCTCAGCGAGAAGGAGTACGTGGACGAGTTCGAGGCCCGCCTCAAGCAGCAGTACGCGGGCCGCCAGCCCGACGAGCGCTATGCCCAGTCCATGAAGCAGGCCCATGTGCGCTTCGGCATCGTGGACAGGAACCGCGACGGCAAATACACCGTGGAAGAAGACATGGCCATCGCCGAACGCAGCTTCAAGGAAGCCGACGTCAATGCCGATGGCGTCGTGGACAAGAACGACGTCAAGAAGCCCTGAGCGGACATGGCCAAAACCCCATCCAAGCGATTGGCCTGGTGGCTGCCGCTGCTGTCGGCCGTGTGCATCTCCGCCCAGGCCCACACGCCCTACCTGCTGCCCACCAGCTTCGAGGCTTCGCCCCGGGCCGTCATCAGCGTGGACGCCAGCTTTGCCGACAAGTTCTTCATCCCCGAAGTGGCTTTTGGCGAAACGCGCTTCACCGTGACGGCGCCCGACGGCTCGGTCACGCCCGTGGCCGATGTGCGCCAGTTCAAGACCCGCACCGTGGCCGAGCACCAACTGTCCGACGAGAAAGGCACCTACCGCGTGAGCACCGGCCCGCGCCTGGGCGCCGTCTTCCGTTCGTGGGAGCGCAACGGCAAGGTGGAGACGGCGCGTGATCCCGCCACGCCCACGCCGGCCGATGCCAGGCTGCTGAGCCACTACCAGTCGCTGTCGGTCTCCGAGACCTACATCACGGTGGGCAAGCCCAGCCGGGCCGCGCTCGCGCCCTCAGGCAAGGGCCTGGAGATCGTGCCCGTCACGCATCCCGCCGACCTGTTCGCGGGCGAGAAGTTCGACTTCACCGTGCAATACGACGGCAAGCCGCTGGCCGCGCAGAAGGTGGAAATCTTCCGCTCGGCCATGGACCTGGCCAGCCAGCACAGCGTGGATGCACTGACCACCGATGGCGAGGGCCGCATCTCCTACGCCCTGCCCAAGTCCGGCATCTACCTGGCCCTGGTGCGCTACCGCGCCGACGCCCCCGCCGGCGCCGCCGCGCCGCAGTACGGCAACAACTACACGCTGACCTTCAGGGTGCTGGCGCAGTAAGGGGTTCCGGTTTCACGAAAAAGGCCTGACGCCATGGAGGTGCAGGCCTTTTCTCATGGTTGAGCCCAGCCCCAAGCGATGTGCATGAGGGCTATGCGCGTCAACCCGTGGCCACCACCCGCAGCACCTCGGCGCCGTAGGCGTCGAGCTTCTTGGCACCCATGCCGCTGATGCCCTGCAGGTCGTCCAGCGAAGCCGGGTTGCGTTCGGCAATGGCCGCCAGCGTGGCGTCGTGGAAGATCACATAGGCCGGCAGGTTGTGCTCGCGCGCGACCTCGGCGCGCCAGGCCTTGAGATTGATGAAGCGCACCTGGGCGTCGGGCCCCAGGCTGGCGGCGGCCGCGTTGGGCTGGGTGGCGCGCTTGGAGGTGCGCGTGCGTGGCGCGGCCACGGCCTCGCGCAGCTGCACGGGGACATTGCCGCGCAGCACGTCGCGCGAGCCATCGGCCAGGCACAGGGTGTCGAAGCTGTGGCCGCTGTTCTCGCTGGTGATCTTGTGCAGGCCCAGGGCGCCGGTGGCCAGCAGCTGGCGCATCACGCCGCGCAGCTGGGGCTCGCTGTAGTCCTTGCCCAGGCCGAAGGTGGAGATCTTGTCGTGGCCGTACTGGCGCACCTTCTCGGTGTCCTTGCCGCGCAGCACGTCCATGATGTGGCCCGCGCCAAAGGTCAGCTGGCTGGCCTCGTGCACGCGGTAGATGGTGGACAGCAGCTTGCGCGCGGCGTCCGTGCCATCCCACAGGGCCGGGGGCTCCATGCAGTTGTCGCAGTTGCCGCAGGCGGTCTTTGCCACGCGCTGCAGAGGCCGGCCTTCAAGGTCCGTCTCTGCGTCTTCTCCCGGTGCGCCCAGGCCGTACTGCTCGCCGAAGTAGGCCAGCAGCCGCACGCGGCGGCAGTCCGTGGCCTCGGCCAGGCCCAGCAGGGCATCGAGCTTGCCGCGCATGACCTGCTTGAAGGTGTCCTCGGCCGGGCTTTCGTCGATCATGCGGCGCTGGTTGACCACGTCGGACAGGCCGTAGGCCATCCAGGCATCGGCGGGCAGCCCGTCGCGGCCTGCGCGGCCGGTTTCCTGGTAGTAGCCCTCGATGTTCTTGGGCATGTCCACATGGGCCACGAAGCGCACATCGGGCTTGTTGATGCCCATGCCGAAGGCGATGGTGGCGACGATGACGATGCCGTCCTCGCGCAGGAAGCGGTCCTGGTGCAACTGGCGCGTCTCGAAGGGCAGGCCCGCGTGGTAGGGCAGGGCGGGCACGCCGGCCTGGCTCAGCGTCTGGGCCAGCTCCTCCACGCGCTTGCGCGACTGGCAATAGACCACGCCGGCCTCGCCCTCGTGCTCGCGCTCGATGAAGCGCAGCAGCTGGTTGCTGACGTCCTTCTTCTCGGCGATGCGGTAGCGGATGTTGGGGCGGTCGAAGCTGCTGACGAAGTGCCGTGCGCTCTCCAGCTGCAGCCGCTCGACGATGTCGGCGCGCGTCAGCGCATCGGCCGTGGCCGTGAGCGCGATGCGCGGCACGCCCGCATAGCGTTCGTGCAGCACGCTCAGCGCGCGGTACTCGGGCCGGAAGTCATGGCCCCACTGGCTCACGCAGTGGGCCTCGTCGATGGCGAACAGCGACAGCTTGCCCTGGGCATGCAGGTCGTCGAGCAGGCCCAGGAAGCGCGGCGTGTTCAGGCGCTCGGGCGCGGCATACAGCAGGGTGATCTCGCCGCTTTGCAGGCGCCATTCGACTTCCTGCGTCTCGTCATAGGACAGCGTGGAGTTCAGGTAGGCGGCGCTGACACCGGCCTCGTGCAGCGCGCCGACCTGGTCGTGCATGAGCGCGATCAGCGGCGACACCACCACCGCCACGCCGTGGCCCTGCTGCTGGCGCACGATGGCCGGCACCTGGTAGCACAGCGACTTGCCGCCACCCGTGGGCATGAGCACCAGCGCATCGCCGCCGGCGACCACGTGCGAGACGATGGCTTCCTGCGGACCGCGGAATTGTTCGTAGCCGAACACGGCTTGCAGGACGGAATGCGCGGCGGACAACGGGGACTTCTTTCGGCAGAGGCGGCTGGCGCGGGAGGGAGCGGGATGCGGGCGCTTCCCGCAAAAAATGCGCTGCGGCCCGAAGGCCGCAACAGCCGCCATTTTGCGCCCCCTCGCAAGGTCCAGGGAAGACCTGGGGTTTGAACCGCTCTGCATCAACGGCCTTTTGCGGGCGCGAGGGTGCCATTTTCAGATTTCTCCTAGCCACCCGCTGCTGCATTCAGCTGCCGCCCAGCACCCCACGCGCAATGATGCTGCGCTGCACTTCGGACGAGCCTTCGTAGATGCGCAGGATGCGCGCATCGCGCACCAGGCGCTCCAGCGGCATTTCGCGCGTGTAGCCGTAGCCGCCGTGGATCTGCAGGGCTTCGTCGGTGACGAAGCCCACCATTTCGGACGCATGCAGCTTGGCCATGGCCGAGTGCTGGGTGAAGGGCTGGCCGGCCTGGCGCAAGGCCAGGGCCTGCATGGTCAGTGCCCACGATGCCTCCAGGCGCAGCTTCATGTCGGCCAGCTTCCACTGGATGCCCTGTTTCGTGGCCAGTGGCTCGCCGCCGACCAGGCGCTGATTGGCCCATTGCGCGGCGGCGGCCAGGGCGGCCTCGGCCACGCCCAGGGCGGTGGCCGCCACGTCCAGGCGGCTGTTGTCCAGCACCTTCATCGCCGTCTTGAAGCCTGTGCCCTCGGCGCCCAGCCGGTGGCTGGCGGGCACGCGCACGCCGTCCAGCGAGACCTCGAAGGCATGGCCGCCGCGGATGCCCATGAGTTTCTCGGGGGCCGAGATCTGGATGCCGGGCAGATCGCGCGGCACGATGAAGGCGCTGACGCCGCGCGCGCCGGCCTCCATGTCGGTCTTGGCGAAGACGACCATGAAGCGCGCCTCGGCGGCGTTGGAGATGAAGTGCTTGACGCCCGTGATCAGATAGTCGTCCCCATCGCGCACGGCGCGCGTGCGCATGTCGGCCGGGTGCGAGCCGCCGCGCGGCTCGGTCAGCGCAAAGGCGGCCAGCCATTGACCGCTGGCGCAGCGCGGCAGCCACTGCTGGCGCTGGGCGTCGTCGCCGCCGATGAGCACGGCGTCCGTGCCCAGGTAGTGGGCGCCGATCATGGACGAGGTGGCCGCGCAGGCGCGCGAGATGGCTACCAGGGACAGCAGCATGGCCGTGGGCGTGACGCCGGGGCCGCCCAGGGCCTCGGGCAGGTTCATGCCCATCACGCCCAGAGCCGACAGGCCCGGCACATGGCAGGTGGCGGACAGTGCCTCTTCGTCCATGCGCTGCGCCAGCGGGGCGAGTGCGTCGTCGGCAAAGCGGGCCACGGCATCGGCAATGGCGTGGTCGTCGGCGGTAGTGCCCAGTCGTTGGAAGTTCATGGAGGTTCGCTCAATGTGATGGGGAAGAGGGGGCCGAGCCTGCGGTGCCCAGGGCACCGGATGCACGCAGCGCGGCAATGGCTTCGGCGCCCCGGCCCAGCCACTGCGAGAGCAGGGCCTCGGTGTGCTCGCCCAGGGCGGGTGCGCGCTCGGCGCGGTTGGGTGCGGCGCCGCTGAAATGCACGGGCTGGGTGGGCAGGCGCAGGCCGGGCAGGCGCGGGTCCTGCACCGCGCCGAGCAGGCCGCGTGCCTGGCTCTGGGGCGACTCCAGCGCCTGGGCAATGTTCCAGATGGGGGCGGCGGGCACGCCGGCCGCATCCAGCGCGGCCACCACCTGCGCCACTTCATGCCTGCCGGCCCAGGCCTCGATGGCCTCGCGCAGCGCGGGTTCGTGGGCCGAGCGTGATTCGTCGCTGGCAAAGCGCGGGTCGCCGGCCAGCCCGCCCAGCTCCATGGCCTGCAGGGCGGCGGCGAACAGCTTGTTGTTGAGCACGGCCAGCGCGAAGTGGCCGTCGCCTGCGCGGTACACGCCGAACGGTGCGGACAGCGGATGGCGGTTGCCCACACGGCGTGCGGGCCGGCCCGTGAACAGGTAGCGCGCCACCGAGGTGGCCAGAAAACTCAGCGTGGTGTCGAACATGGCCACGTCCACCTGCTGGCCCTGTCCCGTGGCGCGGGCCTGCAGCAGCGCGGCCAGCGTGGCCCAGGAGGCGAACAGGCCGGCCACCACGTCGCTGACGGCCTCGCCCACCACGGTGGGCGCGCCATCGGGCTCGCCCGTGGCCTCCATGAGGCCGCTCATGGCCTGCACGATGATGTCGTAGGCCGGCCGGTGGGCCAGCGGCCCGGTCTGCCCGAAGCCCGAGACGCTGACATAGACCAGGCGCGGATTGAGCGCCCGCAACTGGCTTGCGCCTATGCCCAGGCGCTCGGCCACGCCGGGCCGGAAGTTCTCCACCACCACGTCGGCCTGGGCGGCCATCTCGTGGACCAGGGCCACGGCCTCGGGGTGCTTGAGGTCCAGCACCAGGCTTTGCTTGTTGCGGTTCATCACCGTGAACAGCGCGCTTTCGCCGTTGTTCATGGGGCCGATGGCGCGGTAGTCGTCGCCCTGCGGCGGCTCGATCTTGACGACCTCGGCGCCCAGGTCGGCCAGCAGGGCCGTGGACAGCGGCCCGGCCAGCACGCGCGTGAAGTCGAGAATGCGCACGCCGTCCAGCGGGCGGGCGGTAAGGGGGGTGGACTCGGTCATGGGGGCAGCCTTGGACGGGTGGTCTATGGCTGCATGCTGGCGCGTGATTGAATCAATGGAAAATATTCAATCCTGATGCAATGCATTCAAAAAGATGATCCAAATCAGCCTGCGCCAGCTGGAGTATTTCGTGGCCGCCGCACGCCATGGCAGCACGTCGCGCGCGGCCGAGGCCATCGGCGTGTCCCAGCCGTCCATCTCCAAGGCGATTGCCGACCTGGAGGCGCTGTGGGGCGAGGCGCTGTTCGTGCGCCGCCATGCCAGGGGACTGGATCTCACGGCGGCCGGCGCGGTGCGCAGCCGCGAGGCCCAGGCGCTGCTGGACGGCGCACGCAGCCTGCAGGGGCCGCGCACGGCGGCGATGGCGGGCGTGCTGCGCCTGGGTTTTCTGAGCACGCTGGGCGCGCGCTGGGTGCCGGCCCTGCTGGCGCAGATGCAGCGTCTGCACCCCGGCATTGCGCTGGAGCTGGTGGAGGGCGACATCGCCTCGCTCACGCAGCAGGTGGAGCGCGGCGAGCTCGATGCGGCCCTGCAGTACGACACGGGCCTGGCGCGTCCCCGCATGGAGCTGCTGCCCGTGGCGGCGCTGCCGCCCTATGTGCTGCTGCCGCAGCGCCATGCGCTGGCGGCCAGGACCAGCGTGGCGCTGGCCGAGGTGGCCCGCTACCCGCTGGTGCTGATCAACCTGCCGCACAGCCGCGAGTATTTCCTGTCGCTGTTCCGCGAGGCCGGCGTGACGCCGCTGGTGGCCCATGAGTTCGCCTCCATCGAAATGCTGCGCTCCATGGTGGCCAACGGCCACGGCCTGAGCGTGCTGACCACGCGGCCGGTGGTGGACCGCACCCACGATGGCCAGCGCCTGGCCTGCCGCCGCATCCGGGGCCGCGTGGCCCCCCAGGGCGTGGTGCTGGCCGTGCCGGCGGGCAATGCCTCGCCGCTGATTGCACCGTTCTTGAAGGTGGCGCGTGCCGTGATTGCACCGTAGCGGCGCGCAGCCCCGTGGCATGCACCACGGTGGTGAGCTGTTACCCGGGATTTTCCCCAGGTTGTATGGACAAGCTTGGTTGGCACGGCATTTGCTGTTGCTCTCCGTGTTGATCGCAGGTAGATGCAGGATGCTCGCTCCATCACCGGTTTGCCGGGTAATCCTGTATATACATGTCCGGTCGGCAAAAACACACTTCGGGCACCCGCACTGGTCTGCCTGCGGACCCCGAAACTGCCATCGCCAACTTGCTTTCCCGACCGAGGAGTGCCACATGAGTTCGATCCCCACGTTCCGCCGCCTGCCCCTGGGGCCGCTGGCCGCCGCCCTCTGCCTTGCAGCCGCACTGCAGCCCGCTGCCGCGCAGGAGACCAAGATCACCCTGGGCATGTCGGGCTGGACCGGCTTCGCGCCGCTGACCCTGGCCGACAAGGCCGGCATCTTCAAGAAGAACGGCCTGGCGGTGGACCTGAAGATGATTCCGCAGAAGGACCGCCACCTGGCCCTGGCCTCGGGCGCCATCCAGTGCGCGGCCACCACCATCGAGACGCATGTGGCCTGGAACACGAACGGCGTGCCCATCGTGCAGATCTTCCAGATGGACAAGTCCTATGGCGCCGACGGCATCGCCGTGCGCAATGACGTCAAGGGCTTCGCCGACCTCAAGGGCAAGACGGTGGCCGTGAGCGCGCCGGGCACGGCGCCGTACTTCGGCCTGGCCTGGATGCTGCACAAGAACGGCATGACCATGAAGGATGTGAAGACCGTCTCGCTGGAGCCCCAGCCCGCGGCCCAGGCCTTCGTGGCCGGCCAGAACGATGCGGCCATGAGCTACGAGCCCTACCTGTCCACCATCCGCGCCAATCCGGCCGCGGGCAAGATCCTGGCCACCACCATCGACTACCCCATGGTCATGGACACGGTGGGCTGCGATCCCAAGTGGCTCAAGGCCAACGCGGCCGCCGCCAAGGCGCTGGCCCAGTCGTATTTCGATGCGGTGGCCATGATCGAGGCCGACAAGACCAAGTCCTTCGAGATCATGGGCGCGGCCGTCAAGCAGGGGGGCGAGCAGTTCGGCAAGTCGGCCTCCTACCTGAAGTGGTCCGACAAGGAAGCCAACCAGAAATTCTTCGCCAACGAGCTGGTGCCCTTCATGAAGGAGTCGGCCGTGATCCTCAAGGAGGCCGGCATCATCCGCTCCATCCCCGAGAACTATGGCGTGATGTACGACGCCAGCTTCATCCAGTAAGCCCGCCAGGGGATGACCATGCAAGCCGCATCCACTTCCGCAGTCCAGCCGGCTAACAAGCCCATGACCCACGCCACACCGCACGCTCCCGCGCCCGCCGCGGCGCCAGCCCCCGTCCGCCGCCGCCGCATGGCGCCGCTGGAGCCCGTCAGCCCCACGGCCAAGTGGGTGCTGGGTGTGGCCTTCTTCGTGCTGTTCTTTCTCGTCTGGGCGGCTGTGACGCTGGGCGGCTTCGTCTCCCCGACCTTCCTGGCCAGCCCCATGACCATGGCGCGCGAGGGCGTGCTGCTGTTCACCGAGTACGGCTTCCTGCACGACATCGGCATGACGGTATGGCGCGTGATGGGCGGCTTCATCCTGGCCTCGGTCGTGGCCGTGCCCCTGGGCATCGCCATGGGCGCCTGGAAGCCGGTCGAGGCCTTCTTCGAGCCCTTCGTGTCGTTCTGCCGCTACCTGCCGGCCTCGGCCTTCATCCCGCTGCTGATCCTGTGGGCCGGCGTGGGCGAGACGCAGAAGCTGCTGGTCATCTTCATCGGCTCGGTGTTCCAGATCACGCTGATGGTGGCCGTCACCGTGGGCGGCGCGCGCAAGGACCTGGTGGAGGCCGCCTACACGCTGGGCGCCTCCAACACCGGCGTGGTGCGCCGCGTGCTGATCCCGGGCGCCGCGCCCGGCATTGCCGAGACGCTGCGCCTGGTGCTGGGCTGGGCCTGGACCTATGTGATCGTGGCCGAGCTGATCGGCTCGTCCTCGGGCATCGGCCACATGATCACCGACAGCCAGGCGCTGCTGAACACGGGCCAGATCATCTTCGGCATCATCGTGATCGGCCTCATCGGCCTGGTTTCCGATTTCATCTTCAAATCTCTGAACCGTCGCATGTTCGAGTGGAGCACCCTGTGAAAAGGATCTACCCCCTGAGCGGCTGCGCCGCTTCCCCCTTGAAGGGGGACGACACCCTCGGTGCGGGGCGGCCCTTCCTCGGTGTCTCTGAGGTGAGTCGCGCCGGTTGCAGCCGCCGTGAATATTGACAAGCGCCCTGGAGAATCGTGATGAATCTTTTGTCTATTCAAGGTGTTTCGCGCACCTTCACCAGCCACAAGGGCACGAGCACGCAGGCCCTGCTGCCTGTGGATTTCGAGGTCCGCGAGAACGACTTCGTCACCATCCTCGGCCCCTCGGGCTGCGGCAAGTCCACCATGCTGCGCATTGCGGCGGGGCTGGATTTCCCGACCACGGGCCAGGTGCTGCTGGACGGCCGCGCCGTGGACGGGCCGGGCGCCGACCGGGGCATGGTGTTCCAGAGCTACACGCTGTTCCCCTGGCTGACGGTGGCGCAGAACATCCGCTTCGGCCTGCGCGAGAAGGGTGTGAGCGAGGCGCTGCAAAAGGAGCGCAGCGACTACTTCATCGCCAAGGTGGGGCTGCGCGGCTTCGAGAACCACTTTCCCAAGCAGCTGTCGGGCGGCATGCAGCAGCGCACGGCCATTGCGCGCGCGCTGGCCAATGATCCCAAGATCCTGCTCATGGACGAGCCCTTCGGCGCCCTCGACAACCAGACCCGCGTGCTCATGCAGGAGCTGCTGCTGGGCATCTGGGAGGCCGAGCGCAAGACCGTGATGTTCGTCACCCACGACATCGATGAGGCCATCTTCATGGCCAACCGCGTGGCCGTGTTCAGCGCGCGGCCGGGCCGCATCAAGGCCGATATTCCCGTGAACCTGCCGCATCCGCGCCACTACACGGTCAAGACCTCGCCCGAGTTCATGGAGCTGAAAGCCCGGCTGACCGAAGAGATTCGCGCAGAGTCGCTGGCCGCTGCTGCACACTGACGCTTTTCCATGACCACTGCCCACACCATGTCTTCGCGTTCCACGGCTTCCCGACTTTCCGCAACGACGGCGGAGGTGCCCATGGCCCTGTACCAGCAGGTCAAGGACCATGTGCTGCGCAAGATCGCCGATGGCTCGCTGTCGGCCGGCGAGCGCGTGCCGTCCGAGCAGGAGCTGGTGCAGGAGTTCGGCGTGGCCCGCATGACGGCCAACCGCGCGCTGCGCGAGCTGGCCGAGCAGGGCGTGATCGTGCGCGTGGCCGGCGTGGGCTCCTTCGTGGCCGAGGAAAAGCCGCAGTCCACGCTGCTGCGCATCGCCAACATCGCCGAGGAAATCCGCCAGCGCGGCCATGACCACCGCTTCGAGCTGATCAGCGTGCGCCGAGAGTCGGCCTCGCCCGAGGCGGCAGCTTCGCTGCAGCTGTCTGCGGGCAGCTCGGTGTTCCACCTGCAGGGCGTGCATTTCGAGAACGACGTGCCCGTGCAGCTGGAAGACCGCCATGTGAACCCGCGCATGGCGCCGGACTTCATGGAGCAGGACTTCTCGCTGATCCAGCCTTCGGTGTATCTGGTGCGCAACGTGCCCTTCGACCAGATCGAGCATGTGGTGGACGCCATGCTGCCCACGCCCGAGCAGGCGCGCTGGCTGCAGATGGACGCCGACCAGCCCTGCCTGACGCTGACGCGCCGCACCTGGTACCTGGGCACGCCCGTGACCTGGGTGCACTGCGTGCATCCGGGCATGCGCTACCGGCTGGGCAGCCGCTTTCGCACCGACGGCGGATCGCACGACGGCTGAGGCCTGAAAGGCGGGGTTCCCGCTCTTGCGCTGTTCCGCTTCGATTGATATTGTATAGACAGGCATAGACATCCATCCCGGCACACCCTCCCAGACACCGACAGGGCATCACCATGAACACCATCACGACTCCCGGCCTCACCTCCCGTCCCGGCACCGCGCTGACGCTGCAGCCCGGCCAGGTCAGCCTGGCCCAGCTGCGGGCCATCCAGCAGGGCGGCGTGCGCCTGTCCATGGCGGCGTCCGCCTACGAGCGCATGCGCGCCGCCCAGGCCCATGTGCAGCACATCGTGGATGAGGACCAGGTCGTCTATGGCATCAACACCGGCTTCGGCAAGCTGGCCTCCACCAAGATCGCCCATGACCGCCTGGCAGAGCTGCAGCGCAACCTGGTGCTGTCGCACAGCGTGGGCACGGGCGATCCGCTGCCTGACGCCGTGGTGCGCCTGGTGCTGGCCACCAAGGCCGTGAGCCTGGCGCGCGGCCACTCGGGCGTGCGCCCCGAGCTGGTCGATGCGCTGCTGGCCCTGGCCAACGCCGACGTGCTGCCCGTGATTCCCGCCAAGGGCTCGGTGGGCGCCTCGGGCGACCTGGCGCCGCTGTCGCACCTGGCCTGCGTGCTGATCGGCGAAGGCCAGGCCAAGATCGATGGACAGGTGGTGTCCGGCACCGAGGCCATGCGCCACGTGGGCCTGGAGCCCTTCGTGCTCGGCCCCAAGGAAGGGCTGGCCCTGCTCAACGGCACGCAGGTGTCCACGGCGCTGGCCCTGGTGGGCCTCTTCCAGGGCGAGAGCGTGTTCGCGGCCGGCCTGGTGGCGGGCTGCCTGACGCTGGAGGCCATCAAGGGCTCGGTCAAGCCGTTTGACGCCCGCATCCACGAGGCGCGCGGCCAGCTTGGCCAGATCGCCGTGGCCACCGCCGTGCGCGAGCTGCTGGACGGCAGCGCCATCGACACCTCCCACCCCCATTGCGGCCGCGTGCAGGACCCGTACTCCATCCGCTGCGTGCCCCAGGTCATGGGCGCCTGCCTGGACAACCTCAGCCATGCGGCCCGCGTGCTGGTGATCGAGGCCAACGCCGCCTCGGACAACCCGCTGGTCTTCGACAACGGCGACGTGATCTCGGGCGGCAACTTCCACGCCGAGCCCGTGGCCTTCGCGGCCGACATCATCGCCCTGGCCCTGGCCGAGATCGGCGCCATCTCCGAGCGCCGCATGGCCCTGCTGCTGGACACCGGCCTGTCGGGCCTGCCGGCCTTCCTGATCGCCGACAGCGGCGTGAACTCGGGCTTCATGATCGCCCAGGTCACGGCCGCCGCCCTGGCTGCCGAGAACCAGTGCCTGGCCCATCCCAGCAGCGTCACCAGCCTGCCCACCTCGGCCAACCAGGAAGACCATGTCTCCATGGCCACCTATGGCGCGCGGCGCCTGGGCGAGATGGCGCGCAACACCGCCGTCATCGTGGGCGTGGAAGCCATGGCCGCCGCCCAGGGCATGGACTTCGACCGCAGCCTGAACAGCTCCGAGCTGATCGAGGCGCAGTACGCGCTGATCCGCAGCCAGGTTCCGCACCTGGACCGTGACCGCTACCTGGCACCCGACATCGAAGCCATGCGCCAGTGGGCGCTTGCCACGGACTGGCCCCAGGCCATCGTCCGCCACCTGCCCAGCCACCAGGCTGCCTGAACCCCGCAACCGCTCACCCCCCGCATCCAGGAGATCGCCATGAACGCCAACGACGCCATCCTCAACGCCAACGCTGCCACGGCTGCCACCAATCCCCGCTATGACGCCAGCCGCGTCATCCGCGCCCCGCGCGGCAGCGAACTGCACTGCAAGAACTGGCTGGCCGAGGCCGCCTACCGCATGCTGCAGAACAACCTGGACCCCGACGTGGCCGAGAACCCCAAGGCCCTGGTGGTCTACGGCGGCATCGGCCGCGCGGCGCGCAACTGGGAGTGCTATGACCAGATCCTGGAGTCGCTCAAGAAGCTGGAGGCCGACGAGTCGCTGCTGATCCAGTCGGGCAAGCCCGTGGGCGTGTTCAAGACGCACGAGAACGCACCGCGCGTGCTGCTGGCCAACTCCAACCTCGTGCCCCAGTGGGCCAACTGGGAGCACTTCAACGAGCTCGACCAGAAGGGCCTGTTCATGTACGGCCAGATGACGGCCGGCAGCTGGATCTACATCGGCGCCCAGGGCATCGTGCAGGGCACGTTCGAGACCTTCGTCGAGGCTGGCCGCCAGCACTACAACAACGACCTCACGGGCAAGTGGATCCTCACGGCGGGCCTGGGCGGCATGGGCGGTGCCCAGCCCCTGGCCGGCGTGCTGGCCGGCGCCTGCGTGCTGGCCATCGAATGCCAGCAAAGCAGCATCGACTTCCGCCTGCGCACGCGCTACCTGGACAAGCAGGCGCGCGACATCGACCACGCGCTGGAGCTCATCGCCCAGCACACGGCTGCGGGCGAGGCCATCTCCATCGGCCTGCTGGGCAATGCCGCCGAAATCCTGCCCGAGCTGGTACGCCGCGCAAAGGCCGGCGGCGCCCGCCCCGACATCGTGACCGACCAGACCTCGGCCCATGACCTGATCAACGGCTACCTGCCCGTGGGCTGGACCGTGGACGAGTGGCGTGCCGCCGCCGCCGACCCGTCGCGCCATGCCCAGCTCAAGGCCGCCGCCGCCCAGGGCTGCGCCCAGCATGTGCAGGCCATGCTGGACTTCCAGGCCATGGGCATTCCCACGGTGGACTACGGCAACAACATCCGCCAGGTGGCCCTGGACCAGGGCGTGAAGAACGCCTTCGACTTCCCCGGCTTCGTGCCCGCCTACATCCGGCCGCTGTTCTGCGAGGGCAAGGGCCCGTTCCGCTGGGTGGCCCTGTCAGGCGACCCCGAGGACATCTACAAGACCGACGCCAAGATCAAGGAACTGTTCCCCGACAACAAGCACACCCACCGCTGGCTGGACATGGCGCGCGAGCGCATCAGCTTCCAGGGCCTGCCCGCGCGCATCTGCTGGCTGGGCCTGGGCGAGCGCCACAAGGCGGCCCTGGCCTTCAACGAGATGGTGAAGAACGGCGAACTCAAGGCCCCCATCGTGATCGGCCGCGACCACCTGGACTGCGGCTCCGTGGCCAGCCCCAATCGCGAGACCGAATCCATGAAGGACGGCACGGACGCCGTCAGCGACTGGCCGCTGCTCAACGCCCTGCTCAACACCGCAGGCGGCGCCACCTGGGTCAGCCTGCACCACGGCGGCGGCGTGGGCATGGGCTACTCCCAGCATGCGGGCGTGGTCATCGTGGCCGATGGCACGGACGAGGCCGCCGCCCGCCTGGGCCGCGTGCTCTGGAACGATCCGGCCACCGGCGTCATGCGCCATGCGGATGCTGGCTACGACATTGCCGTGGCTGCGGCCAAGCGCCATCAGCTGAACCTGCCCATGGTCAAGTGAGCCGCTGGCAGGACACCACGGCAATGCAGCGTTTCGACCTGAACCAGATCGCCGCCAGCCCCTGGAAGAACGGGGGCGGCAGCACGCGCGAGATCGCCTGCTGGCCGCCCGGGGCGGGCATGGAGGCTTTCGGCTGGCGCATCAGCGTGGCCACCATCGACCAGCCCGGCCCGTTCTCGGCCTTTGCGGGCGTGGACCGGCAGATCATGCTGCTCGATGGCGACGGCGTGCACCTGCGCGGCGAAGGCATCGACCATGTGCTGGACGCGCGCTGGCAGCCGTTTGCCTTCTCCGGCGATGTGGCGCTGGGCTGCTCGCTGCTGGGCGGCACTTCCACCGACTTCAACGTGATGGCGCGGCGCGGCCGGTGGCGGGCGCAGGTTCAGGTGCTGGACAGCGCTGCCGACGCCGGCCGCGCCGACGCCGGCCTGTGCATGGTGCTGCAGGGCAACTGGCAGGCGGATGGCGCTGCGCTCATCCCCGGCCAGGGCCTGTGGTGGAGCGCGCAGCAGCCCGACCCGCAGCATCTGGTGCCGCAGACCGACGACGCGCGGCTGGTGCAGGTGCTGCTGCAGGCCTGCTGACGACCCACGACATCCAAGGAATCACCTCCATGACCGAGCCCCACGCACCCGCTTCTGCACCTGCTTCTGCATCCGCTTCCGCACTCGCTCCATCCTCTTCGGCCGACGGCTGCTGGCAGAACCTGCGCCTGGCGCCTGACATGTTCGAGGCCGGCCAGGCCGTGGGTGACGGGGAGGATGCCTGCATCGTGGTGCAGCAGGGCCGCGTGGCCTGGGTGGGGCCGCAGCAGGCCCTGCCGCCCGCATATGCGTCCCTGCCGCGCCATGACGGCCAGGGCATGCTGGCCACGCCGGGCCTGGTCGATTGCCACACCCACCTGGTCTATGGCGGCGAGCGCGCCAACGAATTCGCCATGCGCCTGGACGGCGCCAGCTACGAGGAAGTGGCACGCGCCGGCGGCGGCATCGTCTCCAGCGTGCGTGCCACGCGCGAGGCCAGCGAGGACGAACTGTTCGCCCAGGCCCTGCCGCGCCTGCAGCAGCTGCTGGACGAGGGCGTCTGCGCCATCGAGATCAAGTCGGGCTACGGCCTGGCGCTGGAGCACGAGCGCAAGCAGCTGCGCGTGGCCCGGCGCCTGGGCCAGGCCCTGGGCGTGACCGTGCGCACCACCTTCCTGGGCGCGCATGCGCTGCCGCCCGAGTACGCAGGGCGCAGCCAGGACTACATCGACCTGGTCGCCGGCACCATGCTGCCCGCGCTGGCGGCCGAGGGCCTGGTCGATGCGGTCGATGTGTTCTGCGAGCGCATCGCCTTCTCGCTGGCCGAGACCGAGCAGGTCTTCCAGGCCGCACGCCGCCTGGGCCTGCCCGTCAAGCTGCATGCCGAGCAGCTGTCGAACATGGAGGGGGCGGCCCTCGCGGCCCGCTATGGCGCGCTGTCGTGCGACCACATCGAGCACCTGTCCGAATCCGGCATCACCGCCATGCGCGGCGCGGGTTCCGTGGCCGTGCTGCTGCCCGGCGCCTACTACACGCTGCGGGACACCCACATGCCGCCCATCGCAGGACTGCGCGCCGCGGGCGTTCCCATGGCCGTCTCTACCGATCACAATCCGGGCACCTCCCCCTGCCTGAGCCTTTTGCTCATGGCCAACATGGCCTGCACCCTGTTCCGGCTCACCGTGCCCGAGGCCCTGGCGGGCATCACCCGCCATGCCGCGCGCGCCCTGGGCCTGCAGGACGAGCATGGCCTGATCGCGGCCGGCCGTCCCGCCCACTTCGTGCTCTGGCCCGTGCGCCATGCGGCCGAGCTGGCCTACTGGTTCGGCAGCAAGCCTGACTGCACCATCGTGCGCCAGGGCCGCATCGTGCGGACCCGCAGGCAGGGGAGCCACTGAAAGCCTGCTCATGTCCCATGCACTGTTTCTCGATGAATTGATTTCCACCCTGGGCGCCGAAGTGGCGCAGCGCGGCGACGATGTGCCCGCGCGCTACCACACCGACTGGAGCGGCACGCCGCCCCAGCGCCCGCTGGCCCTGGTGCGCCCGCGCAGCACCGACGAGGTCAGCGCGCTCATGCGCCTGTGCACGGCCCACCGCGTGCCTGTCGTGCCCCAGGGCGGGCTCACGGGCCTGGCCGGCGCGGCCGTGCCCGTGGCGGGTGCCGTGGCCGTCTCCATGGAGCGCATGAACGCCATCGAGGACGTGAACGCGCGCACCGCGCTGATGACCGTGCAGGCCGGCGCCACGCTGCAGGCCGTGCAGGAGGCGGCCGTGGCCGCAGGCATGGTCTTCGGCGTGGACCTGGGCGCACGCGGCAGCTGCCAGATCGGCGGCAACGTGGCCACCAATGCGGGCGGCAACGGCGTGCTGCAGCACGGCATGATGCGCGAGCAGGTGCTGGGCCTGGAGGTGGTGCTGGCCGACGGCACGGTGCTGCCCATGCTGCGCCCCATGCTCAAGAACAACACGGGCTACGACCTCAAGCAGTTCTTCATCGGCTCGGAGGGCACGCTGGGCATCATCACGCGCGTGCTGCTGCGCCTGCGTCCCGCGCCCCAGGCCCGCGCCACGGCCCTGGTGGCCGTGCCGGACTTCGATGCTGCGCTGTCCGTGCTCGCGCGCATGCAATCGCGCTTTGGCAACGGCGTGGCGGCCTTCGAGCTGATGTGGGACAGCTTCATCCAGGCCTCCATCCGCTGGCAGAAGCTGCAGCCGCCGTTTGGCCAGGCGCATGCGCTGCTGGCCCTGATCGATGTGGACGGCAAGGACGAGGCCACGCTGCGCGCCGACGTGGAAGAGGCCCTGGGCGAGGCCATGGAGGCCGGCGAGGTGGCCGATGCCGTCATCGCCCAGTCCGTGGCACAGGCGCGCCAGCTGTGGAAGCTGCGCGAGGCGCCGGCCGAGCTCAACACGAACATGCATCCGCCCGTCAACTTCGACGTCAGCCTGCCCCAGGCCGACATCGGCCGCTTCGCCGATGCCTGCCGCGCCGCGTTCGACGCGCGCTGGCCCGGCCACCACTCGCTGTTCTTCGGCCATGTGGGCGACGGCAACCTGCATGTCTCGGTGGACGGTGCCACCGCCAACGGCGACTGCGAAGGCGTCGAGGCCGCGCTGTACCACCTGGTCGGCGAGTTCGGCGGCAGCGTCTCGGCCGAGCACGGCATCGGCCTGCACAAGAAGCCCTATCTCGGCGCCAGCCGCACGCCGGCCGAACTGGCCGTGATGCGCGCCATCAAGCAGGCGCTGGACCCCCTGCATCTGTTCAACCCCGGCAAGGTATTCGACCTATGAACGCTCCCGCCATCCACGCGATCCACACCCTGGCACGCCCCGAAGTGCCGCCGCTGCCGCCGTACAACGCAGGCCTGTCCTCCGAGGCCGTGCGGGCGCGCTACGGCGTCACCGAGATCGCGCGGCTGGCGAGCAACGAGAACCCCTTTGGCGCCAGCCCTGCCGTGGCCCGCGCCCTTGCCGACCTGGCCCTGCATGTGGGCACCTATCCCGATGCGCAATGCACGGCGCTGCGCGCGGCCATCGCGGCGCGCACCGGCGTGCCGGCCGAGGCCATTGCCGTGGGCAACGGTTCCGAGGACATCCTGCAGATGCTCTGCCAGGCCTTTCTCTCGCCCGGCGACCGCGTGCTCACCCAGCGCCCGGCCTTCGGCCTGCACGAGATCTACCCGCGCATGATGGGCGCCCGCGTCGAGCTGCTGGAGCTGACGCCCGCGCTGGACTTCGATGTCGATGCCTGGTGCCAGGCGCTGGCGCGCGGCCCCAAGATCGCCATGCTGGCCAATCCCTCCAATCCCGTGGGCTGCATGTTCAGTGCCGGCGATTTCGCGCGCCTGCTGGACGCCACGCCACCGCAGACCCTGCTGGTGGTGGACGAGGCCTACTACGAGTACGCCCTGCACGCCGACGGCTACCCCGACGTGCTGGCCCTGCTGCGCGGCCGCGCCATGCCCTGGATCGTGCTGCGCACCTTCTCCAAGGCCTGGGGCCTGGCGGGCCTGCGCGTGGGCTACGGCCTGGCCAGCGACGCGGCCCTGGTGCAACTGCTGGACCGCGTGCGCACGCCTTTCAACGTCAACCAGGCCGCCCAGGCGGCGGCGCTGGCGGCCTGGGGCGACGAGGGCTTCATGCAGCGCGGCGTGGCCGAGACCGTGCGCCTGCGCGATGTGCTGGCGCAGCGGCTGGCCGCCCTGCCTGCACTGCCCGCACTTCGGATGGCGCCTTTGGCCGCCAACTTCCTGTTCATCGACATCGGCCGTCCCAACGGCCCCGTGAACGAGGCGCTGCTGGCCCGGGGCATCATCACCAAGCCCTGGAAGGAGCCGGGCTTCGAGCACTTCATCCGCGTCTCCGTGGGCACGGAGGCCGACAACGCGCGCTTCGTGCGCGCGCTGGCCGACATCCTGGAGGCCGGGCAATGAGCGGCATCGACCAGACTTCCGATAGCCGCACGCTGTTCGCCGAGCACGCGCTGCTGCCCACGGGCTGGGCGCGCAATGTGCTGCTGCGCTGGGATGGCGCAGGAAGCCTGCAGGCCGTACAGGCCGACGCCCCGCCCGGCAACGCGCCGCGCGCGCCCGGCCCCGTGCTGCCCGGCATGCCCAACCTGCACTCGCATGCCTTCCAGCGCGCCTTTGCAGGCCTGACCGAATACCGCGCCGAGGCCCAGGACAGCTTCTGGAGCTGGCGCGACCTCATGTACCGCTTTGCCGCGCGCATCACGCCCGAGTCGCTGGAGGCCATCGCCACCTGGCTGTACGTGGAGATGCTGGAGGCCGGCTACACCTCGGTCTGCGAATTCCACTACGTGCACCACGACCGGGATGGCCGGCCCTATGCCGACGACGCCACGCTGTCCCTGGCCCTGCTGCGCGCCGCGCGCAAGGCCGGCATGGGTATCACCCTGCTGCCCGTGCTCTACCAGACCAGCGGCTTCGGCGGCAAGCCGCCGCGCGCCGACCAGGCGCGCTTCATCCGCAGCACCGACAACATGCTGGCCCTGCTGCAGCGCCTGCTGCCCGAGGCCCGTGCCCAGGGCGCGGCCCTGGGCCTGGCGCCGCACTCGCTGCGCGCCGTGCCGCCCGACAGCCTGCGCGCGGCGGTGGAGGGCCTGACGGCGCTGGACGCGCGCGCGCCCATCCACATCCACATTGCCGAGCAGACCCAGGAGGTGGACGACTGCCTGGCCTGGAGCGGCCAGCGCCCCGTGCAATGGCTGCTGGGGCATGCCCCCGTGGACGCGCGCTGGTGCCTGGTCCACGCCACCCACATGACGCCCGGTGAATACGCGGGCGCCGCGCGCAGCGGCGCCGTGGCCGGCATCTGCCCCACTACCGAGGCCAACCTGGGCGATGGCATCTTCGACATGCCGCAATGGCTGGGCCACGGCGGCGCCTGGGGCGTGGGCTCGGACAGCCATGCCTGCGTCAACGCTGCCGAGGAACTGCTGATGCTCGAATACAGCCAGCGCCTGTCGCTGCGCCAGCGCAATGTGCTGGCAGGCCCCGACCCGCAGGTGGGCACCGCGCTGTGGACCGCCGCCGTGCAGGGCGGTGCCCAGGCCGCAGGCCGCCCCGTGGCCGGGCTGGCCGTGGGCCAGCAGGCCGACTTCCTGGCGCTGGACGCAGGCCATGTGGCACTGGCCGGCCTGCCGGTGCAGGCCATGGTCTCGGCCCATGTCTTCGGCAGCCACCGCAGCAGCGCGCTGCACAGCCTGTGGGTGGGCGGCGAGCGCCGCGTGCAGGCTGGACGGCATGCGCTGCACGAGGCGGCGGCCCGCGGCTTTGTCGCGGCACGCACGGCCACCCTGCAATCCTGAGGCACCCGCATGCCATGGGCCCGCAAAATCCGCCAGAAACGTTCCAGAATCACACCATGACCGATACCGCTCCCCCTCCCTTCGTCTTCCACCAGGGCACGGCGCCGCTGCTGATCTCCATGCCGCATGCGGGCACCCATGTGCCGCCCGACATCGCCGCGCGCCTGACCGAGGAAGCCCGCCATGTGCCCGACACCGACTGGCACCTGCCGCGCCTGTACGAGTTCGCCAAGGCCATGGGCGCCTCCATCCTGGTGGCCACGCATTCGCGCTATGTGGTGGACCTGAACCGTCCGCCCGATGGCGCCAGCCTCTACCCGGGCCAGAGCGTCACCGGCCTGTGCCCCGTGGACACCTTCGACGACACGCCGCTGTACGCCGACCCGGCCGATGTGCCCGCGGACGCCGAGATCGCCGCACGCCGCGAAGCCATCTGGGGCCCGTACCACGCACAGCTGCGCGCCGAACTGGACCGCCTCAAGGCCGTGCACGGCACCGTGGCGCTGTGGGACGCGCACTCCATCCGCTCGGTGCTGCCGCGTTTCTTCGAAGGCAAGCTGCCCGACCTGAACCTGGGAACCGGCAAGGGCACGAGCTGCGCGCTGGAGCTGGCCGAGCATCTGCTGGCCATTGCGCAGACCGCGCCGGGCCACACCGCCATACTCAACGGCCGCTTCACGGGCGGCTACATCACGCGCCACTACGGCCAGCCCGAGGCCGGCATCCACGCCGTGCAGCTGGAGATGACGCAGTGCAGCTACATGCAGGAAGCGCTGCCCTTCGACTACCTGCCCGAGCGCGCCGAACAGATCCAGCCCACGCTGCAGCGCATGCTGCAGGCGGTGCTGGACTTCGTCACGACACGGCGCGTGTCCTGATCAGCCTTCGTCGTGGCAGTGGCCCGGGCAGGGCCCGCCCATGGCCACGGGCGGCGGGTCGCCCAGCCAGCGGCGCGGCCCCGGGCCGTTCTGTGCGCACAGGTCGCCGGGGTTGTGCAGCACGCAGTGGCGCAGCGACAGGCAACCGCAGCCAATGCACTGGTCCAGGCTCTCGCTGAGCCGCTGCAGCTCGCCTATGCGGTCGTCCAGCCGCTGCTTCCAGACCCTCGACATCTTCTGCCAGTCCCCGCCCGTGGGGACATGGCGGCTGGGCAGCTTGGCCAGCTGCTCGGCGATCTCCTCCAGCGTGAAGCCTATGCGCTGGGCGAACACCACGAAAGCGATGCGTCGCAGCGACGAGCGGTGGTAGCGCCGGTGGCCGCTGGCGCTGCGCACGGACTCGATCAGGTTCAGCGACTCGTAAAAGCGCAGCGCCGAGGCCTTGACCCCGCTGCGCTGCGCCACGTCGCCGATGCTGAGCAGCGGATCATCCTCGGTTTTCATGGTGGCTTTCCTTCGTGGCTTGACTTCAAGTTCACTTGAACTCGAAGAATGCGGCCATTCTGAGCGAAAGCGCAGGAACAGGGCAACCGGGTCTGTACCGCCCATGCGAGCGTCCTGGCCGGACTGCGAAATTCTTTGGCTGAGTGCTGCAATGACGCAGCTGCCGTTCATTCATACAGTAATGGGTCTCATTTGTATTGAATGGCATCGGCCGGAGGTTTCCATGTACATCGACAGCAGCAGCTTTCCCCTGGTCCGCATGGGCTACGAGCGCGACAAGGCCGTGCCCGTGGACCGCTTGCTGGAGGACTTCTCGGCCCTGCTGGCCCGCGGCCAGGCCTTTGTCTTCTTCAGCGACGGCGACATGTCCCAGGAGGAGCGCTCGCCCGAGGAGCGCAAGCAGGTCGTGCTGTGGATGAAGGCCCGCCGCACCGAGCTCAAAAGCCTGGTGCGCGCCCTGGTCCATGCCGAGCCCGATGCGCACAAGCGCGCCGAGGCCGAGGCCTTCGCACAGATGTTCGGCAAGGCCTGGGGCTATCCCATGCTGCTGGTGGCCTCCCCCGAGGAGGCGCAGCAGCGTGCACGGGAGCTGCTCGGGTCCGATTGATGACCGATTGACATGAACTGAGAGAAACACCATGAATGCCGTGGATTCCGCCCTGCTCAAAGTCCTGCCCGAGAGGTGGGACCCCGACCATGTGGACCGTCCCGTGATCGTCCTGCCCATGCGGTCGGGCCCCGGCGACTGGGGGATGAACTTCCATGCCCACCGCAAGAGCCAGCTCATGGTCACCCATGCGGGGCTGATCACGCTGGAGACCGATGCGGGCGTCTGCGTGGTGCCGCCGCGCAGCGCCGCCTGGATTCCGGGCGGCACGCTGCACCGCGTCAGCTGCAGCGGTGCGGCCAGCGGCTACGTGGTCTTTGTCGAGGCAGGGGCCGTGCGCCCCGTGCCCGGACCTTGCCATGCGCTGGCCGTCTCGCCCTTTCTCAGTGCGCTGCTGGACCGCGTGCAGGGCCTGCCGCAGGACTACGAGCCCGACAGCGGCGATGGCCGGCTCATGCAGGTGCTGCTCGACGAGATCCAGGCGGCGCAGCCCGAAGGACTGCACCTGCCCCTGCCGCACGACCGGCGCCTGCGCCGCATGACCAACGCCCTGTGCGAGCAGCCGCAGCTGCAGGCACGGCTGGCCGACTGGGCCCAGCGCATCGGCATGAGCGAGCGCAGCATGACGCGGCTGTTCCTGGCCGAGACCGGGCTTACGGTCAACCAGTGGCGCCGCCAGCTGCATGTGCTCACCGCACTGCAAAAGCTGTCCGAGGGGCTGCGCATACAGACCGTGGCAGATGCCCTGGGCTACGAGAGCGCACCCGCCTTCGTGACCATGTTCCGCAAGGCGGTGGGCACCTCGCCGCGCCGCTTCCTGGCGCTGCGCAGCGCACCCGTGGCGGGCGGCGGCGCAGGCCTCTGAGGCCTGCTGCCCCGCGAACATCACGACAGCCGCAACCCCAGGCCCAGCAGCACGGCCACCACCATCGCAGCGGCAAAGACATCCCAGCGCCGTATGCGCCGGTAGCGCAGGAGCAGGACCAGCACGATGCCGATCAGCGTGATCAGGCGCGCCTGAAACACCGTGCCCAGCAAGAAGCAGATCACGATCTGCGCCCAGTAGGTCAGCAGGCCGGGCATCGGCGATGGGCCGGGGGCCTGTGCATCGGGGCCCGGCGCCTGTGCGGGCTGCTGCTGCGGCGTGTCCACGGCGGGCCGGGCGGCCGCAGCTGCCTGGGCGCGTGCGGCCTCGCGCTCCTGCAGCCGCTGTTCGCGCCGCTGCTGGTCGGTCTTCTCGATCACGGGTGCCGCCGGCTCGGCCGGCTGCCACCAGGTCTTGCCGCTGGCCAGCGCAGGCGCCTGCCCGCTGGAGGCCAGACGCCGGAACTGTGCGCTTGCGGGCGGCTGCGCACGCGCCGCCGCGCGGTCCTGCCGGCTGGCCTGCAGCAGGGCATCGTTGGCGCGGTCGATGGGGCTGCGTGTGAGCTGGCGGGCCTGGCCCAGCAGCGGGCCGCCCTGCACGGGGTCGACCTGGTACACGAACTGCGCCAGTCCCAGCAATTGCGAGGGCTGGGCTGCCTGCCCCTGCCAGTGCGCCGGCTTGCCGGCGCTGGCCTGCGTGGCGCGGTGCAGGGCGGCGCGCAGGCGCCTGCGCGTCTCGCGCGATACGCCGGGCTTGTCCGCGTTCACCACCAGCCCCGTGACCTCCTGGCGGCGGCCCTTGCGCATCACGCGCTCCTTGTCGGGGTGGGGCGTGAAGCCTTCGTCGCGCAGTATCCAGCGCACGCGGCCCAGCAGCTGGCCCACGTTGTCGCGCGCGGCCTCGCCCGAGGCGGAGAAGGTCAGGTCGTCCGCATAGCGCGTGTACACAAAGCCCAGCTGCCTGGCCAAGCCCAGCAGGCGGCGGTCCAGGCGGCGGCACAGCAGGTTGGTGAGCATGGGGCTGGTGGGTGCGCCCTGGGGCAGCACGCGCTCGCGCGCCTTGCCGCCGACGAAGAGCTTCTCGCCATCCACCTGCCAGGCCTGGGCGCGGTTTTCACTGCACAGCAGGGCCAGGAGGGTGGCCATGGCCTCGCCATAGCCCAGATGCCGGAACACGCCCTTGATGCGGCCGAAGGCAATGCTGGGAAAGAAGTCCTTCACGTCCAGGTTGATGACCACGTCGTGGCCTGCATGCGGCGCGGCATTGCTCACGATGGACCGGCCGGCCAGGAAGCCGTGCGCGGCATCGTGCGCGGGCACCTTGGCGAGGATGTTGTCCAGCACCCAGTACTGCGCGCGCTTGAGGCGCGGCATGGGCGCGGAGATCAGCCGCTCGCCGCCGGTCTTCTTGGGCAGGGTGAACGAGTGGTAGTGGTGGGTGCGGGCCACCTCGCGGTGGAAGCCCAGGAAACGCAGCTCGGCCACGGTGATGCCCATGGCATCGGCCAGCTGCGCCGCATCGGCAAGTTCCGGCAGGCCATGCCGGGCCAGCCTTTGCGGGTCGGCCTGCCGGCGTTCCCCGGCAGCAGGCGGTGCCTCACCGGCCTGCGGCCCCTGCAGGGCAGCGGAGACGCCGGGGCCCAGATAGCCCACGTGCGTGGCCCGCTTCGCATGCCAGGCCAGCGCCTTGTCGTGGCGCTCCTGGGCCTGGCGGCGTTTGGTTTCCTCGCGCTGGGCCAGCGCCTTTTGCATGCGCTCCTTGCGCATCTGGCGCAATGCGCGCTCGGGGTTCTGGCGCACGGCGATCTGCTGGCGCAGCTCGGCCAGCTCGCGCTGCAGCTCGCCTTCGCGCTGGATGTGGGCGGCGGCCAGCTGCGGCTGTCCCTCGCCCTTGGGCCAGAAGCCCAGGCGCTGCATCTCGTCGAGGATGACTTCCTGTTTGCTCGATGCCTTGATGCGCTCGTAGATCTCGGCGCGTGTGGGTTGCGGCTGGCTCATGCGGCCACCCCGGCAAGGCGGGCCCGGCCGCTGTGCGGTGGGCAAAGAAATGGAGCGACGCGCTTCTCGTCGAAGAGCCCGCAGGGCTCACGGGACGGGAGCTGTTCGCTCGACGCCACCCCGCGACGGTATGCGTGTTTCGCTTGTGGCAAGCCACTCAGGAAAACGCATACCGTCGCTGGGGTGGCACAGTGAAAACGGCGCCCGTGGTGCATGAAACGGCAGTTCACAAGGGTGGCGAAACACCACCCGGATTGCAAGAGCCTGCGCGTCGCTCCGCGTGGCAGTGTAGAGCAATTGAAGCGGTTCACGCGATTTCTCCTTGTCCTGCGGCCTTCATCTGCGGGCCGGTCGGCTGGCGGGCGGCATCGAGCTGGGGCTGCGCCACCAGGCGCAGCGCAATCATGTGCTCGCAGGGCCCCTGGCGCAGCCGGTACTGCTGGTAGTGGTTGCAGCTGCAGCGCGCATCGGTCAAGCGTTCGTCGGCATCGAGTTCGAGCTGGGTGTCGAACAGGCGCTTGCCGTCGGCGCGCGGGATCTGGCCGGTGATGCGGCTGAACCCGTCCTTGCGGTCGATGCGCGGCGGGGCAATGGCCTTGCCGCGCACCAGGGCCAGCGCCTTGTCCTCCTCGGGGTTGGCGGGCTGCAATTGCTGCGCCGTCAGCGGCTCGCGCAGCAGCTCGCGCCAGGCGTAGCGCCCGGCGTCCAGGTCGTAGACCGCGCGCCCGGCCTGCATCCAGCGTGTCATGGCCGTGTGCACCTGGGCCGGGGACAGGCCCGTGGCCTGGGCCAGATCCTGCGCGCCGGCCTGCCAGCACGACTGCAGCTGCCGGCCCACGGCCTCGACCTGGGCGGGCGTGACCTCGGCCTGCGGCGCCATCAGGTGAAAGCGTGCGCTGGCGGCCCAGTCGTTGGCGCTCCAGCCCGACAGGCCCAGCGTGACCGTGACCAGGCCCAGCTCGATCACCCAGAAGCTGGGCATGCCGCTGCCCAGCAGGTGCACGCGCACGCGCGTGGCCTGGGAGATCAGCCGCTCCAGCGTGAGCAGGCGGCGGCGCCCCCACAGGCGGATGGTGCCGCCGCCCGTGCCCATGGCATCGCTGACGACGTGCGAGCGCCGGGTGGCCAGGCGCTCCTCCCAGGGCTCGAACACCACGGCGGGCGGCTGTCCCGGCGCCAGCTCGAAGCGCAGCGCGCGCGGGCCGTGGCGCTCGCGCCGGGCACGCAGCCGCGCGCAGATGTTGAACAGGTCCATGGGGTGCAGTTCCAGCACGGTGGCAGGCAGGGCCATGGCGCTGGAGACCTGCACGAAGCCGCGCAGCCAGCTGTCGGGCAGGTCGATCTTTTCCTCGCGCAGCGCGGGGTCGCCGCCCACCTGCACGGCAAAGCCGGCCGGGTCCAGCGTCAGCCGCGTGTCCCGGTAGTTGCGGATCTTCTGGAATTCTTCGTAGAGGCTGGCCGAGTAATCGATGTTGGTCGTGCCGCAGATGCGCTCGCCCGCATGCTCGAAGGCCTCGTGCCGGATGCTGACCGCGCAGTAGCTCGATTCGTCCTGGCTGAAGGCCTCGAACAGCAGCCGGTCCGGGTGCACGGTGATCACGGGGTCCAGCACATACCAGGCATCGCGGTTGGCCACGAACAGCCAGTCGAAGTACTTGCGCTGGGCCTTGTAGAAGGGGGAGAGCACCTGGTTGCGGGTCTCGCGCAGGTTCTTGAGTTCGGCGCTGATTTCCTTGGCGCGCGCCTGGGCGCCGCCGGTGTCGGCCATGAAGGTGGCCAGCATTTGCGCTTCGTGCTCCTGCAGCCATTCGCGGTAGGCCGTCTTGTCGCGGCCGCGCGTGCGCAGGTCGCTGACCACCACGCTGTGCAGCGCGGACAGCCCTTCGCGCACCTGCAGGTAGGCCGGGCCGTCGCGCCGGAGCAGGCCGTCGAAGCGCGTGGGTGGGCGCAGCAGGTCGGGCGCGAAGGAGAAGGCCTGCTCGGCCGCCGTGTCGTTGACCTGCGTGCTGCCGTAGTACTGATAGCGAAATTCCATGTCCGATCGACTCCGTGCCTTGTTGCGGCGCTCAGGTTGAAGACGGGGCCTGGCCGCGCCGCTCCGCCGCCAGGGGCTGCATGAAGCTTTGCGCCAGCTGGGGATGGCGCTGCACGATGTCGCGCAGCCCGGCCACATAGTCGGGCTGGTCGGCATGGCTGGCGCTGACCACCTGCCGCGCAAAGATGGCCGCCACCACGGCGGCGGTCTCGGGCGCCTGCACCTGGCTGCGCAGGAAATGCAGCACGCGCGTCTTGCTGGCGCGCGCGCGGTGCACCTGGCTGAGCACTGCCAGGAAGTAGGGCTGCAGCTCCTGCAGGCGCGCCGCGCGCTGCGGTGCGGGCTCGTCGGGCAGGGCGAGCAGCCATTGCGTGACGAACAGCTGCACGCTGGTGGCGGGGTGCTGGGCCAGGCGCGTGAGGAAGAGGCTGGCCTCGGGCGCGCTCATGTGCTGCGCGAGCCGCTGGCGGCCCAGGGCCTGCACCCAGGGCTGGGCGTGATCGACCCAGCCGAGCAGCAGCTGCGGCGACAGGGCGCCGTCCGGCAGCCGCTGGCCGAACATCTCGCGTGCGTACTGCTGCGTGTCGGCAAACAGGGCGTCGGCCAGCGGCAGCAGCTGTTCGGCCTGCTCGGGCAGGGTCCGGTCCATGGGGGTGAGCTGCGCATCGATGCTCTGGCGGCTCAAGGCGCGCACGTCGGCATCGGCATGCCGGGCCAGCGTGGACCACTGGCGCAGCGTGTAGGCCTGCAGGTCCAGCGCCTTCAGGCCCCAGGCGCCGTAGCGCTGTGCGCCCTTGGCCTGCGCCTGCAGGGCGCGCCAGATGCCCGAGGCATCGCGGGCCGGGGCCACGGCGGCCAGCGGGCCGGTGAGCAGCCGCAGCGCCGCGTCGTGCACGCCTTCGGCCTTTTCCGCGCGGAACAGCACTTCGTGCAGGCGTTCGGCGATCTGGGCGTTGCAGCGCGTGTTGTAGAGGGGTATGCCGGCCAGGCGCTCGACCAGGGGCGCTGCCGCTGCGCGCAAGGCGGCATGCGGCGATACGGCGAATTCGGCCAGCATGGCGGCCTGCTCGCACAGCAGGTCATCGGCCAGGCTGCCCATGAGCCGGATGCCGCAGGCCATGCGCGCAGGTTCCTCGGATTCCAGCAGCCCGCGCAGCGCCGCCGGGGGCAGGGTCCGCAGGCCCTGCGGATGCGCCAGCAGCCAGGCGGTGGCCATCGCCACCAGCGCCGTCACCGAGTGCGCCAGCAGGTGGTGCAGCGGCGGGGCCGGGACGCTGGCGGCCTGCGCAGCCAGCGGGCCGTTGCCATCGAACAGCGCCTGCACGGCATCGCGGATATCGGCCAGCGCGGGGCTTTCGGTGTCCAGTGTGGGCAGCGCCGCCAGCAAGGCCAGGGCCACGGCTGCACCATCGGCATAAAACAGCAGGGCCAGGCCCTGGGTGCGCGAGCTGGCAGCCGGTGACAGCAGCAGGGCTGCCACCAGTTCGGCATCGCGCGCGGCGCCTGCGCGGTCACGCGACAGCCAGGCGCCCAGGTAGCTGGCGGCAGGCCCGTCGCCGCATTGCGCAAGCGCCAGCAGCCAGGGCCGGCGTGCCGCATCGTCGGTCAGCGAGACCATGCGCTGCTGGGCGATCTGAAGGCCCAGCGCAGCCGCCGGTGCATAGGTTTTGTGCAGCAGCGGCGCGGTGGCCGCTGCATCGAGGCCGTCCAGAAAGGCCTTCTGGTCCTGCAGGGCGCGCGTGAGCGACCACAGCAGCAGCGTGGACTGCGAACGGCCCACCAGTTGCAGCAGTTGCCCGGGGTGGGCATCCCACATGGCCGAAAGTCCTTCCACGCGCTGCGCGGGCAGCTGCTGCAGGTCCAGCGGCTCGTCGGTGTACCAGGTGTGGGCGCGGGCCGAGGCATGCAGTTGCGGCCAGCGCGGCAGCAGCAGCCGGGCGGCGATGAGCCAGCGCGATTCGGGCAGGCGGCCGGAGCGCGAGGCAGGCAGGCCCGCGCAGCAGCGGTCCATGGCCTGGAGCAGGGCTGCGGCATGGGCGGCGCTTTCGCTGTGGTCGGCCGAGGCCATGCGCCGCAGCTGGCGCCAGCCGCGCAGGCGCAGGTACAGCGAGGTGTCGCGGCTGAAGACGGCACCCTCGTCGCGCGGGCCATCGAAGCGCGCGTGCAGCACGGCCAGCAGGGCGTGGTCGCGCCGCCACTCGGCACGCTTGTGGATGCGCCGCAGGGCCGGCCACCATGCGCGCGTGAAGGGGATGCGCTCCATCCAGGCCAGCAGCTGCTGGTGGACGGCGCCGTCGTGCGCGCCCAGCGCATCGGCCGCCAGCAGCGCCTGTGGCCCAAGGGCCTGGAAGAAGGCCTGTTCGGCCTGCGGTCCGTCCTCTTTCGGGCCGTTTTCCTGCGGGGGAATCCCGGCCCACTGCGCCTGGTACTCCTGCAGCGCCGCCTGGCGTTCCTGCGGCTCCAGCAGGGCCAGCCAGGCCTGGTGCGCCAGATCGCGCGTGGCCTCGCTGGTGCCGCGTTGCGAGAGCGCCTGCAGGGCCACCGCCGCGCCGCCATCGCCCAGGCGCCCGATGAGGTAGGCCAGGCAGTAGTCGAGCAGATCGTCCCCGGTGCCCAGCAGCGCCACCAGGCGTGGAACCTGGGCATGCAGCAGGCGCTGGGCGGCGCCGCTGCGCGCGGGGTCCGCATACTCGGCCAGCCGCCACACCAGCCGGGCCTGCTGGCCCGAGGGCATCAGCCGCCAGGCGCTGCCGTCCAGGCGTTTGCACAGGGCGGAAATGGCGCCGGCCTGCAGGGCCGACTCCGGCAGGCCGGGCGGCACCGTGGCCTGTCCCGGGGCCGGGCCGGGGGAGGGCGCCGGGCCTGCTTCAGCATCCAGCTCCGCAAAGCCCTCATGGGACTGCAGCACATCGCCCGCGCCCAGGCGCTGGCGCAGGTAGGCCAGCGCGCGCTGGCGTGCAGGCTCCAGCGCCTGGGGCAAGGGGGTGAGCGTGCTGTCATCGACCTGCGCGACGACGCCGGCCTTCAATTGCGTGACCTGCAAGGTCACGACATGGCGCGCGGCGGTGGCCGTGGTGTCGCCGCCCGGCATCTCCAGGGCCAGCACCCTCACGGTGCTGATGCGTTCGTTGCGTCCCTGTGGCCGGGACAGTGTGGCGTGAGCAAGCAGATTCATGCGGCAGGCATCCAGTGCTTTTCCATGGAGGGTGTCGGCGTTCGTCGGCAGTAGTCGGCGGCTTTTGGCGGTACCTGGCGGTTCCTGGTGAAACCTGGCCGCCACCCTGGGTCAGATGGCCTTGCAGTGTAGTGGTGGCGTCCTGCAGGTGCGGCAACGCGCGTGTGTCCGTCTGTGCGCGCCTGTCCAGGTCTTTTCAGGTCGTTCCTGGTCAATTGCCGCTGCGCTTGTCCGATCCGGCCAGCGATGTCCCCGGCAAACCGTCCTCAATTTTCGTGGTGTCTTTGCGCGCGGATCTTGACTTCAAGTTCACTTGAACTTGAAGAATGCAACCCATTGTGAGCAACCGCCTGGAAGGCCTCCAGAGCCTGCGGTCCCGCCCCTTTTTCCGGCCCCGCCGCAGCCCCGGCAGCAGGGCCTTGCCCATCCCCCTCAAGGAGAGTCGATCCATGCCCGTTCTTCCACCGCCGCCGTTGCGGCGTGCCCTGTTCGGAGGCGCCCTGGCGGCGCTGGCCCTGCTTGCCGGCTGCCGCCCGCAGGCCGTGGGCGATGCCCACGCCAGCGACGGCCCGCCGCCTGCGCCCGAGGTGCTGGTGAGCGAGGTCGTGCCGGCCAGCGTGCGTGTCTGGGACGAGTTCAACGGCCGCATCGATGCCGTGGAGTCGGTCCAACTGCGCCCGCGCGTGTCGGGCTATATCGAGCGCATTGCCTTCAGCGAGGGGCAGGAGGTGAAGAAGGGCCAGCTGCTGTTCGTGATCGACCAGCGGCCCTACCGCGCCGCCCTGGCCAGCGCCGAGGCCGAGCTGGAGCGCACGCGCGCAGGCGCCGCGCTGGCCCGCACCCAGGACCAGCGCGCCCGCCAGCTGGTGGCCGAGCATGCCGTCTCGCGCGAGGAGGCCGATACGCGCGCCGGCGCCCTGGCCCAGAGCGCCGCCCAGGTGCGCGCCGCCGAGGCCGCGCTGGCGGCAGCCCGGCTCAACCTGGATTTCACCGAGGTGCGCGCGCCGGTCTCCGGCCGCGCGGGCCGCGCCCTGCTCACCGTGGGCAACCTGGCCCAGGCCGACCAGAGCGTGCTGACCACCGTGGTTTCGCAGGACCCGGTGTATGTCTACTTCGATGCGGACGAGCACAGCTTCCTGCGGCAGCAGCAGGCCGCCAAGGACACCAAGGGGCGGCCCGGCGTGCAGCGGCCCGTGCGTGTGGGGCTGGCTGGCGACGAAGGCTTTCCGCATGCGGGCAGTCTGGACTTCACCGACAACCAGCTCAACGCGGGCACGGGCACGGTGCGCATGCGCGCCCGCCTGCCCAATCCCGACCGCCTGCTGACGCCGGGCCTGTTCGCGCGCGTGCAACTGCAAGACGCGCAGGGCGCGGGCGGCGAGCGGCAGACGCTGCTGATCGACGACAAGGCCGTGCTCACCGACCAGGACCGCAAGTACGTCTATGTGGTGGGCGAGGGCAACAAGGCCGAGCGCCGTGACCTGGAGCTGGGCCGCATGGTCGATGGCCGGCGCGTGGTGGACAAGGGGCTGGCGGCGGGCGACAGGCTGGTGGTCGGCGGCCTGCAGCGCATCTACTACCCCGGCATGCCCATCAGCCCCAAGCCTGCGCCCGGCGACGGGCAGGCGGCGGTGGCCAAGGCGCCGGCCGTGGCCGCGCAGTGAACCGGGAAGCACCATGGACTTCTCCAAATTCTTCATAGACCGGCCGATCTTCGCGGTCGTGCTCTCCATCATCCTGTTCGCCGTGGGGCTGGTCGCGATTCCGCAGCTGCCCGTGGGCGAGTATCCCGAGGTCGTGCCGCCCAGCGTGGTGGTGCGCGCCACCTATCCGGGCGCCAATCCCAAGGAGGTCGCCGAGTCGGTGGCCGTGCCGCTGGAGGAGGCCATCAACGGCGTCGAAGGCCTGATGTACATGAAGTCGGTCGCGGCGTCCGACGGCAGCCTGCAGGTGGTCTCCACCTTCCGCCCTGACGTCGATCCCGACACGGCCGCCGTGCGCGTGCAAAACCGCGTCAGCCAGGCCCAGAGCCGTCTGCCCGAGGAGGTGCGCCAGTTCGGCGTGACCACGCAAAAGCAGTCGTCCACGCCGCTGATGTACGTGGGCCTGGTCTCCCAGGACGGCCAGCATGACGCGCTGTACCTGCGCAACTACGTCACGCTCAAGATCAAGGACGTGCTGGCACGCATTCCGGGCATTGGCGACGTGGGCATCTACGGCGCGGGCGACTACGCCATGCGCGTGTGGCTGGACCCGGACAAGGTGGCCGCGCGCCAGCTCACGGCGCCCGAGGTGATTGCCGCCATCCGCGAGCAGAACATCCAGGTCTCGGCCGGGCAATTGGGCGCGCAGCCCAGTCCGCAGAGCGCGGACAAGCTGCTGTCCATCAACGTGCGCGGGCGGCTGAAGACGCCCGAGGAATTCGGCAGCATCGTGCTCAAGGGCGGCGCGGACGGCCAGGTCGTGCGCCTGGCCGACGTGGCGCGCATCGAGCTGGGCGCCAGCGACTACACGCTGCGCTCGTGGAGCGACAAGAAGAACATGGCGGCCGTGGGCATCTTCCTGTCGCCCGGCGCCAATGCGCTGGGCGTGGCCGAGCAGGTCTACGCGGCCATGGACAAGCTCTCGCAGGACCTGCCCGAGGGCGTGGCCTTCGAGACGGTCTGGGACCCCACGGTCTTCGTGCGCGACTCCATCAAGGCGGTGCAGAGCACGCTGATCGAGGCCGTCATCCTCGTGGTGCTGGTGGTCATCGTCTTCCTGCAGACCTGGCGCGCCTCCATCATTCCGCTGCTGGCCGTGCCCGTGTCCATCGTCGGCACCTTCGCGGGGCTGTACCTGCTGGGCTACTCCATCAACACGCTGACCCTGTTCGGCCTGGTGCTGGCCATCGGCATCGTGGTGGACGACGCCATCGTCGTGGTGGAGAACGTGGAGCGCTACATCGAGGAAGGGCACACGCCCCTGGAGGCGGCCCACCTGGCGATGAAGGAGGTCTCGGGCCCCATCATCGCCATCGCCCTCGTGTTGTGCGCGGTCTTCGTGCCCATGGCCTTTCTCAGCGGCGTGACGGGTCAGTTCTACAAGCAGTTCGCCGTGACGATTGCCATCTCCACGGTGATCTCGGCCATCAACTCGCTGACGCTGTCACCCGCGCTGGCGGCCAAGCTGCTGCAGCCGCGCGGCGCGCCGCGCGATCCGCTGGCGCGCGGGCTGGACCGCAGCCTGGGCTGGCTCTTCCGGCCCTTCAACCGCTTCTTCGACCGCAGCGCCCACGGCTACCAGAACTCGGTGGGGCATTCGCTGCGCCGCCGGGGCCTGGTGTTCGCGGTCTATGCGGCGCTGCTGGCGGGCACGGCCGTGCTGTTCCAGGCCGTGCCGGGCGGCTTCATCCCGCTGCAGGACAAGCTGTACCTGTTCGGCGGCGCCAAGCTGCCCGAGGGGGCTTCGCTGAACCGCACGGATGCGGTCACGCGCCAGATGGTCGATGCCGCCAAAAGCGTGGAAGGCGTGGACATGGTCGCCGCCTTCGCGGGCTTCAACGCGCTGCAGTCCACGACCACGCCCAACCTGACCAGCGCCTACATCATGCTCAAGCCCTTCGGCGAGCGCACGCGCAGCGCCGAGGCCATCAATGCCGAGCTGGGCGCCAAGTTCTCGCAGATCGAGGGCGGCTTCGCCTATGCGCTGATGCCCCCGCCCATCCAGGGCCTGGGCAACGGCTCGGGCTACTCGCTGTTCCTGCAGGACCGCGCGGGCCTGGGCTACGCGGCGTTGCAGCAGGCGCTGCAGGCCTTCCAGGCCGAGATCGCCAAAACACCGGGCATGACCTACCCGGTCAGCAGCTACCAGTCCAACATCCCGCAGCTGGAAGTCAAGGTGGACCGCACCAAGGCCAAGGCCCAGGGCGTGGCGCTGACCGACCTGTTTCAGACGCTGCAGGCCTACCTGGGATCGGTCTACGTCAACGACTTCAACGCCTTCGGCCGCGTCTGGCGCGTGATGCTGCAGGCCGACGCGGACCACCGCCAGACCGTGGAGGACATCGCCAGTCTGCGCACGCGCAATGCACGCGGCGAGATGGTGCCCATAGGCTCCATGGTCACCGTGGTGCCCAGCTTCGGCCCCGACCCGGTGCTGCGCTACAACGGCTTTCCGGCGGCCGATCTGATCGGCGACTCCGACCCGCGCGTGCTGTCCTCGGGCGAGGTGCTGGCCAAGCTCCAGGAGATCGCGCAGCGCACGCTGCCGCGCGGCATCGAGCTGGCCTGGACCGACCTGAGCTACCAGCAGGTGGAGCAGAGCAATGCCGCGGCCGTGGTCTTCGCCATTGCCGTGATGCTGGTCTTCCTGGTGCTGGCCGCGCTCTACGAAAGCTGGACGCTGCCGCTGGCCGTGATCCTCATCGTGCCCGTGTGCATCTGCGCGGCGCTGTTCGGCGTCTGGCTGGCCGGGGGCGACAACAACGTCTTCGTGCAGGTAGGACTGGTGGTGCTGATGGGGCTGGCCTGCAAGAACGCCATCCTGATCGTGGAATTCGCACGCGAGCTGGAGCTGCGCGGCGTGGGCATCGTCGATGCCGCGCTGCAGGCCTGCCGCCTGCGGCTGCGGCCCATCGTCATGACCTCGATCGCCTTCATCGCCGGAGCCGTGCCCCTGCTCATCGGTGGCGGCGCGGGCAGCGAGGTGCGCGCGGCCACGGGCGTGACGGTGTTCTCGGGAATGCTGGGCGTGACCTTGTTCGGCCTGTTCCTCACGCCGGTGTTCTACGTCACGCTGCGCCGGCTTTCGGGCCGCGCGCTGACGGGGCATGCGCCTGCGCATTCCACCGGGCCTGCCCAGCCCGCCTCCCTGGAGTCCCCACATGCCTGAGATACGCAAGTCCCTGAGCCGCCACGCGCTGGCACTGGCATCCGCCGCCCTGGTGGGCGGCTGCGCGGTCGGCCCCGACTTCAAGGCGCCTGCGGCGCCGCGGGCCGCAGCGCAGTTCGCGCGGGCCGAGCCTGCACCGGCCACCCCCCAGGCCGAGCCTGACGCCGCCTTCTGGCGCCAGTTCCAGGACCCGCAGCTGACGCAGCTGGTGGAGCGCGCGCTGGGCGACAACCAGGACCTGCAGGTGGCGCTGGCGCGGCTGGACGGTGCCCAGGCGCTGCTGCGCGAAAGCCGCTTCGACCAGCTGCCCACGGTCACGATGTCGGGCCGGGCCACGCAGCAAAAGCTCAGCGAGAGCGAGGCCTTCTATGGCCCGCGCAGCCAGCGCATCTACACCGCCGGATTGGCCGCCAGCTGGGAGATCGACGTGTTCGGCCGCGTGCGGCGCAGCATCGAGGCGCGGCATGCCGACCTGCGCGCCGATGCGGCCGACCTGGCGGCCCTGCAGGTGGCCATTGCGGCCCAGGTGGCGGGCAGCTACGCCGACCTGCGCGGCTGGCAGCAGCGCCTGGCCTTGGCGCAGGCCAATGCGGCCAACCAGCAGGACACGCTGCGCCTGGTGCAGCTGCGCCTGGCGCACGGCAGCGGCACCGAGTTCGACCTGGCGCGCGCCCAGGCCCAGCTGGAGGCCACGCGCTCGCGCATTCCCGCGCTGCAGGCGCAGATCGCCATGGCGCAGCACCGGCTGGCCGTGCTCACGGGCCAGGTGCCCGAGGCGCTGATCGCCGCCCTGGATGCGCCTGCCGCCCTGCCGCAGCTGCCGCCGGCCATCGACCCCGGCACGCCGGCCGGCCTGCTGCGCCGGCGCCCGGACGTGGCTGTGGCCGAGGCACGGCTGCATGCGGCCACGGCACGCATCGGCGTGGCCACGGCCGACCTGTTCCCGCGCCTGTCGCTGGGCGGCCTGCTGGGCAGCACGGCATTGCACGGCGGCGCGCTGTTCGAGGGCGCCAGCGCCCGCAGCAGCGTGTTCCTGGGCGTGGACTGGTCCTTTCTTGACGTGGGCCGCGTGCGGGCGCGCATCGCGGCCAGCGAGGCCGGCGCCCAGGCTGCGCTGGCCCAGTACCAGCAGACCGTGCTGCTGGCGCTGGAGGACACGGAGAACGCCCTGGTGCGCCTGCAGCGCACGCGCAGCGAAGACGCCCACCTGGCCCAGGCCGCCGAGCAGCGCCAGCGTGCCGAGCAACTGGCGCAGCGCCGCTACCAGCTGGGCAGCGTGGGCCTGTACGAAGTGCTGGATGCGCAGCGCGACCTGTATGCGGCCCAGGACGCGGCCGCCGACAGCCGTGCGCGCGGCCTGCGCGCCGCCGTGGCGCTGTACCAGGCCCTGGCCGGTGGCTGGGACGGAAAGCTGCCGCCGGCCTGAGCGTGCGGCGCGCATTGCCACAAGGGACGGCCAGGCGCCGTCCCTTTTTTCTTGTGCGGCGCCCCCGGTGAAAACCACGAGGACCAGGGGCTTGCCTCATTTTTTTCTTATCGGATAATTTTCTCATTGGAAAAAAATGGAGCGATGGATGATGGAAAGCCAGGTTCTGGATTTCGCCGTGATCGGTGCCGGCATGGCCGGTGCCTCCGTGGCCTGGCGGCTGGCCGGTGCGGGCGCCTCGGTGCTGGTGCTGGAACGCGAGCCGCAGCCCGGATACCACGCCACGGGCCGCTCGGCCGCCATGTTCATGGAGAGCTACGGCACCGCGCAGATACGCGCGCTGACACGCGCCAGCCGTGGCTTCTACAGCGCGCCGCCCGAAGGTTTTTGCGAGCACGCGCTGCTGCAGCCGCGCAGCGTGCTCTACATAGGAACGGCCGGCCAGGAACCCCAGCTGGACGAGGCCCTGGCCATGTACCGCCGCGACGGCCTGCGCGCCGAGCGCATCGACGCGCGCCAGGCCTGCGCCCTGGTGCCCTGCCTGCAGGAGAGCCTGCTCGTGGGCGCCGTGCATGACCTGGACGCCATGGACATCGACGTGGCCGAACTGCACCAGGGCTTTCTGCGCGGCATGGCGCGTGCCGGTGCGCGGCTGCGCTGCGGCGCCGAACTGTCGGGCGCCGAGCGTGAGGTGGATGGTGATGGACAGGGCCTGTGGACCCTGGTGCTGCAGGACGGGTCGCAGGTCCGCGCCCGCGCCATGGTCAATGCCGCAGGCGCCTGGGCCGATGCCGTGGCCCGGCTGTGCGGCGCGCGGCCGCTGGGCATCGAGCCCCGGCGCCGCTCGGCCTTCACCTTTGCCGCACCCGAGGGCGAGGAAATCCACGGCTGGCCTGCCGTGATCGGCGTGGACGAGAGCTTCTACTTCAAGCCCGATGCGGGCCAGCTGCTGGGCTCGCCCGCCAATGCCGATCCCGTGCCGCCGCACGACGTGGTGGCCGAGGAACTGGACGTGGCCATGGGCATAGACCGCATCGAGACACTGACCCGCCTGCGCATACGCCGGCCGCGCCATGTCTGGGCCGGGCTGCGCAGCTTTGCGCCCGACGACGACTTCGTGATCGGCTGGGATGCGCAGCGCGAGGGCTTTTTCTGGCTGGCCGGGCAGGGCGGCTACGGCATACAGACGGCAGCCGGCGCCTCGGCCGCCGCGGCCGCGCTGCTGATGCGCAAGCCGCTGCCCGCCGAGCTGCTGGCGCAGGGCGTCGATGCCCTGCGGCTGAGTCCGGCGCGCTTCGCGGCCTGACCCGTCATCGCTTTTTCACCTTTTCAGCCCTCGCAACACACAACAATCCAAGGAGACAGGCATGGGTGCATTCAAGGAAGTGAGCAGGATTGCCGGCGCCTTCGTCGGCGTCATCGTCGGGGCGGGCTTCGCCTCGGGGCAGGAGATATTGCAGTTCTTCGCGGGCTTTGGCGCCATCGGCCTGGCGGGCTGCCTGGTGGCGGCCCTGGCCTTCGTCTTCCTGTCCATGGCGTTCTCCACCATGGGCCAGCGCCTGCAGGCCGGCTCGCACAAGGAGGTGGTGCAGGCCCTTCTGGGCCGGCATGTGGGCATGGTGTTCGATGTGCTGATCACCTTCTTCCTGTTTGCCATCACCGTGGTCATGCTGGCGGGCGCGGGCTCGCTGCTGCACCAGTGGCTGGGCCTGCCCGAGGTCTGGGGCAGCGTGCTGGCCACCGTCGCCACGGTGCTCATCGTCTGCCTGGACGTGGGCCGGGTGATCGCCTTCATCGGCGCCGTCACGCCGCTGCTGGTGTTCATGACCGTGGTGGTCGCCGGCTACGTGCTGCTGACGCCCCACGGCGACATGGCCGCGCTGGAGGCCGCCGCCGCCACCCAGCCCCGGGGCGCCGGCCACTGGCTGGTGGCGGCGCTGCTCTATGTCTCCTACAACGTGGTGGCGGGCATGCCCTTCCTGGTGATCATGGGCGGGCAGGCCAGCTCGCGCCGCGTGGCGCTGTGGGGCGGCGTGGCGGGCGGGCTGCTGCTGGGCCTGCTGATGCTGATGATCGCGGCCGCGATGTACTGGCGCATGGACACGCTGGGCGGCCTGTCCATGCCCATGCTGTCGCTGGCCACGCAGATCTCGCCCTGGCTGGGGCACCTGATGTCGCTGGTCATCTTCGGCATGATCCTCAACACGGCCGTGGGCATGCTCTATGCCTTCGTGGCCCGCATCCTGCCGGCTGGCACGCCGCGTTTTCGCTGGGGCACGGGCGTGGCGGGCGTGCTGGCCCTGGGCGGCAGCTTCGCGGGCTTCATCACGCTGGTGGGCATGGTCTACCCGGTCTATGGCTACATCGGCTTCGCCCTCATGGCCTGCGCGCTGGTGGGCTGGCTGCGCATGGGCCGCAGGCAGACGCCCGGGGCCGGCCTGCGCGGCGCCTGACGGCCGGGCCTGACCCTAGAATCGGGCGGTCGCCAGCCCCGATCGCCCGCTTCATGCCCAGCCCCCGCACCAGATCCAGCCCCAGGTCCAGCACTCTCCCCACGCCGGACCAGGTCCTCGCCGCCGTGCTGCCGGGCGCCCGCACGGCCGCCGCCATGCCTGCGGGCAAGCACGAAGTGGGCGCCAAGCTGCGCAAGGCGCGCAAGGAGCGCGGCCTGACGCTGCAGCAGGTGGCCGAAAGCAGCGGGCTGGCCGTGTCCACCATCTCCAAGGCCGAGCGCGGCCAGATCGCGCTGAGTTACGAGAAGGTGCTCATGCTGGGCAACGCGCTGGACATCGACATGACACGGCTGTTCATGGTCGGTGACGCCCAGCAGGCGGCCGGCGACACGCCCACCGTGGTCAAGGACTGCTTCGAGGACGTGCAGCGCTACGAGACCGACCAGTACCTCTACAGCGTGCTGTGCGGCGCCTTTCCGGGCAAGAAGATGCAGCCCCTGGTGGCCGTGATCAATGCGCGCGAGGCCGGGGAATTCTCGGAGACCATCCGCCATGCGGGCCAGGAATTCGTGATGGTGCTCTCGGGCCGGGTGCGCATCCTGTTCGAGAACGGCGAATCGGTGGAGCTGGGCCGCCACGAGGCCGCATATTTCGACAGCGGCGTGGGCCATGTGTATGTGAGCCTGAGCCGCCAGCCGGCCCAAGTCGTCTCTGTCTGCACCTGAAATGGTTAGCACCCCCTGAGCGGCTGCGCCGCTTCCCCCTCTCTCGCTACGCGGGAGGGGGACGACACCCTCGGTGCGGGGCGGCGCGGCCGGCATAGGCCCTTCCTCGGTGTCTCTGGCGTGGGGGTGCGCTAGTTTCATAGGTCGCGCCTCTTGTTTGGGGCGCAGGCCGTTTTTCTGGGGGAATCCTCGTGCCCGGCACGGCCGCCCCGGAGTTCCTACAATCGCTGCCCATGAGCCTGCCCCAGTACACCCGCGCCAAAGAGCTTCCCGCCATCCTTGCCAAGCGCCTCGTCATTCTTGACGGCGCCATGGGCACCATGATCCAGCGCTTCAAGCTGGGGGAGGCCCAGTACCGGGGCCAGGGCTACACGGGCCCCGGCAGCGTGGGCGACCGCTTCAAGGACTTCGCGCATGACGTCAAGGGCAACAACGAGCTGCTGTCGCTCACCCGCCCCGACGTGATCCGCGACATCCATGAGAAGTACCTGGCCGCCGGCGCCGACCTGATCGAGACCAATACCTTCGGCGCGACCACCATTGCGCAGGACGACTACCACATGGCCGATCTGGCGCGCGAGATGAATCTCAAGAGCGCCCAGCTGGCCCGCGCGGCCTGCGACAAGTACAGCACGCCCGGCCATCCGCGCTACGTGGCCGGTGCCCTGGGCCCCACGCCCAAGACGGCCAGCATCAGCCCCGACGTGAACGATCCGGGCGCGCGCAACGTGAATTTCGAGCAGCTGCGCCAGGCCTACCTGGAGCAGACGCTGGCGCTGATCGAGGGCGGCTCCGACGTCATCCTGGTCGAGACCATCTTCGACACGCTCAACGCCAAGGCCGCGCTGTTCGCGGTGGACGAGGCCTTCGAGCAAAGCGGCGAATGCCTGCCCATCATGATCAGCGGCACGGTGACCGATGCCTCGGGCCGCATCCTGTCCGGGCAGACGGTGACGGCCTTCTGGCACAGCGTGCGCCATGCCAACCCGCTGTCCATCGGCCTGAACTGCGCGCTGGGCGCGGCGCTGATGCGCCCCTACGTCCAGGAACTGAACAAGGCCGCGCCCGAGACCTTCATCAGCTGCTACCCCAACGCCGGCCTGCCCAATCCCATGAGCGACACGGGCTTCGACGAGACGCCCGAGGTCACCAGCCGCCTGGTGCACGAATTCGCGTCCGAGGGCCTGGTCAACATCGTGGGCGGCTGCTGCGGCACCACGCCGGACCACATCGGCGCCATCGCCAAGGCCGTGGGCAGCACGCCCACGCGCCGCCTGTTCTACCCGGAATCGGCCTGATGGCCCGGGCGGAGCCTCTGACATGAGTTCGCCGCTGCCGCCCGTCCCGTCCCCAGCCGCAGGGCTGCCGCTGCCAGTGGCAGCGCCTGTGCCCGTCCCGGCCGCTGGCGCGCCGGTGGGGCCACAGGCTCCGTCCGCTGCGGTGGCGCCGGCTTCGCCCGCGTCACCCGCCTCACCCTCCATTCCCGTCACGCCGCCAGCGGCCACGGCCGTGCGCTGGTCGCCCGAGATGCTGCAAAGCCTGCGCCTGCAGGCCTTCGAGCAATTGGTGGCCCAGCTGGCGCGCCAAGTCCAGTCCAGCCCTGGCGCGCCCGCGCCGCAGTGGCCGGCCAGCGGCGTGTCCGAGGCGCTGGGCCGGCTGCTGGAGGCCTTGCTGGCCCAGGTAGGTACCCAGCAGGGCCAGGCCCTGCAGTTGCTCGCGGCCCAGCCCGGATCGGCCGCGTTGCTGCAGGCGCTGGCCGCCGGCACGACAGCTGGTGCAGCGGCGGCCGGAGGGCAAGCGCAGCCATCCCAGAGTCCGCAGACGGGGACATCAGCCTCTGCCCAGGCCGGCACCGCGCCGCAGGCGGCATCTTCCTCGCCTGCATTGCAGGCCGCAGCCTCCCTGCAGCCCGCTGCTGCCGCAGTGACGCTGGCCGTGGCAACCGCCAAGGCCAAGGTGGTGGATGCGCTGCTGGCCGGATCGGGGCTGGCGCCGCAGGCCGGTGCCAGCGCGCCTGGAGGTGTTGCAGGCGGCGCCACCCAGACCCTGCCCGCGCTGCAAAGCTGGTGGGTGCAGCAGGGCACGCTGCTGACGCCCCAGGGCGAGCGTGGCTTCACGCTGAGCCTGCAGGTGCCCCAGGCCTGGGCCCAGGCGCAGGGCGCGGCCATGGCGCTGGCGGCCGCATCGGCTTCCGCGCCGGGTGCGGCCCCTTTCACGGCGGCGGCACTGCCTGCGGGCGCTGCGCTGCCCTTGGCGGGCGCGCAGGCCGCGGAGCCGGGCCTGCGCCTGCCATTGGATGCCTCGCTGCAGTCCCTGGCCTCGGGGCCGGTGGCCGTGGTGGTGCAGCCGCGTGGCGCCGATGCGCTGCGCACCAGCGCCCTGCTGCTGCTGGAGCTGCAGCCGCTGCGCCAGCCGGGCGGCGCCATGGCGTCGCCGGCCGGCCTGGCCTCGGTGGCTTCGCTTTCGCCTGCGCTTGCGCAGGAGGTGCAGCAGATGCTGCAGCAGCGCAACGATCCCTGGCTGCACATGGCGGCGGCCCAGGCCTCGGGCGCCTTGCCGCGCGAGCGCCGCGCCTTCGAGCACCAGTCGCATTTCTGCACCACCGAAGGCTGCCAGTACGAGGGCCGCGCGCCCTGCGCCCAGCCTTTTTGCAGCGAGATGAACCGTCTCTGGGACGTGTCGCGTACCGAGCGCAGCCGCTGACGACCTGGCCCCGGCCCGGGGCCGCCACGCTACGAAACTGACCGGGCCTGACGGTGGCGTGGTCATCGCCGGCCCCAGCTTTCATAATGCCGGCTGTCGTTCGCCATCTGCGCGGATGACGTCTTTGGCCGGGATGTGCAATGAATGTGCAGCGATCATGCTGCGATCTGCATCCTGGCTGCCTCCAAGTCGCTGCAAGCCACCAGCCCGCCGCGCACCTTCCAGCCACCTCTGTCGTGGCAACCCCCGTCGCCGTTTGCGCATGCCCCCGGGCCGCGCCGGTGTTGTGCCATCTTTCATTTCCAGGAACCCGTTCAGGATGCGTTGTACCTCCCGCTTGACCCTTGCTTCTCTCGCCGTTGCGGCTGCCCTGCCGGTGGCTGCCCAGTCATCTGCCACAGGCTCCAACGTCACCATCAGCGGTTATCTCGACGCTGGCGTGTTCCGGGATTTCGACAAGACCAGCAAGCTGGGCACGATTCAGCGCAGCAACCTGGCGATTGCCGGTTTCGAGGACCTGGGCGGTGGCCTGAAGGCCACCTTCCGGCTGAGCACGCGCTTCGACCTGGACACGGGCCTGACCGAGGACTATCCGAAGAAGCCCTTCTGGCATGACGAGTCCACCGTGGGCCTGCAGGGCAGCTGGGGCCATCTGCGCCTGGGCCGCGCGCTCAGCGCCATGTGGAGCCAGGAGTGGCAGTTCGATCCCTGGGGCAACTTCAACCGCATCGCCTCGCCGGCCTGGCACATGGCCCACTACCTGACGCCGACCGACCGCGCCAGCAACAACGGCTCGCCCGAGTACGGCCGCATGTCCAACGGCGTGTTCTACGACTCGCCCAAGTTCGGCGGCTTTTCGCTGCACCTGAGCGCCTCTCCCGAGCGCACCGAGGCGCCGGGCCGCCAGGGCCGTGCGCGCTCGGTGTCGGTCAACTACGACCAGGGCGCGGTGGCGGCCATGCTGGCGCACGAGCGCAACGGCAGCGGCGACACCGACCTGTACATGGGCGGCAAGTACCGCATCGGCACGGCAGCGGTGATGCTGGCCTATGACCGCAGCAAGTCGGGCACGCCCGGCACGGGGCCCGACAAGTCGCGCATGGTCTCGCTGGGCGCCACCTACGGCATCGGGGCGACCACGCTCAAGGCCAGCTATGCACGCCAGCGCCTGGACCGCGATACCAACAACATGCTGTCGCTGGGCGCCGAGTACGCGCTGTCCAAGCGCACCATGCTCTACACCAGCCTGGGACACCAGCGCTACGAGAACCAGAGCTCGCGCACGGCCTTCGGCGTGGGCATGGCCCATTCCTTCTGATCAATGCGCTTCCCAGCGGCCTGACTGGGCAGCGCTGGTGATCCTGGCCAGGCCTGGAGCCGGCATGGGCTGAGGGGTTGCGGGCAGGGCGGTGAGTTCCAGGCCTTGCTCCAGCTTGAAGACGCTCACGGCCTGCTGCAGGCCATAGGCCTGCTCCTGCAGGGACTGGGCGGCGGCGGCGGCTTCCTCGACCAGGGCGGCGTTCTGCTGGGTGACCTGGTCCATCTGCGAGATGGCCTGGTTGATCTGCTCCAGGCCCGCCGTCTGCTCGACGCTGGCGGCCGTGATCTCTCCCATGATGTCGGTCACGTTGCGCACGCTGCTGACGATGTTCTGCATGGTCTGCCCGGCCTGCGCCACCAGGGCCGATCCGGTGCTGACCTTGCCGTTGGAGTCCTCGATGAGCAGCTTGATCTCCTTGGCCGCATCGGCGCAGCGCCGCGCCAGGGCGCGCACTTCGGCCGCAACGACGGCAAAGCCCCGGCCCTGCTCGCCCGCACGCGCGGCTTCCACGGCCGCGTTGAGCGCGAGGATGTTGGTCTGAAAGGCGATGGCGTCGATCACGCCGATGATGTCGGCGATCTTGCGCGAGGAGGCATGGATGGCGCCCATGGTGTCCACCACCTGGGAGACCACCTCGCCGCCTTGCTGGGCGACGGCCGAGGCCGAGGCCGCCAGCTGGTTGGCCTGGCGCGCGTTGTCGGTGTTCTGACGCACCGTGACGGTGAGCTGCTCCATGGAGGCAGCGGTTTCTTCCAGCGAGCTGGCCTGGTGCTCGGTGCGCACCGAAAGATCGTTGTTGCCCGAGGCGATCTGGCTGGAGGCCGTGGCGATCGAGTCCGTGCCACTGCGCACCTGCCGGACGATGTGGATGAGGCTCTGGTCCATGCGGTGCAGTGCGTGCAGCAGCTGGCCTGTCTCGTCGGTGGTGGTGGCCTGGATGCGGCGCGTCAGGTCGCCTTCGGCCACGGCCTGGGCCACGCCCAGGGCCTCGTTCAGCGGACGCGCCACGATGCGCGCCAGCGTGAGCGCCAGGGCCAGCCCCAGCAAAATGCTGGCTCCCAGCAGGCCGACCACCCAGATGCGTGCGCTGCGGTAGAGGGCATTGGCGTGGTCGTTGGCCTGCTGTCCGCCTTCGTGGTCGATCTGCACCATGCGGTCGATCTGGTCATACAGGCGTCGGCTCAGCTCCAGCGATTCGCCCTGGGCCAGCACCAGGGCTTCGTCCTTGCGGCCATTGCGCGCCAGGGCCATGACCATGGCGTGCTCCTTGGCGTACTCGTTGCGCAGCCGGCCCAGTTCGTCGTAGGCGGCCTTCTCCGGCGCGGAACTGATGAAGCTGGCGTAGTTGTCGTAGCTGGTCTGGGTCTTCTTCCACAGCTCGCCCATGATCCTGTCGAAGGCACCGATGTCCTGCTCGCTGGTGGATATCAGGTACTGCAGCTCGTTGACGCGGTAGCGGGCCGTGGTGGCGCGGATGTCGAGCAACATGCGTGATGAAGGCATCCAGCGCGTGGCGATATCGATGGACGCCTGGTTGATCCGGCTGAGCTGCAGCACGGCATAGAGGCCCACGAAGGTGGTCAGCGCCAGGACGGCCACGAAGGCCAGCAGCAGCTTGGAGGAGATCTTGAGATTGCGAAAGGCTTGCATGGCGAAGTCCTGTAGGCGTGTCCCTTGAACGGCAAGGGGGAAAAAAGGCGTGCAGCAGGGCGCACCTTGCCTGCCGTGCAGAGCAAGGTGGAACGGGTATCAGCGAAAGAGAAAACGAGGGCCGCAGTGCCCGCTCAGGGTGGGAACCAGCCCGAGGTCCGGCAGATGCGGCCCTTGATGCGGGGCCTCATGGCGCAGGCCCTGTCCGTGCGCCTGCGCTGCGGCGGGCGCTTCGCGGGCATGCCGCAGCAGCGGGGAAGATGCAGAGGATTTCGAACCGTCCGCCTGCACCGTTTGGCACGCGGATACCCGCTGCAGCCAGGCGTTCGGCGGCGGCTGCCGCGCGCTGGGGGCGGGCATTGCGGGTAGTTGTCCTAGGGACTTCGGACAGGGAGAAAGTGGCTATCTGCATCTGTGGTGGGAATTATTTCCGCACCGTCTGAGGATGAGGATGCCCGCCATCTGATTTTGGATAGGACGTGTCCTAAAAGCCGTTTGCAGGCCCGCAGCCCAGCCATCCGCGTCCGCGGGTGGCCGGCTTCAAGGCATCGGAAACTTCAGCGCATCAAGGCGACCGGCGTCTGTCGCCAGTCGCTCAGACCACGCCCTTGCCGCGCAGGGCCTGCAGCTGCTGCGCATCCAGGCCCAGGCGCTCGCGCAGCACCTCGTCCGTGTGCTGGCCCAGGGCGGGCGGCGCATGGCGCAGCGTGGTGGGCGTGTCCGACAGGCGCAGCGGGCTGGCCGTGGTCACCACGCGGTTGATGGTCTCGCCCGCAGGCGGCGTGGCGCCCGGATAGCGCTCCTGCTCCACGCGCAGGCCGCGCGCGCGCACCTGTGCATCGTCGAAGGCCTGGCCGATGTGGTTGATGGGGCCGCAGGGCACGGCCTTGTCCTCCAGCAGCGCGATCCACTCGGCCGTGGGCCGGCCGCGCGTGAGTTCGGCCATCAGCGGGATCAGCGCGTCGCGGTGGATGACGCGGCCGGCATTGGTGGCAAAGCGCTCGTCGCGCGCCCAGTCCACGCCGGCCGCCCCGCAAAAGCGCGCGAACTGGCCGTCGTTGCCTATGGCCAGCAGCATGCGGCCGTCGGCCGTGGGGAAGTCCTGGTAGGGCACGACGCTGGGGTGGGTGTTGCCCTGGCGGCCCGGCACATGGCCGGTGTTCAGGAAGCCCGCGCCCTGGTTGGCCAGCACGGCCATGGCCACGTCCAGCAAGGCCATGTCGATGTGCTGGCCCCGCCCCGTGTGGTGGCGCGCCTCCACGGCGCCCAGGATGGCCGTGGTCGCATACATGCCGGTGAACAGGTCGATCACGGCCACGCCCACGCGCAGCGGGCCGCCGCCGGGCTCGCTGTCGGTGCGGCCCGTGATGCTCATGAGGCCGCTCATGGCCTGCACCAGCAGGTCGTAGCCGGCGCGCGGCGCATAGGGCCCGGTCTGGCCGAAGCCCGTGACCGAGCAATAGATCAGGCGCGGGTTCAGCGCGCTCAGCGAGGCGTAGTCCAGGCCGTAGCGCTTGAGGCCTCCGGTCTTGAAGTTCTCCACCACCACATCGCTTTGCATGGCCAGCTCGCGGATCAGCTGCTGGCCCTCGGCCGTGGCCATGTCCACGGTGACCGATCGCTTGTTGCGGTTGCAGGCCGCGAAGTACACGGCGTTGTCCGAGGGATTGCCTTGCGCATCGGGAAAGAAGGGCGGGCCCCAGTGGCGCGTGTCGTCGCCCTCGCCGGGCTTTTCGATCTTGATCACGTCGGCCCCCATGTCGGCCAGGTTCTGGGTGCACCAGGGGCCGGCCAGCACGCGCGAGAGGTCGAGCACGCGCAGATGGCCCAGCGCTCCTGCGGTCTGGGTGGCCGTGTTGTGGATGGGGCTGGGGGAGGGGGTTTCTGTGTGGTTCATGGGCTGAGGCGGCTATCCCGGGCAGATGGGCCCATGCTACGGCGCGCGGGCCTGCTGCGGCTTCGCATTTGTGAAAGCGCGCGTTCGCGCACGGGCCGGCACTGCGGTTTGTACTGACGCGCGCGGCTCAGTGCCGGAGCCTGCGGCTTTCTACAATGCCGGATGGCCATGCATTTCGATCTTGTGGATCTGCGCCTTATGGTGCACATCGCCGACGCCAACAGCATGACGCGTGGCGCGGAACTTTCCTTCATCTCCCTGCCGGCGGCCAGCACCCGCATCAAGAACCTGGAGGAGAGCATCGGCACCAAGCTGCTGTACCGCACCAGCCAGGGCGTGACGCTGACGCCGCCGGGCCAGGCCTTCGTCACCCATGCGCGCATGGTGCTGGGCCAGATCGAGCACCTGCGCGGCGACATGCAGGAGTACGTGCGCGGCATCAAGGGCCATGTGCGGGTGTTTGCCAACACCACCTCGCTGGGCGAGTTCCTGCCGCCCGTGCTGCGCCATTACCTGCGCCGCAATCCCGACGTGAACATCGACCTGCGCGAGCGCCTGTCGCATGACATCGTGCGCGCCGTGACCGAGGGGCAGACCGACATCGGCATCGTCGCCGGCCTGGTGCGCACCGAGAACCTGGAGACCCTGCCCTACCGCCGCGACCGCCTGGTGCTGGTCGTGCCGCGCGGCCATGCGCTCGATGGCGAGATGCAGATGGCCTTTGCCGACACGCTGGACCTGGACCATGTGGGCCTGCACGAATCCAGCGCCATCCATGCCTTCCTGCGCCAGGCCAGCGACCAGCTGCACCGGCCCATCAAGCAGCGCATCCAGGTGGGCAACTTCGAGACGGCCTGCCGCATGATCGAGTCCGGCGTGGGCGTGGGCGTGCTGCCCGAATCGGCCGCCAGCCGCCATGCGCATTCCATGGACATCGCCATCGTGCCGCTGTCCGATGCCTGGTCGGTGCGCGAGATGCAGATCTGCGTGCGCAGCCTGGAGGCCCTGCCGTCCTTCGCCCAGGAGCTGGTGGAGCTGCTGGTGGCCGACGCACAGGGCCGGCTCACGCTGGAGTAGCTTGGACTCAACTATTCAGTGCTTGCGCACGGCCTACGCAACTGGCGTGTTCCAAGCGCGAGACGCCGAGCAAGGGCCGCCCCGCAGCGAGGGCGTCGTCCCCCTCCCGCGAAGCGAGAGAGGGGGAAGCGGCGTAGCCGCTCAGGGGGTGTTCATACCGTCGGTGCCAGCCAGTACTTGAAAGTGCCGGTGGCCGTGGCCACCAGCTTTCCGTCTTCATCGAGCAACTGCGCCGCGCAGCTGCACAGGCTGCGGCTGGCATGCACCACCCAGCCTTCGGCCAGCAGCGCGCCCTTGCCCGGACGGTGGAAGCGGCTGCTCATCTCCACCGTCACGGCGGTCTGCGATGGCGCACCGGGCAGCTCGCCCGCGGCGCGCGACATCACGGAGTCCAGCAGCGTCATGAGCACGCCGCCGTGCGCGGCGGGCAGCTGGTTGAGTAGTTCCTCGCGCATGTGGGGCAGGCGCACATGGACCTTGCCGGGCGGCGCGGGCACCTGCGAGGCGCCGATCAGCCGCATGAAGGCATTGCGGTCGGGGGCCGGTGCGCTCATGCGGCTCATGCGGCGCGCGCCTCGCGCACCATGTTGCGCGCGATGATGACCTGCTGGATCTGGGTCGTGCCTTCGTACAGGCGGAACAGCCGCACGTCGCGGTAGAAGCGCTCGATGCCGAACTCGGCCAGGTAGCCCGAGCCGCCCAGGATCTGCACGGCGCGGTCGGCCACGCGGCCCACCATCTCGGTGGCGAACATCTTGCAGCACGAGGCCTCGGTGGAGACGTTGCGGCCCTCGTCGCGGCGGCGCGCCGCGTCGATCACCATGCACTCGGCCGCATACAGCTCGGCCTGGCTGTCGGCCAGCATGGCCTGCACCAGCTGGAACTCGCAGATGGGCTGGCCGAACTGCTTGCGCTCCAGCGCATAGTTCAGCGCGTCGCGCAGGATGCGCTGAGCCACGCCCACGCTCACGGCCGCGATGTGGATGCGGCCCTTGTCCAGCACCTTCATGGCGGTCTTGAAGCCCTGGCCTTCCTTCAGGCCGATGAGGTTGGCCGCCGGCACGCGCACGTTGTCGAAGAACACGTCGCAGGTGTGCGCGCCCTTCTGGCCCATCTTCACGTCGTTCTTGCCGAAGCTGATGCCCGGCGACTCCGCATCCACGATGAAGGCCGAGACGCCGCCCGCGCCCTTGTTGGCCGGGTCGGTGCGCGCCATCAGCGTGAACATGCCCGCATGCGGCGCATTGGTGATGAAGCGCTTGTTGCCGTTGACCACGTAGTGGTCCCCGTCCCTGATGGCGGTGGTGCGCAGCGAGGCCGCGTCCGAGCCCGCCTCGGGCTCGGTCAGCGCGAACGAGGCCATGATCTCGCCCGTGGCCAGCTTGGGCAGCCAGGCCGCCTGCTGCTCGGGCGTGCCGTCGATGAGGATGCCCTGCGAGCCTATGCCCACGGTCGTGCCGATCACCGAGCGGAAGGCCGGCGCGGTCTGGCACAGCTCGAAGAGCACGCGCACCTCTTCCTCCATGGTCAGCTCCAGCCCGCCGAACTGCTCGGGGATGGTCATGCCGAACAGGCCCAGGTTGCGCATCTCCTGCACGATGGACTCGGGAATCTCGTCGGTCTCGGCCACTTCGTTCTCGGCGGGCACCAGGCGCTCGCGCACAAATCGGCGCACGCTGTCCAGCAGGGCTTCGAGGGTTTCTTGGTCGCGGATCATTGCGGTGTGCTTCCTGTGCGGTTCAGAGGGTTTCGGCGGTTCCCAGCACCGCCGTGGATTGGCTGGATAACGTGCCGCCATTGCCATGGACCACGGCCGTGCGGTGGCGTCCCAGCTGGCGCTGGCCGGCCTCGCCGCGCAGCTGGCGCACGGCCTCGATCAGCGCAAAGATGCCGTACATGCCCGGGTGCACGCAGGACAGGCCGCCGCCGTTGGTGTTGACGGCCAGCCGTCCGCCGGGCGCGATGCCGCCCTTGGACACGAAGGCACCGCCCTCGCCCTTGGCGCAAAAGCCCAGGTCCTCCAGGAACAGCAGGGTGTTGATGGTGAAGGCGTCGTAGACCTGGGCCATGTCCATGTCGGCAGCGGTGAGCCCCGCCATGGCAAAGGCCTGGGCGCCGGACTGCGCGGCGGCCGTGGTGGTCAGGTCGGGCATGCAGGAGATCTGGCGGTTCCAGATGGCCGTGGCATTGCCCAGCACGTAGACGGGGGGGCGCGGCAGGTCGCGGGCGCGCTCGCCGCGCACCAGCACGATGGCGCCCGCGCCGTCCGTCACCAGGCAGCAGTCGCGCACGCTCAAGGGGCTGGCGATGGGGCGGGCCGAGAGCACGTCCTCGATGGTCAGCGGGTCGCGCATGAAGGCTTCGGGGTTGAGCTGGGCCCAGGCACGTGCGGCCACGGCCACCTCGGCCAGTTGCTCGCGCGTGGTGCCGAACTCGTGCATGTGGCGCGCGGCCGCCAGCGCATAGGCGGTCACGGGCAGCACGGGCTCGTAGGGGAACTCGTAGGGCTGCGGGTCCAGGAAACGCCGCGCCGCCTGGCCTTCCTTGCGGCCGAAGGTGGCCGAGCGCTGGGCGCTGCCGTAGCACACCAGCACGGCCTTGCACTGGCCGGCCTCCAGCGCGCGGATGGCGGGCAGCAGGTGGGCGATGAAGCTGCTGCCGCCGATCATCGTGCCGTCCACATAGGTCGGGTTGATGCCCAGGTGCTCGATCACCGGCATGGTCCACATGCTGGCGTTGACGCTGCAGGTGGCCAGGCCGTCGATGTCCTGCATGGTCAGGCCCGCATCGGCCACGGCCGCATGGGCGGCACGCACCAGCAGGGTCATGTCGTCCATGCCGGGTGCCTCGCCACAGCCATAGGTGGCGGCGCCGGCAATGGCCACGCGCCCGCGCAGCGGGCGGTTCACGGCGGCGGCGTCCAGGGTGGATTGGGGGATGCGGGTACTCATGCTGCACCTCCCTGCGATCCCTGTGCCGCCTGTCCGAGCGCGGGCTGGAACAGCACCAGGCCGCGTCCGTCCTTGCTCGCCACATGGGCGCTCACGCGCTGGCCTATGCGCACGTCGGCCGGCGCAATGCTTTCGACGCGGCCCATCATGCGCACGCCTTCGTCCAGGTCGATCAGGGCCACGTTGTAGTCGCCACCGGCATCGCTCTTGCGTGCGACGGTGCTGGTGGAGTAGACCGTGCCCTGGCCGCTGGCGCGCACCCAGCGCAGCGGGCTGGCGCCGCAGTGCGGGCACAGCTCGCGCGGGGTGAAGACATGGCGCGTGCATTGCGGGCACTGCTGTATGCAGAAGCGGCCGGCATCGAGTTCGGCCTGGTAGTGGGTCTGTGCGCTCAGGTGCATGGGCGGTGTCTCCGTTCTCGGTGTTCTTGGCGCTGCACCCGGCACGCGGGCGCAGCGGCTGTCCGCCAGCATGCCCGCATCGCGGGGCCGCTTCAATTCGCCAATCTGGAAGGGTGGCTTCACCAGTGCCGGCGCCCGGCTGTCAACCCAGGGTTGCTGCCTAGGCGGGCCGGCGGGCACGGCTGCTATGGTGTTTATGCATTCCCGGCCTTTTCTTCATACCCGCCCTGCGCCGCCTGCCGGCGCACCGAGGGCGCGCCGCCGCTTTGGCACAGCGTGGCGCCACAGGAAGGCCGGCAATGGCGCGCCGCACCCCGGCCCGTTCTCCGCTGTCGATCCCCACCCACCCAGGAGGTTTTTGCACATGACGGATACGCTGATCAAGGTTGACCTGAACCGCCCGCCCACCGACAACGAAAGGGTCCACAACCGCTGGCACCCGGACATTCCCATGGCCTGCTGGGTCCAGCCCGGCGACGACTTCATCCTGGAGACCTACGACTGGACCGGCGGCTTCATCAAGAACAACGACAGCGCCGACGATGTGCGCGACATCGACCTGACCACGGTGCACTACCTGTCCGGCCCCGTGGGCGTGAAGGGCGCCCAGCCCGGCGACCTGCTGGTGGTGGACCTGCTGGACATCGGCGCCAAGCCCGACAGCCTCTGGGGCTTCAACGGCTTCTTCTCCAAAAACAATGGCGGCGGCTTCCTGACCGACCACTTCCCCTCGGCCCAGAAATCGATCTGGGACTTCAAGGGCATGTTCACCAGCTCGCGCCACATACCAGGCGTGAACTTCCCCGGCCTCATCCATCCCGGCCTCATCGGCTGCCTGCCTGACCGGCCCATGCTGGAGATGTGGAACGAGCGCGAGCGCGCCCTGATCGCCACCGATCCCGAGCGCGTGCCCGGACTGGCCAACCCGCCGTCGGCCGGCACGGCCCACATGGGCCAGATGCGCGGCGAGACCCGCGACAAGGCCGCCGCCGAAGGCGCGCGCACCGTGCCGCCGCGCGAGCATGGCGGCAACTGCGACATCAAGGACCTCTCGCGCGGCGCCAAGGTGTTCTTCCCCGTCTATGTGGATGGCGCCGGCCTGAGCGTGGGCGACCTGCACTTCAGCCAGGGCGATGGCGAGATCACCTTCTGCGGCGCCATCGAGATGGCGGGCTGGGTGCACATGAAGGTCAGCCTCATCAAGGGCGGCATGGCCAAGTACGGCATCAAGAACCCCATCTTCAAGCCCAGCCCCATCACGCCGCGCTATGACGACTACCTGATCTTCGAGGGCATCTCGGTGGACGAGAGCGGCAGGCAGCACTACCTGGATGTCAACGTGGCCTACCGCCAGGCCTGCCTGAACGCCATCGAATACCTGAAGAAATTCGGCTACAGCGGCGCCCAGGCGTATTCCATCCTGGGCACGGCGCCCGTGCAGGGCCATATCAGCGGCGTGGTGGACGTGCCCAACTCCTGCGCCACGCTGTGGCTGCCCACGGGCATCTTCGACTTCGACATCAACCCCAACGCGGCGGGGCCGGTCGTCCAGTTCGACGGCAGCATCGACATGCCCCTGTCCCCCGACCTGCGCTGACGCCAAGGAGTCCGCCCATGCCCACCTACGACTATGACTGCGTGCAATGCGGCGGCTTCGAGGCCCTGCGGCCGCTGCGCCTGCGCGACGAGCCTGCGGCCTGCCCCGGCTGCGGCACGGCTGCTGCGCGCGTGCTGGCCGCCGCGCCCCGGCTGGCGCTGATGGCCGACGGCACGCGCCGCGCCATGGACACCAACGAGCGCGCGCGCCACGAGCCCGCCAGCTCGCGCGACTATGACCATGGCTATGCGCGCTTCAAGCACCCGGCAGGCTGCGGCTGCTGCGGATCGGGGCGGCGCAGCGCCACGGTGACGGCACCCAACGGCGCAAAGTCCGCGCCCTCGCGGCGGCCCTGGATGATCAGCCACTAGGCTGCATCGGAGTGGACCGCTTCCCAGGGTTTCCACCGCTTGGGAGCCCTGGAAGCGCGCCTTCCATATTCGCGAAACACGGCGCAGGCCGGCTTGCCCAGAATGGGCCGCGCGGCAAGCCGCCGCCCGTTGCCCGGAGTTTCGCCATGCCCCCGTCTTCCCTCCCATCCTCTTGCCCGTCTTCCTTTTCGTCGCAGCGCCGCCGCCTGCTGTCCGCCGGCGGCGCGCTGGCTGCCAGCAGCCTGTTTCCCGCAGCCCGGGTGGCCCATGCGGCCGATGCCTGGCCCACGCGGCCCGTGCGCTTCATCGTGCCCTTTCCGCCCGGCGGTCCCGTGGACACCACGGCGCGCGCCTTCACCCAGAAGCTGGGCGAGATCTGGCAGCAGCCCAACCTGGTGGACAACCGCGCGGGCGCCGGCGGCATGGTGGGCGCGGCCCTCGCAGCCAAGGAGCCTGCCGACGGCTACACGCTGTTCGTGGGTTCCATCCACCATGCGGTGAACCCGGCGCTGCAGCCGAAGATGACCTACGACATAGAGCGCGACTTCGCGCCCGTGAGCTTTGCGGCCATGTTCCCGGTCTTCCTGGTGGCCCATCCCTCGGTGCCCGCCAGCAATGTGCGCGAGCTGATCGCGCTGGCCAAGTCCGGCAACGGCCTGAGCTTCGGCTCCTCGGGCAATGGCGGCGGCACGCACCTGGCCGGTGAGCTGTTCAACATGCATGCAGGCATCAAGCTGCAGCACATTCCCTACAAGGGCAGCGCGCCGGCCATGAACGACCTGCTGGGCGGCCAGGTGCAGCTGATGTTTGCCGATGCGCCCAGCGCGCTGCAGCACATCAAGTCCGGCCGCATCAAGGTGCTGGGCGTGGCCAGCCGCCAGCGCTCGGCCATGCTGCCCGAGGTGCCCACCATTGCCGAGTCGGGCCTGCCCGAGTACGAGGCCTATTCCTGGGCCGCGCTGTTTGCGCCGGCCCGCACGCCGCCCGCCGTGCTGGCGCGCATCAACGCCGACTTCAACACCGCGCTGCGCGATGCCGCCGTGCGCCAGCGCCTGCTGACGGCTGGCGCCGAGGCCGACCCCGGCACCCAGCAGCAGATGCGCGAGCGCCTGAGCAGCGAGCTGCGCAAATGGGCCCAGGTGGTCAAGGTGGCCGGCATCCAGGCGGACTGAGCGCGGCGGCGGGCCGGAGTCGGGACAAACCCGGCTTCGCAGCGCTGCAACCCCGCCTTTCGCAATCGCGCATAGGCGGGCCGCTATGGCCTGCTTAGGCTTGCCTCCGGTATCCAGAAAAACAACCCCGAGACAAGGAGACGGATATGCGGAAAGGCTTGATGCGAGGCGGCTTGACCAAGGCGCGCGCTGCCGGCTGCGCGCTGGGCGCCGGCCTGCTGTGGGCGGCGGCGGCGCTGGCCCATCGAGGACTTCTTCGCCCAGAACGGCAAGGTGCGCGAGGACGGCCGCATGGTGCACGACATGTACCTGGTGCAGATCAAGAAGCCCGAGGAATCCAGATACCCCTGGGACTACTACAAGGTGCTCTCCACCATTCCCGGTGACGAGGCCTTCCGCCCGCTGTCCAAGAGCAGCTGCAAGCTGGTGAAGACATCATGAAGACACGCGCCGCCGTACTCACGAGAACGGGCGCAGCCGCGCCCTATCTGGCACCTGGTGGCCGAGGAGCGCACGCTCAAGGGCTGCTACATGGGCAGCTGCGTGCCGCGCCGCGACATCGACCGCTATCTCGCCCTGCATGCGGCCGGCAGGCTGCCGGTGGACCGCCTGGTCACCGGCCACCTGACGCTGGACCAGATCAACGAGGGCTTCGACCGCCTGGCGCGGGGCGAGGCCATACGCCAGATCATCCGCATGGAGGCCTGAGGTCAGGCTGATCAGCGAGGACTGGGGCTGCTGCTGCTGCTGCTGCTGTGTCCAAGCCAAGCACGGCGGTCAGGTGCCGTCGGGCAGCAGCTGGTTTTCCCAGCCGGTCAGCCGCTCGATGGCCCGGGCCACCTGCAGGATGCGGGCCTCGTCGAAGTAGCGTCCCACCACCTGCACGGCCAGAGGCAGGCCTTGCGGCGACAGGCCCACCGGCACGCTGATGGCCGGGTGCCCGGTCACGTTGAAGGCATGGGTCTGCACCGGCCAGTGGCGGAAATGCGGCATGGGATCGAAGCGCGGCGCCGTATCCAGGGTGATGGCGGTCAGCAGCACGTCGCAGCGGTCCAGGGCCGCGTCCACGCGGGCCGCCAGCATGCGGCGCACGCGCAGGGCGTTCAGGTAGTCCTCCGAGGACACGGTGGCGCCCAGCAGCAGCCGCGCCGCCGTGAGTTCGCCATAGTCCAGCGGGCGCGAGCGCAGGTCCTGCGCATGGATGGTGAACATCTCGGCACTGAGGATGACGCGGCCGGCCGCCAGGAACTGCTGGCTGTGGGGCAGGCTCACGTGGATGGGGCGGGCGCCGGCCTCGGCGAGCAGGGCGGCCGTGCGGTCGAAGGCCGACAGGAACGTGGGCGATGCCTGGGGCGACGACTGGAAGTGGTCCTGCGGCACGCCGATGGTCAGGCCCTTCACGCCCTGCTCAAGCCCCGTGCAGTAGTCGTCCACGGGTTCGGTGGAGCTGGCCGGGTCCAGCGGGTCGTGCCCGGCCAGCACCTGCAGCGCGATGGCTGCGTCCTCCACGCTGCGTGACAGCGGGCCGCAGTGGTCCAGCGTCCAGGCCAGCGGAAACACGCCGTGCTTGGAGACGCGGCCGTAGGTGGGTTTCAGCCCCACGGCGCCGCACCAGGCGGCCGGTATGAGGATGGAGCCGCCCGTGCAGGTGCCCAGGGCCAGCCGTGTGAAGCCCGCCGCAATGGCGGCGCCCGAGCCCGACGACGATCCGCCCGGGATATGGGCCAGGTCCCAGGGGTTGCGGGCCGCGGGAAACGGCAGGTCGGGGCTGGGCGCGCCGATGGCGAACTCGTGCGTGGCCAGCTTGCCCAGGATGATGGCGCCGGCATCGCGCAGGCGCCGCACCGGCGTGGAATCCTCCTCGGGCACATAGTCCAGGCTCAGCCAGGACTGGCAGGTGGTCGGCAGGCCGGCCACGTCGTAGACGTCCTTGATGGCCACGGGAATGCCGTGGAGCAGCGGCAGGTCGGCGCTTTCGGCGCGCGCCATGTCTGCGCTGCGCGCAGCCTCCATGGCACCGCTGGCATCGAGATTGGTGAAGGCATGGATGTCGATGTCCATGGCGCGGACGCGTCCCAGCGCCGCCCGGGTCAGCATCTCCGAGGTGGTCTTGCCGGCGCGCAGCGCGCTGGCCATCTGCCGTATGGAAAGTTCAGGACTGCCGCGCATGGTTGCTCTGACGGGAAATGGTGGTGTGGATGTGCGAGGGACCCGCCTCATGCGCCAGTTCGTTGACGAGGCCGCGGTGCTCCATCAGCAACTGATGCTCCGCCAGGATGGGTCCCAGCCGCTCGAAGGGGATGTCGATGCCGTGCTTTTTCAGCGCATTGAGCAATTCGTGCAGCGCATTGACATCGGGCCCTGCCAGTTTCTGCGGCGAAGGGGGTATTTCAGATTTTCGCGATGCCGGCATCACTGACCACCTTTCTCCATTTTCTGGCGTCGTCGGATACGAATGCCTTGGTGCCGCCCACGGATTTCCAAAGGGGAATGCTGCCAAGCTCCATGAATTTGCGCTGCACCTTTTCATCGGCCAGGATATTTTTCATCTGTGCATTGATGGCGTTCACTATCGCGGCCGGCGTGCCCTTGGGTGCCATGAGCACATTCCATGAGGTCTCGTTGAAATTGCCGAGCCGGGCCGGGCTTTGCTCGCTGAGCGTCTGCCAGTCGGGCATGAGGGGCGAGCGCTCGCGCGTGGCCACGCCCACGCGATTGACCTTGCCCTGGTTCACATACTGCTTGGCCGTGATCAGCAGGTCGAAGGCGATATCGACCTGGCCGCTGACCAGGTCGGCCATCATGGGCGCGGCGCCCTGGTAGGGGATGTGCAGCATGCGTATGTCGGCGGCCAGACTCAGGGCCTCGGCCGCCATGTGGCCCGCGCTGCCATAGCCCGGCGTGGCATAGGTCAGCTTGCCGGGGCTGCGCCGCGCCAGCTCGATCAGGTCCTGCACCGACGACAGCTGCAGGCCCGGGCGTGTGATGAGCACCAGAGGACTGTCGTTGATGGTGGAGATGGCTTCCAGGTCGTTGGCCACGTCATACCCGGCCTGCGTGTACAGCGCGCCCGAGATGGTCTGGGCCGTGGTGCAGATCAGCAGCGTATATCCATCGGGACTGGCCTTGGAGACCTGGCGCGCGCCGATGTTGCCCGAGGCGCCAGGGCGGTTTTCCACCACCACGTTGACGCGCAGGCGTTGTGCAAGCTCCTTGGCGATGATGCGCCCCACGACATCAGTGCCACCGCCTGCCGGGAAAGGTACAACCAGCGTGATCTGCCGGTCTGGCCAGGCCGCATGAACCAGGCTGGCAGCGACCAGGAAAATACCTCCGAGAAACAGGCTGAGGATTCTTTTCATGGGCTTGATTCATGTGGTTGCGGGGGAGAGGATGCATGCCCTGTGCAGATCCGGGCCGACACGCCGGGATGCATCTCACGATGGATCCGGTAACTGCGGCCAAGGCCAAGGCAGGCGAAAAAATAATGAATTTGTTAAAACTATTGAAACATTGAGTGCCATAGTTTTACATCATGATGAATGGGGTGCAAGGCCTGCGGATGCGCAATGTAGGGGTGTTGCATCCATGCTGCAGAGGCCGGTTCCGGAAGGCAGTGGCGCGTGCGCACATCCGGGCTTGGGGCAGGGAAGGGGCAGGGCAAGGCAAAGGTTGCACCGGCAGCGGTGCCGGCGCAACTGCTGGGCGGCCCGGGCTCAGGAAACGCGCAGTGCCTGTTCCTGCAGCAGGCGCTTGAGCACCTTGCCGTTGGGGCTGGTGGGCAGCTCGGCCAGGGGCACGATGCGGGCGGGCAGCTTGTAGGGCGCCAGCCGTTCGCGCAGGTGGGAGCGTGCTGCGGCGCTGTCCAGCGTGGCGCCGGGCTGCAGCTCGACGAAGGCGATGACCTCCTCGTTGCCATCGCCCTCGGGCCGCCCGACCACGGCGCTGCGCTGCACGCCGGGCAGCTCGTTGAGCGCCAGTTCCACCTCGGCCGGATAGACGTTGAAGCCCGAGCGGATGATCATTTCCTTGAGCCGCCCCACCACGAAGAGCGCGCCGTCGGCATGCAGCTCGCCCAGGTCGCCGCTGGCGTACCACCCGCCCTCGCGCATCACGGCGGCCGTGGCCTGGTCATCGCGGAAGTAGCCGTGCATCAGGCCGCGCCCGCGTATCCACAGCTCGCCGCGCTCGCCCATCGGCAGGCTGCGGCCCGTGGCCGGGTCCACGGCTCGCACTTCCGCGCCTTCCACCACGTAGCCCGCGCTGGTGTCGGGCCGCTGCTCGCCCTGTCGTGTGAGGTGGACCGACCCTGCGTATTCCGACAGGCCGTAGCCATGGTGCAGCGCCTGGCCGAAGGCGGCCTCCACGCGCTTTTTCAGCGTCAGGTCCAGCGGGCCTGCGCCGGTATAGACATAGCGCAGCGCAGGCGCCTGCGGGTGGGCAATGCCCTGCTCCTGCAGATAGGCCAGCAGGCGCGCGTACAGCGCGGGCGGCCCCTGCAGCTGGGAGATGCCGTGGCGGGCCAGCGCATCCAGAAGATCGGCGGGGTCGAACTGCGGGCGCATCACCATCTGCGCGCCCGCATGCAGCGAGGCCAGCAGCACCGTGCCCAGGCCGAAGATGTGGGTCATGGGCACGAAGGCGTAGCTGCGGTCCCCGGGGCCCAGACCGCGCGATGCGGCCGAGACGCGAGCGAACAGCGTCAGCGCGTCATGCCCCACCATCACGCCCTTGGGCGTGCCCGTGGTGCCCGAGGTGAAGATCAGCGCCGCCACCTCGTCCTGCAGCGCGCCGGATTCGGCCACCGCCTGCGCGCGCACGGGGCTGTGCTGCATGCCGGCCAGGGCCGAGTCGCCTGCGCCAAAGCGCCGCGCGTGGCCGCTGGCGCTGTCCGATGCGGCCGAGGTGAAATACACCACGCGCGCATCGGCCTTGGCCGCAAAGGCATCGATCTCGCCGGGCGCCATGCGCGCATTCACGCCGCAGGACCAGGCGCCCACGCGGCTGCAGGCCAGGATCAGCGCCGCATGCTCGGGGCAGTTCTCGGCCACGACCAGCACGCGGTCGCCGGGCCGCACCTGCAGCGCGTGCAGCTCGGCCTCGGCCGTGTCCGCCAGCGCGCCCAGGTCGGCAAAGCTCAGGCTGCTGCCGTCGGGCAGGTGGATGAAGGGACGCTGCGGCGCTTCGGCCAGCCAGCGGTCCAGCAGATGGTGTATTCGTTGATTCATGCTCCGCGTATCCCTCAGTCCACCACAATGCCTTGGGTGACGGTGGCCCACATCGCGCGTTCTTTTGCACCGCGCTCGGCCAGTTTCTGGGGGGCGCCGGTCCACTCTTCGTAGCCCAGTTCCTTGAGGCGCTTGCGCAGCTCCGGCTGGGCCAGGGCGGCGTTGATGGACTTGTTCAGGCGGGCCACGAGTTCGGGCGACATGCCCTTGGGGCCGTAGACGCCATACCAGCCGCCCACGTCGAAGCCCTTGAGGCCTTCGATGCCGGACTCGGCAAAGGTGGGCACATCGGGCAGCGAGGCATTGCGCTGCGGCGAGGTCACGGCCACGGCGCGCACCTTGCCGCTCTGGATGTAGGTGCTGGCGGTGCTGATGATGTCCAGCATCATGCTCAGCTGGCCGCCGATCACGTCGGTCATGGCCGGTGCGTTGCCCTTGTAGGGGATGTGGTTCATCTCGATGCCGCTGCGCCGCGCGAACAGCAGCGCGCCCAGGTGGTTGGAGCCGCCCACGCCGGCCGAGCCGTAGTTGAGCTTTTGCGGATGGGCCTTGGCATAGGCCACGAGCTCGGCCGTGGTCTTGTAGGGCTCGTTGTTGTTGACCACCAGCACGTTGTAGTAGCTGAGCACGGGCGCCACGGGCGTGAGGTCACGGGCCGGGTCGAAGGACATCTTGCTCATCACGTTGGGGCTGATGGTGATGGTGGGGCTGGCCGCGAACCACAGCGTGAGGCCGTCGGGCCTGGCGCGCACCACCTCGCTGCCGGCCATGGTGGCGTTGGCGCCGGGCTTGTTCTCCACCACCACCGAGGCGCCCAGCTCCTTGGTCAGCGCCACGCTGAGCAGGCGGGCGCCCTGGTCCACGGGGCCACCGGCCGAGTAGCCCACGATGAGGCGCACGGGCTGCGCGTCCTGCGCGGCGGCGGGGAGGGCGGTCAGGGCGCTCAGGGTGGCCAGGGCGGTCACCAGGGACGCCAGAAGCGGGGCATGGGCCAGGGTGGCCAGGGCCTTGCGGCGGTGTTGGGCGGGCATGTGCATGTCTCCTGCAAAAAATGAATGAAGCGCTGCCGTGGCCTGCACGGCGGCGCGCCCGGTCTGCGCCGGACATGCAGGCAATGGTGCGCACGCCGGCGCTTCTTGGGAATCTGCTTTTGCCTAAGCCGGGGTTTGCCGGCTGTTAGGACGTCCTAGGAAGACAGGTCCGCGCCCGCCTCCTCGGCGCCCGCCTGCCAGCTGGGCGCGGCGGTGACGATGGCCTCGCGCAGGAACTGCTGGAAGGCGCGGGCCGCCATGGTGGGCTGGCGGTCGGGCATGCGCACCAGGTACATGGCATTGCCCAGGCCGGAGAACACCACTTGGTCCAGCACGGCCACCAGGGTGCCGCCGGCCAGCGCGGCCGAGGTCACGTAGTCCGGGAGCAGGGCCAGGCCCAGGCCGTCCAGCACGGCGTCGTACAGCAGGCGGTAGTCGCCCGATTGCAGCGAGGGCAGCACATCGAGGGCAGCGGCGACGCCATCGTCGCCGCTGCCGGCCAGCCAGGCCAGCCGGCCGCCCATGGCCAGCGGCAGGATGAGGCGGGCCTGCAGCAGGTCGGCAGGCGCGCGCAGGGGCCGGCCCAGCGACTGCTCCAGCGCCTGCAGGCAGGCGGGCGTGGCCACGAAGTTCCAGCGCACATCGCACAGCCGCGTGGCCACCAGATCGTCCAGCGGCGCGGAGGTGATCTGCACCGCCAGATCGACCTTGGAGGCCACGAGGTCGGCCATCTGGTCGTTGATCAGCAGGCGCAGGCGGATGTCGGGATGCTCGCGGCAAAAGCCCAGGATCAGGGGCTTGAGATAGAAATGCCCGAAGCCGGTGGGCACGCGCACGCCCACCTCGCCGCTCACGGTGGAGCGCAACTGGTGGATGGCATCGCGGGCGCGCTGCAGCTCCTCCATCATGGCCAGGCAGCGCCGGTACAGCAGCTGGCCGGCCTGGGTGAGCTCCACATTGCGCGTGGTGCGGCGCAGCAGCTGCGTCCCCATCTCGGTCTCCAGCGCACGCAGCCGGCGCGAGACGTTGGAGCGCGTCATGCCGCCGCGCTCGGCCGCCCGCGTGAGGCTCTTGGCCTCGGCGATGTCGATGAAGACGCGGCACAGGTTCAGGTCCATCTCGGCATTCTTTGCGGGGCCGGGGCCGGCCATTGTTGATCGGGAGTCACCAGGCCTGGCCTGCTGGCGAGGATTGTGGCGCCAGCCCTGCCTCCCTAGCATGGAGGAAACCATGGCGAAAGGCCGCTGACCGTGAACCAAGAAGCTTTGCAAACCGCGCCGCCGGCGCCCCTGGCGCACTACCGTGTGCTCGATCTGAGCCAGGGCGTGGCCGGCCCCTACTGCACCCACCTGCTGTCGCGCCAGGGGGCCGAGGTGATCAAGGTCGATCCGCCCGAAGGCGACTGGGCGCGCCACGTGGGCATCTCGCGCAACGGGCACAGCAGCCTGTCGGCCACCTACAACGCGGGCAAGCGCAGCATTGCCGTCGATGCGCGCCAGGCCCAGGGGCGCGCGCTGCTGCTGCGGCTGGCGCGCGAGGCCGACATCGTGGTGCAGAACTTCCGCCCCCAGGTCGTGCAGCGCATGGGCGTGGACTACGACAGCCTGCGCGCGGCCGGCCTGGACCCGGTGTACGTCTCCATCAGCGGCTACGGACCCACGGGGCCGTATGCCGACCGGCCCGCCACCGACTCCGTCATGCAGGCGGACACGGGCTTGATGACCAGCAACCGCGACGCGCAGGGCCAGCCCCAGCGCGTGGGCCTGCTGCTGGCCGACATCGCGGCCGGTGTCTACGCCGCACAGGCCTGCACGGCGGCCCTGCTGGGCAAGGCGCGCAGCGGGCGCGGGCGCCATGTGGAGCTGAACCTGTTCGAGGTCTGCTGCGCCCTGCAATCCACGGTGCTGGCCGAAGACACGCTGCGCGGCGGCCTGCCCGCCGAAGGCGTGAGCGCCCCCAACGGCGTGTTCGCCACGGCCGATGGCTTCATCACCGTGCTGGCACTGAACAACGACCAGTTCGAGCGGCTGTGCCGCGCGCTGGACCTGCCGCACTGGCTGCAGGACGCGCGCTTTGCCTCCAATGCGGGCCGCATGGCCCACCGCCATGTCCTGCATGCCGGGCTGCAGGGCTTGCTGGCGCAGCAGCCGCGCGCCCACTGGGAGCAGCGCCTGGCGGCACAGGGCGCCCTGCATGCGGGCGTGCGCACGCTGGCCGATGTGGTGGCGCACCCCCAGGCCGTGCACCGCGCATCGTTCGCCACGCTGGCGCAGCCCGGGTTCGGGCCGCTGCTGTATGCGGCATTACCCTGGCCGGCAGACGCAGCAGCCTCCGGTGCACCCCTTGGCGCCGCGCCGCGCACGGGCGAGCACACGCGCCAGATCCTGGCCGAGGCCGGCTGCACGCCGCAGGAGATGGAGCAATGGATGGCCAGCGGCGTGGTGCACCAGTGCGCGCAGGAGGTCATGGCATGAGCGCTTCCACATCCACGTTCACACCCTCCTCTCCGGACACCTCCCCGGACACCTCCCCGGACACCTCCATGCAGGCCCTGGTCTGCCATCAATTCGGCGCGCCGCACGAGGTGGTCAGCCTGCAGTCCATGGACCGGCCCGGCCAGCCCCTGGGCGCACACCAGGCGCGGATTGCCGTGGCCTACGCCAACGTCAGCCACGCCACGGGCCTGCTGATCGAGGGCCGCTACCAGCGGCGCCCGCCGCTGCCCTTCGTGCCCGGCACCGAAGGCGTGGGGCGCGTGCTGGAATGCGGCAGCGCGGTGCAGCACCTGCAGCCCGGCGATGCCGTGGCCTTCATTGCCGACTGGGGTGCCTTTGCGCAGGAAACGGTGGTGCATGCATCCACCGTCTACCGCCTGCCTGCGGGCATGCCCTGGCTGCAGGCCCTGCCCATTCCCCTGTCCTACGGCACGGCCTACACGGCCCTGCACTGGCGCGCGCGCCTGCAGGAAGGCGATGTGGTGCTGGTGCTGGGCGCCGGCTCTGGCGTGGGCGCCGCGGCGGTGGAAGTGGCCCTGCAGACGCCCGGCGTGCAGGTCATCGCCTGCGCCAGCACCGAGGCCAAGCGCGCCGATGCGCTGCGCCGTGGGGCCCACCAGGCAGTCACCCCGCAGGACCTGGCCGCCCAGGTCAAGCAGGCCACGCAGGGCCGGGGCGCCTCCGTCGTCTTCGACCCCGTGGGCGGCGATCTGCTGCTGCAGGCGCTGCGCGCCGCTGCGCAGAACGCGCAGCTGCTGAGCGTGGGCTTTGCCAGCGGCGCCATTCCCGCCGTGCCCATGAACCTGGCCCTGGTCAAGAACCTCACGCTGCACGGCTTCTTCTACGGCCGCTACATCGGCTGGACGCCGGCCGGCGAACGCCAGGCCTTCGCGGCGCAGCTGCAGCCCGTCATTGCCACGCTGCTCGACTGGGCGGCCCGGGGATGCATCCATCCACAGGTCCGCCAGGTCTTCGCCATGCATGAACTGCCGGCTGCGCTGGATGCGCTGCACGGCCGCAACGTGACCGGCAAGCTCGCACTCGCCATTCAAGGAGACAAGGTATGACAACGCAACGCACAGGCCCCGCGCTTTCCCGCCGCACCCTGCTGGGGGCCGCTGCGGCGCTGGCCGCCTGGAGAACGGCAGGCGCGCAGCCATCCGCCGGGGCCCAGGGCTATCCCAAGGCGCCCATCCGCGTCGTCGTGCCCTATCCACCGGGCGGGCCTACCGACGTGGTCGGGCGCGTGGTCACCACGCGGCTGGGCGAGGCGCTGGGCCAGCCCCTGGTCGTGGACAACAAGGCCGGCGCCAGCGGCATGGTCGGCGCGGCCCTGGTGGCCAAGGCGCCGGCCGATGGCTACACGCTGCTGGTCAACGCCTCCATCCACGTCATCAACCCCTACGTCTATTCCAGCGCGCCCTACGATGCCTTCCGCGATTTCGAGCCGGTCACACAACTGGTCGATGTGCCGCTGGTGCTGGTCGTGGGCAGCCAGCTTCCGGTGCGCAATGTGCAGGAGCTGATCGCCTGGGCCAAGGCCCATCCCGGGCAGGTGAACTTCGGCTCGGCCGGCAATGCCTCGTCACAGCACCTGTCGGGCGAGCTGTTCCGCTTGAAGACCGGCGCGCAGATGCAGCATGTGCCCTACAAGGGCAGCTCGCCGGCCCTGACCGACCTGATGGGCGGGCAGATCCAGCTCATGTTCGACTCCATGCCCTCGGCCATGCCCTTCATCGCCTCGGGCCGGCTGCGTGCGCTGGCCGTCACCTCGGCCAGTCGCTCACCCTCCCTGCCCGATGTGCCCACCATGGAAGAGGCCGGCATGCCCGGCTTTCGCACCAGCACCTGGTATGGCCTGTGGGCGCCGAAGAACACGCCCCAGGACGTGGTGCAGAAACTGTGGACCGAGTCCCGCCGCGTGCTTGCCGAACCCCAGATCGCCGCGCAATACCGCCGCCTGGGCGCCGAGCCCGTGGGCTCCACGCCCGCCGAGTTCGCGCGCTACATCCAGGCCGAAGCCCGCAAGTGGGAAGAGATCGTGAAGGCGTCGGGGGCGCGGGCGGATTGAGGCGGGAAGCTCACACCCGCTCGAACACCGCCGCAATCCCCTGGCCGCCGCCGATGCACATGGTCTCCAGCCCATAGCGGCCCTTGCGGCGCTCCAGTTCGTGCAGCAGGGTGGCCAGGATGCGCACGCCGGTGGCGCCTATGGGGTGGCCCAGGGAGATGCCGGAGCCGTTGACGTTGAGCTTGTGGTCTATGGCGCCCTGGTCGTTCCACTCCCAGCCCTTGAGCACGGACAGCACCTGGCAGGCAAAGGCTTCGTTGAGTTCGACCAGGTCCATCTGGTCCAGCGTGAGGTTCAGGCGCGCCAGCAGCTTCTTGACGGCGGGCACGGGGCCTATGCCCATGTGCGAGGGCTCGCAGCCTGCGGCGGCCCAGCCCACCAGGGTGGCCATGGGGGTGAGGCCCAGCTCGGCCAGCCGGTCCTCGGCCACGATCAGGCAGGCGGCGCTGGCGTCGTTCTGCTGGCTGGCGTTGCCGGCCGTGACCGTTCCATTGGGCATGAGCACGCGCAGCTTGCCCATGCTGTCGGTGGTGGCGTCGGCGCGAAAGCCTTCGTCGCGCGTGAACAGCACGGGGTCGCCCTTGCGCTGGGGCACCTTGACGGGGACGATCTCGTCGGCGAAGCGGCCCGCCTCCCAGGCGGCGGCGGCGCGCTGGTGGCTGCGCACGGCATAGGCGTCGGCTGCCTCGCGGCTGATGCCGTAGTCGCGCGCCAGGTTCTCGGCGGTCTCGATCATTCCCGAGATCTTGCCGAAGCGCTCCACGGGCTGGGAGCGCTCGCGGCCGCGGTCCAGCCGGTCGTAGAAGCGCACATTGCCCGAGCGCGCTCCCCAGCGCATGTCGGTGCTGTAGTACTCGATGTTGCTCATGCTCTCCACGCCGCCCGCGATCACCACGTCGGCGGCGCCGCTTTGCACCATCATGGCCGCCGTGGCCACGGCCTGCAGGCCGCCGCCGCAGCGCCGGTCCAGCTGCATGCCCGGCACCGTCACCGGCAGGCCGGCCTGCAGCGCGGCCCAGCGGCCCACGCAGGGCGTCTCGCTGCTGGCGTAGGACTGGGCGAAGACCACGTCGTCGATGCGTGCGGGGTCGATGCCGCTTTTCTCGACCACGGCGCGCACCGTGGTGGCGGCCAGCTCCTCGACCGATACCGGCCGCAGGCTGCCGCCGAAGGTGCCCACGGGCGTGCGAAGGGGGGTGACGATGGCGGCTCTGCGCATGGTGTTGTCTCCTTGGGAATCAGTGGATCAGGAAAAGGCTGCGCCGCATTGGCGCAGCAGGGTATGTGCCTGTTGTTCCAGGTCGGCGCGGTGCTCCGGTGCCGCGATGTCGATCAGCCGTTTCACGCGGCGCGACAGCGTCTGGCCGCGCAGGTCGGCCACGCCGTGTTCGGTGACGATGAGGCCGGCATCGCTGCGCGGCGTGCTGACGGGGCCGGACAGCCGCGCAACGATGCGCGTGGCACCCCTGGCCGTGGCGGGCAGGGCGATGATGGGCAGGCCGCCGCGGCTGCGTGCCGCGCCGCGCAGAAAGTCCACGGCGCCACCCACGGCGCCCACGTAGACGCCGCCCGCCACTTCGGAATTGATCTGGCCCGTGAGGTCCACTTCCACCGCCGAATTGATGGCGGCCAGCCGGTGGCTGGCCGCCAGCACCTCGGGGTCGTGCGTGTAGCGCGTCTCGCGCAGCTGCAGGGCGGGGTTGCGGTGGGCCCAGCGCCTGAGCGATTCGCCACCCATGAGGATGCCGCCAATGCCCACGCCGCGGTCCTGGCTCTTGCGCGCGTGGGTCAGCACGCCGGCTTCGGCCAGGGCTGCAATGCCGTCGCCCACGGCGCCGCTGTGCAGGCCCAGGTCGCGGTGGCCGTGCAAGGCGGCGAGCACGGCCTCGGGCAGGTTGCCCACGCCCACCTGCAGCGTGGCGCCGTCTTCGATGAGGGCGGCCACATGGCCGGCAATGGCCTGCTCGGCAGGGCCGGGCGCGCTGCGCGCCTGGTCCAGCGGAGGGTGTTCGGCATCGACCAGCAGGGCGAAGTCGCCGGCCTGCAGGTGCAGGCTGCCGTGCGTCCACGGAATGGCGGGGTTGACCTCGCCGATCAGCACGCGCGCCTTGCGTATGGCGGCCGGCAGGTATTCATGGACCAGGCCCAGGCTGTAGCGGCCTTGTGCATCGGGTGGCGAGACCTGGAGCAGCACCACGTCGGCAGGCAGCAGGCCCTCGTCGATCAGGCCGGGCAGGTGGGAGTAGTGGCTGGGCAGGATGTCCAGCACGCCCGCCTGGGCCAGCGCGCGGTGGGGGCCGCCGGCCGCGTAGCCGAAGAAGTCGATGGCGTCGGCATGCGCAGGTTGCAGCGTGTCCGATGCGCCCATGCCCACGAAGACGCGCAGCCGGCCCTGGCCACCGTGCCGGGCCAGTGCATGGCGCTGCGCGACCACGGCGCGCGTGAGCGTCAGCGGCTCGGCCGTGGCCTGGCCCCACCACAGGGTGTCGCCGGGGCGGATCAGGGCCTGCAGCCTTTCTTGCAGGGCGTCCGGCGACAGCACGCTCATGGCGCGCGGTCCCAGTCGAAGCGCGTGGGCTGCTTGTCCTTGAAGCGCTGCACCGCCTCCTGGTGGTAGTCGGAGCCACGGCACATCGTCTGGGCATAGGCTTCCAGCTCGGCCATGGCGCGTGCGTCCAGCTCGAAGGCCTGGTTCATGGCCGTCTTGGCCATGCCGATGGCGGCCGTGGATGCCTCGCCGAAGCGCCGCGCCAGTGCCACGGCGGCGGCCTGCAGGGCCTCGCCGTCCTCCACGATCTCGTAGACCATGCCCAGCGACCTGGCTTCCTCGGCCTGCACGGTGCGCGCGGTGAAGACCAGCTCCTTGGCCTTTTGCAGGCCCACGATGCGCGGCAGCATGTGCATGGCGCCCAGGTCGGGCACCAGGCCGATGCGGCCGAACACGGCGCAGAACTTCGCGCGCCGCGTGCACAGCACGAAGTCGGCGGCCAGCGCCAGGCTCAGGCCCGCGCCGAAGGCCGGGCCGTCCACGGCGGCGATCACGGGCTTTTCGAGGTTGACCAGCTCGGGGAACCACTGGTGCAGGCTGCGCATGCGCTGGCGCCAGGGCAGGCCGGCCTGGCTGGCATCCATCATCTGGCTGATATCGCCGCCCGAGCAGAAGGCGCCGCCCGCGCCCGTGAGGATGACGGTGTGCACCTGCCCGTCATCGCGCATCTGCGCCACGGTGGCGGCCAGGGCCGGGCGCATGGCCTGGTTGAGCGCGTTGCGGGCCTCGGGCCGGTTCAGCGTGATCGTGCCTATGCCGTCCTGGACGGAGGTCAATACGGGGGAGGTTTCAGGTGATGTAGTCATGGTGCCGAGGTTGGATTCTTTGAGATCAAAAGCTGGAATGTCTTGCTTGCTCCTATGCGCACCTTTGACGAGGCGTCCAAATCGGCATGTCCCAAGCCAGGGACACCGAGCAAGGGCCTGGGCCGGCCGCGCCGCCCCGCAGCGAGGGTGTCGTCCCCCTCCCGCGAAGCGAGAGAGGGGAAAGGCGCACAGCGACTCAGGGGGTGATCCATTCAAGCGAGTTCGGCGTAGCCGTGGCTCAGCACGACCTTGTCACGTTCGAGCACGCGGGCGCGCAACTGCAGCTGGCAGGGCTGGTCAGGCGTGCGCCAGATCTCGGTGACCAGGGTCTCCCCGGGATAGACGGGCGCGGTGAAGCGCACATCCAGCGCCTTCAGGCGCGCGGGATTGCGGTCGCCGCATTGGCGCAGCACGGCATGGGCCACCAGGCCGTAGCTGGCCAGGCCATGCAGGATGGGACGCTCGAAGCCGGCCTTGCGCGCCACGGCCGGGTCGGCATGCAGCGGGTTGTAGTCGCCCATCAGGCGGTACAGCAGCGCGGCCTCGGGGCGTATGGCCTGGGTGTCGGTGAAGTCGGGCGCGCGGTCCTCCGGCGTGGGGCGCAGCGGCGCCAGGGGCGCGTCGCTGGGCTGGCCGCCGTCCAGCAGGCTGTAGCCGCCATCGCCGCGCAGAAAGCTGACCTGCTGCACGGTGGCCAGCAGCTCGCCGCCAGTGGTCTCCAGGCGCCGCTCGGTGACCATGATGGCGCCCTTGCCCTCACCCTTGTCCGTCAGATGCGTGATGCGGTTGTGGCCCACCACGTCGGCGCTGGCCGGCAGCGGGCGGTGCAGCCGCATGCGCTGCTCGCCATGCAGCAGCTTCACCCAATCGATGCCCGTATCGGCCTCGCGCGCCCAGAAGCCCGGGTAGCCCAGCACCACGGCCTGCGAGGGCAGGGCGCGCAGCCCGCCGGGCGCCCCTTCGTAGAAAAAGGGCAGGGCCGCATCCGACAGCGGATCGCTACCCAGGCCCAGGCTCAACGCATAGAGCATGGTGTCGCGTTCGCCATAGTGCTGGCGCACGGGCTCGAAGGGGCGCTGTTTCAGGTGGTCGTAGCGAATGGTCATGGAACGGGTCATCTCGGTAATTGATTGCGCTGGCGCAATACCAACAGCCTTCAAAACCGGCGCACCCCAACCCAGGGGCGCCGAGCAAGAGCCGCCTCGCGGCGAGGGCGCCGTCCCCCTCCCGCGAAGCGAGAGAGGGGGAAGCGGCGCAGCCGCTCAGGGGGTGCTTTTCTAGACAGGGTCCCAGCTGAAGACATCTGCCGAGCGGTCCAGGGGGACGAACGATGCCTTGAGCGCAGGCATGCCGTGCTCGGCAATGAACTGGGGCGACCAGCCCTCGCTGCGGTGCACCGAGCGCAGCGGGCGCGGCTGGCTCATGACGAAGATCTCGTTGTTGCGCACGGCGAAGACCTGGGCGTTCACGTCGCGGGCCGCGTCGGACAGCAGGTAGACGGCCAGCGGGGCGATCTTGTTGGGCGTCATCTGCTGGATCTTGGCCACGCGCGCCTGCTGCTCGGGCGTGTCGGTGGGGATGGAGCCGATCATGCGGCTCCAGGCGAACGGCGCGATGCAGTTGGAGCGCACGTTGAACTTCTGCATGTCCAGCGCAATGGACTTGGACAGGGCCGTCAGCCCCAGCTTGGCGGCGCTGTAGTTGGCCTGGCCCAGGTTGCCGATCAGGCCCGAGGTCGAGGTCATGTGCACGAAGGCGCCGCTTTCCTGCTCCTTGAAATGGTTGGCGGCCGCGCGGCTCATGTAGTAGCTGCCGTACAGGTGGACCTTGATGACGGCGTCCCACTCGTCCAGGCTCATCTTGTGGAAGAACCGGTCGCGCAGGATGCCGGCGTTGTTGACCACGCCGTCGATGCGGCCGAAGCTGTCCACGGCGCACTGCACGATGCGGCCCGCGCTGGCAGCCTCGGCCACGCTGTCGGTGTTGGCCACGGCCTGGCCGCCTGCGGCCTTGATCTCATCGACCACCTTCTGGGCCGGGCCGGCGTCCGTGCCCTCGCCCGTGGTGGAGGTGCCTATGTCGTTGACCACCACCTTGGCGCCCTCGGCCGCCATGGCCAGCGCCATGTCGCGCCCGATGCCGCCGCCGGCACCCGTCACCACCACTACCTTGTCCTGCATCATTTTCTGCGCCATGGCCTGTTGTCCCCGTTCAGTGTTCGTTGGAAAGAAGTCGGGACCAAGGATGCCGGCAAACGCCTGGCCGCGCCATTCGCCAATCACAAGGGCGGACTTCGCGGGAATGAAAGCAGGGGCGGACAGGCCGCGCCGGCCCAGCCTTCAGCGCGGCCAAAGGCTTGCTTAAGAAAACGCGGATTGCGGGCCGCCGCGCTTGCACCGACCATGGCGGCCATGACAGACAAGCAAGCTACCGACACCCTCGACGCCGCCGCGCTGGCGCACCTTCAGTCCTGGCAGGGCCGCAGCGAAACCCTGGCAGACAGCATCACGGCCGCGCCCGTGGCCGCGCTGTCGGCCACGCTGGACAGGGAAGACCCTGAGCCCGCCGACGGCACGGCGCTGCCGCCGCTGTGGCACTGGATGTACTTCCTGCCCCATGCACGCCAAAGCGAGATCGGCCCCGACGGCCATCCGCGCCGTGGCGGCTTTCTGCCGCCCGTGCCGCTGCCGCGCCGCATGTGGGCCGGCGGGCGACTGCGCTGGGAGGCAGGCAACGCGCTGCAGGTGGGCCAGAAGGTGCAGCGCCGCTCCACCATCGGCTCGGTCAGCCACAAGAGCGGCCGCTCGGGCGAGCTGCTGTTCGTGCTGGTCGAGCATGCCTACAGCAACGACCAGGGCCTGGCGCTGACCGAGGAGCACGACATCGTCTACCGCGCCGCTGCCCAGCCCGGCGATCCCGCGCCCACGCCGCAGAAGCCGCCGCTGGACGGCCAGCAAACCTGGTCGCGCACCATCGTTCCCGACGACGTGCTGCTGTTCCGCTACTCGGCCCTGACCTTCAACGGCCACCGCATCCACTACGACCGCCGCTATGTGACGGGTGTCGAAGGCTATCCGGGCCTGATCGTGCACGGCCCGCTGATCGCCACCCTGCTGCTGGACCTGCTGCGCCGCGAGCTGCCCCAGGCGCGCGTGCTGTCCTTCGAGTTCAAGGCCGTGCGCCCCACCTTCGACCTGCATGCCTTCAGCGTGCACGGCAAGCCTTCTGCAGACGGCAAGACCATTGAACTCTGGGCCCAGGACCACGAAGGCTGGCTGACCATGACCGGAAAAGCCACCCTGGCCTGAGACCCCTGAAAACCGAGCCTTGAGACCACCATGATCGAACACACGCTTTCCAACAATTTCCCCGAAATCCGCGACGCCATCCGTGCGCTGTGCGCCGAGTTCCCCGACGAGTATTTCCGCAAGATCGACGAGCAGCGCGCCTATCCCGAGACCTTCGTGGACGCGCTGACCAAGGCCGGCTGGCTGGCCGCGCTGATCCCGCAGGAGTACGGCGGCTCGGGCCTGGGCCTGACCGAGGCCAGCGTGATCATGGAAGAGATCAACCGCTGCGGCGGCAACTCGGGCGCCTGCCACGGCCAGATGTACAACATGGGCACGCTGCTGCGCCACGGCTCGCAGGCGCAAAAGGAGAAATATCTGCCGCGCATCGCCTCGGGCGAATGGCGCCTGCAGTCCATGGGCGTGACCGAGCCCACCACGGGCACGGACACCACCAAGATCAAGACCAGCGCCGTCAAGAAGGATGGCCGCTACGTGGTCAACGGCCAGAAGGTCTGGATCAGCCGCGTGCAGCACAGCGACTGGATGATCCTGCTGGCGCGTACCACGCCGCTTGCCGAGGTGAAGAAAAAGAGCGAGGGCATGTCCATCTTCATGGTGGACCTGGCCGAGGCCCAGAAGAGCGGCCTGACCGTGCGCCCCATCCCCAACATGGTCAACCACGAGACCAACGAACTGTTCTTCGAGAACCTGGAAATCCCCGAGGAGAACCTGATCGGCGAGGAAGGCAAGGGCTTCAAGTACATCCTCGACGGCCTCAATGCCGAGCGCACGCTGATTGCGGCCGAATGCATTGGCGACGGCTACTGGTTCCTGGACCGCGTGACCAACTATGTGCGCGACCGCAACGTGTTCGGCCGCCCCATCGGCCAGAACCAGGGCGTGCAGTTCCCCATTGCCGATGCCTTTATCGAGGTCGAGGCCGCCAACCTCATGCGCTGGAAGGCCTGCGAGATGTTCGACGCCAACCAGGCCATGGGCGCCCAGGCCAACATGGCCAAGTACCTGGCGGCCAAGGCCAGCTGGGAGGCGGCCAATGCCTGCATCCAGTTCCACGGCGGCTTCGGCTTTGCCTGCGAATACGACGTGGAGCGCAAGTTCCGCGAGACGCGCCTGTACCAGGTGGCGCCGATCTCCACGAACCTGATCTATTCCTACGTGGCCGAGCACATCCTCGGTCTCCCGCGTTCTTTCTGAAGGCTCGCGCATGACACAGCAACGCCTGAGGCCCCTGGACGGCACCACCGTCGTCTCGCTGGAACATGCGGTGGCCGCACCGTTTTGCACGCGCCAACTGGCCGACCTGGGCGCGCGCGTGATCAAGGTCGAGCGGCCGGGCAGCGGCGACTTTGCGCGCGGCTATGACCAGCGCGTGCAGGGCCAGTCCTCGCACTTCACCTGGATCAACCGCAGCAAGCAGAGCCTGGCTCTGGACCTCAAGCAGGACGAGGCCATGCTGGCGCTGCTGCAGCTGCTGGAGGGTGCCGACGTGCTGGTGCAGAACCTGGCGCCCGGCGCTGCCGCGCGCATGGGCCTGTCCTATGCGGCGCTGCGCGAGCGCTTTCCGCGCCTCATCGTCTGCGACATCAGCGGCTACGGCGCAGACGGCCCCTACCGCGACAAGAAGGCCTACGACCTGCTGATCCAGAGCGAGGCGGGCTTTCTCTCGGTCACGGGCACGCCCGAGGTGCCGTCCAAGGCCGGTATCTCGGTGGCCGACATCGCGGCTGGAATGTATGCGTACACCAACATCCTGTCGGCCCTGCTGCTGCGCGGGCGCACGGGCGAGGGCAGCCATATCGACGTGTCCATGCTGGAGGCGCTGGGCGAGTGGATGGGTTACCCCATGTACTACGCCTTCGACGGCGCGCCGCCGCCGCCGCGCACCGGCGCCTCGCACGCCAGCATCTATCCCTACGGGCCGTTCGAGGCCGGTGACGGCGGGACGGTGATGCTGGGCCTGCAAAACGAACGCGAGTGGAAGCTCTTTTGCGAACAGGTGCTGCTGCAGCCCGCGCTGGCCACGGATGCGCGCTTCGACAGCAACGCGCGCCGCAACGCCAACCGCGAGGAGCTGCGTGCGCTGATCCTGGGCGTGTTCAACGCGCTGGATGCCGCCCAGGTGGTGCAGCGGCTGGATGCGGCCGGCATTGCCAATGCGCGCGTCAACGACATGGCCGGCCTGTGGGCCCATCCCCAGCTGGCCGCACGCCAGCGCTGGTGCAGCGTGGACACGCCGGCCGGTCCGGTGCAGGCCCTGCTGCCGCCCGGCGCCAACAGCGCCTTCGACTACCGCATGGAGGCCGTGCCCGCCGTGGGCGAGCACAGCGCCGCCATCCTGGCCGAGCTGGGCTGGAGCGCCGAGCGCATCAGTGCCCTGTGCCCGCCCCCGGGAAAAACCGCCCCCTGAAACCAGGGCGCATGCCCAAGAATGCGCCGGAGACCCAACCCATGAAAAACGACACCCAAGTGAGCATCCATCCGCTGGCCCAATTCGCTGCCTCGCTGCGCTGGGACGACGTTCCCGCTGCCGTTCAGCAGCGCGCCGAAGACCTCTGGGTGGACTGGTTCGGCTCCGTGCTGGCAGGCCAGGGCGCGCGCCCCGTGCAGAGCATCACGCGCTTTGCGCTGTCCCAGGGACCGGCGCAGGGGCCTAGCGAGATCCTGGGCAGTGCCGACACCACCTCGCCCATGATGGCGGCCCTGGCCAATGCCGCGGCCTCGCATGTGGCCGAGCAGGACGATGTGCACAACGGCTCGGTCTTCCACCCCGCCGCCGTGGTCTTCCCGCCCGCGCTGGCCGTGGCACAGAGCATCGGCGCCAGCGGCGCCGAGCTCATGGCCGCCTGCGTGGCCGGCTATGAGGTCGGCATCCGCGTGGGCGAGTTCCTGGGCCGCAGCCACTACCGCATCTTCCACACCACGGCCACGGCCGGCACCCTGGCCGCCGCGGCCGCCGTGGGCCGGCTGCTGGGCCTCACGCCCGCGCAGATGCAGCATGCCTTCGGCTCGGCCGGCACGCAGTCGGCAGGGCTGTGGGAGTTCCTGCGCACGGGCGCCGACAGCAAGCAGCTGCACACGGCGCATGCGGCCGCTGCGGGCCTGATGTCGGCCTATCTGGCCCGGGACGGATTCACCGGTGCGCAGGACATCTTCACCGGGCCGCAGGGCCTGGCGGCAGGCATGTCCACGGACGCCGATCCCACGCGCCTCACGGACGGCATCGGCACGCGCTGGGCCACGGCCGAGACCTCGTTCAAATGGCATGCCTCCTGCCGCCACACGCACCCGGCCGCCGACGCGCTGCTGCAGGTCATGCAGGACCACGGCCTGACCCCCGCCGACCTGGCGCAGGTCACCTGCCACGTGCACCAGGGCGCCATCGACGTGCTGGGCCCCGTGGTCGATCCCGGCACGGTGCACCAGAGCAAGTTCTCCATGGGCACGGTGCTGGCGCTGGCCGCGCGCCACGGCCATGCGGGCCTGGACGAGTTCGACAACGAATACCTGGCCGCCACCACGGTGGCCCTGCGCGAGAAGGTGGGCATGGTGCTGGACCCCGAGGTCGATGCCGCCTACCCGCAGCGCTGGATCGGCAAGGTCACCGTGCTCACCACCGATGGCCGCACGCTGCACGGCCGTGTGGAAGAGCCCAAGGGCGATCCGGGCAACACGCTGTCGCGCGAGGAGATCACGGCCAAGGCGCTGCGACTGATCGCCTATGGCGGTGCCCTGCAGGACGACCCCGCCCAGGCCGCTGTAGCGCGGCTGTGGCAGATCGCGCACTGGCCGCGCGTGCAGCGCCTGCTTGACTGAGTTTTTGACTGAGTTTTCGCGCCGGCCCCGGCCGGCGAATCCATGGGAAAGGCGCCACCACAGAGCGCCTCCCGCTTCCACCAAAGTGCACAGGAGACAAACCATGCAACGCACCACTTCTTTCCGCCGCCGCCTCGTTTACGCAGCGGCCGCCGCCTGCGCCCTTGCCGCCGGCGGGGCGACCACCGGCGCCCTGGCCGCGGCCTGGCCCGAGAAGCCTGTCGTCCTCGTCGTGCCCTACAGCGCTGGCGGCCCCACCGACGTGGTGGCGCGCCTGCTGGCCGTGCCCATGGGCCAGGTGCTGGGCCAGAGCGTGCTGGTCGAGAACACCGTGGGTGCGGGCGGCACCATTGCGCCCAACCGCGTGGCCAAGGCCAAGGCCGACGGCTACACCATCCTCATCCACCACATGGGCATGGCCACGGCGCCTGCGCTGTACAAGAAGCTGCCCTATGACCCGCTCAAGGACTTCGAGTACATCGGCCAGGTGCTGGACGTGCCCATGACCCTGCTGTCGCGCAAGGACTTCCCGGCCAACAACTTTGCCGAGCTGCTGGACTACGTGAAGAAGAACCAGGAGAAGGTCTCGCTGGCCAATGCCGGCATCGGCGCCGTCTCCCAGCTGTGCGGCATGCTGTTCATGCACCAGGCGGGCGTCAAGCTCACCACCGTGCCCTACAAGGGCGCAGGCCCGGCCATGAACGACCTCATGGGCGGCCAGGTGGACCTGCTGTGCGACCAGACCACGCAGACCGTGCCCGTGATCAAGGACGGCCAGCGCGCCAAGGTCTTCGGCGTGACCACGCCCAAGCGCCTGTCCTCGCTGCCCGACATCCCCACGCTGGACGAGCAGGGCCTCAAGGGCTTCGACGTCAAGGTCTGGCACGGCATGTACGCGCCCAAGGGCACGCCCAAGGAGGTGGTCATGGCCATCAACAAGGCGCTGAACGTGGCCATCAAGGACGAGAACGTCAAAAAGCGCATCGCCGAACTCAGCTCCGACCTGGTCACGCCCGACAAGGCGACGCCGGAAGGCCTGCGCACCCACCTGCAGGCCGAGGTGGCGCGCTGGGACAAGGTCATCAAGGCCGCAGGCGTCTCGGCCGAATAAACCGCTCTCCCAAGGACATCCGCATGCACGATCTGGCGCGACAGGCCACTTCCTTTCTCTTCGTCCCCGCCACGCGGCCCGAGCGCCTGGGCAAGGCCCTGGACAGCGGCGCCGACATGGTCATCGCCGACTGGGAGGACGCCGTGGCCCCGGCCGACAAGGACGGCGCCCGCCAGGCGCTGGCCCAGGCCGTGGGTGCGCTGGAAGGCCCGGCCCGTGCCCGTCTGCTGGTGCGCATCAACGCCGAAGGCACGCCCTGGCATGCGGATGACCTGCGCGCGCTGGCGCAGTTGGTGGAGCAGGGCGTGGCCGGCGCCATGGTCTCCAAGGCCGAGCGCGCCCAGACCCTGCATGCGGTGGCCCAGGCTGCGGGCGCACGGGCAGCCGTGCTGCCCCTCATCGAAAGCGTGGCCGGCCTGGACGCGGTCGACGCCCTGGCTGCCGCGCCCCAGGTGGTGCGCCTGGCCTTCGGCCACCTGGACTTCCAGGTCGATGCGGGCATGGCCTGCGAGCAGGGCGAGGAAGAGCTGCTGCCTATGCGCATGGCCCTGGTCCTGGCCTCGCGCCGCGCCGGCATCGGCGCGGCCGTGGACGGCGTGACGGTGGACACGCGCAACCCCGAGCGGCTGGCCCAGGACGCGGCACGCGCGCGGCGCATGGGCTTTGGCGGCAAGCTGTGCATCCACCCGGCCCAGGTCCAGCCCCTGCACGCCATCTTCGACCCCGACGCAGCGGCCGTGGCCCACGCGCAGCGCCTGCGCCAGGCCCTGGCCGAGGCCGGAGGCGGCGTCTGCGTGCTGGACGGCCGCATGGTCGATGCGCCCGTGCTCAAGCAGGCCGAGCAGGTGCTGCTGCGCCATGCCTGGGCGCAACAGCGATCTGCCGCACGATCTTGATGAAAATGAGACTGAAAGGCCGTTTTGCAATCAGAGTTTTCTGATTCTGGTGCAAGCAGTCCAATGATTTCCCTGATGGTGAATCCATCTGCCTCGAATACGCTTGGCCAACTCGATTGATTTCGAGACGGCGGTTTCTTGATCCGGTGTCTCCGTCCATGGTGGCACCCAGGCAAAGGAGCGTGTGATGGCAGTGATCTCGGGGACGGCATCGAACAGCGGATTCAACGGCCAATTGAATGATCGTCTGAATGACCGACTGAACAACCGATTGAATCGGCGCCAGGCGCTGGCCCTGGCGGTCGGCGCCGCGGCGGCAGGGCCCGCCAGCGTGCTGGCGCAGGCCGGCTTTGCCACAAGGCCCGTGCGCATCGTCGTGCCCTTTGCGGCGGGCGGCGCCACCGACGTGATTGCGCGCATCCTGGGCGAGCGCATGGCCCAGCAGCTGGGCCAGGCCGTGGTGGTGGACAACAAGCCCGGCGCGGCCGGACTGATCGGCGGCGAAATGGTGGTCCGCTCCCCGCCCGACGGGTTCACCCTGCTGCTGGGCACCACCTCCACCATGCTCACCAACAAATACCTCTACAAGAAGACCGCCTACGACCCGCTGACCGACCTCACGCCCCTGTCGCGCGTGTGCATGGCGCCCATCGCCCTGGTGGTCACGGCCGACGTGCCCGCCAACAACCTGCGCGAATTCATGGCCTGGGCCCAGGCCAACGCGGGCAAGCTCTCGTATGGCTCCTACGGCATAGGCTCGCACGGCCACCTGGCCTGCGCCGTGCTCAGCGACATGGCCGGTGCCGGCATGGCGCATGCAGCCTACCGGGGCGAGGCGCTGATGGTGCAGGACATGCTGGGCGGGCGCATCCCCATCGGCATGGGCAGCCTGCTCACGCTCAAGCCCCACATCGATGCAGGCAAGCTGCGCGCCCTGGCCGTCACCGGCACGCGCCGCGTGCCCCTGCTGCCCGAGGTGCCCACCTTTGCCGAGGCCGGCTACCGCCACGAGGCCATGGAACTGTCCGGCTGGCTGGCCATCGCCGGCCCCAGGGGCCTGCCGGCCGACCTCACGCGGCAATGGGGCGAGATCTCCAACCGCGCCGTGGCCAGCCGCGAAGGCACGGCCCGCATCATCGCTGCCGGTTTCGTCCCTGTTGATGACGACAGCCCTCAGCGCTTCGGCAAGGCCTGGGCGCAAGAGGCTCCGGTCTGGGGGCGGCTGCTGCAGTCGGCGGGGGTGCAACCCGGTTGATGGCGCACAGCGGCCCTGGTTGCCCAAGGCTGCACTCATACCCTGTGCTGTAATCGCCCCTCCTCAGGCGGCCCCGGTGGTGCAATGCCATGACGGGACAGCCCGTGGTTTCTCAAACATTCAAGAGAGGGTATTACCGTGAGTGCATTGGTCATCAAGGCCTGGAAGGCCAGCGAGCAACCCATAGACGACAAGGGCAACCACATTGCCATCACAGGCCGCGAAGGCGGCCTGGTCGCCTGGATCCTGTCCAAGGTCAACATCGATCCCACCACCACCATCCGCGTGGGCAGCGAGCGCCTGGAGTTCAGCAGCGCCTCGCTGTCGGGCACCCAGTCGCGCCTGATCCCGCTGCAGGGCATCTGCTCCACCTACTACGGCTATCACAAGCCCTGGAAGACGGCGCTGGGCATCGGTGCCCTGTCCCTGTTCATGGGCGGGTCCATGATGGCCCAGAGCTTCTTTGCAGGCCTGGTGGTCATGCTGATCGGCTGGGGCATCGCGGCCGTCATCTACTTCCTGAACCGCACCCTGACACTGGGCTTCATCGAGAACAGCGGCGCAGTCAACGGCATCCAGTTCAAGCGCTCGGTGATCGAGAACATCGACATCACGCAGGAGCAGGCCAGGCAGGTCTGCGAACTGATGCAAAAGCTGATCGAGGCCAAGGAAAAGCGGCTCTGACCGCTTGAGTGAAAAGGAAAGCGCGGCATGCGCTTTCCTTATGCGCGCCGCGATCTGGGGGCAAGACCCGGCGCGCGCTATTGGGCAGGTGGGGAGCAGTCGGGTTCCACGTCTATGCCCAGCGGCAGGTAGTAGTGCTGCGCGGGGGTCTGGCTGGCTTCAGGCGCCAGACGAAAGTAGTGCTGCTGGCCTGTGGCTGCCATGGAGTCGCCCGAGGCCGAGATGGCGGCTAGCGGTTTGCGGGCGTCGAGAAGGGTGATGGAGTGCCCCGGATCAGTCCAAAGGCCAGAACCATATTTCTTTTGAATCGAAATAGCATGCGGAGTTACACACCTGAGTGCTATTTTGGGATTCAATCACATCAATATGGCCTCCGTTGTAGCCTGCAATCTTCCAGAAGAAGATTACCCCTTTCTTGCCGGATAATTTGGTATGTGCATCGGCAGCGCTGAATATCTGAGGCTTGCCAAGTATATGGGGCTTGGCAAGCTGATCAGCGAGTAGTTTTGCGCCGGGCTCGAACGTCCGGCCTTTGTATTTCCCGGTTTTTATCTTCAATCGCCCGTTGATGATGACGCCTGACTTGATCAGGGCCAGGCTCAATCTGGTTGCGCAGGTGTTCTGATAACCGGCGTTTTGCCGAATCAATGCTGCATCGTCGTATCCAAGCTCCTCATAGAGTGCTGTGCGAGACACATGGCTGGAGTTCAGCTCGTTGGCCGAATAGTGATGAGATTTGAGCGTTGCGTAGGACGGTTTCATTTCTTCCCGCCTTTGCAAGGAAACTCTTTTTCAAGAATGTCGCTGATGACATGGGCAGCCCGTGACTCACGCTGTTTGAGATCCAATTTGCTCAATCCGCTGTGAAGTACTTCTGCCAGAGTGATGGTCTTGAAATGCTGGTAATCGCACCAGACCCGACCTTCCGTGGCATCCAGAACACCGAGCAGATACATCTCCGCATATCTTCTTTCCATGAGGTTTTTGCTCATATATGCAGTAAAGAACGTATCCGCCGATAAATTGTTGTTCTCGATGATCAGCCGCTGGGAGTCTGGAACTGGTCGGGCAAGCCGGGTCTCAGCGTTGGCATGGGGAAAGACACCCAGTATCAAAGTAAAAATAATGAAAATAGGGCTGGAAAGATACTTCCAAAAACAGAACGGCACCGGATTGCCAAAGGCTGGTGATTTTCTGCTGTCTGTGTGAACCCTGAAGAATCCGTACATTGCCATCTCTGCCTTTCATGATGAAGCGATGATTTGAGTGCGAGAGTTCTTGGCTCAATCAACATGCACTGGCAGTTGTATTCTGGCTGGAAGCTCCGGGTCGAAGGGCAATTATTGACTGGCCAGGCATGTCTGGGCAATAGCCATCATTCCTGTTTGAGTGAATTGCCAGTCATTTGGGTATGTACGAGCCTGCCGGAATGCAGTCATCCGGCAAGATTGCTCTTGGGGGAATGGTGGAGTCTTTCGCGTCTTTGTCAGGGAGGTAACAATAAGTGTCTTCAAAAAAATACCGCTTCAGATGAGGCGGTATTTCCTGGAGGCGTGCCGTGCGCCAGCGAAAGAGGTGATCACTCAGGCCTGAGCCCCGCCACGCGCCATCAGCTTGAAGGTGCCCGTGGCCAGGGCTACCAGGGTGCCGTCCTCGGAGCGCACTTCGCCGCGCGCGAAGCTGATGGAGCGGCCGCGCCGCTCGCAGTGGGCGGTGGCGATGAGATCACCGCTGCCGGCCGAGACGTAGTGCAGCGTGAGATCGATGGTGGCCACGCCGAAGGCCGTGGGGTCATGCGAGCGGCAGGCCGAGGCCAGTGCGCAGTCCAGCAGCGAGGCGATGGCGCCGCCGTGCACGTCGCCGCGGCTGTTGGCCTGGTCCGGTTGAAAGCCCATGCGGATCTGGGCGCGGTCCTCGCCGATGCGTTCACCGCTGAGCTTCATGGCGCGGGCCATGGGCATGGGCAGGCCGAAGAGGATGCCGGGCGCCTCGCCTTCGAAGGGGTTGGCCGGGTGTTCTTTGATGGGTGTATTCATGGACATGATCATCGCATTGGGCGCGGCGCTCGAGACTGGCGTGTACCGACTCCGGGGCACCGAGGAAGGGCCGTCCCGCACCGAGGGTGCCGTCCCCCTCCCGCGAAGCGAGAGAGGGGGAAGCGGCGCAGCCGCTCAGGGGGTGACTTTCAATCCACACGTGCACCTGTCGATTTGACGACAGTGGCCCAGCGCGTGATTTCCTTGTCGATATGCGCCTGCAGCGCCTCGGGCGTGGAGCCCACGGGCTCGTAGCCGCCGGCGGCCAGCTGGGCCTGCAGCGCGGGCTGGCGCAGGGCGGTGGCGATCTCGCGGCTCAGGCGCTGGGTGGCTTCGGCGGGCGTGCCGGCCGGCGCGATGACGGCGTACCAGCCGGTCACGTCGAAGCCTGCGATGCCCTGCTCCTGGATGGTGGCCACCTCGGGCGCCAGCGCCGAGCGCTGCGGGCTGGTGACGGCCAGTGCATGCATGCGCCCGTTGCGGATGTGGGGCATGGAGGTGGAGATGCTGTCGAAGGTCAGGTCGATGTCGCCGGCCAGCATGGCGTTGACCACGCCCGCGCTGCCCTTGTAGGGCACATGGGTCATGCGCACGCCTGCCATGGAGCCGAAGTACTCGGCCGCCAGATGCCCCGTGTTGCCGTTGCCTGCCGAGCCGAAGGTGAGCTTGCCGGGGTTGGCCTTGGCGGCCTGGATGAGTTCCTGGATGTTCTTTGCCGGCAGCTTGCTGCTGGCCGCAACCACCATGGGCAGGTTGGCCACCAAAGACACGGGCGCGAAGTCGCGGCGGGTGTCGTAGGGCAGCTTGGGATAGAGGCTGTCGTTGATGGCATGGGCGGCCAGCACCATGAGCACGGTGTAGCCATCGGGCCTGGCGCGCGCCACGTATTGCGAGGCCAGCGTGCCGCCTGCGCCGGGCTTGTACTCCAGCACCACGGGCTGGCCCAGCTGCTGCTGCAGCTGCACGGCCAGAGGGCGGCCCAGCAGGTCGGCACTGCCGCCGGGTGGATAGGGAATGACCAGCTGTATGGGCTTGGCAGGCCAGGCCTCGGCAGCATGGGCGGCCGGGGCCAGCAGGGCGCAGGTCGCCAGGGCCAGGCAGGACAGCAGGCGGCGGCGCGGGAGTGGGTGCATGGGCATGGGGGGACTCCGTTTCATGAAGAGGACAGGGCGCCGGCCTGGTACTGCTCGCGCAGAGCGCGCTTGAGCACTTTGCCGATCTCGCTGCGCGGCAGGCTGGCGGCCAGCCGCAGCTCGGCCACGCGCTGGGTCTTGCCCACGCGGGCGTTGAGCCATTCGCGCAGCTCGGCGGCCGAGGGTGTGGCATCGGGGCGCGCCACGGCGTAGGCCACGGGGGTCTCGCCCCAAGCATCGGAGGGCACGCCGATCACCGCGCATTCGGCCACCTGCGGGTGCTGCAGCAGCACGGACTCGATGTCGCTCGGGTAGACGTTGAAGCCGCCCGTGATGATCATGTCCTTCTTGCGGTCACCCAGCACGATGAAGCCGTCCTCGTCCAGACGGCCCACGTCGCCGCTGCGGATGAAGCGCAGGCCCTGGGCATCGAACCATTCGGCCTCCTGCGTCTTGTCGGGCAGGCGGTGGTAGCCGCTCATCATCCCGGCCGAGCGGCCCACGATCTCGCCCTGCTCGCCGGGCGGCAGTTCGCGGCCCTGCTCATCGATGAAGCGGATGTCGGCGCCCGGCCCTGGCCTGCCCACGGTGTGCAGCTTGTCGGGGAAGTCATGGCAGTGCAGCTCGCAGCGCACGCCGCCTTCGGTCATGCCGTAGTACTCGATGAGCCGTCCGGGCCAGCGGCGCAGCACCTCGGCCTTGAGCGCGGGATGGAACGGCGCGCTGGTGCAGAACTTGTGCCGCAGGCGGCTCAGGTCGGCGCCGTCGAACCCCGGGCACTGCATCAGCCGCTGGTACTGCACGGGCACGAGCATGGTGTGGGTGGCACGGTGGCGCTCGGCCAGTTCCAGGTAGTGCGTCGCGTCGAACTTGCGCATCAGCACCAGGGTGCCGCCCAGCCCCAGGGTGGGCAGGGCCGCGACCAGGGTGGTGTTGGAGTACAGCGGCGTGGCGCACAGCGAGACGGCATCGGGCCCGTAGCCGTTGTGGATGGCACGCTGCACATGGGCCCAGCGCATGGCCCAGGACTGGACGATGCCCTTGGGCACGCCCGTGGTGCCCGAGGAGTAGATGACGTTGAAGGGCCAGTCGGGCTGGGGGTGGATGGGCGTGGGTGCCGTGCCATGGTCCGCTTCATCCGCAGCCAGCCATTGCGACCACGGCATGCCGGCTTCGACAGCGCCGTCCAGGGCCACGCATTGCAGATCCTGTCCGGCCTGCAGCGGCCATTGCGCGGCGGTGTCCGCGTCGCGCAGCACCAGCCGGGCGCCGCAGTTGTCCAGCATGGCGCTCAGGTGGCCTGCCGTGGCCGACGGGGCCAGCGGCGCCACGGCCACGCCCGCGCGCAGCGCGCCCAGGAAGGCCAGCACATACTCGGGCGAGCTGCCCGCGCAAATGGCCACCACGTCGCCGGGGCCCAGGCCCTGGCGTTGCAGGCGCAGGGCCACGCGGTCCATGCCCAGGCGCAGCGCGGCGTAGTCGAGGCTGCGGCCGTCCATGGCCAGGGCGGTGTGGCGGGGGCGCTGGCTGGCCTGCAGCGCGACGAGTTCGGGCAGCGAGCCAAAGGGCTGGCGCAGCAGGGAGGCGATGTCTTCTTGCATGGGAGGGGCGGGAGGGACGGGAGGGGACCACTATTCCAGCGACAGGCCTGCGGCCTTGACGATCTGGGCCCAGCTCTTGCGTTCCTGGGCGATGAAGGCGTCGTACTCGGCCGGTGTCTCGCCACCGGGCACGCCGCCCAGGTCGGCAAAGCGCTGGCGCACTTCGGCCGTCTGCATGGCGCGCCGGGCCGACTGCTGGATGCGCTCGACCACGGCATCGGGCGTGCCGGCAGGGGCCAGCAGCCCGAACCAGGCCGTGACCTGCATGGGCACGCCGGCCTCGGTCATGGTGGGCACCTCGGGCAACTGGGCCGAGCGCGTGGCGCTGGTGATGGCCAGCGCGCGGAACTTGCCGCTCCTGATGTGCGGCATGGAGCTGGGCAGGTTGTCGATCATGTAGTCCACCTGCTGGCCCAGCAGCGCCGTGACCGCAGGCGCGGCCCCGGGAAAGGGCACGAGCGTGACCTCGATGCCGGCCTTCTGGCGGAACATCTCCGAGGACATGTGCGGCGACTGGCCCACGCCCGAGGTGGACACGTTCAGGCGCCGGGTCCTGGCCAGCTCCACCAGCTCGCGCACGCTGCGCACGGGCGAATCGGCATGGACCACGAGGATGTTGGGCACGGAGATCACATTGGTGATGCCGCGCAGATCGCTTTCCTTGTAGCTGAGCTGCTTGTACAGGCTGAAATTGATGGCCACCGGGCCGATGTTGCCCATGAGCAGCGTGTAGCCATCAGGCCTGGCGCGCGCCACCTGGGCCGTGCCGATGCTGCCGCCGCCCCCGCCCTTGTTCTCCACCACCACCGAGGTGCCCAGGTCCTTGCCCATCTTCTCGGCCAGCACGCGCGCGGCAATGTCCGTGGTGCCGCCAGCGGCGGCCGGCACCACGATGGTGATGGGGCGTTCAGGCCAGGCCGCCGCCAGCGCGGCGGCAGGAGCCAGGGAGAAAAAAGGCAAAGCGGCCAACAAGGCCAGCAGGCTGCGGCGGACGGTCATGGGCAGTCTCCAGTTCACTGCCCGCAACGATAGAAAACCCTGGGCCCCAGGGCACCAGGGTTTGACTGGAGATCCGCTTCGCCATTCGGAAACCCGCGCTTAGGCCCGCTGGAACGCGTGCTAACCCCTTGCCGAAAAGGCGGCCACAAGAAAAAAGGCGCCGAAGCGCCTTTTCTTTTTCGCAGAATGCACAGCGCATGAAACTGGCGCGGCCCAAGTCAGGGACACCGAGCAAGGGCCGCCCCGCAGCGAGGGTGTCGTCCCCCTCCCCCGCGTAGCGGGTAGAGAGGGGGAAGGCGCGTCAGCGCCTCAGGGGGTGATCAGGGATACAGTCCCCGCATCTCGCGCGCATGCAGGATGCGCTGGCAGGCCACGATGAAGGTGGCGGTGCGCAGCGTTACGCCGTGCTGCTGGGCGACCTGCCAGATGGCCGCGAAGGCGTCCTGCATGATGCGCACCAGGCGGGCGTTGATCTCGTCCTCGCTCCAGAAGAAGCTGGAGAAGTCCTGCACCCATTCGAAGTAGCTCACCGTCACGCCGCCGGCATTGGCCAGCACGTCGGGCAGCACCAGCACGCCCTTTTCGGTCAGGATGTCGTCGGCCTCGGTGGTGGTGGGGCCGTTGGCGCCCTCGATCACCATCTTGGCCTTGATCTTGCCGGCGTTGTCCTTGGTGATCTGGCCTTCCAGTGCGGCGGGGATCAGGATGTCGCAGTCCACGCTCCAGAAGTCGGCCGCGTCCATGGCCTCGGCGCCGTCAAAGCCGCCTACGCCGCCCTTGGCGGCCACGTGGGCCAGCAGGGCCGGCACATCCAGGCCATTGGCGTTGTGGATGGTGCCGGTGTGGTCCTGCACGGCCACGACCTTGGCGCCCACGTCGGCGAACAGCTTGCCCGCCGTGCCGCCCACGTTGCCGAAGCCCTGCACGGCGATGCGCGCGCCCTGGACCGACAGGCCGGTCAGCTTGGCCGCTTCCACGCCCACGGTGAACACGCCGCGGCCGGTGGCCTCGACGCGGCCCAGCGAGCCGCCCAGGTCCACGGGCTTGCCCGTGACCACGCCGGTGGCGGTGGCGCCGGTGTTCATGGAGTACGTGTCCATCATCCAGGCCATGATCTGGCCATTGGTGTTGACGTCAGGCGCGGGGATGTCCTTGGAGGGGCCGATCAGCAGGCCGATCTCGCTGGTGTAGCGGCGCGTCAGGCGCTCCAGCTCACCGCGCGACAGCGTCTTGGGATCGACACGGATGCCGCCCTTGGCGCCGCCGTAGGGCACGTTGACGGCCGCGTTCTTGACCGACATCCAGGCCGACAGGGCCATGACTTCGGACAGGGTCACGTCCTGGTGGAAACGCACGCCGCCCTTGCCGGGACCGCGGCTCAGGTTGTGCTGCACGCGGTAGCCTTCGTAGTGGGCGATGGTGCCGTTGTCCAGCTCGATCGGCACATCGACGATCAGGATGCGCTTGGGGCGCTTGAGGGTTTCGACCCAGCGGGCGAGATGGCCCAGGTAGGGCGTGACGCGATCGACCTGCTGCAGGTAGTTGCCCCAGGGGCCGAGGTGATCGGCCTGCAGGTAGGAAGGGATGGCGTGGTTGGTAACGCCGGCCGAAGCGGGTTGCTGCATGGTGGTTCCACACAAGAGTTGTCTGAGGGTTTTGAGCTTATTCCCGGGGCTATGCGCTGTCCAACGCCTTATGAGCGAGAGCCTTATGCATTTAATGCATAACCATGGGAGCGCCTTGTCCAGCGGACAATCGGGGCCGCTTGAGACCCACCGACGCACTCCAGGAAAGCCGCTCCATGATGAACACGCCCCGCACTCCCACAGCCTTGGCCCATGCGCTGCTCCAGGCACGCCACAGCGGCGAATTGCTGGACGCCGACGATTGGGCCGACGTGGTGCGCACGCCCGCAGATGCACAGGCCGTGCAGGCCGCCATGGCGCCCGCCCTGGGCTGGCGCGTGGCCGGCAGCCAGCAGGGTCCGGGCCACGTTCCGGGCTACTGGAAGTCTGGCGCGCCGCGCCGCGATGCCCCGCTGACCCATGCGCCGCTGCCCGAAGAAGGCGTCTGGGCCAGCCCCTCGGTCGCTGGCGGCGCGCCGCTGCACCTGCGCGGCATCGAAGCCGAGATCGCCCTGCGCCTGGGCCGCGAGGTGACGGCCGAGATGGCCGTCGCCCTGCAGCCCGGCGAGGGCCTGGAGCTGATCGACGGCATCACCGCCGCCATCGAGGTGGTGGATACGCGCTGGCGCCAGCACCTGAAGGCGCCGCCGCTGCTGCTGGCCGCCGACGGCCTGTGCCATGGCGCCCTGGTGCTGGGACCTTGGCAGGACGCTTCGCGGCTGCTGCCACGCGAGTCGCCGCGGGACTGGTCTGCCCAGGTCTGCCGGCTGCGCGTGGGCGCGGCGCCTCTGCAGGCGTTCACCGGAACGCATCCGCTGGGCGACCCGCTGTGGCTGCTGGCCGGCTGGCTGCAGGAACTGGTGCGCCGCTATGGCAGCGTGCCCGCAGGCACGGTGGTGACCACGGGCACGTGGAATGGCCTGGCCTTTGCGCAGGCCGGTGACCTGGTGGTGGCCGAGCTGGACGGCATCGCCGAGGCCCGCCTGCAGCTGTGAGGCTTCAGGCAGGCCATCGAGTGATCAGGTGATCTTGTAGTCCTTGAGGGCCGGATCGCCGGGCGGAAAGCGCAGGTCCAGGTTGCGCATCACCTCGCGCAGCAAGGTGGCGATCATGAGGTTGCGGTGCGTCTTGGAATCCGCGGGCACGATGGTCCAGGGCGCCCAGGGCGTGTGCGTGGCGCCCAGCAACTGGCCGTAGGCCTGCTGGTAGTCCTTCCACTGCGTGCGCACCTTCATGTCGTTCTCGTCGAACTTCCAGTGCTTGGCCGGGTCGTCCAGGCGCTCCTGCAGGCGCGCGCGCTGCTCGTCGGCGCTGATGTGCAGCAGGAACTTGACGACCACGGTGCCCGTCTCGCTGAGCATGCGCTCGAAGTCGTTGATGTGGGCAAAGCGCTGGCGCTGCTGCTCGGGCGTGATCCAGCCGTTGACCACGGGCACCAGCACATCCTCATAGTGGCTGCGGTTGAAGACCGTGATCTCGCCTGCGCCCGGCACGCGCTGGTGGATGCGCCACAGGTAGTCGTGCGCGCGCTCCGCATCGGTTGGCGCCTTCCAGCCCACGGCGTTCATGCCCAGGGCGCTGGTGCGGCCGAAGACGCCACGGATGGTGCCGTCCTTGCCCGCCGTGTCCGTGCCCTGCAGCACGACCAGCAGCTTGTAGCGGCGGTCGGCGTACAGCAGGTTCTGCAGCGCATCGATCTCTTCGGCCAGGGCCTCGACGGCGGCCTTGTCCTCGGTCTTGCCGTTGCCGTTGGAAAAGGGCTTGGCGCCGGGGTCGAAGTCGGCCAGGGCGATGGGCTTGTCCTTGTCGGACTTGGCGGAGCGCGGTTGCCACTGCTCCCAGAGCTTTTGCACGGCCGCATCGCGGCTGGAGAAAGGGTTGAAGGCGTCCATGGCTTGAGCGGTGGTGAGCGGGGAAGGTCAGGGCTGGGCGCGAATGGACTGCACCTGCAGTTGCGGCGACGCCATCGAAGGCGCGGCGCCAGCGGCGGGCCTGGGGCCGGGCTGGCCCCGGACCTCCACGTTCTGCCGCTGCCACTGCGTGACCTGCTCGGCGCTCAGGCCCTTGAGCTGCCAGGTCTCGCCGGAGGCAGTCTGCAGCACGGGCTGCTCATGGGGCGCATTGCCACGCAGCACCAGACGGCCTTGCAGGGTCAGGGGCTGGCCGGCATCCGGCGCGGCGGGCGCGGCCGATGCCGAAGCGGGCGCCGGTGCGGTTGCAGGAGGTGGAGGTGGCGCGGCGCAGGCCGTGGCCAGCAGCGACAGGCTGCCGGCCAGCAGCAGGGGCAGGGCCCGGGCGACTGCGATATGGGATGTCTGGGTCATGGCGGTCATTGCACGATGGCGGTGAGGGTGGTGCCGGCGGGAACGCGCAACTGCTCCTGGTACAGGCCCTGGGCGTCCGGCTGGCGTACGAAGGGGAAGTGGCCGCGCGCCGCGAGCTGGGCGGGCACGGTGGCGGGCAGGCGGCGTGCAGCCGCATAACGCTGGCCGTCGATGCCCACCAGGGTGAAGCCCTGGTCCGTGCGTGCGGGCCAGCCGTAGCCGGCCGGGCCGCTGGAAGGCAGCAGGGCGATGTTGGCACCCCATCGCTGCAGCGTGACGGGCAACGAGGGGCCACCGGCCTGTGCAATGGCGTTGCCTAGCACCTGCAGCGAGTCGGGCGAGGAGGTGTTCCTCAGCATCTGCTGGTAGAAGCCCACGCCGTGCTGGCGCAGCAGATAGGCGCCCAGGCTGCCCGTGACGTTGTAGCCGAAGCAGGTGGCGTTGACATCCGAGGCCCAGCTGGCCAGGTCGCAGTTGAAGCCGGGCTTGGACATCCAGCCGGTAATGCGGCCGTCACGCATGGGATTGGTGCCGGGTGTGAGTCTTTCGGCCAGGATGTCCTCGGACATCAGGGCCGACATCTCTTCCAGGAAGGTGTCGAACATGTAGTCCGAGCCCTTGAGCGCGCCGCGCTGGTAGAAGTTGATCATGTGGATGAACTCGTGCGACAGCGTGCTGATCTGCGTGGTCAGCCCGTTGGCGCCGCCCAGGTACAGCGTTTCCGTGTCCATGTAGAACGACAGCGATTCGTTGCTGTACTGGAACTGCGAGTTGCCGGCCGTGCGCTTGAAGTTGTTCACGGCCCAGAAGTAGCCCAGCAGGCCGTAGGGCTGGCTGTCGGGCGTGAAGTTCACGAACACGATGTCGATCGGCTGGTCGGCCGCGATCAGCTCGCTGTGGGCCTGGGGCCCCCAGGGCTGGCCTGCCAGCCCCGTGACCAGGGCGTGCACGGAATCCGGCCCGCTGGAAAAGCGCTGTATCACGGTGTCCAGCAGGGCGTCGCTGACCTTGGCGCCGCCGTACTCGCTGTCTTCCAGCCACAGGTTGATGGTGCGGGTGCCCGTGGGCGTGGGCGCCGTGGTCTGGCGCCGCAGCGTGGCGCTGCGCGTCTCGACCGTGGGGCTTTCCGTGTTGACGAACCAGCTGCGCTGGCTGCCAACGGGCAGCACGGCCGCCGACACCGCGCGCGAGGGCTGCACGCTCTGCCCTGCAACCGGGGCGGGCAGGCTCGGCTTGAAGTCACGTACGCGCTGGGGGATCTGGTTGACCAGCTGCGCAGCGCTCAGCGACTGTTGCGCCGCAATGCCCTGCGCCGCTGCGGCTGGCGGCGTGAGCGTGATGGGCGGCAGGGCCACGGCGGCATCGCCGGTGTTGGTATAGATCAGCGTCACGGGCCGGGTGCCCAGATTGCGCAGACCTACGGCAACGGGCTGCTCTGCGGCGGTGGCGTTGGTGTAGCTCCAGACCCCGACGCCCTGGCCGGAATAGGTGGTGGCGTCGGTCGCGCCGCACGAGGCGCCCGTGCAGGCGGGGCTCAGCTGTGTCGTGATGGAGTCGCCCGGCGTGGAGCCGCCGCCCCCGCCGCCGCAGCCTGCCAGTCCCGCACCCAGTGCCAGTGCAACAAGGGCCTTGCCCCCAAAGTGATCTTGAAACATGGGTTCCTCTCGATGGTCCATGTCCAGCCAGAAGAAGGAGGCGGCCGGACGCTTGCGCAACTATCCCAGGCCTGCCTGCAGGCGGCAAGCACCGGCCGGTTTCCCGCGTGTAGGCGCAGGGCTTGCCTGCAGGTCGCAAGCCGCAGGCCTCACCTGGGCTCCAGCCGCACCGGCACCTGCAACTGCTCCACGAACCGCCGCGCCGCCAGCCCCAGCGGGCGCTCCTTGGACCACACCCAGTCCACGAACAGCTGGGTGCCGTTGCTGATGTTGCACAGCGGGATGCGCAGCAGCGCGCCCGTTTGCAGCAGGGGCTCGGCGACGCTGAAGGGCAGCCACCCCCAGCCCAGGCCGGCCGAGACCAGCGACAGGGCCGCCAGATGGCTGTCCGTGCGCCACAGCTGGTGCGAGAACACGAAGCGCGGATCGGTGTGGGCCAAGTCGCGGCTGGCCAGCAGGATCTGGCGCGCGCCGGCCAGCTGGCCCACGTCCAGGCGTTGCTGCCCGTCCACGCCCAGTTGCCGGGCCAGCGGGTGCCTGGCCGCCATCACGGCGACCATGGTTTCCTGGCCCATCTCCTGGAAATCCTCGCGGCCGTCGATGGCCGGGCGCTCGAAGACCAGGGCCAGATGCGCGCGGCCCGAATGCAGTTCCTTGAGCGCATCAACCTGGGCGGCCACCAGCACCTCCACCTCCAGCCCCGGGAATTCCTCGACCAGCGGCTGTAGTGGCGCGGCCCAGGCCGTGGACAGCAGCTCGGGCGCGATCACCAGGGTCAGCCGCTCCTCCAGTCCCTGGTGCAGGGCCAGCGCCTGGTGGTTGAGCTGCTGCAGCTGGGCGGCCAGCAGCCGGGCCTGGGGCTCCAGTGCGCGCGCCGCCGCCGTGGGCCGGGGCTCGCGGCCGCTGCGGTCGAACAGCTGCAGGTCCAGCTCCGCCTCCAGCTGGGCGATGGCCATGCTCACGGCCGAGGGCACCCGCCCCAGCCGGCGTGCGGCGGCAGAAAACGAGCCGTGGTCCAGCACGGCAAGGAACAGCGGCACCTGGTCGGCGGGGAAGGACATGGCGGGGACCTGTCAGTTTTATTGAAAGAATCTGACTTTAACGTTCAATTCCGGACAAATAAACTGCGCCCCCTATGACCTTGCAGACACACAAAAAGGGCCTCCAGGGGCCCAAGCGCAAAGTGGTCTTCGTGACCCTGTATGAACTGATCGCCATCGCGGCCTCCAGCCTGCTGTTCATGGCCATCGGCCAGAGCGCCGGGCATTCGGGCGGCATGGCGATTGCCGCCTCCACGCTGGCCATCGTCTGGAACCTGACCTTCAACCACCTGTTCGAGCAATGGGAGGCGCGCCAGAGCGTCAAGGGCCGCTCGGTGATGCGCCGCGTGGTGCACGCCCTGGGCTTCGAGGGCGGGCTGGCCATGGTGCTGATCCCGCTGATGGCCTGGTGGTTCGGCGTCACGCTGTGGGAGGCCACGGTGATGGAGGCCGGCCTGCTGGTCTTCTTCCTGGTCTACACCTATGTCTTCAACTGGTGCTTCGACCATGTGTTCGGCCTGCCGGCATCGGCCTCGGCGTCCGCTGCGGTGGCCCCGCGTGCTCAGGGCGAGCCGGCCTGCAGCAACTGACCGGCCACGGCGGCGGCGGCCGTGCGGGTCTCCACGCCGAGTTTCTCGAAGATGTGCTCCAGGTGCTTGTTCACCGTGCGCGGGCTCATGCCCAGGATGTCGGCGATGTCGCGGTTGGTCTTGCCCTTGCTCAGCCATGACAGCACCTCGGTCTCGCGCGGGGTGAGCGCCACCTGCTGCAGCCGGCGCGCGGCCGGCGTCTGCGGCGCCTCGTGGCTGAGCAGCACCATCGACTCCCCCAGGCCGCTGGCGCCCATGTGGCGCGCCAGCAGCTGGCGGCCATCGGCCAGGACCAGCGCCAGATCCTGGGGAGCGGGCTGGCCCTCCTGATCCGCCTGGCCGGGCTGATCCGCTTTGCCGTGCTGATCCGGCTGGCGGGCGCCGGCCAGCCAGTCCCCGGCCGCCTCCAGCGGGAAGGGCTGGTCCGCAAAGGCCTCCTCCAGCCAGCGCGATGCCTGGGGCGAGCGCCAGGCCACGCGGCCCTGGCCGTCGAGCACCACCACGCCCAGCCCCGCCACGTCCACGGCCTCCTGCGCCTGGCGCGTGGCGCGGGCGTTGCGCACATGGGTGGCCAGGCGCACCAGCACCTCGGGGATGCGCAGCGGCTTGACCACGTAGTCCACGCCACCGCTGGCAAAGCCGCGGATGATCTGGTCCGTGTCCGACAGGCCGGTCATGAACACCACGGGCACATGGGCCCAGGCCGGCGTGGCCTTGAGCGTGCGGCACAGCGTGAAGCCGTCCATGCCGGGCATGACGGCGTCCAGCAGCACGCCGTCGGGCACGGTGAGGGCGAAGCGCTGCAGGGCCTCGTCGGCGTCGCGGGCGGCGAGCACCACGTAGCCTTCGGCGGCCAGCGCGTCGCACAGCATGCGCAGGCTGTCCAGCGCGTCGTCCACCACGAGGATGACGTGGGCGTTGTGAGGGGGGGGGCTGGGGTGGCTGCTGCTGTCGGCGGTCGTCATCTGTGGCCTTTGCGGGTTCTCATTCATCGGTCTCCTCTCTTTCTTCGTCTTCTTCATCCTCTTGCTCGGGCCGCGGCAGCATGCGCGCCAGCGCATCGAAGTCGAAGCGGTTCGCGCAGGCCTGCAGCGCATCGAGCAGCGCGGCATGCGCGGGCGCCTGCTGGCGCCCCTGGCGCAGGCGCTCGCGCAGGGCGGTGGCCTGGCCCGAGCGCGCCAGCCGGGCCAGGTCTTCACGAAGGTCGGGCGGGAAGGGGGCGGCTGACGGCGCCTCCTCTGCCTTGGCCTCTGCCTGCTCTGCACGCGGCGCCGGCAGCAGCAGCGGGCGGTTGTCATGCACCCATTCCAGCCGCAGCACGCGCTCGAGCACCTGCAGCAGCTCGGACTCGGTCACGGGCTTGGCGACGAAGCCCTGGCAGCGCGCATCGGCCAGGCGCGGCGGGTCGTTGTCGAACAGGTTGGCCGAGACGAAGACCACGGGCAGCTGCTGCGCATCCCAGCGCGCGCGCAGCAGGGCGGCGGTCTGCCAGCCGTCCAGGTCGTCCATGCTGATGTCCAGCAGCACCAGGTCGGGCGGGCTTTGCTCCACGATCTCCAGGCACTCGCGGCCACTGGCGGCCTCGCGGATCTCGAAGCCCAGCGGCAGCAGCAGGCCGGCCAGCAGCTGGCGCTGCAGCGGCTGGTCGTCCACCACCAGCAGGGTGCGCCGGGGCGGCAGATAGCCGATGACGGTGTGCAGCGTGGCGGCGGCGCCCGGAGGGACCCAGGACGCGTCGGGCGCCATCTCGGGCAGGTACAGACGCACGGTGAAGCAGCTGCCCTCGCCGGGCGTGCTGCTCAGGGTGAGCTGCCCGCCCATCAGCTCGGTCAGCAGGTGGGTGATGGTCAGCCCCAGGCCCGTGCCCGCCTCGCTGACGCGCCGGCCCGCGCTGCCGCGTTCGAAGGGCACGAAGATGCGCTCCATGTCCTGCGGTTCGATCCCGATGCCGGTATCGATGACCTCGATGCGCGAGACATGGGGCCTGAAGTCCATGCGCAGCCGCACCTCGCCGCGTTGGGTGAAGCGCACGGCGTTGGACAGCAGGTTGATCAGGATCTGGCGCAGCCGCTTGGCGTCGGCCCGCACCCAGCGCGGCATGGTGCCCAGCGTCTCGACCGAGAACTGCAGCCCCCTGGCCTGGGCCTGGGGCCGCATCATGGCCTCGATGCCGTCGATCAGCGCGGGCAGGGGCAGGGGGGCGAGGTCCAGACGCAGGCGGCCGGCCTCGATGCTGGCCAGCTCCAGCGATTCGTCGATCAGCGCGCGCAGGTGCTGGCCGCTGTGCTGCATGGTGGACAGGGTCTCGCGCACCCAGCCATCGACCTGCGGGCTCTTGAGCAGGATCTGCGTATAGCCCAGCAGGCTGTTGAGCGGCGAGCGCAGCTCGTGCGTCATGCCCGCCACGTAGCGCGTCTTGGCCTGGCTGGCCTGCTCGGCATGGTCCTTGGCGGCCTGCAGCTCGGCATCGGTGCGCTTGTGGGCGGCGATCTCCTGCAGCAGCAGCTGGTTCTGGCGCTCGGACTCGTCCTGCGCCATGCGCCGGCTGTCCGTGCTCAGCACCACCCACCAGGCGGCCACGGCGCACAGCAGGGCCAGCAGCGCGAAGACCTTGAGGAAGGGGATGCGCAGCGCGCCGCCATCGACGCTGCCTGCCTGCAGGCTTTCCTGCATGTAGACCACGCCCACCATGAAGGCCGTCACCGCGCACAGCGACAGCATCACCACCAGGTACTGGCCCGCGCGGAAGTTCACCTTGGTCGCCCAGCGCGGCGGCAGCAGGGCCGAGGCCAGCGCATGCAACTGCTCGCCCGCGCGCGATCCGGTCTTGCAGCGGTCATGGCAGCGCGACTCCAGCGAGCAGCACAGCGAGCAGATGGGCGCGCCGTAGGCGGGGCAGTGCGCCATGTCCTCGGACTCGAAATGCTTCTGGCAGACGGCGCAGCGCACGGTCTCGCCGGGCTTCCACAGGTTGCCTGCGGGCCGCGCCAGGTAGTAGCGCCCGCCCGTCAGCCAGGCCAGCAGCGGCGACAGCAGCATGGACAGCGCCAGCGCGATGAAGGGCGAGAAAGCGGCCGCCGTCTCGCCCAGCAGGCCCGCATAGGCGCAGCAGGCCACGGCGGCGGCCAGCAGCATGGCGCCCGGGCCCACGGGATTGAAGTCGTACAGATGGGCGCGGCGGAACTCGATGCCCGGCGGGCTCAGTCCCAGCGGCTTGTTGATGACCAGGTCGGCCACCAGCGCACCTACCCAGGCGATGGCCACGTTGCTGTAGATGGTCAGCACCTTCTCCAGCGCGCCGAACACGCCCAGCGTCATCAGCAAGGTGGCGATGACCACGTTGAACACCATCCAGACCACGCGCCCCGGATGGCTGCGCGTGATGCGCGCGAAGAAGTTGGACCAGGCAAGCGACCCCGCGTAGGCATTGGTCACGTTGATCTTGACCTGCGAGATGACCACGAAGACCACGGTCACCGCCACGGCCAGCCCCGGCAGGCCCAGGGCCTGCAGCACCTGCTGGAAGCCCACCAGGAACATCTGCGTAGGCTCGGCCGCGCGCGAGGCATCCACGCCCTCCAGCTGCATGGCCGCGAAGGCGAGAAACGCGCCGCCCGCCATCTTGAGCATGCCCATCACGGCCCAGCCCGGTCCGGCCACCAGCACCGCGCCCCACCAGCGCAGGCGGTTGGCCCGGGTGCGCGGCGGCAGAAAGCGCAGGAAGTCCACCTGCTCGCCGATCTGCACCACCAGCGCGAAGATCACGGCCGCCGCCGCGCCGAACATCAGCGGATCGAACTGGCTGCTGCCCGAGCGCAGGCCGGTGAGGCTGGCGAAGTCGCGGTACAGCTGGGGCTGGGACAGCGCCATCCACACGAAGGGCAGCACCAGCAGGAACAGCCACAGCGGCTGCGTCCAGGCCTGCAGGCGCGAGATCAGCGTGATGCCGCGCATGGCCAGCGGCAGCACCACCAGGGCCGACAGCGCATAGCACCACTGCAGCGGCCAGTCCACCACCAGCTGCAGGGCCAGCGCCATGATGGCCGCCTCCAGCGCGAAGAAGATGAAGGTGAAGACGGCGTAGATCAGCGAGGTGATGGTCGAGCCCAGGTAGCCGAAGCCCGCGCCCCGCGTCAGCAGGTCCATGTCCAGTCCGTAGCGCGCGGCGCAGACGGCGATGGGCAGCCCCGTCAGGAAGATCACCAGCCCCACGGTGACGATGGCCCACATGGCGTTGGCAAAGCCGTAGTTCAGCGCAATGGCGCCGCCGATCGCCTCCAGCGCCAGGAAGGACAGCGAGCCGAAGGCCGTGTTGGCCACGCGGAACTCGCTCCAGCGCCGGAAGCTGCGCGGCGTGTAGCGCAGCGCGTAGTCCTCCATGGTCTCGTCGGCCACCCAGGCGTTGTATTCGCGCCGGAACCGAAAAATGGTCTGCGGCGCGGGCGAGGTGCTGGCGGGGCTGTCGGGCGGGGGTGCGGAGTGCATTCCCAGGTCTAGCAAGAAACGTGCGGGGCCAATGCTGGCGCGGCTTTCAAGAGGAGTGCGCGGGGTGCGTACGCAGATGGCTACGTCAATTGACGTATGGGCGGTTTCAAGGGTTCTTCCTAATCTTGGACCCAGCGCGGAAACAAGCCGTAACCGCAACGCCAGTTTTCAGCCACTTGCAGATCACCCAACCGATCCTTACAGGAGAGTCACCATGAGCCACCCCTCCGACCCCCGCACACCTGGTTCCCCCGGCACGGAAATGGGCCGCCGCCGCGTCCTGCAGGCGCTTGGCGCCGCCTCGGTGGCCGGGCTGCCGGCCTGGTCCTTCGCCCAGCCCACGGCCCAGGTCAACACCACCAAGCTGGCCGTGACCGACACCGAGGTCGTCGTGGGCCAGCTGCACTCGGCCACGGGCACCATGGCGATCTCCGAGACCGGATCCATCCAGGCCGAGCAACTGGCCATCGACCAGATCAACGCCATGGGCGGCATCCTGGGCCGCAAGATCCGCGTGATCAAGGAAGACGGCGCCTCCGACTGGCCCACCTTCGCCGAGAAGTCCAAGAAACTGCTCATCAACGACCGCTGCGCCGCCGTCTTCGGCTGCTGGACCAGCGCCTCGCGCAAGGCCGTGCTGCCCGTGTTCGAGAAGGAAAACGGCCTGCTGTACTACCCCACCTTCTACGAAGGCCTGGAGCAGTCCAAGAACGTGATCTACACGGGCCAGGAAGCCACGCAGCAGATCCTGTACAGCCTGGACTGGGCCAAGGCCGAGAAAAAGGCCAAGACCTTCTTCCTGATCGGCTCGGACTACATCTGGCCGCGCACCTCCATGAAGATCGCGCGCAAGCACATCGAGAACTTCCAGAAGGGCAAGGTCGTCGGCGAGGAGTACTACCCGCTGGGCAGCACCAACTTCGGCTCGCTGGTCAACAAGATCAAGCTGCAAAAGCCGGACTGCATCTTCGTGGCCGTGGTGGGCGGCTCCAACGTGGCCTTCTACAAGGCGCTCAAGGCCGCAGGCATCACGGGTGACAAGCAATTGCTGGTCACGCTGTCGGTGACCGAGGACGAGATGACCGGCGTGGGCGGCGAAAACTTCACGGGTTTTTACTCCTCGATGAAGTACTTCCAGACGCTGGACAACGAGAACAACAAGAAGTTCGTGGCCGCCTTCAAGGCCAAGTACGGCCCCAATGCCGTCATCGGCGACGTCACCCAGGCCGGCTACCTGGGCCCCTGGCTGTGGAAGGCCGCCGTGGAAAAGGCCAAGAGCTTCGACGTGGACAAGGTGGTGGCCGCATCGCCGGGGCTGGAACTCAAGACCGCGCCCGAAGGCTACGTGAAGGTGGACGCCAACCACCACCTGTGGAGCAAGTCGCGCATTGCCGTGGGGCAGCCGGACGGCACGTTCAAGGTGGTCTCGGAATCTCCGGAATTGATCAAACCCGATCCCTTCCCCAAGGGTTACCAGTAAGTCCTGATCCGTTCAGGCAGGTGATGCGTGGCGGCCTGCGGCCTGGTGGGCGGGCCGCCGCGTGAACCGTTTCCCCCTCTCCCGATTGGCTTGCGCGCAGGAGCAGCACCATGAGTTTTTCCGACATGATGAACATCGGCCTGATGCAGGGCTTCGCGGGGCTGAGCCTGTTCGCCGTGCTGCTGCTGATGGGCCTGGGCCTGGCCATCATCTTTGGCCAGATGGGCGTGATCAACATGGCGCATGGCGAGTTCATGACCATCGGCGCCTACACCATCTACCTGGGCTCCACGCTCACGGCGCAGCACGCGCCCGAGTTCATGCCCTACTACTTCCCGCTGGCCATCGTGGCCGCCTTCCTGTTCGCCTTCGCGGCCGGCTGGCTGGTGGAGTGGGGGCTGATCCGCCACCTCTACAAGCGCCCGCTGGACACGCTGCTGGCCACCTGGGGCGTGAGCCTGGCGCTGCAGCAGTGCTTTCGCACCTTCATCGGACCCAAGGAAGTCAGCCCCACCCTGCCTGACTGGCTGATGGGCTCGTGGGCGCCGGCCGAGGGGCTGGACATTCCCATCAACGGCCTGTTCGTGCTGGCGCTGACCGCGGTGGTCACGGCCGGCGTGCTGATCGCGCTGCACAAGAGCCGCTGGGGCCTGCGCGTGCGTGCCACGGTCAGCAACCGCGTGATGGCCAATGCCATCGGCATCGACACCAAGAAGACCGACCGCCTGACCTTTGCCATCGGCTGCGGCATCGCAGGCGTGGCGGGCGCGGCCTTCACCACCATCGGCTCCACCGGCCCCACCTCGGGCTCGCTGTACATCGTGGACGCCTTCCTGGTGGTCACCTTCGGAGGCGCGGCCAGCCTGCTGGGCACCGTGGTCTCGGCCTTCGGCATTGCGCAGACGCAGTCCATCACCGAGTTCTTCCTCGCGGGCTCCATGGCCAAGGTGATCACGCTGTCGCTGATCGTCTTCATCCTGATGCTGCGTCCCCAGGGCCTGTTCGCTTCCAAGGTGCGGCGCTGATCCCGGCGCCGGCCCTGTCCACGAATTCCCCCGCGTTCCCCCGATTTCCCCTGAGTTCACCGGAGTCATTCCATGCAAGCCCTCAAAGCCTGGATACAGCGCTACCAGCTCGCCAGCCTGGTGCTGCTCACCGTCCTGCTGGCGGTGGTGCTGCCCCTGGCGCTGGACATCTTCCGCCTCAACCTGGTCGGCAAGTACCTGACCTATGCCTTCGTCGCCATCGGCCTGGTCATGGTCTGGGGCTATGGCGGCGTGCTCAGCCTGGGCCAGGGCGTGTTCTTCGGCCTGGGCGGCTACGCCATGGCCATGTTCCTGAAGCTGGAGGCGTCCGACCCCATCAGCACCAAGATCCAGTCCACGCCCGGCATCCCCGACTTCATGGACTGGAACCAGCTGACCGAGCTGCCCTCGTTCTGGCTGCCCTTCAAGAGCCTGCCGTTCTCGCTGGCCGCCGTCATCGCCGTGCCCACGCTGCTGGCCTGGCTCATCAGCTTCGCCATGTTCAAGCGCCGCGTGGGCGGGGTGTACTTCGCCATCATCACGCAGGCCGTGGCGCTGATCGTCACCGTGCTCATCATCGGCCAGCAGGGCTACACGGGCGGCGTCAACGGCATGACCGACCTCAAGACCCTGTGGGGCTGGGACACGCGCACGGACAGCGCCAAGTACATCCTCTACTACGTCTGCGTGGCCCTGCTGATCGGCGCCATCGTGCTGTGCCGCTGGATACAGACGGGCAAGGTGGGCACCCTGCTGCTGGCCATGCGCGACAAGGAAGACCGCGTGCGCTTTTCCGGCTACGACGTGGCCAATTTCAAGGTCTTCGTGTTCTGCCTGGCCGCTGCGCTGTCGGGCGTGGGCGGCGCGCTGTTCACGCTGCAGGTGGGCTTCATGTCGCCCAGCTTCGTGGGCATCGTGCCCTCCATCGAAATGGTGATCTACGCCGCCGTGGGCGGGCGCATGAGCCTGGTGGGCGCCGTGTACGGCACGCTGCTGGTCAACGCGGGCAAGACCTATTTCTCGGAGAGCTTCCCGGATCTGTGGCTGTTCCTCATGGCGGGCCTGTTCATCGGCGTGACGATGGCCTTCCCGATGGGGCTGGCCGGCCTGTGGGAAAGCCGCATCGTTCCCTGGTGGAACAGCCGCCGCAAGGGCACGGCACCTGGCGCAGCGCCTGCCGCAGCGCAGGGAGCCCAGGCAGCACCTGCCCCGGCTCCGGCCGCCACCAAGCCCACGTCCGCCATGTCCGAAGGCATGGGCCGCCAGGGCGCCTGAACCACAGCGGGAGCACACCATGAGCAATACCGACTTCACGCTGGCCGTGGAAGACCTGACGGTCTCCTTCGACGGCTTCAAGGCCATCGACGCGCTGAACCTGTACATCGACAAGAACGAGCTGCGCGTCATCATCGGCCCCAACGGCGCGGGCAAGACCACGCTGCTGGACCTGATCTGCGGCAAGACCCGCGCCACGGCCGGCAGCATCAAGTTCAAGAACGAGGAACTCACGCGCATGGCCGAGCACAAGCGCGTGCGCCTGGGGATCGGGCGCAAGTTCCAGACGCCGTCCATCTACGAGAACCTGTCGGTCTTCCAGAACCTGGAGGTCTCCTACCCGCAAGGCCGCTCGGTCTTCGGCGCGCTGGCCTTCAAGTGCACGGAGGCGGTGCGCGATCGCGTGCAGGCCGTGGCCGCCGACATCGGCCTGGACGAGCGCCTGGACACCGAGGCCGGCCTGCTCAGCCATGGCCAGAAGCAGTGGCTGGAGATCGGCATGCTGCTCATGCAGGAGCCCGAGCTGCTGATGCTGGACGAGCCCATCGCCGGCATGAGCGCCCGCGAGCGCGAACTGACGGCCGAGCTGCTGCAGCGCATCTGCAAGAACCGCTCCGTCATCGTCATCGAGCACGACATGGAGTTCGTGGCGCGCATCGCGCACAAGGTCACCGTCATGCACCAGGGAAAGATCCTCGCCGAGGGTCCCATGGACAAGGTGCAGGCCGACCCCAAGGTCATCGACGTCTACCTCGGCCACTGAGGCACGCACAAGGAATTCACATGCTGCAAGTCAAGGATCTGTACGTGGCCTATGGCCAGAGCGAGGCGCTGCACGGCATCAGCTTCGAGGGCCGCGAGAACGAAACCGTGGCCATCATGGGCCGCAACGGCATGGGCAAGACCACGCTGTTCAAAAGCCTGATGGGCGTCATGCCCGCCAAGAGCGGCCAGATCACCGTGGCCGGCCAGGACGTCACGAAGGACGAGAGCTTCCGGCGCGTGGCCAAGGGCATTGCCTACGTGCCCCAGGGCCGCATGATCTTCCCCACGCTGACCGTGGAAGAGAACATACAGACGGGCCTGGAGAACGCGAAGACGCGCCAGGTGCCCGACGACATCTACGCCCTGTTCCCCGTGCTCTGGGACATGCGCCGGCGCAAGGGCGGCAACCTCTCGGGCGGGCAGCAGCAGCAGCTGGCCATTGCGCGCGCCCTGGTCACCGACCCCAAGGTGCTGCTGCTGGACGAGCCCACCGAGGGCATACAGCCTTCCATCATCAAGGACATCGCCAAGGCGCTCAACGAGATCCGCAAGCTGCGCCGCATCACCATCGTGGTCAGCGAACAGGTGCTTTCCTTCGCCATGGATGTGGCCGACCGGCTGTTCGTCATCGAGGGCGGGAGATTGGTACATGAAACCGCGCGTGCCGATACCGACGAGCAGCGCATCAAGTCCTACCTCTCCGTCTGATCCGTTTTTTCCCACTGCCATCGCAAGGAGCACACCATGGCCGAAACCCTGATCAAGGTCGATCTCAACCAGTCCCCCTACGACAACCCGCAGGTGCACAACCGCTGGCATCCCGACATTCCCATGGCGGTCTGGGTGGAGCCGGGCGCGGAGTTCAAGCTGGAGACCTATGACTGGACCGGCGGCGCCATCAAGAACGACAACAGCGCCGAAGACGTGCGCGACGTGGACCTGTCCACCGTCCACTTCCTGTCCGGCCCCGTGGGCGTGAAGGGCGCGCAGCCCGGCGACCTGCTGGTGGTGGACCTGCTGGACATCGGCGCGCGCGACGACAGCCTCTGGGGCTTCAACGGCTTTTTCTCCAAGCAGAATGGCGGCGGCTTCCTGGACGAGCATTTCCCGCTGGCCCAGAAATCCATCTGGGACTTCCACGGCATGTTCACCAAGAGCCGCCACATCCCCGGCGTCAACTTCGCAGGCCTCATCCACCCGGGACTGATCGGCTGCCTGCCCGACCCCAAGATGCTGGCCAGCTGGAATGAGCGCGAGACCGGCCTCATCGCCACCGACCCCGACCGCATCCCCGGCCTGGCCAACCCGCCCAACGCCACCACCGCCCACATGGGCCAGATGCAGGGCGAGGCGCGCGACAAGGCCGCCGCCGAAGGCGCACGCACCGTGCCGCCGCGCGAGCATGGCGGCAACTGCGACATCAAGGACCTCTCGCGCGGCTCGCGCGTGTTCTTCCCCGTCTACGTGGACGGCGCGGGCCTGAGCGTGGGCGACCTGCACTTCAGCCAGGGCGATGGCGAGATCACCTTCTGCGGCGCCATCGAGATGGCCGGCTGGGTGCACATGAAGGTCTCGCTGATCAAGGGCGGCATGGCCAAGTACGGCATCAAGAACCCCATCTTCAAGCCCAGCCCCATGACGCCCAACTACAAGGACTACCTGATCTTCGAAGGCATCTCGGTGGACGAAAAGGGCAAGCAGCACTACCTGGACGTGACCGTGGCCTACCGCCAGGCCTGCCTGAACGCCATCGAGTACCTGAAGAAATTCGGCTACAGCGGCGCCCAGGCCTACTCGCTGCTGGGCACGGCGCCCGTGCAGGGCCACATCAGCGGCGTGGTGGACGTGCCCAATGCCTGCGCCACGCTGTGGCTGCCCACGGAGATCTTCGACTTCGACATCAATCCCACGGCCGAGGGACCACAGAAGATCATCACGGGCGGGGTGGACCTGCCCATCGCCCAGGACAAGTAAGCCCGGCATACGACACCCGCCATCCACCATCCGCCAGAGGCCGCCCATGCCCACCTATGACTACCACTGCACCGCATGCGGCGGCTTCGACGCGCTGCGCAGCCTCTCGCAGCGCAACGAGCCCGCGCCCTGCCCCAGCTGCGAGGCGGCCTCGCCCCGCGTCTTCGTCAGCGCCCCGCGCCTGGCCTGCACCAGCCCCGAACAGCGCCGCGCCCATGACACCAACGAGCGCGCCCGGCACGAGCCCAGGCGCTCACGCGATGTGGCCGAGGGCAGCTACGCGCGCATGCGCCACCCTTCGGGCTGCGGCTGCTGCAGCGGCGCCAGCAAGCGCGGCTCCACGGTCACGGCGCCCAACGGTGCCAAGACCTTCCCGACCAAGCGGCCCTGGATGATCAGCCACTGACCGCGGACCCTGCGCCGCACCAATGACAAAGGCCCGCGACGCGGGCCTTTGTCCTGCCTGGGCGTACCGCTCAGTGCACGGCGCCGATGAAGCCCGCCAGCTCCGGCGTCTGCGGGTTGGCGAACAGCTGCTTGGCCGGGCCGCTTTCGTGGATCAGGCCCTGGTGCATGAACACCAGCTGGTCGCCCACGTCGCGGGCAAAGCGCATCTCGTGCGTGACCATGATCAGCGTCATGCCCTCGGCGGCGAGCTGCTTGACAACGGCCAGCACCTCGTTGACCAGTTCCGGGTCCAGGGCCGAGGTGATCTCGTCGCACAGCAGCACCTTGGGCTGCATGGCCAGCGCGCGTGCAATGGCCACGCGCTGCTGCTGGCCGCCGCTGAGCTGGTCGGGGTAGCTGTCGTACTTGTCGCCAAGGCCGACCTTGGCCAGCATCTGGCGCGCCAGCGCCGCCGCCTCGGGCTTTTTCACGCCCTTGACCACGGTGGGCGACAGGGCCACGTTCTCGCCCGCCGTCAGGTGGGGGAACAGGTTGAACTGCTGGAACACCATGCCCACGTTCAGGCGCAGCGCGCGCAGCTGGGCGGGCGAGGGCGCGCTGCCCTCCGAGCCCTTGAGCACGGCGTCGTCCACCACGATCTGGCCGGACTGGATGGCCTCCAGCCCGTTGATGGAGCGCAGCAGCGTGCTCTTGCCCGAGCCGCTGCGGCCGATGATGGCCACCACCTGGCCGCTGTCCACGCTCAGGTCCACGCCCTTGAGCACATGGTTGTTGCCGTAATGCTTGTGAACGGCGCGCACATCAACGAGCGGCATAGAGTTTCTTCTCCAGATGGGATGCGTAGAGGGACAAGGGCCAGCACAGCAGGAAGTAGCCTGCGGCGACCAGGCCGTAGATGAGGAAGGGCTGGAAGGTGGCGTTGGCCAGCATGGAGCCGAGCTTGGTCAGCTCGCTGAAGCCGATGATCGAGGCCACGGCCGTGCCCTTGATGATCTGTACCGAGAAGCCGACCGTGGGCGCTATCGACAGGCGCAGCGCCTGCGGCAGCACCACATGGCGCATCTGCTGCAGGTAGCCCATGGCCAGGCTGGAGGAGGCTTCCCACTGGCCGCGGGGGATGGACTCCACGCAGCCGCGCCAGACCTCGGCCAGGTAGGCGCTGGTGTACAGCGTCAGGCCGATGGCGGCCGCCGTCCAGGGCGAGATGTCCAGGCCGGCCATGGACGAGCCGAAGAACACGATGAACATCTGCATCAGCAGCGGCGTGTTCTGGAAGGCCTGGATATAGGCCTTGGCCAGGCGGCGCAGGTTCTGGCTGCGGCCCACGCGGGCGAACAGCACCAGCAATCCGGTGGCGCCGCCCAGCACGAAGGCCAGCAGCGACAGCGCCAGCGTGGCCAGCAGGCCTTCGGCCAGCTTGGCCAGGATGGGCAGCAGGGGAATGTCGGCAATCATGCGGCGTCTCCGGCGGTGGTTGCAGGTGCAGCAGGTGCAGCGGGCAGGGTTGCACGCGGCGTGCGGCGGCCCACCACGAAGCGCTGGCCTATCCAGGCCAGCAACTGGCGCAGTGCCAGGGCCAGCACGAAGTACGCCGCCGTCACCACCAGGTAGGTCTCGAACGCGCGGAAGTTGCGCGACTGGATGAAGTTGGCCGCAAACGTCAGGTCCTGGGCGGCGATCTGCGAGACCACCGAGGTGCCCAGCATCACGATCACGATCTGGCTGCTCAGCGAGGGCCAGACCCGCTGCAGCGCAGGGCGCAGCACCACATGGCGGAAGACCGCCCAGCGGCCCATGCCCAGCGCGCCAGCGGCTTCCAGCTGGCCGCGCGGCGTCTCCTGGATGCCGGCGCGCACGATCTCGGTGATGTAGGCGCCCAGGTTGATCACCGTGGTCAGCAGGCAGGCCTGCCATTCGTTGATCTGCACGCCCAGCGAAGGCAGGCCGAAGAACACGAACATCAGCTGCACCAGGAAGGGCGTGTTGCGTATGCCCTCCACGTACACCTTGAACAGCCAGTGCAGCGGCGCAATGCGCCAGGCGCGGCTGACGCCGCCGGCCACGCCGATGGCGCCGCCCAGCACGGCGCCCGCCGCCGTCAGCGCCAGCGTGAAGCCTGCGCCCTGTGCCAGCAGGCCGCTGTAGTCGAACACGGCACCGAAGTCGAATTGATAGGCCATGGAAGGATTTCCGGGAACAGGGGCGCAGCGGTTACAGGGTGGCGGGCAGCGGCATCTTCATCCAGCGCTGGGACAGGCTGGTCAGGCGGCCGTCGGCCTTGAGCTTGGTGATGATGGCGTCCACCTTCTGCAGCAGCGCCGGCTCGCCCTTGGCCACGCCGATGTAGCAGGGCGTGTCCTCGACCGCGAACTTCACGTCCAGCTGGCGCAGCCTGGTGCGCTCGTTGACGGCGTTGGCCACGATGTTGCCCAGCGTCACCAACTGCACCTGGCCCGTCAGATAGCTTTGCGCGGTGGCGTTGTTGTCCTCGTAGCGCTTGATGGTGGCCGAGGCCGGCGCCACCTGCGTGAGGGCCAGGTCCTCGGTGGAGCCGCGCGTCACGCCCACGGTCTTGCCGGCCAGGTCGGCAGGGGCCTTGATGCTCACGTCCTTGGGGCCGTAGACGCTCTTGGGGAAGGGCGCATAGGCCTGGGTGAAGTCGATCACCTTGGCGCGCTCGGCGTTCTTGCCCAGGCTGGAGATGACGATGTCGGCCTTGCCCGTGGTCAGGAAGGGGATGCGGTTGGTGCTGGTCACGGGCACCAGCTCCACCTTCACGCCCAGCTCCTGGGCGACCAGGGCCGCCATGTCGATGTCATAGCCCTGCAGCTTCAGGTCGGTGCCCAGCGAGCCGAAGGGCGGGAAGTCCTGCGGAATCGCCACGCGCAGCACGCCGGCCTTCTGGATGTTGGCCAGCATGTCGGCATGGGCTGCGCCGCCCAGGCCGGCAGCGGCCAGGGTGGCGGCGGCCAGGGCGGTGCGGATGAATGCGCGGCGGGGTGTCAGGGGGGAAGTCATGCGAAAGCTCCTTCGGAAGGTGGGGTGAGGCGAAAGGAAAGCGGGTCAGGGTCGGGCGCAGATGTATCGGGCGCCGTTGCGTCGGGCGCCGCCGCGTCGTCCGGTGTGTCGAGATCGATGCCGCTGCGCCTTGCGGCCGACAGCAGGTGGGCGCGCATGGCGCCCGCGGCACCCGGCGCATCGCCCGCGCAGACGGCCTGCACGATGGCGTCGTGCTCGCGCACGGGCTGGTCGTCGGCGCCGCTCCAGGCAAAGGGCAGGCGCAGGCTGTGGCTGATGGCCAGCTCCAGCTGGCGCGCCATGGCCACCAGGCCCGGGTTGCCCGACAGCTGGGCCAGCAGCAGGTGGAACTGCAGATCGGCGTCGGCGGCGGCCAGCAGGTCGCTGCGGGCGAGGGCATGGGCCAGCTGGGACTGGGTCCATTGCAGCTGGCGCAGGCCGCTGTCGTCGGCGCGCACGGCCGCCAGCGCGGCCCAGCCCGGCTCCAGCACCAGGCGCAGCTCGATCAGCTGGCGCGGCGACAGCGTGCCCAGCGCCGGGGTGGCATAGGCGCGGTGCATGCGTGCACGGCCGCTGTGCGGGCCGTTGATGCGCACGCCCTTGCCCGGCTGGATCTCGACCAGCCCCAGGGCCTCCAGCATGGACAGCGCCTCGCGCAGCGAAGCGCGGCTGATGCCCAACTGCCGGGCCAGCTCGCGCTGCGGCGGCAGCTGGCTGCCGCCGGGGTAGTGGCCGCTCAGGATGTGCTGCTGCAGCGTCTGGGCCATCGAGATCGGAATGCTTTGCATGGGCTGGCGCGGGTGGAGGGTTTTGGCCTGACTGGTCAGACCACGTACCCAGCAGATAGCGAATTGCGTGCCAGATGCAAAAAAAGGAGCGTTGTCCTCAGGCGCTGCAAAGAATCCGGGGCGATGGGGCATCCACAATCCGGCTCGAAGGCGGCGCCGGCGGCCCGCGCTGCCGCGCTTTGGTGCAGTGCCGCATGGCTTTGTGCAGGCCTGCCCCGAATGCGGGCGTAAAACCCGCACTGCAGGCCGCCGCCAGCCGCCGTAGAATCCCGGGCTTTGGCCCGAGGAGCGTTGCAGCGCGGCACCCGCCCATCCGTACACCGGATCGCGTGCCGCGTCAGGCTTGGGCCAGGTGCAGGTTCCCGGCCGGACCGCGCCCACGGTGCCAACGACGCTCACCTGTTGCCATGCCGTTTTTGCAGGTGAGCTTGATGTCGTCCTCTTTCACTCCCCCTCCCATGCGTCTGTCGGGCCTGGAGCCTGTCTCCATCGGCGAGGGCACGCTGTTCGTCAACGTGGGCGAGCGCACCAACGTCACGGGCTCCAAGGCCTTTGCGCGCATGATCCTCAACGAGCAGTACGAGGAAGCGCTGTCCGTGGCACGCCAGCAGGTGGAAAACGGCGCCCAGGTCATCGACGTGAACATGGACGAGGCCATGCTCGACAGCAAGGCCGCCATGGTGCGCTTCCTGAACCTCATCGCCTCCGAGCCCGATATCGCCAAGGTGCCGGTCATGGTGGACAGCTCCAAGTGGGAAGTCATCGAGGCCGGACTGCGCTGCCTGCAGGGCAAGGGCATCGTCAACTCCATCTCCATGAAGGAAGGCCTGGATGAATTCAAGCGCCAGGCCCGGCTGATCAGGCGCTACGGCGCGGCCGCCGTGGTCATGGCCTTCGACGAGAAGGGCCAGGCCGACACCTACCAGCGCAAGATCGAGATCTGCGAGCGCGCCTACCGCATCCTGGTGGACGAGGTGGGCTTCCCGCCCGAGGACATCGTCTTCGACCCCAACATCTTCGCCGTGGCCACCGGCATCGAGGAACACGACAACTACGCCGTGGACTTCATCGAGGCCGTGCGCTGGATCAAGAAGAATCTGCCCGGCGCCAAGGTCTCGGGCGGCGTCTCCAACGTGAGCTTCAGCTTCCGCGGCAACGACCCCGTGCGCGAGGCCATCCACACCGTGTTCCTGTACCACGCCATCTCGGCGGGCATGGACATGGGCATCGTCAACGCCGGCATGGTCGGCGTCTATGACGACCTGGAGCCCCAGCTGCGCGAGCGTGTGGAAGACGTGGTGCTCAACCGCCGCCCTGACGCCGCCGAGCGCCTGCTGGAGATTGCCGACGCCGCCAAGGGCGCCGCCAAGGACGACAGCAAGAAGCTCGAATGGCGCGGCACGCCCGAGAACCCGAAGACCGTGGGCGAGCGCCTGTCGCACGCCCTGGTGCACGGCATCACCGACTTCATCGTCGCCGACACCGAAGAGGCCTACCAGCAGATCGTGGTCAAGGGCGGCGGCCGCCCGCTGCACGTGATCGAAGGCCCGCTCATGGACGGCATGAACATCGTGGGCGACCTGTTCGGCGCCGGCAAGATGTTCCTGCCCCAGGTGGTCAAGTCGGCGCGCGTGATGAAGCAGGCCGTGGCCCACCTCGTGCCCTACATCGAAGAGGAAAAGCGCCAGCAGGAAGCGGCGGGCCTGGACGTGTCCAGCAAGGGCAAGATCGTCATCGCCACCGTCAAGGGCGATGTGCACGACATCGGCAAGAACATCGTCACCGTGGTCCTGCAGTGCAACAACTTCGAGGTCATCAACATGGGCGTGATGGTGCCCTGCCATGAGATCCTGGCCCGGGCCAAGGCCGAGGGCGCGGACATCATCGGCCTGTCGGGCCTGATCACGCCCAGCCTCGAAGAGATGCAATACGTCGCCGGCGAGATGCACAAGGACGACTACTTCCGCATCAAGAAGATTCCGCTGCTGATCGGCGGCGCCACCTGCTCGCGCGTGCACACCGCCGTCAAGATCGCGCCCAAGTACGAAGGCCCCGTGGTCTACGTGCCCGATGCCTCGCGCAGCGTCAGCGTGGCCCAGAGCCTGCTGGGCGAGAACAAGGGCAACTACCTGGCCGAGATCCAGGCCGACTACGACAAGGTCCGCACCCAGCACGCCAACAAGAAGAAGACGCCGCTGTGGCCACTGGCAAAGGCCCGCGCCAACGCCACGCCCGTGGACTTTTCCCAGGCCCCCGTGGCGCCGCGCGCCCTGGGCCGGCGCGTGTTCCGCAACTTCGACCTGGCCGAGATCGCCGAATACATCGACTGGGGCCCGTTCTTCCAGACCTGGGACCTGGCCGGCCCCTATCCGGCCATCCTCGACGACGAGATCGTTGGCGTCGAGGCGCGCAAGGTGCTGGCCGACGGCCAGGCCATGCTCAAGAAGATCATCGAAGGCCGCTGGCTGCAGGCCAACGGCGCCATCGGCCTGTTCCCTGCCAACCGCGTGGGCGATGACATCGAGTTCTACGCCGACGAGTCCCGCAGCCAGGTGCTGATGACCTGGTACGGCATGCGCCAGCAGACCGAAAAGCAGATGGTGGAAGGCCCGGATGGCCAGCCCGTGATGCGCCCCAGCCGCTGCCTGTCCGACTTCGTGGCCACCAAGGAATCGGGCATCCAGGACTACGCGGGCCTGTTCGCCGTCACGGCCGGCATCGGCGCCGAGAAGAAGGACAAGGAGTTCGAAGACGCGCTGGACGACTACTCCGGCATCATGTTCAAGGCCCTGGCCGACCGCCTGGCCGAGGCCTTCGCCGAATGCCTGCACCAGCGCGTGCGCAAGGACCTGTGGGGCTATGCGCCCGATGAGGACCTCAGCAACGAAGCGCTGATCAAGGAACAGTACAAGGGAGTGCGCCCCGCGCCCGGCTACCCGGCCTGTCCCGACCACAGCGCCAAGACCGACCTGTTCGCCGTGCTCAAGGCCGACGAGATCGGCATGACGCTGACCGAAAGCCTGGCCATGAACCCGGCCTCCAGCGTCAGCGGCTTCTACATCGGCCACCCCGACGCCGTCTATTTCAACGTCGGCGAGATCGGCGAGGACCAGCTCGCCGACATGGCCGCGCGCCGGGGCATGGACATCGAGGAACTGCGCCGGTTGCTGGCGCCGAATCTCGCCTGATATTGGGTTGACCGCTGGCTTGGCTACGCCGGTCAGGCGTGCGATTTTTCGCTATTTTGGACAAAGACATTCATCTTTGACTGGAATAGCGGACAGGGCGTGCCAGCGGCGCAGGCAGTCGATCAGAAGATGTGATCCGGCTGAGCGTTCAAGCGCGCGCCGATGCTGCCGGGGCCAGGATGCCCTACAAGGGCCCGGTGCACGCCAGCCGAACCCGCACCTCCTTGTTGGCGACCAGGGCCGGGTCGGTCGCAAGGACGAGTTTTCTCTCCCCCCCGCTGCCCAGGTCGATCAGGCCTTCCTGCAGTACCTGCCGGACGCCCCCTCGGTTCACGCTGCTCGTGTAGGTCGCCAGAGCCGAAAGGCATCCGCACTCTCCAATCGATTTGCGCAGTTGAACACGGGTGTTCGCCCACACCACATTGGACTCTGTGGAAGTCTTCGTCGCCGTGATCGACACGCAGGCTGAAAGATCGTTCTGAAACGTTATCTGGTCGGCATGGGCAGCAAAGGCGGATCCGCCGAACAAGGCAGACCATATTAAAAATCGAGCCATGCTATGCACGTGTGCCTCCGTTTGTCACTCTTGCCGGGACGTAATTGACTTTCAGGATGAAATAGCTACGTGAACTGGACTTCGCCTTCGACCGAAGAATCGGGAAGAATCTATGCTCAACCTCAATACAGCCGTGGCTGAAGCCTTTGGTTGAATCATGCAGATAAAAGCCGCTGCGAACGGGGTTGCAAGCGATGCGCGTTTGAGCGTCGGCGGGCTCCATCCGTGCCCGGTTCTGCCCCCAGTTTGCCCAATAGGCTTCGCAGCTGCCAGCGGTAGCTCCGCGTGGAATCGTCTGGACTCCCCATCCGGGAGAAAGGTTGCATCTTCCCGCACCGTCGTCCTTCGCCGCCCCACGATCGGTGACGAGCACCTTGTACACCCCCTCCGGAATTGGTCCGCTGTCTTTGATGCACTGATTTTCTGGCATTTGAAAACCTGGAAGTCCTGTCGTTGCCTTGAAGCTACCGGAACCATTCCATGTCAGCTTTTGCCCATCAAACTCCATATCTGGTATCACAAACTGTCCCTCCAATTTTCTAAAGTCGCATCAGTCGAATTTCTCGGTAACCACGGTTTGATGCCATCCAGATTTATAAGCTTCATCTGGATCAGAGATCGGGGCAGCTTAATGCGCTTATTGCCTCGGAGGCAAGTTGGAGGGAACGTGTTTTTGCGACATGCTGTAACGATCTTGTATACCAATTCGCTGCAATTGCATTCAGGTATACCTGATTGCCATGGATGAGGGCGCCTGAATATGCCCACTGCCAGGGTCCAAAAAAACAAGGCGCACGAGGCGCCTTGTCATGGGTCAGCGGGATGGGAGTTTCAGAGCCCGATTTCCTTGTTGTACGCCTTGCGCGCCGCCACGGCCGTGTCCGTGAAGTCGGTGAACACGCCGTCGATGCCCAGGCGGTAGTAGGTCAGGTATTCCTGCACGGGGTCGCCCTTGTACAGGCCGGCCAGGCGGCCTGGCTCGTTGCGGAAGGTGAAGCTGTGCACGATCAGGCCGGCCTTGTGGGCGTCGCGGATCAGGCCCGTGTCCTTGACGGTGTTCACGTCCTTGAGGCCGGCGCCGTCCTTGTAGGGCACGACGGAGTGGGCCAGGACCTGGGGCTTCCAGGGGCCGATGCCGTCTGCATAGGTCTTGATGTCGGCCAGGCCTGCGGGCGTGAGCATGGCGGCGAAGGTGCGGGCGTCGCCGGCCAGGGTCCAGCTGTAGGGGCGGCCGCTGATGAAGGTCCACTCATCGTTGGTGATGTAGACCATGGAGCCGTCGCGCAGGCTGAAGTCGTTGCCGTCGATCAGCTGCACACCCTTGGCCTTCATGCCGGCCTGGCGCAGGTACTTGAGGCTGGCCGGGTCGAAGCTCTGGATGTAGATGGCCGAGTCCTTGGCGTTGAGCTTGTTCTGGTCCAGCAGCTTGATCACCGCGTCTTCAAACGGGCGCGAGCCGGGCGCGCCGCAGCCGTTGGCGATCGCCTGCTGGTTGTTCCAGTAGGGGTTCTTGGTCTCGGCGTAGACGGGGATGGTGCGGCCCAGGGCCTTGCCCTTGGCGGCGGCGATGTCCAGCACGTCCTGGGCGCTGATCAGGGGCAGCTTGCCGTTCCACTCGGTGGGGCGCTCGCTGCGGTTGTCCAGGATGGTGCCGGTCAGCCAGGTGCGCAGCTCCTGCAGCGTGAAGTCGCTGATGGACCAGTCGTTGCGGTGGTCCTCGCCATCGACCACCAGGGCCTTGAGCACGGACTTGGGATCGTTGGCATCGAGCTGGTCGCTCAGGTATTGCGAGGGGCCGTTGGCAGGTACGGCGGGGTACTTCACGTTGACCAGCACGCCGGCCGTGGTGCGCTGGCGGCGTGCCACTTCGGCATTGGTCTTGGCCACGTCAGCCACGTTGGTGCTGTCGCTGAGCCAGGCGTTGTGGCGGGCGACCAGCTGGCAGTCCTTCGTCATGTGCATGTCGAGTTCGAGCATGTCCGCGCCTGCATCGGCGGCGGCCTCGTAGGCCATGCGCGTCTGCTCTGGGAACTTGCCCGAGAAGCCGCGGTGGGCGATCACCTGGGGCTGCTTTCCGTCGAGCGTGAGGTAGAACGAGCCGCCGTCACCGCCGCAGGCCGTGAGGACTGCAGCCGCGCACAGGGACGCGAGCAGGGGAGTGCGGGAAAAGGACATAGGACGTTGGGTCATATCCGAAGCAGTGGTGGGTTGATGAACGGCGCGCAATGCGCCAACTCAGCAGCGTATGCAGTCAGCCGTGTCGGCACCATGACAGTGCGCCCCCTATGAGCCAGATTGGCGTTTTAGCGACGGTCGGTGGAAATTTGCCGACCCTCCGACACAGGGTTATCCCCCGAACAGGGGCGCCAGCGTGGCGCGCAGGCGGTCGCTGGCGTCGGGCGCCTCGCTCGGGCGGATCTCCAGCGAGCGTTCCACCGTGCCGATGTGCTCCAGCAGCAGGGCCTTGGCGCCCTCGGTATCGCCGCGCTCCAGCGCCTCGACGATGCGCTCGTGCTCGGCGCAGGACTGGCTGGCGCTGTGCGTGGACTGGAACAATGTGGCCGCCAGCGTGGTGCGCGCCGTGAGGTCGCGCAGCGTGAGCGCCAGCAGGCGGTGGCCCATCTGCTCGGCCAGGCAGACGTGGAAGTCGGCCAGCAGGAAGGCGCGCGTGGCCGCGTCGGCGCCGGCAATGGCGTCCTGCTCCTGGGCGATGTGGCGGCGCAGCTGGCCGATCACGCTTTGCATCGGGCGGCCGGCCTCGCCCAGGATGCCGGTCTCGATGATGCGGCGCGCCGCAAAGGCGTCCTGCGCCTCCTCGGCCGAGGGCTGGACCACGTACCAGCCGCGCCGGGGCTGCACCTGCACGAAGCCGCGCGCCTGCAGTTGCATCAGCGCCTCGCGCACCATGGTGCGGCTGACCGCGAAGTTGTCGGCCAGCTCCTGCTCCCCCAGCCGTTCGCCGGGCGCCAGTTTCTGGGCCAGGATGGCTTCGACGACGCGCTCGGCGATGTGCTGGGGGCTTACAGGTGTCATTGCGTTGCAGGGTGGGCAGGAGTCACGGTTGCGGGGACGGCGGCGGCGGAGGGCTCGGCGTCGGGCCCCTGATTGTCGGCCAGGCCGTTGAGCACGGCATGGGCGCGCTCGCGGTCGATGTCACCTTCCCAGGCGGCGATGGCCACGGTGGCCACGCAGTTGCCGATCAGGTTGCCCAGCGCGCGGGCAATGCCCATGAACCAGTCCACCGACAGCACCAGCACCAGGCCGATGGCGGGGATGGCCGGAATCGCATGCAGCGTGGCCGCCAGCACCACGATGGCCGAGCCCGGCACGCCGTGGGCGCCCTTGGAGGTCACCAGCGCAATCGCCAGGATGGTCAGCAGGTCGGCCATGCCGATGGGCGTGTTCGTGGCCTGGGCGATGAACACGGCCGCCAGCGTGATGTAGATGGAGAAGGCGTCCAGGTTGAACGAGTAGCCCGTGGGAATCACCAGGCCCACGGTGGAGTCGCGCACGCCCAAGTTGCGCAGCTTGGCCATGATCTGGGGCAGCACGCTGTCCGAGGATGTGGTGGCAAAGACCACCATCAGCTCCTCGCGCAGGTAGCGCAGCAGCTTGATCAGGCTGAAGCCCGAAAAGCGCATCACCAGGCCCAGCACCACGAAGACGAAGAAGATCACCGCCACGTAGAACAGCAGCACCAGCATGCCCAGCTGCTTGAGCGAGCCGATGCCGTACTGGCCCACGGTGAACGAGATCGCACCCAGCACGCCCAGCGGGGCCAGCTTGATGAGGATGCCCATGATCTTGAACAGCACGTTCGACAGCGTGTCGATCAGCGCATGCACGGGCGCGCCGCGCTCGCCCAGCATGGTCAGCGCGCAGCCGAACAGCACGGCGAACAGCAGCACCTGCAGCACGTCGCCCGTGGCAAAGGCCTGCACCACGGTGGTGGGGATGAGCTTCATCAGGAAGTCCACCGTGCCGCCGCTGGTCAGCTTGTCGGCGTTGCTGGCGTAGGCGCTCATGGCCGAGGCGTCGAGCTTGCTCGGGTCCACGTTCATGCCCGCGCCGGGCTGGAACACGAAGGCCAGCACCAGGCCCAGCACCAGGGCGATGGTGGTCAGCACCTCGAAGTAGATCAGCGACTTGACGCCGACCCGGCCCACGCGCTTGAGGTCGCCTGCGCCCGCGATGCCGTGCACCACCACGCAGAACACCAGCACGGGAATGATCATCTTGATGAGCTTGATGAAGCCATCGCCCAGGGGCTTGAGCTTCACGGCCCATTCAGGGGCCAATATTCCGGCGAGCACACCCAGGATGAGTGCGATCACCACCTGTCCGAACAGTGATCTGGCAAAGCGGCGCATAGTCGTCTTTCGCAAGTTGTGGAATCTTGTATGCAAGTGGATTTACAACTTGCATGCAAGAATGTAGACAAGCGAAACGCGTGCCAGCAGAGGGTATTCCCTGCAGATTTGCGGCACTCCAGAGAGCATCAGCCCTGACTTTTTCTGCATGAAATCCGCCGATGCGGGCGGGCCTCCCCGCCGTGGTGCAGGGCGGGTGGCCGTCATGCCCGCGCATGGTGCGCAGGCGGGTGCGCGGGCGGGGCGCAGGCCCCGTGGCGGGGCATGCGGGGCATGCGGGGCATGCGCGGGCGCGGTGCCTTGCGCACCGCACGGGGATCAGCGCAGGTTGCGCTCCATCGCGCGGTCCTTGATGAAGAAGGCCGCGAACAGGCCCAGCGTCACGCCGAACATCACATAGAAGGCCGGCGCCATGGGCGAGCCCGTGGAGCGGATCAGCCAGGTCACGATGAACTGCGCGAAGCCGCCGAAGATCATCACCGCCACGTTGTAGGCCATGGACATGCCGGCCGAACGCACCTGGGGCGGGAACAGCTCGGCCATCACCGTGCTGAACACGCCGAAGAACACGGCCACGAACACGCAGACCACCAGTTGGGTGATCAGCAGCTTCTGCACCGTGGGGCCGTCCGTCAGCCAGGCATACAGCGGGTAGAGCACGACCAGGTAGCCGATCAGCGAGCCGATGGTCAGCATGCGGCGGCCCACGCGGTCCGACAGGGCGCCGAAGAACGGCATGATCACCACCATCAGCGCGGCGCCGGCCATCTGCACCATGAAGGCATCGCGCATGGGCAGCTTCAGCGTCACCGTGGCATAGGTCACCAGATAGGTGAAGGTGATGTAGATGGACACCGTGGCCGTGACCACCAGGCCCATGCCCACCAGCGTCTCGCGCGCATGCGTGCGCAGCATCTCCATGATGCCGATCTGGCGCGCCTTGCCGCTGGCCTGCGCGGCCTGCATTTCCTTGAAGACCTCGGGCTCCTCCACATGGCGGCGGATGTACAGCGCCACGGGAACGATCAGCAGGCCCACGGCGAAGGGCACGCGCCAGGCCCAGGCCATCAGCTCCTCCTCGGTGAAGATCTCGGTGATCAGCGTGCCCGTGGCCGCGCCGATCAGCAGGGCCAGCATCTGGCCGGCCATCTGCCAGGAACCATAGAAGCCGCGCTTGCCGGGCGGTGCCAGCTCGATCAGCAGTGCCGTGGACGTGCCGAACTCGCCGCCGGCCGCAAAGCCCTGCAGCAGCCGTGCCAGCACGATGAACAGCGGCGCCAGGATGCCCACGGCCGCATAGGTGGGCGCCAGCGTGATCAGCGCGATCGCCACGGCCATCAGGCCCGTCACCATCACCATGGCCGCCTTGCGGCCCTTGCGGTCCCCGTACAGGCCCAGCAGGATGCCGCCCACGGGCCGCATGAAGAAGCCCACGCCGAACACGGCCGTGGTCATCAGGATGCGGTTGATGTTGTCGTCCGGATTGTCGGGATTGCTGGGAAAGAACAGCTTGGCGACGATGGGTGTCATGAAGGCGAACACCAGGAAGTCATACCACTCCAGCGCGTTGCCGATGACGGCAGCCACGATGTTGCGGGTCGAGACGGTTTGCTTGGTCAAAGCAGGGTCCATTTCCGAAAAGGGATTGAAAAGACGGCAGTCACGCCCGGGGCATGGGTCGGCGTGCCTGCCCGGGCCGCAACCCGGGCGTACACTGCTTCGCCATATGCAATGCCTATGCCATGGCCTGCGTCGTCCACGAAGGGCGGCGCAGGCCATGGCGCAGATGGAACCACATGACTACCTGGAAAAACACCCGCGACTGGCTGGAAACACTGGTCGCATTCGACACCACCAGCCGCAACTCCAACCTGGCGCTGATCGAGTGTGTACGCGATGAGTTGGCCACGCTGGGCGTGAGTGCCCGATTGTTCCACTCTCCGGACGGCGCCAAGGCCAATCTCTTCGCCACTTTGCCGGCCCACAACGGCGAAACGCAGGGTGGCATCGTGCTGTCCGGCCATACCGACGTGGTTCCGGTCGATGGCCAGCAGTGGAGCACCAACCCCTTTGCGCTCACCGAAAAGGGCGGGCGCCTGTATGGTCGCGGCAGCTGCGACATGAAGGGCTTCATCGCCGCCTCGCTGGCGCTGGTGCCCGAATTCCTGGCCACGCAGCGCGCCAGGCCCGTGCACCTGGCCTTCTCGTACGACGAGGAAATCGGCTGCGCGGGTGCGCCCGTGATGATCAACCAGCTCAAGGCCGAGGGCGCGCGCTTCGACGGCTGCGTGGTCGGCGAGCCCACCAGCATGCAGGTCGTGGTGGCGCACAAGGGCATCAACCTCTACCGCTGCCGCGTGCACGGCAAGGCCGCGCATTCGTCGCTCACGCCGCGCGGCAGCAATGCCATCGAGTACGCGGCGCGGCTGATCTGTCGCATCCGGGACATCGCCGACCACTTCAAGGCGCACGGCCCCTACGACGAATTCTTCGACGTGCCCTTCACCACCATGACCACCAACCAGATCCAGGGTGGCATCGCGGTCAACACCATCCCCGAGCTGTGCGAATTCGCCTATGAATTCCGCAACCTGCCCGGCATGTCGGTGGATGGCATCCAGGCCCAGGTCGAGTCCTATGTGCGCGACGAACTGCTGCCGCGCATGCGCGCCGAGTTCGCCGACGCGCGCATCGAGATCGAGACCGGCGCCAGCGCGCCCGCGCTGGAAGCCTCGGAAGAAGCCGCCATCACCCAGCTGGTGCGTGCGCTGACCGCCGACCAGGAAAAGCGCAAGGTGGCCTACGGCACCGAGGCCGGCCTGTTCCACAACGCCGGCATTCCCACCGTGGTCTGCGGCCCCGGCTCCATCGAGCAGGCGCACAAGCCCGACGAGTTCGTCGAGCTGGCCCAGCTCGACGCCTGCGAGCGCTTCCTCAGCAAAATGGGCCGGTCGCTCTGAGCCAGGGCGGGGCGCGCCCCGCTCAGCGCACAGGAATGGCGATGGGCCGCAGCGGCGCGGCGTCGCCGCCGCGGATCTTGAGCGGGCCGCCGATGAAGGCGAACTCGTAGACCTTGTCGCGCGACAGGTCGTCCAGCGCCACCAGCTCCATGATGGGCACGCCCTTTTGCGCCAGCAGGTAGCTGTGCAGCGGTACGTAGTCGTCGTCCACCTCGGACGGGAACGTCTCCAGGCTCAGGTTGTCGGCGCCCACGATCATGGCGCCGCCTTCCTCCACCAGGAAGCGTGCGGCATCCAGGCCCAGGCCCGGCGGCTTGGCCATGTAGGCCTGGGGCTGGCCGTACAGCTTCATGCGGCCCGTGCGCACCAGCACGATGTCGCCCTCCTGCAGCGTCACCTTCTGGCGTGCCAGCGCATCCTTGAGGTCCTGGCGCGTGATGCGGTACTGGTCGGGCAGCATCTCCAGGCCCTTGGCGGCCGCCACGTCGATCAGCACGCCGCGCGCCACCAGCGGCGGGAATTTCTCTATGCCCGTGCGCTGCCAGCCCCGGTCGCCCAGATGCTGGTCTGCGCTGAAGCCGTTCCAGATCCTGCCGCGGATGCCGAAGTGGTTGAGCGCATCGATGTGCGTGCCCGTGTGGCTGTACATGGAAAACGCCGTGCCCGTGTAGCTGCGCGTGGCGTTCATGTCCTTGCCCACGTTCATCGGGTCGTCCACCACGGTGCCGCGCGGCGTGTGCGTCATCCAGAACTGGTAGTGCGGATCGCCCGCGTCCTGCCAGCTGGGCATGCCCACGTAGTACTCGGTGGCCAGGTCATAGACCTGCCCGCCCGTGATGCGCTGCAGGATGGCCGCGCGCGAGGCCGGCGTGATCAGGTTCAGGCGGCCGATCTCGTCGGCCGGCCCCCAGGGGCTGGTGCCCACGTCCTGGCGTGCGCCGGCCGGAGGCTCGTGGGCGCCATGGGCCTGGGCCGCGGTGCCCGCGAAGGCGGCGGCCAGGGCGATCACGAGAGAGGGCAGCGCCATGCGGCGAGCGAAGCGTTGGAGAGTCATGCAAGAGTCCTTGGTCTGCTGAAAAAGGGCGCGCATGCCGCGCGCGAGGGAAGGCGGAAAAACGCCGATGAAAAAAGCAAAGACGGGGGCGCTCAGGCCGCCAGGAAGTGCAGCCGTTCGCGCAGCGCAGCCAGCGACTGGGTCTGCAGCGGGGGCAGGCGCGGCGCGATCAGCGTGGGAATGGAGCGCAGGCCCATGCGCTGCGCCAGCGCGCGGTCCTGGCGCACCTGCTCCAGCGCCTGGGCGCCTTCCATGCAGCCCGCGAAGGCATTGCGCTCGAAGCCTGTGCGCGTGGCGATGTCCAGCAGCACTTCGGCGTCGCCGATGTTGCGGTGCTCGCTCATGTGGGCGTGCTGGATGGCGTCGAACAGATCCCAGTGCGCGTCATCGCCGCCCAGGATCTGGGCCGCCTGGCAGGCCAGTGCGCCGGCCATGCCGCTGGGGTACTCGAAGGCCTCGCGGCGCATGCCCTCGATGTCGATGCGGTCCTCGTCGTCATGCTCCGCGCAGGCCTGCCAGTGCTCCAGGATGACCTGCTTGGCGCGCTCCATGGAGCCGAAGGCCGCCACCATCTCGGCGCGCGAGGCCTGCAGCACGAAGCTGCGGTGGCGCACGCGCAGGCCCAGCTCGCGCGCCACCTGGCGCAGGCGTGGCGACATCACGTAGCACCAGCCGCAGACCACGTCATGGAAGAAGTCGATGGCGGGGGCGACGGCGGGCGCCGCAGCAGGCGCCGCCTGCAGGGCCTGCCGCGGCGAGGGGGCCGCCGCATCTTGCGCGGGCAGGGCGCAGGAAAAATCATTGCATTGCGTCATGCTTGTGTCCTTCATGGCTGTGATGGACGGCAAGCGTAGGCCGCAGGCCCGGCGCGAAAAAGGGGCGTGCGCTTGAGGAACTCTTAACGCGGCGTCAACAATCCTCGCCCATGGCGGCAGGCAGCTCCTCGGCCAGGAAGTCCACGAAGGCGCGCACCTTGGGCAGCAGGTGGCGCTGCGTGGGATAGACCGCGTAGACATGGCGGGCCTGCGCGGCCTGGTCCGCAAGGTCCAGTGCGACCAGCTGGCCTGCCGCAATCGCCGGCCGCGCCAGGAACGAGGGCAGGGCGCCAATGCCCAGGCCCGCCACCAGCAGGTCCCGCAGCATCAGGCTGTTGTTGACGTTGGCGCGCGCCTCGGACGGCGCCTGGGGGCTCTCGCCCGCTTCGCGGGGCGCATGCGCCAGGCTGTAGTTCAGCAGCGCATGGCCGCGCAGCGCGGCGGCACTGGCCGGGCGGCCATGCGCCTGCAGATAGGAAGGGGCCGCGCACAGCATCTGCGACAGCGAGGCCAGGCGCCGCGCGATCAGCGAGGAGTCCGCCAGCTCCGCGCTCAGGCGGATGGACACATCGAAGCCCTGGCCCACCGCGTCCACCAGCCGGTCTTCCATGGACAGGTCGATCTGCAGCTGCGGATGGCGCTGCATGAAGCGCGCCAGCAGCGGCGACAGCGTGCTCAGCGCAAACGACAGCGGTGCATTCACGCGCAGCCGGCCGGCCACCTGCTGCGACTGCGCGCGCACCGACTGCTCCAGCGCATCGAATTCATCGAGCAGCCTGCAGCACTCGGCGTAGTAGGCCTGTCCCGTGTCGGTCAGGCTCATGCGACGCGTGGTGCGCTGCAGCAGCACGGCGCCCAGATGGGCTTCGAGCGCGCGCAGCTGCTTGCTCAGCGCGGCCGAGGACAGGTCCAGCGCGTCGGCCGCCTTGGCGATGGAGCCCAGTTCTACGATGCGCCGGAAGGCGCGCAAGGGGGTCAGCGTATCCATGGGGAAAAAGCAAAGAGTGGCGCGCAGCGTAGCAGGCCGCTCGGGTTTGCCGGGGCATGCCTGCGGGGGCAGGGGCGACAATCGCCAGGTACGGCGCGCCCGCCGCGCCCCTTTGTCTTCACCGAATCTGTCCATCCCATGCCCCAGACCACTCCCGCCTGCCCCCAGTGCGGCCTTGAAAACACCTATCCCGACGCCACCAGCTACATCTGCCCTGACTGCGCCTTCGAATGGCCCATGCAGGCCGAAGAAGAGTCCGGCGAAGCCGCCGCTGGCGACGGCATCGTGCGCGACGCCAACGGCAATGCGCTGGCCGACGGCGATGCCGTGATCCTGGTGAAGGACCTCAAGGTCAAGGGCTCGTCCACCGTGCTCAAGAAGGGCAGCAAGATCAAGGGCATCCGCCTGGTCGATGGCGCCGACGGCCACAACGTGGACTGCAAGACCGAACTGGGCTCCATGCTGCTCAAGTCGGAGTTCCTCAAGAAGGCCTGAGCATGCTGGCGCTGTCGCTTGCGGTATCGGCGGTCCTCGGGCTGCTGGCGCTGTGGGTGTTTGCGCCCCTGTTCATTGCGCTGACCGCTGGCGCGGTGGTGGCCCTCATGCTGCTTGCGGTGGCGGGGCGCATAGGCCACACAGAGCGCACCGCGCGCACCCTGCCCGTGGCGGGCTGGTGGGCCGTTGCGCTGTGCGCCGGCGCGGCCTGCGTGGCCATGCTGGTGCTGCTGCCCGACCGGCTCGATGGTGCGCCCTTCCTCGCCTTCGGCATGGGCCTGCTGGCAGCCACCTGCGCCGGGGCGCTGGTCTGGTTGACGGGCTGGCTGATCGCCGGGCGGCAGCCTGTGCCGGTGTCCTGGTGGACCGGCTCGGCCCTGGCCGGCCTGGGCGCCTTCCTCGCCCTGCTGCTGGGCGGCCCCGACACGGCGGGCTGGATGGCCTGGCGCGACCAGCTGCGCGGCTACGAGGCCGTGCCGCTGCGCATCACGCTGGCCGAAGCGCCCACGGCGCAGCGCGAGCAGGCCCTGGCCGAACTGCTGCAGCCCTTGCTGGAGCAGGGCAGCCGTGCCGTCCGCCATCGCCAGTCCACGCGCTTCGGCAACTCGGTCGAGCACGCCGTGGTGCCCGCCCGCTTTCGCTTCGACGGCAGGCTGCTGGAGATCATGCTGGCCGAGAAGCCACCCGCGCCCCTGCTCAGCGCCCATGTCGCTTTGCTGGAGCAGTTCGCCGCCAGCGGCCCCGCCCAGGCGGGCCAGACGCCTTCGTGGCTGATGCTGGCCAGCGCCCAATGCCTGCCGCCGACGCGCCTGCGCGAGCTGTCGCGCCTGCTGGGCCAGGGCAGCGAGCTGCTGGCCCGCGCGCGGCGCTGCACGCAGCAGCGCTCGGCGCAATTGCAGCGCCTGTGGCCGCTGCTGGCCGGCAGTGTGGAGCGTGTGGAAGTGGGCGAGGCGCGGCGCTTTCATCCGTGGCTCGGCCTGCAACGCTGGCAGGCTGTGGCACTTCCCGACAATCCGGAGCCTTAGGCGGGCTCCACGTCCTTCCACTGGCCGGGCTCCAGGCCGTCCAGCGTGTAGGGCCCGATGGCTGCGCGCACCAGCCGCAGCGTGGGGTGGCCAATGGCCGCCGTCATGCGGCGCACCTGGCGGTTGCGGCCTTCGCGGATGACCAGTTCGATCCAGCAGTCGGGAATGTTCTGGCGCACGCGGATGGGCGGGTCGCGCTGCCACAGCACGGGCGGCGGCTCCAGCCGGCGCGCCTGCGCGGGCAGCGTCATGCCGTCGTTGAGCTGCACGCCCTGGCGCAGCGCCTGCAGCGCGGCCTCGTCGGGCAGGCCCTCGACCTGTACCCAGTAGGTCTTCTCCATCTTGAAGCGCGGATCGGCAATGCGCGCCTGCAGCGGGCCGTCATTGGTCAGCAGCAGCAGTCCTTCGCTGTCGGCGTCGAGCCTGCCTGCCGCATGCACGCCCGGCACGTCGATGTATTCCTTGAGGCCACGCCAGCGGCCCTCGGGGGTGAACTGGCTGAGTACGCCGTAGGGCTTGTTGAAGCACAGCAGGCGTGAGGGGCCGGTGTCGGGCCGGTCGGCGAAGGCGGGTCGGGCGCGCAGGGCCGGGCCTGCAAAAGGGCGCAAGGGTGGGCGTTTTCTGGGTTGCATGGACTCAGCGATTGTCGTCGGGATAGACCGCACGCACGCACTCCAGCCAGGCCCTCGCCGCGCGCGACAGATAGCCGCTGCGCCACAGCTGCACCACGTCCCAGTGCAGTTCAGGCCCCACCAGCGGGCGGCTGGACACGCGCCGGGGGTCGAACCGCGCGATCACATGCTCGAACATCACGGCCACGCCCACGCCTTCTGCCACCAGGTCGCCGATGAAGTCCCAGTAGCGCGTCTGCAGCCGCACCTGTGGGCTGAAGCCTGCCGCCGCGCAATGCTCCAGCACGGCCTGGTGCAGGGCGAAGTCCGAGGTGTAGAACACAAAGGGCCGCCGGGCCAGCTCGCTCCAGTGCACGGGTGCGTCCGGGTCGGGCACCTCGTGCGCGGCAAAGGCCACGCGTGTCTTCTGGTGGGCGATGGTGCAGTACTCCAGGCCCTCTCCGGCCAGGTCGCCACCCGCCTCCCCTGCGCCGTGCAGGCCCAGCGCCATGTCCAGCTTGCCGTCCAGCAGCAGCTGGCGCTGGGCGCGTGCGCCCTGCTCCTGCACATGCAGTTCCACGCCCGGATGCAGTTGCTGAAAGCGCGCGATCACGGGCGCCATGTAGTGCCCGGCCGTGGGCATGATGCCCACGCTCAGGCTGCCGCGCGCAATGCCGTCCACCTCGGCCACCTCCTGCAGCAGCTGGCGTGACTGCTCCAGCACCTGCAGGGCGCGCGCATGGACCACCTGGCCCGCGTCGGTCAGTTGCACACCGCGCCCCTCGCGCAGCAGCAGCGGGCCGCCCAGCTCCTCCTCCAGCGCCCGCACCATCTTGCTGATGGTGGGCTGGGTCACATGCAGCGCCTCGGCCGCACGCGTGAAGCTGTTGCAGCGCACCACCTCGACAAAGTAGCGCAGCGCGCGCAGGTCCATGAGGATTCCTTTTGTGCATGGGAAAAATGGAGATTATTCATTTTACGAATCTGAGTGGAAACCCTAGGATTGCCCCATGTCAAAGATTTCCGCCATGCCCGTTCTGCGGCCGCAGGTGTTTCAGGGTCTGCTGCACCGCTGCTGGCCGCTGCTGCGCGGCGTGCTGCAGGTGGGGCTGCTCAGTGCGCTGTGGCTGGCCATGGAGGCCGTGCGCGCCCATTTCGGCTGGGGCATGCCGGCCGGGCTGATCGGCTTCGCGCTGCTGGCCACGGGCCTGTTCAGCGGGCTGGTCAAGGCCCGCTGGCTGCAGGGCGGCACCAACTGGCTGCTGGCCGAGATGCTGCTGTTCTTCGTGCCCGCCATGCTGGTCGTCACCGAATACACCGAGCTGATCCAGCACCAGGGCCTGCGCATCCTGGGCGTCATCGTGGCCAGCACGGCCTGCGTGATGGCCGCCACGGCGCTGGCCGTGGACCGCGTCTACCGGCTGGAGCTGTGGCTGGCCCGGCGCCGCTCCACGCGCGCCGGGCTGCACAGGGAGCAGGAATGAACGCCATGTCCGACCAGACGATAGGCCTGCTGTCGCTGCTGGCCACGCTGGCCTGCTATGCGGCCAACAAGCGCGTGTACCGCCGCCATCCGCATCCGCTGCTCATGCCCATCGTCGCCACGCCCATGGTGCTGATCGCGCTGGCGCTGCTGACCCATGTGCGCTACCCGCAGTACATCGCCCAGACGCACTGGCTGGTCTGGCTGCTGGGCCCCACCACGGTGGCCTTTGCGCTGCCCCTGCACGAAAACCGCCACCTGCTGCGCAAGCACTGGATGTCGATCGCCACCGGCGTGCTCGTGGCCAGTGGCGTGTCCATTGCCACCACCATCTGGTTCGCACAGGCCTTCGGACTGCCCGTGGACCTGCAAAAGGGCCTGGCCGTGCGCTCGGTGACCACCCCCTTCGCCATCGAGGCCGAGCGCGTGCTGGGCGGGCCCACCGACCTGGCCGCGCTGTTCGTGCTGCTCACGGGCGTCAGCGGCATGCTCATGGGCGAGACTATCCTGCGGCTGCTGCCGCACGTGCGCAGCAAGCTGGCTGCGGGCGCCATTCTGGGCGGTGCCGCGCATGGCAGCGGGGTGGCGAAGGCGCGGCAGTTTGGGGATGTGCAGGCGGTGGTTGCTTCGTTGGTGATGATGATTGCGGGGGCGTTGAATGTGGTGGTGGCGCCTTGGGTGCGGGTGCTGTTTTTCTGAAGTGATTTTCTGAAGTGATGCGGGAGCTGCCATCCTTGGCCGGGGTTTGATGGCTGGGGCTTTTGGGGGCCTGGCTGTCTTTGGGCTTGGGGCGGGATGGGGCTGCCCGTGAGGGCGTCCGCATGCCTTGCACATGGTCTTGACTCCCGCCCACCTTGTTTGCTTTTGGCTTAGGTGTATTTTTAGCCCCTGCCGGGTGGTTGTTTTTCGAGGCCGGTTCTCGGCCCGGCAGCCGACTGCCCTTTCTTGATTCGCCAAGAAAGGTCAGATCAAAGAAGGCGACCCGGATGTCCGCGACCCCTTCGCTTCGCTGCGGGGCAACCTGCGCCGTGGCGGTTGCGGGGTTCGCCGTGAAACTCACTTCGCTCTGCGAGCTACGTTCAAACAATCACGGCGAGTCAGATGACGAAGCAGTCCTGTCCTGCGGCAGGACTGCAACCCCGCAACCGCCACGGCGCAGGCGCGGACATACGGGGAGTGGGTGCGGGCCTTCGCTTCGCTCGGCCTGGAGTGCTGGGGCGCTTGCCATCTTGAAAGCCTCTATCATCGCGGCAACCCCCTGTTCCGGGGCCGGTGCGTAAGAACACCCAAAACGAAGCGGTGCGGCCTCGCCGTCAAGGAGGCCTTGTCACGTCTGATTTCCGGAGCGTGGGCGCAAGCCTGCGTTCCTGCGGTTACGGACGGGATGGGGCTACCCGCAAGGGCGTCCGCACGGCTTCGTTCGTGTTCTTAACATCCCGTCCACCTGTCTGTGCGTAAGAACACGGGCCGGTGGTTTTTGTTCTCACGAAGGAGTACGAAACCATGCACGGCATTTCTTCTTTTGCATTCCCCTCTGCCACCCATGCGCCTCACTCTGGCGCATCTGCCGTGGGAAGGGTTGCGCCATGAGTACCGCTTCCACAACCCTGACCCAGCCCAGCCCGCAGCAGTTGAGCCATGCCGTGACCGAGATCGGCCGGCTGACGCTGCAGGGCAGCAGCGAGGTGTATTCGCTGGGCCAGCTGGCGCTGGCCTGGCTGGAGCGGCCCGAGGGCTACCGCAATCTGGAGGTGGTGGCCAATGCGCTGCAGGCCATTTGCGGGGCTGCGCAGCGGATGGAGGAACTGGTGGAGGACGAGGTCAACTACGTGCATTGCCTGCAGGAAGACCCGGCGTATCTGCGGCGAATGGCGGCTGCTGCGGCGGCGTTCCAGCGCTGATTCAGGCTTTCTTGTGACAGGCCTGCCGGGGCATTGCGCCCCGGTTTCTGCAAATCAATCCAAGTCAGTTAGTTTCTTGAACCTGCCTGATGTATTCCATCCACGTCCTTTTGCACAAGATACCTGCGTGTAGCCGAGATCTTTTCGGATGATCATCTCTTCGCTGACAGCACATATCTCTCCTTTTTCCAACACGAAAGCGACAATCAAGGGATGATCGTTGTTTTTATAAATATCCACGGTATCCATTGCCTCCCATTGACCCGTTGGCTTATAACTGCAGGCGGTCAATGCTATTGTGGAAATGATTCTGGTAGTGTTGGTGATTATTCTCATTGAATAGTCTCTCTGAGGTTGGTTCTATTTTCTGGACTATTCAATTCCGAACTGACTTCATGCCATTTTGTCTGATTTTTGAGTGACCGCTATATTTTTTTGATGGCTGCCCAGGTATAGAATCCTATTCACTCAATTTCTTGAATTTTCCTGTTATCTCCCATCCACTCCCCTTTGCGCATGAGACCTGTAAATAGCCCAAGTCTTTTCTGATAACGGGTTTTTTGCTTACAGCGCAAATCTCACCTTTTTCTATAACGAATGCAATTTTCAACGGATGGTCATTTGTAGTGTAGACATACAAATCTTCTGTTGCTTCCCATTGCCCTGCCGGCATGTATTCGTCGGGGTTGCTGCATGCGCTCAGTATGGTGGCAATGCAGGCTGTTGCATATGCTGCGAAAGCTCTTGATTTCATGGATTCTTCTGGTAATTGATTCTTCTCAAAATTCTATTGGATCTTGAGATTATGATCAATAACTCCTTTGGTGAAACCAGGCGGGAAGTAGATGGCGACAGTTGAAACCGCGGGTCGTGTGCCAGAATCCCAACTGACTCCAATACCTCTGCAACATTGGTGGAGCAACTATTTTCGGTAAGGCTGTACGGCTTTTGAGCAGCAACCCGCTTTTCAAGTTCTGCTTTGATTTTCGTCTTTTCCTCGCGAGACACTCTCAGCACCAAGCCAGTGACATCTCTTTTGACGGTTGCCAAATTCGATGAAAGATATTGCTCGCGCTCCAGTACAGCATATCTTGTTGGAGCCTGACTGTAGGTCTTTCCATCAATATCGATTGCAGCATGTCCCCACTGTGATCCCGGCCTGGTGAGAAGTGCGTCGTAAATGAACACCTCGATCGTAGGCTCCTCGATCATCGGCTCCGGCCCCATGAATTGCGCCATGCGCCGTTCGTAGCCAAAGATTGCTGGCGGCTGGGCCAGCAGTTCGAACATGCGGGTCGCTGGTGCAATCCGGCCCTGGGTCATGACGGGCGAGCCGGACAGTTGCTGAAAGGTGGCGATCGAACGTTCCAGCGCCCTGGACCATCTGCCGTCCTCGCGCAGCAGTTTGCGGCAGGGATCGCGTTGCATATGTCCGTTGAGCAATTGCTGGACAGTGAACACGTCTTTTGGATGGTTCATTGCCGCCCGCCCCACGGGGCCGGAAATTCTTGCAGTTGTTGCCATGGTCTCCCTCCGGTATGGACGCCGGCCGGCTGAAGCCGGCTCTCACGTTGAGGAAGATGCTATGCAAGGCCCTGGTGCAATGGACGGGGCGGTCTGCACTTTCGCGCACGAGAATTGACTGTGGGCGCAATGACGAATGAAAAAACGCCATCCGCATCGTTTTGTTGCGGATGGCGTCAGTGATGAAAGCAGTCGCCAGCACCTGGCGGCTGCTTTGGGTTCAGCCTCAGGCCAGCGTATACGCCGTCTTCACCGTCGTATAGAACTCCTGCGCATAGCGGCCTTGCTCACGCGGGCCGTAGCTGCTGCCCTTGCGGCCGCCGAAGGGCACGTGGTAGTCCACGCCGGCCGTGGGCAGGTTGACCATGACCATGCCGGCCTGGCTGTGGCGCTTGAAGTGGGTGGCGTGCTTGAGGCTGGTGGTGGCAATGCCTGCGGCCAGGCCAAAGGGCGTGTCGTTGGCCACGGCCAGGGCTTCTTCGTAGTCCTTGACGCGGATGACGCTGGCCACGGGGCCGAAGACTTCCTCGCGGTTGATGCGCATGGCGGCTTGGGTGTCCACGAACAGGGTGGGCGCCATGTAGTAGCCCTTGTTGCCGCTGCCGGTGTGGCAGGCGGCGGCAGCGCCGCCGGCAGCCAGCACGGCGCCTTCGGCCTTGGCGATTTCCACGTAGCTCAGGTCCTGCTCCAGCTGGGCCTGGCTGACCACGGGGCCCATGTCGGTGCCTGCGGCGCGGGCATCGCCCACCTTGATCCTGGCCATGCGGGCCTGCAGGGCCTCGATGAAGGCGGGGTAGATCCTGTCGGTGACGATGAGGCGGCTCGATGCCGTGCAGCGCTGGCCCGTGGAGTAGAAGCCGCTTTGCGCGGACAGCTCCACGGCCTGGGTGAGGTCGGCGTCGTCCAGCACGATCTGCGGGTTCTTGCCGCCCATCTCCAGCTGCACCTTCTTGCCGCTTTCCACGCAGGCGCGGGCAATGCCGCGGCCCACGCCGACGGAGCCGGTGAAGCTGATGGCGGCCACGTCGCTGTGGCGCACCAGGGCATCACCGATGACGCGGCCCGGGCCCATGACGAGGTTGAAGACGCCGGCCGGAATGCCCGAGCGGTGAATGATGTCGGCCAGCGCCCAGGCGCTGCCGGGCACGAGGTCGGCAGGCTTCAGGACCACGCAGTTGCCGAAGGCCAGGGCCGGGGCGATCTTCCAGGCGGGAATGGCGATGGGGAAGTTCCACGGCGTGATCAGGCCCACCACGCCGACAGGCTCGCGCGTGATTTCCACGCCGATGCCGGGGCGCACGGAGGGCAGGGTCTCGCCGGCCAGGCGCAGGCATTCACCCGCGAAGAACTTGAAGATCTGGCCTGCGCGGCCGACTTCGCCGATGGCTTCGGGGCGGGTCTTGCCTTCCTCGCGCGCCAGCAGGTCGCCCAGCTCTTCCTTGCGGGCCAGGATTTCGTTGCCGATCTTGTCCAGGGCGTCGTGGCGGGCCTGGATGCCCGAGGTGCTCCAGGCGGGAAAGGCCGCGGCCGCCGCGGCGATGGCGGCTTCCACATCGGCGGCATTGCCCTGGGCGTACTCGCCGATCACATCGGACAGGTCGCTGGGGTTGGTGTTGGCGCTGTAGCCGTCGGCGGCCTTCCATTGGCCGTTGATGAGGTTGTCGTAGCGGGACATGAGGTGCTCCGGGAAAGGGGTAACGGAAGGAAGGGGTCAGCGGACCATGCAGGGGCGCTTGTTGTCGAAGGTCCAGCCGGGAATCAGGTACTGCATGGCCATGGCGTCATTGCGCGCGCCCAGACCGTGCTCCAGGTACAGGGCGTTGGCGCGCTGCAGCGCGGCGCGGTCCACGGTGACGCCCAGGCCCGGGGTCTTGGGCACCTCGACGAAGCCGCCCTTGATCTGCAGCGGGTTCTGGGTGAGGTACTGGCCGTCCTGCCAGATCCAGTGCGTGTCGATGGCCGTGACCTTGCCGGGCACGGCGGCGGCCACGTGGGTGAACATGGCCAGCGAGATGTCGAAGTGGTTGTTGGAGTGCGAGCCCCAGGTCAGACCCCAGTCGCGGCAGGTCTGGCCCACGCGCACGGAGCCGGCCATGGTCCAGAAATGCGGGTCGGCCAGGGGGATGTCCACGGACTGCAGCGACAGCGCATGCACCATCTGGCGCCAGTCGGTGGCGATCATGTTGGTGGCCGTGGGCAGGCCGGTGGCGCGGCGGAATTCGGCCATGACTTCGCGGCCCGAGAAGCCGTTCTCGGCGCCGCAGGGGTCTTCGGCATAGGCGAGCACGCCGTGCATGTCGCGCATGAGGCGGATGGCGTCCTTGAGCAGCCAGCCGCCGTTGGGGTCCAGCGTGACGCGCGCCTGCGGAAAGCGCCTGGCCAGCGCGGTGACGGCCTCCACCTCCTGCTCGCCGGCCAGCACGCCGCCCTTGAGCTTGAAGTCGTTGAAGCCGTAGCGCGCGTGCGCCGCCTCGGCCTGGCGCACGATGGCGGCCGGGTCCATGGCGGTCATGTGGCGCACCTGCGTCCAGTCGTCGCTGCCGCTTTGGTCTTCGCTTGGTTGGACGTAGGGCAGGTCGGTCCTGTCGGTGGGGCCGGTGAAGAACAGGTAGCCCAGCATCTCCACGCGGTCGCGCTGCTGGCCTTCGCCCAGCAGGGCTGCCACGGGCACGCCCAGGTGCTGGCCCAGCAGGTCCAGCAGGGCCGATTCCACGGCGGTGACGGCATGCACGGCAATGCGCAGATCGAAGGTCTGCAGGCCGCGCCCGCCCGTGTCGCGCCCGGCCAGGGCCTGCTGCAGGTTCTGCAGCAGCTTCAGGTGGTTGCCCACGGACTGGCCGATGAGCAGCGCCTTGCTGTCCTCCAGCGCCTGGCGTATGCCTTCGCCGCCAGGCACTTCGCCCACACCGGTGTGGCCCGCGCTGTCGTGCACGAGCACGATGTTGCGCGTGAAGTAGGGCGCATGCGCGCCGCTGAGGTTCATGAGCATGCCGTCGCGGCCGGCGACGGGAATGACTTCGATCTCGGTGATGGTCGGGGTGGAGGACATGGCGTGCTCTTGGATCGTTTGGATCGGTCTCTGGGAAAAAACGGCTATGCGGCGGCGGTGGCCGCCTGCTGCGCGGCCGACCACGGCACCTCGGCCTCGGGCCGGCCCGTGGCGATGAACTGCGCCAGGTTGCGCAGCACGAGGTCGGCCATGGCGCGGCGGGTTTCGTGCGTGCCGCTGGCGATGTGGGGCGCAAGCACCACGTTGTCCTGCGACAGCAGCTCGGCATGGGGGCGTGGCTCGTCCTCGAACACATCCAGGCCCGCGCCTGCGATGCGGCCCTGCTGCAGGGCCTGGACCAGTGCGGCCTCGTCGACCACGCTGCCGCGCGCCACGTTGATCAGAAAGCCCTGCGGGCCCAGCGCGTCCAGCACCTCGGCGTTGACCAGGTGCTGCGTGCCGTCGCCGCCTGCGGCCGTGATGACGAGGAAGTCGCTCCAGCGTGCGAGTTCGAGCAGCGAGGGCTGGTAGAGGTGGGGCGATCCCTCGACCGGGCGGCGGTTGTGATAGGCCACCTCCATGTCGAAGCCGGCCGCGCGGCGCGCCACGGTGGAGCCGATGCGGCCCATGCCGAAGATGCCCAGGCGCTTGCCGCTGGCGCGCGTGCGGATGCCGAAGCGGCCTCGGCTCCAGTCGCCCCGGCGCACGAAGCGGTCGGATTCGCTCAGGCCACGCGCCGCGTCCAGCAGCAGGGCGAAGGCCATGTCGGCCACGCAGTCGTCCAGCACGCCGGGCGTGTAGCCCACGCGCGCGCCCTGGCGCAGCAGGGACTCGCGGTCCAGCGCGTCAAAGCCCACGCCGAAGCTGCTCACGAAGCGCAGCCTGGGCAGGGCCTGCACCACGCTCGCGGGTACGCCCATGGCGGCCGAGGTGACCAGGTATTCGAACTGCGCGCCGTGCTCGGCGAGAAAGCGCTCGCGGTCGGGCTGCTCGGACAGCAGCGTCACCTCATAGGCCTGGGCCAGCTCGGCATCGAGCTGGGGCAGCGGCATCTTGCCGAACTGGAGAACGCGTGGACGGGAGGTCGCCATGCCTTGGAATCCTTGGAACTTGCGGGGGCTGGAAGCCCCGGTGAAAAGGGCCTGCGTGGTGGCAGGCCTGCGGAGATGACCAGAGGCCAACCCGGATTTATCTCAGCTATCCCCTGTGCTCAATGTAGAAAAATCTGTTCAAAACTGGCGCACTCCAACATCAGGGACGCCTAGCAAGAGCCGCCTCTCGGCGGGGGCGCCTAGCCGAGGGCGTCGTCCCCCTCCCTTGCGAAGCAAGTAGAGAGGCGCCGTGCCACGGGGGGAAGGCGCGAAGCGACTCAGGGGGTGCCTCATTTCAATCAGCGGTGATTTTTCGGGTCTGGATCAGCTGCTTCCAGCGCTCCGACTCCTGGGCCTGGTAGCGCGTGAATTCCTCGGGCGTGTTGCCCACGATCTCCAGGCCCTGCTCCACGAAGCGCTTGCGGATGTCGGGCTGCTGCACGGAGGCGATGGCGGCCTTGGCCAGCTTGGCCTTCACATCGGCGGGCAGGCCCTTGGGTGCGGCCAGGCCTTGCCAGGAGTAGACCTCGGCACCCTTGACACCGGCCTCTGCCAGCGTGGGCACATCGGGCAGCACGGGCGAGCGCTGGCTGCCGGTCACGGCGATCGCATGCAGCTTGCCGCTGCGCAGATGGGGCAGCACGGCGTTGACGTTCTGGAACGAGAAGTCCACCTGGCCGCCGATCAGGTCGGTGATGGCCGGGGCACCGCCCTTGTAGGGAACGTGCATGCCTTCGGTGCCGCTTTGCTGCCAGAACAGCTCGGCCGACAGATGGTCCGAGGAGCCGTTGCCCGAACTCGCGAAACTGATCTTGCCGGGGTTGGCCTTGAGCGCGGCGATGACCTCGGCCACGGTGCGGGCCTTCTGCGCGGGGCTGGCCACGAGCACGTTGGGCGCCTGCACGGGGATGGTGATGTAGTCGAAGTCCTTGCCTGCGTCATAGGGCACGTTCTTGACCAGGTGCGGCGTGACCACGAAGGGGCCCAGCGAGGCCACCAGCAGCGTGTAGCCATCGGCCGGTGCGCGCTTGACGGCGCCCGCGCCGATGGTGCCCGTGGCGCCGGGGCGGTTTTCCACCACGAAGGGCTTGCCCAGCTGCTCGCCCATGCTCAGGGCCATGGCGCGCGCCACGGTGTCGGTGGAGCCGCCGGCCGGGAAGGGCACGATGATGTTGACGGCCTTGTCCGGAAAGCTGCCGGCCGCCTGCGCCGTGAGGGCCAGTGCGGCACCCAGCGTGATCAGAATCTTCTTCATGTTCTTGTCTCCTGGGGGGCGCAAGGGCCGGACTGGCCCCTGCGTCCGGTCCTGTGGCTTATTGCGGGCCGAGCTTGTCGATCAGGGCCTTGAGCTCTTCCAGCTCGGAGGGCTTGAGGTCCGTCAGCGGGGCGCGCACGGGGCCTGCGTCGTGGCCGACCAGCTTGGCGCCGGCCTTGATGATGCTCACGCCGTAGCCTTCGACGCGGTTGCGGATCTTCAGGTAGGGCATGAAGAATTCCTTGAGCAGCTTGTGCTGCGTGGCCATGTCGTCGGTGCGCACGGCTTCGTAGAACGCCATCGCCGTCTTGGGGATGAAGTTGAAGACGGCCGAGGAGTACACCGGCGTGCCCAGGGCCTTGTAGGCGGCCGCATAGACCTCGGCCGTGGGCAGGCCGCCCAGGTAGGCGAAGCGGTCGCCCATCTTCATGAAGATGGCGGACATGGTCTCGATGTTGCCCATGCCGTCCTTGAAGCCCACCAGGTTGGGGCAGCGCTCGGCCAGGATGGCCAGCGATTCAGGCGTGAAGCGGGTGCGGTCGCGGTTGTAGACGATGACGCCGAACTTCACGCTCTTGCAGACCTGCTCCACATGGGCGATCAGGCCTTCCTGGCCGGCTTCGGTCAGGTAGTGGGGCAGCAGCAGGACGCCGTGGGCACCCAGGCGCTCCGCCTCCTGGGCATGGGCAATGGCCGTGCGCGTGGGACCACCGGCGCCCGCGATGATGGGCACCTTGCCGCGGCAGGTGTCCACGGCGGTCTTGATGATCTGGCCGTATTCCTCGCCGTACAGCGAGAAGTACTCGCCCGTGCCGCCTGCCGCGAACAGTGCGCTGGCGCCGTAGGGGGCCAGCCATTCGAGGCGGGCCGCATAGCCCTTGGCATTGAAGTTGCCGTTGCTGTCGAAGTCCGTCACGGGGAAGGACAGCAGGCCGGAACTCATCACGTCTTTGAGGTCTTGGGGGGTCATGGTGCTCTCGGGAATAAGGTGGGGAAGAAAGAAAAAAAGGGTGGAATCAGTCGAGCTTCAAACCGGCTGTTTGAACCACTTTTTGCCAGCGCTGGCGTTCGGTGGTCAGGAAGCGCGCGGTCTCGGCGGGGTTCATGGTCACGACCTCGGCGCCCTGGCCCGTGAGGCGGGCGCGCACCTCGGGCGAGCGGATGGCGGTGATCAGGGCCTCATGCAGGCGCTGGACCACGGCCTCGGGCGTCTTGGCGGGAACGACCACGCCTTGCCAGGTGCCGGTCTCGAAGCCGGGCACGCCCTGCTCGGCGATGGTGGGCACGTTGGCGGCCAGCGGCATGCGCGTGCCCTTGGACAGGCCCAGCAGCTTGAGCTTGCCGCTTTGCACATGGGGGTAGGTGGCCAGCATGCCGTTCATCAGCACCTGGGTCTGGCCTGCCACCGTGTCCTGGATGGACTGCACGCCGCCCTTGTAGGGCACGTATTCCCAGCGGGCGCCCGTGGCGCGCGCCAGCTCCACGCCGGCCAGGTGCGGGGCGCTGCCCGTGGCGGTGACGGCGAAGCTCAGGTCTTCCTTCTTGGACAGGGCCACCAGCTCCTGCAGGTTGTTGGCCGGCACCGAAGGATGGACCACCAGCAGGTGGGGCGAGTAGGCCAGCATGGCCGTGCCGCGCAGGTCCCGGGACAGGTCGAAGGACAGCTTGGTGTAGAGCGAGGGCGAGATGGCCAGCGCACCCAGGTCGCACAGCATCAGCGTGTGGCCGTCGGGCTGGGCCTTGGCCACCATGTCGGCACCCAGGTTGCCGTTGGCGCCGGGCTTGTTCTCGATGACCACGGGCTGCTTGAGTTCTGCCGACAGCAGCGGGCCGATGGCGCGCGCAATGATGTCCGAGCTGCCGCCCGGCGGATAGGGCACCACCAGGCGCAGCGGCCGCGTGGGCCAGTTGCTCTGGGCCAGCGCACCGGCGCCGGTGGCTACGAGGGCGGTGGCGCCAGCGGCGCGCAGGAACTGCTTTCGGCTCAGGGTCATGCTCTTGTCTCCGGGTTTTATGTTGTCAGTTGTCGTACAACTGAAGCCGATTTTTAACCGAGATCTGCAAGCAGTGATAAAGGGTTTTCCCTTGGTTGTCTGAATTCCCGTGACAACGCCATCGGCCCTGAAAGGCCCATGGGAGCACTCAGGCGGCGCTGGTCTTTTGCGCCAGGCGCAGGCGTTCGCGGCTGTTGGTCAGGTGGATGCGCATGGCCGCGCGGGCCGAGTCGGCGTCCTGGCGCTCGATGGCGGCGAGGATTTCCTCATGCTCGCGGTTGACGCGGCGCAGGTAATCGGGGTCGCGCTGGGGCTGGTGGATGGAGGCGATGCGCGTGCGCGGAATCAGCTGCGCGCCGAAGTGCCGCAGGATGTCGCCGAAGTAGCGGTTGCCCGTGGCCTCGGCGATCTGGGTGTGGAAGGCCAGGTCATGGGCCACCGTGTCCTCGCCGCGCGCAAAGGCGATCTCGAAGGCCTGCAGCGCCATGCGTATGCCCTGAAGCTGCTCGGGGCTGCGGCGCAGCGCGGCAAGGCCGGCGCTTTCGGTCTCCAGGCTGATGCGCAGCTCCAGCACGGCCATCACGTCCACGGCGGCCGTCAGCTCGTCGGCATTGAGCATCAGCGTGGATGCGGGCTGGGCGGCGCGCACGAAGGTGCCTATGCCGTGGCGCGTCTCCACCAGGCCCGAGGCCTGCAGGCGCGACAGCGCCTCGCGCACCACGGTGCGGCTGACTTCGTAGGTCTGCACCAGCGACGACTCCGTGGGCAGCTTCTCGCCTTCGGCCAGCAGGCCGTTGCGGATCTTGCTCGCGAACTCGTCGAACAGCAGGGCGGCCAGATTGCGGCCGCTGCGACCGGACTTTCCTCGCAGGGGAAGCTCGATCGTTGGGGGTGATGCGGGAAATCCCTTTGCCGAACTTTCCATGGTGCTGATCATAATCGCTCCAAGTTGTACGACAACGTATCACAAGACGTCCGCGCCATCGAGTTTTTCTGATCCTCCTGAACCCGCATTCCAGATGAGCACCACCCACGCGACCCACGCGATCCGCCACATACGCATCACGCCCATTGCCTTCCGCGATCCGCCGCTGCTCAATGCGGCCGGCATCCACGAGCCCTGGGCGCTGCGTTCCATCATCGAGATCGAGACGGCCTCGGGCCTGGTCGGCATCAACGAAAGCTATGGCGACCAGCCCATGCTCGATGCGCTGGCCAAGGCCGCGCCCGCGCTGGTGGGGCTGTCGCCCTGGGCGCTCAACGAGATGGAGGCCCGCGTCGCGGCCCTGGTGGCGCCGCCAGCGCTGACGGCCTCCGAATTCCTGGGCCAGCAGGTGTCGCTGGCGCCGGGCACGCATGTGTCCAAGACCGTGGCCAAGGTGGTCAGCGCCTTCGAGGTCGCCATGCTGGACCTGCAGGGCCAGATGGCGGGCGCCCCCATCGTGGACCTGCTGGGCGGCGCCGCGCGCGATAGCGTGCCGTTCTCGGCCTACCTGTTCTACAAGTACGCCGAGCACATCGACAGGCCCTATGGGCCAGATTCTTCGCCCGACGCCTGGGGCGAGGCCCTGGCGCCGCAGCAGCTGGTGGAGCAGGCGCGGCGCATGATTGCGCAGTACGGCTTCCAGAGCATCAAGCTCAAGGCCGGCGCGCTGCCGCCCGAGCAGGAGGCGGCCGGCATCCTGGCGCTGGCCGATGCCTTTCCAGGCACGCCGCTGCGCATCGATCCCAATGGCAACTGGACGGTGGAGACCAGCCTGAAGATCGTGCAGCAGCTGCAGGGCGTGCTCGAGTACTACGAGGACCCGGCGCCCGGCCTGGACGGCATGGCCGCCGTGGCACGCGAGTGCGATGTGCCGCTGGCCACCAACATGGTGGTGACGGACTTTGCCGAGTTCCGCCGCAACGCCGACATGGGCTGCCCCGTGAAGATCGTGCTCAGCGACCACCATTACTGGGGCGGGCTGCGCGCCACGCAGCGCCTGTCCACGCTGTGCCGCACCTTCGACCTGGGCCTGTCCATGCACAGCAACTCGCACCTGGGCATCAGCCTGGTGGCCATGACGCACCTGTGCGCCAGCGTGCCCCTGCTGACCTATGCCTGCGACACGCACTACCCCTGGCAGGACGAGGAAGTCGTCGAGGGCGGCCGGCTGCAGTTCGAGCAGGGCAGCCTGCGCGTACCCACGGCGCCCGGCCTGGGTGTGCGACTGGACCGCGAGGCCCTGGCCCGCCTGCACGACAACTACCTGCACTGCGGCATCCGCAACCGCGACGACCTGGGGCAGATGCGCAAGTACGACCCCGCGTTCACCGGCCACCAGCCGCGCTTCTGAACCCGCTTTCACACCATTCCAACGACAAGCCCTTCCCGGAGACAAGCACCATGCAACGCCGCACACTCATCCAACATTCCCTCGCCAGCGCCCTGCTGCTGGGCACGGCCCTGGCCGCCATGCCCGCCGCCGCGCAGGGCAACTGGCCCACGGGCAAGCCCATCACCTACCTGGTGCCGTTCCCGCCTGGCGGCAATACCGATACGCTGGCGCGCGTGATCGCCCAGCCGCTGAGCAAGGCCCTGGGCACGCCCGTGGTGATCGAGAACAAGGGCGGCGCGGGCGGCAGCGTGGGCTCGGCCATTGCGGCGCGCGCACCGGCCGATGGCTACACCATCCTGGGCGGCACCATCAGCTCGCACGCCATCAATGTGAGCCTGTACGCCAAGCTGGACTACGACCCGGTCAAGTCCTTCACGCCGGTGGCCATGCTGGGCTCGGGCCCGCTGGTGCTGGTGGTGCCGGCCTCCAGCCCCTACAAGACGCTGGCCGACGTGCTGGCCGCCAGCAAGGCCAAGGCAGCGGCGGGCGGCCTGACCTCGGCCTCGCCGGGCAGCGGCACCTCCAACCACATGGCGCTGGAGCTGCTGGGCTACCAGACGGGCGTGAAGTTCACCCACGTGCCCTACAAGGGCAGCGGCCCGGCCGTGCAGGACGTGATCGGCGGCCAGGTGGACATGATGTTCGACACCGCCCTGGTCGTCGGCCCCCATGTGCAGGCCGGCAAGCTGCGCCCCATTGCCGTGACCAGCTCGCGGCGCCTGGAGTCGCTGCCCGATGTGCCCACCATCGCCGAGGCCGGCGAGAAGGGCTTCGACATGGGATCGTGGCAGGCCGTATTCGCGCCCGCAGGCACGCCCAAGCCCATCGTGGACCGGCTGCATGCGGAGATCATGAAGATCGTCGCCACGCCCGAGGTGCAGGCGCGCCTGAAGAACTTCGGCATGCTGCCCTCGCAGATGACGCCGGCCGAGCTGGGCGAGTACCAGAAGGCTGAGGTGGTCAAGTGGGGGAAGGTGATCAAGGCTGCTGGAATAAAGGCAGAGTGACCCCCTGAGGCGCTTCGCGCCTTCCCCCTTCTCGCTTCGCGGAGGGGGACAACGCCGTCGCCGCGAGGAGGCTCTTGCTCGGCGTTCCTGAGTTGGGACGTGACGGTTGCGAGGGCTGCACTCCGATTGCGACAGGCCCCTAGAAAATTGAGACATTGCCATGAGTACCCCACTTCCTCTTTCCATCCGCATGCATCCGGCCGACAACGTGGCCATCGTGGCCAATGACGGGGGTTTGCCTGCGGGCACGGTGATGCCCGGGGGGCTGGTGCTGGTCGACAAGGTGCCGCAGGCGCACAAGGTGGCGCTGGTGGACATTGCCGAGGGCGGCGAGGTGCGCCGCTACAACGTGGTGATCGGCTATGCGCTGCAGGCCATTGCCGCGGGCAGCTGGGTGCATGAGCGGCTGCTGCGCATGCCGGGGGCGCTGTCTCTTGAGGGGTTGCCGATCGCCACGGTGCAGCCGCCCGAGCTGCCGCCGCTGACGGGCTACACCTTCGAGGGCTACCGCAATGCCGATGGCACGGTGGGCACGCGCAATATCCTGGCCATCACCACGACGGTGCAGTGCGTGGCCGGGGTGCTGGATTTCGCGGTGGGCCGCATCAAGGCCGAGCTGCTGCCGCGCTATCCGAATGTGGACGATGTGGTGGGCCTGGAGCACAGCTATGGCTGCGGCGTGGCCATCGATGCCGTGGGCGCCGAGATTCCGCAGCGCACGCTGCGCAACATCAGCCACAACCCGAATTTTGGCGGCGAGGTGATGGTAGTGAGCCTGGGCTGCGAGAAGCTGCAGCCCGAGCGGCTGCTGCCGCCGGGGTCCTTCCCCATCGTCGATGAGCGCGAGCCCGCGCTGGACGTGGTCTGCCTGCAGGACGAGGCGCATGTGGGCTTCATGTCCATGGTGGACTCCATCATGGGCAGCGCCAGGGTGCATCTGGAGCGGCTGAACGCGCGCCGGCGCGAGACCGTGCCGGCCAGCGCCCTGGTGGTGGGCGTGCAGTGCGGCGGCAGCGATGCGTTCAGCGGCGTCACGGCCAATCCGGCCGTGGGCTTTTGCACCGATTTGCTGGTGCGCGCAGGCGCCACCGTGATGTTCAGCGAGGTGACCGAGGTGCGCGACGGCATCGACCAGCTCACCTCGCGCGCCTCCAGCCCCGAGGTGGCCCAGGCCATGATCGAGGAGATGGCCTGGTACGACGCCTACCTGGACAAGGGCCGCGTGGACCGCAGCGCCAACACCACGCCGGGCAACAAGAAGGGCGGCCTGTCCAACATCGTCGAGAAGGCGATGGGCTCCATCATCAAGAGTGGCACGGCGCCCATCACCGGCGTGCTGTCGCCGGGCCAGCGGCTGGCCGACCGGGGCATCCAAAGCGGCCTGGTCTATGCGGCCACGCCGGCCAGCGACTTCATCTGCGGCACGCTGCAACTGGCCGCCGGCATGAACCTGCATGTGTTCACCACGGGCCGGGGCACGCCCTACGGCCTGGCCCAGGTGCCCGTGATCAAGGTGGCCACGCGCAGCGACCTGGCGCGGCGCTGGCATGACCTGATGGACGTGAACGCGGGCCGCATCGCCGAAGGCCAGGCCAGCATCGAGGACGTGGGCTGGGAGATGTTCCGCCTGATGCTGGACGTGGCCAGCGGCCGCAAGAAGACCTGGGCGGAGCAGTGGAAGCTGCACAACGCCCTGGTGCTGTTCAATCCAGCGCCCGTGACCTGAGCCGCGCACACAGGCCCCTGTCGGCACAGGCTGACAGGGCGCTGGTGCGCCGCTGAGCACAATGGGGGCCATGCCCTCAGATACCCCGGAAACTCCCCCCGCCTCGTCCTGGTCCGCACGCCTGCAGCGCCTGATGGAGCTGAACCCGCTGCGCGCCATGTGGAATGCCGTGCAGCTGTGGCTGGACGCCGATGGCCTGCGCATGAGCGCGGCCATGTCCTTCTACGGCATCCTGAGCCTGGCGCCGCTGCTGCTGCTGCTGGTCGGCCTGCTGGGCTGGTGGGTGGACCGCAGCTATGTGGAGCACCAGTTGATCGACCAGGTGCAGGACGTGATCGGCGAGCGCGGTGCCCAGGTCGTGCGCGGCGCGCTGGAAAGCGCCCAGCGGCCCGACGAGGGGCGGCTGGCCTCGCTGTTCGGCTTCATCCTGCTGATGTCGGGCGCCACGGGTGTGTTCGTGGAGCTGCAGTCCGCGCTGGAAAAGCTCTGGACCTCGAACGGCGAGCCACCGCCGCCCAAGGCCGTGTGGTGGCGCATGGCTGCGCTGCGGCTGCGCGGCCTGACCTATGTGCTGGCGCTGGGCTTCTTGCTGCTGGTGTCCATGGCCCTGTCCACGGCCATCCAGCTGATCACCAACTGGGCCGGCACCAAGCTGCAGATGCAGCCGCTGGGGCCGCTGATCAGCCTGATCAACGAATGCGTGTCCTTCGGCATTGCCGTGCTGCTCTTCGTGGGGCTGATGCGCATCGGCAGCGGCCCCAAGCCCCGGCTGCGCTATCTCATCTTCGGCGCCATCGTCGGCGCCCTGCTGTTCACGCTGGGCAAGCAGGCCCTGGCCTGGTACCTGTCCACGGCGGCCGTGGTCTCGGCCTATGGCGCTGCGGGTTCGCTGGTGGTGCTGTTGATGTGGATCTATTTCTCGTCGGCCATCCTGCTGCTGTCGGCCGCCACGGCCAAGGCCTTCAGCGACGCCGAGGTGCGCTTCACCCACCCCATCCGCTGGGCGCCGCCCGCCGGTCCAGCGCAGGCCAGGGACACTTCGGACGGCAAGGGCTGAGCGGCTGCATTTCGACGAAGATGAACGCCTGCGCCGCGGCCCGCAAAGCCGCGGCGCAGGGCGTTTGGGAGTGGAACAATGCAGCGAAAGTCCCCGGGCACCGAGGCCCGGGGCCAAGGACAACATGGACCGATTGCAGACCATGCGGGTGTTTCAGACCGTGGCCGACGAGGCCGGGTTTTCGGCGGCGGCGCGTCGCCTGGACATGTCCGTGCCCACGGTCACGCGCCTGGTGGCCGATCTGGAGCAGCACCTGGGCACGCGGCTGCTGCAGCGCACCACGCGCAGCGTGTCGCTGACCGAGGCCGGCGAGGCCTATCTGGAGCGCGTGCGCGGCATCCTGGCCGATGTGGAGGATGCCTTCAGCCTGGCGCAGGCGCACACGCTGGAGCTTTCGGGCGCCGTGCGCGTGCTCACGCCGCCCGTGTTTGCCGAACATGTGCTGGCGCCGCTGGTGGCGGACTTCCACCGCCTGCATCCGCGCATCTGCATCGAGGTCTTCGTGGAGTCGGCCAGCGAGGCCGCCGTGGGCGAGTACGACATCACCTTCCTCAACGCCGAGGAGGGTTATGACGGCAACGTGGTGGCGCGGCCCATCGTCACCACCTGCGGCCTGGCCTGCGCCTCGCCCGAGTACCTGGACGCCCATGGCGTGCCCGCCGTGCCCGAGGATCTGGCGGGCCACCAGTGCCTGCTGCGCCGCCGCGCCCAGGGCCGCTCCGACGTGCTGCGCCTGCGCCGGCTCGATGGCAACGCGGGCGAGGCCGAGGTGGCCGTGCAGCCCGTGCTGGTGGCCAACCACACCGGCACGCTGCTGCGTGCCACGCTGGACGGCGCGGGCATCAGCACCCAGCCGCTGGACCTGATTGCGCGCCACCTGCGTTCGGGCCGCCTGCGCCATGTGCTGCCTGAATGGACCACGGGCCATTTCACCCTCTACGCCACCTTGCCCACGCGCAAGTTCATGCCGGCGCGCGTGCGCAGCTTCCTGGACTTCGTGGCCGAGCACACGCAGCGCTCCATGCAGGGCCTGCCCGCCAACTTGCCGGCCCTGTCCATCTGAGCGCGGCTGTCATCTAGGTTACTGGCGGGGCCCTGAGGGTCTCGGGGTTTCCCAGGTGAATTCCGCTGTGCGGAATCTTCGGGTTGATCGTGGCGCCGCCCCCCTCCTAAGCTGGCCTTGCCTGTCTGCCGCATGCGTTGTCGCGCCGCGCCGGCCGGCCATGCAAAGGAGACAAGACAATGCAAGCACAGACCCTGGCCGGGCGCCGAGCCGCGCCTTTCCGCAGGAGGCGTTGAATGGACGTTTTTCTGCAGCAAGTGCTCAACGGCCTGACCCTGGGCGGCATCTACGGCCTGGTGGCCCTGGGCCTGACTCTGGTCTACGGCATCCTGCACGTGCCCAATTTCGCGCACGGCGGCTTCTACATGATCGGCGCCTTCGTGGCCTTCCAGGCCATGGTGGCCTGGAGCTGGGGCTACTGGGCGGCCATGCTGACCGCAGCCATCGCGGTGGCGGTGCTGGGCATCGTCAGCGAGCGGCTGATCTTCCATCCGCTGCGCAAGGCCTCGCCCCTGCATCCCAAGATCGCCTCCATCGGGCTGCTGCTGTTCCTGGAGGCGGGCGCCCAGGCGCTGTGGGGCGCGGACTTCCAGCGCATGCCCACGCCCTACACCTCCATCGTGGAGATGGGCGGCATCACGGCGCCCGCGCAGCGCCTGCTGATCATCGGCGCGGCCTTTGCGCTGATGGTGGCCCTGCACCTGTTCCTGACGCGCACCATCACGGGCGCGACCATCATCGCCATGGCGCAGAACCGCGAAGGCGCATCCATGGTGGGCATCGATGCCAACCGCGTGTCCATGCTGACCTTTGCCATCTCGGGCGTGCTCGCGGCCGTGGCGGCCACGCTGTATGCGCCCATCAACCTGGTCTATCCGGCCATGGGCCACCTGGTCATCACCAAGGCCTTCGTGATCATCATCCTGGGCGGCATGGGCAGCATCCCGGGCGCCGTGCTGGGCGGACTGATCATCGGCTTTGCCGAGAGCTTCGGCGCCTACTACATCTCCACCGACTACAAGGACATCATCGCCTTCGTGCTGCTGGTGGTGATCCTGTCGCTGCGCCCGCAGGGCCTGTTCGCCAAGAGGAGTCATTGAATGAACGGATTCATCGACTCCCGCGTTGCCTGGGGCCTGCTGCTGGCCGCCGGCATCGCCTTTCCCTGGCTGGCGGGCAATGACTACCACCTCACGGTGATGAGCACGGCCTATATCTTCGCCATCGCCACGCTGGGCCTGAACCTGATCACGGGCTACACGGGCCAGCTCAATCTGGCGCACGCGGGCTTCATGGCCGCGGGCGCCTATACCGTGGGCATCCTCACGGTGGACCATGGCTGGCCGTTCTGGGGCGGGCTGGTGATGTCGGGCGTGGTGTGCGCGGTGCTGGGCTACCTGATCGGCATCGTCTCGCTGCGCCTGAAGGGGCACTACTTCTCGATCTTCACGCTGTGCGTGGGCTACATCATGTTCCTCGTGATCGAGAAGTGGGAGGGCCTGACCCACGGCACGGTGGGCATCATGGGCATCCCCGCGCCCGAGGCCCTGGGCGCGCTGAGCTTCGAGTCGCCGCTGGCGCTGTACTACCTGGTGCTGGCCTTCCTCGTGGCCTCGGTCTGGGTGATGCGGCGCATCGTCCGGTCGCTGCTGGGCCGCACCTTCATGGCCATCCGCAACAGCGACGAGCTGGCCGAGGCGCTCGGCATCAACCTCATGCGCAACAAGGTGCTGGCCTTCATGCTGAGCGTGGTCTACGCGGGCGTGGCCGGCGGCCTGTACGCCGGCTTCGTGCGCTTCATCGGTCCCGACATGGCCGGCGTGCACCACACCTTCGACATGATGATCTTCGCCATGGTCGGCGGCATGGGCACGGTGCTGGGGCCGCTGTTGGGCGCCATCGGCATGCCCTGGATCACGCAGTACCTGCAGTTCCTGCAGGAGTACCGCTTCATCGTCTTCGGCCCGATTCTCGTGATGCTGGTGATCTTCATGCCCTACGGCGTGGTGGGCAGCTTCACCGCATGGCGCGCGCGCCGCAATGCCAAGGAGGGCAAGCCGCATGCTCAAGATTGACCGCCTGACCAAGACCTTCGGCGGGCTGGCCGCCGTGAGCGATGTCAGCACCGTGATCGAGGAAGGCCGCATCAACGCCATCATCGGTCCCAACGGCGCGGGCAAGACCACGTTCTTCAACCTGATCAGCTGCGTGCACAAGCCCACCTCGGGCACCATCACCTTCAACGGCCAGGACGTGACCTCGCTGCGCACGGACCAGGTGGCGAAACTGGGCGTGGCGCGCACCTTCCAGACCACGGCGCTGTTCGACCGCGCCACGGTGCTGGACAACCTCATCGTGGGCCACCGGCTGCGCACGCGCTCAGGCCTGTGGGACGTGCTGCGCGGCTCCAGCCGCCTGCGCGAGGAAGAGCGCGTGTGCCGCGAGAAGGCGCGCGACGCGCTGGACTTCGTGGGCCTGTCGCATGTGGCCGGCCGCATTGCGGGCGACATCACGCAGGAGGAGCGCAAGCGCGTGGCCTTCGCGCTGGCCCTGGCCACCGACCCAAAGCTGATGCTGCTCGACGAGCCTGCCGGCGGCGTCAACCCCGAGGAGACCGAGGGCCTGGCCGAGCTGATCCGCAAGCTGGTGCGCCACGGCATCACGGTGGCGCTGATCGAGCACAAGATGGGCATGATCATGAGCCTGGCCGACAAGATCCTGGTGCTCAGCTACGGCGAGAAGATCGCCGAGGGCACGCCCGAGGAAATCCGCCGCAACCCCGCCGTCATCGATGCCTACCTGGGGAGCGAGCATGCTGAAGTTTGAGAACGTGTCGCTGCGCTACGGCAGCTTCCTGGCGCTGGACGGGGTCAGCCTGCATGCCGACCGCGGCGAGCTGGTGGTGCTGCTGGGCGCCAACGGCGCGGGCAAGAGTTCGCTGTTCCTCACGGCCAGCGGCATCCACAAGGCCGCAGGCGGCTCCATCGTCTGGAATGGCAAGGAGCTGGCCGGCAGCAAGCCCTCGGCCATCGTGCAGTCCGGCGTGGTGCAGTGCCCCGAAGGGCGCAAGCTGTTTCCCCAGATGTCGGTGCTGCGCAACCTGCAGCTGGGCGCCTACGTGCACCGCCGCGACCCCGGCCCCAGCCAGAAGACGCTGCAGGAGGTGATGGAGCTGTTTCCCATCCTGCGCGAGAAGCAGCACGACCCGGCCGGCTCGCTGTCGGGCGGCCAGCAGCAGATGGTGGCCATCGGCCGCGCCATGATGGGCCGGCCCCAGGCCCTGCTGCTGGACGAGCCCTCGCTGGGCCTGGCGCCCCTGGTCATCAAGCAGATGTTCGAGGCCATACAGCGCATCAACGCCGCTGGCACCACCGTGCTGCTGGCCGAGCAGAACGCCTATGCGGCGCTGAAGATCGCGCACCGCGCCTATGTGATGGAAAGCGGCCGCATCGTGCGCGAGGGCAAGCCGGCCGAGCTGCTGGCTGACGACTCCATCCGAAAAGCCTACATCGGTGCATGACATGGCACTGCACCCCCTGAGCCGCTGCGCGGCTTCCCCCTCTCTCTCGCTTTGCGAGGGAGGGGGACGACGCCCTCGCTGCGGGGCGGCCCTTGCTCGGCGTCCCTGGTCTGGGCTGCGCCGGATTTATGCGTTGCGTCAGCAGCGATTCGTTCTTCACTATCCAAGGAGACAGACATGACAGCATTCGCACCATTGACCCGCCGCAGGGTGGGCACGCTGGCCCTGGCCTGCGCCGCCGTGGCCGCTGCCGGCCCCGCGCTGGCGCAGGAGGTGGTCAAGATCGGCTACTCGGGCCCGCTGTCGGGCGGCGCTGCCCAGTACGGCAAGAACGTGCTCGACGGCATGCAGATGGCCGTCTCCGAGATCAATGCCGCAGCTCCCGAGATCGGTGGCAAGAAGGTCAAGATCGAGATCGTGCCGCTGGACGACAAGTACAACCCGTCCGAGACCGCGATCAACGCCCAGCGCCTGGTGCAGCAGCACAAGACGGCGGCCATCCTGGTGCCGCATTCGGGCGGCATCTTCGCGCTGCAGACCACCAACGAGCGCAGCAACTTCATCGTGCTGGCCTACAGCTCGGTGCCGCAGATCACCAACCGGGGCAACAAGCTGACCCTGCGCATCCCGCCCGAGTTCACCTCGTACATCGACCCGTTCTCCAAGTACGTGATGGGCCGCTTCGGCAAGAAGGTGGCCCTGGTGGGCGCCGACCACGACTACGCCAAGGCCTGGGTCGCCGCCTTCAAGCCCGGCTGGGAAAAGCTGGGCGGCACCGTGGTGGCCGAGAACGCCATGAGCTACAACCGCGCCACCGACTTCTACAGCGGCGTGAGCAAGGCCCTGGCCGAGAAGCCCGACGTGCTCTTCGTGGGCGGTGCCTCCGAGCCCACGGCCCTGGTCGTCAAGCAGGCGCGCGAGCTGGGCTTCAAGGGCGGCTTCGTGGTCATGGACCAGGCCAAGCTCGACGAAATGGCCCGCGTGGTCGGCGGCTATGCGCCGCTGGAAGGCGCCATCGGCGTCATGCCCGTCTCCGAGGACACCAAGCCCGAGAACAAGGCCTTCGTCGAACGCTTCGGCAAGGTCTACCCGGGCCGCATCCCGGGCTCGGAGGCGCAGTGGAACTACACGGCCGTGCACGCCACCGTCAAGGCCATGCAGCTGGCCGGCTCGGCCTCGGACACCAAGGCCATCCACGCCAAGCTGGACGAGGCCTACAAATCCCTGCGCCCCGACGTGAACCCCGGCGGCGTCAAGGGCGTCGATGAGCGCGGCGGCACCCTGACCACCGAACGCGGCGCCGCTGTGCGCGACGGCAAGATTGAGGCGGTGATGACGGTGGCGAACAAGTAGAGCGCCGCGCACTCCTCAAAAGACAAAGCGCACCCTTGGGTGCGCTTTGTATTGGAGTTGCCCTCAAAGAAGGCTCGCTCCACCATCCAGCACCAACGCCTGCCCCGTCATGTGCCGAGACGCATCGGACGCCAGGTAGACCACGGCGCCCTTGAGGTCCTCCTCGCCGCCGATGCGTCGCAGCGGGGCGCGGGCGATGAGCTGGTCGCCGAGCTTGTCGATGAGGCCGTTGGCCAGCTTGCTGGGGAAGAAGCCCGGGCAGATGGAGTTGACGCGGATGCCGTAGTGGCCCCATTCCGAGGCCAGGGTGCGCGCCAGGTGCACGGCGGCCGCCTTGGAGGTGTTGTAGGCCACGGTGTTCATGCCGGGCGGCGTGCCCTTGAAGGCCGCGACCGAGGCCGTGATGATCACGTTGCCCTGGCCCTTGGGGATCATCACGCGCCTGGCCACTTCGCGGGTGAGGAAGAAGGGCGCCGAGACGTTGAGGTTCATGACCTTGTTCCAGGCCTCGTCCGGGTATTCCTCGGCCTTGGCGCCCCAGGTGGCGCCGGCGTTGTTGACGAGGATGTCGATGTCGCCGCAGCGCGTCAGCACGTCGTCGACCAGGGCGGGGATGGTGTCGAACTTCTGCAGGTCGTTGGTGAAGGTCTCGACCTGGTAGCCCAGGCCCTGCAGGTGGGCCTTGGCCTCGGCCAGTTCATCGGACTTGCGCGCCGTGATGGCGAGGCGGGCGCCCATCTCGCCCAGCGCCTCGGCCATCTGCAGGCCCAGGCCGCGCGAGCCTCCGGTGATGAGGGCGGTCTTGCCGGTGAGGTTGAACAGTGCTTTCACGCTCATGCTGGGTGTCTCCTGCCTTGGTTTCCTGATGGTTGAGCAACGCCCTCCATGCTAGGGCGCCAGGGCGGCGCGCGCTGTCGTCTTGGCTACTGTGCGGGTAATGCGCGGCTACTGTGCGGGCGCCTGCGGGACAGCCGGCCAGGCCCGGTCTGCGGTCAGGCGCGGTCTATGTCCTGCTGCAGCCGCCGCACCATGCGCTGCAGCGCAGGCACGCCGTCCTGGCGCAGCGCATCGGCCGTGACGAAGCGCGAGGGCCCGCCCAGGCTGACGGCCATCAGCGGCAGGCCACGCCCCGGCGAGAAGGCCAGGGCGATGGCGTTGACCTCGGGCTGCCAGTCGCCGAACGAGCACGACAGCCAGGGTTGCGGATGGGTGCTGGCGCCGGGCCACAGCGGCAGTTGGGCCTGGGCGGCGGCCCATTGCTCGGGGGCGTGCGATTGCAGGTAGTCCAGCGCGCGCTGGCGCTCGGATGCGGGGCTGGCGGCCAGCCAGGCGCGGCCCACGGCCGTGGTGGCCAGGGGGATGCGCGAGCCCATGTCCAGGTCGCGGTGCGTGAAGCGCGCGCTGGGGCAGTGCTCGATGTAGACCATGTTGTGCCGGTCGCGTGCGGCCAGGGCCACCTCGGCATCGGTGGTGGCGGCCAGCTTTTGCATCAGCGGGCGCGCGATCTGGCGCACGTCCAGGCGCGAGAGCATGGCGCTGCCCAGGGCCAGCGTGGCTGTGCCCAGGCGGTATTTGCCCTCTTCGGGCACGTGGATGAGGTAGCCCAGCGTGGTCAGCGTGTGCGTGAGGCGCGAGACCGTGGACCTGGGCAGTCCGCAGCGCCTGGCGATGTCCTGGTTGCCCAGCAGCTTTTCGCCGGAGCGAAAGCAGGACAGGACATCAAGGCCGCGCGCCAGGGCGACGATGAAGTTGCGGTCATCGTCGCCGGGCTGGGGCGGCGGGGTGCGGGAGGGCGGCATGCGCCGATTATCGGCAGCCGCCCCGCCACGGGGTGTCGTGGGCTTTACTTCTCGACGAAGGCGCGCTCGACCACGAAGTCGCCAGGCGTGGTGGTGTTGCCTTCCTTGAAGCCGCGGTGCTCCAGCAGTTCCTTGAGTTCGTTCAGCATGGCGGGGCTGCCGCACAGCATGACGCGGTCGGTCTCGGGGTTGAGCTCGGGCAGGCCGATGTTCTGCGGGAAGGTGCCGGCCGTGATCTGGTTGGAGATGCGGCCCTGGTTGCGGAAGGGCTCGCGCGTCACCGTGGGGTAGTAGACCAGCTTGTCCTTGACGATTTCGCCGAGGAATTCATGCTCGGGCAGTTCCTTCTCGAACAGCTCCTGGTAGGCCAGCTCGCTGGCGTGGCGCACGCCGTGCACGACGACGACCTTCTCGTAGCGCTCGTAGGTCTCGGGGTCGCGGGCCACGGCCAGCCAGGGGGCCAGGCCCGTGCCGGTGCCGATCAGGTACAGGTTCTTGCCGGGCAGCAGGTAGTCGATCAGCAGCGTGCCCGTGGGCTTCTTGCCGACGAGGATGGTGTCGCCGACCTGGATGTTCTGCAGGCGCGAGGTCAGCGGACCGTCGGGCACCTTGATCGACAGGAACTCGAGGTGCTCCTCGTAGTTGGGGCTGGCGATGGAGTAGGCACGCAGCAGGTTCTTGCCGTCGACCTTCAGCCCGATCATCGTGAAATGGCCGTTGGAAAAGCGCAGCGCGGTGTCACGGGTGGTGGTGAAGGAGAAAAGGCGGTCGGTCCAGTGGTGGACGGACAGCACGCGTTCTTCAAGAAAAGCACTCATGTTGGCAATACGGTGAATTCGGGGCAGGCAGTGCCCGCCGGGACGTTGCAATGAGAGGTCAGTGCCATTCAGGCACGCGGTGGCGGGAAGCACAGGGGGCAGGCGCGGTGTGCGCGTTGCCGCTGCTTCGTGGCGGCCGGTGACCGGGGCAAGGTCGCTATTGTCCGGTAAATGGCGTCACAAGGGGCAGGCGCGAACCTTTGTCTTGATACGGATTAGTGATAAGCAAAATGACGCTGGCTGAATCGCTGCAGCGCTCGCTAGGGCTTTGCGGCCGGGCCAGCGCCAAGCGTCCAGGGCAGGACCGCTTCGGCCAGCCAATCCATGAGCACGCGCACGCGGCGCGGCAATTGGCGGCGCTGGGCGTAGATCAGGTACAGCGGCATGGGCGGCGGCGGGTGGCGGGGCAGCACCTCGACCAGTTCCCCTGCGTCCAGCAGCGGCTGCACGGCCAGGCGCGGAACCTGGATCAGCCCCAGGCCGGCCTGGCAGGCCGCGAGATAGGCCTCGGCATTGTTCACGGTGAGCGCGCCCGCCATCGGCAGGTACCGGGGCTGGCCATCCTCCTCGTACTCGAAGCCCAGCGGCCGCGCGCCCAGCGTGCGCTGGTAGTGCACCAGCCGGTGACCGCCCAGATCCTGCAGCGTGGCGGGCAGCCCGTGGGCCTGGACATAGCCGGGGCTGGCGCAGGTGGCCAGCGCCACCAGGCCCAGCGGGCGTGCCACCAGGCCGGGCTCGTCCACGGGGCCCAGGCGCAGCACGCAATCAAAGCCTTCGCGCACCAGGTCCACGCGGCGCTCGGTGCAGCTCAGTTCCAGCTCCAGCGCCGGATGGCTTTGCAGCAGTTGCGGCAGCAAGGGCATGACGACGTGGCGCGCCAGGCCGGTGGTCATGTCCAGCCGGACCTTGCCTTGCAGCGGCGCGTCGCCGGCCTGCTGGAACTGGCCCTGGAACTCGTCCACGTCGGCCAGCAGGTCCTGGCAGCGCTCGTAGCAGGCCTGGCCGTCCTGGGTGAGCTGCACGCGCCGCGTGGTCCGGTGCAGCAGCCGCGTGCCCAGCCGCGCCTCCAGTTGCTGCACGGCCTGGGAGACGCTGGCCTTGGGCAAACCCATGCTGTCGGCCGCACGCGTGAAGCTGGCCATCTCGGCCACGCGGCTGAAGATCTGCATCTGCTCCAGAAGCTTGATTGTTTGCATGGGGCGAACAAATAAATCAGAAACAGCCAATTTATCCAAAAATCGACCTTCAATACAGTCGCTGTCATTGCAAACCACCTAACGAGGTCCGCCATGACAGCTTCTCCTTCGACCGCTTCTTCCCCTGCCGCCCGCCGCATCGTCCTCGTCACGGGCGGCAGCCGCGGCCTGGGCCGCAATACGGCCGAGCACCTGGCGCGCCAGGGCTTGGACGTGGTGCTGACCTACCGTGAGCGTGCCGACGAGGCCCAGGCCGCCGTGGCCGCCATCGAGGCGCTGGGCGGGCGGGCCGCCGCCCTGCAGCTGGACGTGGCGCGCAGCGCGGGCTTTGCGGACTTTGCGGCCCGCGTGCGCCAGGCGCTGGCCGATACCTGGCAGGCCGACCGCCTTGATGCGCTGGTGCACAACGCCGGCATCGGCATCAATGCACCCTTCGCGGCTACCACCGAGGCGCAGTTCGACGAGCTGGTCGCCATCCACTTGAAGGCGCCGTTCTTCCTGAGCCAGCACCTGCTGCCCCTGCTGCGCGATGGCGGCAGCATCATCCACCTGTCCAGCGGGCTCACGCGCTTCACCCAGCCGGGCTATGCGGCCTATGCATCCATGAAGGGCGGGGTGGAGGTGCTGACGCGCTACCTGGCGCGCGAGCTGGGGGCGCGCGGCATTCGCGTCAACACGGTGGCGCCGGGGGCGATTGCCACGGATTTTGGCGGTGGCCGTGTGCGCGACGATGCACAGGTCGGCGCGGCCCTGGCCAGCCAGACTGCGCTGGGCCGCGTGGGCCAGCCCGACGACATCGGCCCCGTGATGGCCGCCCTGCTGCAACCCGGCATGGGCTGGGTGCAGGGCCAGCGCATCGAGGCCTCGGGCGGCATGTTTCTCTGAAGGCGCCGGGAGGGCCGTCAGCGCAGGCGCTCGCGCGCCACCATGGACAGCAGCACGATGGCGGCTGCTGCGGCGATGTGGCCGAACCAGGCCACCAGCCCCAGCGACCAGGGCTCCACCTGCAGCGCCGCCCACAGCGACAGCGCCAGCAGCACCCAGCCGGCCGCGCGCAGGCGCCGGGTGCGGGCGGGTGGCAGTTCCTTGCCGAACAGGTCGCTCTGGTGGCGGTCCATGGCCAGGGCCAGGCAGGCGAAGGCGCCCAGGGCCAGCAGCTGACAGAACAGATGGGCCATGCTCATGCGCTGGTCTCCGCTGCGGCGGCCGCTGCTGTGGCGGCTGCCTTGGGCGCGGGCCGGGCGGCGCGCACCGGTTTGGCCTTGGGCTGGTGGCGCTGGGTGCGCAGGGCCAGATGGGCATGCAGTGCGGCCAGGGCCAGCAGCATGAGGTCCATGCCAGCAAACACCCAGTCGCCCGCGCGCAGGCTGGCCAAGAGGCCGCGATCCGTGGTCAGCGCGTTGACCATGGGCAGCAGGGCCAGGGCGGCGGCGCCGGCCCACAGCAACTCGATCCAGGCCCGCTTGGCGGGTCGACCCAGCGCCCAGAACAGGGTGGCACCCCAGGCGATGAACATGGCGTGCACCTCCCACTCGGCGCGCTGCGCCATCTCCACCGGCAGCAGGCGATTGGCCCAGAGCATGCCGGCCATGCCGATGGACAGGCCGGCGATGGTGGCGATGTTCAGCCGTTCCACGAGCCGGAAGCCGAAGTGCGGCCTTTCCGGGTCGGGCAGCTTGCTGCGCCGCTTCACGTTCCACAGCACCAGTCCCGTGCCCACCATGGCCGTGCCCGCAAGGCTGACGATGAAGTACAGCCAGCGCGTGGGCAGGTCGCCGAAGCGGCCCATGTGCAGCGCATAGAGCACGCCGCGCGTCTCGGCGGCGGCGCCCACGCTGTCCTGTGCCTGCAGCAGCTGGCCGCTGACGCCGTCGAACATCATGAACTGCGGGCTGATGGAGACGCGGCCGTTCTCGCCGCGGATGGCGGTCACGCGCGCATTGGCATCGCCGGGCAGGTTGACGTTCAGGCGTTCCACCTGGCCCGCGCCCCAGCGCTGCTCGGCCTGGCGGACCATGTCGGCCAGCGGTGCCAGGGGCGCGGCCTGGCCCGAGGGCTTGCCAGCGGGAACAAAGGCACTGAGCTGCTGGCCGGCCACCACGCGCTGCTCGGGCGTCATGGTGGTGGCCAGATTGGCCCAGGGCATGTACATCAAGGCCAGGGTCACCAGCCCGGTGTACGTGATCATCAGGTGAAAGGGCAGGCCCAGCACCGACAGCGCGTTGTGCGCGTCCAGCCAGGAGCGCTGGCCCTTGCCCCAGCGGAAGGTGAAGAAGTCGGCAAAGATCTTCTTGTGCGTGATCACCCCGCTGACGATGGCCACCAGCATGAACATGGCGCACAGCCCCGCCAGATAGCGGCCCCAGAGCACGGGCATGTAGTGGAACTGGAAGTGGAAGCGGTAGAAGAACTCGCCGCCGCGCGTCTCGCGCACCGGGCCTTCGAGGCGCGTGCCGGTGGCCGGGTCGAAGCGGCCGTTCTCGAAGCGGCGCTTGCCCTGGCCTTCGGGAGGGCTCCAGAACACCGTGGCCACCGTGCTGCGTTCATCGGGCAGGTTGATCAGCCACCGAGGGCTTTGCGGTGCCAGGCGCGCCATGGCGTCACCCACACGCTGGGCCACCAGCGCGGGCTCGCTCGCCTGGCTCTGGTGCGGCTGCTCGGGCTGCATCCACTGCGTGATCTCGTTCCTGAAATAGCTCACCGTGCCCGTGAGGAACATGGCGTAGAGGAACCAGCCCAGCAGCAGGCCGACCCAGGTGTGCAGGTCGGACATGGTCTGGCGGATGCCGGGCGCCTTGGCGGCTTTCGCGGGCTTGGTGGGCTTGCCGGCCGTGTTCGTGGTGTTCGTGTTCATGCGCCCAGCCCCTTGCCCCAGGTCCACCACGCGGCAGGCGCCAGCACCAGGGCGGCGACCAGCAGGCCGGCCCAGGCGCGCGTGGCGCTGCGCACGGCAAACACCCAGATCACCGCGCCCGCATAGACGGCAAAACTCAGCAAGGTGCCCGAGATCGCCGCCTGCGTGCGGTCTGCGGGCAGGGCCAGCACGGCCACGCTGGCCAGCGCCGCCACGGCGTAGCCGCCAAACAGCGCGGCGAGGATGCGGGAGATCAGCGGCCCGTAGTCACGGAACCAGTCACGGAACCAGTCATGGGTGCGGGCAAGAGTGGGAGATGGCATGGCACGGGGCCTGGAAAGGCTCGAAAAACGCCGGCTGGAGGGGGCGGCGGTGGCGCGGATGTTATTTGAGAATAAGTCCCATTACAAGCGGTGCAGTCAAGTGCGCCGCCACATCCAGCGCTGCCGCGCGCCAAGCGCCCCGGCGCTCAGCCCGCCGGCTGGCGCATGCGGGCCTGCAGGTTCTCGAAGATCTGGCGTGTCACGGGGCTGATCACATGGCTGCGGATGTACAGGCGGTAGGCCAGGTCCGGCAGCGGCGGCATGCCGTCGCCCGCGCCCAGCACGCGCAGGCCCGGGTCGAGCTGCTCCACGCCGCGCGCCGTCACGCCCAGGCCGGCGCGCAGCGCTGCGCGTATGCCCACCAGGCTGGTGCAGGTGTGGCGCGGCGTCCAGGCGATGCCGGCCGCATCCAGCGCATCGCAGCCCAGGCGGCGGAAGATGCTGGGCCCGTCGGCCATGACCAGGGGCACGGGCTTGCCCGGGTCATGGGCATAGCCCGCGCCGCACAGCCACACGGTGGGTGTGGAGCGCAGGGCAAAGCCCTCGAAGCCTTCATCCTCCCGGTTGGAGATGGCCAGGTCCAGCTCGCCTTGCTTGAGCGACTCCATCAGGAAAGGGCTGCGCCCCACATGGATGTCGATCTGCATGCCCGGAAAGTTCAGCGCGATCTCCTGCAGCACGGGCGGCAGCATGTTGTCGGCCGCGTCGTGGGGTGCGCCAATGCGCACCAGGCCCTGCACCTGGCGGTGCTGCAGGTTGCGCAGCGCCTCGTCGTGGATGGCCAGCATGTGGCGCGCATAGCCCAGCAGGCGCTGGCCATGGTCGGTGAGGCGTTTTTGCCGGCCCTGCTTCTCGAACAGCGCGTGGCCGATCTTCTCCTCCAGCCGCTGCATCTGCTGGGTGATGGCCGATTGCGTGCGCCCCATCTGCACGGCGGCGGCGGCAAAGCTGTCGTGGCTGGCAATGGCGGCCAGGGTGCGCAGCAGGTCCAGGTCAAGCGTCTCCATACTTCAATTTTATTGAAGTATTTATTGGGCATGCGTGGATTGTTGCGGGCCGGGCGCCTCACTACAGTGGACTTCAACGACGACAAGGAGCCTCCTTTGAACACCACCACCACCACCAACAACAACAACACCATCACCGAACAGCGCAGCGCCGCCGTGACAGCAGCCATCGACAGCATGAAGCAGGCCATTGGCGAGGACGCGGCCACGCGCGCCAGCCTGGACGCCGTGCTCCAGCAACTGCTGGGCCTGGCCGCGCGCCGAGACTTCTGGCAACAGGCCGACTACGCCGCACCGGAGCAGGGCGAGCACCAGGCGCGCTACCTGATCGCCGAGGACGCCGACCAGAGCTATGCGCTGTACCTCAACGTCATGCGCCCGGGCAAGCGCATCGTGCCGCACAACCATACGACCTGGGCCTGCATTGCCGCCGTGGAAGGCACGGAGCACAACCGCGTCTACGAGCGCACCGACGACGGCTCCGTCCCCGGCAAGGGCACGCTGCGCGAGACGGAACTCGTGGTGGTGGCGCCAGGCCAGGGCATCGCCCTCATGCCCGAGGACATCCACTCCGTGGAGATCCAGGGCGAGCAGGTCATTCGCCACCTGCACATGTACGGCCGCGCGCTGGAGACGCTCAACGAGCGCACCAGCTACGACCTGGCCACCGGCACCTGCCAGACCATGGCCATCGGCGTGCAGACGCGCCGCTGAGCCCCGGCCTTCCGGCCGCTACCTCCCGCTTCCTGCCTTTTCACTGTCCATGCCGCAGCGCGCCCCACGGGGCGCGCGTGGCAGGGCTTTGCCCGAAATTCCTTGCCGATCTTTTTCCCGGACCGCATGCAATGACCGCATCCATTGACGCCCACACCCTCAAATCCTGGCTGCACGACGGCCAGGAGATCGCGCTGCTCGACGTGCGCGAGCACGGCCAGTACGGCGAGTCGCACCTGTTCTACGCCACGCCCCTGCCCTACAGCCGGCTGGAGCTGGATGTGCCCCGCCTGGTGCCGCGCAGGCAGGTACGCGTCGTCACCTACGACGGTGGCGAGGGCGATGCCAGCGCGGGCGTGGCCGAGCGTGCCGCGCGCCGCCTCGAAGCCCTGGGCTATACCCAGGTCGCCGTGCTCGAAGGCGGTGCCAAGGCCTGGAGCGCTGCGGGCTACACGCTGTTCGCCGGCGTGAACCTGCCCTCCAAGACCTTTGGCGAACTGGCCGAACACGCCTATGGCACGCCGCGCATCACGGCCCAGCAGCTGGCGGCGCGCCAGGCGGCGGGCCTGCCCCTGGTGGTGCTGGACGGCCGGCCCGTCTCCGAGTTCCACAAGATGAACATCCCCGGCGCCATCTGCTGCCCCAATGGCGAGCTGGCGCTGCGCGTGAGCCGCCTGGTGCCCGATGCGGCCACGCCCATCGTGGTCAATTGCGCGGGCCGCACGCGCTCCATCATCGGCGCGCAGACCTTGATCAACCTGGGCATTCCCAACCCCGTCTACGCGCTGGAAAACGGCACCCAGGGCTGGTACCTGGCCGACCTGCCGCTGGAGCACGGCGGAACGCAGCGCTATGGCGACGACTCGGCCAGCAGCGCGCTGCAAGCCCAGGCCCGCGCCCTGGCCGAACGCTTCGACGTGCCCGAGGTCGATGCCGACACCGTGCGCGCCTGGGGCCAGGATGCTGCGCGCACGCTGTTCCTGTGCGATGTGCGCACGCCCGAGGAATTCAAGGCCGGTTCGCTGCCCGGCGCCCAGCACACGCCCGGTGGCCAGCTCATGCAGGCCGGCGACCAGTACGTGGGCGTGCGCGGTGCGCGCCTGGTGCTGTTCGACAGCGATGGCGTGCGCGCCCCCGTGGTGGCCAGCTGGCTGCGCCAGCTCGGCCATGACGCCTGCGTGCTGCGGGGCGGCCTGCAAAGCGGCCTGGACCTGGCACCGGCCCAGCCGCCCCAGGTCCCCGCACTGGCAGGCATCACGGCGCAGGCCCTGCATGAGCGCATGCGCCAGGGCGAGGTGGCCGTGGTCGATCTGCGCGCGGGCATGAAGTACCGCGCAGGCCACATCGCCGGGGCCCGCTGGTCCATCCGCCCGTGCCTTGCCAGCGATCTGGCCGGCGAGACGCGCCAGATCGTGCTGGTGGCCGACGAGCCCGGCATGGCGCAATGGGCCGCTCTGGAACTGCAGGGCGCCGCACCGCTGCTGCTCGAAGGCGGCCTGGCCGCATGGCAGCAGGCCGGCCTGCCCGTCGAGGCCACGCCCGACAGCCCCACCGACGCCGAATGCATCGACTACCTGTTTTTCGTGCACGACCGCCACGACGGCAACAAGGAAGCGGCACGCCGCTACCTGGCCTGGGAGACGGGCCTGGTGCCGCAGCTCGATGCCCAGGAACTGGCCGCCTTCCGCCTGCCGGAGCCGGCAATGTCCTGATCCACGCAAAGAGCATCCGAACAGCCCAACACCACATAACGACAGGAGACAAGACATGTTCGCAATCCCCACCCTGGCCAGGATGCTGGCCGCCGGCCTCGCGGCCCTGGCCATGCTCTCGCAGGCCACGGCCGAGCCGCTGGCTGCGCGCAACGGCTATCCGGCCCAGCCGATCCGCTTCATCTCGCCCTTCCCGCCGGGCGGCGGCAACGACGCCAGCACGCGCTGGGTCACCACGCGCCTGACCGAGGCCACGGGCCAGCCCTCCGTGGTGGAAAACCGGGGCGGTGCAGGCGGCAACATCGGCGCCAAGGCCGTGGCCGAGGCCAAGCCCGATGGCTACACCGTGCTCACGGGCCAGGTCTCGCTGATGGCGGTGAACCCCGCGCTCTACAGCGCGCCGGGCTTCGATCCGCTCAAGAACTTCGTGCCCATCACGCAGATCAACGCGGCGCCGCTGGCCATCGTGGTCGCCTCGGCCTCGCCCCTCAAGAGCTTTGCCGACCTGGTGGCGCGCAGCAAGGGCGAGCCGGGCCGCGTCACCTATGCCACGCCCGGCAACGGCACGCTGTCGCACCTGGTGGGCGTGGTGCTGTCCAAGGAAAACGGCGTGCCCATGACCCATGTGCCCTACAAGGGCGCGGGGCCGGCCATCAACGATCTGCTGGGCCAGCAGGTCGACGTGCTGATCACCTCCACCTCGTCCGTGGCCGGCATGATCCAGGCGGGCCAGGTACGCGCGCTGGCCGTCACCAGCCCGCGCCGCATCGGCGTGTTCGGCAAGGTGCCCACGCTGGAGGAACTGGGCCTGCGCAATGCGCGCTTCGAGGACTGGTACGGCTTCTTCGCTCCCGCCGGCACGCCGCCCGAGCGCGTGGCCTATCTGCACGACGCCATCGTGCGCACCCTGCAACTGCCGGAAGTGACCAAACTCGTCGTCGATGGCGGCAGCGAAGTCGTGGCCAATACGCCCGAGGCCTTTGCCGCCCAGCTGCGCCAGGACATGGAGCGCTGGTCGCGCGTGGTCAAGCTCTCGGGCGCGAAGATCGACTGATGGCTGCCGAATACGCCCCCGCCCCTGACGCCCCCGCGCTGGACCTGCAGACCCGGCTGCTGCATGCGGGCAAGCGCCCGGCCTATGCGGGCGGCACGGCCGTCAACCCGCCCCTGGTGCGCGCCAGCACCGTGCTGTTCGAGAGCACGGCACAGCAGCGCGAGATGCGCGAGCGCCGCGCCGGCGAGCGCATCTTCAGCTACGGCGCGCGCGGCACGCCCACCGGCTTTGCGCTGGAAGACGCCGTCAGCGAGCTGGAAGGCGCCCACCGCACGCGGCTGCTGCCCACCGGCCTGGCGGCCATCGGCATGGCCCTGCTCAGCTACCTGCGCCCCGGCGACCATGTGCTGCTGACCGACAGCGCCTACCAGCCTGTGCGCCACCTGGCCGGGCAATGGCTGCGGCCCTACGGCATCGAGTACGACTTCTTCGCGGCCGATGGCAGCGACGCCCAGGCGCGCATGCGTCCCAACACCCGCATGGTCTATGCCGAATGCCCGGGATCGCTGGTCTACGAGATGTGCGACCTGCCCGCGCTGGCGGCCATGGCCCATGCGCGCGGCGCTCTGGTCGTGGCCGACAACACCTGGGGATCGGGCTGCCAGTACCGGCCGCTGGCGCTGGGGGCCGATGTCTCGGTGATGGCAGCCACCAAGTACCTGTCGGGCCACTCCGACGTGATGATGGGCACCGTGGCCACCACCGAGGCCGCCTGGGAGCCGCTGGCCGCGCGCTGCGATGCCTTCGGCATGGCGGTCAGCCCCGACGATGCCTGGCTGGTGCTGCGCGGCATGCGCTCGCTGGCCGCACGGCTGCAGATGCACGAGGCGCATGCGCTGGAGGTGGCGCACTGGCTGCAGCAGCACCCGGCCGTGGCCACCGTGTTCTGCCCCGCGCTGCCCACGCATCCCGGCCATGCGCTGTGGCTGCGCGACTGCCAGGGCACGAACGGCCTGGTGTCGCTGGAGCTGCAGCCCGGCACCGCCGAGGCCGCCGTGGACCGCTTCATCGACGGCCTGCGCCTCTTCGGCATCGGCGCCTCCTGGGGCGGCTACGAAAGCCTGGCGACGGCCGCGCACATGGCGCAGGCGCGCAGCGTCACCGACTGGAGTGCGCGCGGGCCCGTGGTGCGCCTGCACATCGGCCTGGAGTCGCCGCGCGACCTCATCGCCGACCTGGAGCAGGGGCTGGCGGCACTTTAGTGGATAACACGCTCTAGCGGCCTGCCTGAGCACTCGCCAATTCGCCGGCCAGCGTCTGCACCAGCGCAGCGGCCGGCATCTCACGCGCCAGCGGCGCACCCTGGCCGGCCCAGTGGGCTGCGTAGTCGGAGCTGCCCTGGGCGGACGCCGCCTGGTGCAGCGCCTTGCCTGCGTCGTAGACGCGCGGGTAGTCGGGCAGGGGCTGGCCATGGCTGGCGCCCAGCGCATGCAGCCGGTTGACCATGCCGCGTGCCGGACGGCCCGAGATGGCGGCCGTCAAGCCCGTGTGGTGGGCGCGCTCGCTGCGCAGCTCGGCACGGTAGGCCGGGCTGGCGGACGATTCAGGGCAGAGGATGAAGGCCGTGCCCAGTTGGGCCGCACAGGCGCCCAGGCCCAGCGCGGCCGCAATGCCCTCGCCATCCATGATGCCGCCGGCCGCGATCACCGGCAGGGCCGTGTTGCGGGCCAGCACGCGCACCAGGGCGAAGGTGCCCATCATGCGGTCCTGCGCGGGGTCGAACGTGCCGCGGTGCCCCCCGGCCTCCACGCCCTGGGCCACGATGGCATCGACACCGGCCTGCTCCACCTGGCGCGCCTCGTCCAGCGACGTGGCGCTGGCCAGGGTCACGACGCCGGCCGCGCGCAGCGCGTCGATGAAGCCCTGCTCAGGCAGCCCGAAATGAAAGCTCACCACGGCAGGCCGCTCCTGCAGCAGCATGGCCTGCAGCGCCGCGTTGCCGACGGCGGTGGCGTAGATCTCGTTCAGCGTGGCAGGCGGCGCGGCGTCGAAGCGTGCGAACTCGGGCGCCAGATGGGCCAGCCAGGCGGCCTCGCGCTGCGCATCGGCCCGGGCCGGCCGGTGGCAGAACAGGTTGACGTTGAAGGCGCCCGATGTCAGCGCGCGCGTCTGCACGAGCTGCTGGCGCGCCTGCTCCGTTCCGCTGGCGCCAATGCCCAGCGAGCCCAGGCCGCCCGCATCGGTGACGGCAGCCGCCAGTGCGGGCGTGGACGTGCCGGCCATGGGGGCCTGGATGATGGGATGGCGCATGCCCAGGCGGGCCATCCACGCAGTCTTTGCGGTGCTCATACGACTCCTTGTTTCCTGTCTCGAATCCACGCACTCATGCGGCGGCCTGTCGGCGCGCGCTGGCACGGCTGGCGGCGATCATGAGCGTGCCCAGCAGCAGCGACACGCTGCCGATGACGAACAGACGCTGGTACGAGCCCAGGCCCGCATAGCTCCAGGCCATGAAATATCCCGACACGGCCTGCATCAGCGCAAAGGCCGCCGTGGCATAGCCCCACATGCGCTTGTGCTGCACGGGGCCGATCAGCTGCATCAGATAGCCCGAGGTGATGGCCGCCATGCCCGGCGACAAGGCGCCCACCAGGAAGGACGAGGTCGCATGCCCCGCAAATCCCACCCAGAACAGCGGCATGGCAATGGCCAGGGTCTTGACCGCATAGGCGCCCGTGGTCGTGCCCCACCAGCCAAAGCGCGTGGCGCACAGCGAGGCCACCAGCGGCCCGGCAATGGCTCCCAGGCCGAACACGGCCCACTGCGTGGAGGCGTAGGCATCGCCCAACTGCAGCTCGCGCGCCAGGTAGTCCACCCAGAACACCGTGTGCGGCACAAAGCCGAAGGCGTCCGTCATATAGGCCAGCATCACCAGCACCACGGGCAGCGTCCACAGGGGCGCGGCACGCGCGGGCTGGGCATGGGGCGTGATGGCAATGGGCGCAGGCACCGGCAGCCGCCGCACATGGCGCCAGCCCAGCCAGCCGGCCCAGGCGCAAACCGCCGCCAGCGCCCACCAGACGGCTCCCAGGCTCTGGCGCGCCAGCAGCGGTATCAGCGTGGCCGACAGCAGGGCGCCGGCACCTATGCCGCAGAACATCAGCGGCCCAAGGGCCGCACGCCGCTGCAGGGGGGTGGCCGCCAGGGCCACGGAGGGGCCCAGCACCATCAGGATGGCGCCGCCAATGCCCGAGATGCAGCGCCATGCAAAGAACCAGGGCATGGGCAGCGGCCAGGCGCAGGCCGCAAAGCTCAGCGCCAGGGCCACCCAGCACCACAGCAGCACGCGCAGCGCGCCCAGGCGTTCGGCCAGCGGCGCGGCGGCCAGCGCGCCGATCAGATAGCCCAGCAGGTTGGCCGCGCCCAGGTAGGCCACCTGCTCGCCGCTGAACCAGCCGGCATGCACCATCTGCGGCATCAGCGCCGTGTAGGCAAAGCGCGCCAGGCCGACGCCGCTGAGCGTGGCCATGAAGCCGGTCAGCAGCAGGGAAGTTTCGTTGCGTTGGATCACGGGAGTGGGCGCCATGCGGGGAGGATGGTCATACATTAGGCGCTGCCGCCCATCATGTCCAATGATTCAAAATGATGGCGTCGATCTCGATTGAAGATGGATGTCACTGGAGCCGCGATGCAACTGAAGTCCCTGCGCATGTTCCTGGCCGTCTGCGACAGCGGCAGCTTCGGCGCCGCCGCCCAGCAACTGCACACCGTGCAGTCCAACGTGACGGCCCATGTGAAAAAGCTCGAGGACGAGGCCGGCGTGCAACTGCTGGAGCGCAGCGCTCCCGTGCACGCCACGCCTGCCGGCCGCCTGCTGGAGCAATACGCGCGGCGCATGCTGGCCGACCATGACGAGGCGCTGGCCCTGCTGCAAGGCAGCGCCCGGGCCGCCGGCGCGCTGCGCATAGGCTCCATGGAGACCACGGCCGCGCTGCGCCTGCCGCCGCTGCTGGCGCGCCTGCACCAGGCCCAGCCCGGCCTGGACCTGGAGCTGCGCACGGCCACCACGGCCGAGCTGCTGGCCGATCTGCTTGCCGGGCGGCTGGACTGCGCCTTCGTCTCCGGCATGCCGCCCCAGCCCCGCCTGCAGGGCTGGCGCGTCTTCGAGGAAGAACTGGTCCTGGTCACCGCCTTCGCGCTGCCGCGCTTTCCCGATGCCGCCCAGCTCAGCGCCGTGCCCTTCCTGGCCTTCCGCCAGGGCTGCAGCTACCGCCAGCGCATCGAACTGCTGCTGGCCGCGCGCGGCGTGGCGGCACGCATCATGGAAATGGGGTCGCTGGACGCCATCCTCGGCTGCGTGGCCGCCGGCATGGGCTACGGCCTGCTGCCGCGCAGCGTGGTCCAGGCCCAGCAGCACCGCTTCGGCGTGCACATCACGGCCCTGCCCGGCGCACTCGCCCAGGAAGTCGCCCGCGTGGAAACCTGGTTTGTCGTGCCCGCGCGCCAGGGCTGGTCGCCTGCGCTGCATGCGTGCGTGGAGGTGTTGGGGATCGAGGGTGTGCAGGGCGAAGAGGCCCTGGGCATGGAAGCCGTCCCGGCAGCGTCTGCCTGAGACTCAGAACAGGTCGGAAGGCAAGGCTGCTGCCTTTTGGGCGATGTCCACCAGTCTTTGGGCCTGGGTGGTCGCATAGGCGGCGATGCGCTGGGCGAAGGCGTGTTCTTCTGGCGTGTAAGGCGATTCGCGCAGAACCTTGGCCGCCGCACCAGGGGCTGCCTTGGCCATGCGCTGGGCTTCACGTGTGAGCAGCCTGCGGTCTATCGCACACAGGTGCGCGAAATGCGCAAACTCGAAGGGTGTGAGTTCCTCCAGCGCAAAGCAATCGCCGAAGGCCATGGCCAGTTCCTGGGACACATCGGGATACTGGGCCACGCTGACGAGGTCGTACCAGGGTGCGGTCGCCAGGCCCTGCGGCAGCACGTGGAAGGAGAAGTTCTTGCCATGTGCGTCGCCATTGCCGATCAGTATCTGGAACAGCGCCCATCGGATCATTGCCAGCTTGTCCGCAGCCTTCGCCACCGAGTGCTCCAGTAGACCGAACAGCCGGGGAAAGCTCATGCCGTCGCGGTATAGCCGGGCATCGCCCACGCTGCCGATGTGGTGCTCGTACTTGTAGCTGACGGGCAGATCGCCCGCTTGGCATGCATCGATGATGTGGGTGCGCAGGACCCGCCTTTGCGGCGCCTGCCGCACACGGTCAAAGCGCCTGACTGCCAGCACCGGCTGTGGCACGTGCAGCATCTGCACCTCGGCTGCCGGCAAGCGCATGGCCGCTGCCAGGCGCATGCAGAAATGCTCGTTCACCACCATGTGCGGCATCGCGCTGTCTCGCGGCTGGGGTTTGAGGATGTGGGTGGACGGAACGTTGTCGGGAAGGAAGATGGTGCCTTCCTGCACGCTCTCGCCTTCCACGTGCACGGGCAGCTTGTCCTGGTAGCCGGCCACCGACATGCGCACTTTGCCATCCCACTCGATGAAAGGGCGTGTGTCTCGGTCTGCAATGCGTTGGGCGAGTTCGGCTGTCGATATGGGGCGAGCGGCATTGGCGGCCTGAGGATCGGGCTTGCTGCCGTCGGCCTGAAACCGGAAGGCCCCGGTGGTCTCGGCGCCGAGGGCGCGTATCAGACCGAAGATGTTGCCCTTGCCTATGCCCTGACTTCTGGCCACCACATCCAGCGCCGCGCCTTCGGGCAGCAGGTTCTCGATGAAACGCCGGATGGAGCGCGAGTCGTAGCCCCCTTCGGGAGCGGCCAGCGGCAGGCAGGGCGCCAGGTAGAAAGGCCGTTCCTGCTCCAGCCATGCAGGCGCATACCGCAGTCCCCAAAGATCGTTGTGCGGGTCGTGGGTCACATCGGCCACATGCGTGCCGACATCGTTCCACAGCGAAAGCGAAAGCGACGGCGACGTGGCCATGTGCGCTTCAGGCCCGTGGAAGTCGTGCCATCAGGGCGTCCTGCTTGGGCGCGATGACCATGGCCAGGCCCAGCCCGTCGAGTACGGCCAGCAGCTTGTCGGAGCCCACGCCGCCCTTGCCGTTCTCCAGACGGGAGAGCAGATCCAGCGACACGCCGCACAGGGCTGCCGTGTCATCGATGCGCAGTTGCTGGGCCTTGCGCATGGTGCGGATCTGGGTGCCGAGCCCGGACAGGTCAGCGATGACCACGGCCCCGGGCTGCGGGCGATCCTGCTGCGGGTCGTTCATGGGCGTGGAAGACGGCATGGATGGATTGGCCTTATTTCTGATATTCCGAAATTCTAGGATTTATTCGGCAATTTTCAAAACAATTTCCAATATTCCGAAATTCGGGAGTATTTCGTTTCATTCAAGTGGAAATTTCGGAATTTCAGAAACAAATCCAACAAACCAGGCAACCGCGCCCAACGCAGAACCTCATGACGGCAGCCGCAACACCCTCCGATACTGCATGGCCTCGGCCACATGCCCCGTCTCCACTGCCGCGCTGCCGGCCAAGTCGGCAATGGTGCGCGCCACCTTGAGCGCGCGGTGGGTGCTGCGGGCCGACCAGCCCAGGCGTGCTGCGGCCTTGTGGGCGAAGGTCAGGGCCTCGGGCGACAGGCCCAGGTGGTCGTCCAGGGCCTGGCCCTGGAGCTGGTGGTTGGCACTGCCCTGGCGTTGCACGGCCAGCGCGCGGGCCTGGACCACGCGCTCGCGCACGGCCTCGCTGGTTTCGCCCGAGCGCGCGGCCAGCAGCTCCTGCGGGGGCAGGGCGCCGACTTCCACATGCAGGTCGATGCGGTCCAGCAGCGGGCCGCTGATGCGCGCCTGGTAGCGCGCCACCTTGTCGGGCGTGCAGCGGCAGCGCTGCACCGTCGACCCCCAATGGCCGCAGGGGCATGGATTCATGGCCGCGACGAGCTGGAAGCGCGCGGGGAATTCGCAGCGCTGCGCGGCTCTGGCGATGGTGATCTGGCCGGTCTCCAGCGGCTCGCGCAGCGCCTCCAGCGCACTGCGCGCGAACTCGGGAAATTCATCGAGGAAGAGCACGCCATGGTGGGACTGCGAAATCTCGCCAGGACGCGGCGGCGAGCCTCCTCCGACCAGGGCCACGGCGCTGGCCGTGTGATGCGGGCTGGCCGTGGGGCGCTGGCGCCAGCGCTCGGGCGTGAAGCGGCCGGCCAGGCTGGCGATGGCGGCGGCCTCCAGCGCCTCGTCATCGCTCATGGGCGGAAGCAGGTCGGCAAAGCGCTGGGCCAGCATGGACTTGCCCGAGCCCGGCGGTCCCACCAGCAGCAGGCCATGGCCTCCGGCCGCAGCGATTTCCAGCGCACGCCGCGCCTGCGCCTGGCCACGCACCTCGGCCAGGTCCAGGCTGCTGCGCACTGGGGCAGCGGGCTGAGGCTGCACCGCATGCCAGCCCGGGCCGGAGCATGTCTGGGTGTCGCCTGCTGCCGGCAAGGCGTCGGTTTCTTCGGTCTCGCCGGTGTCCTCGCTTTCGTCGCTGCAGCAGGCATCGTCCGTTTCCTGCACCGCCTGCACCAGGGCATTGGCCGAGCGTGTGATGAAGCGGCGCACCACGTCCAGCAGGTGGTGCGCGCAGAACACCTGGGCCGATGGCACGAAGGCCGCCTCCTGCGCGCTGCCCGGCGGCAGCACCAGGCGGGCGCCGTCCTGCTGGCGGTGCAGGGCCAGGGCCGTGGCCAGCGCGCCGCGCACGGGCCGCAGGGCGCCCGACAGCGACAGCTCGCCCGCGAATTCGTAGTCGGCCAGCGCATCGCCATTGATCTGGCCGCTGGCCGCGAGAATGCCCAGCGCAATGGGCAGGTCGAAGCGCCCCGAATCCTTGGGCAGGTCGGCGGGCGCCAGGTTGACGATGATGCGTTTGTTGCTCGGGAACTCCAGCCCCGAGTTCAGCAGCGCCGAGCGCACGCGTTCACGCGCTTCCTTGACCTCGACATCGGCCAGACCCACCAGCGTGAACGACGGCAGGCCGTTGGCCAGATGCACTTCCACGGTGACACGCGGGGCGGCCAGCCCCAGCAGCGCACGACTTTGAACCAGGGCCAGACCCATGGGCACCTCGCAGGAACGACAGACACAAAGCCAGACACAAAGGAAGAGGCCGCCAGCGGTGCGGCGGCCTCGGTGACCCAGTATGGCAACGGCCTTGGACCTTGTGGGCGGTGGGTGCGGCGCTGCCCCCAAATCTCAGAATGTTCTGACCCTTGCGGCGCAAAAATCAGAACAGCTTCACCAGCGCCGGAACGCTCAGCACGGCCGTGTAGTAGCCCATGAACTGCACGCCGGTGTTGAAGCCGAAGCCGCGTGACAGCAGGCCGCCGAGCAGGCCCATGGTCAGGATCACGAGCAGGCCCAGCAACTGGCCTTCCCAGACGCTGATGACGATGATCAGGCCCACGAAGGTGGCGATGATGGCCTCGTGGCTGACCCGGCGCGAGACGAACAGCGCCGCGCTGCGCGCGAAGTTCATGGCGAAGGGGTAGGACACGAGGGCCGCCAGCACCACGGCCAGCATGCCGTAGCCCAGGAACTCCCAGTGGCTGAGCAGGTTGTGCAGGTTGTTCACCTGGCCCGTGGCGGCATCGACGGTGAAGCGCGGCGGCGCGTTGAACAGCGGCGCGGCGGGGCCGGCGGCCACGGGGCTCAGCGGCAGGCCGAAGGCGATCAGCGGGATCAGCGCCTCGGCGATGTAGGTGGCCTCGGTCACGCCGTTGCGCGCGCTCAGCACCGTGGTCAGGCGGTGGTAGGCATGCTTGATGCGCGAGCCCACCAGCTCGCCCAGCACCACGGTCATGGCCACGGGGCTGAAGACGAAGGTGGCGCTGGAGATGGTGGCCGTGGCCAGGGTCCAGCGCGTCTGCACGCGGTCCAGCACCTTGAGCGGGTTGGGGAAGTAGCCCGACCAGCCCTTCACGTCGGGCGCCAGGTTGAACTGGCGCACCTTGTCGCGCAGCATGCGCTGGCGGCCGGCCGGCGAGATCACGGTGAACAGGTCGGCGATCAGCGGCCCGATGGCAATGCCCAGGAAGTAGCTGATGCTGAGCTTGACCTCGTATTTGGCGGTGAGGCTTTGCAGCGCAATGATGACGACCACGAACGGAATCAGCAGCATGACCGAGGCCCAGCGCCCCGCCGAGAAGTAGGCGATGAGGAGGGCGGCGGCCAGGAAGATCCAGGGCGCCGTCTTGGTGATCATGCTGCCGAAGGGCGCCAGCATCACGGCGAACAGCACGGCCAGCGGCACGGCGACAAAGGCCGCGACGATGCCGCCCGAGACCATCTTGCGCAGCGCGATATGGGGCACGCCCAGCTTGCGCAGCATGTTGGCGTCCTGCAGCAGCGGCGTGGCCAGCGTGTCGCCGGGAATGCCCAGCAGCGCCGTGGGCACGGCATGCGTCATGTGCTTGGCCACGGCGCCGGCCAGGAAGAAGGTGAACACGCCGGCGGGCGGCACGCCCAGCAGCACCACCAGCAGGGTGAGCGGGGCCAGCGTGGTGGTCTCGTCCGTGCCGGAGACCAGGCCGATGGCGGCGAACACCACGGCGCCTATCAGTCCCATGGCGGCCGCGACGGCGATGTCATTGGTCAGCAGGGTTTCCATCTCATGCCCTCCCGGCCTTGTCGGCGAACAGCTCGTAGAGCTTGAGCTCCTTGAGTTCCTGCACCACGGCGGGCGGCAGGTCCTGCACCGTGCCCAGGCCTCCGGGCTGGCGCGCCAGCTCCTCGAGCACTTCGCGGCGCCATTCGGGGTCGTTCGAGGTGTCCAGCTCGGTCACTTCCCGCTTGGGCGGAAAGGCGCGTGCGCAGATCACGCCGGCGATCACGCAGCCTGCCAGGCCCGCGAGCATGGCGTAGGCGTGGGCCAGCTGGCGCGACTCGACCACCGTGGACAGCCAGCGGCTGGCCAGGTAGAAGCCCAGCACGCTGATGCCGGTGCCGATGGCAATCGCCCAGGCCAGGTGGCGCAGGTCCACGGTGTCGCCCCAGACCTCGGCCAGCCGCCAGTCGGCGGGATCCTTGCTTGTCATGTGTGTCTCCTTGGGTTTTTGTTTGTGTGGCCGCGCGCTGGTCAGGCCCTGGCGCGCAGCGCGGCCAGCACTTCCAGTGCGCGGTCGGTGCGCACGTCGTGCTCGGCGGCCAGCTGGCGCGCCACGGCATCGACCTCGTCGCCCGTGGCGCCGGCCAACAGGGCGATGTTGCGGGCGTGCAAAGCCATGTGGCCGCGCTGAATGCCTTCGGTGGCCAGGGCGCGCAGGGCGCCCAGGTTCTGCGCCAGGCCCACGGCGGCGGCGATCTCGCCCAGCTGCTGGGCGGACTGCAGGTCCATGATCTTCAGCGCCAGGCGTGCCAGCGGATGGGTCTTGGTGGCGCCGCCGACAAGGCCGACCGGCATGGGCAGCTCGATGCTGCCGACCAGGGCGCCGCTGCTGTCCTTTTCCCAGCGCGTCAGCGAGGTGTAGCTGCCGCTGCGGCTGGCATAGGCATGGGCGCCGGCCTCGACCGCGCGCCAGTCGTTGCCCGTGGCCACGATGACGGGGTCGATGCCGTTCATGATTCCCTTGTTGTGCGTGGCCGCGCGGTAGGGGTCGATGGCCGCGAAGGTATAGGCGTCCAGCACGCCTTCGATGATCTCCTCGCCGCTGCGCTCCTGCGTGGCCAGGGTCTGCGGCGTGAGCCGCACGCGGGCGCGGGCCAGCCGCAGGTCGGCCAGGTTGGACAGGATGCGCAGCCGCACGCTGCCGCCCGTGATCTGCTCGACCAGGGGCGCCACCGATTCGGCCATGGTGTTGACGGTGTTGGCGCCCATGGCGTCGCGCACGTCCACGATCAGGTGGACCACCAGCATGGGGCCGCGCGGCGTGTCGGGGAAGACGTGGACCTCGATGTCCTTGCAGCCGCCGCCCAGGCCGATCAGCACCTTGTCGCGGCTGTTGGCGCGCTCGATGATCTGCGCACGCGCCTGCAGCACGGCCAGGCGCGCGCCGTGCGGATCGGTCACGCCCAGCACCTGGACCTGGGCGCGCATCAGCGGCAGCGTGCTGGAGGTCTGAAAGCCCCCGTCCTCGCGCGCCAGCTTGGCCATGTACGAGGCGGCGGCCACCACCGAGGGCTCCTCCACCGCCATAGGCACCAGCACGTCGCGGCCGTTGACGCGGAAGTTGCCCGCCACGCCCAGCGGCAGCTCGAAGCTGCCGAACACGTTCTCGATCATGCCGTCGGCCAGCGCCAGGGGCAGGGCGCCGGGGGCGGCGAGCAGGGCGCGCTCGGCATCGGACAGGCCGCAGGCATCGGCCAGGAAATCCCGGCGCTGGGCCGGTGTGAGGGCACGGAAATTGGGCAGGCGCGAATCGGCAACCATGGAAGACATCTCCTCGAATCAAAACTCTGGTCGCCGGACTGTAGGAAAACTGTACCGCTTTCAAAAGGTACAGTTTCGGGGAACAGTACCATCGCACTGCAACATGAACGGAGGGCGCATGGCAGACACCAGAGGGCGCTCGGCCCCCATTGCCGAGAAGCTGGCGGACCTGATCGGCCAGCAGATCGCCGACGGCGTGTACCGCCCTGGCGACAAGCTGCCCTCGCTGCGCGAGCTGGCGCAGCTGCATCGCTATGCCAAGAACACCGTGGTCTCGGCCTTCGACCTGCTGGTCTCGCGCGGCATCGTGGAGCCGCGCCGGGGCTCGGGCTTCTACGTGCTGGGCTCGGGCCGCGGTGCCCAGCGCACCGACGAGGACGCGGGCCAGCTGGGCCGCGCCATGGACATCGTCTGGCTGATGCGCGAGCAGCTCAAGACCCAGCCCGACTGCGTGGGCGTGGGCGACGGCTTTCCGCCCGTGGAATGGCTGGCCGACATGCGGCTGGACCGCTACCACCAGAAGGTGGTGCGCACGGGGCTGGGATCGCTGTTCCGCTACGGCAGCCGCTACGGCTATGCGCCGCTGCGCGACAGCCTGGTGCGCAAGCTGGGTGACTTCGGCCTGCAGGCCACGCCGGGCCAGCTGGTGCTGACCCATGGCGCCAACGAGGCCATGGACCTGGTCATCCGCTACTTCGTGCCGCCGGGGGCCACCGTGCTCGTGGACGAGCCCGGCTACTACCCGCTGTTCGGCAAGCTCAGGCTGGCCGGCGCCCATGTGGTCGGCGTGCCGCGCCTGGCCGACGGGCCCGACGTGGCCGCGCTCGAATCACTGCTGGCGCAGCACCGGCCGCGCCTGTTCTTCACGCAGTCGCTGGCCCACAATCCCACGGGCTCGGACATCTCGGCCGCCAAGGCCTACAAGGTGCTGCAGCTGGCCGAGCGCCACAACCTGCTCATCGTCGAGGACGATCCGCTGGCCGACTTCAAGCCCACCTCGGCCGTGCGCCTGTCCACGCTGGACCAACTGGAGCGCACCATCTACATCGGCAGCTTCTCCAAATCCTTCTCGGCCGCGCTGCGCGTAGGCTTCATCGCCTGCAACGACGCGCTGGCCAGCGACCTGGCCGACCTCAAGGCGCTGATCCACGTCAGCGGCTCCGAGTACTGCGAGCGCATGGTGGACGTGATGCTGCGCGAGGGCCACTACGAGCGCCACCTGGTGCGCCTGCGCCACAAGCTGGGCCAGGCCACGGCCCAGGCGCTGGGCTGGCTCGATGCCCACTGCTGCGAAGTCTTTGCGCGCAGCCCGCAAAGCCTGTACCTGTGGGTGGCCTTCCCCGGTGTGCAGGACTCGCTGCGGCTGGCCGAGCAACTGGTGCCGCGCAAGCTCAGCATGGCGCCGGGCCGTGTTTTCCACGTCGATCCCTCGGCCGTCTCGCGCTGGTCGCGGTGCAACGTCAGCGCCATGCTCGACCCGAGGTTCCAGGCCGCGATGGGGCAGGTGCTGGCTCAACCCGCCTGAGCCAGCCCCCGGGCCTGCGCGCGCAGCAGCGCGATGAAGCGCTGCTGCTCCTGCGTGGGCGCGTCGTCGGTGCGGGTGAGGATGCCGAAGGGCGCCATGGGCACGTCGATGCAGACCGGCAGCGCCCTGACCAGGCCCATGCGCAGATAGTCCTTGAGCGCGGATTCGGACAGCAGCATCACGGCGTCGGTCAGCTGCACCAGTTGCTGCATGGAGTACACCGAGCTGCATTCGATGATGTCGGCGGGCGCGGGCAGCTCCAGGCGCTGCAGCAGCTGGTCGAGCGCGATGCGCGCGGGGCTGGAGGCCGGCTGCAGTATCCAGGGCCAGTCGCCGACAAGCTCTTGCCAGCCCAGCTTGCGCCGGCGTGTCAGCGGATGGCCGCTGCGCACGACGACCAGCAGCCGCTCGTTGCCCAGTTCCTCGAAGCTGTAGCTGCTGCTGTGGGCTGCAGGGCTGCGCCGCGCAATGGCCATGTCGATGCGCCGCTGGTCCAGCAGACGCAGCACCTGGTCGCTGGTGTCGCCCATGATGCGCAGGCGCAGCTGCGGGCTTTGTGCCTTCATGCGGGCCACGGCCGTCATCACCAGGTCGGGTGCGGCGCCCATGATGGTGCCGATGGACAGGTAGCCGTAGCCGCCCTGGCGGCGCGCGGCCAGGTCCTCGGCGCAGCGGTCCAGGCTGTTGAGCGAGGCCTCGGCAAAGCGCACCAGCTGCGCGCCCAGCGCCGTGGGCCGCATGCCGCGCGGCAGGCGCTCGAAGAGCTGGCAGCCGAACATGTCCTCGATCTCGCGCAGCATGCGCGTGGCCGCAGGCTGGGACATGGCCAGGCTCAGCGATGCGCGGTGCAGGTTCAGGCTCGATCCCAGCGCCACCAGCATGTGCAGGTGCTTGTAGCGCAGACGGTTGAGCAGGCTGCGGTGCAGCACGGGCGGGGCGGATTCGGGCGTGTTCGCAGGCATAAGCACAAGGTATCGGATGTGACCGAAATTCGATTTGTTGAGCATCGATCATGCGCCGTACATTGGCCCTGCGACAAGAAAAAACAGACCCAATCCAGGAGACAAGACATGCACAGCCCATCGCCTGTTTCATGACGCGCTGATGCGACCGGCACCCAAGCCGCAGCCGCCTCTCGCCTTCCGAAAAAGCACGCCTTCCGCGCCCCCATTTTTGTGGGCGTGATGGCTCTCCATCGCCTTCAGGACCGTCATGAAAAAACTCCCCGCTCCCCTGCTCGCCAGGATCTCCTGGCGCCTGCTGCCCTTTCTTCTGCTCATGTACATCATGGCCTTCCTGGACCGGGCCAACGTGGGCTTTGCCAAGGTGGCCTTCCAGGCCGATACCGGCATCAGCGATGCGGCCTTCGCCTTTGGCGCGGGCGTGTTCTTCGCAGGCTATGCGCTGCTGGAAGTGCCCAGCAACCTGATCATGCACCGCGTGGGCGCACGCATGTGGATGTGCCGGATCATGGTCACCTGGGGCCTGGTGTCGGCGGCCATGATGTTTGCCCACGACCAGACCACGTTCTACGTGCTGCGCTTTTTGCTGGGCGTGGCCGAGGCGGGGTTCTTCCCCGGCGTCATCCTGTACCTGACCTACTGGTTCCCGGCAGCGCACCGCGCGCAGGCCATGGGCTTTTTCTACTTCGGCGCGCCGCTGGCCTTCATCTTCGGCAGCCCGCTGTCGGGCCTGCTGCTGGAGCTGGACGGCATGGGCGGCTGGCACGGCTGGCAGTGGCTGTTCGCGGTGGAGGGGCTGATGGCCGTGGCCGTGGGCATCTGGGCGTATTTCCACCTGGACAACCGCCCCGCCGACGCCACCTGGCTCAGCCGCGAGGACAAGGCGCTGCTGCAGGACATCCTCGACAGCGAAGAGCGCGCCAAGGGCGGCCACGGCCACAGCCTGCTGGCCGCGCTGTGCCAGCCGCGCGTGCTCTACCTGGCGCTGATCTACCTGCTGATCCAGGCCAGCGTCTATGGCGTGGTGTTCTACCTGCCCAGCCAGGTGGCAGGCCTGCTGGGCACCAAGGTGGGCCTGCTGGTGGGCGTGGTCTCGGCCATTCCCTGGCTGTGCGCGCTGCTGGCCGCCTGGTGGATTCCGGGCCATGCCGAGCGAACAGGCCAGCCGCGCGGCATCGCCAGCCTGACGCTGGTGATGGCAGCCGTGGGCATGGCTGCATCGGTGAGTTTCTCCAGCCCCCTGCTGGGTGTGGCCGCGCTGTGCCTGGCGGCGGCCGGTTTCATCGCCGTGCAGCCCGTGTTCTGGACCTTTCCTGCCAACACGCTGGCCGGCGCTGCGGCCGCTGGCGGCATCGCCTTCATCAACTCCCTCGGCGCCGTGGGCGGCTTCATCGCCCCCATCGTCAAGAACTGGGCCGAGGGCTTTTTCCACTCCCCGGCGGCGGGCCTGTACCTGCTGGCCGGCACCACGCTGCTGGCTGCGGCCCTGGTGCTGGGCGTGCGCGCACGCCTGGCGCCGGCCCTGGCCGCACCGTCCGCCGCCTGAACCCCTTGCACACGGAGCAGAACCATCCCATGACACAGATCCCCACCATCAAGCAGGTGCGCGCCTTCACGCTCAAGGGCGGCGGTGCCGACTACCACGACCAGTCCGACGGCCACTGGATCGACGACCACATCGCCACGCCCATGGCCAAGTACCCCGAGTACCGGCAAAGCCGCCGCAGCTTCGGCATCAACGTGCTGGGCACGCTGGTGGTGGAGATCGAGGACAGCGCCGGACGCGTGGGCTTTGCCGTGACCACGGGCGGCGAGCCTGCGGCCTACATCGTCGAAAAGCACCTGGCGCGTTTCCTCGAAGGCGCCCGGGTCACCGACATCGAGCGCATCTGGGACCAGATGTACCTGTCCACGCTGTACTACGGCCGCAAGGGCATCGTCATCAACACCATCTCGGGCGTGGACCTGGCGCTGTGGGACCTGCTGGGCAAGGTGCGCGGCGAGCCCGTGCACCAGCTGCTGGGCGGCGCCGTGCGCGACGAGCTGCAGTTCTACGCCACGGGCGCGCGGCCCGACCTGGCGCAGAAGATGGGCTTCATCGGCGGCAAGATGCCGCTGCACCACGGCCCGGCCGAGGGCGAGGAAGGGCTGCGCCGCAACCTGCAGGAGCTGGCCACCATGCGCGAGCGCGTGGGCCCGGACTTCTGGCTCATGCTGGACTGCTGGATGAGTCTGGACGTGAACTACGCCACGCGCCTGGCCCAGGGTGCGCAGGCCCATGGCCTCAAGTGGATCGAGGAGGCCCTGCCGCCCGACGACTACTGGGGCTACGCGGCCCTGCGCAAGAACGTGCCCACCGGCATGCTGGTGACCACGGGCGAGCACGAGGCCACGCGCTGGGGCTTTCGCCAGCTGCTGGAGATGGGCTGCTGCGACATCATCCAGCCCGACGTGGGCTGGTGCGGCGGCATCACCGAGCTGCTCAAGATCTCGGCCCTGGCCGATGCCCACCAGGCCCTGGTCATCCCGCATGGCTCCAGCGTCTACAGCTACCACTTCGTGGCCACGCGCCACAACAGCCCGTTTGCCGAGTTCCTGATGATGGCCCCCAAGGCCGACGAGGTCGTGCCCATGTTCCATCCGCAACTGCTGGGCGAGCCCGTGCCCGTCAACGGCCGCATGCGCCTGTCGGCGCTGGACAGGCCTGGCTTCGGCGTGGAGCTCAATCCCGAGTGCGCCTTGCACCGCCCGTACACGCACTGAAGGAGCCCGCCATGCAACTGCCTGCCAACCCCTTCAAGGCCGCGCTGCGGAGCGCCGAGCCGCTGTACGGCATCTGGGCCGGCTTTGCCACGCCCTACGCGGCCGAGATCATCGCCACCACGGGCTACGACTGGATGCTGGTCGATGGCGAGCATGCCCCCAACACCGTGCCCACGCTGCTGGGCCAGCTGCAGGCCGTGGCGCCCTACGCCACGCACCCGGTGGTGCGTGCCGTGCAGGGCGACACCGTGCTCATCAAGCAACTGCTGGACGTGGGCGTGCAGACGCTGATGGTGCCCATGGTGGAGACGGCCGAACAGGCGCGCGAACTGGTGCGCGCCATGCGCTACCCGCCCCACGGCGTGCGCGGCGTGGGCGGCGGCCTGACGCGGGCCACGCGCTGGGATGCCGTGCCCGACTACATCCGCACGGCGCATGAACAGCTGTGCCTGATTGTGCAGATCGAGTCGCCCCGGGGCGTGACCAACGCGGCCGAGATTGCGGCCGTCGATGGCGTGGACGCCGTCTTCATCGGCCCCGCCGACCTGTCCACGGGCATGGGCCATGCGGGCGACGCCAGCCAGGGCGAGGTGCAGGAGGCCATACGCCGCACCGTCGAGGCCACGCTGGCTGCCGGCAAGGCCTGCGGCATCCTCGCGCCGCGCGAGGAAGATGCGCGCCGCTATGCGGACTGGGGCTGCCGCTTCATCGCCGTGGGCATAGACATCAGCCTGCTGCGCCAGGCCGCGCTGGCCAATCTGGGGCGCTATCGCGCCACGCAAGCCACGGACCAGGCGGCCCCTGCATCCCGCACCTACTGAACCCAAGGAGAACTCCATGGCATCCCCTACCGTGCTGCGCAATTTCATCGCCGGCAGCTTCACCGACAGCGCCGAACTGCATGAGGTGACCAACCCCGCCACGGGCGCGGTGCTGGCGCGCTCGCCCCTGTCCAGCCAGGCCGATGTGGACCGCGCCATCGCCGCTGCGCGTGGCGCCCACAAGGCCTGGGCACGCCGCCCTGCCGTGGAGCGCGCACAGTACCTGCGCCGCGTTGCGGCCCGCATCCGCGACAACGCCGCGCGCATTGCGCGCACCATCACCGAGGAGCAGGGCAAGGTCCTGGGCCTGGCTGAGGTGGAGGTGAACTTCACCGCCGACTATCTGGACTACATGGCCGAATGGGCGCGCCGCATCGAGGGCGAAGTCATCACCAGCGACCGGGCCAACGAGCAGATCTTTTTGCTGCGCAAGCCGTTGGGCGTGGTCGCGGGCATCCTGCCCTGGAACTTTCCCTTCTTCCTGATCGCCCGCAAGATGGCGCCGGCCCTGCTCACGGGCAACACCATCGTCATCAAGCCCAGCGAGGAAACGCCCATCAACTGCCACGCCTTCACCGAGCTGCTGGCCCAGTGCGAGCTGCCGGCCGGCGTGTTCAACGTGGTCTATGGCCAGGGCGGCACGGGCGCTGCGCTGGCCGGGCATGCGGGCGTGGACATGGTCAGCTTCACGGGAAGCGTGGCCACGGGCGAGCGCATCGCCGCTGCCGCCGCGCCCCACATCACCAAGCTCAACCTGGAGCTGGGCGGCAAGGCCCCGGCCATCGTGCTGGCCGATGCCGACCTGGACCTGGCCGTGCGCGCCATCCGCGACTCGCGCATCATCAACACTGGCCAGGTCTGCAACTGCGCCGAACGCGTCTACGTGCAGCGCCAGGTGGCCGACGAGTTCACGGCCCGCATCGCCCAGGCCATGGCCGCCACGCGCTACGGTGACCCGATTGCGCGGCCCGACGTGGAAATGGGCCCGCTGATCAACCAAAAGGGCCTGGACAGCGTGCAGGCCAAGGTGCGCCAGGCCATCGCCGACGGCGCGCAACTGGTCACGGGCGGGCAGGCCGCAGACCTGGGCGCGGGCTTTCACTTCCAGCCCACGGTGCTGGCCGGCTGCCATGCCGGCATGGAGATCATGCGCAAGGAAATCTTCGGCCCCGTACTGCCCATCCAGGTGGTGGATGACCTGGACGAGGCCATCGCCCTGGCCAACGACTGCGAATACGGGCTGACCTCGTCGCTGTACACGCGCGACCTGTCCAAGGCCATGCAGGCCATGCGCGAGATCGACTTCGGCGAGACCTACATCAACCGCGAGAACTTCGAGGCCATGCAGGGCTTCCATGCGGGCGTGCGCAAGTCGGGTGTGGGCGGGGCCGACGGCAAGCACGGCCTGTACGAGTACACGCACACGCATGTGGTGTATCTGCAGGGGTGATTGACCTCCTGGACCTTGGCTTCAGGGCGCTGCCGGTTTCTTGCGATTGCGCGGCGCCTTGGGCGGCGGGCTGCTGGCCTCCAGCTCCCGCGCCCGCGTACGGATGCGGGCAAAGGCGCTGGCCATGGCCTGCAGCTCGGGCTCGGGCACGGCGTCCATGAGCTCGCGGTTGATGGCCTGCACCTGCGGGAACAGCTCGGCATGCAGGGCGCGGCCCGTGTCGCTCAGGCGCAGCAGTGCGCGGCGCGCATCGCCCACCTGGCTCTCTTTCCACACCAGGCCCTTGGCCAGCAGCGCCGTGACCGCGCGCGAGGTGCGCGTGCGGTCCAGCTGCGCCTGCTCGGCCAGCTGCGAGGGCTGCAGCTGCCCGGCCTCGGCCAGCAGGCAGAGCATGCGCCACTCGCGCCGCGTGATGCCGTAGCGGCCCTCGCACAGGCGCACCACACGGCTGCCGGCCGCCGCCTGCAGCCGCGCCAAGTGGTAGAGGAACATGTCGTCGAGCACGGCGGGGTGGCGCCAGCGGTGGAGGTCGGTCATGGGCTCGCGGGCCGGTTTCGGGTTTACGCTAGGGATGATGGATTAGATGCATTGTCTGCGGCCTGCGTACATTGGCCGCAAGACAACGACAAGGAGACAAGTATGCCCAGCCCCCTCGCAGCCCTGGCGCGTGCCGCCGTGGCCCTGACCGCCGCCGTGCTGTGCGCGGCGCCCGCCCTGGCCCAGGAATGGCCCAAGGCCAGGCCCATACGCATCGTCGTGCCCAATCCGCCGGCCGGCCCGTCCGACATCTCGCTGCGCCCCGTGGCCGCCGCCATGCAGGCCGCGCTGGGCCAGGCCGTGGTGGTGGACAACAAGCCCGGCGCCAACGGCAACATCGGCGCGGCCGAGGTCGCACGCTCCGCGCCCGATGGCTACACCTGGCTGTGGGCCATGGACCCCGTGCTCACCGTCAACCCCCATGTCTACAAGAACATGGGCTACAAGGCCGATGCGCTGGAAACCCTGGTCGTGGCCGCGCGCTTCTCGCAGACCCTGGTCTGCGGCCCGGGCACGGGCTTCAAGTCCGTCAAGGACATGGTGGCCGCCAGCAAGACGCGCGAGCTGACCTATGCCTCGGGCGGCGCGGGCTCGCCGGGCCACCTGGTCATGGAATCGCTGCTGGCCACCTCGGGCGCCAAGATGGTCCACGTACCCTACAAGGGACCGGCGCCGGCCATGCAGGACCTGCTGGGCGGCCAGGTGGACTGCGGCTTTCTGGCCGGCCCCACGGTCTTCCCCCAGGTCCAGAGCGGCAAGCTGATCGCCCTGGCCACCTCGGGCAAGACGCGCTCGGCGCTGGCGCCCGAGCTGCCCACCATTGCCGAGTCGGGCTTCCCCGAGTTCGACGGCACCTTCTGGATCCTGCTGGCCGCGCCCAAGGGCGTGCCGCCCGCTGTGCAAAAGCGCTTTGTCGATGCCATGAACGAGGCCATCCGCGCGCCCGAGCAAAAGGAACGCGCCAAGGCCCTGGACATCGAGATGGTCGGCTCCACCGTGGCCGAGGCCCAGGCGCGCGCCAAGGGCCAGTCCGCGCAGTGGGCCGCTCTGGTCAAGCGCATCCACCTGACCAACGACTGAAGCCGCCACTAGGGCCTGTGGCCCTGAGGCACCGCCGTTTTGGCGATACTCCCTTTCCCAACGCATCCACTGTCTCCTGGCTCCCATGGCAACCCAGCGCCCCAATCTGATCTTCATCCTGGCCGATGACCTCGGCTATGCCGACCTCGGCTGCACGGGCGCGCGCGATGCGCACAGCCGCGCCACCGATGTCTCGCCCCGCCTGGACGCCATGGCCGCGCAGGGCATGCGCTTCACGCGTGGCTATTCCAACTCGGCCGTGTGCTCGCCCACGCGCTTTGCGCTGGCCACGGGCCGCTGGCAGTACCGCCTGCGCGGCGCGGCCGAGGAGCCGATCGCCAGCGTCCACGGCGACAAGGTGCTGGGCCTGCCGCCCGACCACCCCACCGTGGCCTCGCTGCTGCGCGACGCCGGCTATGCCACCGCCCTGGTCGGCAAATGGCACCTGGGCTACCCGCCGCATTTCGGCCCGCGCATGTCGGGCTACGAGGAGTTCTACGGCTTTCACGCAGGCGGCGCCGACTACTTCGCCCACTGCGACCCGCGCGGCCGCCCCGACTTCTGGATCAACGAGGAGCCGCACGAGGAAGAGGGCTACCTCACCGACCTGCTGAGCCGCCGCGCCGTGGACTTCGTCGAGCGCCAGACGGCCGACAAGCCCTTCTACCTGTCCCTGCACTACAGCGCCCCGCACTGGCCCTGGCTCACGCGCGACGACCTGGAGGAATCGCGGCGCATCGGCGGCTTCGGCAAGCACACCGACGGAGGCACCATCGAGACCTACCAGCGCATGATCCACCACATGGACGAAGGCATTGGCTGGGTGCTGGACGCGCTCGAGAAAAAGGGCATGGCCGAGAACACGCTCATCGTCTTCACCAGCGACAACGGCGGCGAACGCTTCTCCAACAACTGGCCCTTCATCGGCCAGAAGATGGACCTGCTCGAAGGCGGCATCCGCGTGCCCCTGGTGGCGCGCTGGCCCGAGCGCATGCCGGCGGGCATCGTCAGCGATACGCCCAATCTCACCATGGACTGGTCAGCCACCTTCCTGGCCGCCGCCGGCGTGCACGGCCACGCCGACTACCCGCTGGACGGTATCAGCCTGCTGCCCCTCATGGACGATGGCGCCTGGAACCCCGAGCGCGACCTGTGCTGGCGCATGAAGCACCGCGCCCAGCGCGCCCTGGTGCGCGGCGACTGGAAATACCTGCAGATCGAAGGCGTGGAATACCTCTTCAACGTGGCCCAGGACCCGCGCGAACGCGCCAACCTGCGCGACCGCGAGCCCCAGCGCCTGGCTGAACTGCGCCAGGCCTGGCAGCAATGGGATGCTTCACTGCCGCCCATTCCGGAAGAAGCCAAGGTGTCGCTGGTGTTCAGTCGGCAGGATCTGCCTTCGGCGACGTTTTGAGGGTGTGTGTGCCCGCAGGCTGTGGGCGAGAAAAAAAGGCAGGCCTTTGGGCCTGCCTTGTTTCCTGATTACTGGTACGTCCTGACCATGCCCGCCCGTGCGGCCTCCGAGTTGTCGCACATGTCCTTGGCCTGTTTGTAGAGGGCCTGGGCCTTGCTCTTGTCCTTCTCCATGACTTCGTAATGGCTGGCCTTGGCAAGCACCAGGTTGTATTGGAGATAGCTGGCGCTGGCCGATGGCAGCGACTTCACGGCCTGTGACACCATTTGGTCCAGGCCCTCCAAGGACCCGCCCCAGCGCGGGCTCAGGTAATTGAGGGCATTGACGCGGGCCGCCAGGTTCTTGGGATCGGCCTGATCGGCCGCCTGCAGCCACTGCGCCGCAGTACGCCCACCTACCTGGTTTTCCATCGCGGCCAATCCAATCAGCATCGTCTGCGGCAAGGCCGAGCGGGCATCCAGCGCCATGGCCTTTTGCAGATACGGCTGGGCCTTCGCGCTGAGCTGCTTGACACTGTTCCACTGGCTGCCCGTCACACTGGAAGCCGGCGCGTTGCCGCGGGCGCCAAATGCCTTGTTGCCGTAATAGAGGCCCGCATTGAGCTGGGCAAAGAACGACTTGGGCTGCTGTTCCGCCCACATGCGCATCACGTTCTCTTCCTGCAGGCTCAGTTGCTGCAGTCCCAGCAGATCCCGCATGGTCAACAAGTCCCCGCCCGAGGAGGAAAGATTCTTCTTGTGCTTGCGGGCCAGCTCCTTGTCCAGCGCCTCGAACTTGAACTCGCTGAGCAGTGCAGCTCTCTCGGACTCTTCCAGAGTGGCATTGCCATCGGGAATCAGCGGGCACTGCGCGGCGTAGGTGGCAGTGGCTGCGGAGAGAGACAGGGTGGCGAGCAGGATGCGGATCAGGGTTTGGGTGGTTTTTGCGGTCATGTGTCCCTCTTGGAAATGGAATGTGTTATTCAGAATTGCCAGAATAAATTGACAAATATATTTGATTATTTCCAGAAAACTCCTTTCAATAAAAGTTCATCATTAAATAGTAAATGTTGAAATCCATAAAAAATCTTTATAATAACGCTGCAATGAGATTATTTGGGAAATTTATTGAGCATTATTCTGATAATAAATTTTCTCAAAGCAACTGTATGACTGCGATTCATCCGGAGTTTGCATGGTCATCCTGCCATGCGTGGGCATGTTCGAAAAAAGAACATCTTTCCCCTGCTCGCTCCTGGAGTAAAGGGCTTTTTACTCAGTAGCAGATGAATCTGGATATTTTTCAAATCCTCGGAAATTTTTCTTCTAACTGACTTGTCTTTGCTGTTGATGTAAATAATGCCACTGCCTCTTATTTCATCCAACAAAGCCTGAAGTAAAATTGCTTTCCCCTTTTTTTTTGCATATTCATTTCTATGTCCTAGGGGAAATGCAAATTTTTCCAGTAGGCATGCCCTATTTTTATAGGAAAACGTAATTTATTTTGTTCCATCTGCAATATCATTGATCACGAAGTTTATTTATATTCCACGGCTAAAATCTCCAAGTATCAATAATAATAATATACACAATGCTAGAGCTATATATATTATTACTCTAATAATCAATTTATTTTTCACCATTTATAATGCTTTTGTATTTATTTATGGTGGATTGATACATAATATCTGCATTATGGTCAATAATATCTTCGATGCTAGAAAATTTTGGCGAAATTCTGTTCAGTAGCTGACCCGTACTTAATCCAATTCTATCAAAAACACTCTCGTTTAAATGCTGCATTTCATGCGCCATTGTTTGAAGAAAATCATCTAATTTACTATCACACATGGAAACGCCGTCTTCGCCATAAATATCTGCGTTGTATTGAATATTCCCACTAAGATCTGTTCTGCCGGCAAGAACTTGCCCAAGCGTTCCAGATAAACCTACAACGCCAGTAACTGATTTCGGTGTTTTTAGTATTTCGGGAATTGCCCCTTCAGCACGTTAACCGCTGTATCAACTTGCTCCTTTGTGGCGAGTCCGACTGGATCGAAATAATTCAAGGGAGAACCTTCTGAATATCCAGATAAGTTCCATCCACCCATCAAACCAATCGGATCCTGATTGATATAACTCCCCAGCACCGGATCGTAATACCGATGCCGGTTGTAATACAGCCCCGTTTCCCTGTCATGGTGCTGCCCCGGCAGCCGGATCGCCTGGTGGATGCCCTGCGGGTTGTACTCCTGCAGCACATTGCCCCAGGGGTCCAGCTTGGCGGCCTAGGCCACCTGGCCTCTCTGTTTTTGGGGGCGCTTTGTTGGTAGTGGATAGGGATGATCTGCTTGTTATTTGTATTGTGCTTACAGTTAGGATTGCATGCTGCTCGCTAATATAAGTATTGAATTTGATGGTATTTTGGTAATTAGTTATCTTCGCAGGTTTCATTTTTAAATTCAGATATTATTCCATCGATTTTTGAAAAAAACCCACCCTCAACCTCTTTTGAACAAGCTTTATCAGATTTGCAATCCATCCAATCTTCTGAAAGACGAGAAACTTCCTTTTTCATTTCGCAAAGTAAAAGATTTTTATTCATAATATGGTTTTTCATATTTGATATGCCATGAATTCCATTGGCTGCTCTTATTGCAATATACTGACTATTTAAGAAATTCATATACTCCATAGTGTATTGATTGTTTTTATAGATACCCAGCCAATATCCTGCATAAACTGATATAGCAATGACTGTTGCTTTATATATATATTTTCTCATACAAATATTTTATTGACCAGGCGCTGACAAACCTGGGAGTGGCCCTGACTGCATGACTCTTAGCCTTTGGCTAATGCATTTTTCCCCAACTCCGATTTCGGATGGAGATGGAGGTCTTATCACTCCAACACCTCTAGAGTCCGGGGTAATGATGTCTGAGGGAATTGAAACTTCTTTGGTTTCTTTATTCTCCTGTTTCGTGCAAACAATTGCTTCGTCAGTCCTCTTCTGCATATCATCCTTGCCTGAGAGTTTGTTCATCAATTCTGCAAATGAATCCGCCACATCGGAAACTTTCTGTTTCGTCTGATTCCAGCCTTCAGCAATTTTCCCCGTTGATGTTGGATCTGGCTTTACCGGAGGTTTAGGCTTTTGCCCATAAAAACCACTTTTACCTCTCCCCATCTTATTTAATCCCAGTGGGTCAATCCAATCCACAGGATTTGTTGGGTAGCTGCTCATATTTGCACCTCCAGTCAACCCAATCGGATCCTGATTCACATAACTCCCCACCACCGGATCGTAGTACCGATGCCGGTTGTAATACAGCCCCGTTTCCCTGTCATGGTGCTGCCCCGGCAGCCGGATCGCCTGGTGCAGGCCCTGCGGGTTGTACTCCTGCAGCACATTGCCCCAGGGGTCCAGCTTCGCGGCCCAGGCCACCTGGCCGGTCTGGTCCGTCAGCGCCATGGGCGTGCCCAGGTGGTCGCAGTGGTAGTGGTGGATGGCGATGCGGGCGTGCTGTTCTTTTTCCTGTTCCTGCAGCTTTGCCTGCATGCCGCTGAGCAGGCGGGCCGTGCCCTCGGCCTGTTCGCCCAGCATGGCCTGGGCGCCGGGCGGCAGGCCGTTCTCCAGGGTGTGGCGCAGGTGGCGGGCGGCGTCTTGCTGCATGTCGCGCGGCATGGCGCTGAGCATGGTTTGCATCAGGGCCAGGGCCGGCCTGTGGTTGGGGTCGTCCTGGTCGGGCAGGCCTGCGGTGATGGCCTGCACCAGCAGGTGGGGCTCGCTTTGCGGGTCGCCGCTGGCCGTGGTGCTCAGGCGCACCAGGGGGGTGAAGCTGCCCGGTTCGTAGATGGTGTGTTCTATGTGGCGGGTGTCGTCGCCATGCTGCAGGCGTTCGGTGTGGATGAGGCGGTCGCCGTCCCAGCCGTAGTAGTGGGTGCGGGTGGATTCTGTGGAGTCCGCGCTTTCGACCTGCTGCTTGAGCCTGCGGCCCAGGGCGTCGTAGGTGTAGCGGCTGTGGTGGCGCAGTTGCTCGGCGTTGCCCTGGATCTGGCTGCTGCGCACCGCTATGAGCTGGTGGGCTCCGTCGTAGTGCAGTTGCTGCTGGCTGTGGTCTGCCTGCATTTGCGCGATGCGGTTGCCGCAGGGGTCGTAGCGCCAGACGCAGTCTTCAGTGAAGCCGATGCGGTTGTCTTCCCAGCGCTGCACGGGGCCTTGGCGCTGGCCTGCAAGGTGGCCCAGGCCCATGAGGTTGAAGTCGGTGTGCCGCCAGTGGGCGTGGACCTGGGCGGCCCAGTTGTCTTGGGTGTTCGTCTGGCCCGTTGCACCGGGTGCTGGCAGGCGGTTGCCAGCAGGGTCGATCTGCCAGCGGGTGGTGGTCTGGGGGTCCTGGCTGTCGGTGGCCGCTCTCAGGCGCCCGGCGCTGTCGTAACCGTAGCGCAGCAGTTGTGCGGCCTGGCCCGGGGCGCCGGCCTGTTCGATGGCAACGAGCTGGCCCAGGCTGTCGTAGTGGTAGCGACGGCCGAGGATCTGGCCGATGAGGGGCTGGACCAGGTGATCACGGCCTTCCGTGCTTTGCAGGCCTGTGGTGCCCAGGGCCGTGAGGCGGCCCAGGCTGTCCCATTGGCGTTGCACCTGCAGGGGGGTGTGTGCATCTGCTGCGGCGGTGGGTGGGTGCAGGCTGCGGCGGACTTCGCGGTGCAGGTTGTCGCGTTCGAAGTCGATGAGGCTGGCTCCGTTGAGCTGCAGTCCGTGCACATGGCCTGAGCCGTAGGTGAGCCAGGCGATCTCTCCCAGGCTTTGCAGTTGGCTGTGCTGGCGTGCGCCCAGCGCATCCAGGGTGTGGGTGATGCGGTGTTCGTATTCGATCTGCTCTGCGCCCCCGTTCCCGTCCTTGCCGGGCCGGTACAGCTGTTGCACTTCTGCGGTGATGCGGCCCAGCGCGTCGCGCTCCAGTGCTATGCGGCTTTGCAGTTGGATGGTGTTCTCTGCGGTGTTCTCGCCGGTGTGCTGCCAGACGCTGGCCGCCGTGAGGCGCCCGGCCGCATCCCATTCGTAGCGGTGGGTTTGTGCGGGCGCATGGGGTGTGGCGGGCAACTGCCGTTCGGCGAGGCGCCCGCCTTCGTCCCAGCGGTAGTGGCTGCTGGTTTGCTGCGCGGCGTTGCCGTCCGTGGCTTGCATGAGCTGGCCTGCCGCGTCCCAGCGGTAGCGCTGCAGCCGTTGGTCAAACCCTTCTTCCTGCACGAGCCGGTCCAGCGCGTCCCAGGCAAAGCGGCTTTGGGCACCGTTTTCGTTGACGAGGCGCAGGAGGCGGCCTGCGCTGTCGTATTCGAAGGCCAGGGTGAGGCCACCATGTGTTCGCTGGACCAGCCTGCCCCAGAGGTCGTAGCGCAGGTGGATGCTGTGGTCGGCGGCCTGGGTTTCGCTGGAGGTGCCGGCAGGCTGGGCCGGATCGATGCGCGTGAGGTGGCCTGCGCTGTCGTAGTGGTAGCGCTCGATCTGGCCGTTGGGCAGTTCGCTGGCCACGATGCGGCCCTGGCCATCGCGCTGGTGGCGTTGGCGCTGGCCCAGGGCGTTGTCCACTTCGATGAGCGCGCCCCAGCGGTCATAGTGGTAGTGCGTGCTGTGGCCCGAGCAGTCGGTGTAGCTGAGCAGTTGGCCCGCGTCGCTCCAGGCCAGCTGTTTGCTGCCGCCCTGGGCGTCTTCGATGCGCCGGGGGCTGTCGCAGGTGAGCGGCGCTTCCTGGGGGGCGGGGTAGTGGTAGCGCTCGGTGCTGCCGTCGGCCTGGGTGATCTGGGTGAGGCGGCCCCAGGCGTCGTATTCGTAGCCGGTGCTGGCCCCTGCGGTGTCAGTGCTTTGCAGCAGGCGGCCCGTGGCTTCGTCGTGTTCCTGCTGGGTGCTGCGCCCGTCGGGCAGTTGCACGCCGATGAGCCGGCCCTGGCCGTCGCGCCTGAGGTGGACGCTGCGCCCCAGCGGGTCGGTGCGCGAGGCCAGCCGACCGAAGCTGTCGTAGCTTTGCAGCCAGCGGCTGCCATCGGCCTTGTGGTGGGCGATGAGGCGCGACAGGCCCGCTGCGCCTTCGAAGTAGTAGGTCTCGATGCGATCCAGGCTGTCGCTGACGCGGGTGGCGGCACGCGGCTGGCCGTCCGGGCCCGGGGGCTGGGACAGGTAGTCGAAGCGGTAGCTGAGGCCTTCCTGGTTGCTGTGCTCGATGACGCGGGCGCCGGGCTGGGCGCTCTCGTAGCGGTAGCGGTGCCAGGGTCCGCTGGCATGGCGGTGGGCGCTGATGCGGTGGTGGTCCCATTCGAATTCACGCACGAGCTGGCCTGCGCGGTCGTGGACGGTGATGAGGTCGCCTGCGCTGCTGTAGCCGTAGCGCACGAGGGCAATGGGGGTGGACAGGGGATGCAACGGGTCCTGTGTGAGGTCCACGCCTGTGACTCGCCAGCCGTCGTCGGCGCCCCACAGTCCGTTCAGTCCCTGCGCATCCCTGCCGCCATGGATGCGCTGGTGCAGCAGCCGGTAGCGCCGGCCTGTGCCGTCGCTCAGCGAGACCAGGCGGCCTGCGGGGATGGGGTCCTTGCTCGCACTGTGGCCGGCCTCGGGCGTGGTGCCGTCGCTGTAGTGGTAGAGCTGGCGGCGCCCGAAGCGGTCGATCTGGGCCATGAGGCGCCAGGGATCGGCGACAGGCTCACCGGGCGCAGGACCAAAGCCCCAGAGGGTGTCGCCATCGCCGCTGACCGCGAGGATGGCTTGCGGGTTGCGCACCAGTGCCTGTTCCACATGCGACCACCGAGGATTGGCGGCCCAGGGCGCTGTGCCGCCGTCCGGCTCCGGGCTGCCGCCGCGCAGCAGCCAGATATCTTCGCTGGCACTGTGCAGCTGGCCGCCCGGCACCAGAGGCTGGTCGAAGGTGATGACGCGGCCGCTGGCATCCAGCAGCAAGGTGGCCTCTTCCTGCAGGCGGATGCTGAGCTCCTGCAGCAGGTGCCAGCCATGGCCCAGCAGGCCGCAGGCCGCGCCGTGCTCGGGGTTGACGTAGCTGCTGTACTGGCGCTGCCAAGCCACAGGCAGCGCGGCCGACGGCAGGGCAAAGTCCAGGTCTTCTGCGCCCCGCAGGACCTTGGCGCCGAGCTGGGGGTTCACAGGGGATCCGACGGTGATGCCGTCCGGGCAGACGGAGCAGGCCAGGCCGCCCTGGCTGCCGATGAGCACGGTGCGCGAGCCGGTGACGATCTTGCCCTTGACGACGCTGTCGGTGATGCGGGCTGCGGGTTTGCCACTCATGCGAGGCTGCTCCTGGAGAGATGGGGGAGAACGGGACGGCGGATGCGGGGAATGCAGGGGCTGCAGGACATGCGGGCCTCAGCAGTTGAGCCGGTCCATGGGCGAGAGAATCTGGATGTCGCCGGGCGTGATGCGGATGGTGCTTTCGCCGCAGGTCAGCAGGATTTCCTGCTGGGCTTCGAGCCGGATCTTGGCGGCGTTGAGCTGGATGCTTTGCCCATCCATGGTGAGCTGGGAGGCCTTGCCGCCTCCGCCTCCGCCACCGCCACCGCCACCGCCACCGGGCGCCGTGATGTTCATGGCCATGCCGCCACCGGCTCCGCCTCCCGCGCCACCACCACCGCCCCCACCGCCCACGGTCAGCGAGTACTGCGAGCCCACTTCCGTGCTTTGCTTGCTGCCGACCTTGACCTGGCGCTCCTGCCCCACGGTGAGGTTCTGGCTCATGCCGACCGTGGTCTGCATGGCCACGCCGATGTTCTCCATGTAGTTGACGCCGATGTTCATCATCTTCATCACACCCACGTTCTGCATGTAGGCCATGCCTATGGTCTGGGTCTTGAGCAGGCCCACCGTGACGTGCCAGTTCTGGCCTATCTTGTCGGTCTCGGTCTTGCCGATGGTCTTGCTGCGGTTCTTGCCGATGGAGATGTTCTCGTCGATGCCGACATCCTCATTGCGGTTGTCGCCGATGCTGATCTTCTCGTTGTGGTCCACCCGCTCCGTGCGGTTGTTGTGCACGGTGATGGTCTCGTCGCGGTCCACGGTCTCGGTGCGGTCGCGGTGGATGACGTTGGTCTCGTCCCGGTCCACGGTCTTGCGCCGGTCGTTGCCCACCCATTTGTCTTCGTCGTTCTCGACCTCGGTGAGCTGGTCCTTCTGGGCATGCAGCCACAGCTGTTCGGCGCCCGCCTTGTCCTCGAAGCGGATGGCGTTGGCGTCGCCCGGGCCGTTCTTCATGCCCGCGCCTGCGGCGCCGCCCTTGCTCGATCTGGTCTTGATGCCCGATTGCGTGGCGTTGGCCGGCAGCGCCCAGGGCGGCATGTTGGCCGCGTTGTAGACGCAGCCCGTGACCAGCGGGTAGTCCGGGTCGCCGTTGAGGAAGTCGACGACGACTTCATGCCCTATGCGCGGAATGGAGATGGCCCCGAACCCCGGACCTGCCCAGTTCGTGGCCACGCGGATCCAGCAGCTGGAGTTCTCGTTCATGCCGCCCAGCCGGTCCCAATGGAACTGCACCTTGATGCGGCCGTATTCGTCGGTCCAGATTTCTTCTCCGGCCGGGCCCACGACGACGGCGGTCTGCGGGCCCGTGGTGCGCGGCTTGGGCGTGGTGCGCGCGGGCGTGTAGGCAAGACTCGTGGGCTGAGCCTGCAACTCGTAGCGCTGGAAGGAGCCGTCTTCCGCGGCGCTGCCCTTGGCGCCCGGGGCCACGGCACTGACGCGGGGGTTCTCCTTCAAGTGGTAGCTCAGGCCCGTGATCAGGTACTGCTGGTTCTGGTCGCCGCGCGGGTAGTTGTAGAGGCTGAACGTGTAGCCCGTGGCCAGCGCCCGGTGGCAGGACTGGCCCCGCACCCGGCTTTGGCCCGTGAGGCTTTCCTTCAGGCGCACGCGGATGTAGGCCTCTCCATCGCCGTACTCCGTGTAGCCGCCCGGCCATTCGTAGATTTCGTGGCCGTCATGGGCGTGGCCCGGCGGGTCGCGCCGCAGGTGGGTGAGGTCGGCCCGGGGTTTCTTGAAGTCGTAGTCATCGCTGTAATGGCGGCCCGATTTGATTTCCTGCTCCAGATGCCAGGCGTGGATGTTTTCCTGATCGCCTGCGGCGGCTTTTTCGGGGGGATAGAAGGGAATGGATTCACCACCGGGCAATGCGCCGTGCGAGGCAATGATGTCGTCGCACAGCACCAGGGTGTGCTGGCCCGAGGCATGCTCGAAGAAGTAGTAAATGCCTTCGTGCTCCATCAATCGCGAGACAAAGTCGCAATCGCTTTCGTTGTATTGAACGCAGTAGTCCCAACTGCGATACGCACGCGTGAGTTTCTTTTGCAGGGGATGGCCATAGACGCCCAATACCTGCTCGATGATGTCGGGCACGGTCTGGTTCTGGAAGATGCGAAAGTCGCTTTGGCGCGTGGCCAGCCACAGCCAGGGGCTCAGGCGCGCCTTGTAGGCGTAGTGGCGGTGGTCCTGGCCCTGCATGCCAAAGCGGGTGACGATGCCGTCGATGAAGCGCCTGCCGCCGCCCTGGGTTTCTATTTCTATGGTGGCGTTTTTGCCCAATAGGGCCTTGGGATCGATGCTTTCGCTTTCGCTGAGCATTTCCACATCGAGGCTGAAGAGCTGGCTGATGTTTTCCTGGCCGCGCAATTCACGGAAATGCAGCTGCTCGCCCAATGGCGTGTGTATGGTGACTCTGCGTGTCATAGTGCGCGCCGCCCTGGGGGCGGCCTCCCTGCTCTTGGTGAGCGGGGATCATAGACAAGCCGATGGCCATAGGGCAATCAAATGAGGGGTCGGAAATATCCTGGATATGTAAGCAATTGCCTTATCTGGGATGCAAGGTGGTGTTTATTTGGAAAATCATCGATATCGGAATACCCCGATGCAGGCGTTTTGAGAGTCCCTGCTTACGGTGCGTTCTAGCAATACCAGGCCTCTTAGGGCAGAGCAAGCAGGATTGCAATGTGATATGCACTATATTGGTGCATTTTTTATGATGCGCCATGTGAGTGCCCGCTATCGCCGCATCGGTGCACATTTTTTGCACAAAGCCGGTGCATCGCTGTGTGTTGCAGCGCCGCATTGGGGAGCCGGAAAGGCGCACGCCCCGGCATCAAAAGACTGGCACGGTCCGTGCTTAACCCGGTTGTCACGAAATTTTTCAAACCGGAGGATCCCATGTCCCGTGCCAGCCTCAAGTCGCTCGCCATCGCCTGTGTCGCCATCGCTCCGCTCTGGGCCCACGCCCAGCTCACAGCCAATGTGTCCCTGACGACGAACTACAAGTTCCGCGGACAGGACCAGGACACGGGACGCAACAAGGCCGTCAAGCCTGCCCTGCAAGGCGGTTTCGACTACACCTTCGGCGACAGCGGCTGGTACATCGGCAACTGGAACTCCAGCGTGGACTGGCTCCCCCGCAATTCGCTGGAAACCGATTTCTACGGCGGCTACAAGTTCAAGGCCGGCGAGGTGGACCTGGACTTCGGCGCGCTGCAGTACCTGTACTCGGGCAATTCCAGTGGCAACACCACTGAGCTGTATGGCGCGGCCACCTATGGACCGTTCACGGCCAAGTACTCGCACACCGTGTCCAAGGACTACTTCGGCTGGGCTGGCGAGAAGGCCGGCTCGGGACTGTCGGGCCGCAACACCGGCTACCTGTGGCTGGGCTTCACCCAGGAAGTGATGCCCAAGGTGACGGTCAAGGCATCGCTGGGCTTCACCCGCTTTGCCAGCGACATCAAGGGCCTGGGCGTGCCCAACTATATGGACTACAGCGTGGGCGGCGCCTACGACTTCGGCGACGGCGTGTCGCTGGGCGCGGCCGTGACGGGTGCGAACAAGAAGTCGTACTTCGGTGACGTCAACAAGGCGCGCCTGATCGTGACGCTGACCAAGACCCTGTAACCGGACCTGAGGAGCAAAGCATCATGAAACTGGTGACCGCCATCATCAAGCCCTTCAAGCTCGACGAGGTGCGCGAGGCGCTCTCCGACATCGGCGTGCAGGGCATCACCGTGACCGAAGTCAAGGGCTTCGGCCGCCAAAAGGGCCATACCGAGCTGTATCGCGGCGCGGAATACGTGGTCGATTTCCTGCCCAAGCTGCGCCTGGAGGCCGCCGTGCCCGACGCGCTGGTGGACCAGGTGATCGATGCCATCGAGGCCGCTGCGCGCACCGGCAAGATCGGTGACGGCAAGATCTTCGTGCTGCCCATCGAGCAGGCCGTCCGCATCCGTACCGGCGAGACCGGCGACAGCGCACTGTGAGTTTCAACCCCTCGTTTCCCGAAAGACTGCCATGACCAAACGACTTCTTTCCATGGGCCTGGGGCTGGGCCTGCTGGCCGCAGGCGCCGCTGCCCTGGCACAGGAGCCCGCCGCCGCTGCAGCCGTTGCCGATGCGGCCGCTGCAGCAGCCCCCGCCGCTGCGGCCGCAGCCGAGGCGCCGGCCCCCGCACTCAGCGCCGGTGACACGGCCTGGATGCTGACCTCGACCATGCTGGTGATCCTGATGGTGATCCCGGGCCTGGCACTGTTCTACGGCGGCCTGGTGCGCACGAAGAACATGCTGTCCGTGCTCTGCCAAGTGTTCGTGATCTTCTCGCTGATCACGCTGCTGTGGGCCGTCTACGGCTACTCGCTGACCTTTGCCGGCGAAGGCAACTTCTTCGGCGGCTTCAGCAAGATCTTCCTCAAGGGCATCGCGCCCGACACGCTGGCCGGCGCGCTGCCGACCATTCCCGAGTACGTGTTCGTGGCCTTCCAGTCCACGTTCGCCGCCATCACCGTGGCCCTGATCGTCGGCGCCTTCGCCGAGCGCATCAAGTTCTCGGCCGTGATCCTGTTCTCGGTGCTGTGGTTCACCTTCAGCTACATCCCCATGGCCCACATGGTCTGGGGTGGCGGCCTGCTGGGCAAGGACGGCGCGCTGGACTTCGCCGGCGGCACCGTGGTGCACATCAACGCCGGTATCGCCGGTCTGGTGGGCTCCTACATGCTGGGCAAGCGCATCGGCTTCGGCCGTGAAGCCCTGCCTCCGCACAGCCTGACGCTGACCATGGTCGGTGCCTCGCTGCTGTGGGTGGGCTGGTTCGGCTTCAACGCCGGCTCGGCAGGTGCTGCCAACGGCATCGCCGGCCTGGCCTTCATCAACACCATCGTCGCCACGGGCGCCGCCACCATCTCCTGGCTGGCTGCCGAAGCTCTGCACAAGGGCAAGGCCTCGATGCTGGGTGCCGCCTCGGGCGCCGTGGGCGGCCTGGTGGTCATCACCCCGGCGGCCGGCCTCGTGGGCCCCATGGGCGCCATCGTCATGGGCCTGATCGCCGGTCCCGTCTGCCTGTGGGGTGTGTCGGGCCTCAAGAAGCTGCTCAAGGTCGATGACGTCTGCGACGTGTTCGGCGTGCACGGTGTGGGCGGCATCCTGGGTGCCATCCTGACCGGCGTGTTCTGCGCCTCCAGCCTGGGCGGCATCGAGCCCGCAGACTTCAACATGGGCCATCAAGTGTGGGTGCAGGTCAAGAGCGTGCTGCTGACCATCGTCTGGTCCGGCGTGGTGGCTGGCATCTCCTACAAGATCTGCGACCTGGTCGTCGGCCTGCGCGTCAGCGAAGAATCCGAGCGCCAGGGCCTGGACATCACCACGCACGGCGAGGTGGCGTACTACCGCTGATCGGTTTCCAGGGAGTTCATTGCGGATTGGCCTCGGTGCTTGCACCGGGGCCTTTTTTGCTTTGGAGCCGCTGCAGAGATGGCGTCTTTGCTTTTTCGTCCCGGCTGTTTTGCGCCGCACGCAGAACTTCAAGCGCGCCGTTCAAAAAATTCACGGGTCCGCACCGAGGCGCAAAAGGGCCCAGCCGCTACGATGCAGGCCATGGATTCAGCCCAAAGCCACCTCCTCCAGATCGCCCAGCGCGTGCGCGCTGCTGCGGCCGACGCCACGCCGCTGCGCATACGCGGCGGCGGCACCAAGGATTTTCACGGCCTGGCCCTGCAGGGCGAGCTGCTGGACACGCGGGCGCTGGCCGGCGTGGTCAGCTATGAGCCCAGCGAACTCGTCGTGACCGTGCGCGCCGGCACGCCGCTGGCCGAGGTCGAGGCCCTGCTGGCCGCCCAGGGCCAGTGCCTGGCCTTCGAGCCTCCGTATTTCAATGGAGACAGCAGCAACGCCACCGTGGGCGGCATGGTGGCCAGCGGCCTGTCCGGGCCGGCGCGCGCCAGCGTGGGCGCCGTGCGCGACTTCGTGCTGGGGCTGGAGATGATCAACGGCCAGGGCGAGCTGCTGCGCTACGGCGGGCAGGTCATGAAGAACGTGGCGGGCTACGACGTCTCGCGGCTGATGGCGGGCTCCTGGGGCGCGCTGGGCCTGATCACCGAGGTCAGCCTCAAGGTGCTGCCCGTGGCGCCGGCCGAGGCCACGCTGCGCTTCGCGTGCAGCCAGCAGCAGGCGCTGGACTGGCTCAATGCCTGGGGCGGGCAGCCGCTGCCGCTCAATGCCAGTTGCTGGCTGCAGGAGGAGGGCACAGCCCAGGGCGTGCTGTACCTGCGCCTGCGCGGCGCGCGTGCCGCCGTGCAGGCGGCCTGCGAGCGCCTGGGTGGCGAGCGTGTGCAGCGCATGGACCCTGTGCATGCCGCTGCCGACTGGCAGGCCTGCCGCGAGCAGCAGCTGCCCTGGTTCACCGCACGCGCGCCGGGCCATGCGCTGTGGCGCCTGTCCGTGCCGCAGACGGCTCCGGCCCTGGCGCTGCCGGACGGCTGCACGGGGCCGCTGATCGAATGGCACGGCGCATTGCGCTGGGTGCAGGCGCCGCGTGCGCTGGGCCATGCGCTGCGCGCGCTGGCAAAAGCAGCGGGCGGATCGGCCACCTTGTTCCGCTCCGAGGCCGCAGACCAGCCCGGCACCGAGCCCGATTTCGACGCCCAGGCGGCCGATGCCACGGCCGCGCTGCATGCGCGGCTCAAGCAGGCCTTCGATCCTGCGGGCATCTTCAACCGCGGCCGGCTGGCCGCCGCCTGGTAGGCCGGGCCAACGCCTGGCTCCGCCCATGCGCATGCGCCACCACCTGCACCTGCTCACGGACCGGCACCGCACGGTGGCCAGCAACCGCACGCTGGGCCTGCTGCTGGCCTTCAACGCGGGTGCGGTGAATGCGGGCGGCTTTTTGCTGGTGCACTCCTATACCTCGCACATGACGGGCTTTGTCTCGCTGCTGGCCGACAACCTCGTGCTGGGCAATACGGCGCTGGTGCTCAGTGCCTGCGGCGCGCTGCTGGCCTTTCTGTGCGGCGCGGCCGCGACATCGCTGCTGGTCAATTGGGCGCGCCACCACCGGCTGCGCAGCAGCTATGCGCTGCCGCTGCTGCTGGAAGCCGCGCTGATGCTGCTCTTCGGCGTGCTGGGCGCGGCCATGCTGGCCTGGCCCACGCCGTTCGCCGTGCCGCTGGCCGTGCTGCTGCTGTCCTTCATCATGGGGTTGCAGAACGCCACGGTGACCAAGATGTCGTCCTCGCAGATCCGCACCACGCACATGACGGGCGTGATCACCGACCTGGGCATGGAGCTGGGTCGAGCCCTTTACTGGAATCGCCATGGCAGCCCGCCCGAGCACCGGGTCCACGCCAACCATGTGCGGCTGCGGCTGTTCGCAGGGCTGTTGTCCATGTTCCTGCTGGGCGGCATTGCGGGTGCGCTGGGTTTCCGGCACCTGGGCTTTGTGTTCGTCGTGCCGCTGGCCGTGGTGCTGTGCCTGCTGTCCCTGCCGCCGCTGTGGGCCGACCGTGCGCGGCTGCCCCTGCTGCTGGGCCGGCGGGCCGCGCCTCGCGCGTGACCGCCGCGTCCGGCTGCCGCGCCTGACCGTTCCCCGATACCCATACAACAAGAGCCCCACCATGCAGACCCAACTCGCACCCCAGTACCGCGCCACGCCCGAGGGCCAGGAGGCCGAAGCCATTCTGCGCAAGTGCGTGCACTGCGGCTTTTGCACGGCCACCTGCCCGACCTACCAATTGCTGGGCGACGAGCTGGACGGGCCGCGTGGCCGCATCTACCTGATCAAGCAGGTGCTGGAGGGCGAGACGCCCACGCGCGCCACCCAGCAGCATCTGGACCGCTGCCTGACCTGCCGCAACTGCGAAAGTACCTGCCCCAGCGGCGTGCAGTACGGCCACCTGGTGGACATAGGCCGCAAGATCGTCGAGGAACAGGTGCCGCGCCCCTTCGGCGAGCGCGCCAAGCGCTGGGCGCTCAAGGAGGGGCTGAACTCGCCGCTGTTCGCCCCGGCCCTGAAGCTGGGCCAGGCCGTGCGCGGCCTGCTGCCCGAAGTCCTGGCCGAGAAAGTGCCCCAGCCGCAGGATGCGGGCGCCTGGCCCGTGCGCGAGCATGCGCGCAAGGTGCTGCTGCTGGCCGGATGCGTGCAGCCGGCCATGATGCCGCGCATCAACTTCGCCACCGCGCGCGTGCTGGATGCGGCCGGCATACAGACCGTGATCGCGCCCAAGGCCGGTTGCTGCGGCGCCGTGAAATTCCACCTCAACGACCAGGAAGGCGGCAAGGCGCAGATGCGCGCCAATATCGACGCCTGGTGGCCGCAGGTGGACAGCGGCGCGGTGGAGGCCATTGTCATGAATGCCTCGGGCTGCGGCGTCACCGTCAAGGAATACGGCCATCTGCTCAAGGACGATGCGCAGTACGCGGACAAGGCAGCCCGCATCAGCGCCCTCACGCGCGACCTGAGCGAGCTGCTGCCCGAACTCCTGCCCGAGCTGGCTGAGCGCCTGCAGGGCAGGGTGCGCGCACCGGCCGCGCCCATGGCCTACCACCCGCCCTGCACGCTGCAGCATGGGCAAAAGCTGCGCGGCGGCGTGGAAACCCATCTGGCCAGGCTGGGCTTCGAGCTGCGCGTGGCGCGCACCGAATCGCACCTGTGCTGCGGCTCGGCGGGAACCTACTCGGTGCTGCAGCCCGAACTCTCGCACCAGTTGCGCGACCGCAAGATCGGTGCGCTGACCGAAGGCTTCGATGCCCAGCGGCCCGCCGCCATCCTCTCGGCCAACATGGGCTGCATCGTCCACCTGCAAAACGGCACGGACCTGCCCGTGCGCCACTGGATAGAGGTGCTGGACGAGGCCCTGCTGGCCTGAGACCCGCCGCGTACCGACTGCGCATCTGTGCCTCCAGCGCGACGCCGTGGGGCCTATGCCCGCGCAAGCCTTTGCAATGCTGGCATGATGCGGGGTTTCGTTTTCTCCAAGCCCACGTGCTCCGCCATGACTGAATCCGTGTCTGAACCGCAAGAACAGAGCGCCGCGCTGCCGGCGGACGCCGCTGCCGGCACCGAGCCGCAGGCTGCAGCCAGCGCCGATGGCCAGGGCCGCAAGCGCTCGCGCCGTGGCGGACGTGGCCGCAACAAGGGCAAGGCCACCGAGCCTGCCGCCGATGCCGCATCCGGCACGGCCGCCAGTGCCGAGGCCAACGCTTCCAGGCCCGTGCGCACCCAGCACCCGCTGCTGGCGCAACTGGCCCAATGGCATCCGAACCTGTTCGGCGAGCAGCCGCTGCCGCTCAAGCGCGGCATCTTCGAAGACCTGCTGGCCGCCCATCCTGAAGCCATTGACCGCGACCAGCTCAAGCTGGCCCTGTCCCAGCACACGCGCTCGAGCCGCTACCTCACCGTGGTGGCCAGCGGCCAGGCCCGGCATGACCTGCAGGGCCAGTCGGTCGAGGCCATGGCGCCCGAGCATGTGCACCATGCGCTGATCGAAGTCTTCCGCCGCCGCCAGCACCGCTCGCCCGAAGACCTGGCGCCCAAGCTGCGCAACCGCATCATCGCGGCCTACGAGGCATCGGGCCTGTCGCGCGACGACTACGCGGCGCGCGTGCAAGGCCGTGACGAGGCCACCAACACCCTGGTGGCCGAGGCACTGGCCGAGGCCGATGCGCGCACCGCCCGCGACGAGGCGCTGCTGCGCGCCTTCGAGGCCAGCGGCCAGACCTCCGAAGCCGGCTTTGCCGACATGTACGGCATGAACCCGCGCCAGGTGGCGCAGCAGCTGGAACGCGCCCGCCGCCGCCTGCAGACGCAGGCGGCCTAGGCACAAGGACCGGCACCAAAGACCGGCAGCACCGCCTGCCGGCACACTCCACCGCCGCGTGCCCGGCAAGGGACGCGCCGGTGCACCTGCCCTGGATCACAGGCGGCATCTCTGCAGCGGACCCTTCCGCCAGCACGCAGATGCCCACCAGGGGCGGGCCCGGGGATGAACTGTTTCACGGACGCCGCTGCACCCGGCCACGGGGCGGCGGCGCCTTGCCGTGCGCGCTCGTTCCCGTGGGCTGAACACGCGCGCAAGGCACTTCAAAGCAAAAAAGCAAAAGGAGACTTGCGATGTGGCTGGGTTTGTCGTTGTTCTACGTGGGCGCCGTGCTGTGCCTGAACGGCCTGTGGATGCTGGGGCGCATTGCCGACCGGGAGATCTGGGTCATCAACGTGTTCGCGGGCCTGGTCTCGCTGATCATCGGCCTGGCCTCCGCCTTCGGGCCCGAGCCTGATGCGGCTTCGGTCAAGACCGGCGCGCTGACCCTGCTGTTCGCCTTCACCTACCTGTGGGTGGCCATCAACCGCTTCACGGGCGCCGATGGCCGGGGCCTGGGCTGGTTCAGCCTGTTCGTGGCCATCACCGCCGTGCCCGTGGCCATCGACACCGTGCTGGGCGCGCGCACCGCCATCGACTGGTGGATGGCGGCCAACTGGGCGGCCTGGGCCGTGCTGTGGGCCATGTTCTTCGTGCTGCTGGCCCTGGGCCGCAACATCGGCCGCGTGACGGGCGCCCTGTGCATTGCGCAGGGCGTGCTCACGGGCTGGCTGCCGGGCTACCTGCTGCTGGCCGGGCAGCTCACGGGCTGATTGCGCAGCCTGAGTACGGGCGGGGCGTCAAGCCCCACGCCGCCGTGCATGCGCCAGTGCAGACAGCAGCGCGGCCGCGATGATGCAGGCGCCGCCCAGCAGCGTGCGCGGCGTCAGCACCTCGCCTGCAATCAACACCGAGGAGACGCTGGCAAACACCACCTCGGCCAGCATGACCACGGCGGTCACGCCGGCCGGCAGGCGCGCGGCGCCGAACTGCAGCGCCCAGTTGCCCAGCATCAGCAGCACGGCCAGGCCGGCGGCAATCAGCATCCAGCCGGCCTGCGGCGCAGGCATGGGCGGCACCAGCCCCACGCTGCTGCCCGCGAAGGCGCTGGCCAGCCCCATGGCCATGCAGCCGCTGAACATGGCCAGCATGCGCGCCTGCGCCGGCACGGCTTGCAGGCGGCGCAGCAGCACATTGGTCAGCGCAAAGGTGAAGCCGCCGAACAGTGCCAGGCCGTCGGCAAGCGACAGACCGCGCAGCAGCCCGGGCGAGCCGCCGCTGAATGTGCCCTCGGGCACCAGCACCAGCGCCACCCCGCCAAAGGCCAGCAGCAGCCGCGTCAGCGCGGCCGGCGTGGGCCGCTCGCCCAGGATCTTCCAGGCCAGCAGCACGGACCACGCCGGCATCAGATAGAACAGCAGCACCACGCGCACCACATCGCCAATGGTCACGGCCCAGTTGAAGGCGATGTTGTTGCTGCCCGCGCAGGCGCCCAGCAGGATCAGCGCCGGGTACTGCAGCGCCTGGCGCAGGCTGGCCGGGCGCAGCGCCACCAGCCCCGCCAGCACCAGGGCATACATCAGCGCCGTGGCCCACAGCGGATGCAGACCGGCCTCGTGCATGGCGCGAAACGGCCACCAGGCCAGACCCCAGACCAGGGTGTTGAACAGCAGGGCGAGAACGGGGAGCGGGCTATGCATAAAACCACGAAAAAGTGCCCGGTCAGGCAAAGCCCGCACCGAACACAATACGAGAAGACCATTTAGACCAGGCCTATCAATCGATAGCGCCCTATGGAACTGGCGAGGCCCAAAGCGAGAGACACCGAGCCAGGGCCGCCCCGCCGCGAGGGTGTCGTCCCCCCTGGGGGAAGGCGCAAAGCGCCTCAGGGGGGTAGTCTCAATGGCAATCCTTGCGGGCAATCACCAGCAGGCGCTCGACTTCCTCGGGATGGTTGCGCACGTTGCTGACGTGCCAGCGGCCGATCAGCCACATGATGCCGGCCACCACCAGGCCGAACACCGTGATGGCGCCGAAAGCCGACAGTCCGAACTTGGTGGACAGCGCATAGAAGGCACCCAGCGCCAGGATGCAGGCCTGCTCGTTGAAGTTCTGCACGGCAATCGAGCGGCCCGCGCCCATGAGGTTGTGGCCGCGGTGCTGCAGCAGCGCATTCATGGGCACGACCAGGAAGCCGCCCAGGCCGCCCAGCAGGATCAGGAAGGGAATGGCCACCCACACGCTCTTGATGAAGATCATGGCGATCACCAGCAGGCCCATGGTGATGCCCAGCGGAATCACGCGCGTGGCGTTGTCCAGCCGCATGCGCATGGACGCGAGGATGGCGCCTGCGGCCGTGCCGATGGCCACCACGCCCACCAGGGCCGATGCCTGGGAGGTGCCGTAGCCCAGGGCCGCCGCGCCCCAGGCCAGCACGATGTAGCGCAGGTTGCCCGACACGCCCCAGAACAGCGTGGTCGTGGACAGCGAGATCTGGCCCAGCTTGTCTCCCCACAGCCGCTGGCTGCAGGTCCAGAAGTCGGGCAGCAGGGCCAGGGTGTTGGCCAGCAGGCTCTTGCTGGGGTCCTGGCGCAGCGGGCGCAGGATGGTGTCGGTCAGCGGAATGCGCAGGTTGAACCAGGCGGCCAGCGCATAGACGCCGACCAGCACGGCAATCGCCGCTTCGGCGGCCGTGTCCACGCCCGTGTCCAGCAGCGGCAGGTCGAAGTCCAGCAGATGGGCCGAGATGCCCGGGCTCAGCAACTGCCCGCCCACGAGCACGCCCAGGATGATGGAGGTGATGGTCAGCCCCTCGATCCAGCCATTGGCCTTGACCAGCTGGGAGGCGGGCAGCAATTCGGTGAGGATGCCGTACTTGGCCGGCGAGTAGGCCGCTGCGCCCAGGCCCACCACGGCGTAGGCCAGCAGCGGGTGGTTGCCGAACAGCATCATCAGGCAGCCCACGATCTTGATCGCATTGCTGATGAACATCACCCGCCCCTTGGGCAGGGCGTCGGCAAAGGCGCCGACGAAGGGGGCCAGGATCACGTAGAACAGCGCGAACATGGGCACCAGGGCGGCGCGCTGCCACTCGGGGGCGCCATTGGTGCGCAGCAGTTCCACGGCGGTCACGAACAGGGCGTTGTCTGCCAGCGAGCTGAAGAACTGCGCTGACATGATGGTGTAGAAACCGCGCTTCATGGATAGGCAGATGGGGTCAGCTGCAGGGCTGCTGACCGGTTAAATAAGGACCCCGTGGCAAGTGACTGGCGGTTATATCACGCGGCCTTTGGCTGGCAGTGCCAGAATCCCAAGCTTCTGACTGAGTGAAAACCATGCCGCGTCCCATTCTTGCCACCATCCATTCCGCCGCGCTTCGCCACAACCTGGAGCGGGTGCGGCAGGCGGTCCCCGATGCCAAATTGTGGGCCGTGGTCAAAGCCAACGCCTATGGCCACGGTATCGAGAACGTGTTCGAGGCCCTGCGCGGCGCCGACGGCTTCGCCATGCTGGACCTGGCCGAGGCCGAGCGCGTGCGCCAGCTGGGCTGGCGCGGCCCCATCCTGCTGCTTGAAGGCGTCTTCGAGCCGCGCGACCTGGAGCTGTGCTCGCGCCTGTCCATCTGGCATGCCGTGCACTGCGACGCCCAGATCGACTGGCTGGCCGCGCACAAGACGCAGAACGGCCACCGCGTCTTCCTCAAGATGAACTCCGGCATGAACCGCCTGGGCTTCACGCCCGAGCGATACCGCGCGGCCTGGGCCCGGCTGAACGCCTTGCCCCAGGTGGAGGAAATCTCGTTCATGACCCATTTCAGCGATGCCGACGCAGGGGCCGGACAGCCCGGAATCTCGGCACAGCTGCAGCGCTTTCATGACGCCACGCGCGACCTGCCCGGCGAGCGCAGCGTGGGCAACAGCGCAGCCACGCTGCGCCAGGGCGACGATGCGCTGGTGCGCTGCGACTGGGTGCGGCCGGGCATCGTGCTCTACGGCAGCGCCCCCGACTATCCGCAGCACACGGCGGCCCACTGGGGCCTGCAGCCCACGCAGACGCTGAGCTCGCGCATCATCGGCGTGCAGCAACTGAGCGAGGGGCAGAGCGTGGGCTATGGATCGCGCTTCACGGCCGACGGCCCCCTGCGCCTGGGCACCGTGGCCTGCGGCTATGCCGACGGCTATCCACGCCACTGCGGCACGGGCACGCCCGTGCTGGTGAACGGCGTGCGCACCCGCACCCTGGGCCGCGTGAGCATGGACATGCTGGCCGTGGACCTGACGCCCGTGCCCGATGCCGGCATGGGCAGCGAGGTCACACTGTGGGGCCGCGCCAGCAACGGCGCCGTGCTGCCCATCGACGAGGTGGCCGAGGCCGCAGGCACGCTGGGCTATGAACTCATGTGCGCCGTCGCGCCGCGCGTGAACAAGACCATCGATTGATCAGGGCGCGGCTTCCACGCTGTCCCTGGCCCGCTCCAGCAGCGCCATCAACTGCTGTTGCGCGGCGGGCTCCCAATCCTTGAGCAGCCGGGCCGCCAGCGCCTGGCGCGACTGGCGCAGCCGGTCGAACAGGGCCTGCCCCTGGGGGCTGAGGCTCAGGCAGCGCACGCGGCGGTCGCGGGCGTCCGGTTCGCGGTCCAGCCATCCCTGCTCCTGCAGCTGCGCCAACATGCGCGCGAGCTGGGCCTTGTCCATGTGGCTGTGATCGACCAGATCCCTTTGCGTGCGGCCCGGGTGCCGGCCCACGTACATCAGCACGCGCACCTCGTTGGGCGTCAGCCCGGGCTCCATGGACTCCATGTCCTCGCGCATGCGCGAGCGGAACAGGTGCAGCAGCTCGTGCATGGCCTCGAAGATATCGGCGGGCAGGGAGGCATTCATGGCAGGGTCTTGTGGAAATACGTTGACAAAGTCAACGGATGACAGAGAATTGGTGGACTAAATCAACATTCTAGGCCGTCGCAGGCCGTTTCGCCAATGAACTTGCCCAATCCAGCCACCTCTGCCGTGACACCGGCTCCCGTCGTCCAGCGTGTCCGCCATTCCTTCCGCGCCCGCCATGTGCAATTGCTCTCGCGCGAGCAGCCCAGCCCCGGCTTTGTCCGCCTGACCCTGGGCGGCCCCGATCTGGAGGACTTCGTGAGCGCCGGTTTTGACGACCACGTCAAGCTCATCCTGCCGCAGGCCGGGCGCGAACTGCCCGCGCTTCCCGTGCTGCTCGATGGCCGTCCGACCTTCGTGGAGGACGAACGCCCCACCTTGCGCGACTACACGCCGCTGCGCTACGACGCCGCGCGCCAGAACCTCATCATGGATTTCGCGCTGCACGATGCCGGCCCCGCCACCGAATGGGCGCTGACCGCCCCGCTGGGCCAGTGGGTGGGCCTGGCCGGGCCGCGCGGCAGCTTGGTGATCTCGGTCAACCTGCCATGGCATTGGCTGTTCGGCGACGAGACCGCCATGCCCGCCATCGAGCGGCGCCTGGCCGAGCTGCCCGCCGGCAGCCGCGCCGTGGTGCGCGTGCAGCTGCGCAACCCGGCCGACCGCCGCCAGTGGAGCAGCACGGCCCGGCTGGACTGCGACTGGGTCGAATCGCTGGCCGATGCCGTGCAGGCGTTGGAGCTGCCCCAGGACGACGGCTATATCTGGGCGGCGGGCGAGCACAGCGCCATGGCCGAGCTGCGTCGCCTGCTGCTGGCCAAGGGCGCATCGCCCAAGCGCATGCGCGTGGCCTCTTACTGGAAGCAGGGCACGGCCGACCACCATGAAGACCTGAACGATCCCAGCTGACCTGCCTGGAGAAAAGAACGGATAGCACAGACGAAAAAAAGCCCACCGAAGTGGGCTTTTTTTCGTGGTGGTTGCGCGAGAAGGATTTGAACCTCCGACCTTTGGGTTATGAGCCCAACGAGCTACCAGACTGCTCCATCGCGCGGTAATCCGCAGTAATTTCGTTTTCACTGCATTTTCTGCAGCGAAGAAGTGAACTATAACCGATATCTTTCCGTCACGCAACTGCGATAGGCGCGAAACATGCGTGCCAGGGCGGCTGCCACCCCTCGGTATAGTGCTCACCCCATGGCCAAAGACAAAACCACGTTCATCTGCAATGCCTGCGGAGGCACCAGCCCGCGCTGGCTGGGCAAGTGCCCGGCCTGCGGGGCCTGGAACTCGCTGATCGAGGCCGTTGCCGAGCCTGCGAGCGCGGGCAAGAACCGGCTCAGCCAGCCCCAGGGCTATGCGGGCCTGGCCAATGTCCAGGCCGTGATGCCGCTGTCGGCCATCGAGGCCCAGGACGTGGCGCGCACGCCCAGCGGCATCGAGGAGCTGGACCGCGTGCTGGGCGGCGGCATTGTCGAAGGCGGCGTGGTGCTGATTGGTGGCGATCCCGGCATCGGCAAGTCCACCCTGCTGCTGCAGGCCATGGACGCGCTGCACCGCGTCGGCCTGCCCACGCTGTATGTCACGGGCGAGGAAAGCGGTGCCCAGGTCGCGCTGCGCTCGCGCCGCCTGGGACTGGAGGCCAGCCAGGTCAACGTGCTGGCCGAGATCCAGCTGGAGAAGATCCTCGCCACCATGGAGGCCACCCAGCCGGCCGTGGTCGTCATCGACTCCATACAGACCGTGTACTCGGACCAGCTGTCCTCGGCGCCGGGCTCGGTGGCTCAGGTGCGCGAATGCGCGGCCCACCTCACGCGCGCGGCCAAGACCACGGGCATCACCGTGATCCTGGTCGGCCACGTGACCAAGGAAGGCGCACTGGCCGGCCCGCGCGTGCTCGAGCACATGGTGGACACGGTGCTCTACTTCGAGGGCGACACGCACAGCAACTTCCGCCTGGTGCGCGCCATCAAGAACCGCTTTGGTGCCGTCAACGAGATTGGCGTCTTCGCCATGACGGAGAAGGGCCTCAAGGGCGTGACCAACCCCAGCGCCATCTTCCTGTCCCAGCACAGTGAGCCCGTGCCCGGCTCCTGCGTGCTGGTCACGCTGGAGGGCACGCGCCCCATGCTGGTGGAGATACAGGCCCTGGTCGACCAGGGTGGCCCCGCGCCCCGGCGCCTGTCCGTGGGCCTGGACCGCGACCGGCTGGCCATGCTGCTGGCCGTGCTCAGCCGCCACGCGGGCGTGGCCTGCGCGGACCAGGATGTGTTCGTCAACGCCGTGGGCGGCGTGCGCATCAGCGAGCCTGCGGCCGACCTGGCCGTCATGCTGTCCATCACCTCCAGCCTGCGTGGCCGCGCCCTGCCCAAGGGATTCCTCGCCTTTGGCGAAGTGGGCCTGGCCGGCGAAGTGCGCCCCGCGCCGCGCGGCCAGGAGCGACTGAAGGAAGCGGCCAAGCTGGGCTTCACCATGGCCGTGGTGCCGAAGGCCAACGCGCCCAAGAAGGCCATCCCGGGTCTGACCGTTCATGCCGTCGAACGCGTGGACGAGGCCATGAACATCGTCCGAGGGATGGGCTGACGCTCTTGCCGAGCGCATTGCGGGGGCATACGCACTGTCCGCAGCGGCCCTGCGGCGCCTCCATAAGACAATCGGCGCCATGAATTTGCGCAATATCCTGATTCCTCTGGGCCTGCTCGTACTGCTGGTGGCTGCGCACCAGTCCTATGGCTGGATGGGTGTGGTCGCCGTGGGCGGCGGCATCATGATGTGGCTGCTGCTGCATTTCACGCGGCTGATGTCCATCATGAGGAAGGCCGCGGACCGGCCCATGGGCTATGTGGGCAGCGCCGTGATGCTCAACGTCAAGCTCAAGCCCAAGGTCTCGCTGATGCACGTGGTGGCCATGACGCGCTCCCTGGGAGAGCGCCTGTCCGAAGACGGCCAGCAGCCCGAGATCTACCGCTGGACCGACGGCACGCAGTCGCATGTGACCTGCGAGTTCAAGAGTGGCCGTCTCATGAAGTGGACCCTGGTACGCCCCACGCCCGAGCCCGAGCCGGCGTCTGCGGCCCCCGAGGCAGCCCCTGCGCCCTAAAATACCGGGTTGGTGTTCTGTTCAATACCCCCAAGGATGTTCCTATGAGCCCCGTTGTTCCCTCGATGGCCGACCGTGACGGCAAGATCTGGATGGATGGCCAGCTGGTGGACTGGCGCGATGCCAAGATCCATGTGCTGACCCACACGCTGCACTACGGCTGCGGCGCATTCGAGGGCGTGCGGGCCTACAAGTCCGAGCAGGGCACGGCCATCTTCCGCCTGGAAGACCACACCAAGCGCCTGTTCAACAGCGCCAAGATCCTGCGCATGCAGATCCCGTTCACCCAGGAAGCGGTGAACCAGGCCCAGGTCGAGGTCGTGCGCGCCAACCAGCTGGAATCGTGCTACCTGCGCCCGCTGACCTGGATCGGCGACCGCAAGCTGGGCGTCTCCCCCAAGGGCAACACCATCCACTTGATGGTCGCGGCCTGGGCCTGGGGCGCCTACCTGGGCGAGGAAGGCATGCAGCGCGGCATCCGCGTGAAGATCTCCAGCTTCACGCGCCACCATGTGAACATCACCATGAGCCAAGCCAAGGCGGTGAGCAACTACACCAACTCCATCCTGGCCAACACCGAGGCACTGGACGACGGCTATGACGAGGCCATCCTGCTGGACGCCTCGGGCTTCGTCTCCGAAGGCTCGGGCGAGAACATCTTCGTCATCAAGGACGGCGTGGTCTACACGCCCGACCTGTCGGCCGGCGCGCTCAACGGCATCACGCGCAACACCGTGATGCACATCTGCAAGGACCTGGGCCTGGAAGTGGTGCAAAAGCGCATCACGCGCGACGAGCTGTACATCGCCGATGAAGTCTTCTTCACCGGCACGGCCGCCGAAGTCACGCCCATCCGCGAGGTAGACCGCATCGAGATCGGCGCGGGCAGCCGCGGCCCTCTCACCGAAAAGATCCAGCAGGCCTTCTTTGACATCGTCAACGGCCGCAACCCCAAGTACGCCCATTGGCTGACTCGGGTCTGAACATCCCTAGAGACCCACGAAAGAGATAAGCAAGCATGACAACGAATGCCACCGTCGAACTGGCGGCCAAGGACCTCAACGCCCAGGGCGGCGTGTTCTGCCCCAGCCCCAAGGCCGACATGAAGCTGTGGAACAGCCATCCCAAGGTCTACCTGGACGTGGCCCACACCGGCGAAGCCAAGTGCCCCTACTGCGGCACGCTGTACCGCCTGAAAGCCGGCGAAGTCTTCGCAGGCGGGCATTGAACAAAGCGGGCCTCGGCCCGCTTTGTGTGTCTCAGCGCGCCGACAGCGCGCGGCCCCAGATGCTGCCGGGCGCAGCACCTCCGTGCAAAGCCAGCATGTCCGTGAAATGGCGCCGCTCCCCGCCGCGCAGCTTGACGATGGGCGCCGCCACCTGCGGCGCCTTCGCCAGGCACAGCTGGGGGTAGAGCAGGTACCACTTCCAGCGCAGGGCAGAGTGATAGAAGAAGGCCGTGTCCTCGGCCTTGAACAGCGTGAGCCGGGCATCGGGCAGGCGCCGCATCACCTGCTGGGCCGTCACATGGATCAGAAGGTAATTTGGATCGGGAATGCCCTGCAGCAGCTCGGCGGCGTCGGGCCGCGACTGCAGGCGCTGCAGATAGGCCTCGGGGCCGTCCACGATCAGCGCCTGGTGAAACTCCTTTTGCCATTCCGATACAAAGCGCGAGCCGGCCGGAGCGCAGAATGACCAGCTTTCGATCACGGGGTAGCGCCTGTCCCTGGTGAAGCCCTCAAGGTAGAAGCCTGCCAGCTCGGCAGCGCCTGCGCCGGGGGAGGCGCTCATCCAGTCCAGTGGCGCGGTCAGCAGCGTGGTGGCGTCGAACCAGTAGCCGCCGTGGTGTGCCACCAGGTACAGGCGAAGCCAGTCCGATTGCTTGGTGGGATGGAGTTCGGCAAACGCCGCAGGAAGGTCGCCGCAGGCGACGTACTGGCCCAGGTTCTCTGGCGTCACGACGATGACCTGGTGATCCGGGCACTGCCGCCGCCAGCTGTCCACGCACTGCTGGACGAAGGGATCCAGGCCGGACTGGTTCCAGTACGTCCAGATCGTTTTCGGGATTTCCGCTGCAAGACCATCGGCTGCCGGGGGCGATGGGGGCAGCTGCAAGGGCGCAGGCATGGTGTAATCTGCGCCGATTTTGGAAGGCGCCGCCCAGCGATGGAGCAGCCTGAATAAGACCGCAGGAATTTTTTTCATGAGCGGATGGAAAGCGGAATGCCCGCATTTTGGGGCAGAAAGTTGCGGTCTTGATGAGATTTGACAAGTCGAAGCTGCCAGGGCTCCTCACGACCCTGGCCGCTATTTTGGTGCCCGGGCTGGCCTTGTGGCTGCGCTCGGGCTATTCCTATGGCGCCGGCCTCATGGTCCTGGGCGCCCTGTGTTTTCTGCCTCGCTGGGTCAGATACCGGCAGTCCAACGGCACCTGGCTGCTGGTCGCGCTGTTCATGGGCATGGCGGTGATGTGGTACTTCCTGTCCGTGCTGGACGGGGGCACCGGGCAGTTCGACCGGCCCGTGAAATTCATCCTGGGCGCGGTCAGCCTGCTGTTCGCCATGTGCTATCCGCCCACGGCGCGGATCTTCCTGTGGGGCATTCCGCTGGGCAGCGCAGGCGCGGGCTTCATGGCCCTGTGGCAGGTCTGCGTGCTGGGCATGGAACGGGCCACGGGTTACACCAATGCCATCCAGTGGGGCAACATGGCCTTGCTGCTGGGCTGCTTCTCCTGCATCTATGCCGTGTCCTTCTGGCACCAGCGCTCCCTGCTTTGGCGCCTGCTGGTGCTGGCGGCTGCAGCGCTGGGGGCGCTGGCTTCGCTGCTGTCGGGCTCGCGCGGCGGGTGGCTGGCGCTGTTGCCGATGTTCTTCATGCTGATGGTGCTGGTGCGCATGTACCGCCCGCAGTACTTCGGGCGCCTGTTGCTGGGCTGCGCTGCAATTGTGGTGGCGCTGGCCACCGTGATGGCCTTCATCCCGCGCGTCAGCGAGCGCGTGGATGAGGTCTACCTGGATGTGAGCACCTACCTTCATGCCGGCAACTCCAACACCTCGCTGGGCACCCGGCTGGAGCAGTACCGGCTGGCCGTGCAGATGATCGGCGAGAAGCCTCTGCTGGGCTGGGGCATGCAGGGCTATGTGGACGAGATGCACCGGCGCGTGGACGCCGGCAGCTATGGCCAGTCCATCCGCGAATACAACTTCATCCACAACGACTTCCTGGACATCTGGGTCAAGCTCGGCGTGCCGGGCGTTCTGCTGCAGGCAGCGCTGTTCATCTCGCTGCTGTGGCTGTTCTGGCCCTCGCGGCGGCGCATGGCGCTGTGGCCTGCGGACAGCACCCCCTGGCGCGAGGCCCTGCTGCTGCGTATCCTGGGCAGCCTGATGCCAGCCATGTACCTGGCGTTCGGCATGTCACAGCAATTTTTCGTGCACAACAGCGGCATCGTCTTCTTCGTCTTCCTCGTGGTGGCCCTGTGGTCATCGCTGCATGGCCTGGAAAGGGCCAGCGGAGCCGTGCGGTGACGGAGCGCGCCACCACCGCCCGGCCCCGGGTGCTGCACTTCGTGACGGGCGGCTTCTCGGGTGCCACCCAGGTGGCGGTGGATCTGGTGTCGGCGCACCGCGCGTCGGGCCGCTTCGACGCCCGGCTGGTGCTTCGGCGCAAGCGCAATACCTCCGATGAACGCGTGCAGAAGCTGCGCGACGGCGGCATCGATGTCGACGTGGTCGCCGGCTGGTCCCATGCCGCCACCGTCTGGCAACTGCGCCGCATCTGCCTGGATTTTCGGCCAGACATCGTGGTCGCCCATGGGTTCAGCGACCACCTCTGGGGCCGCTTTGCCGCGCTGTGGGCCGGCGTGCCCTGCCTGGTGCATGTGGAACACAACTCGCGCGAGCGCTACACGCGCTGGCGGCTGGCGCAGGCCCTGTGGCTGACCGAGCGCACGGCCGCCATCGTCGGCTGCTCCGAAGGCGTGCGCCAGAGCCTGCAGGACCGCGGCTTTCCTGCCGCCAAGCTGATGGCCATCAGCAACGGCATCCGGCCCGAGCCCTATCTGCAGGAGCCTCCCCCCTTGCTGCAGCGCCGCCCGGACATCGTCATGGCCGCGCGCTTTGCGCGGCAAAAGGACCATGCCACCTTGCTGCGCGCGCTGGCCGTGCTGCGCCAGCGCGGCCTCAAGCCCACGCTGACCCTGGCCGGCGGCGGCAAGGCGCGCGCCCAGCAGGCGGCGCAGCGGCTCAGCGCCGAGCTGGGTCTGCAGGACCAGGTGCAATTCATCGGCATGTGCAACGACGTGCCCGGCCTGCTGCGTGCGCACCGCGTCTGCGTGCTGTCCACGCACTACGAGGGCATGCCCCTGTCCCTGCTGGAAGGCATGGCGGCGGGCTGCGTGGTGGTGGGCAGCCGCGTGGTGGGCGTGCAGGAAGTGGTGCGGCCCGGCGACAACGGCCTGCTGGCCGGGCACGCCGACCCTGAATCGCTGGCCGACGCCCTGCAGCAGGCGCTGCAGGATGACGAGGCCGCCGTGCGCATGGCCGCCACAGCGCGGCAGGAAGCCCTGTCGCACTACAGCCTGCAGCGCATGACCGGCCAGTACGAAGACCTGTTCGCCCGCCTGCTGCAGGGGGAGCGTCCGTGACCTGGCTCAGCATCCTGGTGCCCGTCTACAACGTGCTGCCCTACCTGGAGGAATGCCTGCAGTCCGTCATGGACCAGGCCGATGCCGGCGTGCAGGTGCTGGTGCTGGACGACTGCTCCACCGATGGCTCCTGGGCCCTGATGCAGCAGCTGGACCAGCGCTGGCCCGGCCGCCTGCAGCTCATGCAGCACGAGCGCAACGCCGGCCTGAGCGCGGCGCGCAACACCATGATCGAGGCAGCCACGGGCGACTACCTGTGGTTTTTGGACTCCGACGACAAGCTGCTGCCCGGCGCGATTGCCGGGCTGTCGGCCATCGTGAAACAACATGCGCCCGATGCCGTGCTCTGCGACTTCTCCGTCTGGCGCGAGGCCCCGCGCCTCAAGCACCGCCTGCGCGGCGAGGCGCACCGGCACAGCTTCCAGGGCCCCACGCTGCAGCGCTCGCAGGACCGGGGCGCCCTGCTGGCCGGCCTGCTGCGCACGGGGCAGCTGCATGCCTGGTCCAAGATCTCGCGCCGCAGCCTGTGGGATGCCGGCCTGCGCTTTCCTGCAGGCCGCTACTTCGAAGACATGATGACCATGCCGCAGATGGCGCTGCGCTGCAGCAGCTTCTACTACCACCCCCAGCCCTGGGTGGCCTACCGGCAGCGTGCCAACTCCATCCTCGCGTCCATGACGCCTGCCAAGGCGGCAGACCAGTCCGCCGCCCTGTGGCCCCTGGCGCAGGCCGTGCAAGCCCTGCAGGATGATGCGCTGCGCAACGACGGGCGCCTGCACTTCGCCTGGGCGCACCAGGCCGCGCGCAACCTCATCGGCGCCCTGCGCTTTCTTGACCGGCAGCGGGACATGCCGCCCGCGCAGCGGCAGGCGCTGGCGCAGCAGTTCCTGGCGGACTTCGGCCGCATCTCGCCGCTGTCCCTGCCCGCCCTGCGCCAGGCCTATCTGCGGCGCGGCTGGTGGCTGCGCGCATGGAAGCTGCGCAGCTGGGAGCGCCGCGCGCAGCAACTGGGAACACCGGGAGCCCACGCATGAGCGGCCTGAAACTGAAAACCCGGGGCGAGCTGTGGCTGGCGGCCGGCATGCGCCGCTTCTACGCCACCTTCGCACGCCGCCTGGAGCAGGGCCCCGCGCCCGACTTCCGCAGCCATGACATCGGGCCTGCGGCGCCCGTGCCCGTCTCCACGCCCATTCCCCGCATCATCTGGGCCTACTGGAACGGCGACTCGGTGCCGCTGCTCATACAGCGCTGCTTTGACAATTGGGCCCGCCTGAACCCCGGCTACAGCCTGCGCATCCTCAACGACGCGCAACTGCCGCAGTACGTGCCGCAACTGCCCGGCAACCTGCAGCAGCTGCCCGTGGCCAAGCGCTCGGACTGGCTGCGCCTGGAATTGCTGCACCGCCACGGCGGCATCTGGCTGGATGCCAGCACCATCCTCACCGAGCCGCTGGACTGGCTGCTGGAGCAGCAGCAGCGCAGCGGCGCCGACCTCGTTGCCTACTACCTGGAGCGCTACACCCGCGACCCGCAGGTGCCCGTGGTCGAGAACTGGCTCATGGCCGCGCCCCCGGGCAGCGCCTTCATCGCGGCCTTGCACAAGGAATACGTGGAACAGGTCCTGCCGCAGACGGGCGAGGCCTATATCGCCCAGCTCCAGCAGGCCGGCGATTACGAGCAACTGCGCCAGGGCATCGACATGCCCGCCTACCTGAGCATGCACCTGGCCATGCAGCGCGTGCTGCGCGCCGGCGGCAGCTACCGCCTGCGGCTGGCCAAGGCCGAGGACGGCCCCTTCTTCCTGCACGTGCAGGGTAACTGGGGCCGCACCCCGCTCAAGATCCGCCTGATGTTCTCGCGCGCCGAACAGGCGCCCGTGCCGCTCATCAAGCTGCGCGCGCCCGACCGCAAGAAGCTGGACTTCTACCTGGAGCGCGGCCTCTACGTGCCCGGCAGCATCGCCGACCGCTACCTGCGGGGCTGAGTCCCGCTCATCGCCTTCCATGGCGAGTCAGAGCCGTCCGCGCCGATGTGCCCGATTCGATGAGCCATCATCGTGGCATTGCGTTTGAATGGGGGAGGTGCATATGCACCAGGACTACGCCATCCTGAAGCGCCAGGACAATATCGATGCGTATTTCAAAGATATAGAGAAGATATACGTCTCCAATGGCTGGGGCAGCAGCTATCCGGAAGGCCTGCTTCGGCAGATGTTCAGTGCCTCCTACTACCTGCTGGCGACGACCACCAGCGGTGCTGTCGGCTTCCTGCGCGGCTTCACCGACGGCGCCATGGTCACGCACCTCAGTGAAATCGTCGTGGACCCCGGACTGCAGCGGCGGGGTATCGGCAGGCTCCTCATGCAGAAATTCCTGCAGGATATTGGCCACACCACCATTTATGCAGAGGCCCTCAATCCCCAGGCCGCCCAGCTTTTGGAGCGGCATGGGTTTGGCGAAAGCCGGAATCTGAGGGTGTACTCGAGGACAAAAACGCTTGGCTGATCCGCCGCCGAGCACTGCACGCACCGCACGGCCAGCGATCAAACGGGTATGGCTGCCAGGGCTCGGCTGGCCGGCCCGCCCCGGCCCCGTTAAACTGGCCGCAAGCCGAAAGGCCCGGTGCGTAGAAACACCTTCCGTGAGGTTGCAGCCCCCACCTTAAAGCGGGGCTTTGTCATGCCTTATCTCGTCGGATTGGCGCATTTGCTTGCGCCTGTCCGCATGGTTTCGGGCGTGGTGGGGGCTATCCGCAAGGACGCCCGCACGGCTACGGACGTGTTTCTAACCACCACGCCCACCTGTTGTGCGTAGAAACTCAACCGGTGGTTTTCTGTGATCTCGTAGGAAAACAGACCATGACCCTCCCCATCCTTGCCAGCCCCAGCGCTGCGCTTGCCCCTTCCGGCCCTCTTCTCTATCAGGAGGGCTGACCCCATGACATCCCCCAAAAACACTGCCTGTGCGGCAGTGCAGGCGCAGCCGTTGCCCAAGCGGTCGCAAGCCGCAAGGCCTTCCGACTGGCCCAGCGCGTGGCAGGCCATGCATGTCTGTCTGGTCGTCATCGAGGGGCGGCTGGTCACCCTGGCCGAGGTCTGTGGCAAAAAGCCCGACCGCAAGGCCCGCCAGTTCGACGTGGAATGCGCGGTGGAGCTGGCGCTGGCGCACATACGCCGCATGCGCGCCGACCCGCCGGACAGCCACCAGGCGTTCGAGCAGCAGTGGCACCTGGCGTCCTGCGCCATCGAGCTGGCCGATGGCGCCTACCGCTTCCCCCGCTCGCGCTACGGCCGCCTGCTCAAGCGCACCCGCTGGCATTTCGACCTGCTCAGGGATCTTGTGGAACGTGTGGAGTGGCAGCACCGGCGCGGCTGAGCCGCAGGCGGCAGCTCAGGCCAGCGGCAGCCGCAGCACGAAGCAGGCGCCCGGCTGGCCGTCGGCGCGGCCTTCGCAGTGCACGCTGCCGCCGTGGCGCTGGGCGATGGAGCGCACCAGGGCCAGGCCCAGGCCCACGCCGCCCGAGCGCTCGCTGGCGCCGGGCAGGCGGAAGAACTTCTCGAAGATGCGCTCGCGGTGGGCCGGCGCCACGCCGGGGCCATGGTCGCAGATGCGGATCTCGGCCATGGCGTCCTGGCGCGCCAGCTCCAGCGTGATGGCGCCCTGGCTGTAGCGGCGCGCGTTCTCCAGCAGGTTGCGCACGGCACGGCGCAGCAGCTTGGAGATGCCGGGCACTTCCAGCGCGTCGGTGGACTGCAGGTCCAGGTCGGCATCCACGCGCGCGCATTCCTCGGCGGCCAGGCCGATCAGGTCCACGGGCTCGATCGTGCCCACGTCGCCCTCATAGGTCTCCAGCCGGCTGGCCAGCAGGATCTCGTCCACAAGCTGGTCCAGCTCGCTGATGTTGCGCTGGATCTCGGCGCGCGCGCGGGCGCTGGCCGGGTCGTCGCCCATGAATTCCAGTCCCATGCGGATGCGCGTCAGCGGCGAGCGCAGCTCGTGCGAGGCATTGGCCAGCAGCGATTTGTGCGAGGTCACCAGGGTCTCGATGCGCGCGGCGGCGGCGTTGAACTGGTGGGCCAGGTCGGCCACCTCGTCGCTGCCGTGCTCGGGCACGCGCACCGACAGGTCGCCCTCGCCAAAGCGCTTGACGCCGCGCTGCAGGTTCTCCAGCCGCTTGAGCAGGCGGCGGATGATGGGGAACACGCCCACGGCCACGGCCACGCCCACCAGGCCCAGCAGCCACAGAAAGCCAAAGGGCGGGCGCAGCCAGAAGGCGGCGGCACCGTCGTGCGGCGGGCGGTCGCCGCGCGGCGGGCGCGGCGCCATGTGCAGCATGTAGGTCTGGCCGTCCGTGCCTTCGATCTCGAAGCGCAGCCCCTCCTCGGGCGGGCCGGGCAGGCGCCGCGCACGGCCCTGGGCGATCACGTTGCCCTGGCCGTCGCGCATGGCCACGTCGCGCGAGGGCGGCGAACTGGCGCTTTGCACGTTCTGCGCGTTCTGCTCGGCCGCGATCTGCCAGGCCCAGGCCACCGTCAACGTGAGCACGGCCACGCCGCCCACCACGGCCAGCCAGATGCGCAGGTACAGGCGCTGGGAGAAGAGGGACAGCAGCTTCATTCGCTTGGCTAGTCTTGTTGTTTGGCGAAGACGTAGCCCACACCGCGCACCGTGAGGATGCGCTTGGGCGCCTTGGGGTCGGCCTCGATAGCGGCGCGGATGCGGCCCATGTGCACGTCGATGGAGCGGTCGAAGGCCTCCAGCTCGCGGCCGCGCACGGCCTCCATGATCTGGTCGCGCGTGAGCACGCGGCCCGCGCGCTCGGCCAGCGTGACCAGCAGGTCGAACTGGTAGGAGGTCAGCTCGCAGGGCTGGCCCGCCACGGTGACGCTGCGCGCGTCGCGGTCGATCTCCAGGCTGCCGAAGCGCAGTGCCGTGGTCGGCTGGCCTGCGGCCGAGCCCTCGCCGCCGCCGCCGCGCCGGCGCAGGATGGCGCGGATGCGCGCCAGCAGCTCGCGCGGCTCAAAGGGCTTGGGCAGGTAGTCGTCGGCGCCGATCTCCAGGCCGATGATGCGGTCCATGGGGTCTCCCTTGGCCGTGAGCATCAGCACCGGCACCTGGGCTGCGGGGCCGGGCAGGGCGCGGATGCGCCGGCAGACCTCCAGGCCGTCCATGTCGGGCAGCATGAGGTCGAGGATGACGAGGTCGGGCAGGTCGGCGCCCGGCACGCCGTCGGCGGGCTGCAGCTGCTCCAGGCCGCTGCGGGCATCACCCATGTGCGTGACCTGCAGGCCGTTGTTGCCCAGGTAGTCACCCACCATCTGCGCGAGGCGGGTGTCGTCTTCGATCATCAGAAGATGGTGCGTACTCATGGAGGGCAGTGTATTCATGCTGGGGCCTGGCGTCGTATTGCGACGATGCTCGCAGCGCCCCGTCAGCCGTGCTTGTCGCTTGCGTAAAGTTCGGTAAAACAGCGCAGCCTGCGGACAGCCGCTCAGCTGCCGCGTTGCGCGGGCCGCACCGCATGCACGCGCGAGGCCAGCGCGATCAGCACCAGCACGGGCAGGCCCAGCAGGGCCGTGGCCTGGAAGAAGCTCACGTAGCCATGCGCATCGACAAAGGCGCCCGAGAAGCCGGCCAGCCACTTGGGCGCCAGCAGCATCATGGAGCTGAACAGCGCGTACTGCGTGGCCGAGTACTGCACATTGGTCAGCCCCGACAGGTAGGCGATGAAGGCCGCCGAGGCGATGCCTCCGGCCAGGTTGTCCGCGCTCACCACCCAGACCAGCGCATTCACGTCATGGCCGCGCGTGGCCAGCCAGGCGAACAGCAGGTTGGTGGCGGCCGACAGCGCGGCGCCCAGCATCAGCACGCGCATCACGCCCCAGCGCATGGCCAGCGCCCCGCCCAGGAAGGCGCCCGCCAGCGTCATGATCACGCCGTAGACCTTGGTCACGGCGGCCACCTCGTCCTTGGTGAAGCCCATGTCCACGTAGAAGGGGTTGGCCATGATGCCCATGACCACGTCGCTGATGCGGTAGATGGCGATCAGGCCCAGCACCAGCAGCGCCTGCCAGCGGTAGCGGCCCAGGAAGTCGGCGAAGGGCTCGACCAGCGCGCTGTGCAGCCACTCGGCCGCGTTGCGGGCAGGCGCCAGCGGGCGTGGCACCGGTTCCGGCGAGAGCAGCACGGTCAGCATGCCCACGGCCATGGAGGCGGCCATGGCCAGGTAGGCCACCTGCCAGGCGCCGCTCTGGTAGCCCGCCGTGCCCGCCACCTCGGCGCGGGCGGCCAGCCACAGCACGCCGGCGCCGGCCCAGATCATGGCCAGCCGGTAGCCGGTCTGGTAGGTGGCGGCCAGCGCGGCCTGGCGCTCGGTGTCGGCAGATTCGATGCGGTAGGCGTCCAGCGCAATGTCCTGCGTGGCCGAGCCGAAGGCCACGGCCAGCGCGCACCACACCAGCGGCGTGAGCGAGACGCGCGGATCATTGAACGCCATGCCGCACAGCCCGGCGACGATGAGCATCTGCGCGAACAGCAGCCAGCCGCGCCGCCGCCCCAGCCAGCGCGTGAGCAGCGGCAGCGGCATGCGGTCCACCAGCGGCGACCAGACCCACTTGAAGGCATAGGCTAGGCCCACCCAGCTCAGGTAGCCGATGGTGGTGCGGTCCACGCCGGCCTCGCGCAGCCAGAACGACAACGTGCCCAGCACCAGCAGCAGCGGCAGGCCTGCCGAAAAACCCAGGGCCAGCATGCGCAGGCTGGCCGGCTCGGCATAGACGCGCAGGGTCTGGCCCCAGCTGCGGCGGGGCGTTTCGGCGGCGGTGGAGGGGGCGGAGGGGGTGGTGGTGGACGGCTCGGTCATGTTGTGCTGCGGCAGGCTGCGGCCATTATCGGGCCCATGGTGGCGCGGACTGGCGCGCGCTACCATCGCGGGCACAGGATGCCGCCATGGCCTACACCCTCTCTTCCCTCCACAGCGATGCCGCCGCGCAAGACGGCGCGGCCGATGCCACCGATACCGCCTTCGCGCCGCACAGCTCGGTGCGCAGCTACAGCGGCGAGCACCAGGCCCATGCCCACGGCCATGCGCAGATCCTCTATGCCCTGCAGGGCCGCATGGAGCTGGAGGTGGGCGGGCGCAGCGCCTTTGTGGACGCCGTCAGCGGCATGCTCATCCCCGCCGGCGTGGACCACGGCTACCTGGCGGCGCCGCGCTCGCGCGTGTTCGTCATCGATGCGCCCAGCGGCCCGGGGCTGGACCGGATGCGACGCTTTTCCGTGCCACCGGCCCTGCGCGGCCGGGAGTCGGAAGGCCCGGCCACAGAGCAGCTGGCCCAGGTGCTGCAGGCGCCCGGCCTGCTGGCGCGCCGGGGGCTGGACCTGCAAGGGCTGGCCGCGCAGGTGCAGGCCGCACTGCACGAGGACTGGCCCACGGCCCGGCTGGCCGCCCTGTGCCACATGAGCGCCCAGCGCTTTCACGCGCGCTTCGTGGAGCTGGCGGGCCAGCCGCCCCAGGCCTGGCTGCGCGGCCTGCGCCTGGATGCGGCCGAGCGCGGGCTGGCGCGGGGCCTGCCCCTGGAGGCCACGGCGCTGCGCTGCGGCTATGCCTCGGCCAGCGCGCTGGCCTATGCGCTGCGGCGCGACCGGGGCATGACGGCGCGGCAACTGCGCGGCTAGCCCGTTCACAGTCCTCCGGACTACGAGCGTTTCTCGACAAATGCCCGGCCGCGCCCGGCGCAACATGGCGCCATGGTTCGCAATTCTTCCGCTTCTTCCTCGGCCGTCGGCATCGCCTTCGTTTCGGTGGCCGCCGTGCTCTGGGGCACGACAGGCACGGCGCAAAGCCTGGGCGCAGGCGGGCTGTCGCCGTTCTGGGTGGGCGCCGCGCAGCTGGCGGTTTCCAGCCTGTTTCTGGGCGTGCTGCTGGCGGTTTCCCATTGGAGGCTGCGCGGGCGGGCCGGGCGGGCCGGGCAGGGCGGGGCACCCGTCCAGCCGCTGCTGCCCAACCCGGTGCACCTGGGACTGCGCCCGGCCTGGTTCGTGCTGGCATCCATGGGAATCGGCGGCTACAGCATCTTTTTCTACGAGGGCGTGACGCTCACGGGCGTGGCCGTGGGCACGGCCGTGGCCATTGGCAGCGGCCCCATCTGGGCCGGGCTGATGCAGGCGCTGGTGCTGCGCGCGCCCCTGTCTGCCCTGTGGTGGGCCGGCACGCTGGTGAGCGTGGCGGGAGGTGCGGCCATGGTGATGGCCCGGGGCGGCGCCACGCTGTCCTGGAGCGGCCTGGCCCTGTGCCTGCTGGCGGGGCTGTCGTACGCGGGCTATGCGCTGATCAACAAGCGCCTGGTCACCCACATGTCGCCGCGCGTGGTGAATTTCTATGTCTTCACCGGGGCGGCCTGCATGGCGGTGCCGATTGCGCTGGTGCAAAGCGGCCTGCCGCAGTGGAGCCTGGCGGCCGTGCTGGTGGTGGTCTACCTGGGCGTGGTGGTGTCGGGCCTGGCGCACATGCTGTTTTCCATCGGGCTTCGCAGCATCTCGGGACCCACGGGCGTGACGCTGAGCCTGATCGAGCCCGTGGCGGCCTTCGTGCTGGCGGTGTGGGTCGTGGGCGAGCGGCAGCCGCTGCAATCGTGGCTGGGGCTGCTGGCCGTGCTGGCCGGGCTGATGCTGGTGATCGGCGCCGAGATGCGGGCGCAGCGGGCCGTGATGGCCGCGCAGATGGCGTAACTCTTTGTAGGCCGGCGCCGCTCTTCACGATGCGCTGTTCTCCGCATGTTTCGGGCATGCATGGCCGCTAGACTTGGCGGCATGCAGCAGCCATCCCATCTCTCTTCCGAGCCCTGTGCCCCGTCCGCCTGGGGCTGTGCCTGCGCGCCCTGGCGCGCGCGTCGCGGTTTCTTGCTGGCCGGCAGCGCGGCGGCCATGGGCCTGGCCACGGCGCCGGTGGCGGCACAGGTGCAGGTAGGCGGTGCCTCGGGCCTGCGCAAGCTGGTGCCGGCCGAGACGCTGGAAGGCGCCGCCACCGACCAGTACCAGCAACTGCTGGCCAAGGCCCGCGCCCAGGGCGCGCTGGCTGGCGACAGCAACCCGCAGCTGCAGCGGCTGCGCGCCATTGCCCGGCGGCTGATTCCGTACACAGCCCAATGGAACCCGCGTGCCAATGCCTGGCGCTGGGAGGTGAATCTGATCGGCAGCAAGGAGATCAACGCCTTTTGCATGCCGGGCGGCAAGATCGCCTTCTACACCGGCATCATCGACCAGCTGCAGCTGACCGACGACGAGATCGCCATGATCATGGGCCACGAAATGGCCCATGCGCTGCGCGAGCACTCGCGCGAGCAGTTGGCCAAGAACCAGGCCACCAGCATCGGCATCTCGCTGGGCGCCCAATTGCTGGGCCTGGGCGACCTGGGCAATGCGGCGGCCCGCCTGGGCGGCCAGCTGCTGTCGCTGAAATTCAGCCGAGGCGACGAGAGCGAGGCCGACCTCGTGGGCCTGGAGCTGGCCGCGCGCGCCGGCTACAACCCCCAGGCCTCGGTCTCGCTGTGGCGCAAGATGGGCCAGGCCACGGGCGACCGTGGCGGCCTGGAATTCCTGTCCACCCACCCCGCAGGCCCCGAGCGCATCCGCGAGCTGGAGCGCAACATCCCGCGCGTGGAAGGCCTCTACGAGGCCGCACGGCGCGGGTAGGCGTGCCAGCAAGCTAAGACCGGGCAGCTTTTTGGGCGCAGTGTTTGAAACTGGCGCGGCCAAAGATCAGGGACACCGAGGAAGGGCCGCCCCGCACCGAGGGTGTCGTCCCCCTCCCTCGCGCAGCGAGTAGAGAGGGGGAAGGCGCGTAGCGACTCAGGGGGTGGTGATTTTTTGCTTGGGTTGGTAGCCCATCACGGCTTTCACTTCAAGGTACTCCTTGAAGCCGTGCTCGCCCCATTCCCGGCCCGTGCCTGACTGCTTGTAGCCGCCGAACGGCGCGCCGAAGTCCGGCCCCGCGCCGTTGAGGTGGACCATGCCGGTGCGCAGGCGCGAGGCCACACGGCGTGCCCGCTCCAGGCTGCCGGACTGCACATAGCCCGACAGGCCGTAGGGCGTGTCGTTGGCCTGGGCGATGGCCTCCTCCTCCGTGTCGTAGGGCAGGATGACCAGCACGGGGCCGAAGATTTCCTCGCGCGCAATGGTCATGTCGTTGCGCACGTCGGCGAACACCGTGGGCCGCACGAAGTAGCCGCGCGCAACGCCCTCGGGGCGGCCCGTGCCGCCGGCCACCAGGGTGGCGCCTTCGGCGATGCCGGCCTCAATCAGGCCCTGGATCTTGCGGAACTGCGCCTCGCTGACCACGGGGCCCATGTGCATGGCGCCGGTGTCGGCCAGTGCATCGCCCACCTTCACGCCCTCGGCAGCGGCCTTGGCGGCTGCCACGGCGCGCGCATGCAGGGCGCGCGGCACGAACATGCGCGTGGGTGCGTTGCAGCTCTGGCCCGAATTGGTGAAGCAGGCGTTCACGCCCTGGGCCACGGCTTTTTCGATGTCGGCGTCGTCCAGCACGATGTTGGCCGACTTGCCGCCCAGCTCCTGCGTCACGCGCTTGACGGTATCGGCCGAGGCCTTGGCCACGGCAATGCCCGCGCGCGTGGAGCCCGTGAAGGTCATCATGTCGATGCCGGGGTGCACGGACATGGCCTCGCCCACCGAGGGGCCGTCGCCGTTGACCAGGTTGAACACGCCGGCCGGCACGCCCGCTTCGTGCAGGATCTCGGCCACCAGGATGGCATTGAGCGGCGCGATCTCCGAGGGCTTGAGCACCATGGTGCAGCCCGCCGCCAGGGCCGGTGCCACCTTGCACATGATCTGGTTGATGGGCCAGTTCCAGGGCGTGATCATGCCCACCACGCCCACGGGCTCATGCACGATGCCGGTGGTGCCGCGCACGCTCTCGAACTCGAATTCCTTGAGCACCTGCAGGGTCTGCTTCAGGTGCCCCGCGCCCACGGTGGCCTGGGCCGCGCGCGACAGCCACAGCGGCGCGCCCATCTCCAGCGAGATGGTCTGCGCCACCTCGTCGATGCGGCGCATGTAGACCGCCAGCACCTTGTCCAGCAGGGCCAGCCGCTCGTCGCGCGTGGTCTGCGAGAAGCCGTCGAACGCGCGGCGTGCGGCGGCCACGGCTGCATCGACATCGGCGGCCGAGCCCATGCTGATGCGGGCCGCCACCTCCTCGGTGGACGGATTGATCACATCCAGCGTGCGCGGCACCGCCGGGGGAACCCATTGGCCGTCGATATAGAACTGCAGGTGCTCTTGCGTGCTCATGAAGCTGTCTCCGTGTCTCGTTGTCATTGGGTGGAAGGGGTGTCGAAGGTGACGCGCTGGTTCACGCGGTAGTGGGGCCAGTAGTCGGCCACAGCATAGTGCTGCGTGCTGCGGTTGTCCCAGATGGCGATGCCGCCCGCGTCCCATTGATGATGCACCATGAACTCCGGCTTCTTCAGCCAGTCCAGCAGGAAGGCGAGCACGCCGCGCGCCTCGTGCCGGTCCACGCCCGTGATGTGGCGCGTGAAATCGGCATTGACGAAGATGCACTTGCGGCCTGAATCGGGGTTGGTGCGCACCACGGGATGCGTCACGGGCTTGAACTGGCGCAGCGCCTCGAACAGCGCCTCCTCGCCCTTGCGGCCCAGGTATTCCCGGAAGCCCGATTCCTCCCAGGTATGGACCGCCTGCAGGCCTTCCAGGTACTGCTGCATGCCGGGCGAGAGCCAGTCATAGGCCTTGCTGGTGCTGGTCCAGCAGGTGTTGCCGCCGGCCGGCGGCGTGGTCACGATCTGGATCACGGTGCCCAGCGGCGGCTGCTGCTTCCAGCTGATGTCGGTGTGCCAGTTGTCTATGGCGGGCGGGCGGTCCTTGTCGGAGATGATCATCTCCACGTCGGGCATGCCGCTCTTGCGCTCGAAGTACGAGCCCTTGGACAGCGGGCCGAACACCTGCGCCAGCGCCACATGCTGCTCGGCCGTGATGGCCTGGGGACGGAAGAAGATGACCTCGAAGTCGTACAGGGCCTGTCGCAGTTCCGCCTGCACCTCGGGGGACAGGGGCCGGGTCAGGTCCACGCCCTCGATCCAGGCCGCGAAGTTGGGCATGCGCGGCACGGGTCGGATGTGGTGGTAGCGGGCGTCGATGTCGATCAGCTGCATGGGGGCGGCATTGGCCATGGGGGTACTCCTTGGAGGAACGGATGGAAGGGGAGGAAGCGGGAGGAAGGTGGGGAGAGAGGGCTGGCGGGCTCACTGCCAGTGCAGCAGCCGCCTCTCGGCCCAGGACATGAAGCGCACCATGCCCACGCCCAGCAGGGCCAGCACCAGCAGCAGCGCCATGACGCCATTGATGTCGAAGGTGGAGCCCAGGTAGGCCAGGGTCTGGCCCAGCCCCTTTTCGCTGGCGATGATCTCGGTGCCCACCACGCCCAGCAGGGCATAGATCAAACCCAGCCGCAGGCCCGAGAAGATCACCGGGACGGCGCCGGGCAGCGTGACCTCGAAGAAGGTGGTGGCGGCGCTGGCGCCCAGGGTGCGGCACAGCGTCACATGGTCCTGGCTGACGCCCCGCATGCCTGCCACCGTGGCCGACAGCACGATGAAGAAGGTCAGCGAGCAGCCCACGGCGATCTTGCTGCCCAGCCCCAGCCCGAACCACAGGATGAACAGCGGCGCCAGCGCGATGCGCGGCATCACGTTCAGCGCGTTGAAGTAGGGCTCCGCAAAGCGTTCGATGGCCGGCCAGCGCACGAAGGCCAGCCCCGTGGCGAAGGCGGCCACGCTGCCCAGCACGAAGGAGCAGGCCACGGCGGCCAGCGTCCAGCCCAGGTCGGACCAGAACCGGGCCGTGCCCGCATGGTTCCAGAGATAGGCGGCCACGCCGCTGGGCTGGCCGAAGAAGGTGGGGTCCAGCCAGCGGCGCGCGGCGGCCCATTCGGCCAGTCCCAGCACGAGACAGATGAACAGCGCATGCAGCGCCAGCCATTGCAGACGGTCAGCCTTCATGGTGTACCCATCCCGATTCGAGCTGCGACCACAGGGCCGCATAGAGTTCATGGAAGCGCGGCGACTTCTGCAGGTCGCGGATGGAGCGCGGGCGCGGCAGGTCTATGGTCAGGTCGGCGATGATGCGGCCCGGTCGCGAGGACATCACCACCACGCGGTCGGAGACGGCCACGGCCTCGGCCAGGTCATGGGTCACGAACAGCACGCTGTGGCGGTGCTGCTGGCACAGGCGCAGCAGCAGGTCCTGCAGCTGCAGCTTGGTCTGCGCGTCCAGGGCGCCGAAGGGCTCGTCCATCAGCAGCAGCTGCGCGTCCAGCGCAAAGGTGCGCGCCAGCGCCGTGCGCTGGCGCATGCCGTGGGACAAGGCCTTGGGCAGGGCCTGCGCATGGTCGGCCAGGCCCACCTCCTGCAGCATGCGCAGTGCGCGCTCCGTGCTGTCGGCCGTGCCGACGCCGCGCACGCGCGCGCCGAAGGCGGCGTTCTCCAGCGCCGTGCACCAGGGCAGCAGGCTGTCGCGCGCCAGCATGTAGCCCACGCGGGAACTGCCCAGGCGCGGTGCCTCGCCCAGCACGCGCAGCGTGCCGGCGCCGGTGTGGGCCACCAGGCCCGCGCAGAGGTTGAGCAGGCTGGTCTTGCCGCAGCCGCTGGGCCCGACCAGCGAGACGAATTCGCCCTCGGCCACCTGCAGCGCAATGTTGTCCAGCACCTGCGTGCGGCCGTCGAAGCTCAGCTGCAGGCCGTCGGCGGCAATGGCCTGCGGCGGCGGAAGGCGTGATCCATTGGGAGTCATGGTGCGGCTCCCCCTTCACTGCGCCAGCAGGGGCGCGGAGTCGATCAGCTTGTCGATCTGTCCCGTGCGCTGCAGGTAGCGCGCGGCATGTTGCAGGGCCTTGGGGTCCACTGCGAACTGCATGGAAGGAATGGCATTGCGCAGCGCCACTTCCAGGATCCGGTCGCCGCCGGGCGTGTTGATGCGGAAACTGTCCTGCGCGACTTTGAGCAATGCATCGAAATGGGCCGGTTCGCGGGCATAGTCGGCCGCCTCGTTCATGGCGCGGCGCAAGCCCTCCACGGCCGGGGCGTTCTTGCGCAGGAAGTCGGCGCGCACCACCTGCAGCACGCCGGCGCCGTTGGTGTCCACCACCTCGGCGGGACCCTGGCCCCTGCGCGGATCGACGACGATGCGGCAGGCCTGGCTGACCTCGCAAAAGCCGTCCATGGGCGAAAACAGCATCAGGCCATCGACCTGCTTTTGCGCAATCGCCGGAAAGGCGGTATTGGGCGAGCCCACGGCGACGATGGTGACGTCGTCCGCCTTCATGCCCGCGCCCTGCAGCAGGCTCACGAGCTGGAACTCGGCCGCGCTGCCACGCGCCGTCACGCCGATGCGCCGGCCCTTGAAGTCCTGCATCACGGCGGGATAGCCCTGGCCGGCATGCGGGGTGGGCAGGGCCGACGAGGCCATGAGGAAGAACGTCGGCGCGCTCGCGCCGCTGCCGATCACCTTGAGGTCGGCGCCCTTGTTGACCGCCTGAAGCAGCACCTCGGGCGGCGTAAACGCCACTTCGAGGTCACCGGCCAGCAAGGTCTGCAGCGCCAGCGGCGCCTGCGGGATGGGGCGCAGTTCGCAGCGTATGCCGTGCTTCTCGCACAGTCCCCGCGCGTTGGCCACGCGCACCAGGAAATTGCCGATGCCGGGGTAGTCCTGGATACGCAGCGTGGGCGTCTGTGCCAGGGCTGCCTGGGTCGAGAGCAGGGCGAACACGAAGGCGGATACCAGGGCGAGCGTGGTGCGGATCATGGGGCGGGCTCCATACGTGTGGGTATGAGGCCGATTACAAGGACGGTGCTATGCGCCAATTGCCGCGAAAGGGACAATGGGCGGGTGAACACCAAGCTCGGTTCCCCCAACACGTCTTTGGCGCAGACGCGCAGCGAGCGCTATCGAGTGGACCTGCTGGCCGAATTGCCGGCCGCATCGGCCCGCGGGCTGCGGGCCATAGGCTCCAGGCGCCGCTACCGCGATGGACAGTTCGTGCAAAAGCGCGGCGATGCGGCCGACCATGCGCTGGTGCTGCTGTCAGGGCGCTTTCGTGTGGTGGCCTTCACCGTGGGCGGCACCGAGCGCATGACGCGCTGGCTGGAGGCCGGGGAGATCACCGGCATCAGCTCGGTGCTGGGCAATGCGCCTGTGCCCGTGGACCTGGTGGCCGATGGCGATGTCGAGGTGCTGGTCCTGCCGCGCCAGCCGCTGCTGGACTTCCTGGAGCGCGATGCGCCCGCATGCCTGGCTGTGGCGCGCCTGCTGAGCCTGCGCGTGAACGGGCTGCTGGACACCATCTTCATCAGTTCGGAGGACACGCTGCATGCCCGGGTCTGGGCCACCTTGCAGGTTCTGGCGGCAGAGAACGGCCAGCCCCTGCCCGGTGGCCGCACCCTGCTGCGCATATCGCAGGGCGATCTGTCGCATGTGGTGGGCGCCTCGCGCCAGCGCGTGAACGAGGAGCTGCGCAAGCTGCAGGCGGGCGGCAGCGTGCGCCTTGGCTATCGGTGGATCGAGGTGCTGGGCTGAGACAGCTGCAGGCTCAGGTCCCGCCCACGTAGGGGTTGCTCTTGCGCTCGCGGCCGAAGCTGCTTTCGGGGCCGTGGCCCGGGATGAACACGGTTTGGTCGCCCATGGGCCACAGGCGCTGGACGATGCTGTCGATCAGCTGCTGGTGGTTGCCCTGGGGAAAGTCGGTGCGGCCGATGCTGCCCGCGAACAGCACGTCTCCCACGAAGGCGCGGTCGATCTGCGGCGCATGAAACACCACGTGGCCGGGCGTATGGCCGGGGCAGTGGCGCACCTGCAGTGTCTCCTGGCCGATGCTCACCGTGTCGCCATCGTGCAGCCAGCGCGTGGGCGTGAAGGGGTCCGAATGCGGGAAGCCGAACATGGCGCCCTGCTGGGGCAGCGCATCGATCCAGAACTGGTCGCCGGGATGGGGGCCGATGATGGGCAGCTGCTGTGCATCGGCCAGCTCGCGCGTGCCGCCTGCGTGGTCTATGTGGGCGTGCGTGAGCCAGATGGCCTTGAGCGCCAGGCCCAGGCGCTCTATCTCCCAGCCGATCTGCTCCAGGTCGCCGCCCGGGTCGATGACGGCGGCTTCCATGGTCTGGTCGCACCAGACCAGCGAGCAGTTCTGCTGGAAGGCGGTGACGGGGATGGTGTGGTACTGGAGCATGGGCGGCGTGGGTGCTTCTGGCGAAAGCGCCCATTATTCCCGCTCCTTTCCCTGATGGCAGCGCAGGGCCGCCCCGCTTGCGCCGTCAGGTGGTCGGCTGGCCGCATTGCCCGCAGAACCGCGCGCCGGCCGGATGGCTGGCGTTGCAGTTCCTGCAGGCCTGCGGCAGCACCGCGCCGCCACACTGCGGGCAAAAGCGCGAGCTGGCGGCAATGGATGCACGGCAGCCGGGGCAGACCGCCGCCACGGCTGCGGCACGGTATGCGCCGCCGCCGTGGTGGCCGCCGCGCGAATGATTTCCGAACAGTCTTTGCAAGAGTCCCATGGTGTATTCCTTCGCACTGCGCGGATGCGCCGCTGCAGTCGTTCAAAGGCGCATTGGGACACGGCAGCGGTCCGCCGGGCCGTGGATGGCGATCATTTAATGTGGCTGTCATCTCGTGGCAATCCAGGTCCTGTGACGGACAGGAGACAGCCTCGCGGGCAGACCCCGTGGCTGCGGCAACGCCGCCGTGTTACAAGCTAGCCGTGCCGCCAAGCCAGCCTGCCCCCGATGCAGGCACGCAAGGATTTTTTCGAGGATGGGCCGGGCCGCCACCTGCGCAATGCAGGGCGGGTACCGGCATCACGCGAGGGAGAACCGGTATGTTGATTGGCGTGCCTGCCGAGACCATGGCAGGAGAAACCCGGGTGGCTGCGACCCCCGAGACCGTCAAGAAGCTGCGTGCGCAAGGCCATGTGCTGCGCGTGCAGGCGGGGGCGGGAGTGGCGGCCAGCGTGCCCGATGCCTTGTACGAGGCAGCGGGCGCGGAGATCGTCGATGTGGCTGGCGCCCTGGGCGCCGACCTGGTGCTCAAGGTCCGTATCCCTTCGGAGGACGAGTTGCCCGGCATCCGCAAGGGCGCAACGCTGGTCGGCATGCTGGACCCGTTCCAGCCCGCAGGCCTGCAGCGCCTGGCCGATGCGGGCATCACGGCCTATGCGCTGGAGGCGGCTCCGCGCACCACGCGTGCGCAGAGCATGGACGTGCTGTCCAGCCAGGCCAATATCGCCGGCTACAAGGCCGTGATGATTGCGGCCAACCAGTACCAGCGCTTCTTTCCCATGCTGATGACGGCGGCGGGCACGGTGAAGGCCGCGCGCGTCGTGGTGCTGGGCGTGGGCGTGGCCGGCCTGCAGGCCATTGCCACGGCCAAGCGCCTGGGCGCCGTGATCGAGGCCAGCGATGTGCGGCCCAGCGTGCGTGAGCAGGTCGAATCCCTGGGCGGCAAGTTCATCGACGTGCCCTACGAGACCGCCGAGGAAAAGGAGGCCGCCGAAGGCGTGGGCGGCTACGCGCGCCCCATGCCGCAAAGCTGGCTGGACCGCCAGAAGGCCGAGGTGGCCAAGCGCGTGGCCCAGGCCGACGTGGTCATCACCACGGCGCTGATCCCGGGCCGGCCCGCTCCCGTGCTGGTCACGGCCGAGATGGTGCAGGCCATGAAGCCCGGCGCCGTCATCGTGGACCTGGCGGCAGAGCGCGGCGGCAACTGCCCGCTGACCCAGGCCGGCATGACCGTGGTCACGCATGGCGTGACCATCGTGGGACTGACCAACCTGCCCGCCATGGTGGCGGCCGATGCCTCGGCCCTGTATGCACGCAACGTGCTCGATTTTCTCAAGCTCATCATCAACAAGGATGGCGCCCTGCATGTGGACATGGAGGACGACATCGTGGCCGCGTGCCTGATGGCCCATGAAGGCCAGCTGCGGAGGAAATGACATGGAAGCCGTATCCCCCACCATCATCCATCTCATCATCTTCGTGCTGGCCATCTACGTGGGCTACCACGTGGTGTGGACCGTCACGCCCGCGCTGCACACGCCGCTGATGGCGGTGACCAATGCCATCTCGGCCATCGTCATCGTCGGCGCCATGCTGGCGGCGGCGCTCACGGAAACGGGCCTGGGCAAGACCATGGGCGTGCTGGCCGTGGCGCTGGCCGCGGTCAACGTGTTCGGCGGCTTCCTGGTCACGCGGCGCATGCTGGAGATGTTCCGCAAGAAAGAGCGCAAGAGCGCTCCGGCCAAGGACGCCAAGGCGGAGGGCCAGTCATGAGCATGAACCTCGTCACATTGCTCTACCTGGTGGCCAGCGTCTGCTTCATCCAGGCGCTCAAGGGGCTGTCGCACCCCACCACCTCCATACGCGGCAACCTGTTCGGCATGGCCGGCATGGTGATCGCCGTGCTGACCACGGCGGCGCTCATCGTGCAGCTGGCCGGCGGCAATGCATTGGGGCTGGGCTGGGTGCTGCTGGGCCTGCTGGTCGGCGGCACGGCCGGTGCGGTCATGGCCCAGCGCGTGGAGATGACCAAGATGCCCGAATTGGTCGCCTTCATGCACAGCATGATCGGCCTGGCGGCGGTGTTCATCGCCGTGGCCGCCGTGGCCGAGCCCTGGGCCTTTGCCATCACGGCCAAGGGCGGCGCCATCCCGGGCGGCAACCGCGTGGAGCTGGCACTGGGCGCCTTCATCGGCGCCGTGACCTTCACGGGCTCGGTGATCGCCTTCGGCAAGCTCAGCGGCAAGTACAAGTTCCGCCTGTTCCAGGGCGCGCCCGTGCAGTTCAAGGGCCAGCATGCGCTCAACGCCGTGCTGGGGCTGGCAGCGGCCTTCTTCGTCTTCGGCTTCTGGCACAGCCAAAGCTGGATGGACATCGTGCTGGTCATCGCCCTGGGCCTGCTGCTGGGCGTGCTGCTGATCATTCCGATTGGCGGCGCGGACATGCCGGTGGTCGTGTCCATGCTCAACAGCTACTCGGGCTGGGCGGCGGCGGGCATCGGCTTCTCGCTGAACAACAGCATGCTGATCATTGCGGGTTCGCTGGTGGGCAGCTCGGGCGCCATCCTGAGCTACATCATGTGCAAGGCCATGAACCGCTCGTTCTTCAGCGTGATCCTGGGCGGCTTCGGCGGCGAGGCCACCAGCGCGGCGGCAGGCTCCCAGCAGCAGCGCAACGTGAAAAGCGGCAGCGCCGACGATGCGGCCTTCGTCCTGGGCAATGCCGAGACCGTGGTCATCGTGCCCGGCTACGGCCTGGCCGTGGCGCGTGCCCAGCACGCGGTCAAGGAGCTGGCCGACAAGCTCACCGAGCGCGGCGTGACGGTGAAGTACGCCATCCACCCGGTGGCGGGCCGCATGCCCGGCCACATGAACGTGCTGCTGGCCGAGGCCGAGGTGCCCTACGACCAGGTCTTCGAGATGGAGGACATCAACAGCGAGTTCGGCCAGGCCGACGTGGCCATCATCCTGGGCGCCAACGACGTGGTGAACCCCGCCGCACACGTCAAGGGCAGCCCCATCTACGGCATGCCCATCCTGGAGGCCTACAAGGCCAAGACGGTGATCGTCAACAAGCGCTCCATGGCGGCCGGCTATGCGGGCCTGGACAACGAGCTGTTCTACATGGACAAGACCATGATGGTCTTCGGCGACGCCAAGAAGGTGGTGGAGGACATGGGCAAGGCGCTGGAGTGAGGCGTGTGCCCGGGCTGAAGTCCGAGGAGGGCAGGGCCCAAGCCCTGGCCTCCTTGAAAACGATCTTGGGTCAGCCCCCGGACCGGGTCAGCAATTCGTCCAGCGCATCGGCGATGGCTTGGCCTTCATGCTCCAGTGAGGCCACCACTTCACCCAATTGATCCAGGGCGACTGAAACCATGTCCAGGGCATGCAGGACGACCGGCACGCCTTCAATGACAAACACAGGATTCATCCTCGCACCCACGGTTGGAGTGCCGCGCGGCAGCAGATTCTGCCGAACCAGTGGAACCACGACGCGACGGCGGTAGCGGTCAAACAGCGAGGACTGGACCACGACGACGTAGGGAATCGAGTCGCGCAAGGCTCCCTTGTTGCGATGAACGTCGAATTGCGCCACTAGAGCGTCGAGTGCTCGTCTGCGAACGAACCCACCGCGATGTTGACCGCGTTCCAGTCGCTGGCGCAGGCGTCGGCAAGCCGTTGGCGCTCACGCTGTGCGCCCTCCTGCCTGGCAACGTATTCGGCCAGCAGGGATTCCATGGTGGCCGAGAGATTGTCGGTATAGGCCTTGGCCTGTGTCACCAGATCTGCATTGATCGTGAGATGGATTGGCCGCTTGGCGCTGGAGACAGCAATGGATTTCATCTCGGAACCCTCAGATAAAGATCATGCGCACAGTGTCTGTATGAGAGCGCGACGAGTCAAACCGCCGCGACCCAAGGCCCTGCTTGAACGTCTCACACCTTCATGTCATAGCCGATGGTCACCGGCGCATGGTCCGAGAACTTCACATCCTTGTAGATGTGCTCGGTGCGTGCCAGTGCGGCGGTGGCCGGGGTGGCCAGGTGGTAGTCCAGGCGCCATCCCACGTTATTGGCATAGGCCTGGCCTCGGTTGCTCCACCATGTGTAGCAGGCGTCCGTGGTGTCGGGCTGGAGCAGGCGATAAACGTCCACAAGACCGCCCGTGGGATCAGTTTTGTGTAACAACTTTGTCATCCACTCGCGCTCTTCGGGCGTGAAACCGCTGTTTTTCTGGTTACTGCGCCAGTTCTTGAGGTCGATCTGCTGGTGGGCGATGTTGATGTCCCCGCACAGGATGAACTCGCGCTCGCCCTTCATGCGCATCAGGTGATCGTGCATTTCGGCCAGGAAGCGGAACTTGGCCGTCTGGCGCAGTTCGCCCGAGCTGCCGCTGGGAAAGTAGGCGCTGATGATGGACAGCTTGCGCGCGGGCGTGTCGAAGCGCGCCTCCACGTAGCGGCCCTCGGCGTCGAACTCGTGCGAGCCGAAGCCGACCACGACATCGCTGGGCTCGTGGCGGCTGTAGACGCCCACGCCCGAGTAGCCTTTCTTCTCGGCGTAGTGAAAGTGGCCGCGCAGGCCGGCCAGCAGCTCGAAGCGTCCGGTCATGTCGGCGGCCTGGGCCTTGATTTCCTGCACGCAAATACAATCCGGCGCAGTGGCCTCGATCCAGGCTTCGACGCCCTTGGTCGAGGCCGAGCGGATGCCGTTGAGGTTGAGGCTGGTCAATTTGAACAAGGATGAATCCATGGTGGTGAGTAATCTGCAGGCCGATGACACAGGCCGTCTGGCGCAGGAATTTGTGCAATTCGCCGTTGACGCAGGGGTGCTGCGTTTCGGCGAGTTCAAGACCAAGGCCGGGCGCATGAGCCCGTACTTCTTCAATGCCGGCCTGTTCGATGACGGCGGCAAGATGGGCCGTCTCGCCGAATTCTATGCAAAAGCCATCGCAGCCAGCGGCATCGAGTTCGACATGATCTTCGGCCCCGCCTACAAGGGCATCCCGCTGGCCGCCACCGTGGCCGTGGAGCTGGCCCGCATGGGCCTGAACAAGCCCTTTGCGTACAACCGCAAGGAAGCCAAGGACCACGGCGAGGGCGGCACCCTGGTGGGCGCGCCCCTCAAGGGCCGCGTGCTGATCGTGGACGACGTGATGAGCGCCGGCACGGCCGCGCGCGAGTCCATCGCCATCATCCGCGCCGCAGGCGCCACGCCGCATGCCGTGGCGATCGCGCTGGACCGCCAGGAAATGGCCACCGAGAATGGCCAGGACGTGCCCCACAGCGCCGTGCAGTACGTGCGCAATCAGCTGGGTATGCAGGTCTGCACCATTGCAAAACTGGCAGACTTATTGCTTTATCTTGAGATTCAAGGTGGCAGCGAAGGCAGCGGCCACCATGAGCGCGTGCTGGCCTACCGCCAGCGTTACGGAGTCAACGACAAGGAATAAGGGTTTGATGAACAAGGCGTTGCATGCACGGTTCCTGTGGTGCGCCCTGGCTGGTGCCGCGGCTGGCCCTGCCTGCGCCCTGGATGCCGGCGTGCCGGCCGGGATCTATGCATGCACCGACGCCAAGGGCCGGCGCCTGACGGCAGACCGCCCGATTGCCGAATGCGTGGACCGCGACCAGCGTGTGCTGGGCAGCTCCGGAGTGGAGCTGCGCCGCGTCGGCCCCACGCTGACCGACAACGAGCGCGCCGAACTCGATGCCCAGCGCCGCCGCGAGCAGGCCGAACAGCGCCGTGTGCGCGAGGAGCGCTCGCGCGAGCGCGCGCTGATTGCGCGCTATCCCAACCAGGCCGCGCACGACGCCGAACGCGCCGAGGCCCTGTCGCAGACCGACCAGGTCGCCAACCTGGCGCGCCAGCGCATACAGGAGCTGCAGGCCCAGCGCGTCAAGATCGATGGCGAGATGGAGTTCTACCGCAAGGACCCGTCCAAGGCCCCCGCCTCCCTGCGCCGCCAGCTCGATGAAAACCGCAGCAGCCAGGAAGAGCAGCAGCGCTTCATCCAGCAGCAGGAGCAGGAAAAAAGCCGCATCAACCAGCGCTTCGATGCCGAGCTCGTGCCGCTGCGTGCGCTGTGGAGCGCGGCCGCCGCCGCTGCGGCTCCCACGGGCCGCTGAACGGCCCTTGCCCCCTGTCTTTCCCGTCTGGCGCGAACGGCCTGCCGCACGCCCGGTGCGCGTGAATCGGATTCGTCCTGCAAGCGCTGCCATTGCGGCGGTCTAGGCTGTCACTACATTCCCGGCCACGGATGTTCCCGGGCCCTCAGGGCCTGGCTGCTGGTGTGCGCTGCAGCCACAGGTGCCGGGCCGCCGCGAGAAGGGAGCATGCATGACGGCATGGCGATGGTTGACGGTGCTGTGGCTGTGGGCCGCCGGTGCCTGGCTGGCCTGGGGAGGCGCTCAGCTGCTGTGGGCCGGGGGCAGCGGCTACTACGTGATGGCAGGTGTGCTGCTGTTGGCCGTGGGCCTGGGTGTGGCGCGCCGGTCGGCCATGGCGCTGTGGCTGTTTGCGCTGTGGCTGCTGGGCACCGCGCTGTGGGCGGTCTGGGAGATAGGGCTGGACTGGTGGCCGCTGGCGGGGCGCCTGGGGGTGCCCTGGTTGATGGGCCTGCTGCTGGTACTGCCCTGGTCGGTGCGTGCGCTGCGCCATGAGCCCGACATGGGCCAGAACCGGGGCCTGGCACCAGCCCATGCGGCGCTGGCGCTGGTGGTGCTGGGCACGGCCATTCTTGCGGGCCTGTCATTCGGGCGCCAGCGCGATGCCCATGAAACCCAGGGCCAGTTTGCGGGCGCGGCCGCCGCCGCGTCGGACCTGCCGGCCGACGGCCAGGTCACGGCCGTGCAGAACATGTCCATGGTGGCCTCCGACGCCGGTGGCCTGCGCAGCCCGCCGGTGCTGCAGGGCGATGCCACCGATGCCGTGCCCGATGGCGAGTGGCATGCCTATGGCCGCACCGGAGCGGGCCAGCGCTATTCGCCGCTGCGCCAGATCGGCCCGCACAACGTGCGGCTGCTGCAATTGGCCTGGGAGTTCCGCACGGGCGATGTGCGCGGCAAACCCGGCGATCCCGAAGAAACCACGTTCGAGGTCACGCCGCTGAAGATCGGCGAGCGCCTGTTCCTGTGCACGCCCCACCAGTCGGTGATTGCGCTCGATGCCACCACGGGCAAGCAGCTGTGGCGGCGCGACCTGCCCATGCCCAAGGGGCTGGCGCTGCAGCATCTGACCTGCCGGGGCCTGTCCTACCAGTCGGCGCAGGCGGCCGCGCAGTTCGATGCGGCAGCAGGGGAGACGCATTCGGCGGTGGCGCCGGCTGCAAGGAAGCCCGGCGCGCAGGCCATGCCTGCACCCACCGCCGCATCCACGGCTTCGGCTTCTGCAGCCCCTGGCGATGACGGCCGCTGCACCGCCAAGCTGTTCATGGCCACGGCCGACGGCAAGGTGGTCGCACTCAATCCCGCAGATGGCCAGACCTGCAGCAATGTGGCGGGCGGCCAGGGCCAGATCGACCTCTGGCAGGGCATGCCCGAGCGCAAGCCGGGCTCGTACTACTCGACCTCGCCGGTGGTGGTGGCGCGCGACCGCATCATCGTGGGCGGCACGGTACTGGACAACCATTCCACGCGCGAGCCTTCGGGCGTGATCCGTGCGTTCGACATCCGCTCGGGCGCGCTGCTGTGGGCCTGGGACCCGGGGCGGCCAGGCAACAGCACGCCGTTGCCCCCCGGGCAGACCTATGTGCCCAGCTCGCCCAACAGCTGGTCCATCTCCAGCGTGGACGAGACGCTGGGCCTCGTCTTCGTGCCCATGGGCAATGCGCCGCCCGACCAATGGGGCGGGCGGCGCAGCGCCGAGGCCGAGCAGTATTCGTCCTCGGTGGTGGCGCTGGACATTGCCACGGGCGCCGTGCGCTGGGTTTTCCAGACCGTGCACCACGATCTCTGGGACTACGACGTGCCCTCGCAGCCCAGCCTGATCGACCTGGAAATCGGCGGCCACAGCGTGCCCGCCCTGGTACAGCCCACCAAGCAGGGCGAGCTGTTCGTGCTGGACCGGCGCACGGGCCAGCCGCTGCTGCCCGTCACCGAGGTGGCTGCGCCGCAGGGCGCGGCACGCGGCGACCGCACGGCGCCCACGCAGCCGCATTCGCAACTGAGCTTCAACCCCCCGGCCCTGACCGAGCGCGACATGTGGGGCGCCAGCCCCTTCGAGCAACTGTGGTGCCGGCTGGCCTTTCGCCGCCTGCGCTACGAGGGACGCTTCACGCCGCCCTCGGAGCAGGGCTCGCTGATCTATCCGGGCAACTTCGGCGTTTTCAACTGGGGCGGCGTGGCCGTGGACCCGCGCCGGCAGGTGGTGTTTGCCACGCCCACGCGGCTGGCTTTCGTCTCCACCCTGGTGCCGCGCGCGGACGATACCTCGCTGATGGTGCAGGACGGCGGCCCGCCCAAGGACGGCCTGCCCGCGCTCAACGAAAACTTCGGCGCACCGTTTGCGGTGCGGCTCAAGCCCTTTGTCTCGCCGCTGGGCATTCCCTGCCAGGCGCCGCCCTGGGGCTTTGTGGCGGGTGCCGACCTGCGCACGGGCCAGATCGTCTGGCAGCGCCGCAACGGCACGCCGCGTGACCTGAGCCCGCTGCCGCTGGGCTTTCGCATGGGCGTGCCCGGCATTGGCGGGCCGGTGATGACCGCTGGCGGCGTGGCCTTCTACTCGGGGGCACTGGACAACTATGTGCGCGCCTATGACGTGGACAGCGGCCGCCAGCTCTGGCAGGACCGCCTGCCCGCAGGCGGCCAGGCCACGCCCATGACCTACCTGGGCACGGACCAGCGCCAGTACCTGGTGGTGGTGGCGGGTGGACATGGTTCGACCGGAACCAAGGCCGGGGACAGCGTGCGCGCCTATGTGCTGCCCAAGGAGGTGGCGGCGCCCTGAGCGCTCGCACCGTGGGGTCAGCGCCGGCTCATGCCGATCCGGCCCGGCCCAGCATGCGCAGCACGCGCGTGACCAGCAGCGCGGCCACCCAGGCCAGTCCGCCGATCAGAAACGGCAGGCGCAGCAGCGCGCCTTGCTGGGCGAACAGCATCAGCGCGTCTGCCTTCCACAGCGCGGCATAGCCCGTGTACAGGCCGTAGGCCAGCCAGGCCAGCGCCCCCAAGGCGAACAGGGCCGCCATGCGCCGGGCGCTGCGGCCATCGCGCGAATCCGCGGGCAGGGCGCGCGTGCCGTGCCAGACCCAGCCGATGGAGGCGAGCACCAGCAAGGCACTGGCTGCCACGGACAGCTGCAGCCAGGTATGGGGAGAGAGTGAGGACATCAAAAGGAAACTGCGCGCCGGCACCGTGCCGGCCGCAGCGAGTGTAGCGGCGCCGTGCTTTGCGCCGCCTGCGCGCTCAGGCCGGCTGCCAGACGGTGGCGCCGTGGCCCTGGCCGCCGCTTCCGGGCACGGCATGGATGCCCAGCACGGCCGCGTGGCGCTGCAGCAGGGCGTCGAATTGCTCGGTGCTTTCCGCCGTGGCCGGGGCGTCGTCGTATTCGCTGGCCACCTGGTCCGTGGTGAAGGAGCTGGCGCCGAACTTCTGGACGATGTTGCGCAGCTTGTCGAGATTGGGGCTGGTGGATGGGGTCATGGCAACTCCTTGGGGTCATGGACGCCTGCTGCGCCGCAGGCCTGTGGACCAGTGTAGCCCCGGGGCCTGGGCAGGCCATCCGGGGCATCCCCGCAAAGCGGCGTAGGACTTGGAACCCGCCGTCAGCCGCCCGTGGCCACGGGGCCGGCGCTCAGCACTTCGGCCAGCGGCTTGCGGGGCGAGGGCACCTCGCGCTCGCGCAGATCGTCGGGCAGGGTGGCCGCATCGCCACGCCAGCCCACGGCGATCACCACCTCGGGCTCCAGGTGCTCGGGCAGGCGCAGCACCTCGCGTGCGGCGTCGGCCGAGAAGCCGCCCATGGCGTGCGTGGCCAGGCCCATGGCATGGGCTTCCAGCGCCAGGTAGCCCCAGGCGCAGCCCGCGTCGAAGCTGTGCTTGCCGGGCGAGGCCTGGCGGTCGGACATCAGCACGATCAGCGCGCCCGCCTCCAGGCACCAGCGGCGGTTGAACTCGTTGGGGATGGTGCTGAAGGCCTGCCAGTTCGCATCGCCGCGCAGCGCATAGGCAAAGTGCCAGGGCTGCTTGTTGCTGGCCGAAGGCGCCCAGCGCGCGGCGTCGGCCAGTTGCTCGATCTGGGCCTGGCTCAGTGCCTCCGGCTTGAAGGCGCGCGGCGACATGCGGCCCAGGAACTGGGGATGGATGGGGGTGGTGGTGTTGCGTGTCATGCGGATAGGCGGCAAGCAGAAAGGAAAGCGGCAACGATAGCGCAAGGCCTCAGGGCTGGCGCGGTGCCTGGCCATGCTGCTGGCTGATCACGCGCAGGTGGCGCTCCATGCGGATGAAGACCAGCACCATCACCACCAGCACGAGGAATGACATCAGCATGCTCCAGAAGGCCGTCTCCACGGCGCCGAAGCGCTCCTTCCAGGAGCTGCTGCCGTGGCTGTCCTCGCCGCGCAGCGCGCGCGCCGCATTGTCCAGGGACAGCGTGTAGTTCAGCAGCACCGTGGACAGGATCTGCTGGGCCGTCTGCGCCTGCAGCCGCGGCTCCAGGGCGGCATTGCCGAAGACCTGCTCCAGCGCGGCGGGCAGGCCCTGCACATAGGCCGCATAGGCGCCCTTGCCGTGTTCCAGCTCGGCGGCCTGCGCGCGCTCGTGGATGGCGGCGGCGGTATCCACGGGCTCGACCATCCAGCCGTCTTCCTCGTCGGTGGAGGCGGCTGCGGCAGCCGCTGCATCGGCAGTCGCTGCGTCGGCCGCCGCATCCACGGCCCCGGAATCGCCTTCGCGCTGCCCGCGTTCCTGGATGCGGCGCTGCACATCGGCCTCGGACGGCAGGGCGTCGCCTTGCAGCAGCGGGTGCAGCGGCGCCAGGCCCCGGGCCTGGTTGTCCCGCTCGGTGCGCTCGCGCCGCGCAGGATCCTTGTTCACGTAGGCGCGCACCAGGGCGTCGGCCTTCTGGAAGGCGGGGCGCAGCGCCGGATCGGCCAGGCGCTTTTCCATGGCGGGTTCGCCGCCGCCCGCGCCCAGGTCGCGGCTGGTTTCGTCCACGACGAACTGCAGGTCGGGCCTGGCGTCCTTCCAGTTCAATTCCTGGGCCACGGCCTGGGGCGCCTCGGCCTTGCCGGGCCTGAAGCTCTCCCAGGTCCACAGTGCCATGCCCACCAGCACGAGCAGGGAGAACACCAGCAGCACCACGCGCACCACCTGCACCAGCAGGTCCTCGATCCTGCGCAGCATGTTTGTAATCATCGGATTCCTCGGTTGGTTCGTAAAACAAGGGCGCGTCCAGCCCGCCTGCAGGCCTGTTCTGTTGCTATTGATTTGAAAGCGCCGGACACAGACGCGCGAATTCTAGGAAGGCTGCCGCGCACGGGCGCACCGGTTCTCAATGTTTTACATTTCGCGCCAATCTCGAAGTGTGCATGTGCTCCCGTGGCATGCGCCGTCCTGCAATGGGCACCTGCCGAATGGCGGGGCGTTCATGGCCGCAGGGCGCATGGTTCTCCCGCTTGCGGGCGCGCAGGCTTTGGGCCTACCGGCTGTAGCGGCTTCCCGAATCCGCTGTAATGCTCGCTCTGATTTCTGACTGACTAGAGAGGGCTCGCCCATGACCAAAACGTCGCTGGATAAATCGAAGATCAAGTTCCTGTTGCTCGAAGGCATCCATCCTTCCGCACTCGAAGTGCTGCGCAACGCGGGCTACACCAATGTGGAGACCGTGACGGGCGCGCTGGAAGGCGAGGAGCTCAAGCGCAAGATCGCCGATGTGCACTTCGTCGGCATCCGTTCGCGCACGCAGCTGACGGCCGACGTGTTCGCTGCTGCGCAAAAGCTCGTGGCCGTGGGCTGCTTTTGCATCGGCACCAACCAGGTGGACCTGGACGCGGCGCGCGAGCGCGGCGTGGTGGTCTTCAACGCGCCTTACTCCAACACGCGCTCGGTGGCCGAGCTGGTGCTGGCCGAGGCCATCCTGCTGCTGCGCGGCGTGCCTGCCAAGAACGCCTCCGCCCACCGCGGCGGCTGGCTCAAGAGCGCCGAGAATTCCTACGAAATCCGCGGCAAGACGCTGGGCATCGTGGGCTACGGCTCCATCGGCACCCAGCTGTCGGTGATGGCCGAGTCGGTGGGCATGCAGGTGCTCTTCCATGACGTGTCCACCAAGCTGCCGCTGGGCAATGCGCGCCAGGCCGCATCGCTGGCCGATCTGCTGGCCGGCAGCGACATCGTCACCCTGCACGTGCCTGAGCTGCCCTCCACCCAGTGGATGATCGGCGCCAAAGAAATCGCGGCCATGAAGCCCGGCGCCATCCTGATCAATGCCTCGCGCGGCACCGTGGTGGAGATCGAGCCGCTGGCCGAGGCCCTGAAGGCCGGCAAGCTGCTGGGCGCCGCCATCGATGTGTTCCCCACCGAGCCGCGCAGCAACAAGGATGAATTCGTCTCGCCCCTGCGCGGCCTGGACAACGTCATCCTGACCCCGCACGTGGGCGGCTCCACCATGGAGGCCCAGGCCAACATCGGCCTGGAAGTGGCCGAGAAGCTGGTCAAGTACAGCGACAACGGCACCACCACCTCGGCGGTGAACTTCCCGGAAGTGGCCCTGCCCGCCCACCCCGGCCAGAACCGCATCCTGCACGTGCACCACAACCAGCCCGGCGTGCTGTCGGCCATCAACCAGGTGTTTGCCGAGAACGGCATCAACATCGCCGGCCAGTACCTGCGCACCGACGAGAAGGTGGGCTATGTGGTGATCGACCTGGCGGCCCAGTCCTCGGGTCTGGCGGTCGAGAAACTGACCCAGGTTCCCGGCACCATCCGCTGCCGCGTGCTGTTCTGATGGCCAGGTTTCAGGATGCTGCGCTTGGGCGCACTTCCTGAAACTGGCGCATTGCCGGGTCGCCCTGTCTGCCCGGCTGCAGCAGCAGCCGCATCAGATCCGTGCGCGTGATCAGGCCGGTCAGCCGGCCTTCGCGCATCACGGGAATGCAGGGCACGCTGTGCCGGGCCAGGGCGTCCAGCAACTGGCCCACGGGCGTGTCTTCGTCCACGCTGAGTTCAGGCGCATGAACCAGCTGGGGCAGCTCCGACAGGCGGGGCACGGCCCGGGTCTTGCCGGGCAGGCGCTGGCCCAGCCAGTTCAACAAAGAAGGTTTTGCCGCAGATTCGGCCGGGCGCACGGGGCTCATCCACAGCCACTCGTACAGCTCGGCACGGGAGACCGTGCCGGCCAGGCCACCATCGGCGTCCAGCACCGGCAGGCTCTTGGCCGGGCGCGCGCGAAAGCGTGCAGCCACGGCGTGCACGTCGTAGTCCAAGGAGCAGCTCACGGGATCGCGCGTCATCAGCTGGGCGCAGCGCACGCCGCCCAGCCGGTGCTCGATGGCGGTTTCCTCGGCGGCGGCCAGCAGCTCGGCCAGGTCATCGGCTTCCAGGTTGTTTTCCTGGCCGAAGCGCAGCAGCAGCCCCTCCAGATCGGCATGGGACAGGCCCAGGCGCGAGGCATGGCGGTGGGCCGCATCGGCGGGCGCGGCCTTGGGCGCCGTGTCGGCATGGTGGGGGTAGCGCCGGCCCGTGGCGCGGTGGAGCGCCGTGGCCGCCAGGACCAGCCCCAGTGTCAGCGCACCCACGGGCAGGAAGGGCAGCATCCAGCCGGCGGCCAGCGAGGCCTTGGCGTTGAGCACCGTCAGCAGGGCCATGGCGCCACCTGGCGGGTGCAGCGAGCGCGTCAGCAGCATGCAGCCTATGGCGCCACCCACGGCCAGTGCAGGGGCCAGCTGGGGCGGGCACCACTGCAGCACGAACAGGGCCCAGAGCGCCGACACCGTATTGCCCACCACGCAGGACCAGGGCTGGGCCAGCGGGCTGGTGGGCACGGCGAACAACAGGACGGCCGTGGCACCCAGCGGCGCGAACAGGCGCAGGGGAAGATCCCAGGTGCCCGCATGCGCCAGCCAGACCAGGGCCGTGGCCATTCCCATGCCCACGATGGAGCCCATGGCCACGCGCCACATGTCCGCAGGCGCGGGGCGTGGCACCACCGGCCCCCATGCTTTTCTGTTCCAGCCCATTGCCTTGTTGTCTTTTTGTCTTTGCCTGCGCGGCCCCGGGGGAGGGCTGCAAAAGCGCGTCATTTTAGGAAGGGACGCCGCTCTTGCTGGCAGCATGGGCTTTGCACTGCCTTGGTGCAAACCTGGAAGATTCAGTCCACCACGGACTGGTACACGCCCTCGCGCATCACCCAGCGGTAGGGAATGCGCTGGGCCATGGACTGCATCATGAGGATGGCGAACAGGTCCTCCTTCGGATCCACCCAGAAGAAGGTGCCGTAGATGCCGCTCCACGAAAAATCGCCCACGCTGCCCGGCAGCGGGTTGAGGCCGGGCGCCGTGCGCACCGCAAAGCCCAGGCCGAAGCCCTGGCCCACCTCGGGCGAGGGCAGCTGGGCGCCGAAATACGCCATGTCCGGCCCCATGCGCACGCTGGCGGGCAGGTGGTTGGTGGTCATCAGCTCCACGGTCTTGCGAGAGACCAGGCGCACGCCGTCCAGCGTGCCGCCGTTGCACCAGAACAGGCACAGCCGCGCATAGTCGGCCATGGTCGAGACCATGCCGCCGCCGCCCGACTCGAACATCATGGCGCGCGTGACCGGGGGGATGGGCGGCATGTGTTTCTGCGGCCCTTCGGGCTGGGGCCTTGCGGCGCGTGCGATCTCGCTGTCGGGCGCATGAAAGCCCGTGTCGGCCATTCCCAGCGGCCCGGTGATGTGCTCGCGCACGAAGGCGGCCAGCGTCTGGCCGCTGACCACCTCGACCACGCGGCCCAGCACGTCGGTGGACATGCCGTATTCCCAGGTCTCGCCGGGCTGGGCCACCAGCGGCAGCTGCGCGAGCTTGGTGATGAACTGCGCATTGGTGAACTTGCCGCTGAACAGGCCCGCATCCAGGTACATCTTCTTGATGGGGTGCTCGGTGCCGGCGAATCCATAGGGAATGCCGGAGGTGTGGCGCAGCAGGTCCTGCAGCGTGATGGAGCGTGCCAGCGGCGCGCGCTCCAGGCCCACGCGCAGCGCGGCCAGCTCGGGCAGGTACTGCTCCACGGGCTCGATGATGGACAGCCGACCCTGCTCGGCCAGCATCATGATGGCCAGCGAGGTGATGGGCTTGCTCATGGAGGCGATGCGGAAGATGGCATCGGGCCGCATGGCCGTGCCGGCCTCGGGGTCCAGCAGGCCGAAGCTCTCCAGGTAGGCCAGCTTGCCGCGCCGTGCCACCAGGGCCACGGCGCCCGGTATCTCGCCGGTGTCCACGCCGCGCTGCAGCCGGGCCGACAGGCGCGCCAGGCGTGCGCTGCCCAGGCCCACGGTTTCAGGGGAGTCGGCCCAGGGCAGGCCGGGGATGTGCAGGCGGTCGGTGCTGGCGGTCATGGAGTCTCCTGTGGTGTGCGCCGATTGTTCCGGCAGATGGCCTGGCGCGCTGTTGGCTGCGGGACAGCGGCGTGCGGGTGCAGCGGGCATGCCGCCGCTAAACTGGCCCGCAGGAGACAACGACACCATGAAGCAGATCATTCTGGCCGCCGCAGCCTGCGCGGCCGCCGCCTTGGCCATGCCGGCCAGCGCCGCCTATCCCGACAAGCCCATCCGCCTGGTCGTGCCCTTCCCGCCCGGGCAGGCCACGGACATCTTTGCGCGCGCGCTGGCTGAAAAGCTCGCCCAGAAGCTGGGCCAGCCGCTGGTGGTGGAGAACAAGGCCGGGGCCGGCAGCAACATCGGCAGCGAGCAGGTGGTGCGCAGCCCGGCCGACGGCTACACGCTGCTCGTGGCCGGCAGTGCCATGGCCGTGAACCAGACGCTGTACAAGAAGGTGAATTTCGACCCGCGCACCGACCTGGTGGGCATCACGCTGATCGCCAAGGTTCCGCTGGTGTTCCTGGCGCACCCGGGTGCTGGCATCCAATCCATGAAAGATCTGGTGGACAAGGCGCGTGCCGAGCCGGGCCGCTGGAACTACGCCAGCGCCGGCATCGGCGGCACCCAGCACCTGAGCGCCGAGATGGTCAAGGCGCGCGCCAAGATACAGATAGAGCACATCCCCTACAAGGGCAGCGGCCCCGCGCAGGCGGACTTCGTGGGCGGCCAGGTGCCGCTGATGGTGGATTCGGTGACGGCCGCCCTGCCCAATATCCAGGCGGGCAAGGCGGTGCCGCTGGGTGTGACCTCCAGCGCCCGCTCCAGCCAGCTGCCCGAGGTGCCGGCCATTGCCGAATCGGGCCTGCCCGAGTTCCGGGGCTTCGAGGCCGTGGGCTGGCTGGGCCTGATGGCCCCCAAGGGCACGCCGCAGGAAGTGATAGACCGGCTCAACCGCGAGGCCGTGGCCATCCTGCGCAGCCCCGAAATGCGCAAGTTCATCAGCGACCGGGGCTCGGAAGCCGCACCCACCACGCCCCGCGAGATGGATGCCTTCGTGGCCTCCGAGATCACGCAGTGGGGCCAGGCCGTGCGCCAGTCGGGCGCCTCGGTGGATTGAGGCAGGCGCCCCCCGGAGCGCGTGGGGGCGCCCGCTGCGGCCGGTCAGGCCAGCTTGGCCTTGAGCAGCTCGTTGACCTGCGCCGGGTTGGCCTTGCCCTTGGAGGCCTTCATGACCTGGCCGACCAGGGCGTTGAAGGCCTTGTCCTTGCCTGCGCGGTACTGCTCCACGTTGGCCGGGTTGGCGGCGATCACCTCGTCGATGATCTTCTCCATGGCGCCCGTGTCGTTCATCTGCTTGAGGCCCTTGGCCTCGATGATGGCATCGACATCGCTGCCTTCACCGCTCCACAGCGCCTCGAAGACCTGCTTGGCGGCGTTGTTGGAGATGGTGCCGTCGCCGATGCGCTGGATCAGCGCGGCCAGCTGGGCGCTGGAGACCTTGGCGGCCTCCATGCCGATTTCCTCGGTGTTCAGGCGGCGCGAGATCTCGCCCATGATCCAGTTGCTGGCCAGCTTGGGCGCATTGCAGGCCCGGGCCGTGTCCTCGAAGTAGGCGGCCATGGCCTGGCTTTGCGTCAGCGTGGTGGCGTCGTACTCGGGCAGGGCGTACTGCTCGACAAAGCGCGCGGCCATGGCGCGCGGCAGCTCGGGCATGTCGGCCCTGACCTGTTCCACCCACTCGGGCGCGACCACCAGCGGCGGCAGGTCCGGGTCGGGGAAGTAGCGGTAGTCGGCCGCGTCTTCCTTGGTGCGCATGGAGCGCGTCTCGCCCGTGTCGGGGTCGAACAGCACGGTGGCCTGCTGGATGCGGCGGCCGTCCTCGATTTCCTCGATCTGCCAGCGGATCTCGTAGTCGATGGCCAGCTGCATGTTCTTGAAGCTGTTGAGGTTCTTGATCTCGCGGCGCGTGCCCAGCGGCTGGCCGGGCTTGCGCACGGAGACGTTGGCGTCGCAGCGAAAGCTCCCTTCCTGCATGTTGCCGTCGCAGATGCCGATCCAGGTCACGATCTGGTGCAGCGTCTTGGCGTAGGCCACGGCTTCTTCCGTGCTGCGGATGTCGGGCTCGGTCACGATCTCCAGCAGCGGCGTGCCGGCGCGGTTCAGATCGATGCCCGACTGGCCGATGAAGTCCTCGTGCAGCGACTTGCCGGCATCTTCCTCCAGGTGGGCGCGCACCAGGCGGATGGTCTTCTTCTCGTCGCCGAGGAAGAAGGACACCTCGCCGCCCTGGACCACGGGAATCTCGAACTGCGAGATCTGGTAGCCCTTGGGCAGGTCGGGGTAGAAGTAGTTCTTGCGCGCGAAGATGCTGCGCGGCGCAATGTGCGAGCCCAGCGCCAGGCCGAGCCGGATGGCGCACTCGACGGCCTTTTTGTTCATCACCGGCAGCGTGCCGGGCAGCGCCATGTCCACGGCGCAGGCCTGGGTGTTGGGCTCGGCGCCGAAGGCGGTGCTGGCGCGGCTGAAGATCTTGGACTGGGTGGCCAGCTGGGCGTGGGTCTCGAAGCCGATGACGACTTCATAGCCCTGGATGAGTTTCGCGGTCATGGGGTATCAGATGCCCTTCGGAGCTTGAAGGTGGAAGTCGGTGGCCTGCTGGAAGCGGTGGGCGGCGTTGAGCAACTGGCCTTCCTTGAAGTAGTTGCCGATCAGCTGCAGGCCCACGGGCATGCCGGCCTCGCCAAAGCCTGCGGGCACGCTCATGCCGGGCAGGCCGGCCAGCGACGCAGGCAGCGTGAAGATGTCGGCCAGGTAGTTGGCCAGCGGGTCGCTCTTTCCGCCCAGCTGCCAGGCCACGGTGGGCGCGGCGGGGCCGGCGATCACGTCGCACTGCTGGAAGGCGGCCTGGAAGTCGTCGGCGATCATGCGGCGGATCTTCTGCGCCTGCAGGTAGTAGGCGTCGTAGTAGCCCTCGGACAGCACATAGGCGCCGATCATGATGCGGCGCTTGACCTCGTCGCCAAAGCCCTGGGCGCGGGTCTTCTTGTACATGTCCACCAGGTCCGTGTAGTCCTTGGCGCGGTGGCCGAACTTCACGCCATCGAAGCGCGACAGGTTGGACGACGCCTCGGCCGGGGCCAGGATGTAGTACACGGGAATCGACAGCTCGGTGCGCGGCAGCGAGATGGGCACCAGGCGGGCGCCCAGCTTCTCGTATTCCTTGAGCGCGCCATCCACGGCGGCGCGCACGTCGGCCGACAGGCCTTCGCCGAAGAACTCGGCGGGGATGCCGATGCGCAGGCCTTCGATGCCGTCGTTCAGGCGGGCCGTGAAGTCCTCGGCCGGCACGTCCAGGCTGGTGGAGTCGCGGTCCAGGTCGGGGCCGCACATCTCGGACAGCAGCAGGGCGCAGTCCTCGGCGCTCTTGCCCATGGGACCGGCCTGGTCCAGGCTGGAGGCGAAGGCGATCATGCCGTAGCGGCTGGCGCGGCCATAGGTGGGCTTGATGCCCGTGATGCCGCAAAACGATGCGGGCTGGCGGATGGAGCCGCCCGTGTCGGTGCCGGTGACGGCGGGCGCCAGGCCGGCGGCCACGGCCACGGCCGAGCCGCCCGAGGAGCCGCCGGGCACGCGGTCCGTGTTCCAGGGGTTGCGCACGGGCGCGGGGGCGTCGAAGCCCACGGGCGCGATGGCCGAGTTCTCGTTGGCCGAGCCCATGGCGAATTCATCGCAGTTGAGCTTGCCCAGCGTCACGGCGCCGGCCTCGGCCAGGCGCGTCACCACGGTGGCGTCGAAGGGCGAGCGGTAGCCGGCCAGCATCTTGCTGGAGGCCGTGGTCGGGAAGTCGCGCGTGACGAAGATGTCCTTGTGCGCAATGGGCACGCCAGCCAGGCGGCCGCCCTTGCCCTGGGCAATCAGGGCGTCGGCAGCGCGGGCCTGGGCCAGGGTGGCCTCTTCGTCGATGCTGACGAAGGCGCCCAGGTTCTGGTGCGCCTGGGCGCGGGCCAGGAAATGCTGGGCGGCTTCGACGGCGCCGAGCTTGCGCTCGCGCAGCAGGGCCGACAGGGCCGACACGCCGAGCGTGTGCAGATCAGTGGTTTGCTGGGTCATGTATGGGGTGCGGAAAACGGGGACGGATGCCAGTGACGAGGGCGCGCGGCGCTTACTCGATCACCTTGGGGACCAGGAACAGGCCGCGCTCGACGGCCGGTGCGCTGCGCTGGTTGGCGTCGCGCTGGTCGGGCTCGCTGGCAATGTCCTCGCGAAGACGCAGGGCAATGTCCTGGATGGCGGCGACCGGATGTGACAGCGGGCTGACGCCTGAAGTATCCACAGCCTGCATCTTCTCCACGATGCCGAAAAAATCATTGAGCTGGCCTAGCATGCGCTCACTCTCGGTGGAGGAGAGCTCAAGTCGTGCCAGGTTCGCGATGCGTGCGATGTCTTGTGCGTTCAGTGCCATAGGATTTTTGAAGGGGGCAACGGGATGTAAACCCGTATTTCAAGCCCCGGCAGTAGAAGTTATTCACAGGGGATACGGTATTATCTCGGCTTTGCCGCAATACCCTCTCCGAGCCGGTCATTGTGCGAAAAGCCAACCCCATCCAGACTCCCTAACTTTCATCCCGGCGATGGCAGGCCGACGAGCATGCCGTGCCTGAGAGGACTCTCGTAATGTTCGGAGCTTTCCGTCGGTATTTCTCCACCGACCTTGCCATTGATCTTGGCACAGCCAACACCCTGATTTTCGCCCGCGACAAGGGCATTGTTCTGGACGAACCCTCCGTTGTCGCCATCCGTCACGAAGGCGGGCCGCACGGCAAGAAGGTGATCCAGGCGGTGGGCCGCGAGGCCAAGGCCATGCTGGGCAAGGTGCCCGGCAACATCGAGGCCATCCGCCCGATGAAGGACGGCGTGATTGCCGACTTCGTCATCACGGAGCAGATGATCAAGCAGTTCATCAAGATGGTGCATCCGCGCTCGGTGCTCACGCCCAGCCCGCGCATCATCATCTGCGTGCCCTGCGGCTCCACCCAGGTCGAGCGCCGCGCCATCAAGGACGCGGCCGAGGCGGCAGGCGCCACCTCCGTCTACCTGATCGAGGAACCCATGGCTGCCGGCATCGGCGCCGGCCTGCCGGTGTCCGAGGCTTCGGGCTCCATGGTGGTGGACATCGGTGGCGGCACCACCGAAGTCGGCGTCATCTCGCTGGGCGGCATGGTCTACAAGGGCTCCGTGCGCGTGGGCGGCGACAAGTTCGACGAAGCCATCATCAGCTACATCCGCCGCAACTACGGCATGCTGATCGGCGAGCCCACGGCCGAGTCCATCAAGAAGAACATCGGCTCGGCCTTCCCCGGCTCCGAAGTCAAGGAAATGGAAGTCAAGGGCCGCAACCTCTCCGAAGGCGTGCCGCGCAGCTTCACCATCTCGTCCAACGAGGTGCTGGAAGCCCTGACCGATCCGCTCAACCAGATCGTCAGCGCCGTCAAGAACGCGCTGGAGCAGACACCGCCCGAGCTGGGCGCCGACATTGCCGAGCGCGGCATGATGCTCACCGGCGGCGGCGCGCTGCTGCGTGACCTGGACCGCCTGCTGGCCGAAGAAACCGGCCTGCCCGTGCTGGTGGCCGAAGAGCCGCTGACCTGCGTGGTGCGCGGCTGCGGCATGGCGCTGGAGACCATGGACCGCCAGGGCAGCATCTTCACCAGCGACTGATGCGGCGCAGGCCGGGGCCCGTTGTCGCGGGCCCGGGGCCGCAGCCGTCTGACTGCAACGACTTTTCTCCCCCTTCCGTGGTGACCTGCATGCTTGCCCTGCCTTCCTTCGCACCGGGACCGGCCCGTGCTTTCCAGGCTGCAGCAAGTGCGGCAGGGCAGGCCCTGCCACGCGGGAGGGCGGCATGAATCCCAATACCCTGGACCACTCGGCGCCCTCGCTGTTCAAGCGGCGGCCCTCGCGGGTCTCGCAACTGGCCCTGTACAGCGCCCTGGCGCTGTTTCTGATGGTGGCCGATGCGCGTTTCAGGATCACCGATCCCGTGCGCGTGGCCGTGGCCACCGTGCTGTACCCCGTGCAATGGGTGATGCTCAAGCCGGTGCAGGCCGTGCACGACGCCAGCCGCTACCTGGGCTCGCTGGACGATGCCCAGGCCCGCGAACAGGCCGCGCGCAAGGAACTGGTGGCCATGGCCCAGCGTGCATCGCTGGCCGACGAGCTGATCCAGGAAAACGACCACCTGCGCGAGCTGCTGCAGCTGCGCGATCGCCTCACCACGCCCGGCACCGCTGCCGAGGTGGTCTACGACAGCCCCGACCTCTATACGCGCCGCGTGGTCATCGACCGCGGCCAGGTGGATGGCATCGACCAGGGCTCGCCCGTGCTCGATGAAAAGGGCGTGGTCGGCCAGGTCACGCGCGTGTATCCGCTGCGTGCCGAGGTCACCCTGCTCATCGACCGCGACCAGGCCATTCCCGTCTTCAACCCGCGCACCGGCGCGCGCAGCGTGGCCTATGGCGATCCGTCGCCGCTGCGCACCGGCGGCATCGAGCTGCGCTTCATGCCCAGCAATGCCGATGTCCAGGAAGGCGACCTGCTGACCACCAGCGGTGTCGATGGCCTGTACCCGCCGGGCCTGCCCGTGGCCAAGGTGGTCTCGGTGGAGCGCCGCGCCGACTCGGCCTTCTCGCGCATCTACTGCGAGCCCGTGGGCCGCGTGCAGGGCGTACGCCACGTGGTGGTGCTCAAGCCGCTGGACCGCGCCACCCATCCCGAGGCGGAAGGCGCCGCCGAACCCCTGCGCGCCGGCAAGGGCAAGGAAAAAGACAAGGGCAAGGAAAAGGACAAGGCCAAGGACGGCAAGGGCAAGGAAGCCTCCAGGGACGGCGGCAAGGCCGGCAAGACAGATGCGCCGGCCACGCCCGCAGCACCGGCCGCGCCCGCCGCACCCGCCTCCGCCAGGAAGGAGCCCGCATGATCATGCCGCGCGGCCAGCAGCTGCTGCTGCCGGTCAACCCCCTGTTCATCGTCGTCAGCCTGCTGGCGGCGCTGGCACTCAACATGCTGCCGCTGGGCCGCCAGGCCTGGCAGCCCGACCTGCTGATGGTGCTGCTGGCCTTCTGGGCGCTGAACCAGCCCCAGCGCGTGGGCATGGGCGTGGCCTTTTTGCTGGGCCTGTGCATGGATGTGGACCGCTCCTCCCTGCTGGGCCAGCATGCGCTGGCCTATGCGCTGCTGGTGTTCGCTGCCGGCGCCATGGGCCGGCGCCTGTCCTGGTTCTCCACGCCCGTGCAGGCGCTGCACCTGCTGCCCCTGTTCGCCGTCGTGCACGGCCTGCAGGTGCTGCTGCGCATGGTGGCGGGCGGCATCGTGCCCGGCCCGCTGGTGGTGGTGGCTCCCTTGATCGAGGCCCTGCTGTGGCCCCTGGTCAGCGGCCTGCTGCTGGCGCCGCAGCGCCGCCCGCCGGACAGTGACGAGAACCGTCCCCTGTGAGGCTTGACGCGTGATGGAAATCCGCAATACAGAAGCCGAGCTGCAGCGATTCAGGTTGCGCGCATGGGTGATGAGCGTGGTGGTGCTGCTGGCCTTCGGGCTGGTGGTGGCTCGCTTGCTGGTGCTGCAGGTGCAGCGCCATGAGGAACTGGCAGAGCGCGCCGAAAGCAATCGCACGGCCGTGGTGCCCATCGTGCCCAACCGGGGCCAGATCCTGGACCGCAACGGCGTGGTGCTGGCCACCAACTACTCGGCCTATACGCTGGAGATCATGCCCTCGCGCGCGGGCAACCTGGAAGAGACCATCGACGGCCTGGCCGAGATCGTCGAGATCACGCCGCGCGACCGCCGCAAGTTCAAGCGCCTGGTGGATGATTCCCGCAGCTTCGACTCCCTGCCCATCCGCACGCGCCTGACCGATGACGAGGTCGCGCGCTTCGCCGCGCAGCGCTATCGCTTCCCGGGCGTGGACATCAAGGCGCGGCTGTTCCGCACCTACCCCATGCAGGAGACGGCCAGCCACGTCATCGGCTACATCGGCCGCATCAACCAGCGCGAGAAAGAGGCGCTGGAAGACTCCGACGACGCCGCCAACTACCGGGGCACCGACGTCATCGGCAAGCTGGGCGTGGAGCAGAGCTACGAAACCGACCTGCACGGCCAGACCGGCTGGGAAGAGATGGAAACCTCGGCCGGCGGCCATGCCGTGCGCAAGCTCGGCAGCCGCCCCGCCACGCCCGGCGACAGCCTGGTGCTGTCGCTGGACATCAAGCTGCAGCGCATGGTGGAGGAGCTGTACGGCGACCGCCGTGGCGCCCTGGTGGCCATCGATCCGCGCAGCGGCGAGCTGTTGGCCATGGTCAGCCGCCCGACCTTCGACCTGAATCTCTTCGTCGATGGCATCGACCAGGAAAGCTGGACCGCGCTCAACGAATCCATCAACCGCCCGCTGCTCAACCGCGCGCTGCGGGGCACCTATCCGCCAGGCTCCACCTACAAGCCCTTCATGGCGATTGCCGCGCTGGAGTCGGGCAAGCGCCGCCCCGACACCACCATCATGGACAACGGCAGCTGGACCTTCGGCGGCCACACCTTCCGCTCGGGCCACCCCAACGGGCCGACCAACCTGCGCCGCTCCATCATCAAGTCGTCCAACGTGTACTACTACATGCTGGCCAACGACATGGGCGTGGACATGATCCACGACTACATGAAGCCGCTGGGCTTCGGCCAGATCACCGGCATCGACGTGCGCGGCGAGGCGCGCGGCGTGCTGCCCAGCACCGAGTGGAAGCGCAACACCTACAAGCGGCCCGAGCAGAAGAAGTGGTACGCGGGCGAGACCATCTCGCTGGGCATCGGCCAGGGCTACAACAACTTCACCATCCTGCAGCTGGCCAACGCCATGTCCACGCTGGCGGCCAAGGGCGTCAAGCACCGGCCCCACCTGGCCGTGGGACGTGTCGATGCCGTGACGCAGCAGTTCTCGGCCATCAACAAGGACCCCGGCACCAGCATGGGCTACAAGCCCGAGAACGTGGAAGCCGTGCGCGCCGCCGTGGCCGCCGTGACGGTGGAGGGCACCTCGCGCGGCATCTTCGGCAACGCGCCCTACACCTCCACCGGCAAGACCGGCACGGCCCAGGCCGTGGGCGTGCGCCAGAACGAGAAGTACAACGCCTCGCGCCTGTCCGAGTTCCAGCGCGACCACTCGCTGTACATCGCCTACGCGCCGGCCGACAACCCCACCATCGCCGTCGCCGTCATCGTGGAGAACGCCGGCTTTGGCGCCGCCGCTGCCGCGCCGCTGGCACGCCGCGTGTTCGACTACTGGCTGCTGGGCCGCTACCCCAGCCTGGAGGACATGGCCGCCATGCGCAAGGGCCAGGCCGGCGTGCCCATAGGCGCCCCGCGCCGCGTCTCCGAAATCACGCTGGACGCAGAAACCGTGAACCTGCCCGGCCTGCCGCGCTACGAGCCGCCCGAGGCATCGGTGCCCGTGGCATCCAACCGCGCTGCCGCGCTGCCGCCGCCGTCTGCTGGCGAGCTGGAGGATTGAGAAAGCAAAAGAGCCGGCATTGCCGGCTCTTTGTTTTCTTGAGCAGCCTGCGTGCGCAGGCCCAGGACTCAATGCCCCATGCGCCCGATGAACGCCGCGATCCGCTCGCTGGCCGGGTTGCCGAAGAACTCGGCCGGTGGGGCCTCGTGGGCGATGCAGCCCTGGTCGAAGAACATCACGCGGTCGGCGACCTCGCGGGCGAAGCCCATTTCGTGGGTGACCACGATCATGGTCATGCCGCCGCGTGCCAGCTCGCGCATCACGTCCAGCACCTCCTGCACCATCTCCGGGTCCAGCGCGCTGGTGGGCTCGTCGAACAGCATCACCTGCGGCTCCATGGCCAGGGCGCGGGCAATAGCCACGCGCTGCTGCTGGCCGCCCGACAGCTGCCACGGGTACTTGTGGGCATGGGCCTGCATGCCCACGCGCTCCAGCAGGGCCATGGCCTTGGCATTGGCCTGGGCGCGCGGCGTCTTGTGGATGCGGCGCGGCGCCAGGGTCACGTTGTCCAGCACCGTCATGTGGCCGAACAGATTGAACTGCTGGAACACCATGCCCACTTCGCAGCGCTGCTTTTGCAGCGTGGCTTCGTTGTCGGTGACTTCGACGCCGTCGATGGTGATGCGCCCGCCGTCGTGCGGCTCCAGCCGGTTGATGGCGCGCAGCAGCGTGGACTTGCCCGAGCCCGAGGCGCCGATGATCACCGTCACCTCGCCCGTGCAGAACTGCGTGGAAACGCCCTTGAGCACCTGGTGGCTGCCGAAGGACTTGGTGACCTTCTCGGCCACGATGTAGGGCATGCCCCGTGCCAGCTTGTCGGCGCTCATTTGTGGCGGCCCTCCACGTCGAAGCGGTACTCCACGGCAGCCGTGACCTGGGTCACCAGCGTGGTCAGCACCAGGTAGGTCACGCCCACGGTGACCAGGGTCTCCACGGGCTGGAAGGTGGCCGACTGGATGCGGTTGCCCACATTGGTCAGCTCCACCACGCCGATGGCGTACGCCAGCGACGAATCCTTGAGCAGTGCCACGAAGTTGCTCACCAGCGGCGGCAGCGAGATCTTGAAGGCCTGCGGGAACACCACGTCCATGAAGACGCAGATGCGCGGCAGGCCCAGGGCGCGTGCGGCCTCGGCCTGGCCGCGCGGCACGGCCTGCAGGCCGGCGCGCACGGCTTCGGCGTTGTAGGCGCCCACGTTCAGCGCCAGTGCAATGCAGGCGGCTGCGAAGTCGGGCAGGTTCAGGCCCGGGATCAGCACCGGCAGCGCGAAGTAGATGAACAGGATCTGCACCAGCAGCGGCGTGCCGCGGATCGCCCAGACGTAGAAGCCCGCGGCCCAGCGCAGGGCGGCCGTGCGCGAGGTGCGCGCCAGCGCGGCGGCGATGCCCAGCACCAGGCCGGCGGCGCCGCTGACCAGCGTCAGATACAGCGTGGTGCGCGCGCCTTCGGCGAAGGTGTCGGCATTGGAGCCTATGGGCTCGGGCAGCAGGGACAGCAGTTGCCCCAGCAGCGAAACCACGAGCACCATCAGCAGCAGGGCCGTGACCAGGGTGGCGTTGCTGCGCTGCGAGCGGCTCCAGTGGGCGGGCCAGAGGACGGTAAGCATAGGTGGGCTAGAAACAAAAAGGCGCCCTGCAAGTGGGCGCCGGTCGGGCAGATCTGCCCGGGGCCTCAGTCAGGGCAGCGGATGTCTTCGTGGAAGTATTTCTGCGACAGCTTGGCGTAGCTGCCGTCGGCCAGGGCTTCCTTGAAGGCCTTGTTCCAGGCATCGGCCAGCGACTTGTTGTCCTTGGCCACGGCGGCGGCAATGCGCTCGACCAGCAGCAACTCGCCCTGCTTGAGCTGGGCATTGGGGTTCTTTTGCTGCAGTTCCTTGGCGATGAAGCGTTCGGTCACCCAGGCATCCACGCGCTTGGACAGCAGCGCATTGCGGGCGGCCTCGTTGGTGGGGAAGTTGACCAGGCGCTTGATGCCGGGCAGGTTCTTCTCCATGTACTGCATATAGGTGGTGCCGGTCTGCACCGACACCGTCTTGCCCGCCAGGTCCTTGCCCGAGCGGATGGCCGGGTCCAGCGACATCACGATGGCGCCAGAGCAGTAGTGGGGCTGGGTGAAGGTCACGGCCTTCTCGCGCTCGGGCGTGATGCCGTGCGAGGAGATCACCAGATCCCATCGGTCCTGCTGCAGGCCGGTGAGCAGGGCGTCGAAGCTGATGGTCTTCCACTCGTACTTCACGCCCATCTTGGCGGCCATCATCTGGGCCAGCTCGACTTCGAAGCCGGTCAGCTGCTTGCCCTCGAAATGGGCGAAGGGCGCGTAGTAGCCCTCGGTGGCCAGGCGCAGCGTGCCTTCCTTCTGGATGGCGTCGAAGGGGCGGGCCTGAACGCCGGCGGCGGTCCACAGGGCCAGCGCGGCGGCGGCGATGACGGTAAAGCGTTTCATGGAACTCCTGGGCTGTCGCTCAAGACCTGACCCCGGCGCCGCAGCATGAAGAAAGCGCCAAGGCACGCATCAGTGCATGGGCCATGGACGGCGGGGCCGGTTTTTTGCGGCTGGTCGGCTGGTCGGGTACGGCCGCTGGCAGGGGTGCGACATGCACCAGCCGCCGCAGCTCAAGGCGAAAAGTCGGCAATTATAGAAGGTTGCCGTCGCCAACGCCGATGGCAGGTGTTGCGAACGCCGCTGGCCCGTGCTCAGGCGATGAAGGCGTCGTAGCCGGTCTTGAGGATCAGCAGGCTCACCACGCCGATGAAAATGCCGCGCACAAAGCCCGTTCCATGGCGCAGGGCCATGTGCGTGCCCAGCATGGCGCCCAGCACATTGGCCACCGCCATGGGCACGGCCAGGTGCCACCAGATATGGCCCTTGAGCGCGAACAGCGCCAGCGCAGCCAGGTTGGTGGCCATGTTCAGCAGCTTGGCCGAGGCCGACGCGTTCAGGAAGTCATAGCCCATCAGCCGCACGAACAGGAACACGAAGAAGCTGCCCGTGCCGGGGCCGAAGAAACCGTCGTAGAAGCCAATCACCAGGCCGATGGCGCAGGCGATCAGCGTCTCGGCGCGGCCCGAATAGTGCGGCGTGTGGTGGCGGCCCATGTCCTTGCGCGCCAGCGTGTAGGCCAGCACGCCCAGCAGCACCAGCGGCAGCAGGCGGCGCAGGAAATCGGGGGAGATCTGCGTGACGGCCCAGGCGCCCGCAAAGGAGCCCGCCATGCCCACGCAGGCCGCCGGCATCATCGCGCGCCAGGGCAACTGCACCTTGCGGCCGTACTGCCAGGTGGACATGGCCGTGCCCCAGACCGAGGCGCTCTTGTTGGTGCCCAGCAGCGTGGCGGGCGGTGCGGTGGGGAAGGTGGCGAACAGCGCGGGCAGCAAGATGAGGCCCCCGCCGCCCACGATGGCGTCCACGAAGCCGGCCAGCATCGAGGCCAGCGAGACGATGATCCATTCCATAGGGCGGCGATTGTCGCACCGCCCAGGTGCCGCAGCAGGCTGGCCGCAGGCATAAAAAAAGCGCCGGACTTGCCGGCGCTCTGGGAAATGCATCTTGAGATGCTATTTATGAATGTTGATCTGGTTGTGTACGAGTTGTCTCCTCGGCCCCTCTTGTGCAGCACTGTGGTGCCGCGAGAGTGGGTGGACTTTAATGGTCGCACCTGGGTGGTGCATCGGGGATTTCCCGCAGTTACCGCAAAAGTGCGGGATTGCACCAGCAAAGGGCCGTGAACACCGGGCGCCGCGGCTTTGACGCCAGGGCGACCATTCGTTCCCCATCGATCTGTTTCTGCCCACAACAACCCTGGCCCGCCCGGGCTTGCCGCCCCTCAGGCGGCCATCGCCACCGCTGCGTCGGCTGGTGCCGCCGTCGCTGTGGTTGTCGCTGTCGTTATCCCTGCCTGTCCCTGCCGGTCCGCAAGAATCCAGCCGGCGGCCTTCTCCGCCATCATCAGCGTCGGGCTGTTGGTGTTGCCGCTGGTGATGCGCGGCATGGCGCCTGCATCGATCACGCGCAGGCCCTGTACGCCGCGCACGCGCAGGCGGCTGTCCAGCACGGCCATGGGGTCGTCGGCGCGGCCCATCTTCGTCGTGCCAACGGGGTGGAAGATGGTGGTGGCGATGTCGCCGGCCAGGCGCGCCAGATCCTCGTCGCTCTGGTACTGCACGCCAGGCTTCCATTCCTCGGGGGCGAAGCGCGCCAGTGCGCTCTGGCCGACGATGCGGCGCGTCACGCGCAGGCTGTCGGCGGCCACCTGCCGGTCCTCGGGTGTGGACAGGTAGTGCGGCGCAATGGCCGGCGCCTGGCGGAAGTCCCCGCTGTGGATGCGCACCGTGCCCCGGCTCGTGGGATTGAGGTTGCAGACGCTGGCCGTGAAGGCTGGAAAACCGTGCAGCGGCTCACCGAAGGCGTCCAGCGACAGCGGCTGCACGTGGTACTGGATATTGGGGTGCGCCTGCTGCGGGCTGCTGCGCGTGAAGGCCCCCAGCTGGGAGGGCGCCATGCTCATCGGCCCGCTGCGGCGCAGCAGGTATTCCAGGCCGATGCCGGCCTTGCCCCACAGCGAATTGGCCATGGTGTTCAGCGTGCGCGCGCCCTTGATCTTGTAGACCGAGCGGATCTGCAGATGGTCCTGCAGGTTCTCGCCCACGCCGGGCAGGTCGTGGCGCACGGCAATGCCGTGGTTCTGCAGCAGCGCGCCCGGGCCGATGCCCGACAGCTGCAGGATCTGCGGGGAGTTGACGGCGCCCGCGCACAGCAGCACCTCCTGGCTTGCCTGCACGTTGACCATTTCCGAGCCGGTCCAGACCTGGGCGCCGCTGCAGCGCAGGCCGCCGGCGGGCAGCTGTTCGAACAGCAGCTGGCTGACCTGGGCATGGGTCCACAGCTCGAAATTGGGGCGGCCATAGCAGGTGGGCCGCAGGAAGGCCTTGGCGGTGTTCCAGCGCAGGCCGCCCTTTTGGTTGACCTCGAAGTAGCCCACCCCCTCGTTGCTGCCGCCGTTGAAGTCCTCGGTGGCCGGAATGCCGGCCTGCTGCGCGGCTTCGGCAAAGGCGTCCAGGATGTCCCAGCGCAGGCGCTGCCGCTCCACGCGCCATTCGGCGCTGCCGCCTGTGCCCGTGCCGCCGTGCAGGGCACGAAAGCCCGCATCGGCGTTGCCGCCGGCATCGAGCCGCCAATGGCTTTCATGCTGGCGGAAGGCCGGCAGCACCTGGTCCCAGCGCCAGGCGTCGTCCTCGGTCAGCTCGGCCCAGCCGTCGTAGTCGCGGGCCTGGCCGCGCATATAGATCATGCCGTTGATGCTGGAGCAGCCGCCCAGCGTCTTGCCGCGCGGATAGCGCAGGCTGCGGCCGTTGAGCCCTGCGTCGGGCTCGGTCTGGTAGAGCCAGTCGGTGCGCGGATTGCCGATGCAGTACAGGTAGCCCACGGGGATGTGGATCCAGTGGTAGTCGTCCTTGGCGCCCGCCTCGATCAGCAGCACGCGGCTGCGGCCATCGCGCGAAAGCCTGTTGGCCAGGAGGGCGCCCGCCGTGCCGGCGCCGATGACGATGTAGTCGAAGGTGGTGTTGCTCATGGAGATGGGCGGGCGTCCGCTGCGGGCCGGAACGTCCTTGGGAGCCGGGGTTGGTGCTTCGGCCCATTGTGCGGACGGCATGCGCACTGTCGAGAGGGAAAGCGCGCTGGACTCCTTTTTTTGCAGCATCGCATGCAGCAGTCATGGCTGTCGCGCTGGTTTTTTGATAAAAATTGCACGCGTAGGGCAAAGCTGTCGTGCGCACGGCGCCGCCAGGCAATCTGCGGCCCGTGCCGCTCGGTTATCCTGCGGTCTTGGCTGCAACGCCGCCCGGCCCTGCCTGCGCGCCCCGCCTTCGCAACCCCCAAGGACTTTCCGCACTTGTCTGCCCTCAACAATCCCCCCCAATGCAGCCTGCGCCGCGACAACGACGGCCAGTGGGCGTTGCTGACCGGCTCCTGGGGCGCGGCCGAGCTGGGCCGGCGGGCGCAGTGGCGCAAGCTGCGTGCGCAGCTGGCCGATGCCAAGGGCGATGACCTGGGCTGGAACCTCGAAGGGCTGGACTGGCTGGACCACGTGGGCGCGCAGCTGCTGTGGAACCACTGGGGCCGTCGCCTGCCCGCGCGCCTGGCGGCCAGCGATGCGCAGCGCGCCATGCTCGAACGCGTGGGCCGTTTCTCCAAGGAGCCTGCGCCGCCGCCCCCGCGCCCGAACCTGCTGGAGCGCATCGACAGCCTGGGCTGCCTGGTGATCAACGCCTGCGGCCATTTCGCGCAGATGACGCGGCTCATCGGCCAGTTGCTGATCGACCTGCTGCGCTTTGCGCGTGCGCCGCACCGGGGCCCCTGGCGCGACATCTCCGGTCATCTCTATTCCATGGGCGCCACGGCCCTGCCCATCACGGCCCTGGTGGGCTTTCTGATCGGCGTGGTGCTGGCCTACCTGATGGCGCTGCAGCTGCGCCAGTTCGGGGCTGAATCCTTCATCGTCAACATCCTGGGCATCTCGCTGATCCGCGAGCTGGGTCCGCTGCTGGCGGCCATTTTGGTGGCGGGCCGCACGGGCTCGGCCATCACCGCCCAGATCGGCGTGATGCGCGTCACCGAGGAATTGGATGCCATGCAGGTCATGGGCATACCGCACGGCTTTCGCCTGGTGCTGCCGCGCGCGCTGGCGCTGGCCATCGCCATGCCCCTGGTCTCGCTGTGGACCACGCTGGCCGCGCTGGCCGGCGGCATGCTCGCGGCCGACCTCACCATGGGCGTCACGGGCGCCTACTTTGCCGAGGCCCTGCCTGCCGCCGTGAAGATCGGCAACCTCTGGATCGCCATGGGCAAATCCGTGGTCTTCGGCGCCCTCATCGCCCTGATCGGCTGCCACTGGGGCCTGCGCGTGGAGCCCAATACGCAGAGCCTGGGCAAGGGCACGACGGCCTCGGTGGTGACGGCCATCACCATGGTGATCGTGGTGGATGCGATCTTCGCCATCTTGTTCAAGGACGTAGGCATCTGATGGCCATGGACACCGAAACCTCCCCCACGCCTGCAGCCGACGAGCCCATCGTGCGCATCGCCGGGCTGTGGAGCGTGTTCGGCGAAGGCGAGAACGCCTTTGCCGTGCACCAGGACCTGGACCTGGACGTGCAGCGCGGCGAGATGCTGTCCATCGTCGGCGGCTCGGGCACGGGCAAGACCGTGCTGCTGCGCCAGATGCTGGGGCTGCTGGAGCCCACCAAGGGCCGTGTCGAAGTGCTGGGCCGCCCGGCCAGTGAAATGGGCCGCGAGGGCGCCGCCAGCCGCGTGGGCATGCTGTTCCAGCATGGGGCGCTGTACTCGGCCTTCAGCGTGCTGGACAACGTGGCCTTCGCGCTGCGCGAGCAGGGCACGCTGCCCGACGACCTGGTGCGCGACGCGGCCCTGGTCAAGCTGCAGATGGTGGGCCTCAAGCCCGAGCATGCCTCGCGCATGCCGGCCGATCTTTCGGGCGGCATGATCAAGCGCGTGGCGCTGGCGCGGGCGCTGATCATGGACCCGCCCCTGCTGCTGCTCGACGAGCCCACGGCCGGGCTGGACCCCACCAGCTCCGACGAATTCTGCGAACTGCTGCGCGAGCTGCGTGCCGAACTGGGCCTGACCGTCATCATGGTCACGCACGACCTGGACACGCTGTTCGCCCTGTCCTCGCGCGTGGCCGTGCTGGCCGAGAAGAAGGTGCTGGTCAGCGGCCCGCCGCGCGAGGTGGCCGAGTTCAAGCATCCGTTCATCGAGCATTTCTTCCAGGGGGAGCGCGGCAGGCGCGCGATGAGCACGGTATGAGAAGCCCCCCTGAGTCGCTTCGCGCCTTCCCCCCTCTCGCTTTGCGGGGGGGGACGACACCCTCGCGGCGGGGCGGCCCTTGCTCGGTGTCCCTTGCCTTGGGGTGCGCCGGTTTTGAAGGTCTCGCCCTGAGTTGTGGATTGACTGGGGGCCACGGCCCCATGCCTTGTTTGCTGGGCTAACGTTATGGACCATTGATATGGAAAACAAATCACATGCCATGGCGGCCGGCATTTTCGTGCTGGTCGTGGCGGCCCTGCTGGCGGGGCTGGCGATCTGGCTGACGCGGGATACGCGGCAGTACAACGAGTACGAGCTGTCCACCAAGGACGGCATCAGCGGGCTGCAGGCCCAGGCTGCCGTGCGCTACAAGGGCGTGGCGGTGGGCAAGGTAACGCGGATCGGGTTCGATCCGCAGACCAATGGCAATGTGCTGATCCGCATCGCCATCGGCGTGAACACGCCCATCACGCCGACCACGTTCGCCGTGCTGGGCTACCAGGGCGTCACGGGCCTGGCCCATGTGCAGCTCGATGATGCGGACCAGCCCCAGCCCCAGCTGCCGCCCGGCCCCAGCGGCCTGCCGCGCCTGCCGCTGCGCTCGTCGCCGCTGAGCATGCTGGCCGACCAGGGGCAGGTGCTGCTGGAGCGCGCCGATGAAATCTCGCGCCGCCTCAGCGACATGCTGGACACCGACAACCAAAAGCGCGTGAGCCAGGCGCTGGAGAACATTGCAGCCGCTGCCGCAGGCGTGCAGCAGCTCACGCAGAACCTGGACCGCACGCTGTCCACCCAGGTGCCGCAGCTCGCCGCCGACGCCCACAACACCCTGCAGTCGCTGGAGAAGGCCAGCAACGGCGCCTCTGCCGTGGCCTCCGAACTGCAGCAGACCGTGCGCCGCGTGAACGCGCAGGACGGGCCGCTGGAGCAGATCGCCCAGAGCACGCGCGCACTGACCCGCATGGCCGATTCGCTGGGCCGCAGCACGGTGCCGCACGCCAACCGCGCGGCCGATGATGTCTCGCGCGCCGCGCGCCAGATGGGCACGGCGGCCAGCCGCTTCAGCGACAACCCGCAGGCCGTGATCTACGGGCCGGGCCAGGCCCGCCCGGGGCCGGGCGAGCCCGGCTTCGTCGCCCCGTCCGCAGCCACCCAGCCCTGACCGAGGAACCCGCATGTCCCCATCTCGCAAGACCGCCGTGGCCAGCGCTGGACTGGCCGCCGCCCTGATCCTGCTGGCCGGCTGCTCGGCCCTGCCGCAGCCCCCTGCCCAGCCCGCGCGCTATGACTTCGGCCTGGCGCCGCTGTCCGCGCCCGCGCAGGCCGCCACATCCGCCGCCCCGCAGGCACGCACGCCGCTGGCGCTGGCCGATGTGGAGGCCCCCGCCCTGTCCGACGGCAGCACGGCCATGTTTTACCGCCTGGCCTATGCCAACGGCCAGGAACTGCGCCCTTACCAGCTGGCACGCTGGAGCCAGCCTCCGGCCCTGCTGCTGCAGCAGCGCCTGCGCAGCCAGCTGGGCGTGCAGCGCCCCGTGCTTGCCAGCAGCGAAAGCGTGGCCCAGCCGCGCCTGCAGGGCGCCGTGCCCACGCTGCTGCGCGTGGACATCGAAGAGTTCAGCCAGGTCTTTGACGCGCCCGGCTCCAGTGCCGGCGTGGTGCGCCTGCGCGCCACCCTGGTCGAGCAAAGCGGTGCCGTGGACCGCCTGCTGGGTCAGAAGCTGTTCGAGGTGCGCAGTCCTGCCGCCTCCGGCGATGCTGCAGGCGGCGCGAAGGCGCTGGCGACGGCGGCCGATGCCGCCATTGCGCAGATCGATGAGTGGCTGGGGCAGCAGGGGCACTGAGCGGTAGCTTTGGCCGCCAGCCCCCCGTTTTTCCTTTCTTCCCCTCTCAACAACAGCCGATTGGTGCACTGCACTGTTCGGCTGTTTCTTCGTGGAGTGGACTCAGGTTCGAGCCGCTTTGGCGAGGCCACGTCGGGGCGATTGCAGCGCTTGTGAGCCTGACCGCGCTCCTTCAAGCAAAAAGCCCAGCAGAGCTGGGCTTTGGCAGGGCGAAGGCCTTACGCCTGAGTTACGCCTGAATCAGGAGGATTTGACCCTCAACTCCCTTGTGTAGGCCACCTTGCTGGAGCTGCTACGCGTGCGGAGCAGGCCGGTGTTCACTGCCTTGCGGGCAGCCATCAGCGCACGCGACATGCTGGCCTGTTTGAGGCTGAGCACTTCGGTGTTGATGTCAGTGCGTTCTTTGGTAGGCATGGCAGGCTCCTGTTGAATGAATCTTAGCAACGATGCTTTGCGATGGGGCCTTAAGCATCTTTGCTCGGCAATGCTTCATCGAACGGCCCACTCTCCGGTTGTCATTGCACTTGCTCAACCGCCACGGCGCAGGGGCGGACATACGGGGAAAAGGCTGGGTACTCAGGGCAGGGGCGGGCCGCGCCTGACCCAGCGCTTCCCGCGCGTCCGTCAGGGGCTGTAGTCCCGATCCCACCGTCTCGGCTGCCCCTGGGACGACCGTCAACACTAGGTCCAGACTACGGCGCGCAGCCCCCAGGTTTTTTACAGTGGAACCGTCGCTGATGCAGATCGCGGCTTTGAAAAACAAGGCCTGATTGCACAGCGCTACTTCAACATCACTGAAAGGACCAAGCCATGAATGAAGACCGCATCAAGGGCAACTGGAAGCAATTCACCGGCAAGATCCGTGAGCAATGGGGCAAGCTCACCGATGACGATCTGGACGTGATCGCCGGCAAGCGCGAGCAATTCCTGGGCAAGCTGCAGGAGCGCCAGGGCCTGGCCCGCGACGCTGCCGAAAAGCAGCTGACCGACTGGCAAAAGCGCAACCCCGACTTCCGCTTCGAAGACTGACGAGGGTGGACTGCGGATGGGCTGGACGCCCTGGCCGGCGCCGCCATCCGCTCCTCGACAGCCAGCGTGCCTGAGGCACGCACCAATGGCCCGCCGCCGCAGGCACCAAGGGCCGGTTCAGTACAAATACAAGGAGTTCCATCATGCAAACACCGCAACGCTTTCGCCACATGCTTTCCGCTGTCGCCCTGGGCCTGATGGCCTCCGGCGCCATGGCCATGACCAATGCGGAGCACACGGCCGCCAAGAACCAGATCGAGGCCGATTACAAGGCTGCCAAGGAACAGTGCAAGCCGCTCAAGGACAACGCCAAGGACGTCTGCGAGAAGCAGGCCAAGGGCCAGGAAAACGTGGCCAAGGCCGAACTGGAATCGCGCCGCAATCCTTCGCCCAAGAACAGCGAAAAGGCACTCAAGGCCAAGGCTGATGCGGACTACGACATCGCCAAGGAAAAATGTGACGACCTCAAGGGCGACGCCAAGGATGTCTGCGTGAAGGATGCCAAGGCCGCCCACGTGCACGCCGTGGAAGCCGCCAAGGTGAACAAGGCCCAGGCCGAGCCCGCTTCCAACTCCGCAGCCAAGGCTGCCAACGTGGCCGAAACCCGCAAGGACGCTGCCGAGGAAACCCGCGAAGCCGACTACAAGGCTGCCAAGGCCCGTTGCGACACCATGAGCGGCGCTGCCAAGGACACCTGCGTGGCTGATGCCAAGCGGAAATATGGACAGTAAGCTCCCCCTGAGCGGCTGACGCCGCTTCCCCCTCTCTACTCGCTTCGCGAGGGAGGGGGACGGCACCTTCGCCGCGAGGCGGCTCTTGCTCGGTGCCCCTGGCCTTTTGGCCGCGCCAGTTTTATCCGCCTTGACCAAGCCCCGCTCGCGGGGCTTTGCTGTTTTCGGGTTGGCTGATGTGGGTCAAACGGGTTGGGCGGTGCTGTTCCTAAGCTGCAGGCTTTCACGATGAAGGCAGGAGAAGCATATGGCCGTGCTGGAATGGAGCGGAGCGCTGGCATTGGAGTTGCCGGCCATGGACGAGGTGCATCAGGAGTTCGTCCTGCTGCTGGCCGAGGTGGAGGCGGCCGATGATGTGCAGCTGTGCGCGCGCTGGGATGAGCTGATCGCGCATACGCAGGTGCATTTCGACCAGGAAGACCGCTGGATGCAGTCCACGCGGTTCACCAGCACCAACTGCCACAGCCTGCAGCACAAGGTGGTGCTGCAGGTGATGCGCGAGGGGGCGGCCAAGGCGGCGGCCGGTGATCTGGCCGTGATCCGCAGCATGGCGGGCGAGCTGGCGGCCTGGTTCGTGCACCATGCGCAGACCATGGATGCGGCGCTGGCCCTGCATCTGCGCAGTGCGGGCTTCGATCCCGCCACGGGCTCCCTGGCGCACCCTGAGGCCTTGCCCGAGCAGCCCATCACGGGCTGCGGCGGTGCCTGCGATGGCAGCGCCGACCGCGCGCGGGCCGTGCCGGCCTGATCTGGCCTGAACCGATCTGAACCGCCAGTAAGGCCACCAGTCAGCCAGCCCGTTCAGGGCACGATCGCGGGCGATGCCAGGATGGGGAAGATCTTCACCAGCCCGCCCGCCATCACCTCCACGGCCAGGGCCGCGAGGATCAGGCCCATGAGCCGCGTCATCACGTTGATGCCGGTCTTGCCCAGCACGCGGGCGATCGGGTCGGCCAGCGAAAAGCAGACCATCACCACCAGCGCCACCACCACGCCATAGCCCACCAGGGCCAGGTGCTGCCAGATGGTGCGTGCCTGGTCGGCGTAGATCACCACGGTGGACATGGAGGCCGGCCCCGTCAGCAGCGGAATCGTCAGCGGCACCACGGCAATGCTGTTGCCCATGGCGGCCTTTTCCGCGCCAGCGACCAGCGTGGGCGCGTTGGGCCGTTCCTCGGCCGGGCGGGCGTTGAGCATGTTCATCGCGCTGATCAGCAGCAGCAGGCCACCGCCCACCTGAAAGCTCTGCAGCGAGATGTTGAAGAAGTCCAGCACCTGCAGCCCGATGATGGCGCAGGCCGCGATCACGCAGAACGAGGCCAGCGCCGCCGTGCGAATGGTCTGCTGGCGCTGCTGGGCGCTGAATCCCTCGGTGTAGTGGATGAAGAAGGGGACGATGGCCAGCGGGTTGATGATGGCCACCAGCGTGATCAGCGGTTTGAGGTCCATCGCATTCCCTGTAGGTTGCCGCCGCCCACCTGTGCCCGGCGCTTGCCGGTACGCACGACTTTTCGTTCCATCGAATGTCTCCTGTGAAAGAATTGCCGCACGGGCCGGCCCGCCGCCATTACAGCATTGCGGGGCGCGTCCGCCCACCGGGAAATCACAACAGGTTCTCAGACAGAAAGGAACGCGGACATGGGCAGTTTTGTGCAGTTGACTTCATTGGATGGCACGGCGTCGCCGGCCTGGGTGGCCCGGCCCGACGTGCCCGCGCGCGGCGCCGTCGTGGTGCTGCAGGAGATCTTCGGCGTCAACGCCCATATCCGCGCCGTGGCCGACCGCCTGGCAGCCCGCGGCTATGTGGCCGTGGCGCCGTCACTGTTCACGCGTGTGGAGCCGGGTGTGGACCTGGGCTACGGCGACGCCGACCGTGCCAAGGGCATGGCGCTGAAATCCGCCGCCGAGGCGCTGCCCCAGCCCGGCGTGCTGCCCGAGATCGAGGCCGCCATCGCCCATGCCGCCACGCTGGTGCCCGGCGGCAAGGTGGGCATCGTGGGCTTTTGCTGGGGCGGCCTGTGGGCCTGGCGCGCGGCCTGCAACCTGCCCAGCCTGTCGGCTGCGGCCTGCTACTACGGCGGCGGCATGACCACGCCGCTGGAGATGGGCCGCGAGCCGCTGTGCCCCGTCATCGCCCACTTCGGCCGGCGCGATACGCACATTCCCGTGGACGCCGTGCAGGCCTTCGCCCAGGCGCAAAAGCATGTGCAGGTGCACCTGTACGACGCCGACCACGGCTTCAACTGCGACCAGCGCAGCGCCTACGACGAGGCCAGCGCCCTGCAGGCGCGCGACCGCACGCTGGCCTTCTTCGACCAGCATCTGGCCTGATCTGCCATGCCGGGCGTGGCCCGGCATGGAAAATCCAGGCATCGGGATTTCCGGGAGTGCTGCTTGAAACCCGGTGCCTGATGCAATAGGCTTTCCAGAAGTCTCAACAGGAAAGGATGTTCATGCGACCGTCCGTGGTGCTCGACATGAATCGCAGCGCAGTGCGTGAAATGGCCAGCCGTTTCCGCACTGCGAACCCGCGCGTCTTCGGCTCCGTGCTGCATGGCACCGACCGGGACGGCAGCGACCTCGACCTGCTGGTCGATGCATTGCCGGGCGCGACGCTGTTCGACCTGGGCGGCCTGCAGGACGAGCTGGAATCGCTGCTCGGCCTTCGCGTTGATCTGCTGACGCCCGGAGACCTGCCGCTGAAGTTCCGTGCCCAGGTGCTTGCGGAGGCGCAGCCGATATGAACGGGCATCGCCTTCCCGATTACCTCGGCGACAAGCTGTGCTGATCGGTGTTGCGCGAGTGTCCGCAACTGGCCTGATCAACCCCCGGGGTCAGGATCACAGGCCGGCCCCGGCGTTGCCTTGCGCGCCTGCACGGTCTGCAGCGTGCCCCGCAGCGCGCGCTGCTGCGCGGTCAGGAAGCTCATCAGGCCGCCCAGGTCGTTCAGTTGTTGGTCTGGGCCGGCCATGCAGCACAGGTCGATCACCAGGCCCATCTGGTGCATGCAGTCCTTGAGGCGATAGACCTCGTATTCGGAAATGGGGTAGTACAGGCTGATCTCTTCCCTCGGCACTTGCGAGGAAGAGAAGAAAGGCGGGGAGGCGTGTGCTCCGCTGAGTGCATCGAGGTCAGACATGGCGGCTCCTTTGGCATGAACTGGCACCCCCTAGCGGAGGTCCCGCACAGCCCCGCCAAAAACGGAACCGTGCCCGGCGCAGCACCGGGAAGATGAAAAGCCGCTGCCTCATCAAAAGGCATGCGGCTGCTGCGCCTACGTTGTTCCGGGCCGCCAAGCCCGTATCCCCCGAGGGGATCGCGAAATGGTACTCCAAATGCGCGCCGCAGGCCGGGTTGCAATGTGGTCAACGCTATGCTGAGCTTGCCGCCGCCAACGGGTGGCAGGGCTGTGCAGGTTGGCGGGCCGGGCAAAGGAGCCGGCACCCCCTTGCGGAGGTCCTGCACAGCCCCGCCGAAACGGAACCATGCGCAGCCTTGGGGTCAGCCCTGCGGCTGCTGCGCGTGCAGCCCCATGTGGTACAGCCCCCAGGGCGCCTGCGCAAAGCGTTCCTTCAGGGGCTTGCCGGCCAGCTCCGCAATGCGGTCGGCGTCGTACATGGCCCATTGCGGGCCCAGGCCGCCCAGGCCCAGGCGCCGGCCGTCCATGTGCGTGGCCAGCAGCATGCGCCATTGCAGGGCCTGGGCCAGCGGCAGCTGGGCGCGGTAGCCGTCGATGGCCTGCAGGGTGATCCACTGGCCCTTGGCCGCTGCGGCGGCGCTGTCCACGCCGGCCGCCTGCAGCACGGTGGCCAGCAGCGGGCCGCGCAGCCGGTGGGGCTGGCCGTCGTATTCGATATGGGGCGTGATCTCCACCGTGGGCAGGCGCTCCAGCGCATGGGCCCCTGTGGTCCAGGCCGAGTCGAAGGCCAGGCCATGGTTTTTCAGCAGCAGGTCGGCCACCGGGTCCAGCGGCCCCCGGTTGCCGCGCACGCCGGGGCCGCTGATGGTGAGCACGGCGGCTTCGGTGCTTTTTCCGGGGGCGGCGGGGGCGGCCAGGGCGCTTTCACACAGGGCCAGGCCGGTGGCTGCGCTGGCGGCCAGCAGGCTGCGGCGTGAAAGCGGGCTCCGGCTTGCGGATGCGGTCATGGGGAACTCCTGGGGGTGCGTGGCGATGTGCCAGCGCCGATTTTCCGTGAAGTGCCCATCCTGCGCGACAACGCCGCGCCCGCTGCGGTCAGCAGGCTCAGCAGCGCCATCCCCCCGGCGCCCAGCGCTGGAATGGGCGCCGCAGATGGTGCGGGGGCCGCCGTGACGGTCACGGTGTTGCTGTCCGAGCCGGAGGTATTGCCATCACCGGGCACATAGCGCGCCTGCACCGTGGCCGTGCCCGGTGGCAGCCGGGGCACGCTGCAGCTGGCCTGCCCGCCGGTCACCGCAACGCTGGCGCACAGCACCTGCGTTCCGTTCAAGAAATCCACCGTGCCGCTGGCGCCGGCAGGCAGCGTGACCTGGGCGCTGAAAGTCACGCTCTGGCCATGGCCTGGCGCAGCGGGGGAGGCCGACAGGTGGGCGCTGGTGGCTGCCGGGCCGATCACCACGGTCACGGCTGCGGGTTCGGTGGTGGCGCCGTTGGCATCGGTGGCGGTCAGCGTGAAGCTGTAGCTGCCTGCCGCCTGCGTGGCTGGGGCCGAGAGGGTGCCGGCGGCCTGGCTGAAGCCTGCGGGCAAACCGCTCACGCTGTAGCTGAACGGCCCCACGCCGCCGCCGGGCACGGGCGCCAGCGGCTGGCTGTAGGCCGTGCCGTAGGTGCCGGAGGGCAGGCTTGCCGTGACGCTGAAGGCCGTGAAGCTGGCCTGCACGCTCCTGGCTGCATCGATGGTGACGCTGCAGGTGGACATGCTGCCGCTGCAGGTGCCACCCCAGGCGGCAAAGGCATGGCCAGCGTCGGGCGTGGCGGCCAGGGTCACCAGGGTGGGCGCGCCTTCGAAGTAGCCATAGCCGGCCTGGCACAGGCCGCCTGGGCGGCCGCAGTCCTGTACGGCACCCGTGGCCGCAGGCGGAGAGGCCTGCGCCGATACGCCGCCCGCGCCGCTGGTCAGAACAGTCAATGCCGCCTGGAAGACGTTCGCCTCCACGGCGCCGATGTCACACCGCGCACCCTGGGGGCGGACCACGCCGCGCTGGTCCGTGCCGGGTGCGGCCGTGCAGGCCACCCCGTCCAGTGCCGGGCTGCCGGTGCTGTTCAACATGGTCTGGGTGGGGCCGCCGTGGCTGGCCAGGGGGCCGAGCTGCGGGTTGCCCGTGGTGAAGGCCAGGGCGCTGATGTCGGCATTGTTCAGGGCCTGCGCCAGGCCCAGCAAATTGTTGCTGCCGCTGGCATCGCTGGTGCCGCCATTGCGCAGGTCCAGCACCACGTCCCTGCCAGCGGGCTGTTTGGTGGCCGGCTCGAACACGCTGTCCTGGGCAATGCTGGCCTGCATCTCCAGCGAGGCGCCGCTGCGGGTGCAACTGATGTTGCCACCCGCACTGCAGGCGGCCTGGGAGTCGCCCAGGCTGTAGATGGCGCCGCCTTGCGCGGCCGGGTTGTCGTCGCCATTGGCCTGCGCGGTATTGCCGGCCAGGGTGGAGAAACGGATGGTGAGCGCGCCGTTGTAGTTGAAAACGGCGCCACCCAGGCCGGCGCCGCCGCCGCTGCTATTGCCCAGCCCACCGTGTGCACCGTTGCCAGCCAGGGTGACCTGGTTCAGCGTCAAGGTGCCTGCGTTGTTGAAAATGGCCCCTCCCATGCCGCCTGCGCCACCGCCAGCGTCGAAGGCGCCGCCCCCACCGTTGCCGGCGCCGAAGCCGCCACCGCTGCCACGACGGCCACCACCACCGCCAAATCCGCCGCCGCCGGAGCCGCCGCCGCCACCACCGAAGCCGCCGTTCTTGCCGCTGGCGCTGCCACTGCCACCGCCCAGGCCGCCATCGTCCGGGCCGCCAGCGTTCGGCCTTCCCCCCGGGGAAAAAGTCGCATCCTCGCCCACGCCGGCACCTGCAAAGGAGTTCAAGGAAAGCCGGCCTCCTTGCCCCCCTTGTGCGTGATTGCGCGTGAGCGTGCTGCGTTCGATGGTGAGCTGGCCCCGATTGAAGATGGCACCGCCCGCACCCAGCGCGCCGCCGCCAAAGCGGCTGGAGCCGCCTGTGGCCTGCCCCCCGGCCAGGGTCAGGCCGCGCAGGACCAGGCCACCCTGCGCATCGATGTCGAACAGCCGGAAGCCGGGTGCGGTACCGAGGCGCTGCACGCTCACGCCCTGGGGCGTCAAGCCATTGGCGGTGGCATCGATGGTGATGCGCTTGCCGCTGATGAAGAAGGCGCTGGGGCCGAACTGCGAGACGTAGCCGGGCCAGCTGGCCAGCGGCAGGCAGGTGGCGCCGGCGGCCTGCCCGGTGTCCAGGCAGTTGGTAAAGCGGGTCAGCGAGATGGTCTGCCCATTCAGGGCCGCGCCGAAGACGATGGTGTCGCCATCGGCGGCATGGTTGATGGCGTCGCGCAGGGTGTCGCAGTTGCGGTCGCCTGCGGCAGGCGAGCATTGCGCACGAGACAGCGGCTCGGTGTCTGCAATCTCGCCGGCGGTGGTGACGGTGAGTGTGGCGGCCTGGGCCGCGGCGCCGGCAAGGGCCAGTGCCAACCCGCCCGCCAGGCCCGGCAATGTCCGGCCCCAGGGGCTCGGCGTGGGTATGGGTGGTACGTCGGCTGCAGCAGACAGATGGATGGCGAACATGGTTAACCCCCTCGGTAGGCACAACATCTCTGTGATGTGCTGAAGAGGGCAAATCTATGGGGTGTCCGGCTTTCTGTATGTCCCCCGTTCGGGCTACATGGGCGATGAGAGGGGCCGGGGGCGCCATGCCGCCCGTGTCACCCATGTCACCTATCCGGGCGACATGACAGCGGTCTTGTTCCATGTGAACATGCGGCCCTCTCCACGCACTCCACCTCCATGGACACGCACACAGACCCTTCCTCTGCCGCCGCGACGGGTGGCGCCACAGTCATCCGCGTGGCCGTGGTGGAGGACGACGCCGCCTGCCGCCACGCCCTGGTGGGCGTGATCAATGCCGCGAAGGACATGGTCCTGTGCTGGGCGGCAGCCAGCCGCGCGGAGGCCCTGCACCAGCTCGGCCGGGCCGATGGGGCCGGTGCCATGGACGTGATGCTGGTGGACCTGGGCCTGCCCGACGGCAGCGGCCTGGAGGTGATTGCTGCCGTGCGCACCCGCCACCCCGGGGCGGCGGTGATGGTCAGCACCATCTTTGGCGACGAGCAGCATGTGCTGGCCGCCATCGAGGCCGGCGCCATGGGCTATCTGCTCAAGGACCTGGCCGCCGACGCGGTGCTGGAGGAGGTGCGCAGCCTGCACGCGGGCGGCAGCCCCATCAATCCCATGGTGGCGCGCAAGCTGCTGCTGCGCCAGCAGCGGGCCGGGGCGGTGGCCGGGCTGCAGCCGCCTGCCGAGCCCCAGGCCGCCGCGCAGGCGCTGTCTGCGCGCGAGCTGGAGGTGCTGCGCCTGGTGGCGCGCGGCCATACGCTGGACGAGGTGGCGCGCCAGTTGGGCGTGTCGCGCCATACGGTGCGCACCTTCGTGCGGCGCATCTACGGCAAGCTGCAGGTGTCCAGCCGCACGCAGATGATGCATGTGGCCTTGCAGCGCGGCTGGCTGGCCGAGGGGCGGCAATGAGCGCCGCCAGGGTGGGCAGATGACGCAGCCGCTGCTGCGGGGGAGGGTCTTGCTGGTTTCGGCGGGGCTGGTGGCGCTGGCGATGCTGCTGGCGGGGGCGTTCGGGCTGCGTGGCCCCGCCGCAGGCGAAGCGGTGCAACTGCGCCAGGCGCAGCTGTGGCGGTCGGACAGCCCGCACTGGGCGCCGCCTGCGGCGCTTGCGTCGGCCGACGACGCGGTGCTGGATGCATCGACGCCGTGGAGCGATGTGGACCTGCCCTATGGGGGCGACAGGGCCGTGTCGGGCAGCGGCGACCTGGCAGCGGCGCCGCCCGAGGTGCGCTGGTTCCGCGCCGTGGTGCCGCCGGAGGCGCTGGCGCCCACGCCCCAGGGCGCGCGCCTGTATATCCCGCGCTGGCAGACGGTGGGCACGGTGGCGGTGTATGTGGATGGGAAGCTGGCCTGGCAGACGCGCGGCAGCCGGGTATGGAACAGTTTCAACCGGCCGGTGTGGCTGGACCTGGGCGGGCTGGCGCAGCCGGGCAGGCCGCTGCAGGTGCATGTGCGCATGGCCAGCCAGCAGGGCGTGGGCGGGGCGCTGTCCAGCCTGTGGGCGGGGCCGGCCGAGTCGCTGCGCCTGTCCTGGCGGCTGCGCAGCCTGCTCCAGGCCGATCTGGTGGTCTATACGGCGGGCTCCTACCTGGTGCTGGGCCTGTTCGCGCTGGCGCTGTGGACGCTGCAGCGGCGGCGCGGGGATGTGGTGTTCCTGCTGTTCTTCCTGATGTCGCTGTGCCAGTTGCTGGGCTCGCTGCAGTTCATGGTGGACGGCGAGGGGCTGGCCCTGTCGGACGGCTGGTTCTCCTGGCTGACGCTGGCCGGCCTCATGGGCGCCACGGTGGCGGCCTTCCATTTCCTGTGCCTGATGCAGCGCAGGCGCCGGCCATGGCTGGGCAGGGTGCTGCAGGGCTATGTGGGCACGGTGCTGCTGGTGGCGGTGCCGCTGTGGGGGCCGGCGCACGAGACCATCCTGCCGCTGCTGCGGCTGCTGATGGTGCCGCCGGAGATCCTGGTGCTGTGCATGGCCGTGGCGGGCGCCTGGCGCATGCGTGATGGCGGCAGCACCATGCTGGCCGTGTGGATGCTGCTGTCTTTTCCCATCGGCTTCCATGACCTGGCGCTGCAGAGCTACCTGATCAGCATAGAGAGCATCTACCTCACGCCCTATGTGTACCTGGGGCTGTTCACGCTGTTCCTGCTGGTGGCCTACCGGCGCTACAACGGTGCGCTGGCTGTGGCAGAGAACGCCAACCTGCATCTGGCGGAACGGCTCAAGGCCCAGGAGGCGGAGCTGGCCCAGGCCCATGAGCGCCTGCTGGCCGTGGAGCGCGAGCAGACGCTGATGCAGGAACGCCAGCGCCTGATGCGCGAGATGCACGACGGTGTGGGCTCCTCGCTGATGAGCGCGCTGCGCGTGGTGGAGTTCAACCAGGCCGGCACGGTGGACCTGGTGCAGCTGCTGCAGGAGTGCATCGATGACCTGAAGCTGTCCATCGACTCGCTGGAGCCGCTGGACTGCGACCTGCTGGCGCTGCTGGCCGGGCTGCGCTACCGGCTGGGGCCGCGCCTGGAGGGGGCGGGGCTGCGGCTGCACTGGGAGGTGAGCGACCTGCCCGCGCTGCCCTGGCTGGACGCGCAGGCCGCCCTGCATGTGCTGCGCATCCTGCAGGAGGTGCTTACCAACATCATCAAGCACAGCGGCGCGCGCGAGATCACGGTGCGCACGGCCCAGGCCCCCCTGGACGGCCGGGCCGGCGTGCAGGTGCTGGTGGAGGACGACGGCCACCCCTTCGACCGCGCCCGGGCACCCACCGAGGGCCGCAAGGGACTGGCGAACATGCGCACGCGCGCGCTGGCGCTGCAGGCGCGGCTGGACTGGGCGCCGCTGGCCGGCGGCAATCGCTTCACGCTGTGGATGCCGCTTGAGCGGGCGGGGCCCTAGTCCTGCGCCGTGCGCGCCATGTAGCGCTTGCGCCAGAAGAACACGGTCAGGCCCACGGCAATCGTCGTCATCGAGCCCATGGCCCACCAGAAGCCGTCCTGCTTGTGCACCAGGGGGATGAATTCGAAATTCATGCCGAAGATGCCGGCAATCAGGTTCAGCGGCAGGAAGACGGCCGTCAGCGCGGTGAGCGTGCGCATGATGTCGTTGGTGCGGTTGCTCTGCACCGAAAAATGCATCTGCACCACGGTCTCGGTGCTTTGCTCCAGCCGCCGCACGTGGTGGACCACGCGCTCTATGTGTTCCAGTACGTCGCGGCTGCGCACCTTGAGCAGGTCCAGCTCGCGCAGCGCCGCCGCATCTTCAGGCGGCGCCCAGGTCTCCAGCGCGTCCGTCCAGTCCTGCACGGCGGCGCGCTGGTCTTCGCAGACCTCGTCCAGCTCGTGCAGGGCCAGGCGTGCGTCCAGTAGCGCGCTCCAGTTGGCAAAGCGCGTGCGCGGGCGCAGCAGCTCGGTCTGCCAGTGGTCCAGCTGGCGCGACAGTTCGCGGCGCAGGTCCAGGAAGCCGTCCACGATGAGGTTGACCACGCGCAGCATGAGGTCGGGCGGGCTGGCAGGCAGCCGCGTGCCGGAGGTGGGATTCAGCCGTCCCTCGCGCGGGTCATTGGGCACGGCGGCCAGCAGCCGCGCGGCATAGGCGTCGCGCACGGTGCAGTCGTCGGGGTGCACGGACAGCAGCACCTGATCGAACATGGCAAAGCCCACGGGGCTGGTGTCGATGTTGCGCAGCACGGGCGGACCTGTGCGGCGCACGGGAGGTGAGGGGGGCAGCGCCTGCGCCGCAGGCGAAGAGGCAGTGCCGGCCTGCGGGGCGGCACGTGCCTGCCCGCTGGCCAGGCGGCGAAACACCAACAGGTCGTACTGCGAGGTGTAGTCGTAGCGCGAGGGCAGCTGGGCGTTGAGCAGGTCCGAGACATGCAGGTCCACCAGCTGCTGGCCCGACAGCAGCTGCAGCGTGCGCTGCACCTCGGCCAGCCGGTCCTGCAAGGTGGCGCGGGTGCAGGATATCCAGACGAATCCCTGCGCGGGCGCCTGGTCGGGCAGGGCGGCCAGCTCGGTGGCGCCGCCCGGCTGCAGGTGGAAGATGCGCATGTTCCTGGCGGCGGGAGCGGCTCCCGCGGGCGGCGTCACCGGCTGCATGCGCTCAGCCGCGCAGCTTGCGCGCGGCGTCGATGGCGAAGTAGGTCAGGATGCCGTCGGCACCCGCGCGCTTGAAGGCCAGCAGCGATTCCATCATCACCTGGTCATGGTCCAGCCAGCCGTTGGCGGCGGCGGCCTTGAGCATGGCGTACTCGCCGCTGACCTGGTAGGCGAAGGTGGGCACGCCGAACTCGTCCTTGACGCGGCGCACCACGTCCAGGTACGGCATGCCGGGCTTGACCATGACCATGTCGGCGCCTTCGGCCAGGTCCTGGGCGACTTCGCGCAGGGCCTCGTCGGTGTTGGCGGGGTCCATCTGGTAGACGTTCTTGTCGGCCTTGCCCAGCGCGCCGCGCGTGCCCACGGCGTCGCGGAACGGACCGTAGAAGGCGCTGGCGTACTTGGCGCTGTAGGCCATGATGCGGGTGTGGATGTGGCCGTGGGCCTCCAGCGCCTCGCGGATGGCACCGATGCGGCCGTCCATCATGTCGCTGGGCGCCACCATGTCCACGCCGGCCTCGGCATGGTTCAGGGCCTGGCCCACCAGGACCTGCACGGTCTCGTCGTTGATGATGTAGCCGGACTCATCCAGGATGCCGTCCTGGCCGTGGCTGGTGTAGGGGTCCAGGGCCACGTCGGTCATCACGCCCAGTTGCGGGAATTCCTTCTTGAGCGCACGCACCACGCGCGGGATCAGGCCGTCGGGGTTGAGTGCCTCCTTGCCGTCGGGCGTCTTCAGCGAGGTCTCGATGGCGGGGAACAGCGCCAGGAACGGGATCTCCAGCTGCACGCACTGCTCGGCCACGGGCAGCAGCAGGTCCAGGCTCAGGCGGTCCACGCCGGGCATGGAGGGCACGGCCTCGCGCTGGTTCGTGCCTTCGTGCACGAACACGGGGTAGATGAAGTCATGGGCCGTGAGCACGTTCTCGCGCACCAGATTGCGCGTGAAGGCGTCGCGGCGCAGGCGACGGGGGCGGTTGTGCGGGAAGGGGGTGGGGCTGGACAGATGCATGCCGAAAATTGTGCCCCATTCCCGCCGCCGGCCCCGCAACCCTGGCGACGACGCCGGCACGCGGGACTCGGCTTTTGCGCCTGCGCAGCCTGGCGCACCCCTGTACGCACGTACACTGCCCGCATGCTGTGGGTCAAAGCCTTTCATATCGTTTTCGTGGCAAGCTGGTTTGCGGGCCTGTTCTATCTGCCTCGCATCTTCGTCAACGTGGCCATGGTCACGCCCGGCTCGGTGGCCGAGCGCGAGCGCCTGCTGCTGATGGCACGCAAGCTGCTGCGCTTCACCACGCTGCTGGCCGTGCCTGCACTGGGCCTGGGCCTGTGGCTGTACCTGGGCTACGGCATCGGCAAGGGGCCGGGCAACGGCTGGATGCATGCCAAGCTCGCCGGCGTGCTGCTGGTCATCGGCTACCACCACGCCTGCGCGCGCCTGCTGCGCAAGCTGATCGACAACCGGGACCAGCACAGCCACCGCTGGTTCCGCTTCTTCAACGAGGTGCCGGTGCTGCTGCTGGTGGCCATCGTCATCCTGGTGGTCGTCAAACCTTTCTGAGAAACCGATCCAACGAAGAGGGAGGCAGGGCGTGGTGCAAAAGACTTCGGCCTGGCCGCTGGCACTGGTCTATGCGGTGCTCATCGTTTTCGCGAGCCTGTTTCCTTTCGATGGCTGGCGTGCCCAGGGCATTGATCCGCTGGTCTTCCTGACGGCAAAGATCCCGCCGCCGTACTGGACCTGGTTCGACGTCAACATCAATATCGTCGGCTACGCGCCGCTGGGCTTTTTCCTGGCGCTGGCCCTAGTGCGCAGCGGCAGCCCGCGCGCGGCCGTGCCGCTGGCGGCGCTGGCCGGCACGCTGCTGTCGCTGTCCATGGAGTTCCTGCAGATCTACCTGCCGCGGCGTGTTCCCTCCAACTTGGATCTGGTGCTCAATGCGGGCGGCACCCTGCTGGGGGCGCTGGTGGCGCTGCTGCTGGAGCGGCTGGGCGCGCTGGCGCGCTGGAGCGCCTTTCGCACCCACTGGCTGGGCGAGGACGGCGGCGGTGCCATGGTTCTGCTGGCACTGTGGCCCTGGGCGCTGCTCTTTCCCGCCGCCGTGCCCTTTGGCCTGGGCCAGGTGCTGGAGCGGCTGGAGCAGGGGCTGCTGGATCTGCTCGAAGGCACGCCCTTCCTCATGTGGCTGCCGCTGCGCGAGTCCGCGCTGACGCCGCTGTCGCCCGTGACCGAGATGCTGTGCGTGATGCTGGGCCTGTGGGTGCCCTGTCTGCTGGCCTACTGCGTGATGCGCCACATGGGCCGGCGCGCCATGCTGGCGGGCTCTGCGGTGGTGATCGGCATCGGTGTCTCGGCACTGTCGGCCGCGTTGAGCTGGGGGCCGGCCCATGCCTGGGAGTGGGTGGACCTGCCGGTGCGCATGGGCGTGTGGGGTGGCCTGGGCCTGGCCATGGTGGCCATGCCGCTGCCGCGCCGGGCCTGTGCGGCCCTCTTGCTGCTGGTGCTGGTGCTGCAATTGAGCATCCTGAACCAGGCGCCCACCAGCGCCTATTTCTCGGAAACGCTGCAGGCCTGGGAGCAGGGCCGCTTCATCCGCTTCTACGGGCTGGGCCAGTGGCTGGGCTGGCTGTGGCCCTATGCGACCCTGGTCTATGTGCTGCTCAGGCTGGCGCGCCGCGATGCGGCACCGCCGCCGCCCCCGGCGCCTGCAGTGCCGCAGGCCTAGAATCCGCTCCATGAGCGAACACCCACGTCCCGGGGCCGACAGCGGCCAGCAAGGCGCAGGCAACTACTATGCGCGCCACATCTTCTTTTGCCTCAACGAGAGGCCCAACGGCGAGGACTGCTGTGCGCTGCACGGCGCCAAGGCGGGCTTTGACCACTGCAAGAAGCAGGTCAAGCAGCTGGGCCTGGCCGGCAAGGGCCAGGTGCGTGTGAACAAGGCCGGCTGCCTGGACCGCTGCGCGGGCGGTCCCGTGGCCGTGGTCTACCCCGAAGGCACCTGGTACACCTTCGTGGACGAGACCGACATCGACGAGATCGTCGAGTCCCACCTCAAGAACGGCCAGCCCGTGGAGCGCCTGCTGCTGCCGCCCGACGTGGGTCGCTGAGCACCGGCTGGAACTTTGGGCCTTTCCGGGCATCAGTGCTTTGTCAGCTTGGATTGGCTGCTACTACTAGGATAGCGATTGTGAATGCGCAGACCGAACGTTTGACCTTGACCGGCCTTGCCGGGGCCGTGGAGGCCCTGCGCGATGCGCCGGCCGCCGATGCACCGCCGCGCGGCGTGGCCATCATCGCCCACCCCCATCCGCTGTTCGGCGGCACCATGGACAACAAGGTGGTGCAGACCCTGGCGCGTGCCTTCGTGCAGTGCGGCTACACGGCCGTGCGATTCAACTTCCGCGGCGTGGGCGCCAGTGCCGGCGAGCACGACGCAGGCGTCGGCGAGGCCCAGGACATGCTGTCCGTGGTCCGCCAGGTCGCCCCCGAAGGACCGATCGCGCTGGCCGGCTTCTCATTCGGGGCCTTCGTCACCAGCCATGTGCTGGCGGGGCTCTGGAACGAGGGCCGGGTGGAAAAGGCGGTGCTGGTGGGAACGGCGGCCAGCCGTTTCACCGTGGCGCCTGTCCCGCCCGAAGCCCATGACCGGACCCTGGTGGTGCACGGCGAAGCCGATGACACGGTGCCTCTGTCTGCCGTCATGGACTGGGCGCGCCCGCAGATACTGCCTGTTACCGTCGTGCCCGGGGGCGGTCATTTCTTTCACGGACAATTGCCGCTGCTCAAAAGCCTCGTGGTCCGCCATTTGCGCTCACTCCCCTAGCGGCCCGCGCCGCTGCTCAACAGGCCTGCCCCATCGGGCGGGCATGTTTTCGCCTTTCCTGCATTCCCTGCCCTTTAGCGAGAGTTTTCCTCATGAAGCCACTTTCCTCCACGCTGCGAGTCCTGGCACTGGCGGCCGCCATGGCGCCGGCCCTGGCGCTGGCGCAGATCACCCCGCCCCAGCCGCCCGAAATCGCGGCGCGCAACTATCTGCTGGTCGATGTCACCGCCAACCAGGTGCTGGGCGCCAAGGACATCGATGCGCCCATCGAGCAGGCCTCGCTGACCAAGCTGATGACCGGCTACCTGGTCTTCGACGCGCTGCGCGCCAAGAAGATCACGCTGGAGCAGCGCCTGCCCGTGAGCGAGCGCGCCTGGAAGATGCCCGGCTCGCGCATGTTCATCGACCCCAAGATGCAGGTGCCGGTCGATGACCTGGTCAAGGGCATGATCGTGCAGTCCGGCAACGACGCCACCATGGCCCTGGCCGAAGGCGTGGGCGGCTCGGCCGAGAACTTCGTGCGGCTCATGAATGAGCAGGCCAAGGCGCTGGGCATGAAGAACACCAGCTACAAGAACCCCGAAGGCCTGACCGAGCCCGGCCACCTGACCACGGCGCGCGACCTGTCCATCCTCGCCCAGCGCCTGATGCAGGACTTCCCCGAGTACATGCACTACTACTCGACCAAGAAGTACTTCTATCCTGGCACGCCGGCCTCCAACGGCACCAACCGCAACTCGCTGCTGTTCCGCGACCCGACCGTTGATGGCCTCAAGACCGGCCACACGGCCGCCGCCGGCTACTGCCTGGTGGCCACCGCCAAGCGCGACCTGCCCAACGTGGGCAGCCGCCGCCTGATCTCCATCGTGCTCGGCGCGGCCAGCGAGAACGCGCGTGCCAATGAAAGCCAGAAGCTGCTGAACTGGGGCTATGCGGCCTTCGATTCGGTCAAGCTGTTCGATGCCGAGCAGGCCGTGGCCACGCCCGAAGTCTGGAAGGGCAAGGCGAACACCGTCAAGATCGGCCGCACCACGCCCATCGTGGTCACCGTGCCGGCCGGCAGCGGCGGCAAGCTGAGCACCGAAGTCGTGCGCCAGGACCCGCTGATCGCCCCGTTCACCAAGGGCCAGGCCATGGGCACGCTCAAGGTCAAGATGGGTGCCGACACCGTGGCCGAAGTGCCGCTGGTGGCGCTGGAAGGCGTGGAGCAGGCAGGCTTCTTCGGCCGTGCCTGGGATGCGATCCGCCTCTGGATCAAGTAAGCCCCGCGCCTGTCGCGCAGGCCCTCGCGTACTGGCTTGGAGGGGGTGCAGTTGTGCGATCTCCCGCAAGCTGGTACAGTCGAGGGCTTTTCGGAATTTCCGAAGGGATTCACGTTTTCGCTTTTCGCAAGCAATTCACGTTTAGGGACGTTTATTAATGCCAACCATTAACCAACTCGTGCGTCAGGGCCGCACGGTCGAAGTTGTCAAATCCAAGAGCCCTGCTATGGAAAACTGCCCTCAGCGCCGCGGCGTGTGCACCCGTGTGTACACCACGACGCCTAAGAAGCCTAACTCCGCTCTGCGTAAGGTTGCCAAGGTGCGCCTGACCAACGGCTTCGAGGTCATCTCCTACATCGGTGGTGAAGGCCACAACCTGCAAGAGCACAGCGTTGTTCTGGTGCGCGGCGGCCGTGTGAAGGACTTGCCCGGTGTGCGTTACCACATCGTGCGTGGCTCCCTTGACCTGCAAGGCGTCAAGGACCGCAAGCAATCCCGTTCCAAGTACGGCGCGAAGAAGCCCAAGGCCAAGTAAGCCCTGCGTTTTTTCGAGGAAGGTGCTGTATCCCGCGTGGCGCGAGATTCAGCGTAGTGACCCCAAACGCAAGTGTTTTGCGCGGGTCGAGTAAGTGGGAGTCCTGTTGACTCTCGCGGTGTCTGAAAAGATGCCAACTGAAGCAAGATAGAGGTAAAAAATGCCACGTCGTCGCGAAGTCCCCAAACGTGAAATCCTGCCGGATCCCAAGTTCGGCAATGTCGAGCTGTCCAAGTTCATGAACGTGATCATGGAAGGCGGCAAGAAGGCGGTCGCAGAACGCATCATCTACGGTGCCCTGGACCTGATTCAAAAGAAGCACCCTGACAAAGACCCGCTGGAAGCCTTCGTTGTTGCCATCAACAACGTCAAGCCCATGGTCGAAGTGAAGTCCCGCCGTGTTGGCGGTGCCAACTACCAAGTGCCCGTCGAAGTGCGCCCCGTGCGTCGCCTGGCCCTGTCCATGCGTTGGCTGAAGGAAGCCGCCCGCAAGCGCGGCGAGAAGTCCATGGCCCAGCGCCTGGCCAACGAACTGCTCGAGGCCACCGAAGGCCGTGGCGGCGCCATGAAGCGCCGTGACGAAGTTCACCGCATGGCCGAAGCCAACAAGGCATTCAGCCACTTCCGCTTCTAAGAGCACTTCGCTCCCGATCAGACAGGCCGCATGCATTTTTGCCTGCGGCCTTGTCTCGATTAGGAGCATCCCCAGATAAGACTGCTGTCCGTCTGCACCATGAGGCTGGAACGGGCAGAGACTCCCTCCATACGATCAAGGATCCATCATGGCTCGCAAGACCCCCATCGAGCGCTACCGCAACATCGGTATCTCCGCCCACATTGACGCAGGCAAAACCACCACCACGGAACGTATCCTGTTCTATACCGGTGTGACCCACAAGCTGGGCGAAGTGCACGACGGCGCTGCTACGACCGACTGGATGGAGCAAGAGCAAGAGCGCGGCATCACCATCACTTCCGCTGCAGTGACCTGCTTCTGGAAGGGCATGGACCTGTCCTACCCCGAACACCGTTTCAACATCATCGATACCCCCGGCCACGTGGACTTCACCATTGAGGTGGAGCGTTCCATGCGCGTGCTGGACGGCGCCTGCATGGTGTACTGCGCCGTGGGCGGCGTGCAGCCCCAGTCGGAAACCGTGTGGCGCCAAGCCAACAAGTACAAGGTGCCCCGTCTGGCCTTCGTGAACAAGATGGACCGTACCGGCGCCAACTTCTTCAAGGTCGTTGACCAGATGAAGCTGCGCCTGAAGGCCAACCCCGTGCCCGTCGTGATCCCGATCGGCGCCGAAGACAACTTCAAGGGCGTGGTCGACCTCGTCAAGATGAAGGCCATCATCTGGGACGAAGCCTCGCAAGGCATGAAGTTCGAATACCACGAGATCCCCGCCGAGCTGGTGGAGACCGCCAACAAGTGGCGTGAGAACCTCGTGGAAGCCGCCGCTGAAGCCAGCGAAGAGCTGATGAACAAGTACCTGGAAGAAGGTACTCTGTCCGAAGAAGACGTGAAGGCCGGCCTGCGCGCTCGTACGCTGGCTACCGAAATCCAGCCCATGCTGTGCGGTACCGCTTTCAAGAACAAGGGTGTGCAGCGCATGCTGGACGCCGTGATCGACTACCTGCCGGCGCCTGTGGACATCCCTGACGTCACCGGTACCGATCCCGAAAACGAAGAAACCAAGCTCAGCCGCAAGGCCGACGACGGTGAAAAGTTTGCGGCACTGGCCTTCAAGCTGATGACCGACCCGTTCGTCGGTCAGCTGACCTTCGTGCGCGTGTACTCGGGCGTCCTGACCAAGGGCGACACCGTGTTCAACTCGGTCAAGGGCAAGAAGGAACGCATCGGCCGTATCGTGCAGATGATGGCCAACGAGCGCGTGGAAGTCGAAGAAATCCGCGCCGGCGACATCGCTGCCTGCGTGGGCCTGAAGGACGTGACGACCGGCGAAACGCTGTGCTCCGTGGACGCCCCCATCGTGCTGGAACGCATGGTCTTCCCCGAGCCCGTGATTGCACAGGCCGTGGAGCCCAAGTCCAAGGCCGACCAGGAAAAGATGGGCATCGCCCTGTCGCGCCTGGCTGCCGAAGATCCGTCGTTCCGCGTGCGTACCGACGAAGAATCGGGCCAGACCATCATCGCCGGCATGGGCGAGCTGCACCTGGAAATCATCGTTGACCGCATGAAGCGCGAATTCAACGTGGAAGCCAACGTGGGCAAGCCCCAGGTTGCCTACCGCGAAACCATTCGCCAGAAGGTCGTGGACGTGGACGGCAAGTTCGTTCGCCAGTCCGGTGGTAAGGGTCAGTACGGCCACGTGGTGTTCACGGTCGAACCCCAGGAACCCGGCAAGGGCTTCGAGTTCGTCGACGCCATCAAGGGCGGTGTGGTTCCTCGCGAATACATCCCCGCAGTCGAGAAGGGCGTGATCGAAGCGCTGACTTCCGGCGTGCTGGCTGGCTACCCTGTCGTGGACGTGAAGGTCACGCTGACCTTCGGTTCGTACCACGATGTGGACTCGAACGAAATGGCGTTCAAGATGGCCGCCATCTTCGGTTTCAAGGAAGCTGCCCGCAAGGCCAGCCCCGTCATCCTGGAACCCATGATGGCTGTGGAAGTCGAGACGCCTGAAGACTACGCCGGTACCGTGATGGGCGATCTGTCCTCGCGTCGCGGTATGGTGCAGGGCATGGACGACATGGCCGGCGGCGGCAAGTCCATCAAGGCTGAAGTGCCTCTGTCGGAAATGTTCGGCTACGCCACGTCGCTGCGCTCGCAGACGCAAGGCCGCGCTACGTACACGATGGAGTTCAAGCACTACTCTGAAGCTCCCCGTAACGTGGCTGAAGCCATCGTTGCTGCTCGCTCGAAGTAAGCTTTTTTGTATAATTGAAGGCTTTTGAATCGCAGCACCCAGGCGTTTTGGCGCCGGGGTGCTGCGGTTTTTGCCGGTCTGCGATCCCATGCCGCCCTGTCACCTGTGCGGGGCGACCAAGCAATGGGGTGCAGACCTTAAACATCACACAGGTTTTGCTCTTTCGGAGAAATCATGGCAAAAGAAAAATTCCAGCGGAACAAGCCGCACGTCAACGTTGGCACCATCGGTCACGTGGACCACGGCAAGACGACCCTGACGGCTGCTATCGCTACCGTTCTGTCCAAGAAGTTCGGCGGCGAAGCCAAGGCTTACGACCAGATCGACGCAGCACCTGAAGAAAAGGCTCGCGGCATCACGATCAACACCGCCCACGTCGAGTACGAAACGGCCGGTCGCCACTACGCTCACGTTGACTGCCCCGGCCACGCCGACTACGTCAAGAACATGATCACCGGCGCTGCTCAAATGGACGGCGCCATCCTGGTGTGCTCGGCCGCTGACGGCCCCATGCCCCAGACCCGCGAGCACATCCTGCTGGCCCGTCAGGTGGGCGTGCCCTACATCATCGTGTTCCTGAACAAGTGCGACATGGTGGACGACGAAGAGCTGCTGGAACTGGTCGAAATGGAAGTGCGCGAGCTGCTTGCCAAGTACGACTTCCCCGGCGACGACACCCCCATCATCCGCGGCTCGGCCAAGCTGGCCCTGGAAGGCGACCAGTCCGACAAGGGCGAACCTGCCATCCTGCGCCTGGCTGAAGCACTGGACTCCTACATCCCCACGCCCGAGCGCGCTGTGGACGGTGCCTTCGCAATGCCCGTGGAAGACGTGTTCTCGATCTCTGGCCGTGGCACCGTGGTGACTGGCCGTATCGAGCGCGGCATCATCAAGGTCGGCGAAGAAATCGAAATCGTCGGTATCCGCGACACCCAGAAGACCATCGTCACCGGCGTGGAAATGTTCCGCAAGCTGCTGGACCAAGGTCAAGCTGGCGACAACGTGGGTCTGCTGCTGCGCGGCACCAAGCGTGAAGACGTGGAACGCGGCCAAGTGCTGTGCAAGCCCGGCTCCATCAAGCCCCACACCCACTTCACGGCTGAGGTGTACGTGCTGTCCAAGGACGAAGGTGGTCGCCACACTCCGTTCTTCAACAACTACCGTCCCCAGTTCTATTTCCGTACGACCGACGTGACCGGCTCCATCGAGCTGCCCGCCGACAAGGAAATGGTGATGCCTGGCGACAACGTGTCGATCACCGTCAAGCTGATCGCTCCCATCGCCATGGAAGAAGGTCTGCGCTTCGCTATCCGCGAAGGTGGCCGTACCGTGGGCGCTGGCGTGGTTGCAAAGATCATTGCGTAATTCTTGGAAAACTAGGAATACACAATGTCCAAGCAAAAAATCCGCATCCGCCTGAAGGCGTTTGACTACAAGCTGATCGACCAGTCGGCTGCTGAAATCGTTGACACTGCCAAGCGCACCGGCGCGATCGTCAAGGGTCCCGTGCCCCTGCCGACACGCATGAAGCGTTTCGACATCCTGCGCTCGCCGCACGTCAACAAGACCAGCCGCGACCAGTTCGAAATCCGCACTCACCAGCGCCTGATGGACATCGTTGACCCGACTGACAAGACGGTTGACGCTCTGATGAAGCTGGACCTGCCCGCAGGCGTGGACGTCGAGATCAAGCTGCAATAAGAACTTCACGGCCCCTTGCGGGGCCGTTGAAGGGCTTTGATTTAACGCGAACTTGCTTGAAAAGGCAGTTCGCGTTAAAATTTGGGGCTTCGCCTTTCTTGAGCGAAGTTTTATCAACCTTCTTTCGTGCGCAAGGCCTTGGACATCTGGGGCGGGAGCGCAACGCTGGGCCAATTGCAGTTTCAGCGGCGAAAGTTTTGGAGCAAACAAATGAGTCTGAGCAACTCCCTCGGGTTGCTGGGTCGCAAGGTGGGCATGATGCGTCTGTTCACCGATGACGGGGACGCAGTGCCCGTCACGGTGGTGGATGTGTCCAACAACCGTGTGACTCAGGTCAAAACCCAAGAGAACGATGGCTACGTGGCCCTGCAGGTCACTTTCGGTTCGCGCAAGGCATCTCGCGTGACCAAGCCAGAAGCCGGCCACCTTGCCAAGGCAGGTGTCGAAGCCGGTGAAGTGATGGGTGAATTCCGCGTGACCGAAGAAACCGCTGGCAAGTACGCCGCAGGCTCCGTCCTGCCCGTTGCCGAGCTGTTCTCGGTGGGCCAGAAGGTGGACGTGCAAGGCACTTCCATCGGTAAGGGCTTCGCCGGCACCATCAAGCGTCACAACTTCCGCTCGCAGCGCGCCTCGCACGGCAACAGCCGTTCGCACAATGTTCCCGGTTCCATCTCGATGGCCCAGGATCCAGGTCGCGTGTTCCCGGGCAAGAAGATGACCGGTCACATGGGCGATGAAACCATCACCACCCAAAATCTCGACGTGGTTCGCATTGACGAAGCACGCCAACTGCTCTTGATCAAGGGCGCTGTTCCGGGCTCCAAGGGTGGCTTCGTGACGGTGCGCCCCGCCATCAAGGCCAAAGCTTCCAAGGGAGCGAACTAATGCAGCTCGAACTCCTGAATGAACAAGGCCAGGCCGCATCCAAGTTCGATGCGCCCGAGACTGTTTTCGGTCGTGAATTCAACGAAGACCTCGTCCACCAGATCGTGATCGCCTACCGTGCCAACGCACGTCAGGGCACTCGCGCTCAGAAGGACCGCGAGCAGGTTCGTCACACGACTGCCAAGCCGTTCAAGCAAAAGGGCACCGGCCGTGCTCGTGCCGGTATGTCTTCCTCGCCTCTGTGGCGTGGCGGCGGCCGCATCTTCCCGAATCTGCCTGAAGAAAACTTCACGCAGAAGATCAACAAGAAGATGTACCGCGCCGGTATGGTTGCCATCCTGTCGCAGCTGGCCCGCGAAGGCCGTCTGGCCGTGGTGGACTCGCTGAAGCTCGAAAGCCCCAAGACCAAGGTGCTGGCCGACAAGTTCAAGGCCATGAACCTGGAATCGGTCATGGTGATCGCTGAAGAAGTCGACGAGAACCTGTACCTGGCTTCCCGCAATCTGAAGAACGTGTTCGTGGTCGAGCCGCGCTACGCCGACCCCGTGTCGCTGGTGCACTACAAGAAAGTGCTCGTCACCAAGGGTGCGATCGACAAACTCAAGGAGATGTTCGAATGAGCACGCTCAAGTTTGACGAAGGTCGTCTGATGCAGGTGTTGGTTGCTCCCATCGTGTCCGAAAAGGCCACCATGGTTGCCGAGAAGTCCAACGCCGTGACGTTCAAGGTGCTGCAGAGCGCCACCAAGCATGAAATCAAGGCCGCCGTGGAACTGATGTTCAAGGTGGAAGTTGCTGGTGTCTCCGTGGTGAACATCAAGGGCAAGACCAAGCGCTTTGGCAAGACCACTGGCCGCCGCGACCACGTTCGCAAGGCCTACGTGATGCTCAAGCCCGGTCAAGAGCTGAACCTGTCCGGGGAGGCTGCGTAATCATGGCTGTTATCAAGCTCAAACCGACGACCCCCGGCCAACGCGGCACGGTCAAGGTCACGCGTGACCATCTGCACAAGGGTGCAGGTTTCGCCCCCCTGCTGGAGCCTCAGCACCAGAAGTCGGGCCGTAACAACAACGGTCACATCACCACCCGTCACAAGGGCGGTGGCCACAAGCACCACTATCGCGTGGTGGACTTCAAGCGCACCAAGGACGGCATCCCCGCCAAGGTCGAGCGCATTGAGTACGACCCCAACCGTACGGCCCACATCGCTCTGGTGTGCTATGCCGACGGCGAGCGTCGCTACATCATTGCTCCGCGCAACCTGGAAGTCGGCGCAACGATCGTCAGCGGTTCGGAAGCCCCGATCCGCGTGGGCAACACCCTGCCGATCCGCAACATCCCCGTGGGTTCGACCATCCACTGCATCGAACTGAAGATCGGCGCTGGCGCGCAGATCGCCCGTTCGGCAGGTACGTCGGCTACGCTGCTGGCCCGTGAAGGCATCTACGCCCAAGTGCGTATGCGTTCCGGCGAAGTGCGCAAGGTGCACATCGAATGCCGCGCGACCATCGGTGAAGTCGCCAACGAAGAACACAGCCTGCGCCGTCTGGGCAAGGCCGGTGTGAAGCGTTGGATGGGTATTCGCCCGACCGTTCGCGGCGTGGTGATGAACCCTGTCGATCACCCGCACGGTGGTGGTGAAGGCAAGACCGGTGAAGGTCGTCACGCTGTTGACCCATGGGGCAACCTGACGAAGGGCTACCGTACCCGTAACAACAAGCGCACGCAGTCGATGATTGTGTCGCGTCGCAAGAAGTAAAGGGTAGCAAATGACTCGTTCTCTTAAAAAGGGTCCGTTTGTTGACCATCACTTGCTGGCAAAGGCCGAAAAGGCCGTCGCCACCAAGGACAAGAAGCCCGTCAAGACCTGGTCGCGTCGCTCCATGGTTCTGCCCGAGTTCATCGGTCTGACCATCGCCGTGCACAACGGCAAGCAGCACGTGCCCGTGTATGTGACTGACCAGATGGTCGGCCACAAGCTCGGCGAATTCGCGCTGACCCGTACCTTCAAGGGTCACCCGGCGGACAAAAAAGCCAAGAAGTAAGGAATAGAACATGTCTGAAACACGTGCTGTTCTCCGTGGCGTCCGCCTGTCTGTGGACAAGGGTCGCCTGGTCGCGGACCTGATCCGCGGCAAGAAAGTGGACCAAGCCCTGAACATTCTGACGTTCACGCAGAAAAAAGCTGCCGTGATCATCAAGAAGGTGCTCGAGTCCGCCATCGCCAACGCCGAGCACAACGACGGCGCCGACATCGACGAACTGAAGGTCAAGACCATCTTCGTCGAACAAGGCACCACGCTCAAGCGCTTCACCGCGCGTGCAAAGGGCCGCGGCAATCGCATCAGCAAGCCCACGTGCCACGTGTACGTGACGGTTGGCAACTGAAAGGCCTGGGAAGAATATGGGACAGAAAATCCATCCTACCGGCTTCCGCCTGGCTGTTAGCCGCAACTGGGCCAGCCGTTGGTACGCAAGCAACCGTGACTTCGCCGGCATGCTGGCCGAAGACATCAAGGTGCGCGAGTTCCTGAAGGCCAAGCTGAAGAATGCCGCCGTGTCGCGCATCCTGATCGAGCGTCCTGCAAAGAACGCCCGCATCACGATCTTCTCGGCACGTCCTGGTGTCGTGATCGGCAAGAAGGGCGAGGACATCGAGAACCTGAAGAAGGAACTCGCAACCCGTCTGGGCGTGCCCGTGGCTGTGAACATCGAAGAAGTGCGCAAGCCTGAAATCGATGCCAAGCTGATCGCCGATTCGATCTGCCAGCAGCTCGAAAAGCGCATCATGTTCCGCCGCGCCATGAAGCGTGCAATGCAAAACGCCATGCGTCTGGGTGCCCAAGGCATCAAGATCATGTCTTCGGGCCGTCTGAACGGTATCGAAATTGCACGTTGCGAGTGGTATCGCGAAGGCCGTGTGCCACTTCACACACTGCGCGCCGACATCGACTATGGCTTCTCCGAAGCCAAGACGACCTACGGTGTGATCGGTGTGAAGGTCTGGGTCTACAAGGGTGACACGCTGGGTCGTAACGACCTGCCGGCAGCCGAGACCCCCCGCCCCGAAGAAGAACGTCGTCCTCGCGGCCCCCGCCGTGATGGTCGCGGCGATGGTCGTCGTGACGGTGCTGGCCGTGGTGCCCGCCGCCCCGCAGGCGCTAACGCAGCACCTGCTGACGGCAGCGATAAGCCCGCCGGCGCTGGCGCTGATTCCGTTAAGCGCGTTCGCAAGACTGACGCGCCCGCTACAGCAGCGGACGGTAAAGGAGAATAAAGATGCTGCAACCTGCTCGCCGCAAATACCGCAAGGAGCAAAAGGGTCGCAACACCGGTATCGCAACGCGTGGTAACTCCGTTGCTTTCGGTGACTTCGGCCTGAAGTCCACTGACCGTGGTCGCCTGACGGCGCGTCAGATCGAAGCGGCTCGCCGCGCGATCTCGCGTCACGTCAAGCGTGGCGGTCGTATCTGGATCCGCGTGTTCCCGGACAAGCCAATCTCTACCAAGCCCGCAGAAGTGCGTATGGGTAACGGTAAGGGCAACCCCGAGTACTACGTGGCCGAAATCCAGCCCGGCAAGGTGCTCTACGAAATCGTGGGCGTCCCTGAAGAGCTGGCTCGTGAAGCGTTCCGCCTGGCCGCTGCAAAGCTGCCGCTGCGTACGACCTTCGTGTCCCGTCAAATTGGTGCCTAAGGAGAACAACATGACGAAAGCTGCTGAACTCCGCCAAAAAGACGTTGCCGGCCTGGAAGCCGAAGTGAAGTCCCTGCAAAAGGCTCACTTTGGCCTGCGTATGCAAAAGGCTACGCAACAGCTGGGTAACACGAACACGCTGCGTACCACGCGCCGTGACATCGCCCGCGCCAAGACCATCCTTGCTGAAAAGCAAGCTGCCAAGTAATCAGGAAGCCGACATGACGGAAGCTAAAAAATCCCTCAAGCGCACCTTGATTGGCAAGGTGGTCAGCGACAAGCGTGCCAAGACCGTGACGGTCATGGTTGAACGCCGCGTCAAGCACCCGATCTATGACAAGATCATGATCAAGTCCAGCAAGTACCACGCTCACGACGAGCAAGGTGAATACAAGCTGGGCGACGTGGTTGAAATCACGGAAAGCCGCCCGCTGTCCAAGACCAAGAATTGGGTTGCTACCCGCTTGGTGCAAAAGGCTGCTCTGGTGTAAGCCTACACAGGCCCACCGGCTGCAAGGCCACAGGAAACGACCCACAATGTGGGTCGTTTTTTCGTTTGGGGACCTCCATTTCGGCGGCCCCCGGTTTTGCACCACAAAGGAGATAGAGATGATCAAAGTCGGAGATGCCCTGCCCGCTGCCACCCTGATGGAATACGTGGAAGTCGAAGGCAATGGCTGCAGCATCGGCCCCAACCCCGTGAAGCTGCCCGAAGCCGCTGCCGGCAAGACCATCGCGGTCTTCGCCGTGCCCGGCGCATTCACTCCCACCTGCTCGGCCAAGCATGTGCCCGGCTTCGTGGAGCAGGCCGAAGCCTTCAAGGCTGCCGGCGTGGACGAGATCTGGTGCCTGTCGGTCAACGACGCCTTCGTGATGGGCGCGTGGGCCCGTGACCAGAAGACCGACGGCAAGGTGCGCATGCTGGCCGACGGCGATGCCGCCTTCGCCAAGGCCACCGGCCTGACGCTGGACCTGAACGGCAAGGGCCTGGGCCTGCGCAGCAACCGCTACTCCATGCTGGTCAAGGACGGCAAGGTCGCCACGCTGAACGTGGAAGGCCCTGGCAAGTTCGAAGTCAGCGACGCTGCCACCCTGCTGGGCCAGGCCAAGGCCTGATCCTGATCGTGTGCTGCAGGCCTGCCGGGCCTGGGCACCGCGCTTTTGCGAAAAAAGGCATTGCACCCAGGTGCAATGCCTTTTTGTGTTTCAGGAGGCCGCTTCAGCCGGGCCTAGAAGATATCGGCCTTGAGGTAATGCGCCCCTGCGATGGGGTTGTGATAGTAGGGCGGGATTTCCTGGAAGCCCAGGTCCGTGTAGAGGGCGCGCGCCGACTCCATATCGTCCAGCGTGTCCAGCAGCACATGGTCATAGCCGGCCTGGCGCGCCACATCGAGCATGGCCTCGGCGAGCTGGCGGCCCAGGCCGAAACCGCGAAAGGCCTTGCGCACGAACAGGCGCTTCATCTCGGCGGCGTTGGCGTAATCGCAGTTGTCCAGCGGGCGCAAGGCGCAGCAGCCGGCCACGGCGCCATCGACCTTGGCCAGCAGGATGTGGCCGCGCGGCGATGCGTAGTCGCCAGGCAGATCGGCGATCTCGGCCTCGAAATCTTGAAATTGCAGATCGACATCCAGGCTTGCGGCGTACTCCTGGAAGATCTGGCGGACTTCGTCCATGTCTTCCAGGGGATTCGGCGCCAGCAAGGCGACAGCAGGCTTGTCCACGGGCACTTGGCTAAAACGACGGAAAACGCAGTGTAGCGGCAAGCTGGCAACATCTGGCCACGCCGTCAGAAAGCACCCCCCAGCTGCTGCACCCACCATGCGGCGGCCCCCGCCACCAACGCCAGGACCAAGGCCAACAGGCGGCTGGCTGCCGTGTCGCGTGAAGAGGGCAGGGGTTCGGGCAAGTGCTTGTCTCCCGTCACCATGGCGCGCACCAGGCCCCGTCCGCGCCAGGCATAGAACAGGATGGCCAACAGGTGCAGGGCCACCAGCGCGTACAGCAGATACTGCCCCCAGTGCGCGTGGTAGGCGGTGGCCTGTGCCACGGTGTCGCCCGATACAAAGCGTCCCAGCGGGCCGGAGAACGCAATCTCGTCGTCGCTGAGCAACCCGCTGCCCACCTGGGCGATCAGCACGGCCAGCATGGCAAACACGGACAGGGCGCCCAGCGGGCTGTGGCCTGCGCTGTCTCTCTCCGTTCCTTGTCCCCGCACATGGCGCAGCACGGTGGCGGGCGCGTGGATGAAGCTGGCAAAGCGCGACCAGCGGCCGCCCACCAGGCCCCAAAGCAGGCGGAACAGCAGCAGGGCCAGCATGGCATGGCCCAGCAGCAGATGCCAGTTCATGGCATTGCCGCCCAGCTTGGCCGTCACGACCAGGCCGACCACCGTTGCGGCCAGCAGCCAGTGAAACAGCCGGGTGGGCAGGTCCCAGATGCGGACCTTGTGCTTGGCGGCGCCTTGTGCGGTCGATTCTTGTGCCATGGCATGAAAGCTGGGATGGGGATGGGGCATTGTGCCGCCCCGCATTCCTGCGAGGACCAGGAATGCACCCTGGCCGTGGTCAATCAAAGCGGCGCCGGCAAGACGCCGCTGCCATACTGGCCCGGCAGATTTCCCCACACTCCCAAAGGAAAACCACGATGAAGAAAGTTTCTGCATGGGCGCTGGCCGCCCTGCTGGCCGCCACGGCGCTGCCCGCGTCCGCACAGTTCGCCAAGTCCGAAGACGCCATCAAGTACCGCCAGGGCGCGCTCGCCGTGCTGGGCCAGCACTTCGGGCGCCTGGGCGCCATGGCGAACGGAAAGATCCCCTTCGATGCCAAGGCGGCCCAGGAAAACGCCGAGGTGGTGGCCTTCATGGCCAAGCTGCCCTGGGCCGCGTTCGGCGCGGGCACGGAAGGTGGAAAGGCCAAGCCTGAAATCTGGAAGGAGCAGGCCAAGTTCCAGGACCTGTCGGAGAAGATGCAGGCCGAGACGGTCAAGCTCGCGGCTGCGGCCAAGTCCGGCAACCTGGACCAGCTCAAGGCGGCCTTCGGCCCGGCCGCCGCCAGCTGCAAGGCGTGCCACGACAGCTTCCGCAGCCGTTGAGCGGCGGGCGGAGGATGCCCCAATGAAAAACCGGCCTGGTGCCGGTTTTTTTGTGCCCTGGTCTGCGCTGTATCAGGCCTCGGCCAGCAGCTTCTCGATCAGCCGATGCAACTCCGCGAAGTCAGGTGCGCCCACATAGCGCTTCACGATGTCGCCACGCTTGTTGACGATGTAGGTGGTGGGAGTCAGTTGCACATCGCCCCAGGCCCGGGCCACGGCGCCGGTGTTGTCCAGCGCGACCTTGAAAGGCAGCTTGCGCGAATCGGCGAAGTTCACCACATAGCTGGGCGGGTCGTAGCTCATGGCCACGGCCAGGGTCTCGAAGCCCTGGCTCTGGAATTTCTGGTGGGTGGCAACGATCTCGGGCATCTCGGCCACGCAGGTGGTGCAGCTGGTGGCCCAGAAGTTCACCAAGGTCACCTTGCCCTTGAGGTCGGCCGTGGTCTGCTTGCTGCCGTCCAGCAGCACGAAGGTGGACTGCGGCGCCGCCGTCTGGCCGGCACCCGAATACACCCATGCGCCCATGCCGGCGGCTGCGGCGATCACCACGCCTGCGATCCAATGTTTGCTTGCCATAGCGACGATTGTGCCCAAAGTTGCGCCCGAAGGCCTGCACGCATGCCGTGCACCGCCTTTCGATGCGCGGCAAGGGCAAAAGTTCGGGGCTCGGACAGGTCGGGCCATGCCGATAATGCCGGCATGACATTGATGGAAAGCTTTTCGAAAGCAAAGGGCCGCGCTCTGGCCCTGCGGCTCGGCGCCGCGCTGCTGGTGTTGGCGCCCCTGGCCGCCTGCAGTCCCAGGCTGGATTGGCGGCAGGTCGCGGTCGAAGGCACGCCGCTGCGCGTGCTCTTGCCCTGCGATCCGCAATCCGCAACACGGCCGGTGGAACTGGGCCAGGGCATGGGCACGGTGCAGATGTCCATGATGGGATGCGATGCCGATGCGTCGACCTACGCGGTGTCCCACTTCCTGGTCAGCGAGCCGTCCAGAGCCGCCGAGATGCTGTCGTACTGGCAGGCAGCCGTGCTCGGCCAGATGAACCCGGGTGCTCCGGGGCAGGCACCGGCGGGCGCCAAGCAACTGCGCTCCAAGGAAGATGGCCCTTTCCTGCCTGCAGGCGCACTGAATCTGCCGCAGTCGCTGCGCACCACGTTTGAAGGCGTGGGGCCCCAGGGCTGGAAGCTCACCGCCCATGGCGTGTGGTTTGCACGAATGGAGCCGGCAGGCGCACGCCTCTACCATGCCGTGATCTACAGCGACAAGCCGCGCACAGACGAGGCCAACAACTTCTTCGCCAGCCTGCAACTGCAATAGCAACGGCAACAGGTTTCGGAGCCACGGATGCGGGAGGCAGCTGTGGCATGGAACGCAGTGCAGGCGCGCCGGTTGTCCTGCATGCGCCTGCGCACGCCATAATCGACTCCGAACCCTGTGACTTCATGACCACGCGCATCCTTTTGTTCACCCACGCACCTTTGGCCCATGCACTGCGCGAATGCGCCTTGCATGTGTTCGCCGACAGTGCCGAGGACGTCCTTGCCCTGGATGTGCCCGCTCAGGAGCCGCCCGAGGCCACCTTGATGCGTGCCGAGCAGTTGCTTGAGGACCATGGCGGCCTGGTGGCGCTACCCACGCTGGTGCTGACCGACCTCTTTGGCGCGACGCCCTGCAACGTGGCGCAGCGCCTGGTGGCGCAGCTGCCTGCCGGGCGGCTGGTGGCCGGAGTGAACTTGCCCATGCTGCTGCGCTCCATAGGCTATCGCCACGAGGCGCTGGAAGCCGTGGCCGAGCGTGCCTTGGCGGGAGGCAGCCATGGGGTGATGCAGGTGGGCGTGAACACGCCTCAGAACCAGAGTCCGCGACCATCCAATGATCAAGACCCCTATAACCATCAGCAATAAACTGGGCCTGCATGCCCGCGCCTCCGCCAAGCTCACCAAGCTTGCAGGCAGCTTTCCCTGCGAAGTCTGGATGAGCAAGGGCGAGCGGCGCATCAATGCCAAGAGCATCATGGGCGTGATGATGCTGGCTGCCGGCATGGGCTCCGAGGTGCTGCTGGAAACCGAAGGACCGCAGGAGCAGGAAGCCATGGATGCGCTGACGGCCCTGATCAACGACAAATTTGGCGAAGGCCAGTGATGGGCCTCCGCTGCGCTGGCAGACGGTGAGCGCAAAAGAGCAACACGCGCCGGGCCCGGACGCTGCCGCATTGCGACGGCCCGGGGCCTGCGCAGCAGCAGGCAAAGGACAGGCGCAATGACGTTTGCAATCCACGGACTGGCCGTTTCACGGGGCATTGCGATAGGACGCGCGGTGGTGGTGGCCTCCAGCCGAATGGAGGTGGTGCACTACTTCATCCGGCCCGACCAGGTGGACGCGGAAATCGACCGCGCCCGCAGCGCACGCAACGCCGTCATCGACGAGCTGCGCCGTCTGCAGGATGAAATGCCCCAGGATGCGCCGGGCGAGCTCGATGCCCTGCTCGACGTCCACCTGCTGCTGTTGCAGGACGAGGCCCTGGCCGCCGCCATCAAGCACTGGATTTCCGATCGTCTCTACAACGCCGAATGGGCATTGACCACGCAGCTCGAGGTCGTCTCGCGCCAGTTCGACGAGATGGAGGACGAGTATCTGCGCGAGCGCAAGGCCGACCTGGAGCAGGTGGTCGAGCGCATCCTGCGCTACATGAAGGGCATGGCCAGCCCCGTGCCCGCGCCTGCCGCGCTGCCGCGAGCCGATGCAACGGGGGAGGGCGCGCCGCAGCAGCCGCTGCTGCTCGACGAAGTCACCGATGTGCCCCTGGTCCTGGTGGCGCAGGACCTGTCGCCTGTGGACATGCTGCAGTTCAAGAGCCGGCTGTTTGCCGGCTTCATCACGGCCGTGGGCGGGCGCACCTCGCACACTGCCATCGTGGCGCGCAGCATGGACATCCCGGCCGTGGTCGGCGCGCGCGCGGCCAGCCAGCTGATCCGCCAGGACGACTGGATCATCATCGATGGCAACGCAGGCGTCGTCATCGTCGATCCTTCTCCCATCATCCTGGCCGAGTATGGCTTTCGCCAGCGCCAGAACGAGCTGGAGCGCGAGCGCCTCTCACGCCTGCGCCATACGCCCGCGCTGACGCTGGACGGAGAGCGCATCGAGTTGCTGGCCAATATCGAGCAGCCCGGCGACGGACCTGCGGCCGTGCATGCAGGCGCCGTGGGCGTGGGGCTGTTCCGCACGGAATTCCTGTTCATGGGGCGTGGCGGCAACCTGCCCGGTGAGGAAGAGCAGTACCGCGCCTACCGCGAAGCGGTGGACGGCATGCAGGGCATGCCCGTGACCATTCGCACGCTGGACGTGGGCGCCGACAAGCCGTTGGACAAGGCACAGCCCAAGGATTACTACCTGAACCCCGCGCTGGGTCTGCGCGCCATCCGCTGGAGCCTGGCCGACCCGGCCATGTTCCGCACCCAGTTGCGCGCCATCCTGCGTGCGGCGGCGCATGGGCAGATCCATCTGCTGTTTCCCATGCTGGCCCACCAAAGCGAGATCGAGCAGACCCTGGCCCAGGTGCGGCTGGCGCAAAGCGAACTCGACGCGCGAGGCGTGGCCCATGGCCCGGTCAAGCTGGGCGCCATGATCGAAGTGCCTGCGGCCGCGCTGATCGTGCGCACCTTTTTGCGCTACTTCGACTTCCTGTCGATCGGCACCAACGACCTCATCCAGTACACGCTGGCCATCGACCGCGCCGACGAGACCGTGGCCCATCTCTATGACCCCTTGCATCCCGCCGTGCTCAAGCTGGTGGCGGACGTGATCGCCGAAGGAAGGGCGCAGGGCAAGAGCGTCTGTGTCTGCGGGGAGACTGCCGGGGATGTGGGCATGACGCGCCTGCTGCTCGGCCTGGGTCTGCGCAGCTTTTCCATGCATCCGGCGCAGATCCTGGTCGTCAAGCAGGAAATCTTGCGCGCCGACACACGCAAGCTGACTGCCTGGGCGCAGGAAGTCCTCCGCTCGGACAGTCCCGCAGCGCTGCTGGGACCATGAATTCATGCAGGCGAGGATGCGCAGAAAAAAAGATTTGCAGCTTTAGTTGCGATTGATTCTCATTCGATGCTATGATCAGCCCCAATGCAGCAAGAAACTCTCTGGTGGGGAATTCGAGCTGCAAGCCTTTTTCAGTTTCATCGTGGGGCGACTCGCCAGGCCTGTTCAGCCTGCAGCAAGTCGGTTTGCCAGCCAGCGGTCTGCCGGTTAGCCAGGCTTTTTTTCTACGATGTCAGAAGAGGCAACATCGCCTCCAATTCAAGCAGAGCATGCGTCAGCGGCTCTGCTTTTTTGTTGCCTGCGCGTCTTGATGTGCCGTCATGCGACCATGAAAAAGCCCTCGGCAGCAGGGCTGGCGAGGGCTGGGCATTGAGGGTCGCCTGGGTGCGGCGAACTCAAACGCCTGCGGCGTGTGCCTGCTGATCCGCGTGGTAGCTGGAGCGCACCATAGCGCCCACGGCGGCGTGCGTGAAGCCCATCTTGTAGGCTTCTTCCTCGAACATCTTGAAGGTGTCGGGGTGCACGTATCGGCGCACCGGCAAGTGGCTGTTGCTGGGCGCCAGGTACTGGCCGATGGTCAGCATGTCGATGTCATGGGCGCGCATGTCGCGCATCACCTGCAGGATTTCCTCGTCGGTCTCGCCCAGGCCCACCATGATGCCGCTCTTGGTCGGAACCTTGGGGTGCAAGGCCTTGAACTTCTTGAGCAGGTTCAGCGAGAACTGGTAGTCCGAGCCGGGACGCGCTTCCTTGTACAGGCGTGGTGCAGTCTCCAGGTTGTGGTTCATCACATCGGGAGGTGCGGCCTTGAGGATTTCCAGCGCACGGTCGTCGCGGCCACGGAAGTCGGGCACCAGGATCTCGATCTGGGTCAGCGGCGAGAGCTCGCGGATGTTCTTGATGCACTCCACGAAATGGCCCGAGCCGCCATCGCGCAGGTCATCGCGGTCCACGCTGGTGATCACCACGTACTTCAGGCGCAGCTCGGCAATCGTCTTGGCAAGATTGAGCGGCTCGTTGGTGTCCAGCGGGTCGGGGCGGCCGTGGCCCACGTCGCAGAACGGGCAACGGCGCGTGCACTTGTCGCCCATGATCATGAAGGTGGCCGTGCCCTTGCCGAAACATTCGCCGATATTGGGGCAGGAGGCTTCCTCGCAGACCGTGTGCAGCTTGTTGGCGCGCAGGATGTCCTTGATCTCGTAGAAGCGCGTGGTGGGGCTGCCCGCCTTGACGCGGATCCACTCGGGCTTCTTGAGGGCCTCGCCATGCTCGACCTTGATCGGGATGCGCGAAAGCTTCGCTGCCGCCTTCTGCTTGGCCAGCGGGTTGTACTCGGCTTGGGACTGCGCTTCGCGCACGACGGTGTTGGTGGTCATGGTTCTGGATTCAGGGGGCTAGGCGGCGCTGCAACTGTCGTCCCAGCACGCGCGCGGCTTCGTCCCAGGTTGTCTGAACGCCGATTGTAGAAAGGTCCACCGTTTGCAGTCCTGCATAGCCGCAAGGGTTGATCCGTTCGTAGGGTTCCAGGTCCATGGCGGCATTCAGGGCAACGCCGTGATAGGTGCAATGCCGGCTGACCTTGATGCCCAGGGCTGCAATCTTGCCCAGCCCCGAAAAATCGGGCTGGGGCGCGGGTGAGCCGGGTGCGCGCAGTTGCGGGCGCTGGGCCAGCATGGCGTGGCTGCGAGGATCGTCGAGGCGCACGTAGATGCCGGGGGCGCCTTCCACGCGGTGGCCGGTGATGCCGAAATGCTCCAGCGTGCGGATGACCGCATCTTCGATGCGGAACACGTATTCCTTGACGAAGTAGCCCAGGCGCTGCAGATCGAGCAACGGATAGGCGACCACCTGGCCCGGGCCGTGGTAGGTGACCTGCCCGCCGCGGTTGGTTGCGACCACGGGAATGTTGCCAGGGCACAGCAAGTGGTCACTTTTCCCGGCAAGGCCTTGCGTGAAATGCGGGGCGTGCTCGCAGATCCAGAGCTCGTCGCGCGTGCCGGCATCGCGGCCGCTCGTGAATGCCTGCATGGCCTGCACCGTGGCTTCGTAGTCGGTGCGGCCCAGCAGGCGCAAGTCCAGCGTCTGCGCAAGCTCGGCGGCTGGGGCGCTCAAAGCACCACTTTCACAAGCGGGTGCGAGGTGAACGCCCGGTACAGGTCGTCGAGCTGCTCGCGGCTGGTGGCTGTCACCGTGACGGTGACACCCAGGTATTTGCCGCTGCTGCTGGGGCGCAACTCGATGGTGCTGGGGTCAAAGGCGGGGTCGAAGCGCTCGGCGATCTGGGTGATTTCATGCACCAGATGCTCGGCCTTGATGCCCATGACTTTGATGGGAAACTGCGACGGGTACTCGATTAACGAGTCCTTGCGCGGGTCCGCGCCCGGCGCGGCTGCTGGTGCGGAGGAGGGGGTGGGGGCGTCGGTCATAGGTGAATCAAGGTTAATCGCTTGGCGTTGGAGGCGATTGTGCGCTATCGTTCGCGGCCATGTCGCAGCCTGGGGCTGCCGCGCCGCCGGTCACGAAAACTCCACACACAACAAACAAGCTGCCTGCGGTGCGAGGCTGGCGTTGTTGGCCTGCTGCCACACAGCCAGGCTGCCGCCGCCGTTTTGGGCATGCCCGTAACAACCCCTATCGTTCGGCAGGGGTTTTTACTTATAATCAGAGGCTTTGTGAAAAAGTCTTGTCTGGTCTGCGGCCTTCGAGAACTCAATGAAAAACTACGCCGCTGACACAGACGCTGACAGGGAACTTGAGGGCGAGGATTCCGACTTCAAGCCCCTGACCTCCGAGGAGGCTCAGGAGTGGCGCACGCGAAACCCGCAGATGTCTGTGTGGCGCTTCGTGGTGGTCCAGGCGGTGGTTGGCGTGCTGGTGGCACTGGTCGCGTGGCTGGTGACGGGTCGCGCCGAGGTCGGATGGTCGGCTGCCTATGGCGCCTTGTCGGTGGTGCTGCCGGCTGCGCTGTTTGCGCGCGCCGTCGTGCGCAAGAGGCCTGGCGGCGCTGCAGCCGCCATGGTGGGAATTTTTGGCTGGGAACTGGTGAAGCTGGTGCTGTGCATTGCCATGCTGGCGGCTGCACCCAAGCTGGTCCCGGGGCTGAGTTGGCTGGCGCTGCTGGCGGGCTTGGTGATCGTCATGAAAACGTATTGGGTCGCGCTGATAGTGCGGGCCAATGTCCGAAAAACCGATTGATATTTGAAGAGAAGTTGACCGATGGCCGCAGACGCGCACGCACCTACTGCAAGTGAATACATCGTTCACCACCTGCAGCACCTCCAGAACATCAAGCAAAAGTCGATCATCGACTTTTCGGTCATCAACCTGGACTCGATCGTCGTCAGCGCCACGCTGGGCGTGCTGAGCCTGTTCGTGCTGTGGCTTGCCGCGCGCAAGGCCACCTCGGGCGTGCCGGGCCGCTTCCAGGCCGCCGTCGAGCTGCTGGTCGAGATGGTGGACAACCAGGCCAAGGCCAACATCCACAACGCGCAAAGCCGCAAGTTCATCGCTCCGCTGGCGCTGACCGTGTTCGTCTGGATCTTCATGATGAACGCCATGGACATGCTGCCCGTGGACCTGCTGCCGGTACTGTGGCAGGGGGTCCAGGGTGACTCGCACGCCTACCTGCGTGTCGTTCCCACGGCTGACCTCTCGACCACGCTGGGCCTGTCCTCGGCCGTGCTGATCCTGTGCTTCTTCTACAGCATCAAGATCAAGGGCATGGGCGGCTGGGCCCACGAACTGGTGACCGCTCCGTTCGGCACCAGCAAGAATCCCGTGTTTGCACTGATCCTGGGTGTTATCAACCTGGCCATGCAGATCATTGAATATGTCGCCAAGACGGTTTCGCATGGCATGCGACTGTTCGGCAACATGTACGCTGGTGAGTTGGTGTTCTGTCTGATCGCTCTGATGGGCGGTGCGGCTGCCATGTCGCTTTCCGGTGTGTTGCTCCCCTTGGGGCACATCATTGCAGGCTCTATCTGGGCGATCTTCCACATTCTGATCATCACCCTGCAGGCCTTCATTTTCATGATGCTGACGCTGATCTATCTCGGCCAGGCACATGAAGCCCACTGACCATTTCCTTTCCCTCTCAACCTTTCTCTTTCTTTAATCTCAGGAGTCATCATGGAAAACATTCTCGGTCTCGTCGCTCTGGCTTGTGGTCTGATCGTTGGTCTGGGCGCTATCGGCGCTTCGATCGGTATCGCCCTGATGGGTGGCAAGTTCCTGGAATCGTCGGCACGTCAGCCTGAGCTGATCAACGAACTGCAAACCAAGATGTTCATCTTGGCCGGTCTGATCGACGCTGCCTTCCTGATCGGTGTTGCTATCGCTCTGCTGTTCGCTTTCGCCAACCCCTTCGTCCTGGCCTAAGCTCCGATCAACGCCCTAGATAGAAAGGTGTTGCCGTGAGTATCAACGCGACCCTGTTCGTCCAGGCCATCGTTTTCCTGATCCTGGTGCTGTTCACGATGAAGTTCGTGTGGCCCCCGATCGCGAAGGCGCTGGATGAACGAGCTCTGAAAATCGCCGATGGCCTCGCTGCTGCCGACAAGGCCAAGACTGACCTGGCCGCCGCCAACAAGCGCGTCGAGCAGGAACTGGCCCAGACGCGCAACGAAACGGCATCGCGGCTTGCGGACGCCGAACGCCGTGCCCAGGCCATCATCGAAGAAGCCAAGGCCCGTGCCTCCGAAGAAGGCAACAAGATTGTTGCTGCTGCCCGCGCCGAGGCCGAGCAGCAGACAGTCCAGGCCCGTGAAGCCCTGCGCGAGCAAGTGGCTGCGCTGGCCGTCAAGGGCGCCGAGCAGATCCTGCGCAAGGAAGTGGATGCCGGCGTCCATGCCGACCTGCTGAACCGCCTGAAGACCGAGCTGTAAGGAAGAGCAAACATGGCAGAACTCGCCACCATTGCCCGTCCTTACGCAGATGCCCTGTTCAAGGCCAGCACCCAGCAGGGTGCTGACCTGTCCGGCACTGTTGCCTGGGCGGAGGAATTGGCGGCGATTGCCGCCAATCCGCAATTGCGCCAGCTGGCCGACGACCCCAAGGTGACCGACGAACAACTGTTCGACGTCATCAGTGGCGTGGCCGGCTCGGCATTGCCTGATGCCGCTCGCAACTTTCTGCGCGTCATCATTGAAAACGGCCGACTGCAAGCCCTGCCAGAAGTGGCGGCCCAGTTTCGCAGCCTCGTGAACCGCGCCGGTGGCTCGTCCGACGCCGTGGTTCAAAGCGCTTTTCCCATAGATGCTGCCGCTCTGGCTGCCCTCGGGACTTCGCTGGAGAAGCGTTTCGGCCGAAAGCTGAACCTGTCGGTGCAGCAAGATCAGTCCCTGATCGGTGGCATCCGCGTCGTGGTGGGTGATGAAGTTCTTGACACGTCCGTCAAGGCCCGCCTGGAACAAATGAAAGCGGCCCTCATTGCGTAACAACGCGACTGAGGTCTCGGCTAACCAAAGCTAAAGAAGGAAAGAGTCATGCAACTCAATCCCGCAGAAATTTCTGAACTGATCAAGAGCCGCATCGAGGGTCTGGCTGGCAGCAGCGACATCCGTAACGAAGGCACCGTGGTTTCGGTGACCGACGGTATCGTGCGCGTGCACGGCCTGTCGGACGTGATGCAAGGCGAAATGCTGGAATTCCCCGCAGGCAAGGATGGCCAGCCCTCCTTCGGCCTGGCGCTGAACCTCGAGCGCGACTCCGTCGGCGCCGTGATTCTGGGCGAGTACGAGCACATCTCCGAAGGCGACACCGTCAAGTGCACGGGCCGTATTCTGGAAGTGCCCGTCGGCCCCGAACTCATCGGCCGCGTGGTCAACGCCCTGGGTCAGCCGATTGACGGCAAGGGCCCGATCAACGCCAAGATGACGGACGTGATCGAGAAGGTCGCTCCCGGCGTGATCGCACGCCAGTCCGTGGACCAGCCCCTGCAGACCGGCATCAAGTCCATCGACTCGATGGTGCCCGTCGGCCGTGGCCAGCGCGAACTGATCATCGGCGACCGCCAGACCGGCAAGACCGCCGTGGCCATCGACGCCATCATCAACCAGAAGGGTCAGGGCGTTACCTGCATCTACGTTGCGATCGGCCAGAAGGCTTCCTCGATCAAGAACGTGGTGCGTGCCCTGGAGCAGGCCGGCGCGATGGAATACACCATCGTCGTGGCTGCCACCGCCTCCGAATCTGCTGCCATGCAGTACGTGTCGGCCTACTCCGGCTGCACGATGGGCGAGTACTTCCGCGACCGCGGCGAAGACGCCCTGATCGTCTATGACGACCTGTCCAAGCAAGCCGTGGCCTACCGCCAGGTTTCGCTGCTGCTGCGCCGTCCCCCAGGCCGCGAAGCCTTCCCCGGCGACGTGTTCTATCTCCACAGCCGCCTGCTCGAACGTGCAGCCCGCGTGAATGCCGACTACGTCGAAGCCTTCACCAAGGGTGAAGTCAAGGGCAAGACGGGTTCGCTGACGGCACTGCCCATCATCGAAACCCAGGCCGGTGACGTGTCGGCCTTCGTGCCCACGAACGTGATCTCGATCACGGACGGCCAGATCTTCCTGGAAACCAGCCTGTTCAACGCCGGTATCCGCCCCGCCATCAACGCCGGTATCTCGGTGTCGCGCGTCGGTGGTGCTGCACAGACCAAGCTGGTCAAGGGCCAGTCCGGCGGTATCCGTACCGACCTGGCGCAATACCGTGAGCTGGCTGCCTTCGCGCAGTTCGCCTCCGACCTGGACGAAGCCACCCGCAAGCAGCTGGACCGCGGTGCCCGCGTGACCGAACTGCTCAAGCAGGCCCAGTACAGCCCCCTGTCCACCGCCTTGATGGGCGCTTCGCTGTTCGCAGTGAACAAGGGCTACATGGACGACATCCAGGTCAAGCAAGTGCTGGCTTTCGAGTCTGGTCTGCACCAGTTCCTGAAGACCAGCCACGGCGCCCTGATCGACAAGCTGAACGCTTCCAAGGCCATGGACAAGGATTCCGAAGCCGAATTGAACGCCGCCATCGCTGCGTTCAAGAAGTCGTTCGCTTAAACCGGACGAGGAGCCATCATGGCAGCAGGTAAGGAAATTCGCGGCAAGATCAAATCGGTGGAAAACACCAAGAAGATCACCAAAGCCATGGAAATGGTGGCCGCATCCAAGATGCGCAAGGCGCAGGAACGGATGCTGGCTGCACGCCCGTACAGCGAAAAGATCCGCAACATTGCAGTCCATCTTGGCCAAGCCAACCCCGAGTACGTGCACCCGTTCATGCAAGTGAACGGTGATGCAAAGACAGCCGGCGTCATCGTGGTGACGACGGACAAGGGGTTGTGCGGCGGCATGAACACCAACGTGTTGCGTGCTGTCACGGCCAAGCTGCGGGAGCTGCAGGATCAAGGCGTGTCGGCAGAAGCAGTGGCCATTGGCAACAAGGGTCTGGGCTTTCTGAACCGTGTCGGCGCCAAGGTGGTTTCGCACGCGACGGGTCTGGGCGATACGCCCCATCTGGAAAAGCTGATCGGCCCTGTGAAGGTGCTGCTCGATGCATATGCAGCGGGCAAGCTGAGCGCGGTGTACCTGAGCTACACCAAGTTCATCAACACCATGAAGCAGGAATCGGTGGTGGAGCAGTTGCTGCCCCTGTCGTCCGAGAGCATGCAGGCCGAGAAGACGTCTGGCCATAGCTGGGACTACATCTACGAACCCGACGCGCAGTCCGTGATCGACGAGCTGCTCGTGCGCTACGCAGAGTCCCTGGTCTACCAAGCTGTCGCGGAAAACATGGCGTCCGAGCAATCGGCGCGCATGGTGGCCATGAAGGCCGCTACCGACAACGCAGGCAGCGTCATTGGCGAGTTGAAGCTGGTCTACAACAAGACGCGCCAGGCAGCGATCACGACCGAGCTGTCGGAAATCGTGGCTGGCGCCGCTGCTGTGTAAAGCAGCTCAACAGACAAACTAATTGGAGCAAAAAATGGCTCAAGTGCAAGGCAAGATTGTTCAATGTATTGGCGCTGTGGTGGACGTCGAGTTCCCCCGCAACGCAATGCCCAAGGTGTTCGATGCCCTGAAGCTCGACGGCTCGGCCCTGACGCTGGAAGTGCAGCAACTGCTGGGTGACGGCGTTGTGCGTACCATCGCCCTGGGTTCGTCCGACGGTCTGCGTCGCGGCCTGATGGTGTCCAACACCGGCAACCCCATCACCGTGCCCGTGGGCAAGGCGACGCTGGGTCGCATCATGGACGTGCTGGGCAACCCCATCGACGAACGCGGTCCCGTGGATCAGGCGCTGACGGCTCCCATCCACCGCAAGGCACCGGCTTATGACGAGCTGTCGCCTTCGCAGGAACTGCTGGAAACCGGCATCAAGGTGATCGACCTGATCTCGCCCTTCGCCAAGGGCGGCAAGGTGGGTCTGTTCGGTGGCGCCGGTGTGGGCAAGACCGTGAACATGATGGAACTCATCAACAACATCGCCAAGGGCCACGGTGGTCTGTCGGTGTTCGCCGGTGTGGGTGAACGTACCCGCGAAGGCAATGACTTCTATCACGAAATGTCGGACGCCGGCGTGGTCAACCAGGAGTCGCTGAACGACTCCAAGGTGGCCATGGTCTACGGCCAGATGAACGAACCCCCGGGCAACCGTCTGCGCGTGGCGCTGACCGGCCTGACCATGGCCGAAGCCTTCCGTGACGAAGGCAAGGACGTGCTGTTCTTCGTGGACAACATCTACCGCTACACGCTGGCTGGTACCGAAGTGTCCGCTCTGCTGGGCCGCATGCCTTCCGCCGTGGGCTACCAGCCCACGCTGGCCGAGGAAATGGGCCGCCTGCAAGAGCGCATCACCTCGACCAAGGTCGGTTCGATCACTTCCATCCAGGCCGTTTACGTGCCCGCCGATGACTTGACCGACCCCTCGCCTGCCACGACGTTCGCCCACTTGGATTCGACCGTGGTGCTGTCGCGTGACATCGCTTCGCTGGGTATCTACCCCGCCGTCGATCCGCTGGACTCCACCAGCCGCCAGCTGGACCCCCAAGTCGTGGGTGAAGAGCACTACAAGGTGGCCCGCGAAGTGCAGGGCACGCTGCAGCGCTACAAGGAACTGCGCGACATCATCGCCATTCTGGGCATGGACGAGCTGGCTCCCGAAGACAAGCTGACCGTGGCCCGCGCCCGCAAGATCCAGCGTTTCCTGTCGCAGCCTTTCCACGTGGCCGAAGTGTTCACTGGCGCTCCCGGCAAGTACGTGTCGCTGGCTGAAACCATCCGTGGTTTCAAGATGATCTGCGCTGGCGAGTGCGATCACCTGCCCGAGCAGGCCTTCTACATGGTTGGCACCATCGACGAAGCCTTCGAGAAGGCCAAGAAACTGGCGGCTTGAGCCTGCGGCACCCCCTGAGCGACTGCGTCGCTTCCCCCTCTCTACTCGCTTCGCGGGGAAGGGGGACGACACCATCGCTGCGGGGTGGCCCTTGCTCGGTGTCCCCGATCTGGGCCCTGCCGGTTCCAAGTTCCAGTCAACCTTTTCTGAGGAGCAAAGATGAACACCATCCACGTTGATGTGGTCAGTGCCGAAGAGTCCATCTTCTCCGGTGAAGCGCGCTTTGTCGCCCTGCCCGGTGAATCCGGCGAACTGGGCATTTTTCCCCGCCACACTCCGCTGATCACGCGCATCAAGCCCGGCTCGGTGCGTATCGAGATGGCGGACGGCAGCGAAGAGTTCGTCTTCGTGGCCGGCGGCATCCTGGAAGTGCAGCCCAACTGTGTGACCGTGCTGTCCGACACCGCCATCCGCGGTGCCGACCTGGACGCCGAGAAGGCCGAGAAGGCCAAGCTCGAAGCCGAGGAAGCACTGAAGAACGCCAAGAGCGAAGTCGATCTGGCGCGTGCCCAGTCCGAGCTGGCCGTCATGGCCGCTCAGATCGCAGCCCTGCGCAAGTTCCGCCAAAAGCGCTGAGCCCCATTCGGGCTCCAGCTGCAAGAAAGCCGCCCTTGGGCGGCTTTTTCTTTGGTGCGAAAGGCTGGAAGGCCGGTCTCACCGGCCCCATGGCTCAGTCGCCGCAGCGGGCCTGGTACACGTAGGTCACGGCATTGTCCTTGGGGTCCACCGTGCGCGACTTGTGCGTCACGGCCTTGGCGGGCACGGGGCACAGGGCGCGGATCTGTTGCTCGCAGCGCTTGGGGTCGTCTTCGCGCAGCTTGCAGCTGAGCACATAGTCATATTCCTGCGAGTCGTCGAGGATGGGGCTTGCGCAGGCGCTCAGGGTCAGCACGGCGGCCAGCAGGCCCAGGCGGGCCAGGGTGTTCTTCATGGTGTGGATGCTCCTTGATGAAATGGCGTGACGCTATCACAGCCTCCGTGCCCGCGATAGCTTGATGAAGGGGGTGGCTCGGCCCGGCCTGCGCAGCCTGCCTGCCTTTCAGTGGTGCTGTATCACGACAGCATCGGGAAGATTGTCGCTGCCATCGTGCACAGGCTGGAGCGGGTCACGCGGAAAGTTGGTTTCAAGCAGCAGGCTCACGCGCTCCAGGGCTGCTGTCATGCCCATGGCGTAATGGCCGCCCTGAAAGGCGGCACCCATGTCGCTGATCAGCGTTTGCCATTGTTCCGCCGGCAGGGTGCGCGCCAGGGCGCGGTCGGCGACGATTTCGATGGCGTGGTCGGCCAGCAGCAGATAGATCAGAGCACCGTTGTTGTGTTCGGTATCCCAGACGCGCAGCTTGCCGAACAGCGTGATGGCGCGCTCGCGCGGCGTGGCGTCGCGCCACAGGTAGCTGGGCGGCAGTCCGGGTTCGACGCAGATGCGAATCTGGCCTGTATGGCGCTGCTCGCTCATGGTGATCAGGCGCTCCAGCTCCGCCAGGCTTTCAGGCGGGAGTGCACGGCGCAACTGTCCTTCGGCCCAATGGTGGCGCAGCAGCCGGAGCAGACGCTGTACAAAGCCTGTGATTGCAGCCGCCATCTCACCAACTCCCCGAGGCGCCGCCGCCCCCGAAACTGCCGCCTCTGCCGGAACTGAAGCCCCCGCCGCCGCTGCGGCCGCCGCCTCCGCCAAAGCCGCCACCACCGCCCCATCCACCGCCGCCACCCCTGCCGGAGCGGCCGCTTCCCAGCAGGGTGAACAGCAGCGCGACGACTCCCGCTCCTGCGGCGACGAGCAGACTGGCCGTCACCACATAGGCGGCAATGCCGGCGCCTGCCCCCGCCAGCACGGAGGCCAGCGGCCGGCCCAGCACCGAGCGCAGGATGGGGCCGACCACGGCCACGCCGAAGAAGAAGAACAGCATCAGGTCTTCCATGTCGAAGCCCCTGTCCGGGCTTTTGGAAGACTGGGGGCTGGAGGAGGGCGCCGGCAGTTGCTCGCCCGCAATGCGCGCTGCCACCTGGTCCAGCGCAGCGGTGATGCCGCCCGCATAGTCCCCCTGGCGAAAGCGTGGTGCCATCTGCTGGTCGATGATGCGCGCGGCCGCCAGGTCGGGGATCGCGCCTTCCAGCGCGCGGGCCACTTCCATGCGCATGCGCCTGTCGTTCTTGGCAATCACCACCAACAGGCCGTCGCCCACGTCGCGGCGGCCGATCTTCCAGTCACTGGCCACGCGCCAGGCATAGGCGGCAATGTCCTCGGGCGCGGTGGTGGCCACCATCAGCACGACGACCTGCGAGCCCGACTTCTGTTCGATGCCACGCAGCCTGTCTTCAATGGCGCGTGCCTCATCGGCCGACAGCGTGCCCGTCTGGTCGATGAGCCGCGCCGAGAGGGCCGGCACGGGCTGCGGCGCCTGCGCCAGCGTGCTCCCGGGCAGCAGCAGCATGGTCAGGGCAAGGGCGCAAAGCATGCGCCACAGTGGCACCAGGGACATGGTCACGGCTTACTTGTTGCCGAAGTCCACCGTGGGCGGGCGGGAGATTTCGGCCTCGTTCTGCACGCTGAAGCTGGGCTTGGGTTCGTAGCTGAAAACCTTGGCCGTCAGATTGGTCGGAAAGCTGCGCGCCAGCACGTTGTAGGACTGCACGGCCTGGATGTACTGGTTGCGCGCCACGGTGATGCGGTTCTCCGTGCCCTCCAGCGTCACACGCAGGTCGCGGAAGCCCTGGTTGGCCTGCAGCTGGGGATAGCGCTCGGCCACCACCATCAGCCGCGACAGGGCACTGGACAGCTCGCCCTGCGCCTGCTGGAACTTGTTGAAGGCCTCGGGGTTGTTGACCAGCTCGGGCGTGGCCTGGATGGAGGTGGCCTTCGCGCGTGCCTCCACCACCTTGGTCAGGGTTTCCTGCTCGAAATTGGCCTCGCCCTTGACCGAGGCCACGATGTTGGGCACCAGGTCGGCACGGCGCTGGTACTGGTTGAGCACCTCGCTCCAGGCCGACTTGGTCTGTTCGTCAAGACGCTGGAAGTCGTTGTAGCCGCAGCCGGTCAATGCCAGGACGGTGGCAAGCGTGGCGAGTAGACGTTTCATAAGATGGCAACCTGAAAGCGACAATGGAAAACAGTATCGCGCACGATGCATGCGCAATGCTGGCGATTGTGCTGCGCGCCCGGCCTGCTGCCCTGTAGGGCAAAGGCCATTGCGCAGCGGTGTGGCAAGGACTGCTAACAGGGCTTTTATGCACGAATTCACGGCGGCGCGCTGGTTGCCCGGGGGCCACGCCCAGACCATCTGGCCGGCACTGTTCGCGCGCCGCTGGCCGGTGGGCCAGGCGGCGCCCGCCTGGCGCTGGGAGCGCTGGGATACCCCGGATGGCGACTTCATCGATGTCGCCTTCGGCGGTGCTCCCACCCTGCCTGCCGATGCGCCATGGCTGGTGCTTTTCCATGGCCTTGAAGGCTCGGCGAACAGCCACTATGCCCAGGCCATGGCCTGGGTGGCCGCGCAGCGTGGCTGGCACATGGCCGTGCCGCACTTTCGCGGCTGCAGCGGCGAGGTCAACCGGGGCCCGCGCGCCTATCACTCGGGCGATGTGCACGAGGTGGACTGGATACTGCGCCGCCTGCGCGCACGCTCTTCCCGCCCGCTCCATGTGGTGGGTGTTTCCCTGGGCGGCAATGCGCTTGCGCGCTGGGCCGGTCTGCAGGCAGACAAGGCCGCCGAGGTGGTCCAGGCTCTGGCGGCGGTGAGTGCGCCGCTGGATCTGGCGGCTGGCGGCATGGCACTGGGGCAGGGTCTGAACCGCTGGATCTACACACGCATGTTCCTGCGCACGCTGGTGCCCAAGGCGCGGGTCAAATGGGCGCAATTTCCCGGGCTCTTCGACCGCGATGCCGCGGTGCGCGCGCGCGATCTGAAGGAGTTCGATGACGCGTTCACGGCACCCGTGCATGGCTTTCTCGATGCGCACGACTATTGGCGCCGGGCGGCAGCCAAGCCTGTGCTGGGCAGCATTGCCGTGCCTGCGCTGCTGCTCAATGCGCTGGACGATCCTTTTGTCCCTGCATGCAGCCTGCCAGGGCCAGGCGAGGTCGGCCCACGGGTTACGCTGTGGCAACCGCCGCATGGCGGTCATGTGGGTTTTGCACAGGGACATTGGCCAGGGCATGTACTGGGCATGCCGCAGGCCGTCACGCAGTGGCTGGCAGACAGCGAACAAGGATGAATGCAATGGACGATATCGTGAAGCAGGCCATGGCCAAATGGCCCCATGTGCCCGCCTGCAGCGGCTGGCTGGGGCTGGACGAGCGCGGGCGCTGGTATCTGCGCGATGAAGAGGCCCAGGCCTGCGGCGCTTTCGACAGCGGCATCCCGGGAGCCAAGGGCGCGGAGGTACGCAACGAAAAGCTGGCGGACTTCATCGCCCGCAACTATCTTGCCGAGCCCGACGGTCGGTGGTTTTTCCAGAATGGTCCCCAGCGCGTGTATGTGGAACTGGAAAGCACACCCTGGATATGGCGGCTGCGCTGGGATGGCGAGCGCCTGCAGATGCACAGCCACACAGGGGCAGAGCTGCAGGCCGCAGACATCAAAGAGGTTTTGATGGATGAGATAGGGCGCCTGTATCTGGCCATGCCCTCCGGCCTGGGCCTGGTCCATACGCAGGACATGGTCGATGCCGCTGCCGCGCTGGACGCCGGCATGCTGCCTGCGTGTGAAGAGGTGCCGGCACAGACGTTGCCGCAACGCTACGGTTTTGTGCGCAGTCCGGCCCGGGCATGAAAAAACCGGCCGAAGCCGGTTGGTGCCAGACATCCTGGGCCTTGCTCAGTTGGCGGGTGCCGCTGCACCTTCTGTTGCAGCGCCTTCTGCGGCCGGAGCCTTGGGCTCTTCAAACTTGCCACCTGCGGCATTGGCCATGTAGACCACGCCACGGGCAATTTCGGTGTCGTTGAAATCGCCGCCGCCTTGAGGCGCCATCGCTCCCTTGCCCTTGAGGGCCGAGTGCACCAGACCTTCCAGACCTTGTGCCAGGCGCGGGCCCCAGGCCGCGGCATCCGCGAACTTGGGAGCACCTGCGGCACCTGTGGCATGGCAGGCCGCGCATTGGCCCTTGAAGACTTCTTCACCCGAGCGCAGCGGGCGATTGGCATCCCGGATTTCCACGAGGCCGATTTTCTGCAGCCGCTGGGCCTTGGCCATTTCGGTCTGGGAAGCGCCGGCGCCGGCCTTGTCGGCCGAGCTCACGTATTGCACGAGGCCGATGATCACGAACACCGGAACCACGAACGAGAAAAACACCGCCATCAGCAGCTGCTTGGGGTTCTTGATCGGGCCCGTATGGGCTTCTTCGGTGTGGGTTGCGCTCATGAAGTCCTCTTGTGTTGTGGGGGCGTGAGTCAACAACAAATTATATCGACGGGCCTCTTGCAGACACTGCGCGCAGACCCGGGTTGACCTGGGGCGCACATATGCCATGAGATGGATCAAGCAAATGGCAAATGCTTTCCGCGCGCCATGAAAAAGAGGTGTTCACCTTGCGGAGAACACCTCTGTGCGGTTGGCGCGGCAGATGCCTGGCTTGGGTCTTACTGCGCGGGCGCGGGAGCCGGCGTGGCTGCCGCTGCTGTCGCCGTCCTGTCGGTCCAGCCGCCGCCAAGCGCCTTGTACAGCTCGATCTGGTTGAGCAGCTGCGCCAGACGCACGCTCACGGTGGACTGCTCCAGCGCGAACAGGGTGCGCTGTGCATCCAGCAGGTCCAGGTAGCTGGCCACGCCGTTGCTGTAGCGCAGGTCGGACAGCTTCAGGCGTGCCTGCTCGGCTTCGAGCTGGGCGCGCTGGGCCATGATCTGGTCACGCAGCGTGCCCTGGCTGTCCAGTGCGTCGGAGACCTCGCGGAAGGCGCTCTGGATGGACTTCTCGTACTGGGCGATGGCCACTTCGCGCTCGACCTTGGCTGCAGCCAGATTGGCCGAATTGCGGCCCGCATCGAAGATGGGCAGGAGGGCGGATGGCGCGAGGGTGAAGCCCCAGCTGCCGCTCTTGAACAGGCCCGACAGCTCGTTGCTGGCCGTGCCGAACTGCCCCGTCAGCGTGATGCGCGGGAAGAAGGCGGCACGCGCGGCACCGATGTTGGCGTTGGTGCTGATCAACTGCTGCTCGGCCTGGCGAATGTCGGGCCGCTGCGTGAGCAAGTCCGAAGGCAGGCCGGCCGGCACGGCGGGCAGGTCGGCCGTGTCGCGCAGTCCCTGACTGGAGCCCAGGCTGGCGAGCACGTCCGCTGGCAGGGACTGGCCCAGCAGCAGCACCAGGGCGTTCTCGTCCAGGGCGCGCTGGCGCTGCTGCTGCGCCAGCGTGGCGCGCGCAGCCTCGGTCAGCGAGACGGCCTGGCGGTAGTCCAGCTCGGACGCCACGCCCGTGTCGAAACGCAGCTTGGTCAGCTTGATCGACTCTTCACGGGTCTGCAGCGTGTCGCGCGAGATCTTCAGCAGTTGCTCGTCGGCCAGCAGCGTGTACCAGCCGCTGGCCACAGCGGCCACCAGGCTGGTCTGCGCGGCGCGGCGAGCTTCCTCGGTCGCCAGGTACTGGGCCAGGGCCGCTTCCTTCAGGCTGCCGATGCGGCCGAAGAAGTCCAGCTCCCACGAGGTGACGGCGAGGCCGACCTGGTAGCTGTTGACGTACTTGGTGCCCGAGCCCGTGGTGTTCGGGGCGCGGCTGGCGTTGACGCCTGCACCCACCGTCGGGAACTGGTCGGCGCGCGTGATCCGGTACTGGGCCTGGGCACGCTCGATGTTGAGCGCGGCCACGCGCAGGTCACGGTTGTTGTCCAGCGCGGTGCGAACCAGCTGCTGCAGGCGTGCGTCCTGGAAGAAATCCTGCCAGGGCAGCTGCGCTGCAGCCGTGCCGCCTTCCGCCGCAGCGGTGGCGTTCGCGCGGGTGTACTGCGCCGCGACCGGAGCGGCAGGGCGCTCGTAGGTGGGGATGAGCGAGCATCCCGCCAGGAGCAGGGCGGTGGCGATGGCCACCGGGGTACTGCGATTAATCATGGCTCAAGGCCTCCTTGCCGGCCGGTGTGGACGGCGGGTTGTGCGATTTGATCTTGCCCTTGAACAGCTTGCGCACCACGACGAAGAAGGTGGGCACGAACAGCACGGCCAGCACGGTGCCGGTGATCATGCCGCCGAGCACGCCGGTGCCGATGGCACGCTGGCTGGCCGAGCTCGCGCCCGTGGCGATCACCAGAGGCACCACGCCCAGGCCGAAGGCCAGCGAGGTCATGATGATGGGGCGGAACCGCAGGTGGGCGGCTTCCAGCGCAGCCTCGATCAGTCCCTTGCCTTCGGCCTGCAGGTCCTTGGCGAACTCCACGATCAAGATCGCGTTCTTCGCCGACAGGCCGATCACCGTCACCAGTCCGATCTGGAAGTACACGTCGTTGGAGTAGTTGCGCAGCAAGGTGGCAAGCACCACGCCCAGCAGACCCAGCGGCACGACCAGAATCACCGACAGCGGGATGGACCAGCTTTCATACAGAGCAGCCAGGCACAGGAACACGGCCAGGATGGCGAAGGCGTACAGGAAGATGGCTTGCGAGCCCGCCAGCTTTTCCTCACGCGACTGGCCGGTCCACTCGAAGCCGAAGCCTTCGGGCAGCTTGGCAGCCAGCTTTTCCATCTCGTCCATGGCATCGCCCGAGCTGAAGCCCGGTGCGGCCGAGCCTTCGATGCGCACGGCAGGGTAGCCGTTGTAGCGCACCGTCTGCTGGGCGCCCTTGACCCACTTGGTGGTCGCGAACGTGGACAGCGGCACCGGATCGCCCTTGGCATTGCGCGCGTTCAGGCGCAGCAGATCGTCGGGCTGCATGCGGGCCGGAGCATCGGCCTGCACGATCACGCGCTGCAGACGACCCTGGTTGGGGAAGTCATTGACGTAGGACGAGCCCAGCGCCGTGGACAGCGCGGCATTGATCGAGGTGAAGTCCACGCCCAGGGCGTTGGCCTTGTCGCGGTCGATCTCGATGCGCAGCTGGGGCGCGTCCTCCAGACCATCGGGACGCACGCCGGCCAGCACCTTGCTCTGCCCGGCCATGCCCAGCATCATGTTGCGGGCATTGATCAGCGCATCGTGTCCGTGGCCGGCACGGTCCTGCAGGCGGAACGAGAAGCCCACGGCGTTGCCCAGTTCGGGAATGGGCGGCGGGTTCACGGCGAACACGAAGGCATCGCGGATGCCCGACGTCATGCCCATGATGCGGCCCGTCATGGCGTCCACCGTGGAGTTCGCTCCCTTGCGCTCGGACCAGTCCTTGAGCGGCACGAAGGCGAGGGCGGCGTTCTGGCCCTGGCCGGAGAAGCTGAAGCCCAGCACGCTGACCATGTTGGCCACTTCGGGCTGCGGCAGCACGGCTTCTTCCACCTGCTTCATCACCTCCAGCGTGCGCTCCTTGGCGGCGCCAGGGGGCAGTTGCACGTTGACGATGAAGTAGCCCTGGTCCTCGGTCGGCAGGAACGAGGTCGGCAGGCCACGGAACACCACCACGGCGCCCGCGATCACGGCCAGGTACACGCCGATCATCAGCACCGAGCGCTTGAGCAGTCGGGCCACCCAGCCTTCATAGGACTTGGCCGAGCGTGCGAACGTGCGGTTGAACCAGCCGAAGAAGCCTTTCTTCTCGTGGTGGTGACCGGCTTCCACGGGCTTGAGCAGCGTTGCGCACAGGGCCGGCGTCAGCGTCAGCGCCATGAAGGCCGAGAAGCTGATGGAGGCGACCATCACGATGGAGAACTGCCGGTAGATATTGCCGGTGGACCCCGCGAAGAAGGCCAGCGGTATGAACACCGCGATCAGCACCAGCGTAATGCCCACGATGGCGCCCGAGATCTGGCCCATGGCCTTGATCGCGGCTTCGCGCGGCGGCAGGCCTTCCTCGCTCATGATGCGCTCGACGTTCTCCACCACCACGATGGCGTCATCCACCACGATGCCGATGACCAGCACCATGCCGAACATGGCCAGCACGTTGATCGAGAAGCCCACGGCCTGCATGACCGCGAAGGTGCCCAGCAGTGCAATGGGCACCACGATGGTCGGGATCAGCGTGTAGCGCCAGTTCTGCAGGAACAGGTACATCACCAGGAACACCAGCACGATGGCTTCCAGCAGCGTGTGGGCGACCTTCTCAATGGAGATGCTCACGAACTTGGAGCTGTCGTAGGGGATGGAGTACTTCACGCCCTTGGGGAAGAACTTCTGCAGCTCTTCCATGCGCGCATGCACGGCCTTGGCGGTCGCCAGCGCATTGCCGCTGGGCGTCAGCTGGACGCCGATACCCACGGCATCCTTGCCGTTCAGGCGGGCGGAGGTCGCGTAGGCCTGGCCGCCGATCTCGATGGTGGCCACATCCTTGAGGCGCACGGTGGAGCCATCGGGATTGGCGCGCAGCACGATGTTCTCGAACTGGCCGATCGAAGACAGCTGGCCTATCACCGTCACCGTGGCGGCGATCTTCTGGCCCGTGATGTTGGGCAGGTCGCCGATGGCGCCGCTGGCCACCTGGGCGTTCTGGCTGCGGATGGCGGCCGTCACGTCCTCGGCCGAGAGCTTGTAGCCCTGCAGCTTGGCGGGATCGAACCAGATGCGCATCGCCTTTTCGGTACCGAACAGCTGTGCCTGGCCCACGCCGGCCACACGCTGGATTTCGGGAACGATGTTGCGCGAGGCATAGTCGCCCAGGGCCACCGTGTCATAGGCCTTGGCGTCCTCGGACGACAGCATGATGAACAGCAGGAAGTTGGACGACGCCTTGTCCACACGCACGCCCTGCTGCGTCACGGACGCAGGCAGGCGCGGCGTGGCGCGCGACAGGCGGTTTTGCACGTCCACCTGCGCCAGATCCACGTTGGTGCCGGCCTCGAAGCTGATGGTGATGCTGCCCGTGCCATCGGCCTGGGCCACTGACTCCATGTAGACCAGACCGGGCGAGCCGTTCATCTCGCGCTCGATCACGGACAGCACGCTGTCTTCGAGCACCTTCGCGGACGCGCCTGGATAGGCAGTGTTGATGACGATGGCCGGAGGAGCCACCTTGGGGTATTGAGCGATCGGAAGCTTGGTCAGCGCGATACCACCGAGGACGATGATGAATAGCGCGACGACCCATGCAAAGATCGGTCTGTCAATAAAGAACTTGGCCATTGCTGAGCCCCTTGATTACTTCTTGTCTGCCTGGTCCGCAGGCTTGGCATCGGCTGCGGCTTGCGGGGCTGGCGCTGCCGCACCGGCCGGCTTCTGGGCACCTGCGGCCTCGGGCTGCCAGGGCACGGGCTTGACCGGCGTGCCGGGCGGCAGCATCTGCAGCTTCTGGAAGCCGTCGACCATGACCTTCTCGCCCGCCTGCAGGCCTTCGCTGACCAGCCACTGGTTGTTCTGGGCCGTGGTCACCTTCACCTGCCGCTTGGTGATCTTGCCGTCGTCGCTGACCACGCTCACGGTGTCGCCGGTCTCGGTGCGCGTCACCGCCTGCTGGGGCACGGCAATGGCGTTGGACGCCTGGGCCTGCTCCATGCGCACACGCACATACATGCCGGGCAGCAGCAATCCCTTGGGATTGGGCACCTCGGCACGCAGCGTGACCTGGCCCGTGGAGCTGTCCACGGTCAGGTCGGTGAACAGCAGCTTGCCCTTGAGTTCATAGGCCGTGCCGTCGTCCAGGCGTACCTCGACGCTGGCAGCCTCGGCGCCATCGGCCTTCTTGAGCTTGCCCTGCTCCATCGCGCGGCGCAGCCGGAAGGCCTCGCTGGACGACTGGGTGAAGTTCACATAGACAGGATTGATCTGCTGGACCACGGCCAGCGGAGTCGCCTCGCCCTGGCCGACCAGCGCGCCTTCGGTCACCAGCGACTGGCCGATGCGGCCGGAGATGGGGGCCGTGACGTTGGTGTAGCCCAGATTGATCTCGGCCGTGCGCACCGACGCCTTGCCGGCCGCCACATCGGCCTGGGCCTGCTTGTAGGCTGCCTCGGCGTTGACGAAATCCTGCTTGCTGATGGCGTTGGCGGCAACCAGCGGGCGGTAGCGTTCCAACTGCGCCAGTGCCTGCGCCTGGTTGGCTTCGGCGCGGGCCTGCGTGGCCTTGGCGCTTTGCAGCGTGGCCTGGTAGGGTGCGGGATCGATGCGGTACAGCACCTGGCCGGCCTTCACATCGCTGCCTTCCCGGAACAGTCGTTCCTGCACGATGCCGGCGCTGCGGGCGCGGATCTGGGCCACGCGGCGCGCATCCACGCGGCCAGGGAGTTCGGTCACAAGGCCCACGTCGGCGGGGGTGGCGACCACCACGCCCACCGGCACGGCGGGCATCTGCTGCTGCGCGGCAGCTTGTTCTTCGGGCTTTTTCCCGCAGGCCGCCATGGCCATTGCGGCAGTGACGGCCAGGGCCACGGTGGTGAGGCGCAGACTGCTGTAAGGGGACGGAGCGGCTGACACATTGCTGCGTGTGCTGGGCATGATGGGTCCTTGTGCTGAATCAAATAACGATGTTGACGTTCCGGTCAGCGCTATCCGGAACGCCCGTGTCCACGGGCAAGTCGCGGATTATACATACATACATGAATGTATAATGACCGCTGTTGCTGCAAGGCGGCGCGAAGCATGGCGTAGCGTGGCATGGCCGGGCTCAACGATGGAAGGAAATACATCTTGGCACGACGAACGAAAGAAGATGCGTTTGCAACGCGCAACAGTCTGCTGGACGCTGCGGAGCAAGTGTTCTACGAACAGGGTGTCGCCCGGGCCTCGCTCAACGAGATTGCCCAGCGAGCCGGCGCCACGCGCGGTGCGGTCTACTGGCATTTCAAGGACAAGCTGGATCTCTTCTACGCCATGCTGGACCGCGTCACGCTCCCGCTGGAGCAGGCGGCCCAGGGCGACTGCGAGGACGATTCGGAGTGCGATGCACTGGAATATGTGCGGCGCCTGATGGCTGTGGTCTTCGGGCGCATCGCCGATGACGACAGCACGCGGCGCGTCTTCGAGATCCTGCTGCTAAAGGTGGAATACGTGGGTGAGCTCATGCCCGTGCAGGAGCGCAACCGTGCCGCACTGGACTCTTTTTCCGCGCAACTGGAGCTGGCGCTGCGCGCGGCTGCCGAAAGCCACGCGGTGACCATGTCCATGCCGGCTCCCCAGGCCTCGATCGCGCTGTGCGCCATGTTCGATGGCCTGCTGCAGAGCTGGCTGCTGGGAAGGGCCTTCGATCTCAAGCAGGTGGGCGCGCAGGCAGTGGATGTCTGCCTGCGGGGATTGGGCTTCACGGTGCCGCAGGCGCAATAGCGCCGGGTCCTGGGGGCTTGGACGTGCCGGGGCAAAGTCATGCGACAATGCTCGGCTTGTGCAGGGCAGCGATGCCCTGAGCGGCTGTAGCTCAGTGGATAGAGTATTGGCCTCCGAAGCCAAGGGTCGTGGGTTCGATCCCCGCCAGCCGCACCACAATTTTTCTTGGATCGCCCAGGTGGCCTGAGAAAAAAATGCACTGAAATTTTTCTGACGAAAAAAACGGTGCTAGAATTCAAATCTCTTCGGAGGGGTGCCCGAGTGGCTAAAGGGGGCAGACTGTAAATCTGTTGGCTTACGCCTACACTGGTTCGAATCCAGTCCCCTCCACCAGTAATGGTGAAGAAGAGAAGTCATCTGAAAAGATGGCGACGTGCAGTCAATCTGTGCGGGAGTAGTTCAATGGTAGAACCCTAGCCTTCCAAGCTAATGACGCGGGTTCGATTCCCGTCTCCCGCTCCAGTTGGCGAGCAAAGTTTTTTGAGATTGCTTCGGCAGCCTCAAGGCCCATGTGGCTCAGTGGTAGAGCACTCCCTTGGTAAGGGAGAGGTCGGCAGTTCGATCCTGCCCATGGGCACCATTATCTCTGGTGCGCTCGCTAGATGGGGTTGCGCCAAATCCTGTTGTAGTGATTTAGATTTTTTTCGGAGTCGGAAAAATGGCTAAAGCAAAATTCGAGCGTACCAAGCCGCACGTCAACGTTGGCACCATCGGTCACGTGGACCACGGCAAGACGACCCTGACGGCTGCTATCGCTACCGTTCTGTCCAAGAAGTTCGGCGGCGAAGCCAAGGCTTACGACCAGATCGACGCAGCACCTGAAGAAAAGGCTCGCGGCATCACGATCAACACCGCCCACGTCGAGTACGAAACGGCCGGTCGCCACTACGCTCACGTTGACTGCCCCGGCCACGCCGACTACGTCAAGAACATGATCACCGGCGCTGCTCAAATGGACGGCGCCATCCTGGTGTGCTCGGCCGCTGACGGCCCCATGCCCCAGACCCGCGAGCACATCCTGCTGGCCCGTCAGGTGGGCGTGCCCTACATCATCGTGTTCCTGAACAAGTGCGACATGGTGGACGACGAAGAGCTGCTGGAACTGGTCGAAATGGAAGTGCGCGAGCTGCTTGCCAAGTACGACTTCCCCGGCGACGACACCCCCATCATCCGCGGCTCGGCCAAGCTGGCCCTGGAAGGCGACCAGTCCGACAAGGGCGAACCTGCCATCCTGCGCCTGGCTGAAGCACTGGACTCCTACATCCCACGCCCGAGCGCGCTGTGGACGGTGCCTTCGCAATGCCCGTGGAAGACGTGTTCTCGATCTCTGGCCGTGGCACCGTGGTGACTGGCCGTATCGAGCGCGGCATCATCAAGGTCGGCGAAGAAATCGAAATCGTCGGTATCCGCGACACCCAGAAGACCATCGTCACCGGCGTGGAAATGTTCCGCAAGCTGCTGGACCAAGGTCAAGCTGGCGACAACGTGGGCCTGCTGCTGCGCGGCACCAAGCGTGAAGACGTGGAACGCGGCCAAGTGCTGTGCAAGCCCGGCTCCATCAAGCCCCACACCCACTTCACGGCTGAGGTGTACGTGCTGTCCAAGGACGAAGGTGGTCGCCACACTCCGTTCTTCAACAACTACCGTCCCCAGTTCTATTTCCGTACGACCGACGTGACCGGCTCCATCGAGCTGCCCGCCGACAAGGAAATGGTGATGCCTGGCGACAACGTGTCGATCACCGTCAAGCTGATCGCCCCCATCGCCATGGAAGAAGGTCTGCGCTTCGCTATCCGCGAAGGTGGCCGTACCGTGGGCGCTGGCGTGGTTGCCAAGATCATTGCCTAATTGATTCGTAGGGGTATAGCTCAATTGGCAGAGCGTCGGTCTCCAAAACCGAAGGTTGTAGGTTCGATTCCTACTGCCCCTGCCACCTGATGGTGGAATCGCAACGAGCCCGCCCCAAAGCGGGCTTCGGTGTCTTGGCGTTGCGCAAAAGATGCGCATTAGAAATGGATTATGGCCACTACTCAGGTTGAAACGGTCAGCTCCGGAGCTGACAAAGCCAAGCTTGCCGCAGTCGCGGCTTTAGTCGTTGCTGCGATCGCAGGTTTCTATCTGCTGAGCAAGCAAGGGCCCATCGTCCAGTGGCTGGTGCTGCTGGTCGGCCTGGCTGCAGCTGCTGGCACGTTCCTTGTTTCCGAGCCCGGAAAGCGTTTCGTGAGCTTTGCCCAGGATGCCTGGCGCGAAGTCAAGAAGGTCGTCTGGCCGACGCGCAAGGAAACCATGCAGATGACCTTGTACGTCTTCGGCTTTGTCGTCATCATGGCCTTGTTCCTGTGGTTCACGGACAAGACGCTTGAGTGGGTCTTGTACGACCTGATTTTGGGCTGGAGGAAGTAATGGATGCTGTCGAAACGGGTGTGAACGACGGAGGGGCAGCGCCTGCCAATCCGGATCTGCGCTGGTACATCGTCCATGCCTACTCCGGCATGGAAAAGGCGGTTGAGCGCAACATCATCGAGCGCATCGCGCGCTCTGACATGCAGTCCAAGTTCGGTCGCATTCTTGTCCCCACTGAAGAAGTGGTGGAAATGAAGAATGGCCAGCGCCGCACTACCGAACGCCGTCTGTTCCCTGGCTACGTGTTCGTCGAGATGGTCATGGACGACGACACCTGGCACTTGGTCAAGCACACCAGCAAGGTGACGGGTTTCGTGGGCGGTGCCAAGAACCGTCCTGCGCCCATTTCCGAAGAGGAAGTGCGCAAGATCGTCAGCCAGATGCAGGAGGGCACGGAAAAGCCGCGCCACAAGGTCGAGTTCATGCCCGGCGAGCTGGTGCGTGTCAAGGAAGGTCCGTTCACGGACTTCAACGGCTCTGTCGAAGAGGTCAACTACGAGAAGAGCCGTCTGCGCGTCTCCGTGATGATCTTCGGTCGCTCCACGCCGGTCGAGCTTGAATTTGCCCAGGTTGAAAAAACCTGAGTTACCGCTTACAATCTCTGGCTCTGCATTTTTAGGCTTGGTGCAGGGCGTTCTCACAAGAGTCTTTTAACCCCCGGGGAGCTGTCGGCTGCAACTGTTGTTGGTTGGGCCGGCGGCGCTATACCCGCAAGGAGCATTCAATGGCGAAGAAAATCGTCGGCTTCATCAAGCTGCAAGTGCCAGCTGGTAAGGCCAATCCCTCTCCCCCGATCGGTCCTGCGCTGGGTCAGCGCGGCCTCAACATCATGGAATTCTGCAAGGCGTTCAACGCCCAGACCCAAGGTGTCGAGCCCGGACTGCCCCTGCCCGTGGTCATCACGGCCTTCGCGGACAAGAGCTTCACCTTCATCATCAAGACGCCTCCGGCGACTGTGCTGATCAAGAAGGCCATCAAGCTGGACAAGGGTTCTTCCAACCCCCTGAAGAACAAGGTCGGCAAGATCACCCGCGCTCAGCTGGAAGAGATCGCCAACACCAAGCTGAAGGACATGAACGCTGCTGACGTGGACGCCGCCGTGCGTACGCTGGCTGGTTCGGCTCGCTCGATGGGCGTGATTGTGGAGGGCGTGTAAATGGCCAAGTTGACCAAGAAGCAAAAGGCTCTCCAGGGCAAGGTGGAGTCCACCAAGCTGTACGCTTTCGCTGACGCAGTCGCGCTGGTGAAGGATGCTGCCACCGCCAAGTTCGATGAATCCATCGACGTGGCCGTGCAACTGGGCGTGGACGCCAAGAAGTCTGACCAAGTGGTTCGCGGCGCTGTCGTGCTGCCCCATGGCACCGGCAAGATTGCCCGCGTGGCTGTGTTCGCCCAAGGCGCCAAGGCTGAAGAAGCCAAGGCTGCCGGCGCCGACGTGGTCGGCATGGACGACCTGGCTGCCCGCGTGAAGGCTGGCGACATGCCCTTCGACGTGGTCATCGCTGCCCCCGACGCCATGCGCGTCGTCGGTACGCTGGGCCAGATCCTGGGCCCGCGCGGCCTGATGCCCAACCCCAAGGTTGGCACGGTGACTCCCGATGTGGCCACGGCTGTGAAGAACGCCAAGGCTGGTCAGGTGCAATACCGCGTCGACAAGGCCGGCATCATCCACGCCACCATCGGCCGCCGCTCGTTCGACAACGAGAAGCTGCAAGGCAACCTGGCTGCGCTGATCGACGCCCTGAACAAGTCCAAGCCCGCTTCGAGCAAAGGCCTGTACCTGCGCAAGGTCGCTGTTTCGTCGACCATGGGTGTGGGCGTTCGCGTCGACACGCAAACCATCTCGGCCTGATAGCCAAGAAATCTTGAGACACCTTTCGGGGTGCCTCAGTGGTGGGCCGGTGCAGCGATGCGCCGGGTCATCCAAGACCGTTGGTGTGCCTTGCGGCACTTAAACCCCCGGGGCCAACGCAGATGGCGATCCCGCTGCAGATGGATGCATTTCCAAAACAGTTGGTCGCTGCAACAAGAGCGCGCATGAGGGGCTTGCCCCGAGTGCGCATTTGAAGGAGTAGACCTTGAGTCTTAATCGCAGTGAGAAAGAAGCGGTCATCAATGAAGTGACCAGCCTCGCCGCAAAAGCTCAAACGCTTGTGATCGCGGAATACCGCGGCATCACGGTCGCCGACATGACCAAACTGCGTTCTGATGCTCGCAGCAAGGGTGTGAGCCTGAGCGTGTTGAAGAACACGCTGGCCCGCCGTGCTGTGGCTGGCAGCCAGTTTGACGTTGTCGCCGACCAGATGACCGGCCCTCTGATCTATGGCTTCTCTGAAGACGCAGTGGCCGCCGCCAAGGTGGTGGCCGACTTCGCGAAAACCAACGACAAGCTGGTGATCCGCGGTGGTGCGTTTGCAGGCAAGGCCCTGGACGTGAACGGTGTGAAGCAACTGGCGAACATCCCCTCGAAGGAAGTTCTGCTGGCACAACTGTGTGGCTTGCTGATGTCGCCTATCTCGCGTACGGCCGTTGTGCTGGGCGCCCTGGCGGCAAAGAAGAGCGAAGGCTCTGCCGAAGAACCGGCAGCCGAAGCAGTCGCAGCCTGAGCGCGCGGCAGTTAACCAATATTGTTAGGAAATCAAAATGGCATTCGATAAAGACGCATTTCTGACCGCGCTCGACGGCATGACGGTCCTGGAACTCAATGACCTGGTGAAGGCCATTGAAGAGAAGTTTGGCGTGAGCGCTGCCGCTATGGCTGCTCCCGCTGCTGGCGGCGCTGCTGGCGGCGCTGCTGCTGCAGAAGAAAAGACCGAGTTCAACGTTGTGCTGACCGAAGCCGGCGCGAACAAGGTTTCCGTCATCAAGGCCGTGCGTGAAATCACCGGCCTGGGTCTGAAGGAAGCCAAGGACCTGGTCGACGGCGCTCCCAAGAACGTCAAGGAAGGCGTTGCCAAGGCTGACGCTGAAGCCGCTGTGAAGAAGCTGGTGGAAGCCGGTGCCAAGGCTGAACTGAAGTAATTCAGTCCCCTCAAGGGCTGGAGGCTCCGAAAAAGGGCCTCCAGCCTTTGGCGCTTGTGGAGCGCTGATCCATAGAGCACACTAAAAAGCAGTCAGCACAGTCTGTTTTTTAGTGTCTTCTGACAACCCGACAGCAGAAGATGCCTTGGTTCGGGCGATGTGCAACGCATCGCCGTCAGCCATGGTTGGTAGTGGCCAACCGCCAAGCCCGCAGGGAGCTTTCCATGTGGGGCAGTCGTCGCAGACCCAGGACTCATGTCTTTGCCCGGAGATCTCATGGCCTATTCTTACACCGAACGCAAGCGAATCCGCAAAAGCTTCGGGAGCCGCGACAGCGTGCTCGAAGTGCCTTACCTGCTGCAGATGCAAAAAGATGCATATACCGCATTCTTGCAGTCAGATGTAGCCCCCAAAAAACGCACCATCGAAGGCCTGCAAGCGGCCTTCAACTCCGCCTTCCCCATCGTCTCCCACAACGGTTTTGTGGAGATGAAGTTCGTCGAGTACAACCTCGCCAAGCCTGCTTTCGATGTGCGCGAGTGCCAGACCCGTGGTCTGACGTTCGCCTCCGCCGTGCGCGCCAAGGTCCAGTTGATCATCTATGACCGTGAGTCTTCGACCTCGCAGTCCAAGGTGGTCAAGGAAGTCAAGGAGCAAGAGGTCTACATGGGCGAAGTGCCCCTGATGACCGAAAAGGGCTCGTTCATCATCAACGGCACCGAGCGTGTCATCGTCTCGCAGCTGCACCGCTCGCCTGGCGTGTTCTTCGAGCACGACAAGGGCAAGACCCACAGCTCGGGCAAGCTGCTGTTCTCGGCACGCATCATTCCTTACCGCGGCTCGTGGCTGGACTTCGAGTTCGACCCCAAGGACCTGCTGTTCTTCCGCGTCGACCGTCGCCGCAAGATGCCCGTGTCCATTCTGCTGAAGGCCATCGGCCTGACGCCGGAATCGATCCTGGCCAACTTCTTCGTCAACGACAACTTCCGCCTCATGGATTCGGGCGCGCAGATGGAGTTCGTCTCCGAGCGCCTGCGCGGCGAAGTCGCGCGCTTCGACATCACCGACAAGTCGGGCAAGGTCGTGGTCGCCAAGGACAAGCGCGTCACCGCTCGCCACACGCGCGAGCTGGAGCAGTCGGGCACCAAGTTCATCAGCGTCCCCGAAGATTTCCTGATCGGCCGCGTGGTCGCCAAGAACATCGTCGATCCGGACACGGGCGAGATCATCGCCAAGGCCAATGAAGAGCTGACCGAGTCCCTGCTCAAGAAGCTGCGCAGCGCCGGCATCCAGGATCTGCAGTGCATCTACACGAATGAGCTGGACCAGGGCGCCTACATCTCGCAGACCCTGCGCACCGACGAAACCGTCGATGAGTTCGCTGCACGCGTGGCCATCTACCGCATGATGCGCCCCGGCGAGCCGCCGACCGAAGACGCCGTGCAGGCCCTGTTCCAGCGCCTGTTCTACAACGCCGACACCTACGATCTGTCGCGCGTGGGCCGCATGAAGTTCAACGCCAAGGTCGGCCGCGATGGCGCCACCGGCCCCATGGTGCTGTCCAACGAGGACATCCTGGCCGTGGTCAAGATCCTGGTGGATCTGCGCAATGGCAAGGGCGAAGTCGACGATATCGACCACCTGGGCAACCGCCGCGTGCGTTGCGTGGGCGAACTGGCCGAAAACCAGTACCGCACGGGCCTGGCACGTATCGAGAAGGCTGTGAAGGAGCGTCTGGGCCAGGCCGAGCAAGAGCCGCTGATGCCCCATGACCTGATCAACAGCAAGCCGATTTCGGCCGCCCTGAAGGAATTCTTCGGTGCGTCGCAGCTGTCGCAGTTCATGGACCAGACCAACCCTCTGGCCGAAATCACGCACAAGCGTCGCGTCTCGGCCCTGGGCCCGGGCGGTCTGACCCGCGAGCGTGCAGGCTTCGAAGTGCGCGACGTGCACGTGACCCACTACGGCCGCGTCTGCCCTATCGAAACGCCTGAAGGCCCGAACATCGGCCTGATCAACTCGCTGGCCCTGTACGCCCGCCTGAACGAGTACGGCTTCATCGAGACGCCGTACCGCCGGGTGGCCGACGGCAAGGTCACGATGGAGATCGACTACCTGTCGGCCATCGAGGAAGGCAAGTACATCATCGCCCAGGCCAATGCCGAGCTGGATGCCGAAGGCCGCCTGATCGGCGACCTGGTGTCGGCGCGCGAAAAGGGTGATTCGACCCTGGTGTCGGCCGAGCGCGTTCAGTACATGGACGTGTCGCCCGCACAGATCGTGTCGGTGGCTGCCTCGCTGATTCCGTTCCTGGAACACGATGACGCGAACCGCGCATTGATGGGCGCCAACATGTCGCGTCAGGCCGTGCCTGTGCTGCGTCCCGAAAAGCCCATGGTGGGCACGGGCATCGAGCGTGTGGCGGCAGTGGACTCCGGCACCGTGGTGACGGCAACCCGCGGCGGTATCGTGGACTATGTCGATGCAACGCGCATCGTGGTCCGCGTGAACGATGCGGAAGCCGTGGCCGGCGAAGTCGGCGTGGACATCTACAACCTCATCAAGTACCAGCGTTCCAACCAGAACACCAACATCCACCAGCGTCCCATCGTCAAGCGTGGCGACAAGCTGGCCAAGGGTGACGTGGTGGCCGACGGCGCATCGACCGACCTGGGCGAAATCGCCATCGGTCAGAACATGCTGATCGCCTTCATGCCCTGGAACGGCTACAACTTCGAGGATTCGATTCTGATCAATGAGCGCGTGGTGGCCGAAGACCGCTACACCTCGATCCACATCGAAGAACTCGTGGTGATGGCCCGCGACACCAAGCTCGGTGCCGAGGAAATCACGCGCGACATCCCGAACCTGTCCGAGCAGCAGCTCAACCGCCTGGACGAGTCCGGCATCATCTACGTGGGTGCGGAAGTGCAGCCCGGCGATGTGCTGGTCGGCAAGGTCACGCCCAAGGGCGAGACCACGCTGACGCCTGAAGAGAAGCTGCTGCGCGCCATCTTCGGCGAGAAGGCTTCCGACGTGAAGGACACCTCGCTGCGCGTGGACCAGGGCTCGCAAGGCACCGTGATCGACGTGCAGGTCTTCACCCGTGAAGGCATCCAGCGTGACAAGCGCGCCCAGCAGATCATCGACGATGAACTCAAGCGCTACCGCCTGGACCTGAACGACCAGCTGCGCATCGTCGAGGCCGACGCCTTCGACCGTATCGAGAAGCTGCTCAATGGCCGCGTGGCCAACGGCGGCCCGCAGAAGCTGGCCAAGGGCGCCAAGATCGACAAGGCCTACCTGGATGGCGTGGAGAAGTTCCACTGGTTCGACATCCGTCCTGCAGAGGACGAAGTCGCCACCCAGCTCGAGTCCATCAAGAACTCGCTGGAGCAGACGCGCCACAGCTTCGACCTGGCTTTTGAAGAAAAGCGCAAGAAGCTCACCCAGGGCGACGAGCTGCCCGCTGGCGTGCTCAAGATGGTCAAGGTCTACCTGGCCGTCAAGCGCCGCCTGCAACCCGGCGACAAGATGGCCGGCCGCCACGGCAACAAGGGTGTGGTCTCCAAGATCGTTCCGGTCGAGGACATGCCCTACATGGCCGACGGCTCCACTGCCGACATCGTGCTGAACCCGCTGGGCGTGCCTTCGCGTATGAACATCGGCCAGGTGCTGGAAGTGCATCTGGGCTGGGCCGGCAAGGGCCTGGGCCAGCGCATCGGCGACATGCTGCAGCAGGAAGCCCGCGCTGCCGAGATCCGTACCTTCATGGAAGAGATCTACAACTCGCGCGGCCGCAAGGAAGACCTGACGCAGCTCGACGACAAGGAGATCGTGTCCATGGCGCAGGCGCTGACCACGGGCGTGCCGTTTGCCACGCCGGTGTTCGATGGTGCGTCCGAGCAGGAAATCCAGGACATGCTGCATCTGGCATATCCGGAGGAACTGGCCCAGCGCAAGGGGCTGACCGAGTCGCGCACGCAGGCCTACCTGTATGACGGCCGCACCGGCGACCGCTTCGAGCGTCCGACCACCATCGGCTACATGCACTACCTGAAGCTGCACCACTTGGTCGACGACAAGATGCACGCCCGCTCCACGGGTCCGTACTCTCTGGTGACGCAGCAGCCGCTGGGCGGCAAGGCCCAGTTCGGTGGCCAGCGTTTCGGGGAAATGGAAGTGTGGGCGCTGGAAGCTTACGGCGCCGCCTATGTGCTGCAGGAAATGCTGACCGTGAAGTCCGACGACGTGGTGGGCCGTACCAAGGTGTACGAATCCATCGTCAAGGGCGAGCACGCCATCGAGGCAGGCATGCCCGAGTCGTTCAACGTGCTGGTCAAGGAAATCCGCTCCCTGGGCCTCGACATCGAGCTTGAGCGTTCTTAAATATTGAAAAGGGAAAGAGTCTTATGAAATCTCTACTCGACCTGTTCAAGCAATTCACGCCTGATGAGCATTTCGATGCCATCAAGATCGGTCTGGCTTCTCCCGAGAAGATCCGTTCCTGGTCCTTCGGCGAGGTGAAGAAGCCCGAGACCATCAACTACCGCACGTTCAAGCCCGAGCGCGATGGTCTGTTCTGCGCCAAGATCTTTGGCCCCATCAAGGACTACGAGTGCCTGTGCGGCAAGTACAAGCGCCTCAAGCACCGCGGTGTGATCTGCGAGAAGTGCGGCGTCGAAGTGACCCAGACCAAGGTGCGCCGCGAGCGCATGGGCCACATCGACCTGGCTGCGCCCTGCGCCCACATCTGGTTCCTGAAGTCGCTGCCGTCGCGTCTGGGCCTGGTGCTCGACATGACGCTGCGCGACATCGAGCGCGTGCTGTACTTCGAAGCCTACGTGGTGACCGACCCCGGCATGACCCCGCTGAAGAAGTTCAGCATCATGACCGAGGACGATTACGAGGCCAAGCGCACCGAATACGGTGACGAGTTCGAAGCCAAGATGGGCGCCGAAGGCATCAAGGACCTGCTCGAAGGCATCGACATCGACGTCGAGACCGAGCGCCTGCGTGGCGATCTGACCGGCTCCGAAGTCAAGGTCAAGAAGAACGCCAAGCGCCTGAAGCTGCTGGAAGCGTTCAAGAAGTCCGGCATCAAGCCGGGCTGGATGGTCATGGAAGTGCTGCCCGTGCTGCCCCCGGACCTGCGTCCGCTGGTGCCGCTGGACGGCGGCCGCTTCGCGACGTCCGACCTGAACGACCTGTATCGCCGCGTCATCAACCGCAACTCGCGTCTGCGCCGCCTGCTGGAGCTGAAGGCTCCGGAAATCATCGCGCGCAACGAAAAGCGCATGCTGCAGGAAGCGGTGGACTCGCTGCTGGACAACGGCCGCCGTGGCAAGGCCATGACGGGCGCCAACAAGCGTGCCCTGAAGTCGCTGGCCGACATGATCAAGGGCAAGAGCGGTCGTTTCCGCCAGAACTTGCTGGGCAAGCGCGTGGACTATTCGGGCCGTTCCGTGATCACGGTGGGTCCGTACCTCAAGCTGCACCAGTGCGGTCTGCCCAAGCTGATGGCGCTGGAACTGTTCAAGCCCTTCATCTTCGCGCAGCTCGAGCAGCGCGGCATCGCCACCACCATCAAGGCGGCGAAGAAGGAAGTGGAATCCGGCACGCCCGTGGTGTGGGACATCCTCGAAGAGGTCATCAAGGAGCACCCGGTCATGCTGAACCGTGCTCCCACGCTGCACCGACTGGGCATCCAGGCCTTCGAGCCCATCCTGATCGAAGGCAAGGCCATCCAGCTGCACCCGCTCGTCTGCGCGGCCTTCAACGCCGACTTCGACGGTGACCAGATGGCTGTCCACGTTCCGCTGTCGGTGGAAGCACAGATGGAAGCCCGCACGCTGATGCTGGCCTCCAACAACGTGCTGTTCCCCGCATCGGGCGAGCCCTCCATCGTTCCTTCGCAGGACGTGGTGCTGGGTCTGTACCACGCAACGCGCGAGCGCATCAACGGCAAGGGCGAAGGCATGATCTTCGCCGACATCGGTGAAGTGCAGCGCGCGCTGGACTCCGACCAGGTCGAACTGGCCGCCAAGATCAGCGTGCGTCTGACCGAGTGGACCAAGAACAAGGACTCCGGCGAGTTCGAGCCTTCGACCAGCCTGGTGGAAACCACCGTGGGCCGCGCCCTGATGTCCGAGATCCTTCCCAAGGGCCTGCCGTTCAGCCACATGAACAAGGCGCTCAAGAAGAAGGAAATCTCCAAGCTCATCAACGCCTCGTTCCGCAAGTGCGGTCTCAAGGCCACGGTGGTGTTTGCCGACAAGCTGCTGCAAAACGGCTTCCGCCTGTCCACGCACGCCGGTATCTCGATCGCCATCGGCGACATGCTGGTGCCGCCGCAAAAGGCCGAGATCATCGGCCGTGCCGAAGCCGAGGTGAAGGAGATTGAACAGCAGTACGTCTCCGGTCTCGTGACCGCTGGCGAGCGCTACAACAAGGTGGTGGACATCTGGGGCAAGGCCGGCGACGAAGTCTCCAAGGTCATGATGGCCCAGCTTGCCAAGGAAAAGGTCATCGACCGCCATGGCAACGAAGTCGAGCAGGAATCGTTCAACGCCATTTACATGATGGCCGACTCCGGCGCCCGCGGCTCGGCCGCGCAGATCCGCCAGCTGGCCGGCATGCGTGGCCTGATGGCCAAGCCTGACGGCTCCATCATCGAGACGCCCATTACGGCGAACTTCCGTGAAGGCCTGAACGTTCTGCAGTACTTCATCTCCACCCACGGCGCCCGAAAGGGTCTGGCCGACACGGCGTTGAAGACGGCCAACTCCGGCTACCTGACGCGTCGTCTGGTGGACGTGACGCAGGATCTGGTGGTCAACGAGGACGATTGCGGCACGACCAATGGCGCACTGATGCGCGCCATCGTCGAAGGCGGTGAAGTGATCGAATCGCTGCGCGACCGCGTGCTGGGCCGTACCACGGCCGAGGACGTCGTGCACCCCGAGACGCTGGCCGTCCTGCTGCCCGCAGGCACGCTGCTCAACGAAGACGGGATCGATGAACTCGAGTTGCAAGGCGTGGACGAGATCAAGGTCCGCACCGCGCTGAACTGCGAAACCCGCTACGGCTTGTGCGCCAAGTGCTACGGCCGCGACCTGGGCCGCGGCGGCCAGATCAACCTCGGCGAAGCCGTGGGTGTGATCGCCGCCCAGTCCATCGGCGAGCCCGGCACGCAGCTGACCATGCGTACCTTCCACATCGGTGGTGCCGCTTCGCGCGCTGCCATCGCATCGAGCGTGGAAGCCAAGTCCAACGGCGCCATCAGCTTCAACAGCACGATGCGTTACGTCAGCAACACCAAGGGTGAGCTGGTCGTGATTTCGCGTTCGGGCGAAATCGTCATCAGCGACAACGGCCGCGAGCGTGAGCGCCACAAGGTGCCTTACGGTGCCGTGCTGACCGTCAGGCCCGACCAGCAGGTCAAGGCCGGTCTGATCCTGGCCAACTGGGATCCGCTGACCCGACCCATCATTACCGAGTACGCCGGCCAGGTGCGCTTCGAGAATGTGGAAGAGGGCCTGACCGTGGCCAAGCAGGTCGACGAAGTGACCGGCCTGTCCACGCTGGTGGTGATCGATCCCAAGCGCCGTGGCTCTGCCAAGGTCGTGCGTCCTCAGGTCAAGCTGATCGATGCCAACAACCAGGAAGTCAAGATCCCCGGCACCGACCACTCGGTGACGATCGGCTTCCAGGTCGGCGCTCTGATCCAGGTGCGTGACGGCCAGGACGTGGGCCCCGGCGAAGTGCTGGCCCGTATCCCTGTCGAAGGCCAGAAGACCCGCGACATTACCGGCGGTCTGCCCCGTGTGGCCGAGCTGTTCGAAGCCCGTACGCCCAAGGACAAGGGCACGCTGGCCGAGATGACCGGCACCATCTCCTTCGGCAAGGAAACCAAGGGCAAGGTGCGCATGCAGATCACCGATCTGGATGGCAAGGTCTGGGAAGAGCTCGTGCCCAAGGAAAAGAACATCCTGGTGCACGAAGGCCAGGTGGTCAACAAGGGCGAGTCCATCGTCGACGGCCCGGCCGATCCGCAGGACATCCTGCGCCTGCTGGGCATCGAGGAGCTGTCGCGCTACATCGTTGATGAAGTGCAGGACGTCTACCGTCTGCAGGGTGTGAAGATCAATGACAAGCACATCGAGGTGATCGTTCGCCAGATGCTGCGCCGCGTCGTGGTCGAGAACACCGGCGATTCGACCTACATCGCTGGCGAGCAGGTCGAGCGTTCGGAAATCCTCAATACCAACGAGGCCCTGCAGCGCGAAGGCAAGATCCCCGCCACGTACTCCAACGTGCTGCTGGGTATTACCAAGGCCTCGCTGTCGACCGACTCCTTCATCTCCGCCGCGTCGTTCCAGGAAACGACCCGCGTGCTCACCGAGGCTGCCATCATGGGCAAGCGCGACGAGCTGCGTGGCCTGAAGGAAAACGTCATCGTGGGTCGCCTGATCCCCGCTGGTACGGGTCTGGCCTACCACCAGGCACGCAAGGCCAAGGACGCCATGGACGACGCAGAGCGCCGCGCCATCGCCGACGCCGAAGCGGCCGAACTGGCCGGTGTGATGGCTGACGACGACGCTGGCGTGGCTGCCGTCGCCGGTGACGCTTCCGCTGACTGAGACACTCGGGCGAGCGCAAGCGAGCCCTTGAAGTGACGTGACGCTCCCGGCCTGCCCTGCGCAGGCGGGAGCGTTTTTCTTTGGGAATAACCAGAGTTCGGCCGGACCAGCTTCCGGCCGGGCCATTGCAGACGATGTGGTCCTTGTCTCTTGAATGGATGCTGCTGGCACTGCTGGTGTTCTGGGCCGTTGGCGCATACAACCGGCTGGCCCGGCTGCGCAGCGGCTGCGTGCAGCAGTTCGGAGCGCTCGATGCGCACCTGGGCCAGTGGCATGCCATGCTGCAGGCCTTCGAGGCCCAGCCCAAGGCCGAAGGCCAAAGCCCCGCCCTTGTGCATGCCCAGGCCGCACTGCACCAGACCGCCGCACAGCTGCAGGCGGCCCTGGTCGATGCCCGTGGCCGGCCGCTGCGCGAGACCGCGCTGGCCTCGCTGGAGCACGCCTGTTCGGCGCTGGACGTGGCCTGGCAGGCCATGACCAAGGTCGCCGTTGATACCGGCGCCGGCGCCGCTGGCACTGGCGCTGCGCCACCAGATGCCCCATCGCCGGACCCCGATCCGCTGCAGCCCTGGCAGCAGCGCTGGACCGAGCACCAGGTGCGCAACCGCCTGGGACTGCAGCAATTCAACGCCGCGGCCGAGCGCTACAACGCCGCCATTGCGCAATATCCGGCCAGGCTGCTGGCCTGGCTGCTGGGCTTTCGCCCGGTGCGCAGCCTGCTGGTCGAGCCTGTCGCCAGCAAGGCACAGGAAAGTGGAACATGAACCAACGCACGCATTCTTCCCCGCGCCGCGCTGCGGCGCCCTCGCAGGCACCTGCCGCGCCGCCTCTTTGGCAGCAGCTCGACGCCGTTGCCCAATGCCTGCAGTCCGTGCTTGAAGGCCAGTCCAGCCGCAGCGTGCTGGCGCGCGTGGCGCAGCCGCTGCGCCCCGGCGTCCAGGCGCTGCTGTTCCAGGTGCTGCGCCAGTTGGGCCGTGCCCAGGCGCTGCAAAAGCAGCTGGCCTCGCGCAACCCGCCGCCGCGCGTCAGCGCATTGCTGAACACGGCCCTGGCCCTGGCCTGGGATGAGTCCCGGGCACCGTACCCACCATTCACCCTGGTCAACCAGACGGTGGAGGCTGCCAAGCAGGGGCCCACGCGCGCCCAGTCCGGCTTCATCAATGCCTGCCTGCGCCGCTTCCTGCGCGAGCGCGATGCCCTGGTCGCCGCCACCGACGACCAGCCGCAGGCCGTCTGGAACCACCCGGCCTGGTGGATCGCCCGTTTGCGCAAGGACCATCCCGATCATTGGCAAGCCATCCTGCAGGCCAACAATGAACAGCCGCCGATGACGCTGCGCGTCAACCGCCAACAAACGGACCGCCAGTCCTACCAGGCAGCGCTGCAGGCCATGGACGTGCCTTCCCTGGCCGTGGCCGACAGCGGCCTGCAACTGCAGCATGCCCTGCCGGTGCAATCCCTGCCGGGCTTCGACGAGGGCCTGGCCTCGGTGCAGGATGCGGCCGCGCAACTGGCCGCGCCGCTGCTGCTGCAGGGGCTGGAGCAGCCCGCCGGCCGCGCGCTGCGTGTGCTCGATGCCTGCGCCGCCCCGGGCGGCAAGACGGCCCACCTGCTGGAGTACGCAGCACCGCAGACCCTGGAGGTCACGGCGCTGGAGATAGATGCCGAGCGCGCCGCGCGCATCGCGGACACGCTGGGGCGGCTGCGCCTGCAGGCCCGCGTGGTGGTGGCCGACGCATCCCGGCCCGACCAGTGGTTCGATGCGCAATGCGGCGGCCAGCGGTTCGACGCCATCTTGCTGGACGCGCCCTGCACGGCCTCGGGCATCGTGCGGCGCCAGCCCGACGTGCGCTGGCTGCGCCGCGAAAGCGATGTGCGCCAGCTGGCCGAGATCCAGGCGCGCCTGCTCGACACCCTGTGGCCCCTGCTGCAGCCCGGCGGGCGCCTGCTCTACTGCACCTGCTCGGTCTTCAGGGAAGAGGGCGAGGCACAGGTTCAAGCGTTTGTTACACGCAACAGTGAGGCGCGAACCCTGGCGGCACCGGGGCATTTAATCCCGGGCAAAGCCGACAAAGCCGGCATGCTGGCTGACAATGCTTTGGGTGACCACGACGGTTTCTTCTACGCCTTGCTGCAAAAGACGCGCTGACCCCCCCCATCGGGCCTGGTCGCCAGCCTGGCTGCGCCTGCTGGCGCGGCTGGCCGGGGCGCTTTTGCTGGCCGGCGTGCTGGCGGGCCTGGGCCTGCAGGCCAGGGCCGATGCCCTGACGGCCGAGATCGGCCCCATGCAGCTCGATCGCTCCGACGACGGCCTGCTGCTGTCGGCCAACCTCCATTTCGAGCTGCCCTACCAGATCGACGATGCGCTGCGCCAGGGCATCCCCATGTACTTCGTGGCCGATGCCCAGATCCAGCGCGAGCGCTGGTACTGGTCCGATCAGCAACTGGCCACCGCCAGCCGCCACTACCGCCTCAGCCACCAGCCGCTGACGCGCCGCTGGCGCCTGCACATCTCCAGCACCCCGTTCTCCAGCAGCGGCCTGGGGCTGGCGCTGGGCCAGACCTTCGAAAGCCTGGACGATGCGCTGGCCTCCATGCAGCGCATCTCGCGCTGGAAGATCATGGACACGGCGCCCACGCAATCGGGCGTATCGGTGCAACTGCGCTTTCGCATCGACCTGTCCCAGCTGCCCAGGCCGCTGCAGATCGGCGCGCTGGGCCGCTCGGGCTGGAACCTGCAGCTGTCGCGCACCCAGATGCTGGAAGACGCGCCATGAGCAGGGCCTCGGCCGACGACGAACGCGTGGCCCTGCCGGCCTCGGCCGGCCTGTCGCGCGGCACGCGCTGGGCCGTGGGCGTGGGCGCCGGCCTCATGGGCCTGGTCGGCGTGCTGCTGCTGTTCCTGCTCACCCTGGCCACCAACAACCGCCTGGACTACGAGCGCAACTACAACTGGCTGTTCGCCGCCAACGTGGTCGTGGCCGGCCTGCTGCTGGCCATCCTGGCCTGGGGCGGCATCCGCCTGGCCATACGGCTGCAGCGCGGGCGCTTCGGTAGCCGCCTGCTGCTCAAGCTGGCCGGCATCTTCACGCTGGTGGGCCTGGTGCCGGGCCTGCTGATCTACATCGTCTCCTACCAGTTCGTCTCGCGCTCCATCGAAAGCTGGTTCGATGTGCAGGTCGAGGGCGCGCTGTCGGCCGGCGTCAGCCTGGCCAGTGCCACGCTGGAGACCGTGGCCAATGACATGGCCAACAACACGCGCACCGCAGGCGCCCAGCTGTCCCAGGTCTCCGATGCCGGCGCTGCGCTGATCCTGGAGCGCGTGCGCGACCAGTTGGGTGCCACCGATGTCGTGCTGTGGAGTGCATCGGAGCTTGCCGTCATGGGCCCGACGCAGACCACCCGCGGCGGCGACCTTGCGGGCCTGCGCGCCATCGCCAGCGTGGGCCAGTCGCGCTTCAACCTGCAGCCCGAACGCCCCAGCGCGCAAATGCTGCGCTCGCTGCGCGAGCAGCGCGCCGTGGCCAGCATCGAAGGCCTGGACGACGACGGCATGGCCCAGCCCGGCGCCACCGCGCCTGGCGCCCAGGTCCGCACCCTGGCCCTGGTGCCCAACCCGAGCGTGGGCCTGCTGACCGAGCCGCGCTACCTGCAGGCCACCATTGCACTGCCGCAGGCCCTGGTGACCAATGCCCTGGCCGTGCAGGCAGCCAACCGCGAATACCAGGAGCGCGCGCTGGCACGCGGTGGCCTGCAGCGCATGTACATAGGCACGCTCACGCTCAGCCTGTTCCTGGCCGTCTTCGGCGCCGTGGTGCTGGCCATCGTGCTGGGCAACCAGCTGGCCAGGCCGCTGCTGCTGCTGGCCCAGGGCATGCGCGACGTGGCGCGCGGCGACCTGCGGCCCAAGCCGGCGCTGCAGACGCGCGACGAGATCGGCGGGCTCACACGCTCCTTTGCGCTCATGACCCAGCAACTGGCCGACGCCCGCGCCGAAGCCAACCGCAGCATGGGCCAGCTCGATGCCGCACGCGGCAACCTGCAGACCATCCTCGACAACCTCACCTCGGGCGTCATCGTGCTGGACGCGCGGGGCGCCATCGTGCTGAGCAATCCCGGCGCCACGCGCATATTGCGCGCGCCCATGGCCGTCCATGAAGGCCGGCTGCTGTCCCAGGTGCCGGGGCTGGAGCAGTTCGGCGAAGTCGTGCAGGAGCAGTTCGCGCTCTTCCTGGGCGAGCAGGGGCGCGATCGCTGGCAACTGGTGCATGAGCTGCATGCCTCCACCGATGGCGGCGTCATCCAGCACACCACCACCCTGGTCATGCGTGGTGCGGAGCTGCCCGATGCGCAGCGCCTGCTGGTCTTCGACGACATCTCGGAAATCGTCTCGGCCCAGCGTGCCCAGGCCTGGGGCGAGGTGGCGCGCCGCGTGGCCCACGAGATCAAGAACCCGCTCACGCCCATCCAGCTGTCGGCCGAGCGCATGGCCATGCGGCTGACCGACAAGCTGCAGCCGGCTGACCAGGCGCTGCTGGCCAAGTCCGTCAAGACCATCGTCGATCAGGTCGGCGCCATGAAGCGCCTGGTCGATGAATTCCGCGACTACGCGCGCCTTCCCGCCGCCAACCTGCAGTCGCTGGACCTCAACGCGCTGGTCACCGATGTGCTCCAGCTGTATGGGGAAGAGAACGCCGAAGTGCGCGTGGACTGCGTGCTGGACCCGCAATGCCCGCCGATTTCCGGCGATGGCCAGCAGCTGCGCCAGGTCATTCACAATCTTTTGCAGAATGCCCAGGACGCCACGGCCCAGCGCGCGCAGGAAAGCGGCCAGCCCCCCGGCCCCGTGACCATAGAGACGCGCTGGAACGAGTCCACGCGCCGCGTGCGCCTGAGCATCAGTGACAGCGGCACGGGCTTCGCCGCCAACATCCTTCAACGGGCCTTCGAGCCCTACGTCACGACCAAGGTGCGAGGCACAGGCCTGGGCCTGGCCGTGGTCAAGAAAATCGCAGACGAGCATGGCGCCCGCATCGACCTGGGCAACAGGGAAGACGACGGGGTGATTCAAGGTGCGCAAGTGTCGCTATCATTTGCGCCTGAGCGTACGGGATAGGCCTGACGCCCCCCGCGCCTCAGCACATAGGCTTAAGACACATGGCAAACATACTGGTGGTCGACGACGAACTGGGGATCCGGGATTTGTTGTCGGAAATCCTCAACGACGAAGGTCATAGTGTGGACGTGGCCGAGAACGCCGGTCAGGCACGCTCGGCGCGCGCCTCCAACACCTACGACCTCGTGCTTCTCGACATCTGGATGCCCGACACCGATGGCGTATCGCTGCTCAAGGAATGGGCCTCGGCAGGTCTGCTGACCATGCCCGTGATCATGATGAGCGGCCACGCCACCATCGAGACGGCCGTGGAGGCCACGCGCATCGGTGCGCTGTCCTTCCTCGAAAAACCCATCACCATGCAAAAGCTGCTCAAGGCCGTGGAGCAGGGCCTGGCGCGCAACGCCGCCAGCCAGGCACCGGCTGCAGCGCCCGTGGCAGTGGTCGAGCCGGACACTGCGGCCGTGGTCACGCCTGCGGCCAGCCGCGTGCCGGTGGACAACAACGTGCCGCATGCACACCAGGGGTTCGACCTGGACCGCCCGCTGCGCGAGGCCCGCGACGGCTTCGAGAAGGCCTACTTCGAATTCCACCTGGCACGCGAAGGCGGCTCCATGACACGCGTGGCCGAGAAGACCGGCCTGGAGCGCACCCACCTGTACCGCAAGCTGCGCCAGCTGGGCGTGGACCTGGGCCGCAACAAGCGCGGATAGACTTTTTGAAGGAATTTTGGCTTTTTCGTTTTTGGGTCAAAAAATCCTGCATATAATCTAGTTCTCGGCCCGGTAGCTCAGTCGGTAGAGCAGAGGATTGAAAATCCTTGTGTCGGCGGTTCGATTCCGTCCCAGGCCACCAAATTCAGTAAAAAATTACGGACTGCTTCGCAAGAAGCGGTCCGTTTTTCTTTGTGCTGCTGAAAAGCCTGCCGTTGTTCAGCACGCCCAGGCCACACGCTTCAGTCACTCAGGCGGGGGCGGCTGCATTGTCACGGTCACCAGCAGCACGCAGCCCTGTTCGCCCCTGGCGTGCACGTCATGGGGTTCGCCCGCCGGCACCAGCACCACCGAGCCGGCCACCAGCCGCAGGCTGGCCACGCGCGTGGCGATGCCGGCTTCGCCCGCCAGGCAGTGAATGGTGGCCTCGCCGGGCACCTGGTGGCGCGGCAGTGCATGGCCGGGCGGCAGCACCAGCCGAAGCAGCTGCAGCTGGGGCGTTCTGATCAGGCTGGTGCTGATGTGCATGCCGTCGCGGGCGTGCAGGGCGATGACATCCAGTGGCTTTGCGTGTTCGAGTGCCATGCTTGGCTCCTGCTTGATGTGGGTCAGAAGGTGGTGCCGCAGCGGCCCCGCCCGCGCGCCTGAAGATGTACGCTGAATACATCTTATGCAGGCGCACGGCGGGCCGGAAGGAGTGGACATCATGGCGCAATGGCTGGAACTGGAGGAACCCCTGCGAACCCGGGAGCCGGCACCGCAATGGAAGGCCTTCCTGGAGCTGGGATTCCGGCCGCTGTACCTGCTGGGCTGCCTCTGGGCTGCACTGTCGGTGGCGCTGTGGGTCCATGCGCCGCAGTGGATCGCGGGGCGCATGCCCGGCGTGTTCTGGCATGCGCACGAGATGCTGTGGGCCTTCGTGGCCACCATTGCCGTAGGCTTTCTGTTCACGGCAGGCAGCAACTGGACAGGGCGCAACCCCCTGCAGGGCCGGGCATTGGGCGCGCTGTGCCTGCTGTGGCTGGTGGCCCGCGCAGGCTTCTTGCTGCCGGGGCCGCAGGCCTTTGTGGTCGCCGCGCTGTGCGAGACGGCCTTCTTCTGCTGGGCCGCGCTGGCGCTGGGCCGTGCCATTCAGGTGGCGCGCAGCCGGCGCAACTACGGGCTGCCCCTGCTGCTGGCGGGCCTGGGCGTGGCCGATGCGCTGTACCTGTGGTCCATCTGGCAAGGCGACTACGGCTCGCTCATGCAGCGCTTCAACGCAGGCCTGCTGTGCATGGCCGTGATTGCGCTGCTGATTGCGCGGCGTGTGATCCCCTTCTTCGCCATGCGCGCCGTGTCCGGCCTGCAGATCCCCATGCACACGGCCAGCGGCCAGTGGCAGCTGGGCGCGGGTGTGGTGGCCATCGCCTGCCTGCTGGCGGGCTGGTGGCCGGGCCTGGCCGCCGGCCTGGCCGTGGCGGGCCTGATGGCCCTGTGGCAGGTGCTGGCCTGGAAGCCCCAGGCCGTGCGCCGCGTGCCGTTGCTGTGGATTCTCTACCTGGGCCACGCGGCGCTGGGTGCGGGCCTGCTGGTGGCGGGCGCGCATGCGGCCGGATGGGTGCTGCGCCCCGCCTGGCCCGTGCATGTGATCGGTGCGGGCGGCTTTGCCCTGCTCATCATCGGCATGTGCACACGGACGTCGATGGGCCACCTGGGCCTGCCGCTGCGCACCGACCGCAGCATGGTCGCCGCCTATGCCCTGGTCATTGCCGCTGCCGTGCTGCGCCTGGCGGCCCTGCTGCCCACGGCGCTGTCGCTGGCGGCGCTGCATGCCTCGGCCGCTGCCTGGGTATTGGCCTTTGCGCTGTACCTGTGGCGTTTCGCCCCGCTGCTGGTGCGCCCGCGTGCCGACCGGCAGGCATGATCGCAGGCCTGCCATGCGCCTGACCCTGATGACCGACTACGCGCTGCGCCTGCTCATGCATGTGGCGCGCCGCCCCGGGCGGCTGTGCACGATTGCCGAGATCGCCCAGGCCCATGCCATCTCCGAAGCACACCTCATGAAGGTCACGCACCAGTTGGCGCTGCGCGGCTGGATCGTGACCGTGCGCGGCAAGGGCGGCGGCATGCGCCTGGCCCATGCGCCGGCCGACATCGGCCTGGGCGACGTGGTGCGCGGCATGGAGCCGGACCTTGCCATCGTCGAGTGCTTCACGGGCACCAGCCCGCCGGCCTGCACGCTTGCGCAGGACTGCCGGCTGGCCGGCGTGCTGGGCGGGGCGCTGGACAGCTTCATGGCCCATCTGGACGGCTTCACGCTGGCCGATCTGCTGCCGGCTCCCGCATCCCTGCCCCTGCCGCACAGGAGCCGCGCATGAGCTACGGACTGCTGCTGACCCTGCACCTGCTGGCGGCCATTGCCTTTGCAGGCACGGTGTTCTTCGAAGTCGTGCTGCTGGCCGGGGCGCGCCGCCACCTGCCCGCTGCCGTGGCGCGCGCCACCGAGCAGGCGCTGGGCGACCGCGCGGTCGCCGTCATGCCCTGGGTGCTGATGGTGCTGTACGGCGCGGGGCTGGGGCTGGCCTGGCAGCACCGCGCGGCATTGGCTGCCGCCTTTGCCGCTCCGCTGGCCAGCAGCTTCGGCCTGTTGCTGGCGCTCAAGATCGTGCTGGCGCTCAGCGTGTTCGGGCATTTCCTGGCGGCCATGTGGTGGCGCCGGCGCGGTGTGCTGGGCGGGCGCCGCTCGCAACGCCTGCACCTGAGCGTGTTCTGCCACGTGCTGGCCATCGTGCTGCTGGCCAAGGCCATGTTCTACCTGCACTGGTAAACAGCCTGCAGGCAGGCTCTGCCCGCGTTAAGCTCGCTGCTCGCATGGCTTGGAGCACGGGGGCGCAGAGGTGGCATCGCATTGGCAGCCGGGCTTGATCGCCCTGCACGGGAATCAGACGGAGGTGCTGGCCGACACGGTGCTGGCATGGCTGGCTGCGCACCCGCTGGATGTGCTGGAACCCGAGGTGGTGCTGGTGCAGAGCAACGGCATGGCCGAGTGGTTCAAGATGCGCATGGCCGAGCAGCTGGGCGTGTGTGCCGCCGCGCGCGTGGAACTGCCCGCGCGCTTTGTGTGGCGCAGCTACCGCCAGGTGCTGGGCCGCCAGGCCGTGCCGCGCGAATCGCCGCTGGACAAGACGCCCATGACCTGGCGGCTCATGCGCCTGCTGCCGCAGTGCCTTCATGACCCGGCCTTCGCCCCCATTGCAGGCTTTCTGCGCCCCGGCGAGCCCGAGCGGCTGCTGCAGTTGGCCCAGCGCCTGGCCGACCTTTTCGACCAATACCAGATCTACCGCGCCGACTGGCTGGACGCCTGGGAGGCCGGGCATGACGTGCTGCCCATGCCCTTGCGCCCTGGTGTGGCGGACGCCCCGGTGCCCGAAGGCCAGCAGTGGCAGCCGCGCCTGTGGCGCGCCGTGCTGGCCGAGCTGGACGAGGACCAGCGCGGCGCCACGCGCGCGCGCCTGCAGGGCAGGGTGCTGGCCGCGCTGCAGTCCGGCGAGCCGCCGGCCGCGCCGCTGGCGCGCCGCGTGGTGGTGTTCGGCATCAGCCAGTTGCCGCTGAGCCTGCTGGAATTCCTGGCCGCCATTGCCCGCCACAGCCAGGTGCTGCTGGCCGTGCCCAATCCCTGCCGCTTCCATTGGGCCGACGCCATCGACGGGCGCGAACTGCTGCGCATGGCGCGGCGCCGCCAGCCGCTGCGCGGCGGGCGCGATCTGGCGCAGCTGCCGCTGGAGGCCATGCACGCCCACGCCCATCCGCTGCTGGCCGCCTGGGGCCGGCAAAGCCGCGACTATGTGCGCCAGCTCGACGCCTTCGACACCACGGGTGCCGCCGCGCAGCTGCAGATGCCGCGCGTGGACCTGTTCGACGAAACCGATGCCGAGGACCTGCGCGCCGCGCCGCTGCTGGCCCAGGTGCAGCAGCGCATCCGCGACCTGGTGCCGCTGGCCGAGCACCCGCCGCTGGAGGTGGCGCGGGCCGACCGCTCCATCGTCTTTCACAGCGCCCACAGCGTGGTGCGCGAGCTGGAAGTGCTGCACGACCAGTTGCTGCAGATGCTGGCCCGGCCACCGGATCCTGCCCAGCCAGGGCAAGCGCCGCTGGCCCCGCGTGACGTGGTGGTCATGCTCCCGTCCATAGAGACGGCAGCGCCCTCGATACGTGCGGTCTTCGGCCAGTACGGCCGCCATGACCCGCGCCATATTCCCTTCGACATCGCCGACCTGGGTGCGCGCGCCAGCAGCCCGCTGGCCGTGGCCCTGCAATGGCTGCTGCGCCTGCCCCAGCAGCGCTGCCGGCTCAGCGAGCTGTGCGACCTGCTGGACGTCCCCGCGATTGCCGCGCGCATGGGGCTGGCGGCCGACGACCTGCCCCAGCTCACGCGCTGGATGGCCGGGGCCGGCATCCGCTGGGGACTCAATGCGCCGCAGCGCGGCGCCCTGGGCCTGCAGGCCTGCGGCGAGCACAACAGCGCCTGGTTCGGCCTGCAGCGCATGCTGCTGGGCTATGCCGGCGGCGTGGCGCAGGACGGCCAGGCCTTTGGCGGCATCGAGCCCTATGACGAAGTGGGCGGCCTGTCGGCCGAGCTGGCCGGCGTGCTGGCCGCGCTGCTGGAGCGCATGCTGGCCTGGTGGCGCGAGGCCGGGCGGCCCGCCACGCCCGAGGTCTGGGCTCAGCGCTTTCGCGCACTGCTGCAGGACTTCTTCAAGGCGCAGGACGATGAGGACGAGGCCATGCTGGCCGCGCTGGACGCCGCCCTCACGGACTGGCAGCGCGCCTGCGAGCAGGCCGGCTACGCGGACGCTGTGGAACTGGGCGTGGCTCAGGAGGCCTGGATGCAGGCGCTGGAGCAGCCCTCGCTGTCGCAGCGCTTTCGCGCCGGTGGCGTGACCTTTTGCACGCTGATGCCCATGCGGGCCATTCCCTTCGAGGTGGTCTGCCTGCTGGGCATGAACGATGGCGACTATCCGCGCCGCGCCATGCGCAGCGACTTCGACCTGATGGCGTTGCCCGGCCAGCAGCGCCCCGGCGACCGCGCGCGCCGCGACGATGACCGCCAGCTCATGCTCGAAGCCCTGCTGTCCGCACGCCGCGCGCTCTACATCAGCTGGACCGGCCACCATGTGCGCGACAACAGCGAGCAGCCGCCCTCGGTCCTGGTCTCCCAGCTGCGCGACTACCTGGGGACGGGTTGGCGCGGCGAAGGCGGCCAGCCGCTGCTGGCGCAGCGCACGCAGCAGCATCCGCTGCAGCCCTTCAGCCGCCGCTATTTCGAAGAAGGCTCGCCCTGGACCACCTATGCGCGCGAATGGCGGGCCGCGCATGCGCAGTCTGACGGCACGGACGCGTTGCCTGCGCTGCCCGCGCAGCCGCGCCCGCCCTTTGTCCCCGACGCCTCGGCGCCGCTGACGCTGGCTCGGCTCACCGATTTCCTGCGCCACCCGGCGCGCGCCTACCTGAGCCAGCGCCTGCAGGTGCGCTTCGAGCAGGAGGACAACCCCGTGGTGGACGAGGAGCTGTTCCAGCTCGACGGCCTGACCGAATACCTGCTGGTGCAGCAGTTGCAGCAGCAGGTGGCGGCCGGCCTGGACGAGCCCGGGCAGGCGCCCCAGGCCATGGAAGACAGCGTGCGAGCGGCCGTGGCGCGCCTCACGCGCTCGGGGCGGCTGCCGCTGGCGGGGCTGGGCGAGCGCGGCGCGCGGGCGCTGCAGTCCTCGGTCACGCCTTCGCTGCGGGCCTGGCGCCAGCAACTGGATCGGTATGCCCATCCCGCGCCGCGCAGGCGGCTGCTGATCGAGGACGATGGCCTGGTGTTCGACGACTGGATCGATGGGCTGCGCCAGTCCTGCGAAACCGAAGAGTCCCCCGATGCGGACGACGCACAGTGCTGGCTGCTGCTGGACCCGCGCAACCTGCTCAATGCCAAGGGCAGGCCCCATGCCGACAAGCTCATGCCGGTCTACCTGCGCAGCCTGGCGCTGGCCGCCAGCGGCTCGCAGGCCGAGTTGCGCGTGGTGGCGCGCGACGGCCTGGTGCAGGTGCTGCCCATGAACCCTTCCGACGCGCTGGCACGGCTGCGTGAATTGATGGCCCTGTGGCGCGAAGGCCAGAACGGCCCGCTGCCCCTGCCGCTGCGCAGCGGCCTGGCCATGGCCGAAGGCTTTCCCGCTGCGGCCCAGCAGGCCTATGAGGGCGGTCATCTGGTCGGCGGCGAAGGCGAGGACCCGTCCTGGGCACGCTGCTACCCGGACTTCGAACAGCTGAGCGCCGATGGCCGTTTCGAGGCCCTGGCACATGCCGCCCATGCGCCGCTGCTCGACTGGGTGGCCGCGCAGGTGCAGGTCCTGCCGTACCAGGGGGATGCCCAATGAGCGCGAGCGAAATGATCGGCGCCGCGACCGGCGATGTGGACGGCGATGTGGACGGCGACGTGACCGGCCATGTGCTCGACGCGCAGCGCTTCCCGCTGTGGGGCAGCCGCCTGATCGAGGCCAGCGCCGGCACCGGCAAGACCTGGACCATTGCTGCGCTCTACCTGCGCCTGGTGCTGGGGCATGGCGAGGGCAGCACGGCCTTCGAGCGCCCGCTGATGCCACCCGACATCCTCGTCATGACCTTCACGCGCGCGGCCACGCGCGAGCTGTCCGACCGCATACGCAAGCGCCTGATCGAGGCCGTGCAGTGCTTTCGCGGCGAGGCCGAGCCCGCGCCCCACGACGCCTTCCTGCACGCGCTGCGCGAGGCCTACCCCGAAGGCGCGGCCCGTGAACGCGCGGCCTGGCGCCTGGCCATGGCGGCCGAATGCATGGACGACGCGGCCATCCACACCATCGACGCCTGGTGCCAGCGCATGCTGCGCGAGCATGCCTTCGACAGCGGCAACCTCTTCGACGAAACGCTGGAGCCCGACGAAAGCCAGCGCCAGACCGAGGCCGCGCAGGACTACTGGCGCCAGCAGTGCTACCCGCTGTCCGACGAGTTGCTGGACGAGGTCCTGAAGATCTGGCCCCACGTCGGCGCCCTGGTCGATGACATGCGCGCCCTGCTGCGCGAGCCCCCCGTGCCCGGCGCGGGCGAGGGCAGCCTGGCCGACTGCCTGCAGCGCGCCATGGAGCAGCGCCGCAGCCGCCTGCTGGCCCTGGCGGCCGGCTGGGACGACAAGGCACAGCGCCTGCAACTGTGGCTGGATGGACAGCTCGACGGCCATGGCGCGCTGTGGGACAAGCGCAAGCTGCAGCCCGCGCGCTACACCGGCTGGCTGGCCGCGCTGGCCGACTGGTCGCGCGCGCCGCTGGACGGCCCGCTGGCGCTGACCGAGGCCGCGCGCCACCGCCTCAGCCCCGAGGGCCTGGCCGAGGCCTTCAAGGGATCGGCCGGCGATGTGCTCATGCCGCTGGAGCTGGACGAGCTGCAGGCGCTGCTGGTGCAGCTGGAGCAACTGCCGCCCGTCAGCGTGGCCGTGCGCCTGCATGCGGCCGCGCGCGTGGCGCAGCGGCTGGCCCACCTCAAGCGCCAGGCTGGCAGCTTCGGCTTTGCCGACATGCTGCAGCGCCTGGATACGGCCCTGGCCGGCGACAACGGCGCCGTGCTGCGCGAGCGCATCCTGGCCCAGTACCCGGTGGCGCTGATCGATGAATTCCAGGACACCTCGCCGCTGCAGTACCGCCTGTTCGACCAGATCTACCGCACGGCGGCCAACGACCCGCACAGCGCCCTGCTGCTGATCGGCGACCCCAAGCAGTCCATCTACGGCTTTCGCGGCGCCGACATCCACAGCTACCTGCAGGCGCGCCGCGCCACCCAGGGGCGCCACTACGTGCTGGGCACCAACTACCGCTCTACCCAGGCGCTGGTGGGCGCCGCCAACCATTGGTTCGCGCAGGCCGAGCAGCGGCCGGGCGAGGGCGCCTTCATGTTCCGGCGCGGCAGCCACAACCCGCTGCCGTTCGAGCCCGTGGCCGCCCAGGGCCGGCGCGAGCTGCTGCACACGCGCGACGGCGCCATGCCCGCCCTCACCGTGGCCTGGAGTGCGGGCCGTGACGAGGACACCGGCATCCCCCTGCCTTTGTCGGCCGACGAGGTGCGGCGCCGCTTTGCGGCCCATTGCGCCGAGCAGATCGTGCAGTGGCTGGCCGACCCGCAGGCCGGCTTTGTGCAGCCCGATGGCCGCCTTGTGCGCCTGCGGCCTGCCGACATCGCCGTGCTGGTGCGCACGGGCCGAGAGGCGGCCGCCGTGCGCCGAGAGCTGCAGGCGCGCGCCGTGGCCTCGGTCTACCTGTCGGACCAGGATTCGGTGTTCGCCAGCGACGAGGCCCATGACCTGCTGTACTGGCTGCGCGCCGTCGCCGCGCCGCTGGATGCCCAGGCCGTGCGCGCGGGCCTGGCCACGCGGCTCATCGGCCTGTCGCTGGACGAGCTGGCCTGGCTGGCCGCCGACGAGGAAGCCTTTGACGTGCGCAGCGAGCAGCTTCGCGAACTGCACAGCATCTGGCTGCGCCTGGGCGTGCTGGCCATGCTGCGCCAGACCCTGTACCGGCTGGACCTGCCCGTGCGCTGGCTGCAGGACCCGGCCATGGGCGGCGAGCGGCGCCTGACCAACTACCTGCACCTGGCCGAGCTGCTGCAGACCGCCAGCGCCCAGCTGGAGGGCGAGCAGGCCCTGATCCGCTGGCTGGCCACCCAGATCGAGACGCCTGGCAGCGGCAGCGAAGAGCAGGTGGTGCGCCTGGAAAGCGATGCCGACCTGGTCAAGCTCGTCACCGTGCACAAGAGCAAGGGCCTGGAGTACCCGCTGGTCTGCCTGCCGTTTGCGGGCAGCTTCCGCCCCATGGAACGGGCCAGAACGCCGTTCCTGACCCTGTCCGCGCAGGACGAGTCGCAAGACGATGCGGCTCCGGCCCGCCGATTGCTGCTGGACTTCAGCGACGAGGAGCTGGCCCAGGCCGACCGCGAGCGGCTGCGCGAGGACCTGCGCCTGTTCTACGTGGCGCTCACCCGCCCGCGCCATGCGCTGTGGCTGGGCCTGGCCCCGCTCAAGCGCGGCAACGGCAAGGCCTGCGTGAACGAGCAGGGCGCAGCCGGCTACCTGCTGGGCGGCACCGAGCCGCGCTCGGCCCAGGGCTGGCGCGACGGCCTGCAGCAGCTGTGCGGCGAAGACCCGCACATGGCCTGGCGCGACCTGGATGCCGTGCCACTGCAGCGCACGCGCTGGCAGCCCCCAGCGGGCGCCACGCCGCTGCACGATGCCCCGGCCTACGACGCGCGCTTCGACACCCGCTGGGGCATCGGCAGCTTCTCGGCCCTGGTGCGCGCCATGGCCGCGCCCAGCCTGCCCGTGCTGCCCGTAGCCGTGCAGCGCCCGGCCGAGGATGAGCAGGCGCTGGAGCCGCCGCCATCGCCGGAACTGGCGGACATTGCCGGCCTGGCCGGCCTGGCGGGCCTGCAGCCCCTGCAGGATGGACCGGCCGCTGGGCCTGCGGTCTGGCACCGCTTTCTGCGCGGCCCCGTGGTCGGCAACTTCGTGCACGACCAGCTGGAATGGCTGGGCGGCGAAGACTTTGCCCTGCCCGTGGACGGCCAGGGTGCGCTCGCTGATCGCCTGGTGCGTCGCTGCGAGCGCGCGGGCCGGGGCGAGCAGGCGCGCGACCTGCTGGCCTGGCTCACGGCCGTGGTCCACCAGCCGCTGGCGCCGCTCGATGTCACGCTGGCCACGCTGGGCCCGCAACTGTCCGAGATGGAGTTCTGGCTGCCCGCGCGCCAGCTGCCGGCCGAGCGCATCGACCAGCTGTGCCGGCGCTTCATCCTGCCGGGGCAGGAGCGGCCCGCGCTGCCCCAGCGCTCGCTGCACGGCATGCTCATGGGCTTCGCCGACCTGGTGTTCTGCCACGAGGGCCGCTACTGGGTGCTTGACTACAAGAGCAACCACCTGGGCCCGGACGGCGCCGCCTACGGGCAGGAGGCCCTGGCCCGCGCCATGCTCCACCACCGCTACGACGTGCAGGCCGCGCTCTACCTGCTGGCCCTGCACCGGCTGCTGCGCAGCCGCCTGGGCACGGCCTACGAGCCGCAGCGCCAGCTGGGCGGCGCGCTGTACTACTTTCTGCGCGGCATCGATGGCCCGGCCGGTGGCATGCATGCCATGGCGCCCGAGCTGCCCCTGCTCGATGCGCTCGATGAACTGCTCGGCCCCGGCCGCGCCGATATGCAGGAGCCGCCATGAGCCCGCGCCCCCGTTCGCGGACCGTCGATACGGCCACGCTGGACCTGTTCGACGAACGGCCGGGCGACGACTCGCCGGGCGGCGAACCGCCGGGCGACGCATCGCTGGGCGGCAAACCGCTGGGCGCCGTGCCGCCAGACACCAATGAAGTGCTGGCCCTGCTGCGCCGCTGGGCCGATGCCGGCCTGCTGCGGCGCCTGGATGCGGCGCTGGCCTCCTTCGTCGCCGGGCAGGATGCGCAGGCCGGGCCCGCCTTGCTGGTGGCCGCCGCGCTGCTGGCGCAGATGGAGGGGCGCGGCCACAGCTGCCTGCCCCTGGCACCGCTGGCCGGCCACCCCAACGACGTGCTGGCCTGGCCCGCCGAGGCGCTGCCCGCGCAGCAGGCCCTGTGGCAGATGCTGCCCGCGCGCCTGTCCGGCTGGGTGGCGGCGCTGGGTGCCAGCCCCGTGGTGCGTGTGATCGGCGACGCGGGCCAGGATGGCGGCGAGGACCTTGGCCAGCCCCTGGTTCTGGCCGGTGCCGACGGCCCCGCGCCGCTGCTGTACCTGCGCCGCTACTGGGACTACGAGCGCGCCGTGGCCACCCATGTCATCCAGCGCACGGTGGCGCAGGCCTTGGCCGGCCAGCCGCTGGACGAAGCCCTGGCCCGCCACTGGCTGGACCGCCTGTTCCCGCCTGCGGCGGAAGGCGGCCCCGTGGACTGGCAGAAGCTGGCCTGCGCGCTGGCGCTGCGCGGCCGGCTGTCGGTGATCACGGGCGGCCCCGGCACCGGCAAGACCTATACCGCCGCGCGGCTGCTGGCCCTGCTGTTTGCCACGGCGCCCGACGCCGGCCAGCTGCGCGTGGCCCTGGCCGCGCCCACGGGCAAGGCGGCTGCGCGCCTGAAGCAATCGATTGACGGGGCCTTGCTGCAATTGCAGGGCAGCATGGGCGGCGAGATCGACCTGGCGGGCCTGGTGCAGCGCATGGGCGCGGCGCGCACCCTGCACTCCATGCTGGGCGCGCGGCCCGATACGCGGCACTGGGGATTCCATGCGGGCCGGCAGCTGGACGTGGACGTGCTCATCGTCGATGAGGCCTCCATGGTCCACCTGGAGATGATGGCGGCGCTGCTGGAGGCACTGCCGGCCGGCGCCCGCCTGGTGCTGCTGGGCGACAAGGACCAGCTGGCCTCGGTGGAGGCGGGCGCCGTGCTGGGCGACCTGTGCCGCGATGCCCAGGCCGGACGCTACCTGCCGGACACGCTGGACTACGCGCTGCGCGTGGCCGGCCAGGCGGTGCCGCCGCAGTTCGCGGCGCCGGCAGGCGACCGGCCTCCGGCTCTTGCGCAGCACACCGTCATGCTGCGCGAAAGCCGGCGCTTCGGTGGCCCCATCGGCCAGTTGGCGCGCGCCGTGAATGCCGGCCACGCCGCGCAGGCCCAGGCCTTGCTCGATGCCGGCACGCAAGGCGGTACGCACTCCGAACTCTGGGAGCGCCAGGGCGGCGGCGTGCAGGCCGTGACCGAACTGGCCGTGCGCGGGCGTGGCGGCCTGGCCAGTTATGCGCTGTATGCTAGGGCGCTGCAAAACAGGCCGGCTGCGGACGGCGGCTACGAGGCCGCGCACCGGGCCTGGGTGTTCGATGTGCTGCAGGCCTTCGAGCGCTTCCGGCTGCTGTGCGCCGTGCGCGAGGGGGACTGGGGCGTGTCCGGCCTCAACCGGGCGGTGGAGCAGGCCCTGGAAGCGCAGGGCGCGATCCGCCGCAACGGCGAATGGTATGCGGGCCGGCCCGTCATGGTCACGCGCAACGATGCGCAGCTGGGCGTGTTCAACGGTGACATCGGCATTGCGCTGCCGGGTGGGTCGCAGGGCGGGTCACAGGGGGCCCCGCAGGGTGGGTCCGGGCAGCCGCTGCGCGTGTACTTCCTGCAGGGTGACGAGCTGCGCTCGGTCGGTGTCAGCCGCCTGGCCCATGTGGAGACCGCCTTCGCCATGACGGTGCACAAAAGCCAGGGCTCGGAGTTCGAGCACACGGCACTGGTGCTGCCCTCGCGCGGCGGCAGCGTGCTGGGGCGCGAGCTGGTCTACACCGGCATCACGCGCGCCCGCCAGGCCTTCTCGCTGTTCTCCGAGGTGCCGGGCCTGCTGGCCTCGGCCGTTGGCAGCCCCACGCAGCGCGCCAGCGGGCTGCTGCGCTGGCTGCAGGACTGAGGCGGGCAGGGCGGCGGCTCAGGCCGGAGTCTTGTCGCTGGCGTAGCGGGACATCATCAGCGCCGTATTGGTCTTGCGGTCGGCATTGACCTGCTGCACCGTGGGCCGCTCGGCCATGCGCGCCAGGTACTCGCGCACGGGCAGGTCGGCCAGCACGTCGCGCCCGCCAACGATCTTGCTGGCCGCGCTGACCAGGGGCAGGTGGACGATGGCGCAGCAGTCGGCCAGCGTGAAGCTGTCGCCCGCCACAAAGGGTGAGAAACGCGCGAGTTTGGCGAAGGCCGCCACGTTCTTGTCGAGCTGGGCCAGCGTGCGCTCCCGGGTGGAGTCGCTGACCTGGCCGCCGAAGAAGGCCTGCGGGTAGAGGATGCGCGCCACCAGCTCCAGGTGCAGGTCCAGGTACACGCACAGCTCGCGCACCTTGGCCGCCTCGAAGGCGTCGGCCGGCAGCAGGGCCGGCGAGGGCGACAGCGTCTCCACGTACTCGACCATGGCGGCCGACTCGCACAGGCCCCGGCCGTCGTCGATGCGCAGGTATGGCACCTTGCCCAGCGGCGACAGTGCCATGTCGGTCTCGCCCAGCCAGTCCAGTTCCTCGTTGAAGGGCAGCTGCTTTTCCAGCAGGGCCAGCTTGACCTTGTTGTAGTAGTTGCTGGCCGCGAATCCGCACAGGGTGAGCATGGGTGTCTCCTTGGGTTGTTTGTGGTGAAGGCGAGGGTGCGCGCCTGTGATGGTAGGGGCGGGCAGGGCATGGCGCGGTCCCGGAGATGACGACTGGGGCAGACCCCTAGAATGGCGCCATGCCGCTTCGCCTGCCCTCCACCTTGGCTGCCTGCGCCCGCTGGGTGCTGGGGCTGTGGCTGTGCGTGGCTCTGGCATCGGCGTTTGCGCCGCTGGCGCGTGCCTCGGGCTGGGAGCGCCTGTGCTCGGCCGCTGGCGAATCGGTCTGGGTGCCATCGCCGGCCGGTCAGGACAATGCCCTTGCCGGAAGCCACGGCATCGACTGCCCGCTGTGCCTGCCCCCGCTGGCGCCGCCGCCCGCCCGGTGCAGTGCGGCCCCGGCACCGCTGATGGCAGATGCGCAGCCACGGGCGCACCCGGCCTCCGTCCACAGCGTGGCCATGCCGGCCTTGCCGCAAGCCCGCGCCCCGCCCCGGTGACTCCCCATTTCAATCCCTGCCTCTTTCGCTTGGCTTTTGTTTTTGCAAGGCACACAGACCGTGCTGCAACGTATTGAATTTTCTGGAGAAACCGTGATGACACTGCGTCAATGGACCACCCCTTTCCTGATCGCCGCCTCCCTGTCCATGGGCCTGGCCCATGCCCATGCCGATGCCGCCCACGTCAAGGCCGACGCCGCCTGGGCGCGTGCCAGCGTGCCGGGCCAGCAGGCCACGGGCGCCTTCATGCGCCTGACGGCCGAGGAGCCGCTGCGCCTGGTGGGTGTGGAGTCGCCCGCCGCCGGCGTGGCCGAGGTGCATGAAATGAAGATGGAAGGCGATGTGATGCGCATGCGCGCCATCGACGGCCTGGACCTGCCCAAGGGCGTGGCCGTGGACCTGAAGCCCGGCGGCTACCACGTCATGCTGCAGCAGCTCAAGAGCCCGCTGCTCAAGGACAGCCAGGTGCCCATCACCCTGGTGTTCAAGGATGCCAAGGGCGAAACCTCGCGCCTGAGCCTGCAGGTCCCCGTGCGTGCCATGGCGCCCGGCGCGGCGGCTGCCCCGGCAGCGGGCCACGGCGGCGGCCACGCAGGCCATTCGCACTGAGCCAGCGCCATTGCACCGGGTTTGTGCGCAGCCGCATGCGCATGACTTGCCGTGGACTTGGCGTGTGCCTGGGTTAAGCTGGGAGCATGGCCGGCATCCTTCGCCGGCATGCTCTTCCAACCCAGTCCTAGCGAGTGCTGCCATGAGTGACGCGTCCTCCTTCGGTTTCGGCAAGTTCATCCCCGGTTTCGACTTCCTGCAGGGCCTGGCCCAGAGCGCGGGATCGGCCACCGCCCGGCCCCTGGGGCGCCTGCCCGAATGGGTGGCGCCCACGGTGAGCATCGAGGAGGTGGACAAGCGCATCACCGAACTCAAGGCCGTGCAGTTCTGGTTGGACCAAAATGGCAAGGCGCTGGCCGCCACCATCCAGGCCCTGGAAGTGCAGCGCATGACGCTGTCCACGCTGCAGGGCATGAACGTCAGCATGGGCGAACTGGCGCAGGCCTTCCAGTTCCCCGCCGCTGCAGCCGCCACCGCTGCTGCAGCCACTGCAGGCAAAGGCGCCGCCAGCGCGGGGCAGTCCGACCACTCGGACTGGCCCATGTCCTCCGCCGGCAAGGCCGGCAAGCAGGAAAAGCCGCAGGCCGCGCCCGCGCAGCCCCCTGTCGAGCCGCCTGCAGCTGCTGCGGCCGCTGCATCCGCGGATGCCGGCAGCAAGGCCTCCGGCCCTGAAGCTTCTGCGCCCAAGGACGAGCCGGCCCAGGCCGCCGCCATGGGCCAGGCCATGCAATGGTGGGGCGCACTCACCCAGCAATTCCAGCAGATCGCCGCCAAGGCCATGGCCGAGCCCATGGCCCCCGAGGCCGTGGCTGCCGCACAGCGCGCCACCGGCATGGCCGGCGACATCGCCAAGGCCGCCATGGACCGCATGACGGCCCAGGCTGGCGCCTTCGCCGCGCAGGCAGGCAAGGCGGCTGCACCGGCGGCCAAGGCCCCGGCCGGAGCCGCCAAGGCGCCTGCGAAAGCGCCAGCCAAGGCTCCAGCCAAGGCTCCAGCCAAAGCGCCAGCCAAGGCAGCGGCCAGGAAGACGGCGGCAAAGACCACCGCAAAGACAACAGCCAAGGCACCGGCCGCAGGCAAGGCGCCGGCCAAGAGCCGGCCACCGCGCTGAGCGGCACGGCGGCACCCATGGATGGTCTAGAGCCCTCCGCAAGCCGGGCGCTGGCAGGGCTAGAAAGAAGGTTGGAATGTCGTTGTTTCCTGTAGGCCATGCCAGCCATTCCGACTGGCGCGCCGCGGCCGACGCGGTGCTGCTGCAACTGCGCTCGCAGATGGCCGATCCGGGCCACGCGCAGCGGCCCCGACTGGGCCTGGTGTACCTGTCCCACGCGCATGCCGCCCATGCAAGGCCGCTGCTGCAGCATCTGGCCAGGGCCTTGCCCCATGTGGCGGACTGGGCTGGCTGCTCGGCCGGTGGCGTGCTGGCCATGTCCCATGAATACCTGTCCGGTTCCGCGCTCGCGGTGATGCTGCTCGATGTGCCGGCGGCGCACTACCGCCTGTATTCGGGCCTGGCGCCCTTGCATGCGCCGGGCGGCGAGGCCGGGTTCACGGCCCATTCGGCCCTGGTCCATGCCGGAGGCGGCCAGCCCGAGCTGGCCGAGTTGCTGTACGAGCTGTCCGAGCGCACCGAGTCCGGCCTGCTGTTCGGCGGCGTGGGCGATGACGGGGACGATGGCGTGGAGGGCGTGCAGATCGCCTGCCGCACCGAGGACCTGCATGCGCAGCATGCGGATGCGCGCGGCATTTTCAGTGGAGGCTTCTCGGGCGTGGCCTTCGGTGCGGGCGTGCCCTGCATCACGGGCATGGCCCAGGGCTGCGTGCCGCTGGGCGAGGGCCTGGAGATCACCGAGGCGCGCGGCGCCCTGGTCACCGGGCTCAATGGAGATCCGGCCTTGCAGCGCCTGCTGCAACTGCTGGGCGTGGAGCTGGAAGGCAGCGACTGGCAGCCCGCGCTGACCACGGTGCGCAGCACGCTGGCGGCCATTGCGCCGCCGGGCCGGGGCATGGCCCACGGCGTGCTCACCGAAGAGGCCCAGGTGCTGACCCTGGTCGGGCTGGACCCGCTGCGCCAGGGCGTGGCCCTGTCATCGGCCGTGGAGGCCGGGCATTCGGTGATCTTCTGCCGCCGCCAGGCCCAGGTCGCGCGCCAGGAACTGCTGCAACTGGGCGCTGCGCTGCGCGATGCGGCGGAGCCCGAGGAGGCGGCGCCCGAAGGCGAGGCACAGCCCCGCATCCGTGGCGCCATCTACATCAGTTGCCGGGGCCGCGGCGGCGGCCTGTTCGGCGGCCCCGATGCCGAACTGCGCACCCTGCGCCACGCACTGGGCGATGTGCCATTGATCGGCTTCGTCGCCGAAGCCGAGATCATGGACGCCCGCCTGCACCGCTTCGCCGGGGTGTTGACGGTGTTCACTGCCTAGGCATCGTACACGCCGTAGACACGGTACACACCGTCTGCACCTCAGACCGCGCGCGGGCGCACCGTGCCTGCGCTGCGATCCGGGTCCATGGCTGCAGCCCCCAGAAAATCGAAATCCACGGCCGGCTGCCTGCCGCTGACCAGGTCGGCCAGCGCCATGCCGGAGCCGCAGGCATGGGTCCAGCCCAGCGTGCCGTGGCCGGTGTTCAGGAACAGGTTGGCGATGGGCGAGCGCCCGATCAGCGGCACATTGCTGGGCGTGGCGGGGCGCAGGCCGCTCCAGAACTGGGCGCGCCCGGTATCGCCGGCGCCGGGGAACAGCTGCTGCACGCGCCGCACGATGGCCTCGCAGCGCACGGGGTCCAGGTTGCGGTCGTAGCCGTTGAACTCGGCCGTGCCGGCAATGCGCAGGCGGTCGCCCTGCGCGCCGGTGTAGCGCGAGAACACCAGCTTGAACTCATCGTCCGTGAGGCTGACCTGGTAGGCCTTGGCGGGGTCCAGCACCGGCAGGGTCACGGAGTAGCCCTTTGCCGGGTAGATGGGCAGGTGCAGCCCCAGCGGCTGGGCCAGCAGCGGGCTGAACGAGCCCATGGCCAGCACATAGGCGTCGCCCTGGATGCGTTCGTAGCGGCCGTCGGCATTGGTCACCTCCACATGGTCGATATGGCGGCTGGCGCCCGCACCCGTGGTGCGCAGCGCCATGACGTGGTGGCCGTGGCGGAACTGCACGCCCGTGGTGGTGGCAATGCGTGCCAGCTCGCGCGTGAAGAGGTTGGCGTCGCCCGATTCATCCTCGGCCGTATAGGTGGCGCCCGCTATCTGCCCGCGCACATGGGCCAGGGCCGGCTCCAGGCGCACGGCCTCGTCGGCGTCGATCAGGCGGCGGTCGCAGCCCAGGGCCTGCATCTGCTCGGTGGGCTTGAGAGCGCCCTCGAACTCGCGGGCGTTCGTGTAGAAGTGCAGGATGCCCTGCATGCGCTGCTCGTACTGGATGCCGGTGTCCGATCGCAGCTGCTGCAGGGCCTCGCGGCTGTAGGTGCCCAGGCGAACGATCTGCCGGATGTTGTGGCGCGTGCGCGCGGGCGTGCAGTTGCGCAGGAAGGACAGGCCCCAGAGCCACTGGCGCATGTCGGCGCGCAGGCGGAACAGCAGGGGGGCGTCCTGCCGGCCCAGCCAGCCCAGCAACTTCAGCGGTGCGCCGGGGTTGGCCCAGGGTTCGGCATGGCTGACCGAGATCTGCCCGCCGTTGGCAAAGCTGGTTTCGGCGCCGGGCGCAGCCTGGCGGTCGATGACGGTCACTTCATGACCGAGAGATTGCAGATAGTAGGCCGAGGCGGTGCCGATCAGGCCGGCTCCGAGAACGATGACGCGCATGACAATGCCCTTTCAAAGGCATGTGCCGGTCACGCGGAAGCTGGTAGCTATGGATTCAATAGCAAGCAGCCGGCGTCCGTCGTGACGCAGCTGCCGCTCCCCCTGTCCTTGGAACCTGAGAGATTCACCGCCGTCCATGGGAACGGGGCTTGCTCCTTCGGTGCGCCGCATATTGCGTGCGGCGGCTCTCCAGACGGCATGTTGTGTTTGCAGTACGGAACCTGAGCGTGTATGGGAGTTTGCGCCTTCGGTGAGGCTCGGCACCGTGGTGCCCGCCTGCTCTCCTGCAGCGGCGATTCTATGTGGCTTGCGCAGCCGGTTCCAGTCGTACTGGGGATACCACCAGTTACTACCTGTATGTGGTGTGGCTGATTCAGGGTATTCCCTAGATCGCTCAAGCGCCTCCCTCGTAGCGCTGGTATGAGTCTCCGATTTCATGTAAAAAAACTATTGAAATAGAAAAAAACATGATTTAGCCTATCGATGTGTGCAGTGGTTTGTCAGTGCATGTTCTGGTCGATTGGACCTGCATGGGTTAACCATGGGTTGTGTATATGTCTGATAGGCGACTTACCGTTGCACAGGTGCAGGTCCATGGAAACTGGCCCGGCACTGAAAAAATACAAGCACGGTGAATATGGTTTGTGGAGGGAGGAATGATTTGCGTCGCAAACCCGACTGAAAGCGTGTTCGGCTCAATGGGCAGCGGAGCAGCTCGCAAACGTTGATGGAAATCCACCTTTTTGATTGACGCGCAGGATCTGCGCGAAACATTTTGCTTCCAAACTCACCGGCTGCAAGGTGAGTTGTGAGCTCGTGATTCAAATAGAACTATTCGAGGTACGGCGATGCAAATGCGCTGGGTACAACTGATGGCCATTGCCATTGGGAAAATCATTTTCCTGTCATATCTCCTTGAGAAAACGGGGAATATCATGCATGCTCTCAATCGCCTGCCTGGTTCGGCATTTTTTCGCAAGTGGCGTGCAGCGAAGTGCCTTTTCTCTTTGCTGCTGCTTTCATGCGCGGGTATCTCATCCACGGCACTGGCGGCGACCGTCGTCTTCACGGTCACCGACAACAGCGACGCTCCCAATGCCAATGCAACGACACCAACCACCTGTGTCAGCACGCTGGGAGGCACCTTTGCTGGCGCATGTACGCTGCGAGCGGCCATTCAGGCAGCCAACTACACGCTGCAAACGCTGGATCCGAGTGCCGATGTTTCCATCGTCTTTGCGCCGACACTGACTACGTCGGTACGAACCATACAGAGTGGGACATCCAAGGATGCGGCCGGAAACCTCCATCCGTATGTCGACAATCAGACGGTTTACGTGCGCTGTGCCAACACATTCGTCAGCGGAGCCCAGTCCGGCGCCGTGACGGGAGCCACCAATGCCTGTGGTCAAACCCAGATGATCAGCGGCGGCGATACGGGCACCACCACTGGTGCCGGTGGTGCCTGGTACTGGCTCAAAGGCACCGTGCCAGCCGGCACGGGCTCATTGACCATCGATTTCGGGGGAGTCATACAAGTCCAGAACTGGGCGGACTCCGCCTGGGAAACCTTTTATCTTGGTGGGAAGAATATCACTCTCACCAATTCGCCCAACATGACCTGTGGCGAAGCGGTATTCGTCGTTGGCTCCTCAGCAAACAATGTCATCATTGATCGCGTCGGTCTGGTGAATGTGGCGCCAACCCCTGCGGGAGAGGGGACGCCGTTCAACTGCGAGCTGTACGCGGAGATTCATCAAGGCGCACAAAACGTATTCTTTGCCAATAGCACAATCAACTCCGCGATATGGAATGGAAATTACGGCAATAACAAGGGCTCGGCCATTTCCGTTGCCGCAAGCAACGGTGCAGGCACGGTTTCCAACATCGTTGTCGATAATTTCACGGTAACGAATCTGCCCAACCCTATCGGGGGAATGCAGCTCGAGCAGTTTTTCCAGGTCATGTCGAACATGACCGTCAACGGATTGACGATCAAAAATTCGAATATCGCACTGAGCCCGACTGGTGGAAATGCGCCCAGGGCCGTGGTGTCGGTTGATGGAACGATCAGCCTGGCCAATGGAATTGGTCTGGCCGTGACGGGTAATACCTTCTCGCTGCCTATCGCCGCCTATACCGGGTCATCGCCAACGCATGTGTCGGCACCAACGGTGAATACGGCAGCCTCAGGCACGACGCAGGTAGTGACGGTGACCGATAACAACTTCACTGGCGGCGGGGACGGGGTGAATATCGGTGGTACGGGTACGGCACCAGGATTGATTGGCAACAACAAGATGACAAGCCAGTCGAGAAGTGCCATTCGTATCACTACGCGTGATTTCTTCAAGATTTCTCAGAACACGCTGTTTTCCGTGCCTGTGGCTGCAAACTCAGGCATCAGTTTGCTGACGACGGGCAATGGACAAACCGGATGGACCCCCACCCTTGGCGTTGGCGCCAGTGACACCGCCGCCTGCACCTGGACATTCAATATCACGGCAAATGCCAATGCGAGCGAGCCGGCACCGTATACGGTGGAAGCCTTTTGGTCGCCGACCGGCGCGGGCGTCAACGATGCGCAGGTCTATCTGGGCTCCGAAACCATGGCCGGAGCCTCGGGAACGCTGACCGTTCCTTCGTATCTCAGCGGCCAGGTGCGAGTCACAGTGACGGACAGCAATTCCGGCGGAGCCCAGACCTCGCAGCTTTCAACGGCTGCAAGCGTCACCGGTTTTCCCTGTGCCCTGAAATCCGGCGTTCTGGCGACGACCAACAATCAACCTGTCGGCAGCAGCGACTTGCTGGAGGTCTACATTGTTGACGGCCAAGGCAATGCCTGGACGGGGGGCAGTGACACCGTCACCTTCGCGGCGCCGCCTGCAGGTGTCACGTTCAATGGCGGCTCCGCCGCAGTCAGCTGCACGACCAACTCCAGCGGAAAGTGCGCGTCTCCCATCAATGCCAGCAGCAGTGTCGCCGGAGCATTCACCACACCCGTGACCTTGTCGTCGTCAGTCGCTGGTGCCACGTTCTCCAATCTTCCATTGGGTGGAAGTCCGGTATCTGGCGCAGTGACCTATCAGCCTTCGCCGGTTGCTTACAGCTTCACCGGGCTGCCGGCCAGCACGAGCGGGTCTGAAATCGCCGCGAGTCCGCCATCGATTGCGGCCAACGGCGTCTCCACCAGCACCTTGGCCGTGCAGTTGAAGGATGCTTTAGGCAACCTTGTCACCACCTGTACCGATACGGTGGCCTTCACCCTCAATGCGGGGACGCAAGGCGTCCCTGCCGTCAGCGTCACGGGCTGCAGTGCCGGCATGTACACGGGGACGGTGACATCGCCGGTGCTGGTCGGCAGCGGAACCTTCGGGTTCACCATCAACGGGTCTGCGGCTGTTGCCACCGCAACGGTCTCCTATGTGGCCGCAACGCCGAGCACGAGTGCATCGACGATAGTCGCCACACCGACATCGATCGTGGCCAACGGCAGCTCCACCAGCGTGCTGCGCGTGCAATTGGTCGATGCCAGCAGCAATCCGATCAACACCTGCACGAACACGGTGGCATTCACCCTGAACGGCGGAACGCAGGGAACGCCGAGTGTGGGCGCGGCCTCGTGTACCGCCGGCATCTATACGGGCACCGTCACCTCGCCCACGGCCGTCGGCAGCGGGATCTTCGGATTCACCATCAACGGCTCTGCCGCAGTTGCTACGGCTTCAGTGAGCTACACGGCGGGTCCGCCAAGTACCAGCGCCTCGACCATCGTTGCGAGTCCGACCTCGATCATTGCCAATGGCACCGCAACCAGCACATTGACGGCGCAGCTCAAGGATGCGTCAGGCAATTCGATTGCAACCTGTGCCAATACGGTGGCCTTCACGCTGAACAGCGGAACACAGGGCTCGCCTGCGGTCGGCGCGGGGTCGTGCAGCGCAGGGGTGTACACGGCAACCATCACGGCACCTACCGCAGTCGGCAGTGGCACCTTTGGTTTCACCATCAATGGCTCGGCCGCCACGGCTACGGCTGTGGTGAACTACACGGCCGGCCCGCCCAGCAATGGCGCCAATGGAAACCTGATCAGTGCCAGTCCGCTCAGCGTTGTCGCAGACAACACTGCCACGAGCTCGATCAGCGTGACCCTGCGCGATGCCAATGGCAATCCCGCCACGGATACGGTGGCGCACACGATTGTCTTCACCAAAACGGGCGTGGGCACGACCACGCCAGCCGCACCCACGTGCACGATCGCGGCCAACGCCAATCCGGCCACCTGCTCCGTGACGGTGAAATCGGCCACGGTCGGCACCGCAAGTTTCACGGCAACGGACAACGGAACGGCCGTGAGCAATGGCAGTCCGGTATCGGTCAACTTCATTGCCGGGCCGCCCAGCAATACAGCCAGTGGCAATCTGCTCAGTGCCACGCCGCTCTCGGTGATGGCCGACGGTACGAGCACCGGCACGGTGACCGTCGCACTGCAGGACGCCAATGGCAATGCAACTGTCGATACGGTCGCCCACACCATCGGCTTTGTCCATACCGGCGCCGGCACGCCGTCGGCAACTTCCTGCACGATTGCGGCCAATGCGAATCCAGCGCGCTGCTCCATCACGGTGACATCCACCGTGGCGGGTGCGGCGAGCTTCACAGCCACGGACAACAACGGCACCACCACCCAGAGCGTGGCAAACGGCAGTCCGGCCGTGATCAACTTCACGGCCAATGCCGCCGACCCCGCCAAGTCGGGGGTGCGTACCGTCAGCAGTCCGGTCACGGCCAATGGCTCGGCGACAGATGTGCTTGAAGCGTTTGTGGGAGATGTCAACGGCAATCCGGTGGCCGGAAGCGTTGTCACGTTCTCTCCCACCGCAAACATCACCTTCAGCGGTACCTGCACCACCAATGCGGCCGGTACCTGCCAGGTCACCGCCAAGACAACCGTCGCGGGTTCCTACACTTCCGGCGCAAGCATCGCGAGCGGCGCATTGAGCGGCAGCGGCGTCAGCTCCGGTGGCAATACGTACGGTGCGACGGCTGCCTATGTCTTTACAGCAGGTGCCGTCGATCCCGCCAATTCGACCATGTCGGTCGATGTGAACAACCAGGCAGCCGGCGGCGGCCAGGACGTCGTTTCCGTGGTCACCAAGGATGCGTTCGGCAATCCAGTCACCGGCGTTGCCGTGAACTTCAGCGTGACGCCTGCCGGAGCGGCGCCTGCCACCGCCAGTTGCACGACTGCTGGTGCGGCGGCGACCTGCTCGGTGTCGTTCACCAGCGTAACCGCATCGACTTACTCGGCTGCCGCCACGGTGGGTGCAACTGCCATCGGCAACAGCCCGCAATCGATGGCCTTTGTCGCCGGCAATGCCTCGGCAAGCAATTCGGGCCTGCGTGTCGTGAGCGACAACGCGGCGGCAAATGGCACGGCAACCGATGTGGTGGAAGCGTATGTGCGCGATGCCGGTGGCAATCCCAAGGGCGGCGAGGTCGTCACCTTTGCCGGTGCTGCCGGCGTGAAGCTGAACGGTGGTGCGGCAGGCGCGTCAGCCACTTGCACCACTGGAACAAGTGGCGCAACTCTGGGCATTTGCTCGATCACTGCCACCAGTACAGCAAGTGGTACCTACAGCATCGCCACCAGCATTCCTGCAGGAACCCTGGGTGGCACGTTCACCGTGGGAGCAAACGCGTATTCGCCAAGCGCCGCACAAATTCATTTTGTGAGCGTGGTGAACCTCAGTGTCACCAAGGCCAACCCGGGCAGCTTGGCTGTGGGTACGCCCTTCAACTATGCGTTCTCCGTGTCCAATGCTGCCAGTGCCTTCGGTCCTGCCAACAGCGTGACCATCAAGGACCTGGTGCCTGCGGGTATCAGCATCACGGGTGTGCCGAGCGGTGCGAACGTGGCCAGTGCGACCTGCACGCCCAACACCTTCCCGTTTGCGGGTAACGGCAGCTCCGTGCTGACGTGTACGGTGAACTTCACTGCGGCAGTGGCGGCCGGTGGTAACACCAGCTTCAACCTGCCGGCTGTTCCGACGGCGGTGGGTTCAAGCACCAACACGGCCTCCTACGATCCATCGGGCGGCATCAGCCCGGTCAATCCGACAGCCGGTTGCACGACAGATTGCGCATCGACGCCTTCCACGCCGGTCACGCCTGGTACGCCAGCGCTGACGGTCACCAAGGCCAACCCGGGCAGCCTGGCCGTGGGCACGCCCTTCAACTATGCGTTCTCCGTGTCCAACGCTGCCGGTGCCTTCGGTCCTGCCACCAGCGTGACCATCAAGGACCTGGTGCCTGCGGGGATCAGCATCACGGGTGTGCCGACCGGTGCGAACGTGGCCAGTGCGACCTGCACGCCCAATACCTTCCCCTTCGTGGGCAATGGCACGGCGATCCTGTCTTGCACGGTGAGCTTCACCACGCCGGTGGCGGCTGGCAGCAACAGCAGCTTCAATCTGCCGGCTGTGCCGACGGCGGTGGGTTCGAGCACGAACACGGCTTCCTACGATCCGTCGGGCGGCATCAGCCCGGTCAATCCGACGGCCGGTTGCACGACAGACTGCGCTTCCACGCCGGTGACTCCGGTCACGCCTGGCACGCCTGCGTTGACGGTCACCAAGGCCAACCCGGGTAGCCTGGCTGTGGGGGCTGCGTTCAACTACGCCTTCACGGTAGCGAATGCGGCTGGAGCGTTTGGTCCCGCCACCAGCGTGACCATCAAGGACCTGGTGCCGGCAGGCATCAGCATCACGGGCGTGCCGACCGGCGCGAACGTGTCCAGTGCGACCTGCACGCCCAACACCTTCCCGTTTGCGGGCAATGGCAGTTCCGTCCTGACGTGTACGGTGAGCTTCACCACGCCGGTGGCGGCTGGCAGCAACAGCAGCTTCAACTTGCCAGCTGTGCCGACGGCTGTGGGTTCGAGCACCAACACGGCCTCCTACGATCCGTCGGGTGGCATCAGCCCCGTCAATCCGACGGCCGGTTGCACGACAGACTGCGCTTCCACACCGGTGACTCCGGTAACGCCTGGCACGCCAGCGCTGACGGTTACCAAAGCCAACCCCGGCAGCCTGGCTGTGGGCACGCCGTTCAACTACGCCTTCACGGTAGCGAATGCGGCCGGTGCCTTCGGCCCTGCCACCAGCGTGACCATCAAGGACCTGGTGCCGGCAGGCATCAGCATCACGGGCGTGCCGACCGGCGCAAACGTGGCTAGTGCGACCTGCACGCCCAACACCTTCCCGTTTGCGGGTAACGGTAGTTCCGTCCTGACGTGTACGGTGAACTTCACTGCGGCATTGGCAGCGGGTGGCAACACCAGCTTCAACCTGCCGGCTGTTCCGACGGCTGTGGGCTCGAGCACGAACACTGCCTCCTACGATCCGTCGGGCGGCATCAGCCCGGTCAATCCGACGGCCGGTTGCACTGTGAACTGTGCATCGACACCGGTGACTCCAGTCACGCCAGGCACGCCTGCGTTGACGGTCACCAAGGCTAACCCGGGTAGCCTGGCTGTGGGCACGCCCTTCAACTACGCGTTCTCCGTGTCCAACGCTGCCAGTGCCTTCGGCCCCGCCACCAGCGTGACCATCAAGGACCTGGTGCCGGCAGGCATCAGCATCACGGGTGTGCCGACCGGTGCGAACGTGGCTAGCGCGACCTGCACGCCCAATACCTTCCCGTTTGCGGGTAACGGTAGTTCCGTCCTGACGTGTACGGTGAACTTCACTGCGGCAGTGGCAGCGGGTGGCAGCACCAGCTTCAATCTGCCAGCTGTTCCGACGGTGGTGGGTTCAAGCACCAACACGGCCTCCTACGATCCGTCGGGCGGCATCAGCCCCGTCAATCCGACGGCCGGTTGCACGACGGATTGCGCATCGACGCCTTCCACGCCGGTGACCCCTGGCACGCCTGCGCTGACGGTTACCAAGGCCAACCCGGGTAGCCTGGCTGTGGGGACTGCGTTCAACTACGCGTTCTCCGTGTCCAACGCTGCCGGTGCCTTCGGTCCCGCCACCAGCGTGACCATCAAGGACTTGGTGCCTGCAGGCATCAGCATCACGGGCGTACCGACCGGTGCGAACGTGGCCAGTGCGACCTGCACGCCCAACACCTTCCCGTTTGCGGGCAATGGCAGCTCCGTGCTGACGTGTACGGTGAGCTTCACTGCGGCAGTGGCGGCGGGTGGCAACAGCAGCTTCAACCTGCCGGCTGTTCCGACGGCGGTGGGTTCGAGCACCAACACTGCCTCCTACGATCCATCGGGCGGCATCAGCCCGGTCAATCCGACGGCAGGGTGTACGACAGACTGCGCTTCCACACCGGTGACTCCGGTCACGCCAGGCACGCCTGCGCTGACGGTCACCAAGGCCAACCCCGGTAGCCTGGCGGTGGGCACGCCGTTCAACTACGCCTTCACGGTAGCGAATGCCGCCAGTGCCTTCGGTCCTGCCACCAGCGTGACCATCAAGGATCTGGTGCCTGCAGGCATCAGCATCTCAGGCGTGCCGACTGGTGCGAACGTGGCCAGTGCGACCTGCACGCCCAACACCTTCCCGTTTGCGGGTAACGGCAGCTCCGTGCTGACGTGCACGGTGAACTTCACTGCGGCAGTGGCGGCCGGTGGCAACACCAGCTTCAACCTGCCGGCTGTGCCGACGGCGGTGGGCTCGAGTACCAACACGGCCTCCTACGATCCGTCGGGCGGCATCAGCCCGGTCAATCCGACGGCAGGGTGCACAACAGACTGCGCTTCCACACCGGTGACTCCAGTCACGCCTGGCACGCCAGCGTTGACGGTCACCAAAGCCAACCCGGGTAGCCTGGCTGTGGGGACTGCGTTCAACTACGCCTTCACGGTAGCGAATGCGGCTGGAGCGTTTGGTCCTGCCAACAGCGTGACCATCAAAGACCTGGTGCCGGCAGGCATCAGCATCACGGGCGTGCCGACTGGCGCAAACGTGGCCAGTGCGACCTGCACGCCCAACACCTTCCCGTTTGCGGGTAACGGCAGCTCCGTGCTGACGTGCACGGTGAACTTCACTGCGGCAGTGGCGGCCGGTGGCAACACCAGCTTCAACCTGCCGGCTGTGCCGACGGCGGTGGGCTCGAGTACCAACACGGCCTCCTACGATCCGTCGGGCGGCATCAGCCCGGTCAATCCGACGGCAGGGTGCACAACAGACTGCGCTTCCACACCGGTGACTCCAGTCACGCCTGGCACGCCAGCGTTGACGGTCACCAAAGCCAACCCGGGTAGCCTGGCTGTGGGGACTGCGTTCAACTACGCCTTCACGGTAGCGAATGCGGCTGGAGCGTTTGGTCCTGCCAACAGCGTGACCATCAAAGACCTGGTGCCGGCAGGCATCAGCATCACGGGCGTGCCGACTGGCGCAAACGTGGCCAGTGCGACCTGCACGCCCAACACCTTCCCGTTTGCGGGCAATGGCACGGCGATCCTGTCTTGCACGGTGAGCTTCACCACGCCGGTGGCGGCTGGCGGCAACACCAGCTTCAATCTGCCGGCTGTGCCGACGGCGGTGGGGTCGAGCACGAACACGGCTTCCTACGATCCGTCGGGTGGCATCAGCCCGGTCAATCCGACGGCCGGTTGCACGACGGATTGCGCATCGACGCCTTCCACGCCGGTGACGCCTGGTACTCCTGCGCTGACGGTCACCAAAGCCAACCCCGGCAGCTTGGCTGTGGGCACGCCCTTCAACTACGCGTTCTCCGTGTCCAACGCTGCCAGTGCCTTCGGTCCCGCCACCAGCGTGACCATCAAGGACCTGGTGCCTGCAGGCATCAGCATCACGGGCGTGCCGAGCGGTGCGAACGTGTCCAGTGCGACCTGCACGCCCAACACCTTCCCGTTTGCGGGTAACGGCAGCACCGTGCTGACGTGCACGGTGAACTTCACCACACCGGTGGCGGCTGGCAGCAACAGCAGCTTCAACCTGCCGGCTGTGCCGACGGCGGTTGGTTCGAGCACCAACACGGCCTCCTACGATCCAGCGGGTGGCATCAACCCGGTCAATCCGACGGCGGGTTGCACGACGGATTGCGCATCGACGCCTTCCACGCCGGTCACGCCTGGTACGCCAGCGCTGACGGTCACCAAGGCCAACCCGGGCAGCCTGGCTGTGGGAACTGCGTTCAACTACGCGTTCTCCGTGTCCAACGCTGCCGGTGCCTTCGGTCCCGCCACCAGCGTGACCATCAAGGATCTGGTGCCGGCAGGCATCAGCATCACGGGCGTGCCGACCGGTGCGAACGTGGCCAGTGCGACCTGCACGCCCAACACCTTCCCGTTTGCGGGTAACGGCAGCTCCGTGCTGACGTGTACGGTGAACTTCACTGCGGCAGTGGCGGCCGGTGGTAACACCAGCTTCAACCTGCCGGCTGTTCCGACGGCGGTGGGTTCAAGCACCAACACGGCCTCCTACGATCCATCGGGCGGCATCAGCCCGGTCAATCCGACAGCCGGTTGCACGACAGATTGCGCATCGACGCCTTCCACGCCGGTCACGCCTGGTACGCCAGCGCTGACGGTCACCAAGGCCAACCCGGGCAGCCTGGCCGTGGGCACGCCCTTCAACTATGCGTTCTCCGTGTCCAACGCTGCCGGTGCCTTCGGTCCTGCCACCAGCGTGACCATCAAGGACCTGGTGCCTGCGGGGATCAGCATCACGGGTGTGCCGACCGGTGCGAACGTGGCCAATGCGACCTGCACGCCCAACACCTTCCCGTTTGCGGGCAATGGCAGCTCCGTGCTGACGTGTACGGTGAACTTCACGGCTTCGGTCGCAGCGGGTGGCAACACCAGCTTCAACCTGCCGGCTGTGCCGACGGCTGTGGGTTCGAGCACGAACACGGCTTCCTACGATCCGTCGGGCGGCATCAGCCCGGTCAATCCGACGGCCGGCTGCACAACAGACTGCGCTTCCACACCGGTGACTCCAGTCACGCCTGGCACGCCTGCGCTGACGGTCACCAAGGCCAACCCGGGTAGCCTGGCTGTGGGGACTGCGTTCAACTACGCGTTCTCCGTGTCCAACGCTGCCAGTGCCTTCGGCCCCGCCACCAGCGTGACCATCAAGGATCTGGTACCGGCAGGCATCAGCATCACGGGCGTGCCGACCGGCGCGAACGTGGCCAGCGCGACCTGCACGCCCAACACCTTCCCCTTCGTGGGCAATGGCACGGCGATCCTGTCTTGCACGGTGAACTTCACTGCGGCAGTGGCAGCGGGTGGTAACACCAGCTTCAATCTGCCGGCTGTGCCGACGGCGGTGGGCTCGAGCACGAACACGGCTTCCTACGATCCGTCCGGCGGCATCAGTCCGGTCAATCCGACAGCCGGTTGCACGACAGACTGCGCTTCCACACCGGTGACTCCAGTCACTCCTGGCACGCCTGCGCTGACGGTCACCAAGGCCAACCCTGGCAGCTTGGCTGTGGGCACGCCCTTCAACTACGCGTTCTCCGTGTCCAACGCCGCCAGTGCCTTCGGTCCCGCCACCAGCGTGACCATCAAGGACTTGGTGCCTGCAGGCATCAGCATCACGGGCGTGCCGACCGGTGCGAACGTGGCCAGTGCGACCTGCACGCCTAATACCTTCCCGTTTGCGGGTAACGGCAGCTCCGTGCTGACGTGCACGGTGAACTTCACTGCGGCAGTGGCGGCCGGTGGCAACACCAGCTTCAACCTGCCGGCTGTGCCGACGGCGGTGGGCTCGAGTACCAACACGGCCTCCTACGATCCGTCGGGCGGCATCAGCCCGGTCAATCCGACGGCGGGTTGCACGACGAACTGCGCGTCGACGCCTTCCACGCCGGTGACACCTGGTACGCCAGCGCTGACGGTCACCAAGGCCAACCCTGGCAGCCTGGCTGTGGGGACTGCGTTCAACTACGCGTTCTCCGTGTCCAACGCTGCCAGTGCCTTCGGTCCCGCCACCAGCGTGACCATCAAGGACCTGGTGCCTGCGGGCATCAGCATCTCAGGCGTGCCGACTGGTGCGAACGTGGCCAGTGCGACCTGCACGCCCAACACCTTCCCCTTCGTGGGCAATGGCACGGCGATCCTGTCTTGCACGGTGAGCTTCACCACGCCGGTGGCGGCCGGTGGCACCACCAGCTTCAACCTGCCGGCTGTGCCGACGGCGGTGGGTTCGAGCACCAACACGGCCTCCTACGATCCGTCGGGCGGCATCAGCCCCGTCAATCCGACGGCGGGTTGCACGACGGATTGCGCATCGACGCCTTCCACGCCGGTGACCCCTGGTACTCCTGCGCTGACGGTCACCAAGGCCAACCCCGGTAGCTTGGCTGTGGGCACGCCCTTCAACTACGCGTTCTCCGTGTCCAACGCTGCCGGTGCCTTCGGTCCCGCCACCAGCGTGACCATCAAGGACCTGGTGCCTGCGGGCATCAGCATCACGGGTGCGCCGACCGGTTCGAACGTGGCCAGCGCGACCTGCACGCCCAACACCTTCCCCTTCGTGGGCAATGGCACGGCGATCCTGTCTTGCACGGTGAACTTCACTGCGGCAGTGGCAGCGGGAGGCAACACCAGCTTCAATCTGCCGGCTGTGCCGACGGCTGTGGGTTCGAGCACGAACACGGCTTCCTACGATCCGTCGGGTGGCATCAGCCCGGTCAATCCGACGGCCGGTTGCACTGTGAACTGTGCATCGACACCAGCAACGCCGGTCACTCCCAGCACGCAGGTGCCGGTGGCTCCGACGCTGACGGTTTCGCCGACCACGGTGGGAGGCTATCCGCAGATTTCCGGCACCGGCACGCCGGGCTACACGATCACGGTGAAGGATGGCTCGACGACACTGTGTACGGCAATCGTCGCGGCCGATCAGACGTGGAGCTGCGCGCCAGGCGGCGGCTTGCCGACGCCGGGTCTGCATACGATCAGCGCGACCCAGACCAATCCTGGCAATGGCAACACCGGACCTGCCACAACGACTTCGCTCAACGTGCTCGGAACGACCTTCACGGGTCCGACAGCCACCGGGGCAGGCAATGCCACGGCGACCTTGAGCGGGGGTGGCGCGGGCTGCGGGTTCGATGTGTCGCAGTCGTCCTTCGTCGCGGCTGCGGCGGGTGCGCCGGGCCAGTTGAGCTTCCCGTATGGCAATGTGCACTTCGTGGCCCGGGGCTGTACGGCCAGCAGCTCGATCACGGTCAGCGTCACCTGGCCGGGTCCGGTGACCGGCATGGCGTACTGGAAGTTCGGTCCAGCGTCCGCAGGGGCGGCGGACTCCTGGTATCAGCCTCCGGGTGCGGTGGTGTCGGGCAATACGACCTCGGTGGTGGTCACTGATGGCGGCCAGGGTGATGATGATCGCGCAGCCAATGGCGTGATCGTGGATCCCAGCGGTCCGGCGCGTGTGGGTGCGGCACCGGATGCCACGCCGATCCCTGCGCTCGAACCTCGCATGCTCGCCATGGCCATGCTGCTGATGCTGGCCGCAGGCCTGTGGAATCTGCGCCGCAGACGCGGTTGACACACGGTTGAAGAGGAGCTGAACCATCGCCTGCCGAACCTGTTTCGGCAGGCGATTTCCATTGGGCGCAGGCACTGCATCCCGGCGGCTCAAGCCTGCCCGAAACCCCAGGCCGCTTTGCGGGCCTATCGCGCGTGCAACACGCCGTAAATGAGAACAATTTAGAATTTCCCGCTGATTGGCGCCTTCCGTCGACAAGTCCCGGCCAACGCCGCCCGGGGCCGATGCACAGGTGCCGCGCACTTTCATCTCTGCCCGCCTGCCTTCCATGCACCGTTCTGTCCTGATGTTCCGTTGCGCACCGCAATGGATTTCCGACCGACGTCGCCTGCTCGCCTGCTTCCCATGACTTTCAAGAAAATCTGGTTCCAGTTGCACTGGTTCGTCGGCATTACGGCCGGTACGGTGCTCATCGTCATCGGGCTGTCGGGCGCGGTGTTCTCGTTCCACGAGGAAATCCTGGGATGGATGAATCCCGGCACTGCCTCCGTGCCCGCGCGCGATGCCGCGCCGCTGGCGCCGCCGCAGATTGCGCAGGCGCTGCACGAGGCCGGTGAGCAGCGCGTGGTCCAGCGCATCACCGTCTTTGCCGAGCCCGGCCGCTCGGCCCAGGTGGCCTTCAAGCCGCCGGCCGGCCAGCGCCGGGGCCAGACGGTCTTTGTCGATCCCTACACGGGCGCGCAGCTGCCTGAGCAGCACGGCACGGAGTTTTTCGAATGGGTGGAGCGCCTGCACCGCTGGCTGCTGCTGTCGCGCGATGACGGCAAGCCCATCACCGGCACGCTGGCCGGCCTGCTGCTGATGCTGTCGCTGTCGGGCCTGTACCTGCGCTGGCCGCGCCGGCCGCTGTCATGGCGCACCTGGCTGACCTTCGATCCGGCGCTCAAGGGCCGCTCCTTCCTCTGGGGCCTGCACTCGGTGGCGGGCACCTGGGCCCTGGTGGCTTATGTGGTGTTCACCTGCACCGGCATGTACTGGGCCTTTGGCGTAGTGCGCAGCACGGTGGATGGCTGGGCCGGCGTGCCGCCGCGCGTGGCCGCTCCCGCGGCGCCGTCCTCGAAACCCGGTGGCGGCCGGCCTGAGCCGGCTGGCGCGCAGCAGCCCATCGACATCGCGCCCGGCTGGGCCGCCTTCGAGCGCATCGCCCATGGCTGGCAGTTCGCCCAGCTGCGCCTGCCCGAGCGCGCGGGCCAGCCCCTGCAGATCAGCTGGCTGGATGCCGATGCCGCCCATGAGCGCGCGCGCAACCAGATGGTCCTGCTGCCCGACGGCGCCGTGCAGCGCGACGAGCGCTATGCCGACCTGCCCACGGGCCGCCGCGCCGTGGGCGCCATCTACCCGCTGCACATGGGCACCTATTTCGGCATGCCGGGGCGCATCTTCATGACGCTGGCCTCGCTGATCATGCCCCTGTTCGCCATCACGGGCTGGATGCTCTACCTGGACCGCCGGCGCAAGGCGCGCGCCCTGGCCAAGGAGCGCCAGGCGCTGATGGCGGACCCGCCACCGTCCGCCCCTGCGGGCCAGGACACCGTGCTGGTCGCCTTCGCAAGCCAGGCCGGCCGCGCCGAGCGCCTGGCCGTGGCCACCGTGGCCGCGCTGCGCGGCGCAGGCATGGCGGCCAGCCTGCAGTCCGTGGCGGCGCTGGATGCCGAGCAAATGCGCCACCACCGGCGCGTGCTCTTCGTGGCCAGCACCTTCGGCGAAGGTGACCCGCCCGATGCCGCGCGCCGCTTTGCGCGCCTGCTGGGCGCGGCCTCGGGCTCGGCCCTGCCGCACCTGCAATATGGCCTGCTGGCGTTGGGTGACCGGCAGTACGCGGCCTTCTGCGGCTTTGGCCATGCGCTGGACCACCAACTGCGCCGCCTGGGCGCGCAGCCCGTGTTTCCGCTGATCGAGATGGATGGCGAGGAACCCCAGGCCTGGAATGCCTGGCAGCAGGCGCTGGCCGGACATTTCGGGGCCATGCCGCCTGCATCGGATGCGCTGCCTGCGTCTGCTGCAGGCCCGCTGGCCGATGCCACGGCCTTTGCCGCATGGCCGCTGCAGGCGCGCAGCCTGTGCAATGCGGGCAGCCAGGGCGCCGGTCTCTACGTGCTGGAACTGTCGCCGCCCGAAGGCGTGGCCCCGCTGTGGCGGGCTGGTGCGCTGGCCGAGGTGCTGCCACGCCATGGCGCAGCCACCGTGCAGGCCTGGCTGGCCGCCCAGGAATGTGACGGTTCGGCCCCCGTGCAATGGCGCCAGCAGACCTGCACGCTGGGTGAGGCGTTGGCCGCCAGCGTGCTGCCGGCCCCGGGCGACATCGCCCCCGGCACCGCGCCCCAGGCCGTGGCCGATGCACTGCGGCCGCTGCTGCCGCGCAGCTACTCGGTCGCCTCGCTGCCGCAGGACGGCCATGTGCGGCTGCTGGTGCGCCAGGCCCGCCATGACGGCGGCCTGGGCGTGGCGTCGGGCTGGCTGACGGCGCATGCGGCCCAGGGCACATCCGTGGCCATGAGACTGGTGGAAAACCGCGCCTTCGAGCCGCGTGAAGAGGCAGATGCCGAGCCCGATGCTCCGGCTATCTTCATCGGCAACGGCTCCGGCTATGCCGGCCTGCGCGGCCACCTGCTGGCGCGCATGCACGCAGGCCGCCACCGCAACTGGCTGCTGTTCGGCGAACGCCAGCGGGCCCATGACGGGTACTGCGAGGCCGAGGTCTCCGGCTGGCTGGCCGCAGGCAAGCTGCAGCGCGCCGACTTCATCTACTCCCGCGACCAGGCCCGGCGCCGCTACGTGCAGGACGCCCTGCGCGAAGCCGCCGACGCCCTGCGCGACTGGATCGCCGACGGCGCCGTGCTCTACGTCTGCGGCAGCGCCGACGGCATGGCCGCAGGCGTCGATGCCGCGCTGGCCGACATCCTGGGCGCTACCGCCGTCGAAGACCTGATCGTCGAAGGCCGTTACCGCAGGGATGTGTACTGAAGTGAAGCGCCGCGTCTTAATGCACAGCGCATGAAACTGGCGCGGCCCAAGTCAGGGACACCGAGCAAGGGCCGCCCCGCCGCGAGGGTGTCGTCCCCCTCCCGCGTAGCGAGAGAGGGGGAAGGCGCGTAAGCGCCTCAGGGGGTGATGTACCTCTCCTTGCCGAGATTGAGCATCAACCGGTTCGCCCAGCCGAACAGCGCGGCCGAATGCAGCATGTCCAGGATTTCCTGGTCCGTGAGGCCGGCATCGCGCAGCGGCTGCAGCTGGGCTGCGCCAAAGCTGCCCGGCGCGCGCGTCAGCGCCAGCGAGGACTGGATGATGGCGCGTTCGCGCGCATTGGTGCCGGCCGTGTCCGGGTCGTCGAACATCTGGGCCATGACATCGTTGCGCTTGGCCAGCTGCTCGAAGCGCTGGGCGTGGACCGATGCGCAGTACACGCAGCCGTTGGAGCGCGAGACGGCCGTGGCCGCCACCTCGCGCTCGGCGCGCGACAGGCCGCCGGGCGCGTACATGATGGCGTTGAAGGCCTGCGAGCGCTCCGACAGCACGCGCGGCTGGCGGGCCAGCAGCAGGTAGAAGTCCGACGTGCGCGCCTTGGGGTGGCTCAGGTCCAGCACGGCCTGCTGCTCGGCCGTGGCCGTGGCGGGGTCGAGCACGGGCAGCCAGGACGTCCAGTCCAGCGTTTCGCTGGTGTAGCCGTTGCGGCGCAGCGGCTCGCCCGGTGGCGGCAGGTTGGCGGGGTGCACGAAGGGTGCGGCGGCGGCTTCGGCAGCCGGTGCGCTGGCCTGGCCGCCCAGCGCGTCCATGGCTTGCACGCCCGCGAACAGGCGCAATTGGTAGGCGATGAAGCCCACCAGCTGGGCCACCAGCACGGTGTCGTCGATGGACAGGCCGGACTCGGGCATGGCCAGCAGGGCGGCGCGGTCGCTCTCGGCCGGGTGCAGGGCCAGGGTGCGCACAAAGTGCAGGGCCGCATCCAGGCGCGCATTGCCGGTCTGGGCGCCGGGCTGGGCCAGCACGGTGCGCAGCGCGGGCGTCAGGGCATCGCCCAGGGATTCGGCACGCTGGCGGTATTCATCGGCCAGGGCCTGCACGCCGCTGACGCGGCATTGCTCGCTGGCCAGCACCAGGCGCTCGGCGCGCGACAGGCTGTCGGCCAGGCCGTCGCCCAGCAGCAGGTCCTCGCAGGCCTGGGTGGCAATGGCCACCTTGTCGCGCTGGCGGCGCGTGGCGAAAACGGGGGACTGGTCGGTCAGGCCGGCCAGGCGGTCGATGGTGTCGTTGGCGGTGGTCATGGGTATCTCAGGTCTTGTCTGCCAGGGCCCGCACGCGGGCTTCGGGGTCGGCGGGCGTCCATTCGCTGCCGTCGAGCTCGGGCTCGGAATAGGACTGCAGCTGGGCGTAGTGGTGTTCCAGGTCCTCGCGGTAGAACAGCGAGGCCAGGCCCTGGGCCAGCTTGCGCGCGCCGTCGCTGATGGCGGGGATATCGCCCGACACCGTGCCGTGCGACAGCGCGGCCGGATAGCAAAAGCAGTGCACATGGTCCAGGCCGGGCAGGGCGCCGGGCGTCTTTTCCTGGAACTCGAACAGCGGGCCCAGGTCGGGCGAGTCCGACAGTTCCTGGTCCTCAGCACCCGCCTCGGGCACGAAGCGGTCGCTCCAGATGCGCACATGGGGCGCCAGGTCGGCGAACTCGGGGCGCTGGCGCCAGTCGATGGCAAAGCCGGTGGAGACGATCAGGAAGTCCAGCACGAACACGCCGCGCGGCGTGTCCACGCGCAGCCGGTCTCCGTCCTGCTCCACCTTCTGCACGGCGCAGCCCAGGTTGAAGTGGGCGTTGGCATGGCGCGAGACGCGCAGCGTGCTGCCGTGCGGAGGTGGCACCTGCTGCACGTTGATGTAGTGGCGTATGCGCCATTTCCAGGCGTCGGGCAGCAGGAACTGGCCGTGCGTGAGGCCGGGCGTGCCCGAGCCCTTGGATTTGTTGATGCGCGGCAGGTCGCTGCGGCGCACCAGCAGGTCCACGCTGGCGGCGCCGTTCTCCAGCGCGGTGGCTGCGCTGTCCATGGCCGACGAGCCCGCGCCCACCACGCCCACGTGCAGGCCTGCCAGGCGGCGGTAGTCGAGCACGTCGGAGGAGTGCGCCCAGCGGCTGCGGTCCACGCCCTGCATGAAGGCGGGGATCTGCGGGCCGCCCAGGCCGTCGCGGCCCGTGGCCAGCACCACGCGGCGCGCCAGCCAGGTGCGCGAGGCTCCATCGGCCGTCACATCGACCTCGACCGTGCCGTCGGCCTGCGGGCGGATGGCCGTGACCTGGTGGCCGTTGCGCACGTCGCAGCGCATCACGCGGCGGTACCAGCGCAGGTAGTCCATCCACTGCAGGCGCGGGATCTTGTCCAGCGCGGCCCAGGCTTCGCGGCCCCATTGGGCGATGAACCAGGCGCGGAAGGTCAGCGAGGGCAGGCCCAGCGCGGGGCCGGTCAGCTCCTTGGGCGAGCGCAGGGTTTCCATGCGCGCCGTCGTGGCCCAGGGGCCTTCGAAGTCCAGCGGGGCCTTGTCCAGCAAAACGGCCGCGATGCCCAGCTGGGACAGCGCGGCCGACAGGGCCAGGCCGGCCTGGCCGGCGCCGATGACCAGGACATCGTGCACGGGCTGGCCGTCGCGGGTGGAGGGAGGAATCCAGGCCTTGGCAGGCCAGCCCAGGGCGACGAGGTCGTCGCGCAGGCGTTCTTCAAGGGCAGCCAGGCCCGCAGGGGCCGGGGCTGCCGGTTCGGTCAGGGACATAGACTCACCAGGAACTCACGAGGAAAGGCGCGCCAGCGGGGCAGGGCCTGCGGGCGCGCGCGGCATCAATCGATGCTGATTTTCGCGTCTTTGACCACCTGTGCCCACTTCAGGCGGTCGTTGTGCACGGTTTTCTTGAACTGCTCGGGCGTTTCGATGCGGATGGCATTGCCCTGGGACTCGAAGCGCGCACGCACCTCGGGCAGCTCCAGCACCTCGCGCACGGCCTGGCTGAGCTTGGCCACGATGGCCGGGTCCGTGCCCTTGGGCGCGAAGATGCCGAACCAGATCGAGCTGTCGAAGCCCTTGGTGCCCGTCAGGCCGCTGGAGGCGATGGTGGGCACTTCCTTGATGACTTCCACGGGCTTGGCCGTGGTCACGCCCAGCAGGCGCACCTTGCCGCTCTTGTAGTGGGGCAGCACGGTCTGGACCTGGTTCATGATGCAGCAGGTCTCGCCGCGCAGCACCGAGGTGATGGCCTCGGGGCCGCCCTTGTAGGGCACGTGGACCATGTTCAGGCCCAGGCGCGCATTGAACTCGGCAAAGGCCATGTGCGTGCCTGCGCCGTTGCCCGTGGAGGCGTAGTTGTACTTGCCGGGGTTGGCCTTGATCTCGTCCACAAACTCCTTGAGGTTCTTGACGTTGATCACGTTGGGATTGATGGTCAGCACGTTGGACACATCGATCAGCGGCGCCACCGGCACGAAGTCGGTTTCCACGTCGAAGGGCAGCTTCTTGTACAGCGCGGCATTGCTGCCGTGCGTGGCGGCCGTGCCGAAGGCCAGCGTGTAGCCGTCCGGCTTGGCGCGCGCCACGATCTCGCTGGCGATGTTGCCGGCCGCACCCGACTTGTAGTCAATGATCAGCGGCTGGCCCAGGCGCTGGGACAGCGGCTCCTGCACGCCGCGCGCGATCACGTCCACGCCCGAGCCTGCCGGGAAGCCCAGGATCATGGTCACGGGCTGGTGCGGCCACGAAGCCGCCGAATCGGCTGCCACCGCTGCGGTGGAGCCGAAGACGGCCAGGGCCGCGGCGGCGGCGGGAATCCAGGAGCGGAAAAACGAGGGGCGCATGGTGTGCAGGGAAATCCGGTGAATCAATTCCCATATTTTCCTGAGAACTTAATGAGCCACTTTTATATGCATATGTTGGTATGAAGCCAGTGTGGGCATGGCCGCAGCGCTCAGCAAAAAGCCCGCCGATGGGGCGGGCTTCATGCCGGGCGCAAGCGCCCATCAATGGCGGTAGGGGTTGTTGGGGCGGCGGTCATGGCGGTCCGGCACGCCGTCGCGGTCACGGTCCCAGCGGCCGGGTGCGTAGCCCCAGCGGCCACCCTGCTGCGACCACACGGGCTGGCGGTACACATAGCCGGGACGCGCCTTGACCCAGTGGCCGGCCACCCACGCATGGCGGTGGCCCTGCGGGCGCCAGTAGCCGGGTGCCCAGACGTAGCCGCGGCGCGGTGCAGGAACCGCCTCGTAGCGCATGGGAGGCGGCGCGCCGAACTGGACCGAGATGGCGGCGCCCGGCGCCGCATAGGTCACGTTGGCCTGGGCCTGCGCGGTGCCGGCCCATCCGGCCAGGGCCAGGGTGGCGGCGATCAGCGGTGTGCGAAGGGAAATCATGGCGGCTCCTTGTCCTTGGTTCATCGGGCTGGAGTCCTGGTGAAAGGAATCCATGACTGCATGGTGCAGGTCCATCGTCAATCCCGGGTTGCCGCGCCGCGAAGTCTTGCAATCTTGTGTATCGCCTTGGTGAAGCCTTGTTGCCAGGCGCTGCAGCGCGGGCTGCCGTCCTGCTGCCGCCGTCAGACAGTGCCTCTTCGGAGCGCCGTGAACGCCGTGAATTCCCAGCTGCGCATGGCCAGCACCAGGGTGTAGCCCTCGCGCTGGCCCGGCGGCAGGCGCTGGTCCTGCAGGTGCTGCTGGGAAAAGTCATGGGCCAGCCGCTGTATGCGTTCCACGAAGCTGGGCGCCAGATGCCGGCCGATGGAGCCGTGCACCATCAGCATGCCTTCGCCCGGCTGGTCGAAGCCGCCGCCGAAGTAGTCGAGCACGGCGTTCTCGCGGAAGTACTCCATCACCGGCCCGCGCGCGCGCCAGCGGAAGGTCTTGGCCAGGCGCAGCCGGTAGCGGTTGCCGGGGCGCAGCTCAATGATGCCGATGCGGTCCAGCTGGGCCAGGTAGCGGATGCCTTCGGCTTCGGTCATGCGGTAGGTGGCCACGATCTGCTCCAGCGTCCACTGGCTGAGCACGCAGATGGCCATCAGCAGCAGCTTGCGGTCGGCGACCACGGCGTTCTCCTGCTCGGGCGTCATCTCCTGCAGCAGCGGCTGGCTGTCGGCCACGCGGCGCGCCAGGTCGGCGAAGTCCAGGCTCAGCGCGCGGCAGATGGCATCGATGCGCGACAGCGGCATGTCGCCCTTGGCCAGCATGCGCTTGACGCTGGACTCGGCCATGCCCAGGGCGCGCGCCAGGTCGGCATAGGTCATCTGGGCGGCCTTGAGTTCCTTCTTGAGGGCGATGACGAGGTCGGCAGTGGTGCTCATGGGTAGCGATTATCGATACCCGAGGTGCTGGTTTGCGCGGCGGGTGCAGAAAAACGATGCTGAAAAGGCCGATGGCTCGCCACACTCCGCCTCACTTTTCACGAGGAGCAACACATGCCATCCGTATCGATTTCACCGGCCGCCGCCCTGCGCGCGCTGTACTGGGGCGCTGCCCTGCTGCTGCTGGCCGCCTGGCTTGGCCCCGCCGTGCCGCAGCCGCAGGACTTTCACGCGTTTGCCGATCAGCGCGCCTGGGGGGCGCTGCCCCATGCGCTGGATGTGCTCAGCAACCTGGGCTTTGCCTGGGCCGCCGTGGCGGGCGCGCGCCTGCTGCTGGACCGGCGTAGCCAGGCGCTGGCGCCGGCCCTGCGCTGGCTGGCCGCGCTGTTCTTCACGGGGCTGGCGTGTTCGGCCATAGGCTCGTCCGTCTACCACTGGGCACCCCACGATGCCACCCTGGCCGGCGACCGGCTGGGCATGTCCATGGCCTTTGCCGGCATGCTGGGGCTGGCGCTGCAATCGCGCATTGCCGACCGCGTGGCCGTGCGCGCCGCGGTGGCCATGCTGGTCGCCGCCGTGGCATCGGTGCTGGTCTGGCTGCACGGCGGCAACCTGCTGCCCTGGGCGCTGGTGCAGGGCGGCGGCATGCTGGCGGTGCTGGGCCTGGCCTGCGTGGCGCCGCGCCATGGCGCGCTGGCGCTGCGCCTGGTGATCGCCTGGTATGGCGCGGCCAAGCTGCTGGAGTGGGGCGATGCGGCCGTCTTCGAGGCCACGGCCGGGCTGGTGTCCGGCCACAGCCTCAAGCATGTGGTGGCGGCGGCCGCCGCCCTGCCCGTGATCGCCGCGCTGCGTGCGGCCGGCACGGCGCGCATGACCAGTACGGGCACAATGTGCGCCGATGCGTGCGGCCACGGCGGCGCCACCAACCGTTGAGGGAAGACAAGATGTTCCAGCAAGAGACCGGCAGCCCGTCTGCCCCCACCGCAACGGCCGGCGCCGTGCCATCGGCCGCGCACGAGCACCCCAACCAGTTCGCCCTGCTGGGCCAGCGGCGTTTTGCGCCGTTCTTCTGGACGCAGTTCTCGGGGGCGGCCAACGACAACCTGTTCAAGTTCGCGCTCACCGTGATGGTGACCTATCAGCTCAGCGTCTCCTGGCTGCCTTCGGCCATGGCGGGGCTGGTGATCGGGGCGCTGTTCATCCTGCCGTTCCTGCTGTTCTCGGCCACCTCGGGCCAGCTGACGGACAAGTGGGACAAGACCCGCATGTTCCGCCTGGTCAAGAACCTGGAGATCGCCATCATGGCGCTGGCCGCCTGGGGCTTCATCCAGGCCAATGTGCCGCTGCTGCTGGGCTGCGTCTTCCTGATGGGCCTGCACTCCACGCTGTTCGGCCCCGTGAAATTCGCCTACCTGCCCCAGGTGCTCAGCGAGCGCGAGCTGACGGGCGGCAACGGCATGGTGGAGATGGGCACCTTCGTGGCCATCCTGCTGGGCAACGTGGCAGGCGGTCTGCTGGTGGCCGTGCCCGAGGTGGGCCATATGCAGGTGGCCGTGGCCTGCCTGGCGCTGGCGGTGATCGGGCGGATCTTTGCGCAGTTCATCCCCAATGCACCGGCCACCGACCCGCACCTGGTCATCAACTGGAACCCCTTCACCGAGACCTGGCGCAACCTGCAGCTGGCCCGCGAGCAGCCCGCCGTGTTCCGCTCGCTGCTGGGCATCAGCTGGATGTGGTTCTTCGGCGCCGTGTTCCTGGCCCAGTTCCCCAGCTTTGCCAAGGAGGTGCTGCATGGCGACGAGCATGTGGCCTCGCTGCTGCTGGTGGTGTTCTCGGTGGGCATTGGCACGGGCTCGCTGCTGTGCGAGGTGTTCAGCCGCCGCCATGTGGAGATCGGCCTGGTGCCGCTGGGCGCCATCGGCATGAGCGTGTTCGCCGTGGACCTGTTCTTTGCCTCGCGCGCGCTGCCGGCTTCCGAGCTGATGGGCGTGGGTGCCTTCTTTGCCCAGCCCGCGCACTGGCGTGTGATGGCCGACCTGGGCATGCTGGCCCTGTCGGCCGGCATCTACAGCGTGCCCATGTACGCGCTGATCCAGATGCGCAGCCAGCCCACGCACCGCGCGCGGATCATCGCGGCCAACAACATCCTCAACGCGCTGTTCATGATCGCCTCCAGCGTGCTGGCCGGCGCGCTGCTGGCGGCGGGCTTCAGCATTCCCCAGGTGTTCCTGATCACGGGCATTGCCAATGCCGTGGTGGCGGCCTACATCTTCTTGCTGGTGCCCGAGTACCTGCTGCGCTTCGTGGCCTGGGTGGCCTCGCGCTTCGTGTACCGCTTCAAGGTGCAGGGCGACGAGCACATTCCGGCCACCGGCGCGGCCATCCTGGCCTGCAACCATGTGAGCTTTGTCGATGCCGTGCTGCTCATGGCCGCCAGCCCCCGGCCCATCTACTTCCTGATGGACTACCGCATCTTCCGCGTGCCCGTGCTGGGCTGGCTGTTCCGCCTGGCCAAGGCCATCCCCGTCGCGCCCCAGAAGGAAGACCCCGCCACCTACGAGGCAGCCTTCGAGCGCGCCGCCCAGGTGCTGCGCGAGGGTGATCTGCTGGCCATCTTCCCCGAGGGCGGCATCACGCGCGACGGGCAACTGCAGGAGTTCCGTGGCGGCATCATGAAGATCATCGAGCGCGCCCAGGCCGATGGCCTGCAGGTGCCCGTGGTCCCCATGGCGCTGACCAATCTCTGGGGCTCGTACTTCAGCCGCTTCGAGCAGGGCGGCGCCATGGTGCGGCCCTTCCGCCGTGGCCTGTTCAACCGCGTGGGCCTGAACGTGGGCCAGCCCATGGCCCAGTCCGAGGTGCAGCCCGCGCTGCTGCGCGAGCGCGTGCAGCGGCTGCTGGCGGCCTAAGAGGGGTTCTGTTCCTCCACCGTGAAGCTCAGGCCGGCATTGGCCTTGAGCCTGGCGATGAGCGCGTTGCCCATGGCAGGCGCCGTGGTCCAGATGCCGCCGGGCGTGTCCGGGGCGTCCTGCAGCAGGCAGACGGCTGCCTCGGTGATCATCTTGGACGTGGAGCCGTAGCCCGGATCGCGGTCGCCCTTGACGCCCACGCGCAGGCTGTGGCCGGCCGTGTCGGTGCCGATGAACAGCACGTCGTAGAAGCCCGATTCACGCTCTTCGCGCGACGGCCCCTCGCCAGGCTTGGGGCCGTCGTCCGCGCCCAGCGACTTGTCGGCCGCCACGGCGTTGGCCAGGGCCTCGCCCTTTTCGCCCGCGCCTGTGACCATCATCTCGTCGTAGACAAAGTCGGCGCCATAGGCATGGCCCAGCAGAAAGTTGGAGCGGTGCACGTTGCGCGTGTTGATGGCCGCCATCACGAAGGGCGCCACCCACAGGCCCAGCACCTCGTCCACCATGGGCTTGCTGCCGGACGGCTGGCGCGGGCCTTCGAAGCCCGGCGTGAGCGAGAACGGATTGCGCAGCAGCTCCAGCACGCCCGGCTGGGCGGCGGCCGCCGCCATGGTGGCCTTGAGGCTGGCCGCCGTGCCGCCCGAGAACGTGCCCTTCATCTTGCGCACCCGGCCCCGCACGCGCTGGGCGGGCTGGCCGAAGCGGGCCTGCATCTCTCGCTGCAGTATGAACACGCCCAGGTCGAAGGGAATGGAATCGAAGCCGCAGGAGAACACGATGCGCGCGCCGCTGGCCTTGGCTGCGGCCTCGTGGGCATCGATCATCTGGCGCATCCACGCTGGCTCGCCGCACAGGTCCACATAGTCCACGCCGGCGCTGGCGCAGGCGGCCACGAGTTCGTTTCCGTAGAGCTGGTAGGGGCCCACCGTGGTCAGCACCAGGCGGGTCTGCTCCATCAGCGCCTGCAGGCTTGCGGGATTGCCGGTGTCGGTCACCACCAGCGGGGTATCGGCGGGCGCGCCCAGCTCGTCGCGCACGGCCGCGAGCTTGGCGGCATTGCGCCCGCCCATGGCCCAGCGCAGGCCACTGCCTGCGGGGTAGCGCCTGAGCAGGTACTCCACCACCAGCCGGCCCGTGAAGCCGGTGGCGCCGTGGACGACGAGGTCAAAGGGTTTGGTCATGGGAGATCTCCATCAATCAGCGTGGCGAACGTGCGATTGCCCGCTGCACTGCAGCCGGGGTGGGCGCATTGTCTGTGGCGCGCCGCAGGGTTCCTGTCGCCCAGGTGCCGCGCCCCATGTCCTGTGTGGTGGTGTCACATGCAGGAACTTTTTGGGGTGTAAACAACAGTCAAAAACTTGAAAAGTACCGTTTGAAGATACTCGATGGCCTGTGTCTGGCCACTGTTACGGTTGAATGCAGACACGCAAGTTACGTCTGGGCACCATGCGTCCCGTGTTCAACCAATGCCCTTGAGGGGCACCTCGGCAAATGTCCTCTTCTCCCATCGTCGTTCAGCGTGATACCCGGGCCTGGCAACTGCAGGTGTGGGTGTCGTTCGGCATTGCGGTCTCGCTGTGCGCCATCGGCCTGGCATGGCTGCCCGGCGAGCAGCTGGAGCAGGCCTTCATGGTGATGGGCTATGTGTTCTGCCTCTCGGCCGCCTTTGTGCTGGCCAAGTTCGTGCGGGACAACGAGGGCGGCCGCAGCGGCGCAGGCGACACGCCCATGTGGAAGCTGGTGGTCTGGGGCGGTTTTGCCGTGTCCATGGCGCTGACCGGCTGGGGGCTGGTGAGCATGGACATCAACGTGACCTACAAGGCCTTCCTGGGCGTGAGCTGGCTCTATCTCATCACCACCGCCTTCACGCTGGCCAAGATGCTGCGTGACCGCCACGAGGCCGACCTGGCGCAGGCCCGCATGCATGGCCGCCGCGAGGCCGCGCAACCGGCCGACGCCGAGTGATGTCCACCCCTTCCCCGCATTTCCAGGAGTCCAAGCAATGATGGTCAACCAATCCGTTTTCGCGCGCCTGCCGCGTGCCCTGCTGGCCGCTGGTGCGCTGTGCGCAGCCCTGGCCATGGCGCCTGCCCATGCGCAAAGCGAGGCCTCCGTGGCGCTGTCCATGCTGCCCGTGGCCTCCGTGGTGGGCACGGCTTCGGTGGCTTCGACGGCCGCTGGCGCCGTGGTGGCCTTGCCGGCCGCGCTGTCGGTGGGCGGCGCGGTGCTGACCGTGAAGGCGGTGCAGGCCTCGGCCACGGGCACGGTCTATCTGCTCGAGCGTGCCTCCGATGGCGCCCAGGCCAGCGTGGAAGTGGTGGGGCGGGGCGCCTCCGCCTCGGCCTATGCCGTGGGCACGGTGCTGACCTGCAGCGTGATCGGCGCAGGCGTTGTCATCTCGGCGGCCGGCAAGGTGCTGGCCTTCATTCCCAACGAGATGGGCAAGGCCCTGCTGCACAACGAACGCCTGTGATGCCCGCCATGAAACCGTCTCTTTCCCTTTCCCCGGTGGCCCGTTCCGCCTGCCTGGTGCTGCTGCTGGCCGCCGCGCTGGGCACGGCCCATGCAGGCCGCAGCTGCGAGGACAAGCCCCTCACCCCCCAATCCCTGCAAAAGGGGCTGGACCTGGCCCAGCGCACATCCCAGGCGCTGGATGCCGAATATGCGAAGAACGGCACCCGTGTCGTGCTGCTGGCGCGCGTGGGCCAGGACCTGAGCAAGTACGACCTGCACTACTCGCACTACGGCTGGGCCTACAGGACCCCCGAGGGCCCCTGGCGCGTGGCGCACAAGCTCAACGAATGCGGCACGGCCGGCGGCCATGTCTACCGCCAGGGCCTGGGCGAGTTCTTCCTGGACGACCTGTGGCGCTACGAGGCCGGCGTTCAGGTGCCCACGCCCGCCGTGCAGCAGGCGCTGTGGACCTTTCTGACCCAGCCCCAGACCGTGCTGCGCCTGCAGCACGAGCCCTACAGCATGGTCAGCTATGCCTGGGGCCAGCGCTACCAGCAGTCCAACCAGTGGGCCACCGAAACCCTGGCCGCCGCCATGGAGCCGGCCACGGTGCAGCGGCGCGAGCAGGCCCAGGCCTGGCTGCAGTTCAAGGGCTACGAGCCCGGCGTGCTGGTCATCCGCGCCCTGTCGCGGCTGGGCGGGCGCGTGACGGCTGCCAACATCGCCTTCGACGACCATCCCAACGACAAGCGCTATGCCAGCCGCATAGAGACCGTGACCGTGGAGTCGGTGACGCAGTGGCTGCAGCGCAGCCAGCTGGCGGGTCCGGTGCGCGTGCTGCCCTGAGCCAGGCCGGCTTTTCCTCCGCCTGCGGTCTTCCTCGGCCGCAGGACACTGAAACAGGAGTTTCCCCATGAGCAAGGCCCTGCGTCTGCCCGAAAAATGGTTCCGCCGAGGCCTGTGGCTGGTGGCGGTGGTGTTCGCGTCCTTCCTCATCGGCCTGGGCGGCCTGGTGGTGGGGGATCTGCCCCAGGTCGAGTCGCCGCGCACGGTGGAGGACTTCATCGCGCCCGCTGCGGCCGAGCCCGTCAAGGCCGAGATCAAGGCCGCCGATGCCGATCACGACAAGGCGGAGACGGCGCTGCAGAACGCGCGCCTCAAGTACCAGGCCACGCAGGCGCGCTACCGCTCGGCGCGCGAGACCTTCGACAACTGGGTGGCCACGCGCCGCGCCACGGCCCGGCCCGAGCAGGACAGCGAGCTGCTGTCGCGCACCCAGGCGCTGGATGCCATCAAGCAGGAAGAGAACACCGCACGCGCTGCCGTGGAGCGGCTGCAGGACGCCAGCCTGCAGGCACGCCAGCGCCTGGACGCCGCCAACCGCCAGTGGGACGGTCTGCGCGACGGTGCCATGGAGGCCTGGCGCAAGGAGATGCGCGCCATCGAGCTGCGCGTCTTCCTCTACCGCCTGGCGTTGACCCTGCCCCTGCTGCTGGTGGCCGGCTGGCTGTTCGCCAAACAGCGCAAGAGTACCTGGTGGCCCTTTGTCTGGGGCTTCATCTTCTTTGCGCTGTTCGCCTTCTTCGTCGAACTCGTGCCCTACCTGCCCGACTACGGCGGCTACGTGCGCTATGTGGTCGGCATCGTGGTGACGGTGCTGCTGGGGCGCGCGGCCATTCTGGGCCTGAACCGCTACCTGGAGCGGCAAAAGCAGCAGGAGTCACTGCCCGAGACGCAGCGGCGCCAGGAACTGGGCTACGACGTGGCCCTGGCCCGCCTGGCCAAGGGCGTATGCCCGGGCTGCGAGCGCCCCGTGGACCTGAAGGACGGCGCCATCGATTTCTGCCCCCACTGCGGCATAGGCCTGTTCGACCGCTGCGGCAGCTGCAATACCCGCAAGAGCGCCTTTGTGCACTATTGCCACAGCTGCGGCACCCAGGCCGATGGCAACCGCAGGAAGCCGGGAGCCGTGCTGCCTTCCACGTCTGCTGCGCCTGCCGTGGCTCCCCTGCCTCCCGTGCAGGAGGCCGGGCCGGCACCGGGTTGAGTCTGGCTGAGCCCGCCTGACCCCCGCCTGAAGTGGCCCTGGCGGCGGCTGTGGCGGTGTCGGCCGGAGCCGGCAAGACCCTTGAAGCTGCGCGGGGTTGTGGTACACCATGGCTTGCGCGCTCGGCCGGGGCGCAGATGTCTTCAGCGAGGATGCCATGTCACGCCAGCTGCCGTATCCCCCACAACACACGCCAGCGCAGCCCGCCCACCCACCGGCCGGCGCGTCCGCCCATCTTCTTCCCCTGGCGGCCTGGGCCGTGGGGGCTGCCCTGCTGGCCGGCCATGTGCTGGCCGGCCCTTCTTCATGGAAAGCCTGGGCGGCCTACGCCGCGCTGTCGGCCCTGGCCGGCATGGCCTGGGTCTGGCGCTGCCATGCTGCCGGCCTGCCGCTGACCCGGACGCTGCGCGGCCACGGCTGGATACAGGCCACGATGGCCTTGCTGCTGGCGGCCTGGCAGCCCTCGCTGGCCTGGGCCTCTGCCCTGCTGTGGCTGGCCGCCATCGCCTGGCTGCCCTGGGATGGCGAGCGCGAGCAGGCGCTGCACCTGCCCGCAGGCCAGATCGTGCTGCTGTGCGCCATGCTGGCCATGCTCTGCGCCGTGGTGGTGGCCAGGCCCATGCCGCAGATGGCACCGGGCTCGGTCGCCGTGCGCATTCTGTGGCTGGCCAGCGTGCTGCTGCCGCTGGCCGTGCATGCGCTGGCCCTGTGGCAGGCACTGAGCCGCATGCAGCGCCAGTACACCGAGGAACTGGCGCAGCTGTCCAGCTACTGCGGCCAGCTGGCCGACGATGTGCAGCAGCTGCAGACCCGCGTGGGCTCGCTGCAATTGCCCACGGGGCGCGACACGCTGACCGGCGTGGCCAACTACTCGCGATTGATGGATGCCGTCGATGGCCTGCGCGAGCGCCATGCGCGCAAGCCCGAACCGTTTTGCGTGGTGCTGCTGGAGCTGGACCCCTGGGTGGAGCGTGCGGGCGTGCACCCGCCGCACAAGGGACCATCGCTGCAGGAGCGGGTGCTGCTCATGCTCAGCGGCCTGCTGGTCACGCACCTGCGCACGGTGGACGGCATAGGCCGCTACCGCGATGACACCTTCATGCTGGTGATGCCGGATACCGCCTCCGTCCAGGCCGTCTGGGCGCTGCAGCGCGTGCGCGAGGGCGTGCGCCAGCAGCACTGGAGCGAAAAGCCCATCCCCGACCCCGACAAGGACCCGCTGACCCTGACCCTGGCCGTGGCGGAGTTCCAGGCGGGCGAAACCTCGGAGCGGCTGGTGCAGCGTGCCGAAGCGGCCCTCGCGCATGGCCGCGCCTGCGGGCGCAACCAGATCGTGGTGGCCGAGGACGTGCGGCCGCCACGTACCTCCTAGGCGAGAAGGATGCAATCCCCGGGATTTCCCGGATGCGGTCACAATGGGCGCCCATGAGGGCCGCCGGCCCGCCGCGCTTCTTCGCATGCCCGTGCTTTCCTCCATTTCTCGGAATTTCCCGGACCGTCTCCTGTGGGGGCCGAAGCCGGCGTCGCCGTTGGTGGACGAGGCGCTGCACCTGGAGCGCTGGAAGCGCCGCACCTGGCAACTGCACATCTCCGTGCTGGTCAGCCATATCTATGCGCTGCTGCTGTTTCTGGGCCATGCCTGGGCCGGCTATGCGCCCTGGGCCGTGGTGCTGGGCTATGGACTGTGGGTGGCGGCGGGCATGGGCTTCATCACCTGGGCCTATGCCAGCGACTGGTGTCACAGGCTGCGCGATCCCGGCATGTTCCTCACGCACCAGCTGGTGTCCATCATCGGCGTGCTGGGCATGGTCATGGCAGCCCCTGCGCTGGCGTTCCAGTCCATGGTGATGCTGATCGCCTTCAGCGCCGACGGTTTCCTGGCGCGCAGCCGCACGAGCTTCTGGCTGACCTGGATCGGCACGCTCATCGCCGTGGCGGCCATCATTCTCTGGCGGGGGCCGCTGATGCGCATGACCACGGACACGGCTGCAGGCCAGTTGCTGGCCTTCGGAGTGGTGCTCGGTGCCGTGGTGCGCTGCAGCGTGCAGGCCACCTTCTTTCGCAGCATGCAGTACCGGCTGGGCATCGCCAATGACAAGCTGGCCACGGCGCTGGCGCAGATCGAGGCCCTGCTGCGCCATGACGACCTGACCGGCATCAGCAACCGCCGGGGCGTGATCGAGCGGCTGCACGAGGTGCGCACCGCCGCCCACGACCGCGGCACGGTGCTGTGTGTGGCGCTGCTGGACATAGACCACTTCAAGCGCATCAACGACAGCTTTGGCCATGAGGGCGGCGACCGCGTGCTGCGCGCCTTCGGAACGCTGCTGAAGTCGCAGCTGCGCAGTACCGATGGCGTGGGCCGCTATGGCGGTGAGGAGTTCCTGCTGGTGCTGCCCGACACCGACCTGGCCCAGGCCAGCGAGCTGCTGGAGCGCCTGCGGCTGCGCATTGCCGAAGCCCCGTGGACGCAGACTCTGGGCGAGGGCGCCCGCGTCACCTGCACGCTGGGCGCCGCGCAGTACCGCGCGGGCGAGTCGGTGGAGGCGACCATTGCGCGCGCCGATGCGGCGCTTTACCGTGGCAAGGCCCAGGGGCGCAACTGCACCGTGCTGGAGCCGCAGCAGGCCCCGCAGGCCTTGAGCGGCGCCCCGGCCCCCCGGACTGATGCCGGAATGCCTGACCGCTTGTGAGTGCAGCTCACGACGGGTGACAGAAAACATCGTTATTCATGCGCACCGATCGTCCATAGCATCGGCATCCATGCTCGGAATGGACAAGGGTGCAAATATGAACCAATGGTTCGCTGAAATCGCCGGCAACGGGCCCGAGGGCGCTGGCATCGTGGTGTCTGCGCAAGGCTGGGATAGGCATCTGCAGTCTGGCCCCCGCCAGTTGCAGGCCGGCCCGCTCCGCGCCGAACTGGCCGACGGCGGCCTGCGCAATGTCCGCTATGGCGGCGTCGACATCCTGCGCTCCATGGCCTTTGTGGCGCGCGACGGACAAGGTGACCGCTGTGTGCATGGCGCGGGCGAACTGAGCCTGCGCGAGCGGGCCGGCCGCTTTGAGGCCTTCTACGAAACGGTGGTGGACTGCGAGGAGCTGAGCCTGGCCTGGCGCGTGCGCATCGTGGGTTCGGCGCGCGGACTGAGCTTCACGTGCTGGGCGCGTGCCCAGGGGGATGTCGACGGCGGCCTGCAGCGGGGCCTGCGCGCCGGGCGGGCAGGCCTGGAACTGGTGTATCCGCTCAAGGTCCTGGCTGGCCGGCCCGTGCATGTCCAGCATGTCGATGGCAGTGCCGAAACCACCGTGCTGCCCGAGCCCGATGCGCTGCAGCGCCTGTCGCAGCTGTCTGGCATCGCCCATGAGCCCGCACCGGGCCTGCAGGTGGACTGCCGCCTGGAAGGCGCCGAGTTCGAGATGCTGGGCCAGCGCTGTGGCGGCAAGGCCTTTTTCCGGCTGCAGCCGCGCGCGTTGTCTCCTTCGCCCTCCTACCCGTTGACCCGGGGCCGGACCCTGGTGCAGATGGCCGACCTCTTGTTTGTCTCGCCCGGCGCCCTGCAGTAGCACCGCAAGCAGCGCCTGGCCGGGCCGGGCCTGGCCGGGTCAGCCTGTGCCTTGCAGGCGGGCGGCGTGCACCGTGGCCTCCAGCAGCTTTCTCTCCCGCTCCAGGTGGGCAATGAACTGGGCTTGCTCCATGGCCATGGGCTTGAAGCCGGCGTCGGCGAGCTTGCGCACCAGATCCGGCTCGGCCAGCACGGCTGCGGTTTCCCGGGCCAGGCGCTCGGCAATGCGGGCGTCGGTGCGGGCCGGCAGCAGCAGGCCCTGCCAGGCCTCGACATCAAAGGACTGCCAGACCGGCGTTTCCTGCAGGCTGGGAGTCTGCGGCAAGGTGGCGGCGCGCAGGCGCGAGGTCACGCCCAGGCCGCGCAGCTTGCCTTCGCGCACGAAGGACTGGACCAGGGCCACGGGCAGCACGGCCAGGTCGATCTGCCCGCCCGCCAGCTCGGTCAGCGCCTGCGGGCCGGATTTGTAGGGCACATGCGTCCATGACAGGCCGGCCTGCTGCTGGAGCATTTCTGCGGTCAGGTGCAGGCTGGTGCCCACGCCATCGGTGCCCACGGTCAGCCGGCCCGGCTGCTGGCGCGACAGCTGCACGAGCTCGGCCGCCGTGGTGGCCGGCAGGTCGGGGCGGCCTGCCAGCACGAAGGCCGAAGAGGCCACGGGCGCCACGGGCAGCAGTTCCCTGAGGCCGTCATACCGGAAGCGCTCTGGCGACACCAGAGGTGCAATGAGCACGCAGCTGGCCACGCCGAACAGCGCGGTATGACCGTCCGGCCTGGCCTTGATCACCCGCTGGGTGGCGATGGTGCCCGAGGCGCCCACGGTGTTTTCTATGACCACGGGCTGGCGCAGCCGCTCCGCCAGGCGCGGCATGACCAGGCGCGCGGCCACGTCCACGCTGCCGCCCGGCGAAAAGGGCACGACCACGGTCAGCGGCTGGCTGGGCCAGGCGTCGGCCCCAGCCGTGGACGCACGGGCTGCCGGTGACAGCCAGGGCGCGCCCAGCATCCAGGCCGCCAGTTGCCTGCGGTTGAGGCTCATGACAGCCTCCCGGCGGCGCCCAGCCAGGGCAACTGGTCCGCGTGGTAGCGCCAGGTCTGGAACACGCTGTTGAGCCGTCCGGGGCCGGTGCGGCGTGCTGCGGCATCGGGGTACTCGGCGAACCAGGGCAGGATGTATTCCCAGACCACCTCCCCCGCAGGCGTGACCTCGAAGAGCCGGCCCGTGGCCGATTCGGTGATGTGGGTGTTGCCGTTCCACAGGCGCTGGGCATTGCCCATGAAGGCGGTGTAGAAGGCGTTGACCATCTCGTCCTGGTAGCTCCAGACCAGGCGGTGGTCGGCAGGATCGATCTCCACCACGCGCGAGAAGGCCACATGGGCGCCTTCGCGGAAGTTGCCGTTGTCGAAGGCCAGGATGTGGCCGTTGTCCAGCGCCACGGGCGCATGCTGGTGCGAGACCACCGAGGGTGGAATGTGCAGCGTCACCGCGCCGCTGGCCTTGTCCACGGCAATGATGCCGGAGGTGGTGCGCAGGCTCATGAGCACGCTGCCGTCGGCCCTCACGCCCAGCCCGTTGACCAGCGGCCAGTGGTAGCGGCCGAAGCCCGGGTGGATGGGGAAGTCCTGGGGCGCCAGATGCTCCCAGGCCTTCCACTCCCAGACCAGGCGGCCGCTGCGGTCCACTTCGCGGATCACGTCGCCGTACATCACCTCGCCGGGCCCATGCGCGGTGCCGCCGGGCACGCGCTCGGCAAAGCCCGCAGGCACGGGCGCGCAGGCGGCATAGAGCAGATGGCCGTTGGGCAGCCACTGCGCGTCATGGTGGTGGTCCGGGTCCTCGTGGCGCCAGACGATCTCGCCCTGCGGCGTGACCTCGTAGAAATCGCCGCCATGCCACATGGACCACGGCGCATAGCGATCGGGCGAGCGGGGGTGGTTGCCGTTGTAGCCCAGGTTGCCGTTGGGCTGGATCACGGCGTGCCGGCCCGCGCGCACGGGCAGCTTCCATTCATGGGCCACGCGGCCTTCGATGTCCACCAGGTAGACATGGCCGTCGGCCGTCTGCGGCGCGATCAGGGTGTAGCCGCCGGCCGAGAGGGCGGGGTCGTGGGCGATGAGTCCGACGCCGCGGCGGCGCTGGGTGACTTGGTCTACGGTGCTTGCCATGGGCTGCTTTCAAAGGAGGCCGGGAATGAGCGCCACTCTAGGCAGTCGCAAGCGTCAGGAATAGCTGTTTGTTTTGGATGAGGTGTCAGATAAAAATTTACACTCCGCGCCATGCCCGCAATCTCCCAGGCCTTTCGCTGTTTTGACGAGGTGGCGCGCCGTGGCTCGGTGCGCAAGGCCGCCGTCACGCTGCACCTGACGGCGGCCGCCGTGAACCAGCAAATCCTCAATCTGGAGGCCCAGGTCGGCGTGCCGCTGTTCGACCGCCTGCCGCGCGGCATGCAGCTGACAACGGCCGGGGAGCTGATGCTGGCGGCCGTGCGGCGCAGCCAGCGTGACTTCGACAACGCGCTGGCCCAGGTGGAGGACCTGCGCGCCCTGCGCCGGGGCCATGTGCGCGTGGGCGTGTCCCATGCCACGGCCGAGTACCTGCTGCCCCTGGTGATCGCCAGCCTGCACGGGCGCTATCCGGGCATTACCTTCAGCGTGCGTTCGGGCACGGGCGAGGAATTGCTGCGCGGCGTTGCGCAGGGAGAGATCGATGTGGCCTATTGCCTGCGCCGCCCGCCGCCGCCCGGCGTGCAGGAGGTGCGCGCCTGGCCCCAGCCGCTGGGCGCGGTGATGGCCCCCGGCCATCCGCTGGCCACCGAGCCGCGCCTGCTGCGCCTGCGCGATTGCGTGGACTATCCGCTGATCCTGATGGCGCCGGGCATGGAGCTGCGCAGCATGCTGGAGCAGATGGACAGCGCGGCCCTGCACCAGCAGCGGCCGCTGGTGGAGACCAGCTCCGTGCCCATGGTGCGGCGCCTGGTGGCCGGCAGCACGGCCCTGGGATTCCTGGTGCCCGACAACGTGGCCGAGGATGTGGCGGCCGGCCGCCTGCTCTGGCGGCCCCTGCATGACGCCGGCGCGCAGTTGCCCGGCTGCCTGTACCAGCGCATCGGCTACACCAAGGCAGCCGCCATGAGGCTGTTTCTGGACGAGCTGGAGCGCGTGGCCGACGAGATGCGCGCCGGCTTCGAGACCGGCGTGTCCTGGTCGCTCAAGGACCTGGCGACCTGAGTGACCTGAGTGACCTGAGTGACCTGAGTGACCTGAGTGACCTGAGTGACCTGAGTGACCTGAGCGACTCGAGCAATCGGCTGGGGGGCGTCAGACGCCCCGGGCGCGCTCGGCCTTGAAGCGTGCGCGCATTTCAGTGAAGTTGCCCGCCTCCAGCGCATTGCGCACTTCCTGCATCAGGTTCAGGTAGTAGTGCAGGTTGTGGATGGTGGTGAGCATGGGGCCCAGCATCTCGCCGCAACGGTCCAGGTGGTGCAGGTAGGCGCGCGAGAAGCCGTCGCGCCCGCCTTGCTCCCAGCTCACGCCGCTGGTGCCTGCGCAGGCATGGCAGGTGCAGCTGGGGTCCAGCGGCTGGTGGTCGGTCTTGTGGCGTGCGTTGCGGATCTTCAGGTCGCCATAGCGCGTGAAGATGGTGCCGTTGCGCGCATTGCGCGTGGGCATGACGCAGTCGAACATGTCCACGCCGTCGGCCACGCCCTGCACCAGGTCCTCGGGCGTGCCCACGCCCATCAGGTAGCGCGGCTTGTGGGCCGGCAGGCGGTGGGGCGTGTGGGCCATGATGGCCAGCATCTCGTCCTTGGGCTCGCCCACCGAGACGCCGCCCACGGCGTAGCCGGGGAAGTCCATCTCGACCAGGGCCTGCAGCGATTCCTCGCGCAGGTTCTCGTACATGCCGCCCTGCACGATGCCGAACAGCGCATTGGGGTTGCCCAGGCGCTGGAACTCGTCGCTGGAGCGCTTGGCCCAGCGGCGGCTCATCTCCATGCTCTTGCGCGCCTCGGCCTCGGTGGTCTTGTGGCCGTTGGTCTCGTAGGGCGTGCATTCGTCCAGCTGCATGACGATGTCAGAGTTCAGCACGGTCTGGATCTGCATGCTGACTTCGGGCGACATGAACAGCTTGTCGCCGTTGACCGGGCTGGCGAAGTGCACGCCTTCCTCGGTGATCTTGCGCATGGCGCCCAGGCTCCAGACCTGGAATCCGCCCGAGTCGGTGAGGATGGGCTTGTCCCACTTCTCGAAGCCGTGCAGGCCGCCGAAGCTCTGCATGATGTCCAGCCCCGGGCGCATCCACAGGTGGAAGGTGTTGCCCAGGATGATCTGCGCGCCCATCTCCTGCAGGCTGCGCGGCATCACGCCCTTGACGGTGCCATAGGTGCCCACGGGCATGAAGATGGGTGTCTGCACCACGCCGTGGTTGAGCGTGAGCTGGCCGCGGCGCGCGTGGCTGGAGGGATCGGTCTTGAGCAGGTCGAATTGCAGCATAGCCCTCCATTGTCCCAGATGGCCGCATGTGCGTGTCGGACGCTCCGCGACTGTCCCCGGAGCCCGTCTGGCATAGCCGGCCCGCGTCTACACTGGGGTGGTTGCGATTCGCCAGCTACAAAAAAGGAGGTCCGCATGCTGAAGATCATGATTGCCGTCGATGGGTCCGAGCCCTCGCTGGATGCCGTGCACCACGCCATCTCCCTGGTGCGCCAGGGCCTGCAGGCGCATTTCGTGCTGGCCCATGTGCAGCAGGAAGCCTCGCTGTTCGAGCTGGCCACGCAGGACTCGGACATGATTGCCGCCGCTAGCGTGGACGCCGGCATGCACTTGGTGGCGCCGGCCGTGGCCCTGGTGCGGGCGGCCGGCATTTCCTACGAGGTGGAGATCGGCCTGGGCGAGCCCGCCGCCGCGCTGGCCGACATTGCCGAGAGCACGGGCTGCGAGCAGATCATCATCGGCGCACTGGGCCAGGGCGGCCTGCGGCGCGTGCTGATCGGCTCGGTCTCGCGCGAGGTGGCACGCAACAGCCGGCTGCCTGTGACCATCGTCAAGCATGCCGAGCCGCACGATGAAGAAGGGGAAGAGGACCTGGGTCCCGAGTGAGGGGGGGGCCGGGTGCGCGCGGGCTTTCAGGCGGCCCGCCGTTGCTGGCCCTGGTGGGACTGGTGCCGGCCTGCATGGGCGCCGTAAGCTCCGTAGGCACCATGAGCGTGCGCATGCGCGTGGGGTTGCAGCTTGCCGTGCGGCAGGCTGGCCAGGCGCTGGAACATGCGGCGGCAGTAGCCGCGTATGCCCAGGCATTTGTTGATCTCATCCACCGGCAGGGGTCCGGAGACCACGACGATGCTGTCGGCCTGGTCCCAGTCGCCGGCCGCGCGCAGCCGCCTGCGCGTGCAAAGGGCCCAGGCATGGATGCGCGTGGGCGAGCCATGCTCATGGACCTGGCCCGTGACCAGGTCGAAGGCAATGGCCACCAGCTCGGTCCTGAGCCGGCAGCGGCGCTCGCCCGTGATGGCACTGGGCGTCTCGCGCATGTCGTACAGGCAGTAACTGCCGGCCTTGAGCTGGTATTGCAAATCCATGGCGGACCTCCGCGGTTCGTTCTGGGGCGGGTTCCGGGCCTGCCTGAAAAGGCCCGGGGCATCGGCGCATTCTGACGCATGGCCCCGGCCGCTGGCAATGCAGCCAGCGGGACGGGGCTTCCCCGCGAAGAGCAAGCGGCAAAGCGTACCCGGCGAGGGCCGGTCTTCTAGAAGTCCAGAAGACTGAAGCCCACGCTGAGCACGGTGCGCTTGTAGTTGTAATCGATCAGGCTGTCACCGTATCCGCTGAAAAGCTGGACATGCAGGCGCAAATTGCTCTTGCCACCGTTCCATCCTTCGCCTAGGGTGCGCAGCCATTCGACGCGGCCGGAGCCACGGCCCTGGCCCAGCGAGCCGCGCGCAGTGAAGCCCAGATAGTTCTGCGCATTGACGTTCCAGCCCAGTTTCACCTCGCCCCGGCCTATGTAGTCCTGGATGCGCGGGTTGTCGTCGTGCTCGGCGCTTTCGCGGATGCGCTGCCAGGCCTTGGCGTGCAGCTGCCAGCGGTTGTCCAACTCGAAGCCGGTCATCAGATACCAGCGGTTCCAGCTGCGCGACAGCGGATCGCTCTGGCCGTTGGACTGGTGCACCAGGCCCACGCCGCTGTAGCGCCAGCGCCAGCCGAAGGGCAGCCGGGCATCGGTGGGGTAGACGTAGAAGATCTCGGGCTCGTGGTCCGTGTTGCGGAAGGGCCGCGAGATGGCGGGGCTGAACAGCTGCCAGTACGACTGCTGGGTGTAGCCGACCCACAGCGAGTCCTTGCCCGCCGAGGTGCTGCTGGTCAGCAGGCCCTGGGCGACCTTGGTGCGCACGGACAGCTGCACGCGCATTTCCTCGGTCTTGTAGGGCTGCGACTGCGCAGGGTCCTTGCCGGGCGTGGTGGGCTGCCGGTTGACATGGTCGGCCGTCACCACGGACACGGACATGGGCCGGTAGCCGCGGAAGCTGAAGGTGCCGCAGTCGCTGCCCGGTTCCAGCTCGAAGTAGCGCGACAGCTCGCTGTAGCGCGGGTCGCGGCAGCCGCCGTTGGTGGGGGTGGTGGGCAGCGCCAGGCCCTGGCCGCTGTCGGCCGTCACCACGGGGGCGGGCGTGGGCAGGGCGCCAGGATCGGCTGCGGCGCTGGCGGCCGGGGCACTCCAGCCGGTGGCCGGCGGCGCGGTCAGCGGTTGCTGCTGCTGGGCCCAGGTGTCGAAGCAGGCCAGGCGAGACTGGTTGTCCGTGGTGGCGGCGCACTGGCGCCAGGCGTCCTCGGCCAGGGGGCGGGGCGCGGTCTGCGCCTGGGCGCCGAGCCAGGGCGTGGCGCCCAGTCCCATGGCCAGGGCCCACTGCAGGGGTGTCGGCGTGCGGCTTGGGCGCTTGCGGCGATCCAGGTGTGTAGGAGTCGTCATGGCTTGGGTCCGGTGATGGAAGGAGCGAAGAGTAAGGGGTAATGCGTGAAGAGGGGGCAGGGGGCTCGTGTGCAGGCTCGGGGGCCGGTCACGGCGCGAGCTTGCGCAGCACGAAGGGCCGGGGCGCCGCATCGTCGCCTTCGATGAAGTTGCCGCGGATCTCGCGGGCGCAGCTGCCTTCGACGACATCGCCCAGCCAGGTGGCGGTGATGCGCTTGCCGTCGGCGCTTTCTTCCAGCGTGATGTGGTCATCGGCCACGTCGCCGACCATGGGGCGGGTGTCTGTGCCGCGCGCAATCGTGCCCTTGACGTTGCCCTTCCACTGGGGGTGCGGCCCCAACTGCAGGCGCACGGGCTGGGACTGGCCTTCGACGGTTCCCGTCCATTCGCCCTGCAGCTGGCTGTCCTTCATCTCCTCGTCGCCGGGGCATGGGGCGTGTGGCAGGGCGGTGGCAGCGCGGGCGGCCTTGGGCGCGGCCTGGAGGGTGGGCCGGGTGGTGGTCTGCAGGTCCGTGCTGGAGCAGGCGGTGGTCACGGCCACCAGCGCCAGGCTGAGAACGGGGCGGTAAAAACGCATGCGGTGTCTTTCTGGAATCAGGAGTCGGCGGGCGTGGACTGCTGCGCCTTGAGGGCGAACTCGGCGCGCAGCTGGCGCAGCTTCTCGCGCGGGTCCTCGCGCGAGGTGGCGGCGTCCAGGCCCATTTCCTTGATGAAGCGGCTGGGCAGGGTGGAGACCATCTCGCGCCCCTTCTTGCGGCGCTTGGTCCAGCTCACGGCCAGCGAGCGCCGGGCGCGCGTGATGCCCACGTACATGAGGCGGCGCTCTTCCTGCAGGCGCTGGGCGGTTTCGTCGCTGACCTTCTGCTGGCGGCCGTTGTCGTCGTCGAGCTTGAAGGGCAGCATGCCCTCGGTCACGCCGACCAGCATCACATGCGGCCATTCCAGGCCCTTGGAGGCATGCAGGGTGGACAGGATGACCATGTCCTGCTCCTTCTCGCGCTCGCTGATGGTGGACAGCAGGGCGATGTTGCGTGCCACTTCCAGCAGGCTCTTGACCTCGGTGTGCGTGGTCGTGCCCGCCGCGTCCTCGATCTGGCCGCCGGCGCGCTGGGCCATCCAGTCGCAGAACTCCAGCACGTTGCTCCAGCGCGCGGCGGCGACCGATTCGCTGTCCTCGCTGTCGTAGAGGTACTGCTCGTAGCCGATCTCCTTGAGCCAGTCGAGCATGAAGCCGCGCGACTGCTCGGCGCCCAGCGTGTGGCGGGCGCGGTATTCGAGGTCGTTGATGTAGCGGCCGAACTCCAGCAGGCTGTCATGCGCCTTCTTGGGCAGGGCCGCTTCCAGCATGTGCGCGAACAGGGCGCCGAACATGCTGAGCTTGTGCTGCGAGGAAAACTCGCCCAGCTTGCCCAGCGTGGTGTGGCCTATGCCGCGCCTGGGCGTGCCGATGGCGCGCAGGAAGGCGGGGTCGTCGTCGTTGTTGATCCACAGCCGGAACCAGGCGCACAGGTCCTTGATCTCGGCGCGGTCGAAGAAGCTGGTGCCGCCCGAGACCTTGTAGGGAATGCTGGCCTTGCGCAAGGCCTTCTCGAAGGGCTTGGCCTGGTGGTTTGCTCGGTAGAGGATGGCGAAATCCTTCCAGTCCGGCGGCGGGTTGCTGGCCGCGCGCAGGCTCTGGATGCGGGCGACGGCGCGCTCGGCCTCGTGCTCCTCGGTGTCGCAGTCCACGATGCGCACGGGCTCGCCCTCGCCCAGCTCCGAGAACAGCGTCTTCGGATAGAGCTTGGGGTTGGGCTGGATGACGTTGTTGGCCGCGCGCAGGATGGCCGAGGTGGAGCGGTAGTTCTGCTCCAGCTTGATCACCTTGAGCTGCGGGAACTCCACCGGCAGCTTCTTGAGGTTGTCCAGCGTGGCGCCGCGCCAGCCGTAGATGCTCTGGTCGTCGTCGCCCACGGCGGTGAAGTGGGCGCGGCTGCCCACCAGCATCTTGAGCAGCTCGTACTGCGTGGCGTTGGTGTCCTGGTATTCGTCCACCAGCACATGGCCCAGCAGGCGCTGCCATTTCTCGCGCACCTCGATGTGGTTCTTGAGCAGGCGCATGGGCATGCCGATCAGGTCGTCGAAATCCACGCTCTGGTAGGCGGTCAGGCGCTCTTCGTAGCGCTGCATGATCAGCGCCGTGCTGCGCTCGTTGTCGTCCTGGGCCATGGCCAGGGCCTTGCGGCTGTCCCAGCCGGCGTTCTTCCAGTTGCTGATGGTCCACTGCCACTGGCGCGCCGTCGCCAGGTCGGTGGTGCCGCCCGAGCAGTCCTTGAGGATGCCCGTCACGTCGTCGGCGTCCAGGATGCTGAACTGGGGCTTGAGGCCCAGCACATGGCCGTCCTCGCGCACCATGCGCACGCCCAGGGCGTGGAAGGTGCACACCAGCACGTCCTTGGCCTGGCGGCCGATGAGGCCGGCCGCGCGCTCGCGCATTTCGGCTGCGGCCTTGTTGGTGAAGGTGATGGCCGCGATGCGGCGCGGCGCCATGCCCATCTCGATCAGGCGCCCGATCTTGTGCGTGATCACGCGTGTCTTGCCCGAGCCCGCGCCGGCCAGGACCAGGCAGGGGCCTTCGGTGTAGTGGACGGCCTGGAGCTGGGCCAGATTGAGTCCTGCGGACATGGGTGCGTTGCGCGGGGAAAGGCGTGAAAGTGAGGGAAGCGGGAGCATACCGCTTCGGGGATCGAGGCTATCAGGCCATGTGTAAGCACCCTTGGAATTCGGCGACAAATCTCGCGGCCACTCTGGTCCGTACTGTGGCGGCGTTGGTCTAAATAGAAAAGTTCACATTAAATCAAGTGAGTAATGTGTAAAAACTATCCAAAATATCAGTCTTCGCCGATGTTCTGTCACGGGCGAATCTGGTTTGTCCATTTCAGTTCCTATCCGGTGAGGTGTCAAAGATGGCTCGCACTACAGACGAGATCGGCCTGGCTGCCGAGCTGTGGTCTCCTCTGCTCAAGCAGCGTTTCGAGGCATTGTTCGCCGTGGCGTCCCGCAAGTCGCTGCGCGGCTGGCGGCAGGTGCCCCTGGTCAGCGCCCAGGTGCTGGTCGTCGATGGCAACATGCCCGCGCCCGAGGCTGCAGGGTGGATGCCCTGCGTGGTCTACGTGGGTGGAGTGCCCCAGGGACAGCACCTGGAGCGCACGCAGCAGCGACTGGCCACCTATCTGGACATGAATTTCACGCTGTCCGACCTGATCGACATGCTGGACCGGGCGGCCGTCTTCCTCATGGACTGGACGGTGCGCCAGCAGGTGGCGACGTCGCATACGCTGGCGCGGGCGCTGGACGATCTGCAGCAGCAGGGCGTGGACTGCCGCTACCGCTTCCAGCTCAAGGCCTGGGTGGCGCTGCCCGCGCCGTGGAACAACTCCGAATGTCTGCGTGCCCTGGCCATGCTGTGCCGTGGCCCCATGGAGGTGGCCCTGCTGTGCGAGCACAGCGGCATGCAGGCTCGCGCCGTGGCCGAACTGCTGCGCCATCCCCGGCTGCGCAGCCTGCTGGAGTGCAGCCTGCGGCCCGCGCGCGAAGACGATCTCCCGCCGCTGCGCCGCAGCCGCGCACAGGCGCCCGACGCGGTGGCCGGCCTGCCGCGCCAGTGGGTGCAAAAGCTGGCCGGATGGATCCGGCGCGGAGGAGTGGCATGAGCCTGTGGATGAACGCGCAGCCTGCTGCCGGGTTGGTACGGGTGAGCCTGGTGGGCCCCATGGGCATAGGCAAGACCACGGCGCTGCGCAGCCTGTGCGGCGCGTTGATGGCGGCGGCGGATGTGCCCAATCTGGACCGGGCCTCCCATTCCAAGGAGTTCACCACGGTGGGTGCCGAGTTCGGCGAGATCGACCTGGGCGGTGGAGAGCGGCTGCAGCTGGTGGGCAGCCCGGGGCAGGAACGCTTCGACTTCGTGCGCCGCTGGGTGCTCAATGCCTCGGTGGGCGTGCTGCTGATGGTGGATGTCTGCGACGCCCGCGCACCGGACTACGCGGCACAGTGCCTGGCCGAGATCGCCTCCCTGGAATCCGGGCCCCTGGTGGTGGTGGTCAGTTGCCGTGATGCCAGCGAGCAACAGCAGGAAGCATTCAGCAGCGCCTTGGCGGACAGAGGTCACGGTATAGTGCCTGTCATCCAGGCGGACCCCCGTGACCGGCAGCAGTTGCTGGATGCGCTGGGGGTGCTCGTTTCCTTGCTTTCCTTGCAAAGTCAGGTATGAAGACACCAACGCTTCCCCGGATTCCTCCCTCTCTGATCGAAGCTGGCAGCGATGTGCTCCACCGCGTGGTGGCGCCCCTGGAGGGCGTGCACATCGCCTTGCTGTGCACGCCTGACGGCTTCGAGATCACCTCCCTGCGGGTCAGGAGCGAACTGCCGACGGAGCGCCTGTCGGCCATGGCGGGCTCGCTCATGGCCATGGCCAGGGCCGTGGCCACCGAGATAGGCCACAAGTCCTGCCGGCGGCTGACCTTCGAGACCGAGCTGGGCACCGTCCTCTTCCAGGCCGTGGCCGGCAACCAGCCGGCCATCCTGTGCATGGTGGTCGATCAAAGCGCCCTGCTGGGCCGCGCGCTGTGGGCGGCGGGCGAAGTGGCCTCCGAACTGTCCCGTTCCTGATCCGCGGCATCCGCTGCAGAAGTTTGGTTTTCTTCCCCCGAGGAGCGGGCGCGGTGGTCCATCGCACAGCCTGCCCTTGCTATTTGAAAAGGTGGCATATGGCTTCGATACATGATTCTCTGAACGGCCTGCTGGGCATCGATGGCGCCCTGTGCGCGGCCCTGGTGGACAGCACCAGCGGCATGCTCATGGGCAGCGTGGGCTCCGGCCTCGACATGGAGCTGGCCGCTGCCGGCAACACGGAGGTGGTGCGCGCCAAGCTCAAGACCATGCGCATGCTCAAGCTCGATGACGCCATCGACGACATCCTGATCACCCTGACGCACCAGTACCACATCATCCGGCCCGTGGCCGCCCATGAAGGCGTGTTCTTCTACCTGGTGCTGGACAAGAGCCGCTCCAATCTGGCGCTGGCCCGCCGCAAGGTGCAGGACGTCGAGAAGGACCTGGCGCTGTAAGCGCACGCGCTTGTTGCGCTCACGCCCGACCTGCCGGATGCGGATTCCGGCAGGTTTTTTTTCGTCCGGCGTCCGCGCGGTGACACGGGCGCGCGGCAGCGGCACCGGCTTGCTGCCAGAATCGCCGCGTGCTGTCCGTCCTGCTGATCACCTTCCCCTTCTTCGCGCTTGTGGCCTGCGGCTTTGCGGCCACCTGGCGTGGCGTGCTGCCGCAGGCGGCGATACCGGGGCTCAACGCCTTCGTGCTGTATTTCGCGCTGCCCTGCATGCTGTTCCGCTTTGGCGCGCAGACGCCTATTGCCCAGCTGCTGGATGTGGGCGTCACCGTGGTCTACCTGCTGTGCGCGCTGCTGATGGTGGGCGCCACCGTGGCGCTGACCGTGCGGCGCGTGGGCTGGAACGATGCAGCCTTTGGCGCGCTGGTGGCGGCCTTCCCCAATACCGGCTTCATGGGCGTGCCCATGCTGGTGGCGCTGCTGGGCGAGCGTGCGGCGGGCCCGGTCATCGTCACCATGGCCATCGACATGGTGGTGACCACTTCGCTGTGCATTGCGCTGTCGCGCCTGGGGCTGCCGGGCGGGCATGGCGTGTCCGTGGCGCTGCGCAGGGCGTTTGCCGGCATGGCCGCCAATCCCATGCCCTGGGCCATCGTGCTGGGTGGCGTGGCCTCGGCGGCAGGCTGGACGCTGCCCGGCCCCATCGACCGCACCGTGGCCATGCTGGCGGGCGCGGCATCGCCCGTGGCGCTGTTCACCATTGGCGCCGTGCTGGCGCGCTCGCAGATGAACAGCCACGAGCGCGTGGCTGCGCGCGACTACGTGCCCATTGCGCTGGCCAAGCTGCTGGTCCACCCGCTGCTGGTCTGGGCCATGGCCCGCGCGGCCATGGCGCTGGGCCTGCCGCTCGGTGAAGAGGCCTTTGTGGCGCTGGTGCTGCTGGCTGCGCTGCCCAGCGCCAGCAATGTCTCGCTTCTGACCGAGCGCTTCGGGGCGCACGGCGGGCGCGTGGCCCGCATCATCCTGGTGTCCACGGTGCTGGCCTTCCTGAGCTTCTCGGGCGCCGTGGCGCTGATGACCTGAGCAGGCCCGGGCACACCTGAGCGGCAGGCCCGGGGCGCACGGGCATGCTGGTGCTCACTACAATCCCGCCCATGTTTTTTCACCACCTCGACGGGATCGCATGAAATCCTCCCCCTCTGCCCCGGCAGGCGTTCCCACGGGCGCGGCCCTGCTCTGGATGGTGACGCTGGCCTGCCTGCTCTGGGCCCTGGTGTCCTGGCTGGCCAATGGCAATCTGGACGGCTACCACGACATGCTGGAGAACTATGCCTGGGCCCAGCCGCTGCAGCTGGGCACGCACAAGCATCCGCCGTTCTTCGCCTGGGTGGTCGGCCTGTGGTTCATGGTGTTCCCGCAGAACGACGGCTTTTATCGCCTGCTGTCCTATGCCAATGTGGGCGTGGGCATCTGGGGCGTCTACGTGCTGGGCAGGCGCCTGGGGCTGGCGCGCCTGGCGCCGCTGGGCGCGGCCCTGTTGCTGTGGTGCTTTCCGTATACGACGCTGGCCGGCAAGTTCAACGCCAACAGCCAGCTGCTGTCCCTGTGGCCCTGGGCGGCGGCCCTGCTGCTGGCCAGCTGGCAGGAAAAGGGCGCGCGCGGCGTGGCCTTCAGCGTGGCGCTGGGCGTGGTCTCGGCCGCCTGCATGCTCAGCAAGTACTACAGCGGCGTGTTCCTGGCCGGTTTCCTGCTGCCCATCTTCCTGGTGCGTGAAGGGCGCCAGTGGCTGCTCACACCCCGGCCCTACGTGGCGCTGGCAGCCTTTGGCCTGGCGCTGGCGCCGCATGTGGCCTGGATTGCCCACCACCAGTGGGTGACGCTGGGCTATGCCATGGACCAGGGCGGCGGGCAGGTGGTGTGGGGCTATGTGCTGCGCTTTGCGCTGGCGCCCATCTTCTACTGGCTGCCGGCCTGGCTGGCCGTGTGCCTGGTGTATGGCTTCATGCAGGCCCGCCAGCAAGGCGGCGGCTGGCTGCGCTGGAGTGCGCGTTTCCTGCGCCGCAGCTGGTGCTGGCAGGGGCGCGGCGACACGCTGTTCTGGCTGGCCCTCATGCCCTGGCTTGCGACGCTGGGCTTTGGCGCCACCGGCGTGGTGGAGCTGTCCACGCCCTGGGCCATTCCCATCGGCTATGCCTTCGTGCTGCTGTGGCTGCGCAACCTGGACGCCGAGGCGCCCGCCGTGACGCAGGCCGCCCTGGCCGCGCTGCGCTGCGCCTGGTGGCCGAGCATGGCCGTGGTGCTGGTGATTGGCGTGGCCGCGGGTTGGGGCAATGCGCGCAAGAGCAGCTCCGACTACTACCGCCCCGCGGCCGATGCGGCGCAGGCCATCGTGCTGTCCTGGAACCAGCGCCACCCGCAGCAGCCGCTGCAGTGGGTGGGCGGCGACTGGGCGGAAAACGCCATGCTGTCTTTCTATGCCCAGCCGCATCTGCGCACCATTCCCGGCCTGCCCGACAGCGAATATGCGCGCGTGCTGGCGCTGCCGGACTGGCGCCAGCAGCCCGGGCTGCTGCTGTGCCCGCGCGGCCCGGTGGCCAGCGAGCCCGGCCCGACCGCGAAATCGCGCGACTGCGAGCAGCAGGCGCAGGCCTGGCTGGCGAAGCTGGGCCTGCCGCAGGAGGCGCGTGTGCTCACGGTGCAACGCTCGGGCTGGCGTTTTCCTCGGCCCAGTCCCTATGCCTATGCGGTTTTTGACGTGTTGCCGCGCGCGGGCAGCCAGCCCGCTGACAATGCTGGCCTATGACCGAATTGCATGCTGACATTGCTCCGGCCGCTCCCAAGGGGATGCTGCCGCGCCCCCCGCTGCGGCTGAGCTGCGTGGTGCCAGCCCACAATGAAGAGGGCAACCTGGAGGCGTTCCTGCGCGCCCTGGACGCGACGGTGCGCACGCTGACGCCCGACTACGAGCTGATCGTCGTCAACGACGGCAGCCGTGACGCCACGCACGAGATCGCGCTGCGCATGGCCCAGGAACTGCCCGTGCGCTATCTGGCGCTGTCGCGCAACTTCGGCAAGGAGGCGGCGCTGTCGGCCGGCATAGACCATGCGCGCGGCAACGCCGTTGTGCTGATCGACGCCGACTTCCAGCATCCGCTGGAGATGCTGCCCCAGATGTGCGAGCTGTGGCAGTCCGGCTACGACATGGTCTATGGCGTGATCGCCGACCGGGGCGCCGAAAGCGGCGCCAAGCGCGTGGGCACCAATCTGTTCTACCGGCTCATGAATGCCGGCAACCTGGTGAAGATCCCGCCCAATGCCGGCGACTTCCGCTGGCTGGACCGCTGCGTGGCCGACGCGCTCAAGGCCCTGCCGGAGAGCCACCGCTTCATGAAGGGCCTGTACGCCTGGGTGGGCTTCAAGGCCGCGGCCCTGCCGTTCGTGCCGGCCGACCGCACGGCCGGGGCGTCCAGCTTCAATTTCCGGCGCCTGGGCTCGCTGGCCCTGCTGGGACTGACCTCGTTCACCACCTTGCCGCTGCGCGTGTGGAGCGTGGTGGGCGGGATCATCTCGCTGGCGGCCCTGCTCTACGGCCTGTGGATCACCATGGAGACGCTGATCTTCGGCAACCCGCTGGACGGCTGGCCCACGCTGGCGGCCAGCATCATGCTGTTCTCGGGCGTGCAGCTGATGTCCATCGGCATCCTGGGCGAGTACATCGGCCGGATCTATGACGAGGTCAAGCGCCGTCCCACCTACCTGCTGGCGCGCGACGAAGACCGCAGCCCGCTGGCGCCACGGGACTAGCCATGCACGAAGTGATCGCACAGCTGCGCCGCCTGCCGCAGGCGCTGCAGTTCGTGCTGGTAGGGGGCTGCGCGGCCGCCACGCACCTGGCCGTGGTCGCCCTGCTGGTGCAACGGGTGGGCATGGCGCCGCTGCATGCCAACGTGCTGGCCTTTCTCGTGGCCTTCGTGGTCAGCTACAACGGCCATGCGCTGTTCACCTTCGTGCAGGCCGGGGCGCAAGGCTGGGCCGTGGCCGGCAAGTACTTCGCCGTGGCCTGTGCCTCCTTCGTGGCCAACGAGCTGCTGTACTGGGTGGCCCTGCACTGGCTGCACTGGCACTATTTCTGGAGCCTGGCCCTGGTGCTGGTGCTGGTGGCGGTGGGCACCTTCGTCTTCGCCAAGTTCTGGGCCTTTGCGGCCCCCGGCCGCAAGGAATCCTCATGAACACCGTACCTGCCAGAAACAACGGGGAGAAGGCCTTGGCCAGAACCGTCGTCCTGTGCGCCGACGACTATGCGCTGCACCCCCTGGTCGATGAAGCCGTGGAGCAGCTCACGCTGCAGGGCCGGCTGTCGGCCACCAGCTGCATGACCACCTCGCCGCACTGGAGGCAGGCCGCCAGGCGCCTGCCCGCGCTGCGCCCGCGCCTGTCGCTGGGCCTGCACTTCAACCTGACCGAAGGCCACGGCCTGCAGCCCGCCGCCGGCATCGGTGCCGTGATCGCGCGCGCCTATGCCGGCGCACTCGGCGGCGGCGCCATGCGCGACGCCTGGCGCCGCCAGCTCGACGCCTTCGAGGACGCGCTGGGCATGGCCCCCGACTTCATCGACGGCCACCAGCACGTGCACCAGCTCCCCGGCGTGCGCGCCGCGCTGGTGCAGGAATTGCGCCAGCGCTATGGCGACAACGCCGACGACCTGCCCTGGGTCCGCTCCACCACCCCGGCCGGCCAGCTCTGGCGCGACCCCAAGGCCGCCATCATCGCCCTGCTGGGCGGCTGGACCACCACCCGTCGCCTGCGCCGCCAGGGCGTGCCGCTCAACCACGGCTTCGGCGGCGTCTACGCCTTCGACCAGCCCACGCCCGAAGGCTATGGCCGCCACATGGCCCAATGGCTGGCCCAGCTGCAGCCCGGCAGCCTCATGATGTGCCACCCCGCCACCGCCCCCGTCCAGGGCGACGCCATAGGCGCCCAGCGCGCCGTGGAATACGCCTACCTGCGCTCCGACGCCTTCGCCCAGGCCCTGGAACAAGCGCACTGCCACATCGCCCAAGGCCCCCTCACCCCGCTGTTCACATCGAACTAGCAAGCGGCAATAGAAAAAGCCCCGCGAACGGGGCTTGGGACGAGGCTGCAAAAACCGGCGCGGCCCAAAGCGAGGGACACCGAGCAAGGGCCGCCCCGCAGCAAGGGTGTCGTCCCCCTCCCTTGCGAAGCAAGTAGAGAGGGGGAAGGCGCGCCAGCGCCTCAGGGGGTGCTTTATCAGTACTCCCAGAAGATGCGCTGCAACTGCTTCGTGTCCTGCGTCTTGGTCAGGGCCACGGCGGCCAGCAGGCGTGCCTTCTGTGGGTTCAGGTCATGGGCGACGACCCAGTCGTACTTGTCATCGGGCTGCTCGGCATTGCGCAGCACGAAGCCGGCCGGCACGCGCGAGCTGCGCACCACGATCACGCCCTTTTGGCGCAGTTCGTTGAGCTTGGGCACGATGCGGTCGGCCACCGAGCCATTGCCCGTGCCTGCATGCACGATGGCCTTGACGCCGGCCTTGCCCAGCGCGTCGATGGCCGTGGCGGGCACGTTGCCGTAGCCATAGACGATGTCCACGGCGGGCAGGTCGGTGATCTGCTCGATGTTGAACTCGCTGCCCCTGGTGTGGCGCTTGACGGGGGCGCGGAACCAGTAGGTCTTGCCCTCGACCACCATGCCCAGCGGGCCCCACTGGCTGGCGAAGGCATTGGTCTTGATGTTGGTGAGCTTGGCGACATCGCGTGCGGAGTCGATGTTGTCGTTCATGCTGACCAGCACGCCCTTGCCCGCCGAGTCCTTGGACGCGGCCGTGGCCACGGCGCCCAGCAGGTTCAGCGCGCCGTCGGCCGAGATGGCCGTGCCGGGGCGCATGGAGCCGACCATGACGATGGGCTTGTCGGTGGGCACCACCAGGTTCAGGAAGTAGCCGGTTTCCTCCAGCGTGTCCGTGCCGTGGGTGACGACGATGCCGTCCACGCCGGGCTGCTTGGCCAGCTCGTTGACGCGGCGTGCCAGCGTCAGCAGTTCCTTGTTGGTGAAGCTCTCGGAGGCGATCTGGAAGACCTGCTCGCCGGACACGTTGGCGATGTTGCTCAGCTCGGGCAGGCCGGCCAGCAGCTTGTCCACGGGCACCTTGGCGGCCGTGTAGGTGGCGCTGTTGACGGCGCTGGCGCCCGCGCCGGCAATGGTGCCGCCCGTGGCCAGGACGACCACGTTGGGCTTGCCGGCCTGTGCGGTGGGAGCGGGTGCAGGGGCGGTCGCCGTGGCGGGCGCTGCGGCTGCGGGGGCCTGGCTGGCGCCGGGCTGGGACGCGCAGCCTGCCAGCGCAAGCGCGACGGCCATCAAGGTCATACGGAAGGGGGTGAACGGCATGTATCGCTCCTGGAAAGGCATTGAATGATCCAGCCTTGTGGGCTGAATGCGGCACGATGCAATAAACATGCCCCGCCTGCATCAGCGCAAATCCCGATGGGAGCCGTGCGGCGAATGCGCTAAAAGCGCTTCCGAAAAAGGAGCGGTGAACGCTTTGCGGGATTGCGCCCAAGGCCTGAAAGGCTTGAGGTTTTTTGGGGCCGTTCCAAAGGCCGTGCCACGCTCAGATGGCCAGCGGGTCCACGTCCACCAGCCAGCGCACCAGGGCGCGGTGCCCGGGCTGTGCCCTGATCCAGTGCAGGTGCGCCTGCCAGGCCCAGAGAAAGCGCAGCAGGGCGGGCCGCTGGGCCGACTCGATCAGCATCTGCGCGCGCTCCACATTGGCCACGCGCTGCACGGACATGGGAATGGGCGGGTAGAGAAAGACATCGTCCACATGGGGCAGGCCGGCCTGGCGGGCGGCCTCGGCCGCAGCGGCCAGGAAGGCCTGGGCGGCTTCCTGCGTGCGCGCATCGGCCCGCACGATGGCCTGGAAGGCGAAGGGCGGCATGCCCGCATCGCGCCGCTCGCGCAACTGGCGCGCGGCGAAGGCCGGGTAGTCGTGCGAGCGCAGCGCGGTGTAGACGGGGTGGGACGGGTCGTGCGTCTGTATCCACATCTCCGGGTGGCTGCCCTGGGCGGCCACGTAGTGCGCGTCGCGCCCTGCGCGGCCGGCGGCCTGCATCAGCAGGCTGAACAGGCGCTCGGGCGCTCGGTAGTCGCTGGAGAAAAGAGCGCTGTCGGGCTGCACGGCCGCCACCAGGGTGATGCGCCGGAAGTCATGGCCCTTGGCCACCATCTGGGTGCCCACCAGCACGTCGATGTCGCCCGCATGCACCTGGGCCAGTTGCTCCTCCAGCGCGCCCTTGGCGCGCGTGGTGTCGGCGTCGATGCGCGCCACGCGGGCGGGCTCGCGGTCGGGGCGCTGCACATTGCGCAGCAGGCGGGCCAGTTCTTCCTCCAGCTGCTCCGTGCCCTTGCCCAGCGGCAGGATGTCGGGATTGCCGCAGCCAGGGCAGGCCATGGGCACGCGCTGGGTGTAGCCGCAGTGGTGGCAGCGCAGCGTGCGGTCGGCCTTGTGGAAGACCTGGTGGGCGCTGCAGTGCGGGCAGTCGCTTTTCCAGCCGCAGTCGGCGCAGAACAGCACGGGCGCGAAGCCGCGGCGGTTGAGCAGCACCAGGCTTTGCTCGCCGCGCTGCACGCGCTCGGTGATGGCATCGATCAGCGGCGGCGAGAACACGGCCTTGCGCGGCTGCTGGCCCATGTCCACCAGGCGCACGCGCGGCAGGGCGGCCGCGCCGATGCGGCTGGGCATGTGCAGGCGCAGGTAGCGGCCGCCCTGCGGCTCGTCGGCATTGGGCGGGCGGCTGGCGTGCCAGCTCTCCAGCGACGGCGTGGCACTGCCCAGGATGACCTTGGCGCCGGTATCGCGCGCGCGCCAGATGGCCAGGTCGCGCGCCGAATAGCGTGCGCCTTCCTGCTGCTTGTAGCTGGCGTCGTGCTCCTCGTCCACCACGATGAGCGACAGGCCCGGCAGGCTGGCGAAGACCGACATGCGCGTGCCCAGCACGATGCGCGCCACGCCGGTGTGCGCGGCCAGCCAGCTCTTGAGCCGCTGGGGGTTGGTCATTGCGCTGTGCATGCTGACCACGCAGGCGGCGCCGTACTGCGGCGCGAAACGCTCCGTGAAGCGCTGCTCCAGCTGGGGCGTGAGGTTGATCTCGGGCACCATCACCAGCACCTGGGCGCCGGGGTCGGCGTCCAGTGCGGCCTGGGTGGCTCTCAGATAGACCTCGGTCTTGCCGCTGCCCGTGCTGCCGAAGAGCAGAAAGGGGCCGGGATGGGCGGCGATCTGCGTGAAGACGTCGGCCTGCTCGGCGCTGAGGACGATGGGGGGAATGTCTGCGGCGGCCGGGGCCGGTGCGAGCGCTGATGCAGGCGCCTGTTCCGCCTGTTCCTCTTTTGCAGCCTTGGCCGCTCTCTTCGCCGCGGCCTTGGTCGGCCTGAGCCGGCGCGCCAGTTGCTCGGCCGTCATCTCGCGCAGTTGCGGGGGCAGGGCCGTCACGGCGATTTCGCCCACGCTGCGCTGGTAGTAGTAGGCGGCGAAGGCCACCAGCCGGCGCCAGGCGGCTGGCAGCGGCGCAATGCCCTGCAGCACGGCGGCGATGGGGCGCAGCTCCACGCCTTCGGGCATGGCTGCGGGGCGGGGCGGGGCGTCCCAGACCACGCCCAGCAGGTCCCGGCGACCCAGGGGCACACGCACCAGGGTGCCGGCCTCCAGGGGCTGGTCGCAGGTGTAGCTCAGCAGTTCGCCCACGGCGCTGTGCGCCGGCGTCTGGACGGCGACATGGACGGTGTGGGCGGGGAGGGACATGCGAATGCGGGGAAAGCGGGGCCTGAAAACGCGGGCGCCGCACGGCAGGGCCTGCAGCAACCAAGCCGCCAAGCATAAGCCTTTGGCGCTGCCCGGGACCTGGGTGCGGCGTTCTACACCAGACGCCCCGGCCGGTGACTGCGGGTTTCTGGGTATATCGTCAATTTCTGTGGATAACTTTGTGGGGATTATTCGGATCTATGGGCATGCACCTGCTTATCCGGCCTTGCCAATCGGTGCATGCTGAAAATGTTGCTATCAAAAAAATTATTCAAAAACAATGGCTTATATCGATATGTCGCCGGCGTGCAGGCGCGGATGACAACTGCCACTCCTAGGGCCTCGCTCGGATTTTTCTGTGCATAAGATGGTCTGTGGCCATCTTGTGCAGCAAGCGGCTGTCGGGTACCCGGCTTGTGGACAGCGGGGCCTTGCCGGGCCGTTGGCGGCCCCGGCAGGGGCCGGCGCTGCGCTGGCGTCCGGCCCTGGGGTTCGGGAGAAGCGGGGGCGGGGAGGCGGCTCGCTCAGCGCTGGCGCAGGGCGCGCGAATGGCTGTGCACGGTCTCCACCAGGGCCGCCACATGCTCGGGCGGCGTGAACTGGCTGATGCCGTGGCCCAGGTTGAAGATGTGCGTGGGGCCCGTGGTGGTCCTGTCGGTGTGCGGAGCGCCGAAGCTGTCGAGCACGGCGCGTGCCTGCTCGGCCACGCGCTCGGGCGGTGCGAACAGCACATTGGGGTCGATGTTGCCCTGCAGCGCCTTGCCGGGTCCGCCCACCTCGCCGCCGACGATGGCGCGGGCGCGGGCCAGGTTGGCCGTCCAGTCCAGGCCCAGCACCTCGCAGTCCAGGTCCTTCATGTCGGGCAGCCAGATGCCGCCGCCCTTGGTGAAGACGATGCGCGGCACGTCCTGCCCATCGACGCCCGTGCGCTTGAGTCCGGCCAGCACGCGCTTGGTATAGGCCAGGCTGAATTCCTGGAAGGCGCCGTCGGCCAGCACACCGCCCCAGCTGTCGAACACCATCACGGCCTGGGCGCCCGCATCGATCTGGGCGTTGAGGTAGGCGGCCACGCTGTCGGCGTTGACGGACAGGATGCGGTGCATCAGGTCGGGGCGCGCATACATCAGGCTCTTGACCAGGCGGTAGTCGTCGCTGCCCTTGCCCTCGACCATGTAGCAGGCCAGGGTCCAGGGGCTGCCCGAGAAACCGATCAGCGGCACGCGGCCATCGAGCGCGCGGCGGATGCTGGTCACGGCGTCGAACACATAGCGCAGCTTGTCCATGTCGGGCACGGCCAGCTCGGCCACGGCGGCCTCGTCGCGCACCACCTTGGCAAAGCGCGGGCCTTCGCCTTCGGCAAAGGACAGGCCCAGGCCCATGGCGTCGGGCACGGTCAGGATGTCGGAGAACAGGATGGCCGCGTCCAGCGGGAAGCGCTCCAGTGGCTGCAGCGTGACCTCGGTGGCGTAGTCCACGTTGGTGGCCAGACCCATGAAGCTGCCGGCCCGGGCGCGCGTGGCCTTGTATTCGGGGAGATAGCGGCCCGCCTGGCGCATCAGCCACAGCGGCGTGTAGTCGGTGGCCTGGCGCCGGCAGGCGCGCAGGAAGGTGTCGTTGGTCAGGGGGGCGAAGCTCATGGTGGGCGATTGTCGCCGAGTCGGCTTCGCCAGGCTGTCGCGATGCCCGAGCGGCGCAGGGCGTCTTGCCTCGGGTTAACCCTGGTCAATATCGGCGGCAACGGGCTTTTTGAGGCCGCTACATTGTGCGGCGTGCGTTCCGCACGGGAATCCGTCCATGCAAGGAGAGAGTTTGCGATGCAGCGAAGAACCCTGACCCAGATCCTGGCCCTGGCCCCGGCTGTTTCGGCCGCCAGCTGGCTGGCTGGAAGTGCCACGGCGGCCGAGCCGCTGTTTCCGGGCAAGGCGCCGCTGCGCATCGTCGTGGGCTACCCGCCCGGTGGCGCCACCGACCGCGTGGCGCGCATCGTGGCCGACAAGCTGCAGGCGCGCGTGGGCTCGCCCGTGGTGGTGGAGAACAAGCCCGGCGCGGGCGGCCGCCTGTCGGCCCAGTATGTGAAGAACGCGCCGGCCTCCCAGCCCGCGCTGCTGCTGGCCAACCCGGCCGTGATGCTGGTGGCGCCCCTGGTGTTCCCCGACTCGGGCTACGACCCCGACAAGGACTTCCGCCCGGTCAGCGAGGTCAATCGCTACGAATTCGGCGTGGCCGTGGCCAGTGCCGTGCCCGTCAGGCAGCTGTCGCACCTGCTGGCCTGGCTGCGTGCCAATCCGCAGCAGGCCAACGTGGGCGTGCCGGCCACGGGCAGCCTGCCGCACTTCTTCTCGCTGATGCTGGGCGAGGCCGCCAAGGTCCGGACCGAAACCGTGGGCTACAAGGGCTCGGCCCCGCTGCTGACCGACCTGGTGGGCGGCCAGGTGCCGCTGGCCATCGACACCTTCGACGTGCTGCTGCCCCAGCACGAGGCCGGCAAGATCCGCGTGCTGGCCGTGTCGGGCGAGCGCCGCAGCACCATGGCGCCGGACATTCCCACGCTCAAGGAATCGGGCCTGAACCTGTCGGGCATGGGCTGGAACACCTTGTTCGCGCCGCAGAGCATGGCGCCCGACGTTGCCGAGCGCCTGTCGCGCATGGTGCAGGAGATCATGAAGGAGCCCGACACGCGCCAGAAATTCGAGGCCAGCCGGCTGACCCCGGTCTCCAGCAGCAGCGCGCAGACGGCCGAGATGCTCAAGGCCTACCGCGCGCAGTGGACGCCGGTGGTGCAGCGCTCGGGCTTCAAGCCCTGAACCTTCGACAAAAATGGCCCGTGCGGGCCTTTTTTCATCGCCGGGCCGCCCCAAGATGAAAAACGCCCCCTCGGGGGGCAGCGTGGGGGTCATTTTTCATGGGGCCTAGGGGTTTCCTCGGTGCCTGGGCGCTTGTGGTGGAAAGGGTCTGGCGACTAACATTTACCGACCATTCGGTAAATTATGTTTGATCTGCCGCATAAAGACGGCAGACAGGCCACGGAGACTTTCATGCCCCCATCGCTGGTTCTGGTTGAGCAGCACGACGCCGTCCGCACCCTGGTGCTGAACCGCCCCGACGCGCTCAACAGCTTCAACGCGCAACTGCACGAGCAGCTGCTTTCGGCCCTGGAGCAGGCCGCCGGCGATGCCACGGTTCGCTGCGTGGTGCTCACGGGCGCGGGGCGCGGCTTTTGCGCGGGCCAGGACCTGTCCGACCCCGAGGCCGCGCCCGACCAGAACCTGGGCGACCTGATCGAGCGCCGCTACCAGCCGCTGTGCCTGCGGCTCAAGTCCATGCCCGTGCCCGTGGTGGCCGCCGTCAATGGCGTGGCCGCCGGTGCGGGCGCCAATATCGCGCTGGCCTGCGACCTGGTGCTGGCCGCGCGCTCGGCCAGCTTCATCCAGGCCTTTGCCAAGATCGGCCTGGTGCCCGACTGCGGCGGCACCTGGCTGCTGCCGCGCCTGGTGGGCCGTGCGCGTGCCCTGGGCCTTGCGCTGCTGGGCGACAAGCTGCCTGCGGCCGAGGCCGAACGCATCGGCCTGATCTGGCGCTGCGTGGAAGATGCCGATTTGCGCAGCGAGGCCCAGGCCCTGGCCCAGCGCCTGGCCGCCATGCCCGTGCGGGCCCTGGCGCGCACGCGGGAGGCCATGGACTCGGCCCAACTGCTGGACTACGAGCATGCGCTCACGCGCGAGGCGCGCCAGCAGGGCCAGCTGGGCGCGGCCCACGACTACCAGGAGGGCGTGGCCGCCTTCCTGGGCAAGCGGGCTGCCGTGTTCTCGGACCGTTGAGGAGCGGCGCCATGCAAGACACCCATACCCCGGACGAAGCCGCACAGCGCCTGGCCGAACAGGTGCGCGACGGCATGCTGGCGCGCGACCGCGCCGCGCAAGGCCTGGGCCTGCGCATCACGGACATCGCCCCCGGCGCGGCGCGCATGGAAATGGCCGTGCGCGACGACATGCTCAACGGCTTTGATATCTGCCACGGCGGCTTCATCACGGCGCTGGCCGACACGGCCTTTGCCTATGCCTGCAATGCGCGCAACGAGATGACGGTGGCCTCGGGCCTGAGCGTGGACTTCGTCGCGCCCGGCCGGCCCGGCGACGTGCTCACGGCCCAGGCCCGCGAAATCTCGCGCGCAGGCCGCACCGGCGTCTATGACGTGCAGGTCACCAACCAGCGCCAGGAAGTGATCGCGCTGTTCCGTGGCCGCTCGCACAGCTTCAAGGGCCGGCCCACCGTGCCCGGCCTGACAGAGCCCGCCTGAAGAGGTCCGCCATGTCCCTGCAGCGCCCCGCCCCCGGCGAACTCGACCCCATCGAAACCGCCAGCCGCGACGAGATCGCCTCGCTGCAGCTGCTGCGCCTGCGCTGGTCGCTGCAGCATGCCTACGACAACGTGCCGCACTACCGCCGCGCCTTCGACGAAAAGGGCGTGCATCCGTCCGATCTGCGCACGCTGTCCGACCTGGCCCGCTTTCCCTTCACCACCAAGAAGGACCTGCGCGAGAACTACCCGTTCGGCATGTTCGCCGTGCCGCGCCAGAAGGTGGCGCGCGTGCATGCCTCCTCGGGCACCACAGGCAAGCCCACGGTCGTGGGCTACACGTTGAATGACATCGACAACTGGGCCAACCTGGTGGCGCGCTCCATCCGCGCGGCGGGCGGGCGGCCCGGCGACATGGTGCATGTGGCCTATGGCTACGGCCTGTTCACGGGCGGCCTGGGGGCGCACTACGGCGCCGAGCGCGCGGGCTGCACCGTGGTGCCCATGTCGGGCGGGCAGACCGAAAAGCAGGTGCAGCTGATCCAGGATTTCCGGCCCGACATCATCATGGTCACGCCCAGCTACATGCAGGTGATCGTGGAGGAGATGCAGCGCCAGGGCCTGGACCCGCGCGCAAGCTCCTTGAAGATCGGCATCTTCGGCGCCGAGCCCTGGACCGAGGCCATGCGCCGCGAGATCGAGGGCAAGGCGGGGCTGGATGCCGTGGACATCTACGGCCTGTCCGAAGTCATGGGCCCAGGCGTGGCCAGCGAATGCGTGGAGAGCAAGGACGGGCCGGTGATCTGGGAAGACCATTTCTACCCCGAGATCATCGACCCGGACACGGGCGAGGTGCTGCCCGACGGCAGCGAGGGCGAGCTGGTCTTCACGTCGTTGAGCAAAGAAGCCATGCCCATCGTGCGCTACCGCACGCGGGATTTGACCCGGCTGCTTGCGCCGACCTCGCGCAGCTTCCGGCGCATGGGCAAGATCGTGGGGCGCAGCGACGACATGCTCATCATCCGCGGCGTGAACCTGTTTCCCACGCAGATCGAGGAGATCGTGCTGCAGAACGCCCAGCTGTCGGGCCAGTACCAGCTGGTGGTCACGCGCGACGGCAACCTGGACCGGCTGGCCGTGCGCTGCGAGATGCAGCCGGGCACGCAGGGCGACACCGAGGCGCTGGCACTGTGGGTGCAGCAGCGCATCAAGACCCTGGTCGGCGTGAGCGCCGAGGTCGAGGTGCTGCGACCCGATTCCATAGAGCGCACCCTGGTGGGCAAGGCCCGCCGCGTGATCGACCACCGCAGCCGCTGAGCGCGCACAGGAGTCCCATGGCCCGAGGCCGATCTTCCGGATACGACGACCAGCGCGAACTGATCCTGGGCCATGCCGCCGCGCTGTTCGCGCGCAGCGGCTACCCCGGCACTTCGATGAACGAGGTGGCCCAGGCCTGCGGCCTGTCCAAGCCCACCATCTACCACTACTTCCGCGACAAGTACGCGCTGCTGGTGGACATCACCGATGGCCACATGACGCGGCTGCAGGCCCTGGTGGACGAGGTGCAGTCCATGGGCCTGCCGCCCGAGCCGCGGCTGCGCATGCTTATCGAGCGCTTCGTGCAGGAATACGCCCATGCCCGCCATGCCCACCGCGTGCTGACCGAGGACGTGCGCTTCCTGCAGGACGACGACCGCCAGCGCGTGCTGGGCAAGGAGCGCGCCGTGGTCGAGACCTTTGCCCAGGCGGTGGCCCAGCTGCGGCCGGACGCCGATGGCGCGGGCCTGTCCAAGGCGCTGGCCATGCTGCTGTTCGGGATGATGAACTGGATGTTCACCTGGCTGCGGCCCGATGGCTCGCTGGACCACGAGGCCATGGCCCCCGTGGTGGCCGACCTGTTCCTCGGAGGCCTGCCGGCCGTGCAGACCCCAGGCAAACCCGGGCATCAAACCGCTGGCAAAAAAATAGTTACCACGGTAAATTGTGGCGCCTGAAGGTGCCACGCCCCATCCAACACAAGGAGACAGACATGAAGCGTTTGACGAAACTGGGCCTGCTGGCCGCGACCCTGGCCACGGTCTGGGGATCGGCCCTGGCCGACATCAATGTGGGCGTGGTGGTCTCGGCCACCGGACCGGCGGCCTCCCTGGGCATTCCCGAAAAGAACACCGTGGCGCTGATGCCGCGCACGGTGGCGGGCCAGAAGGTCAACTACATCATCCTGGACGACGCCTCCGACACCACGGCGGCCGTGGCCAACACGCGCAAACTGATCAGTGAGAGCAAGGTCGATGTCATCCTGGGCTCCAGCATCACGCCCAACTCGCTGGCCATGGTGGACGTGGTCTCCGAGGCCAAGACGCCCATGATCACGCTGGCGGCCTCGGCCAAGATCGTCGAGCCCATGGATGCCAAGAAGTTCTGGGTCTTCAAGACGCCCCAGCACGACGCCATGATGGCCGCCGCCATCGGCGAGCACATGGCCAAGGCCGGCATCAAGACCGTGGGCTACATCGGCTTCAACGACGCCTACGGTGAAAGCTGGCTGCAGGAGTTCCGCAAGGTGGCCGAGGCCAAGGGCATCAAGCTCACCGCCACCGAGGCCTATTCGCGCAGCGATACCTCGGTCACGGGCCAGACGCTCAAGCTCATGTCCGCCAAGCCCGATGCGGTGCTGATCGCAGGCTCGGGCACGCCGGCCGCGCTGCCGCAGAAATCGCTCAAGGAGCGCGGCTACCAGGGCAAGATCTACCAGACCCACGGCGTGGCCAATGCCGACTTCCTGCGCGTGGGCGGCAAGGATGTGGAAGGCACGCTGCTGCCCGCCGGCCCCGTGCTGGTGGCCCACCAGCTGCCCGACAGCAATCCGGTCAAGAAGTCTGCCGTCTCCTATGTGGAGGCCTACGAGGCCGCCAACGGCAAGGGCACGGCATCGACCTTTGGCGCGCATTCCTGGGATGCGGGCCGCGTGCTCGAAGCGGCGATTCCCGCCGCGCTCAAGAAGGCCCAGCCCGGCACGGCCGAGTTCCGCGCCGCCCTGCGCGATGCGCTGGAGCAGACCAAGGACGTGGCCGGCGCCCACGGCATCTTCAACATGACGCCCACCGACCACCTGGGCCTGGACCAGCGCGCGGCCGTCATGGTCAAGATCGAGAACGGCACCTGGAAGTACCAGCCCTGAACCTGCGGGCCTGAGGCCGCAGCGGCTGCCGCACCTGGCGGCGGCCGCTGTGGCGCTCGGCCGCGCCTGCTCGAAAGTCGATCATGGATCTGCAAATCGCCCTGCTGCTGGGGCAGGACGGCATCGTCAACGGCGCCGTCTACGGCCTGATGGCGCTGGCCCTGGTGCTGGTGTTCTCGGTCACCCGCATCATCTTCATTCCGCAGGGCGAGTTCGTCGCCTTCGGCGCGCTCACCCTGGCCATGATGCAGGCCGGCCGCGTGCCCACCACGCTGTGGCTGCTGCTGGCCCTGGCCGCCGCCGTGCTGGTGGTGGACCTGCTGCGCTGGCGCGCGGGCAGCCAGGTGAGCTGGCCCGCCACCTTCCTGTGGTGCCTGGCGCTGCCGGCCATTGCCGTGGCCCTGGCCTGGGGGCTGCGCCCGTCCTCGCTGATGTTGCAGGCGCTGGCCACCCTGGTGCTGATCACGCCCATGGGGCCGCTGCTGTACCGCCTGGCCTACCGGCCGCTGGCCCATGCCTCGGTGCTGATGCTGCTCATCGTCTCGGTGGCCATGCACGGCGTGCTGGTCGGCCTGGGGTTGCTGTTCTTCGGTGCCGAAGGCTCGCGCACCCCCGCGTTTTCCGAGGCGCAGCTGCGCCTGGGCGACATCACGATCTCGGGCCAGTCCCTGGTGGTGGTGGGCGTGACCCTGGTGCTGGTGGCCCTGCTGTTCGTGTTCTTCGAGCGCTCCATGATCGGCAAGGCGCTGCGCGCCACGGCCATCAACCGCGTGGGCGCACGCCTCATGGGCATTCCCACGGCCATGGCCGGCGACGTGAGCTTTGCGCTGGCCGCGCTGATCGGCGCCATCTCGGGCCTGCTGATCGCGCCGCTGACCACGGTGTACTACGACACCGGCTTTCTGATCGGCCTCAAGGGCTTCGTGGCCGCCATCGTGGGCGGGCTGGCCAGCTACCCGCTGGCCCTGGCCGGCGCGCTGCTGGTCGGGCTGCTGGAGGCCTTCTCGTCGTTCTGGGCCAGTGCCTACAAGGAGGTGCTGGTGTTCACGCTGATCATCCCGGTGCTGTGGTGGCGATCGCGCAATAGCCACCATGTGGAGGAAGAAGAATGAGCGCCCCCGTTTCCTCGCAGGCCGCGGCGCCTGCAAAGGCCGCCTCGGGCGGCATCAGCACGCGCGTGCTCACGGTGGCGGCCATTGCGCTGCTGGCCGCGTCCTGGGGCTTTCTGCCCGATTTCACCGTCGTCATCCTCAGCTACATCGGCCTGTTCGCCATGGTGGCCGCAGGCCTGGTGATGCTGACCGGCGTGGGCGGCATGACCTCGTTCGGCCAGGCGGCCTTCGTGGGCATCGGCGCCTATGCCACGGCCTGGGTCTGCACGGCGCCTGCCTCGGTGGCGGCGCTGGGCGGGCTGGTGGGCGCGGCGGGCCTGCCCTGGGTGGGCCTGGCGCTGGGCCTGCTCATCACTTTCGTCGTGGCCTGGCTGCTGGGCGCGGTCACGGTCAAGCTGCAGGGCCACTACCTGCCGCTGTGCACCATCGCCTGGGGGCTGAGCCTGTACTACCTGTTCGGCAACATGGAGTTCCTGGGCGGGCAGACCGGCATCACGGGCATTGCGCCGCTGGTGATCGGCGGCGTCTCGCTGGCCTCGCCGCGCGCCATGGGCGTGGTGATCTGGGCCGTGCTGCTGGTGGCGCTGTGGCTGCTGCACAACCTGCTGGACTCGCGCGAGGGCCGGGCCATCCGCGCGCTGCGCGGCGGCCGCGTCATGGCCGAGTCCATGGGCATCGACACGGCGCACTACCGCGTCAAGCTCTTCGTGCTGGCAGCCCTGCTGGCCACGCTGTCGGGCTGGCTCTACGCCCACATGCAGCGCTTCGTGAGCCCGGCGCCCTTCAACCTCAACGTGGGCATCGAGTACCTGTTCATGGCCGTGGTCGGCGGCGCCGGCCACCTGTGGGGCGCCGTGCTGGGCGCCACGCTGATCACCCTGGTCAAGCAAAAGCTGCAGGACATATTGCCGGCCCTGCTGGGCACCAGCGGCAACTTCGAGGTCATCGTCTTCGGCCTGCTGATGGTGCTGGTGCTGCAGCGCTTTGCAGAAGGCCTGTGGCCCACGCTGCAGGCGCTCACGGCACGCTGGGTGCGCCGGCCCGTGTCCGATCTGAAGCTGGCGGACGCGGCGCCGCTGGCGCAGCGCGCGCTGCCCGCGGCGGGCCAGGTGCTGCTGGCGGCCGAGCATGTGACCAAGCGCTTCGGCGGCCTGGTGGCCAACAACGATGTGGCCATGACGCTCAAGGCCGGAGAGGTGCATGCGCTGATCGGCCCCAACGGCGCGGGCAAGAGCACCTTCTTCAACATGATCTCGGGCGTGGACTCGCCCACCGAGGGCCAGGTGCGCTTCATGGACCAGGCCATGAACGATGCGCCCTCGCGCCGCTTCGCCGCCCTGGGCCTGGGCCGCACCTTCCAGCATGTGCGCCTGCTGGGCCAGCGCAGCGTGCTGGAGAACGTGGCCGTGGGCGCGCACCGGCGTGCGCACCGGGGCTGGCTGGCCTCCATGCTGCGCCTGGACCGGGCCGAGGAGGCCTCGGTGCTGGCCGAGGCGCGTCGCCAGATCGAGCGCTGCGGCCTGGGCGCCTTCGCCGACGTGCCGGCCGCCTCGCTGGCCCTGGGCCAGCAGCGCATCGTGGAGATCGCACGCGCCCTGGCCGGCCAGCCTGCGGCCCTGCTGCTGGACGAGCCGGCCGCCGGCCTGCGCCACCTGGAAAAACAGGCCCTGGCCGACCTGCTGCGCCAGCTGCGCGCCGAGGGGCTGGGCATTCTCGTCGTGGAGCACGACATGGAGTTCGTCATGAATCTTGCGGACCGCATCACGGTGCTGGAGTTCGGCACCGTGATCGCCGAAGGCACGCCGGCCCAGATCCAGGTCAACCAGCGCGTGCTGGATGCCTACCTGGGCGGCGGCGACGACGACGAGGCAACCGGAGAGACGGCATGAGCGACACCCTTTTGCAGCTCAAGGGCCTGAGCGTGTCCTACGGTCCCGTGGAGGCCGTGCACCAGGTGGATCTGGATGTGCGCAGCGGCGAGATCGTCACCGTCATCGGCCCCAACGGCGCGGGCAAGACCACGCTGCTGTCGGCCGCCATGGGCCTGCTGCCCTCGCGCGGCGAGATCCATCTGGACGGCAAGCGCATCGCACGCCCCGGCGTCGAGGTCATGGTGGCCAACGGCGTGGCCCTGGTGCCCGAAAAGCGCGAGCTGTTCGGCGAGATGTCGGTGGAGGACAACCTGCTGCTGGGCGGCTTCTCGCGCTGGCGCCGGGGCCTGCGCGACCAGGCGCAGCGCATGGACGAGGTCTTTGCCATCTTCCCGCGCCTGAGGGAGCGGCGCCCGCAGATGGCCTCCACCCTGTCGGGCGGCGAGCGCCAGATGCTGGCCATCGGCCGCGCGCTGATGGCACGCCCGCGCCTGCTGCTGCTGGACGAGCCCTCGCTGGGCCTGGCACCGCTGATCGTGCGCGAGGTGCTGCAGGTCGTGGCCGGCCTGCGCGACCACGGCGTCTCGGTGCTGCTGGTCGAGCAGAACGCGCGCGCCGCCCTCAAGGTGGCCGACCGTGCCTACGTGCTGGAGATGGGCGCCGTGGCCCTCAGCGGCGCGGCCAGGGAGCTGCTGCACGACCGGCGCATCATCGATACCTATCTGGGTATGGGGCGCAGTGCGGAGGCGGTGGCGGTGGCCTGAGACGCAACCTCCCGCCACAACGAAAAAAGGCTGCCGGACCGGCAGCCTTTTTGCATTTGCAGCGGGGCGCTCAATCCAGCTTGATATTGTTGGCCGAGATCACCCGCCCCCACTTGCTGCGCTCGGCGCGCACGAACTGGCCCATCTGGTCGGCGCTGCCGGGCATGGGTTCCACGCCCATGGCGGCCAGGCGTGCCTTGGTGCGGGTGTCGGCCAGGGCCTGCTGCAGCGACTGGCTGAACTTCTTGACCACCTCGGCCGAGCTGCCCGTGGGCACGACGATGCCCTGCCAGGCATAGCCCTCGAAACCTTTCAGACCCTGCTCCTGCAGCGTGGCGATCTGGGGCAGAACGTCCACGCGGGCGGGGCTGGCCACGCCGATGGCCTTGAGCTTTTTCTCGCTCAGGAAGGGAATGATGGTGGCGCTGTCGGCCCACATGGCGGGAATCTGGCCGCCGACCACGTCCTGCACGGCCGGAGCGGCGCCACGGTAGGGCACATGGGTCATGTTGCTGATGCCCGCCTGTTCGCGGAACAGCTCGCCCACCAGGTGGTGGGGGCTGCCCAGGCCGGCCGAGCCCCAGCTCACGCCGGTCTTTTGCTGTTTGGCCCAGGCCAGGAATTCGGCGAGGTTGGTGGCGGGCACCTCGTTGTTGACCACCAGCAGCATGGGAAAGCGCACCAGCATGCCCACGGGCTTGAAGTCGCGCTCGGCGTTGTAGTTGAGCTTGCTGAACAGGAAGGGGTTGGCCGCCAGCGTGGCGAAGTCGGCCGTGAACATGAGGTTGCCGTAGTCGCGCGAGCGGGCGCTGTACTCGGCCGCGATGTTGGTGCCCGCGCCGGGCTTGTTGTTGATGACGATGACCCGCTCCATGTTGCGGCCCATGGCTTCGGCGATGACGCGGGCGACCACGTCCGAGCCGCCGCCGGCCGCATAGCCCACGACCCATTCCAGGGGCTTGTCCTGTGCCAGGGCGGCAGGCCCTGCGGCCAGGGCCAGGCCCGAGCAGGCCAGTGCGGCCAGAAACTGCTTGCGTTGCATCCTTGTCTCCATGTTGTATGCGGCGCCCTTGTGAGATATCCAAGGTGTGAGGCGGGCGCCTTTGTGGGGATGGCAGGCCGCCGCACGGGCGGCGGCGCGCGGCTTCAGGCGGCCGCGTGCACCGGGGCGACCGGCGTCACGGCGCCGCGCTCGGCCGGGTCCGCGCCGGCAGGGGCAAGTCCTGCGCTGGCGCGGGCCAGTTCGAGCGCATGCAGCAAGGTGCCCTGGTGGCCAATGTGGTTGGCAAGCAGCAGCACGAGGCGGGCATTGAGGGCATGGCTTTGCGCGGTATCGAGCCCCTGGTGGGTGGCGATCAGGGCTTCGTAGAAATCGTCGCAGGCCTGCAGGTTGGGGTGGGTGGACAGCAGCATGGCGGTCTCCTGTGGATGGGGCGTAAGAGGTTCAGGCCGTGGCGGCGGCGCCGCAGGCTCTTTGGAGAGCGGCGCGCACGCCGGCCTCGTCGGGGCGGCGCCAGCGCGCGCAGACATGCTGGTCAGGCCGCAGCAGGTAGCTGGTGCCGGGGCGCGCATCCAGGCGTTTGGCCGCCAGGCCGCGCGCATCGATGAGATCGGCGTCTGGCGCATGGGCCTCTCCCTCGGCCGCGATGGACAGGTTGAGCACGCCGGGCAGCGCCTGTGCCCAGGCCGGCGTGGGGCCGAAGTGCAGCAGCGTGAAGTCCGGTCCCAGAGCGCGCAGCAGCCATGCCGTGCCGTCTGCGCCGGGCCGGCGCATGGGCGCATCGGCCAGCACGGCGCCGGGCAGCTGCGTTCCGTCGAAGGTGTCGGTGTCGGGCGTATTGAGCGCGGAGCCATGCAGCGTGGCCGGCACGGACAGCCGCCCGCTGTTGACGATGCGGCGCGCGAATTCATGGTCGCGCGCCAGGTCCAGCACGGCGTCGCGGAACAGGCGGCTGATCTCGCTCTTGGGCGTGATGAAGTCGGTGGCGCGCGTGGAGTTGCGGATGTTCTCGTCGGCCGCGTATTCGCGTTCGGCGCCGTAGGTGGCGATCAGCGAGGCATCGGCCTGGCCGCGCAGCACGCGGTCCAGCTTCCAGGCCAGGTTCTCGGCATCCTGCACGCCGCTGTTGGCGCCGCGTGCGCCAAACGGCGAGACGCCGTGGGCGCTGTCGCCCGCGAAGACCACGCGGCCATGGACGAATCGGTCCATGCGCAGGCAGGCGAAGGTGTAGACGCTGGCCCATTCCAGCTCGAAGGGCGCGTCCTTGCCCAGCAGGGCGCGGATGCGCGGCACGATGTTCTCGGGCTTTTTCTCTTCCTCGGGGTCCGCGTCCCAGCCCAGCTGGAAGTCGATGCGCCAGACATCGTCGGGCTGGCGGTGCAGCAGCACGCTCTGGCCCGGGTGGAAGGGCGGGTCGAACCAGAACCAGCGCTCGGTGGGGAATTCGGCGTGCATCTTCACGTCGGCGATCAGGAAGCGGTCGCGGAAGATGCGGCCATGGCTTTCCTGGCCCAGCAGGCCACGCAGCGGCGAGCGCGAGCCGTCGCAGGCCAGGACCCATTGCGCATCGATGCGGTAGCTGCCGTCAGGTGTCTCCACGGTCAGCAGCGCGCCCTCGGCCTGCGGCTCCAGTGCCGTGACCTTGCTGTGCCAGCGCAGGTCGATCAACGGCAGCTGCAGTGCGCGCTCGACCAGGTAGGCCTCGGCGTAGTACTGCTGCAGGTTGATGAAGGCCGGGCGCTCATGGCCGTCCTCGGGCAGCAGGTCGAAGCGGTACAGCGGCTGGTCCTTGAAGAAGACCTTGCCCAGGTTCCAGGACACGCCCTTGTCCACCATGGGCTGGCCCACGCCCAGGCGGTCCCAGATCTCCAGCGTGCGCTTGGAAAAGCAGATGGCGCGCGAGCCCGTGGACAGCCGGCAGTCGTTGTCCAGCAGCACCACGCGCTGGCCGCGCTGGGCCAGGTCGATGGCCAGCGACAGGCCTACGGGGCCGGCGCCGACGATGACCACGGGATGCCGGGCGGGCGTGTCCGCACCGGCGTCCTGGTCGGCATGGCGCTCGTAGGGAATGTGGATGGACTGTATGTCTGCGCCGCTGCCGCGCAGCGCTTGCAGGGAGATGGCGGGGTGGGACATGGTGTTCGTCCTCTGGCGTGGGCAGTGTGGAAAAAAGGGCGCAGCCATCCCCGCCGGCGCGCCAGGGCGCCGGTTCACGGACGGGTGCGAGGGGCGGGCGTGCCGGTGTTCAGGCCCGGACGCCGCCGTGCATCAGCCTTCGAGTGCCAGCCACATCTGGCGGTCGCGCTCGGCGGTCCAGATGCGCGGGTCTGCGTGGCCCGATGCCTCGTCATAGGCGCGGGTCACATCGAAGGGCATGCAGTGGTTGAAGATCACCCACTGGCCGTACTTGGGCTGCAGCTTGGCGAAGGCGGCTTCGTAGACCTTGCGCAGGTCCTGCTGGGCGTCGGCGCCGGCCTTGACCTCAGTCCACAGGTCGCTGATGAAGTCGCGCGTGCCGGCCAGGCCGGCCTGCACCTCGGCCGGCGTCTGCAGCGCGGCGCCCCGGCCGGGCACGAGCTTTTCGGGCTGCAGGGCGGCAATGGCGTCCAGCGTGTGCGGCCAGTCCTGGAAGTAGGCATCGCCCGCGTAGGGCGTGGCGCCGAACTCCACTAGGTCGCCGCTGAACAGCACCTTGTCCTGGGGCAGCCAGACCACGGTGTCGCCCTTGGTGTGGCCGCGGCCCAGCTGCAGGATCTGCACCTCGAGCTTGCCCAGCCACAGCGTCATCTTGCCGGTGAAGGTCAGGGTGGGCCAGGTCATGCCGTCGGGCACGCTTTCCACGTTCTGGAACAGGCGGGGAAAGCGGCCGATCTCGCTGGCCTTGTCCTGCTCGCCGCGCTCCACGATCAGGTCATAGGTGTCCTGGCTGGCAATGATGTGCTCGGCGCCTTCCGCGAAGAAGGCCGAGGCGCCCAGCACGCGCACCGCGTGGTAGTGCGACAGCGTGACGTACTTGATGGGCTTGTCCGTGACCTCGCGGATGCGGCGGATCACGTCCTGGGCCATGACGGGCGTGGCCTGGGTGTCGATCACCATCACGGCGTCGTCGCCAATGATGATGCCGGTGTTGGGGTCGCCTTCGGCCGTGTAGGCATAGGCGTGCTCGGAGAGCTTGTCGAAGCTGACCTGCTTGATTTCGAGGTCGGCGGCGGAGGCAAAGGTCTTGGTGGTCATGGGCATCCTGCTTTTGAGATGGACAAATGCATTTGTTTTTATCGAATGCCTGAATGCTAGGGAAAAATTCAACATTGAACAATTCATTTGACATAGTGAAAAACCCTCGGAGCCGCAAACTCCGGGTTCCAGCCTTCACAATGCCTGCCATGTCCGATGCCGCCTCCTCCCCGAACGACCCCGTCTTCCCCTCCGACAGCGCCGATGACGAGCCCGCGCGCGGCCCGCGCGGCATCCAGAGCGTGGAGGTCGGCGGCCAGCTGCTCAAGGCGCTGGCGCGCACGGGCCGGCGCATGGCGCTGAAGGATCTGGCGCGCGAGGCCGGCATGACGGCGGCCAAGGCCCATCCCTACCTGGTGAGCTTCTGCAAGCTGGGCCTGATGGAGCAGGACCGCGCCAGCGGCCACTACGGCCTGGGGCCGCTGGCCATACAGATGGGGCTGATCAGCTTGCAGCAGGCCGATCCCGTGCGCCTGGCGATCGCCGAGCTGCCCGCGCTGGCGCAGGAGGTGGGCAGCACGGTGTCGATTGCCATGTGGAGCGGCCAGGGGCCGACCATCATCCGCGTGGAAGAGGGGCCCACCCATGTCTATGTGGCCATGCGCCACGGCACGCCCGCATCGCTGCGCCACACGGCCACGGGAAAGATCTTTGCGGCCTTTGGCGAGCCCGGGCGCATCGCACCCCTGCTGGACGCGGAAGGCCACAGCCTGGAAGAGCCCGCCTTTGCAAAGGAGCTGGCCGCCATCCGCGCCAGCCGCCTGAGCCGGGTCGAGAACCAGCTGCTGTCAGGCGTGAGCGCGCTGGCCGTGCCGGTGTTCGACGGCTTTGGCCAGTTGGTGCTGGCCATTGCCGCCATCGGCCCTTCGGCCACGCTGGACCTGGACCTGCAAGGCCGGCCGGCCCTGCTGCTGCAGGCCCAGGCGCGCAGCCTGTCCCAGCGCCTGGGAGCGCCGGCCCAGGCCTGAGCCCGTCGCGTGCTGCGGCTCAGTTGGTGAGCAGCAGCTGATCCCGGGCAGGCGCACGCCCTTCCAGCGTGAAGCCGGCCACCGTGCGCGACAGGTGGTGGGCCTGCTCGTTGAGCACGGACGATGCGGCGGTGGACTCCTCCACCAGCGCGGCGTTCTGCTGGGTGGCGCGGTCCATGTCGGCCACGGCCTGGTTGATCTGGCCGATGCCCACGCTCTGCTCGGTCATGGCGCCGTTGATCTCGACAATGATCTGGGAGACGCGCTGGATGCCGTCCACGATCTCGCCCATGGTCTGGCCGGCCGCGCGCACGCGGTCCGTGCCCATGGCCACGCTGGCGCCGGAGGCGTCGATCAGGGTCTTGATCTCCTTGGCGGCCGCCGCGCTGCGGTGGGCCAGGCTGCGCACTTCTGCCGCCACCACGGCAAAGCCCCGGCCCTGCTCACCGGCGCGGGCTGCCTCGACGGCGGCATTGAGCGCCAGGATGTTGGTCTGGAAGGCGATGGCGTCGATGACGCCGATGATCTCGCCGATCTTGGACGAGGCCTTGGAGATGTCGTCCATGGTGCTCACGGCGCTGCCCACCACGTCGCCACCCTTGGTGGCCGAGCTGCTGGCCGACTGGGCCAGGCGCGTGGCCATGGCGGCCGCCTCGGCCGACTGGCGCACATTGGCCGTCAGCTGCGACAGCGAGGCCGAGGTCTCCTGCAGGCTGCTGGCCGAGGACTCGGTGCGGTTGGACAGGTCCAGGTTGCCCAGCTTGATCTCGTCGGTGGCGGTCTTCATGGACTCCACGCCGTTGCGCACATCCTTGAGCACGGTGCCGATCTGCTCGACGAAGCCGTTGAAGGACGAGGCGATCTGCGCCACTTCGTCATTGCCCGACACCGGCAGGCGCTGCGTCAGGTCGCCGCCGCCCGAGCCGATCTTGTCCATGGCGTCGCGCACCTGCGACAGGCGCCGGAAGGACTGGGCCGTCAGCGCCGCCGCCACGGCCGTGGCCAGGCAGGCCAGCAGCACGATGGCAATGGCCAGCGTCTTGAGCACGCTTTGCAGTCCGGTCGTGGCCTCGGCCTTGTCCAGCGCCACCACCAGCAGCCAGTCCGTGCCCTGCACGGGGCGGGCCTTGAGCAGCTTGGCGCTGCCGCCCAGGTTCACTTCCAGCGGCGCCGTGGCGCTGGCCAGCGCGGTCAGCGCGGCCGGCGTCAGCAGCTCGGAGAGGTCGGAGGTGGGCTTGAGCAGCAGCTTGGCATCGGCATGCGCCAGCACCTGGCCGTCACGGCTGACCACAAAGCCCAGGCTGCCGGGCGTGGGGCGGATGGCCGAGACCACCTCGCGCACGCCCTCCAGCGGTACGGCGCCGCTGATCACGCCCTGCAACGCGCCGCCGCGCAGCATGGGCGCCACGAAGGCCACATAGGGCACGCCCGTGGTGGAGTCGCCATAGGGCTTGGTCAGCGTCAGCTTGCCGGCCTGCACGGCGCTCTTGTACCAGGGGCGGGCCGTGGGGTCGTAGTCGGGCGGGGTGCTGGTGGTGGACTTGTAGGTCTTGTCCTGCCAGCCCACCGTGGTGATGGGGAAGCCGCTGGCCTGGCCCATGTGGGCGGCAAAGCCCTGCGGGTCGCCATGCTCGATCACGGCGGCGGCGGCGCTGACGGCGCGTGCCTTGGAGGCCACCCACTGGTCGATGGCCATGGTGTTGCCTGCGGTGATGGCGTCCAGATCCTGTTCGATGGTCTGGAACGTGCTGCCGCGGACGATGTGGTACGTGGCGGCCCCCGTGATGGCAAGGGCGCCGACCACGGTGGCTGTGCTGATGGCAAGAATCTTGGAGCGAAGGGTCTGGAGCATGGCGCGGCAAGGGAGGGCTGATGACTTACGCATGCCGCGATGGCCGGGCATGCGGCCCCGCCATTAACGCACAATTTGTTTCATTCTTGACGACATGCCAACCCTGGGATGGCGTGCACCAACTTGCGCGCAACACCTGTCATAGAGGCATTTGCTGCAGTGCACCATTGCAGTGCGGTGTGACATGTTGCTGTAACGCAACCGTCGCGGGACTTTCATGGCAGCTTTCCACAATGGCGGCACGCAGGCAAACCGAGTGGCACAGGCAGGTCACCGACTGCGTCCAACATGACGAGGAAGGCGGGCATATGGACGTTCTGGACACCCTTCGCAACGCGGCGATCGACGTCGCCAAGCCCCCGCTTTCCGCGCTTCTCCAGCCACCCCAGGCCGCAGACAAACCGCTGCGGCTGGACGTGCGCTGGGCCCGGCACCTTGACGAAGTGCGACAGGTGCAGCGCCTGCGCCACGCGGTGTTCGCCGCCGAGATGGGCGCCGTGCTGCAGACGCCGCTGGCCGGACACGACATCGACGCCTTCGACGATTTCTGCGAGCACCTCATGGTCTGCGATGCCGACAAGGGCGTGGTCATCGGCACCTATCGCCTGCTCACCCCTACCCAGGCGCTGCGCGCCGGCGGCCTGTACTCCGACCAGGAATTCGACCTCGCCCCGCTGCACGCCTGGCGCCCGCGCATGGTGGAGCTGGGCCGCAGCTGCGTGCATGCATCGCACCGCCAGGGCGGCGTGATCCTGGCGCTGTGGGGCGCCCTGGCCGAATTCATGCAGCGCAACCAGTTGGACGCCATGGTCGGCTGCGCCAGCATTCCCATGCAGTACCCGGGCCTGGCCCACGGCGAAGGCCCGGCGCGCGTCTGGCAGCAACTGCGCCAGACCCATCTGGCCGAGCCCGAGCTGCAGGTGCGTCCCCGCGTGGCCCTGCCCGAGGAGTTGGCCTCGGTCAGCACCAGCGGCATGAGCGTGGAGCCGCCCGCGCTGATCCAGGGCTATCTGCGCACGGGCGCCAAGGTGCTGGGCGCGCCGGCCTGGGACAGCGACTTCAACACGGCAGACCTGCCCATCATGATGCGCATGCAGGACCTGCCTTCGCGCTACATGCGCCTGTTCACGCGGCGCGGCTGAGGCCGTCCCGGCGCTTGGGGGGAATCGGGGTATTTTCGGAAAGAGAGGGCGGATCCGGCTTCTTGTGCAGTGAGCCGGACCGTGATGTGCATCACAGGGCTGTCACAAAGACCGTGCATGATGCTGGATGTGGGCTGAAGCAGACACCCGGACGGAGGCAGGTAACCTGCACCGGACTGACCGGGCCTTGGTCCACGCCAATTGCAGGCCGCAGCCTTTCAGGGGCTGCGGCCTTTTTCATGGGCAATTCCTGAGCTACCGGGCAGCGGCTGGGGCATCGGCCAGCAGGCGCTGGTGCTCGATCTTCACGCAGCGGTCCTGCACGGTCCACAGGCCCGCAGCGCGGGCCAGTTCCAGGGCTTTGTCGTTGACCACGCCCAATTGCAGCCACAGGCAGCGCGCGCCGATGGCAACGGCCTCGGCGGCCAGCGGCGGGATGTCCTCGCTCTTTCGGAAGCAATCGACCATGTCGATGCGCAGGCCCTGTGCGGCCAGCGCGGCCGCAGCGTCGGCCAGGCTGGCATGGACGGGCTCGCCCAGGATGCGTCCGCCTTCGCGTGCGACCACGGGGTTCACGGGAACGATGCGGTAGCCGTGGCGCTGCATGTACTGCGACGCCTGGTGGCTGGGCCGGTCGGGCTGCGGCGACAGGCCGACCACGGCCAGGGTGCGGCACTGCACGAGGATGTCACGCAGGCGGGAGTCTGTGGCTGTATCACTCATGCGCCGCAGTGTACGCAGCGCATGCGGATCAGGCCGGCTGCACTGTCGCGGCCGCAGCATGGCGGCGGCGCAGCACCAGGCCCCAGGCCAGGCCCAGCACGGCGGCCGTGGCCGAGGCCATCAGCACCCCCAGCTTGGCGGCATTGAGCAGGGCCTCGCTGTCAAAGGCCAGCGTGGCGATGAAGATGGCCATGGTGAAGCCAATGCCTGCCAGCAGGCCGGCCAGCAGCGCGTCGCCCCAGCCCATGCCCGGCGGCAGTGCGCACATCCGCAGGCGCACGGCCAGCCAGCAGCTGAGCAGCACACCCAGCGGCTTGCCCAGCACCAGGGCCAGGGCCACGCCCCACATCACGGCCGACGTGCCCGCCACATCAATGCCAGCGGTGCCCGCGCCCTGCAGCGGCACGCCGGCATTGGCCAGCGCAAACAGCGGCATCACGCCAAAGGCCACCCAGGGATGCAGGTCCGCCTGCACGCGCTCCACGGGCGCGGCGCTTTCGCGGCCGGCCAGCGCATGCACGGGCGTCACCAGGCCCAGCACCACGCCGGCCAGCGTGGGATGGGCGCCGGTCTGCCAGATGCCCCACCAGAGCACGGCGCCCGGCAGCACATAGGCCCAGGCGCGGCGCACGCCCAGCGACTGCAGCAGGAACACGCCGGCCAGGCCGGCGGCGGCCACCAGCAGCTGGTCCCACTGCAGCCCGCCCGAATAGAACAGCGCAATGATGAGCACGGCCACCAGGTCGTCGATGATGGCCAGCGCCAACAGGAACACGCGCAGCGCGGGCGGCAGGCCCCGGCCCAGCAGGGCCAGCACGCCCATGGCAAAGGCGATGTCGGTGGCCGTGGGCACGGCCCAGCCGTTGCGCAGCGGCGGCGCGGCATTGAAGGCCAGGAAGATCAGGGCCGGCGCCACCACGCCGCCCAGCGCGGCCATCACGGGCAGCAGCGCTTGGCGCGGCTGGGCCAGTGCACCGGAATGCATCTCGCGGCGTATCTCCATGCCGACCACGAGAAAGAACACGCTCATCAGCGCATCGTTGACCCAGAAATGCAGGGATTGCGACAGCTGCCACGGGCCCAGGCCCAGGCTCAGCGGCGTGTGCCACAGCGCCTCATAGGAACCGGCCCAGCTGGAGTTCGCCCAGAGCAGGGCGGCGGCCGCTGCCAGCAGCAGCACGATGCCGCCCGCAGCCTCGGCATGGGACCAGCGGGACAGGAAGGCGCCGACGCGATCGGCGAAAGACAGGAAAAGGGGCGTGCGCGGGCCGGACGGCCGCGGGGTCGTGTAGGTGTTCATGTGCAAAGCAGCAAAGGGGCCTTGCGGCCCCGGTGCGCAGGCGGCCCGACCTGCGCTATCAACACCTGTCCTGCCGCCCCATGCGGTCTGGACACCCAGCCGCCATTATAAAAGAAGCCCCCACTCCCTTTGCTGCGCAAGGTCCGCTGCCCCCCCGAGGGGGCCGCTTTTTGCCTTGGGGCGGCCCGGCGGCAAAAAATCGGCGGCCGGGACTCTTGCGCAAGACCCTGCGGATTCAGGGCCTGGGCGGCTCATTGCGCGCAACGCATTCGGCCAGCAGGCCCAGCGAGGACAGCGCAATCATGAAGACCAGGAACACATAGGCCGCCGTTGCCACGCCCAGGCTCATGCTGAAGCCCCATTGCAGCACCGAGCAGGCCATGCCGGTCTGCGGATACATCGCCGTGCATTGCGATGCGGCGGGCATGTGCACGTACCAGGTGACGGCGATGAACATGGCGCCCGCCACCATGGCGGCATTGCCCCAGGGATGGGTCTGCGGGTGGTAGAGCGCATAGATCAGCGCCACGGGAACGGCCAGGCCCCAGGCGAACATCATCAGCCAGCTGAACACTGGCGAGACCGCCAGGATGGACTGCAGCCATCCCATCTTGGGCAATCCGTTGACGAAGCCCAGCAGGTCCCAGACAAAGGGCAGGACGATCCCCGCCACGGCCAGGCTGGCAAGCCCCAGCGCCAGCAGCAAACCCTTGCCGCGTGAACGATGGTGCACCCCCGAAGGGTGCGAATGGGTGATCAGTGCATGCATGGCCCACCTCCTGTGTCGTGCAGGGCGGGCAGTTGCCGCGCGGGCGGGTCTCCGGAGTCGGGCGGCAGCCGCGGCGCCTAGCGTTCGGATTGCGGTATTCCCCGGATGCATCCAGTCTAGGACGGCGTGCGCTGCAACAAATGTAGGCCTGGGACCTACCCAAAATCGGGGTTTGTCCCAGGAGGGCGTGCCGTCAAAGCGCGGCCAACGCCCCCAGCACCTCGCTCTTCGATAGCAGCTCGCTGAGCACCACCGGGGGCTTGCCCGGCGCATGCAGCACATAGACGGGCACGCCGCTGCGGCCCAGTTGCTGCAGCGCAGCGGTGATGGCCGGGTCGCGCCGCGTCCAGTCGGCGCGCAGCAGGGTCACGCCGTGCTGGTCGAAGGCGGCCAGCACCTCCTCATGGTTGAGCGTGGTGCGCTTGTTGACCTGGCAGGTCACGCACCAGGCGGCCGTGTAGTCCACGAACACGGGCTTGCCCGCCGCCTGCAGCTCGGCCACGCGGGCGGCCGACCAGGGCTGCCAGCGCTCGCCTGCAGCGGACGCCGTGCCCGTGTCCTCCGCCTGGGCAGGCGTGGTGATCAGGGGCGCGGTGGTGGCCAGCAGCGCGCCTGCCAGCACCACGGCCAGCGTGGCCAGCACGGCGCGCGTGCGGCCCTTGAGCGTCAGCGTCCAGACCAGGGCGCTGAAGGCCAGCAGCAGGGCCAGCAGCGCGGTGGCGGCGTCGATGCCGCTCTGGTGCCCCAGCACCCAGACCAGCCAGACCACGGTGGCGAACATGGGGAAGGCCATGGCGCGGCGGAAGGTATCCATCCAGGCGCCCGGGCGCGGCAGCCAGCGCACCACGGCGGGGACGAAGCTGGCCAGCAGATAGGGCAGGGCCATGCCCAGGCCCAGGGCGGCGAACACCGTCAGCGCCTGCAGGGCCGGCATGTCGATGGCAAAGCCCAGCGAGGCGCCCATGAACGGCGCCGTGCAGGGCGAGGCAATGGCCACGGCCAGCACGCCGGACAGAAACGCATCGGCCACCGGATGGCGCGCATGGGCCGCAGCCCAGCGGCCGGGCAGCATGGAGCCGAACTCGAACAGGCCTGCCAGGTTCAGCCCCAGCAGCGTGAACAGGGCTGCCAGCAGGGCCACGATGGCCGGCGACTGCAGCTGAAAGCCCCAGCCCAGCTGCTCGCCCGCCGCGCGCAGGGCCAGCAGCAGTCCGCCCAGGGCCAGGAAGGACAGCACCACGCCCGCCGTATAGGCCAGCCCGCCCAGGCGCTGGGCGCGGCGGTCCTGTCCATGGCGTGCAAAGCCCAGGATCTTGATGGCCAGCACCGGGAAGACGCAGGGCATGAGGTTCAGGATCAGTCCACCCGCCAGACCGCCGAGCAAGGCCATCCACAGGCTGGTGGCGCTGGCAGCAGGCGCAGCGGCCTGGTTGGCCGCCAGGGCGGCGGCCAGTGCGGGGGAAACGCTGGCCATGGCGGCGGCCGTCCAGCGGCCCTCGACCGGGGCCTCGGCGCGCCAGGCCACGGGCTGGCCCTGCTCCAGCGCTGCGGCGCGCTCGGCGGATGGCAGGGCCAGAACCACGGGCAGCTTGGCCGGGGTCTCGCCGCGCATGTCGGACAGGGGCAGCTCTGCCACCCAGGCCGCGCCGTCCCAATGCTGCTGCCAGTCCTTGCCCAGTTCTGCCGCGTGGTGGAAGGTGTCGGAAGATTCGGGATAGAAGTCCAGCGTGCGGCCCTGCAGGGATTCCGGCAGGCCCTCGATGCGCAGCTGCACGCGCTCGTCGGGCGTCCTGCCTTGTGCGGCAGGCTGGCTGGCCGGCACCACCTTGGCCTGGGCTGGCGCAGACAGTGCCTGGGGCTTGAGCGCCCAGGCCTGGGTGAAGGCCTGACCCTGGCCTGCCGTGCTGCCCTGCACGGGCAGCTGCAGCTGGAAATCGCCTTCCTCGGGAATGCACTCCACGCGGCAGACCAGCCAATTCGCATGCAGGCGCAGGTCCAGCATGCCGGACGCGGGCGGCTGGAAGTCGGCGGCCACCTGCACGGGCACGGGCAGCAGCACCTGGCCCTCATAGCCGTAGTTGAGCAGCGGGCCCACGCGCAGCGCCTCGGGCACGGGCCACTGGATCTCGCCAGCCGTCAGGCCTGCAGGCAGCTGCCAGTTCAGCTCGGTGGCCAGGCCGGAATCACCGGCGTTCTTCCAGTAGGTATGCCATTCGGGCTGGTGGGTGATCAGCAGGCCCAGCCACAGCGTCTTGCCGGGTTGAACGCCTTCGGGTGCCTGGGCCACGAGCTCGGCCCGCACGCGTGGCGTGTCCACGGCCGCCCCGCTGCCGGTCTTCAGGCGCAGCTGCGCGCCGGCAGGGGTGGCAAGCAGGCTGGCGGCGGCAAGGAAAAAGGCGAGGAGCCAGAAGGCGAGGTGCTGGGGGGCAGTGTGGCGAAGAGGTGGTTGGTGCGGCATGGCGGACTGTGGGAGCCAGGGGCATGGTCTTTGGTTCCCCCGGCTGCAGGCTGCGATGGTAGCGGGCCGTCCAGAGAGATCGCCTGTGGCCGGCTGCAGGACGATTGGCAAAAGATATCGTTGCATAGGCGCTTGGTATTGGACAGGCGATATGTCCGTTGCCCATCATGGACCGGCCACCCATTCGGGATAGAGCAACACAAGGAGACAAGCCATGCAGGAGACAACTCGCCGCCACTTCCTGGCCGCTGGCGCGGCAGCGGCCGCAGCCTGGGGACTGCCGCAGCACGCGCGCGCAGCCGCCGCCTATCCCGACAAGTCCGTGCGCGTGATCGTGCCCTTTCCCGCCGGTGGCACCACCGACGTGGTGGCGCGGCTGGCCATGCAAAAGCTCGGGGAGCTGACCGGCCAGTCCTTCGTGGTGGACAACAAGGGCGGTGCCAACGGCGTCATCGGCACGGAACTGGCCGCCCGCGCCGCGCCCGATGGCTATACCCTGCTGATGAACACGGCCGGCGCGCAGACGCTGAGCCCCGTGCTCTACAAGACCAGCTACGAGGCGCTGTCCAGCTTCGAGCCCATCAGCCATCTGTGCGACGTGGGCTTCGTCCTCATCGCACGCAAGGACCTGCCCGTGAACAGCCTGCAGGAGCTGGTCGCCATGGCCAAACAGGGCAAGCCGTTGAGCGTGTCCTCGGGCAGCAGCATGATTTCGCTGATCACCGAGCAGTTCAAGAAGGTGATTGGCGCGCCGGGCATCGTCAACGCCCAGTACAAGGGCACGGCGCCGCAGATGCAGGCCGTGGTGGCGGGCGAGGTGGATTTCTCGTTCGACTCCTTCACCTCGGTGGAGATGATCCGCACGGGCAAGGTCAAGGCGCTGGCCGTGCTGCTGCCCCAGCGCGCCGAAGTCTTTCCCCAGGTGCCCACCATCAAGGAGGCCGGCGTGGACGGCATGGGCTTCAGTTCCTGGTCGGGCCTGCTCGCGCCCAAGGGCACGCCCCGCGACATCGTGGCCCAGCTCGCGCAGCAGATGGACAAGGTCATGCAGATGCCCGACGTGCTGGCCAAGCTGCGCAGCTACAGCTATGTGCCGCGCCGGGGAACGCCCGAGGAGTTCGCGCGGCTGATCGAGTCGGACAACGAGCGCTGGAAACGCATCGTCAAGGAATCCAACTTCAAGGCCGAGTGAGGAGGGCTCCGGCAGCCCATGGATGGCCCTAATATCGGGCCATGCAAGACTCCCCGCCCGAACAGATATCCCCCGGCGCCTGGCCTTCCCGCTGGTGGGCCGAGGCCTCTGCACGCGACTTTGCGCAGGCCCAGGCCAGCGGCCTGGCTGCCGAAACCATCGCCGTGCTGCCCGTGGCCGCCGTGGAGCAGCACGGTCCGCACCTGCCGATGTCCGTCGACGCCCGCCTGCTGCAGGGCGTGATCGATGCGGCCCTGCCGCTGCTGCCGCCCGAGCTGCCCGCGCTGTTCCTTCCCCCGCAGAACATCGGCTTCAGCGTGGAGCACCAATCCTTTGCCGGCACGCTGACGCTGTCGCCCGCCACGGTGATCGCGCTGTGGACCGAGCTGGGCGCCTGCGTGGCGCGGGCCGGCGTGCGCCGGCTGCTGCTGCTCAACGGTCATGGCGGACAGGTCAGCGTGATGGACATCGTGGCGCGCGAGCTGCGCATGCGCCATGGCCTGCTGGTCTACAGCAGCAGCTGGTTCGGACTGGTGGACGATACGGCCAATGCGCAGTTCAGCGCGCATGAGCACCGCTTCGGCATCCATGGCGGCGAGGTGGAGACGTCGATGATGCTGCACCTGGCGCCGGAGACCGTGCGCATGGAGCATGCGCGGGACTTTCATTCCACTTCGGAGGATAGGGCGCAGCGGCATGCCTTGCTGGGCAATGGGCGAAGCGCCAAGATGGGCTGGGCCATCGAGGACTACAACGTTTGCGGGGCGGTGGGGAATGCTGCGGGGGCTACGGCCGAGCGGGGGGCTTTGATGGTGGAGGCTTCGGCTCGGGGGCTGGTGCGGTTGTTGTCCGAGATGGTTGCGCTGCCTGCGGATACTGTCGGAAGGGCGCCGGAGCCTCTTTAGTTTTGGGTCTTTTTTGGACCCTGCCGGGTGGTGGTTTTTCGAGGCCGGGATTCGGCCCGGCGGCCGACCTACTTTCTTGCCGCGCAGCAAGAAAGTAGGCAAAGAAATGCGCCCAAATGTCCGCGACCCCTTCGCTGCGCTGCGGGGCCACCTGCGTCGTGGCGGCTGCGGGGTTCGCCGTGAAACTCTCTTCGCGCTGCGCGCTACGTTCAAACATCACGGCGAGTCAGATCACGAAGCAGTCCTGTCCTTCGGCAGGACTGCAACCCCGCAACCGCCACGACGCAGGCGCTGACATACGGGGAGTTTGCTCGGGCCTTTGCTTCGCTCGGCCTATTCCTTTATTGCTTTATTGCTTGGGGATCTTGGCCTGGACGATCACGTCGCCCCAGCGCTTGATTTCCGATTGCAGCAATTGCGCGGTCTGCTCGGGCGTGCTGGACTGGGCCTGGACGTTCATTTCGCGCAGTTTCTGCGTGACTTCGGGGGAGTTCACGGCGGCGGCGATTTCCTTGTTCAGGCGGGCGATGATTTCCGGAGGGGTCTTGGCGGGGGCGGCCAGGGCGTTCCAGGAGGAGGCGACGAAGCCCTTGACGCCTGACTCCTGGGCCGTGGGCACGCCGGGCAGCAGGGCCGAGCGCTTGTCGCCGGTGATGGCCAGCAGGTTGACGGCCTTGGAGTTGATCTGGCCCATGATGGGCGTGAGGATTTCCACGGCCGCGTCGATCTGCTTGCCGCGCAGGGCCGTGACCACGGCAGGGGTGCCGTTGAAGGGCACGATCTGGGCGTCGATGCCGGCGGTGGTCTTGAACAGTTCGGCTGCCAGGTGCTGGGTGCTGCCGATGGCGATGCTGCCGATGTTGAGCTTGCCGGGGTTGGCCTTGGCCCAGGCCACCAGCTCGCCCAGGTTCTTGAAGCGCGAGTCGCTGGCGGTGAGCACGCCGATGTCGAAGTAGCCCAGGGTGGAAATCGGCGTGAAGTCCTTGACCATGTCGAAGGGCAGCTGGTTGAACAGCCCCACGGTGACGGCACTGCCGTTGGACATGAGGAACAGCGTGTGCCCGTCGGGCGCGGACTTGGCCACGGTGTCGGCCGCGACGATGCCGCCTGCGCTGGGCTTGTTGTCGATGATGACGGGCTGGCCCAGCTGCGAGGCCAGTTTTTGCGCAACGACGCGCGAGGTGACGTCGGCCACGCCGCCTGCGCCAAAGGGCACGACGATGCGGATGGGCTTGTTCGACAGGGGCTGGGCCTGGCTGGTGATGGCGGCCAGCAGCAGGGCCGCGCAGGCCAGGGCGCTGCGCGTGAAACGGCGTTTGTTCATGGGTCTTTTGTCTCCTGGCCGGCGAGTTTGGCGCAAAAGCGCAGGCCGGCCCAGAGCGCCCGTGTTCTGGCTGCTATGCCTTGGCGCGATAGCTGTGTGACAGCCTTGCCGGTGCCGTATCAGGCGTGCGTGATCCAGCTGCGGTGCTCGTCCGTGTCCAGGTGGTTGAGCGTGTTGAAGGTCTGCAGCATCAGGCGCTTGGGGCTGGTGGTGAACTCGGTCACGGCGCTGTTGCGGATGCGCATGTTCAGCGCAATGGTGACCTCGGGCGAGGTGCCCAGCACATGGCCCACGGCGGTGGAGATGGGGCCGCCGCTGCTGACCAGGAGCACGTTTTCGTCGGCATGCTCGTGGCGCACGCGCTCCAGCACCTGGCGCACGCCGCCAGAGAAATCATCCCAGCTGGGCATGCCTTTGGGGCTGATGGTGCCGGCCATCCACTGGGCCAGGGCATCGCACAGCAGGCGGAAGTGGTGGCGGTACAGCTCGGGCGTGTCGGGCTTGGGCAGGGGCGCCGGATGAATGGCCTGCAGCAGCGCGCCGCTGTCGTATTCATCGAGGCCTGCAAGCGCCTGGGTGCGGTGCTGCTCGGCAGGCAGGCTGCCCAGGCCGTCGGCGATGCCGGCCAGCGTCTGCGCATGGCGGCGCAGCGTGCCCGTGTAGACCGCGTCGAAGCGCAGGCCGCGCTCTCGCCAGTAGGCACCCAGCCTTTGCGACTGCGCCGTGCCGCGCTCGCTGAGCTGGTCATAGTCTTCGGCACCAAACGAGGCCTGGCCATGGCGCACAAGATAGAGGGTTCCCATGGCGCGGATTGTGGCCAGCGCTGGCGCTGGCGTTTGTCCTGCGGGCGACTGGCTGCCGCCTTGGCGACAGATTCCGACAACCCGGCAGGCCCTACAACAGCACCTGGCCGCTCACGCATTCCACGACATGGCCGCCTATCCACAGCGCGCCCTGAGCGTCCTCGCTGACGTGGACGCGCCCGTCGCGCCCCACGCAGCAGCCCTGGCTGGCGATGTAGGGCGCGCGCAGCAGGCCTTCGCCGCGCAGCCACAGGGCCAGACTGGCATTTAGGCTGCCGGTGACGGGATCTTCAGTGACGCCGACGGGGCTGGCGAAGCCGCGCACTTCCAGGCTGGGGGCGGCATCCGTCTCGGCTGCGGCTGGCCGCTGGCCCGTGGCAAAGGCGCGGGCCTCGCGGCTGCTGCGGCCGATCAGTGCCGGTGCATCTTGCGCGCTTTCGTACAACGCGCAGGCGCCCACCTTGGTGTTCAGCGCCTTGAGCCTTGCATGGTCGGGCTCCAGCGACAGCACTTGGTCGGGGTGTTCGAAGAGCACGCCCATCCAGCGCGGGCCGTTGTCCAGCCAGGCCGCACGCAGGATCTGGCCGCGTTCTGCGCCTAGCGCGGCCGCCACGTCATCCAGCAGGCCGGGCTCCACGTCGCTGATGTCGGTGGACGGTGCCTGAAAGGCCAGGCGCCCGTCCTGGCGCTCGATGCCGATCAGCCCCTTGGCGCACTCCTGCACGATGCGCTGGGCCTGCTGCGGCACGCCGCCCTGCGCCAGCCAGGCATGGCAGCTGCCCAGCGTGGGATGGCCGGCAAAGGGCAGCTCGCCGCCCGGCGTGAAGATGCGCACGCGGTAGTCGGCGCCTGCAGCGCGGCCCGCCTCGGTGGGAGGCAGCACGAAGGTGGTCTCGGACAGATTGGTCCAGGCCGCGAAGGACTGCATCTGCGCATCGGTCAATCCGGTGGCGTCGAGCACGACGGCCAGCGGATTGCCCAGGTAGGGCCGTGCCGTGAACACATCCACGGTCATGAAGGGGCGCTGGCGGGAGACGTATGCAGATGTCATGGCAATGGGCAGATGGAAGGGAGGATGGAAAAGCCGACAGCAAGCCGGACTTTGGTTCGACTGCGTGTCGGCTTCCCCCTGGCCCAAGCAGGTAACTGGCCCAAACACCAGGGACGCCGAGCAAGAGCCGCCTCGCGGCGAGGGCGTCGTCCCCCTCCCTTGCGAAGCAAGTAGAGAGGGGGAAGCGGCGCTAGCCGCTCAGGGGGTGGTTTACATCGTGGAGCGGATGGCGTCGGCCAGGGCGGCGATGCCCTTGTCGATCTGCTCGGCCGACACCGTCACGTAGGACAGGCGCAGCGTGTTGGCCTGGGGCTCGTCCGCGTAGAACGGCGCGCCGGGCACGAAGGCCGTGCCGCGTTCGACGGCGGCGGGCAGCAGCTTTTGCGCATCCATGCCCTTGGGCAGGCGAACCCACAGGAACATGCCGCCCACGGGACGGGTCCACTGCACGTCCAGGCCGGCCATTTCGCGTTCCAGCGCGGCCAGCATGGCGTCGCGCTGGCGCTTGTACATGGCGCGGATGGTGGGCACATGGCGGTCCAGGAAGCCGTCCTTGATGACTTCGGAGACCACGCGCTGGTTGAATCCCGGCGTGTGCAGGTCGGCCGCCTGCTTGGCCTGCAGCAGCTTGTTGTAGACGGACTTGGGCGCCACCAGGAAGCCGATGCGCAGGCCCGGGGCCAGCACCTTGGAAAACGAGCCCAGGTAGATCACGCCTTCGGGGTTGCGCGCGGCCAGCGGCAGGGCAGGGGCCTGCTCGAACCACAGGTCGCCGTAGGGGTTGTCCTCGATCAGCGGGATGTTGAGTTCGCGCGCCTTGTCCACCAGGGCCTGGCGGCGTGCCTCGGCCATGGTGCGGCCGGTGGGGTTCTGGAAGTTGGGCAGCACGTAGGCCAGGCGGGCCTTGTCGGCGCCGGTGCCGGCCTTGTCGGCGAAGTCCTCGACGAGGATGCCGTCGTCATCGCTGTCCACGCCCACGGGAATCGGTTCCTGCGGTGCAAAGGCCTGCAGCGCGCCCAGGTAGGTGGGCTTTTCGACCAGCATGCGGCTGCCACGGTCCAGGAAGACCTTGCCGATCAGGTCCAGCGCCTGCTGCGAGCCGGTGGTGATCAGCACCTGGTCGGGGTCCACTTCCCAGGGCAGGAAGTCGGCCACGGCCTGGCGCAGGGGGGCGAAGCCCTCGCTGGTGGCGTACTGCAGGGCCGAGGCGCCATCGCGCTGCATAACGGTCTGGCAGGCCTGGGTGAACTCGTCCAGCGGGAAGGCCAGCGGCGAGGGCAGGCCGCCCGCCATGCTGATGATGCCGGGACGGTCGGTGAGCTTGAGGATTTCGCGGATGGCGGAGGGGTTCATCTTGGCAGCACGGTCTGCCAGCGTCCAGGTCGTCATAAAAAAAACAGTTCCAGGTCTTGCGGTGCCCGCCATGCGGGCGGGCTGGTATGGATTGCCATGCCGTCGTGGGGCACGGGCCGGCCGCATGTGAAGAGCGGAGTGCGGATAGTGCGCTCGCTCTTGCGCCGGCAATGAGGGTATTTTGTCGCGGGCGTGAAGGGTCTGCGCATCCTCCCTTCAATAGCTGGGCAGGCCAGTACGGCCTTTGCCTGGGCGTGGGTGGAGGACCCTCATGCGGCCACCATCCACATCGCCGTCAGCGCCAGCATGGTCGCCATGGCACGGTTGAACCACAGCAGCCTGCGTCCCTGGGCCAGCCAGTGGCGCAGCAGTGCGCCCACGCAGGCATACAGCAGATTGCTGAAAAAGGCATAGGCGGCCATGACGGGCAGCACCACGGTCAGGCGCTCGGTCAGGTCGTCGCGCCCGGCCAGCCAGCCGGCCACGATGGCCAGGGCCAGCAGCCAGGCCTTGATATTCACGAATTGCAGTCCCACGCCCTGCCAGAAGCCCACCTGCAGCTGCTGCGGCGATTGCAGCGAAGCCATCTGCGCGCTGCGGCTCAGGCGCCAGGCCATCCACAGCAGGTAGCCGATGCCGGCGGCCTTGACCAGCCACAGCAGCAGCGGCGCCGCGACAATGGCCGCGCCCACGCCGGCCGTGCTCAGCACCAGCAGCACGCACCAGCCCACGGGCACGGCCAGGACGAAGCGCAGCGCCGGGCGCAGGCCGTGGTTGGCGGCCAGGGCCGTGGACAGCGTGGTGTTGGGACCGGGGCTGAAGCTCATGGAAGCGGCGAGCAGCAGCAAGGCGGTGAGTTCGGACGGTGGCATGAGGCGGTGGCCCCGAAGGTCTCCATACAGGCGGCAGGGGCTGTTGGGGAGGAGGGCACGGCAGGCCTTCTCCGCAGCACGAATGCATGAAATATAGGTGCAAGACCTGTACAGTGCCAATACAGTTGGACCCTCAATTGCATGTTCTGTATTGGTGCCTATCCCGATACAGTGACTTTCTGGTGACCCATTCACAGCCGTTTGCAGCCGTTCGCACCCGTTCACACCCGTTTCCGTATGACCGTTCCCCTCTCGCGGCTGGCGCCGCAGACCCTGAGCACCCAGCTGGCCGAACGCCTGGGCGAGCGCATCCGCATGCGGCTGCTGCCTGCGGGCGCACGCCTGCCTTCGGTTCGCGAATGCGCGCGCCAGCAGGGCGTGAGCACGCACACGGTGGTGGCCGCCTATGACCTGCTGCAGGCCCAGGGCCTGGTCGAGGCGCGGCCGCAAAGCGGCTTCTTCGTGCGCGACTTCGTGCAGGATGCGCCGCTGCTGCAGCCCGAACAGGCCCGTGCGGTCCCCGCCGAGGAGGCCCCTGGCGTGCCCAAGGGCACGCGCATCAATGCCTCCATGCTGGTGCGCGGCATGTTCCACCAGAGCGTGGGCGGCAGGCCGCAGCCCGGGGCGGGCGTGCTGCCGGCCGAGTGGCTGGAGGCCGGCTTCCTGGCGGCGGCCATGCGCAAGGCCTGCTCGGGCAAGTCCCTGCACGACTCCTGCGTGGGCTACGGCGACCCGCTGGGCGACATCGGCCTGCGCGAGGCGCTGTCGCGGCGCCTGGCGCGCCTGGGCATTGCGGCGGCGCCGCAGCACATCATCACCACCATGGGCGCCACACATGGGCTGGACGTGGTCAGCCGCGCCCTGCTGCAGCCGGGCGACCCGGTGATGGTGGAGGAGCCCGGCTGGGCCGTGGAATTCGCGCGCCTGGCATCGCTGGGCATGCGCGTGCTGCCCGTGCCGCGCGGCCCCGACGGGCCAGACCTGGCCGTGATGCAGCGCTACTGCGAAAGCTGCGCACCCAAGCTCTACGTCAGCGTGAGCGTGCTGCACAACCCCACCGGCTACAGCCTGTCACCGGCCAGCGCCCACGAGGTGCTGCAGCTGGCGCGGCGATTCGGCTTCTACGTGGTGGAGGACGATACCTATGGCGAGATCGCGCCCGACCACGCCGCGCGCATGACCGTGCTGGACCGCCTCAGCCACAGCATCTACGTGAGCGGCTTCGCCAAACTGCTGGCGCCCAACTGGCGCGTGGGCTACCTGGCGCCCCCGCCCGCCCTGGTGGAGCGCCTGGTGGACACCAAGCTGCTGTCCACGCTCACCACCCCCTCGCTGATGGAACGCGCCCTGGCCCACTGCATGGACCAGGGCCAGCTGCGCCGCCATGCCGAGCGCCTGCGCCAGCACCTGGCCCAGGCCCGCATGCGCAGCGTGGCACTGGCCCAGCAGGCCGGCGCCCGCTTCGCGGCCGAGCCGGCCGGCATGTTCGGCTGGGTGGACACCGGCGTGGACACCGAAACCCTGGCCCAGCGCCTGCTGGACGCCGGCTACTTCATCGCCCCCGGCGCCATGTTCCACGCAGGCCGCCAGCCCAGCACCTGCATGCGCATCAACTTCGCCACCACGCAGGAACCCGCCTTCTGGCGCATCTTCGAACGCGAAGTCCAGGCCATGCGCGGCAGCGCATAGAAAAGGGAATGGGAGAGGGGAGAGGGGGCGGAAGGCGGGGAAGGCTGTATCGACCCGCAAACATAGATCAGACCAGCAGCGCAAAAAACCGGCGAGGCCCAAAGCGAGGGACACCGAGCAAGGGCCGCCCCGCCGCGAGGGTGTCGCCCCCTTCCCCCGCGAAGCGGGTAGAGAGGGGGAAGGCGCGCAAGCGCCTCAGGGGGTGCCCCCAGTCAATGCGCCCGCATCTTCGTACGCAAGCGCGCAATCGCCTGGCTGTGCAGCTGGCACACGCGCGATTCGGTCACGCCGAGCACGGCGGCGATTTCCTTGAGGTTCATGTCGTGCTCGTAGTACATGCCCATGATGTACTGCTCGCGCTCGGGCAGGGCCTTGATGGCTTCGACCAGGGCCACGCGCAGGCGGTGGTCGCGCAGCAGCGCAAAGGGATCGGCGCCGCTGTCGGCCACGTGGCGTTCGAGGAAGTCCTCGCCCTCGTCGCCGCCCGACATGTCCTCCAGATACACCAGCTGCGTGCCGCGCACCTTGCCCAGCAGCGACTGGTAGTCGTCCAGGTCCATGCCCAGTTCGTCGGCGATCTCGGATTCCAGCGGCGTGCGCCCCAGGCGCTGCTCCAGGCGGTGCAGCGCGTGCTCGATGTCCTTTTGGCTCTTGCGCGAGCTGCGGCTCATCCAGTCGCCTTCGCGCAGCTCATCGAGCATGGCGCCACGGATGCGCTGGCTGGCGAAGGTCTCGAATTGCACGCCCTGCTCGCTCTCGAAGCGGGACAGGGCTTCGGCCAGGCCGATCATTCCGACCTGTATCAGATCATCAAGCTCCACATTGGGAGGCAGCTTGGCGATCATGTGCAGCGCGATCCGGCGTACCAGAGGTACATGCCGACGGATCAGTGCATCGCGGTCGAGTTGGCCTTTGGCGGTGTACATGGCAGTCAGTGGCTCCAGGCATGGGATGCGGGCAGCGGCGCGAAGCCGGCGGCCAGATCCTGGCCGCCATGTGGCAACACGCTGCCCGCATGGTTGAGCAGTTGCAGCGCCAGGCGCTGCAAGTCCGGTGCATGGTGCAGGCGCACGGGCAGCAGTCCCGGCGCATGGCCCAGGTGGCGTTGCGCGCAGCGCATCAGCGCGTCGATCTGGGATTGCAGCTGTTGCGCATCCTCGGCCTGGCTGCGGGCGCCGGTCTGTCCACGGCGCCAATCGTAGCTGGTCACGCCCAGGTCATCGGCGCTGGGCAGCAGCGGCGCCAGCAGGCAGCGCAGGCCGGCATGCACTGCCAGCTGCTTGAGCTGGCGGTAGCAGCCCAGCACGCGGGTGCCTTGTTCGGGCAGCACCATCAGCGGGTGCACGGCCTGGCCGGCCAGGTTGCTGGCCAGCGTGTCGGCATTGGCATACAGCATGACGATGGCGTAGCCGCGCACGTGGCGCTGCAGCCATTGCATGGGCGTCATGCCGGCCTGGCGCGCCTGTTGGGGCAGCAGATCCAGGCCCTGGCGCGCCGGCAGCACGGCCACCGAGCTGTGGCGGGGATCGGGGTGCAGGCCGGTACGGGCCTGCCAGGCGCTTTGCTGCAGCAGCTGCGCCAGGCCCGGTGCATCCGGGGACTCGCCCTGGCTGGCGTCCAGCACCAGAACGGGCAGGCCCAGGCGCTGCAGGCTGGCACAGACCGGCCACAGCAGGGATTGTTCGGCCAGGCCCTGCGGGTCGTTGGCCGTGTCGCGCAGCATGGCCAGCACACGCAGACCCATGGGCGCGGCGGCGCCGGGCTGGCCGTGCAGGCCCAGGCCCTGGTGCAGCTGGGGGAAGGTTTCAAGCATGGTGGATCTCGCCTTCCGTGCTGGGGCTGGACGGGGTGAAGAAGAAGTCCAGGTCCAGCGCCTTGGGATCGAAGGCCGAGCGGGTGGCGGCGCGCATGGAGGCGGACACCAGTTGCTGCGCATCGGCGCGTTCCCAGTCTTCGGGCACGCGCTGGCCGTTGGTCACGCCGCGCAGCTGCATCTGGTGGCGGATCAGTGTGTCCACCGACGGGCCCAGCTTCACGGCCTCGTCCACCTTGGTGAGGATGGCTTGGCTGGAGCCGCGCGCCTTGAAGGCCTGCATCACATCGTCCAGCGCATCGCCCTGGCCGGCCGCGTTCACGGCCAGCAGTTTCTGGATGCCGGGCAGGTCCAGCAGGTCGAGGATCTCGTCCTTGCGCGGATCGCGCGGGGCCACGCCCGTGGTGTCGATCAGCACCAGCTGCTTGTTGGCCAGCAGGCCCAGCAGGTCCTGCAGCGCGGCGCGGTCATGGGCCAGGTGGGCCACCACGCCCAGCATGCGGCCGTAGGAGCGCAACTGGTCGTGGGCGCCGACGCGGTAGGTGTCCAGGGTGATCAGGCCGACGCTGGCGGCGCCGTACTTGGCTGCGCACAGGGCAGCCAGCTTGGCCGTGGTCGTGGTCTTGCCCACGCCGGTGGAGCCCACCAGGGCGAAGACGCCGCCTTGCTCGTACAGCGGGGCCTGGTCGGCGTCGGTGCGCAGATTGCGTTCCAGCACCTGCATCAGCCAGCGCACGGCGTCGCCGGCGGACAGGTCCTGGGGCATGTGCTCGACCAGGGCGCGGGCCAGCACGGGGGAGTAGCCCGCGCGGATCAGCTTGTGCGTGAGGTTGGCGTGGATGGGGTTCTGGCGCGTCTGGCCCAGCCAGGTCAGGGTGTTGAAGCGCTCTTCGATCAGGTCGCGCACGGACTGCAGCTCATCGCGCAGTGCCTGGGAGGCCATGGTCGGTGCGGGCTCGCTGCGCAGGGTCTCGCGCAGCGGCGCTTCGGCGCTGGCGCGCAGCGGGTTGTGGCGGGCCACGGAAGGCGCAGGCTGTGCCTTGAACGGCTGCTGTGCAGCCGTGGGCGCGGCGGCCGGTGCTTCGCGCAGGGCGTCGCCCAGGCTGCGGCGCTGGGCAAAGCTGGGCAGCGGCTCGTCAACGCCGGCCTCGTGGCGGCGGCGCAGCATGCGTTCGCGCACATAGTCCTGGAAGGACAGGGTGCTCATGGCGAGCTGTTCGGTGTCTTCCTGCACGCTTTGGCGCAGGCCGGCCGGCTCGGCACCGTCTGCCGACAGCGAGGCTGCCTGCGAGATGGCCTGCGCAATCGCCGACGACGTTGCCTGGGAAGCACGCGATGGAGCCGCCTGTGCGGCCTGCAGTGCCGGCTGCGCCGTGCGCGGCTGGGTCTGCGCCTGGATCAGCTTGGCCTGCACCTGCGGGCGCAGGCCCGTGGTTTCCTCTGCAGAGCGGCGCTCGATGGCCTGCTGCAGCGGCGTGCTGCTGGCAGCGGCCTTGCTGTGCTCCAGCGTGTCCTCGGCCGTGGCCATGACCTCGACGCCATCGGGCGTGTTGCGGTTGGACAGGATCAGGGTGCCCGCTCCGAAAGCCATGCGCGCCTTGGCCAGGGCCTCGCGGGAGGTGGGGGCGTAGAAGCGTTTGATGTTCATGCGGATGCACCTTTAAGAATCGAGCCGATGCGGATGGTGTGCGTTTCGGGGATCTCGCTGTGGGCGAGAACCTGCAGACGCGGCGCCACGCGACGCACCAGGCGGGCAATGGAATTGCGGATGGAATCGGGAACCAGCAGGCAGGCAGGCAGGCCCAGCTCTTCTTGCTGGTTGGCCATGTCGGCCGCCTTCTGGGTGAGGATCTCGGCCACGCCGGGATCCAGTGAGGGGGAGCCGGGGTTGGACAGGGCCTGCACCAGCAGGCGTTCGAGTCCGGGCTCGATGGCGATGACGTTCAGCTCACGGGTCGGGCCGTAGATCTGCTGGACGATGGACGGCGACAGCGCAATGCGCACGCGGCGGGCCAGCTCGACAGGGTCCTGCGTGGTCGAGGAGTGCTCGGCCAGCGTCTCGATGATGGTGCGGATGTCACGCACGTGCACCGAGTCTTCCAGCAGCAGCTGGAGCACTTTCTGGAACGTCGTGATGGACACCATTTTCGGAATGACTTCTTCGATCAGCTTGGGAGCCAGTTTGGCCACATGCTCCACCAACTGCTGCGTCTCGGTACGGCTGATCAGCTTGGCGGCATGCACTTGCATCAAGTGTGACAAATGGGTGGCCATCACGGTTTCCGAATCAACCACGGTAAAGCCTGCCATTTGTGCCGCTTCCTTCTGGCGTTCGTCGATCCAGTGGGCGGGCAGGCCGAAGGCCGGGTCGGTGGTCTGGGTGCCGATCAGCGGGGTGCTGATGCCGCCCGGATTGATGGCCAGGAACATGCCGGGGAAGGCCTCGCCCTCGCCCACCATCACGCCGCGCAGGGTGATGCGGTAGGCGCTGGGCTTGAGCTCCAGGTTGTCGCGCACATGCACCGCCGGGGGCAGAAAGCCCACTTCCTGGGCGAACTTGCGGCGCACGCCCTTGATGCGGGTCAACAGGTCGCCCTGGCGGCCCTTGTCCACCAGGGTGATCAGGCGGTAGCCCAGCTCCAGGCCGAGCAGGTCCACCGGCTGCAGGTCGTCCCAGGTGGCTTCGCCGTCGCTGGGCGCGGCCACGGGTGCGGGCGCCTGGGTCTGCTGGGAGGCGCGTTCCTGCTGGCGGCGCGAGAGCATCCAGGCCAGCCAGCCCAGCAGCGCGCCCGTGCACAGGAACACGACGTGGGGCATGCCCGGAATGACGCCCAGCAGGCCCAGCACGCCGGCCGTGATGCCCAGCACCTTGGGCGACATGAACAGCTGCTGCGCGATCTGCTGGCCCATGTCGGTTTCCTTGCCCACGCGCGAGATCACCATGGCCGCGGCCACCGAGATCAGCAGGCCGGGGATCTGCGCGACCAGCGCATCGCCCACGGCCAGCAGGATGTAGCTGTCGGCGGCCTGGCCGGCCGACAGGCCGTGCTGGATCATGCCGATGGCGAAGCCGCCGATGATGTTGATCACCAGGATCAGAATGCCGGCGACCGCGTCGCCGCGCACGAACTTGCTGGCACCGTCCATGGAGCCGAAGAAATTGGCCTCTTCCTGCACCTCGGCGCGGCGGCGCTTGGCTTCCTTTTCGTCGATCAGGCCGGCGTTCAGGTCGGCGTCCACGGCCATCTGCTTACCGGGCATGGCGTCCAGGGTGAAGCGGGCCGAGACTTCGGCGATACGCTCGGCACCCTTGGTGATCACCACAAAGTTGATCACCACCAGGATGGCGAACACGATCAGGCCGACGGCGAAGTTGCCGCCGATCAGGAAGTGGCCGAAGGCCTCGATCACCGCGCCGGCCGCGCCGGGGCCGGTGTGGCCCTCCAGCAGCACCACGCGGGTGGAGGCCACGTTCAGCGACAGGCGCATCAGTGTGGTCAGCAGCAGCACCGATGGGAAGGCTGCGAAGTCCAGCGGCCGGATCATGTAGGCCGCCACCATCATCACCATCAGCGCCACGGCGATGTTCAGCGTGAAGAAGGTGTCCAGCAGCCACGGCGGAATGGGCAGCACCATCAGCGCCAGGATGGCCACCACCAGCAGCGGCGCCATCAGGCCCTGAGCGAACTTGGCGTTCTCGCTCGACCACATCGATTGCAGGGATTGGAGCGGATTCGTCGTCATGGAGCAGTACCTTCAGTGGTCGCGGCGGCGCCTGGCGCGCGGCGGCCCTGGTGCGGATCGAGTTCGGCGGGCACGACGGGTTCGCCGAGATCGCCAGGCATGGGGCCTTCGCCGCGCAGCGCGGCCTTCAGGCGGTAGACATAGGCCAGGACCTGGGCCACGGCCGTGTACAGCGCGGCGGGAATGGCCTGGTCCAGGTCGGCGTGCGCGTACAGGGCGCGCGCCAGCATGGGGGATTCGAGCACCGGGATCTTGTGGGCGCCCGCGACTTCGCGGATCTTCAGCGCCACCAGGTCCGTACCCTTGGAGATGACCTGCGGGGCGGCCATGGTCTTTTCGTCGTAGCGCAGGGCCACGGCGTAGTGCGTGGGGTTGGTCACCACGAAGTCGGCGCGCGGCACGGCGTTGACGCTGGCGCGGTCGGCGATCTCGCGCTGCTTCTGGCGGATCTTGCTCTTGATCTGCGGGTTGCCGTCGGATTCCTTGTGCTCCTGCTTGACTTCCTCGTGGCTCATCTTCAGGCGCGACTTGAACAGGTAGGCCTGCAGCGGCACGTCGATCACGGCCATCAGGAACACCACCAGCAGCAGCAGGGCCACGCCGCTGGCCAGCCATTGCCCCGTCATGGACAGCGCCATGGCCGAGGGCTGTGAGGAGATGGCGGCGATCTCGGCGAGATGGCCGCTCAGGAACTTCCAGGCCACGAAGGAGAGGATGGCCGTCATCACCACCATCTTCACCACGGTCACCATCTGCTGCTTGGAAAACAGGTTGGTCAGGCCCGACAGCGGATTGAGGCGGTTGAACTGCGGTTGGATGGGCTTGAGGCTCAGGATCCAGCCGCCGGCCAGCATGCCCGACACCAGGGCCGCACCCGTGGTCACGGCGGCAACGACCAGGGAAATCTTCAGGCCCAGGCTGCCCATGGACAGCATGCGCTCCATCATCAGGGCCGGCGTCTTGGCCGTGTGCGCGTCGAAGGCCAATTGCTGGGCCAGTGCCATGCGCAGGTGCTGGATCAGGGGCTCGGCGCCCATCAGCATCATCAGCGCGCCCGTGCCCAGGATGGCCAGGTGCGACAGGTCCCGAGAGCGCGCACCCTGGCCGTCAGAACGCGTTTTCTGCAGTTTGCGTTCGGTGGCGGGAAGGCTTTTGTCTTGGCTGGAGTCCATGGCGCAATGACGGAAGGATTTGCGTCATTGTCGGAACAAGCCAGGCAGGCGAAGCCCCGATAAGCGGGGCTCAAGCGGCGCTTATGTGCTGTCTGCACAAGGGGAGGAACGGCCGCCGCATGGTGCAAGGGCGTCGCGAAGATGGCAGTCAGCCCCTTGCGCCCAAGCGAAAGAGGCTGCCGTGCAATGAGAGGGGAGGCGCCGGGCGCCCCCCGGGGTGATCAGAATCCCAGGCTGGCCAGGAGATCGTCCACCTGGGACTGCGAAGTCACCACGTCGGGCGTCTTCTCGGGATCGACCACGGGGCCGGCGAGGTGCTCCTTGGGCTTTTCCAGGGGCTCCAGCGCCGTCTGCTGCGGGTTGGGCGAGGTCTGGATGAGCAACTGCACCAGCTGGTCCTCCAGATCGGCGGCCAGCGAGACCACGCGGGCGATGACCTGGCCCGTGAGATCGTGGAAGTCCTGGGACATCATGATCTCGGTGAGGTGCTCGTCGGCCTGCTGCGTGCCCTGCTCGACTTCCTCCAGGAAGTTCATCACCCGGCCCTTGGCCACGGCCGCCACGGGGTCCTCGACCATCTGTGCCCGCATGGCGCGTACACGCTCGGCCAGCCGGTCCTGCTGGACCTTGGCCAATTCGACGCGGTTCAGAACCTTCTCGGCGGCTTCTCCGGTCAGCCGCGCGATGTAGGAAAGGCGGCTTTGCGCGTCCGGCAGCTCTCCCATGCTGCCGCGCAATCGGTCCGCATAGCCCAGCTCGTTGAGCGAGTCATGCAGCTGGCGCGTGAGAACGCCCACCTTGTAGTGGACGCTGTCGGGGACATCCGGGTTGCTCATGGCGCGTGCCCTACAGGCCCAGCTTTTTGAGGATCAGGTTGACTTTCTCTTCCAGCGTGGCCTTGGTGAAGGGCTTGACGATGTAGCCTGCCGCGCCGCCCTGGGCCGCTGCCACGATGTCCTCCTTGCGTGCCTCGGCCGTCACCATCAGCACGGGAAGGTGCTTGAGTTTGTCGTCCTGCTTGATTTCGGTGAGCAGCTGGAAGCCGTTCATGTTGGGCATGTTGATGTCCGTCACCACGAAATCAAACTTGCTGTTGCGCAGCTTGTGCAGTGCCACGACGCCGTCTTCGGCTTCATCGGCTTCGGGAAAGCCGCTCTCCTTGAGCAGATTGCGCACGATGCGCCGCATGGTGGAGAAGTCGTCAACGATCAAAAAACGCAGGGCATTAGCCACGTGAGGCCCTTTCGGTCGGTAGGTGCTCGGTACTGGTAAGAATCCGCCGCGATGGTAACAATATGAAACCTTCTTGGCGCAATGTGGGAATTTTCCTGCTTTTCGGCAGCATCGGGCGCAAACCTTAATTTGTTACACGATCAGGTGACGCGGGCGCAGACGGGGCAGCTGCAGGCGAGGTGGCGGCGGGCTGCGCAGCGGTCTCGCCGGTTGCGGATTCGGTGGTGGCCGCATTCGCCGTGCCGCCATTGCCGCCGGCCAATGAGGGCGGCAAGGCGTTGCGTGTCACAGGTCCGCGGTGGCCCAGCAGGCGCTTTTCAGCCTCCTGCGTGAGCACGGTGATGGTGATGCGCCGGTTCTGCGGGGCACGCGGATCATCGGGCAGCAGCAGGTCGCTGCTGGCCAGGCCCGTGATGCGGGCCAGCTGGTTCAGCGGCATGCCGGCCGCCACCAGCTCGCGGCGCGAGGCGTTGGCACGGTCGGAGGACAGCTCCCAGTTGCTGTAGCCGCGGTCGGCGTTACCGTAAGGGGCGGCATCGGTATGGCCGGACAGGCTGATGCGGTTTTCCGCGCCCGCCAGGGCCGCGCCCACTTCGCGCAGGATGTCGCGCATGTAGGGTTTGACCATGGCGCTGCCGCTGTCGAACATGGGGCGGTTTTGCTCGTCCACGATCTGGATCTGCAAGCCGTCGGGCGTCACGTCGGTGCGGATCTGCGAGCGGAATTCGTTGAGGCGCGCATTGCTGGTGATCATCGCGTCCACCTTGGCCTTGAGCGCCTTGATGCGGTTGGAATCCACCTGGGCCTGGTCAGCGCGGCCTGCATCTACGCTGGTGCGCCGGTTGGAGCTGTCCGCCGCCTCCGAACGCCGCACCTGGCCGTGCACCTTGGCCAGGTCGTTGCCGCCGCCGGGAATCACGCTGGAGCTGTTGCCCGCACCGTCGCCGCCGGCCATCGCCACCTTCAGCGGCGAGGAAAAATACGCCGCAATGCCCTGCAGCTCACCCTTGGCCGTGGAGCCCAGCAGCCACATCAGCAGGAAGAAGGCCATCATCGCGGTCACGAAGTCGGCATAGGCGATCTTCCAGGCACCGCCGTGGGGTGCATGCGCCGTCTTCTTGACGCGCTTGATGATGATCGGCTGTAACTTTTTCTCTGCCATGGCTTGACGCTGCTGGACGCAGGATTACTTCTTGCCCTTGACGTGGGTTTCCAGTTCAAGGAACCCGGGACGTTCGGTGGAGAACAGCACCTTGCGGCCGAACTCGATGGCCGTGGCGGGGTTGTAGCCCTGCATGCTGGCCAGCAAGGTGGTCTTGATGCACTCCAGTTCCTTGGCAGCATCCTGGGCGCGTTGCTCCACCAGGCCGGCCATGGGCTCCACCAGCGCATAGGCCAGCAAAATGCCCAGGAAGGTACCGACCAGGGCCGAGGCGATCATGCCGCCCAGCACGGAAGGCGGCTGGCCCACCGAGCCCATGGTGTTCACCACACCCAGCACGGCCGCAATGATCCCGAAGGCGGGCAGGGCGCCGGCCAGGCGGGTCAACGCATTGACCGGGGCATGCGCTTCGGCGTGATGCGCCTCGATCTCGCTGTCCATCAGCGACTCGATCTCATGGGAGTTGAGGTTGCCCGACACCATCATGCGCAGGTAGTCGGTCAGGAACTCCACCACATGGTGGTCGGCCAGCAGCTCGGGGTACTTGGTGAAGATGGGCGACTCGTTGGGTGCCTCCACATCGCTTTCGATGGACATCAGGCCCTCCTTGCGGGCCTTTTGCAGAATCTCGTACAGCAGGGCCATCAGCTCCATGAAGCGGGCCTTGGTGTAGCGCGAACTCTTCATCACGCCAGGGATGGCCTTGGCCGTGGCCTTGAGCACCTTGGGCTGGTTGCACACGATGAAGGCGCCGATGGCGCCGCCGCCGATGGTCACCATCTCGAAGGGCAGGGCCTTGAGAATGACCTGGACGTTGCCCCCGTGCAGCACATAGGTGCCGAAGATGCAACCGAAGGCGACGATGTATCCGATGATGACAAGCATGGGAGTGGATTGTGAGCGCGCGCGGTGACGGCGTTGGGCTGAAAAGTCGGGTGATTGCTTGTTAGATCGGCAGCTTGGGCCAGGGATGTAGGGTTCACCCGGTGAAGATGCGATCAGACGCATGCATGCTACATGCGCGCTTCGCAATGAAAGCTGGAGAATTCAGGTGTTCGTCGGTCAGATCGCAGCTTCGGCGCGGGCATCTGAGAAGACATTAGTGGGTACATGTCGATTTCGATGTCGATGCCCCTGCGCGATCGACGGGTCGGCCTGCTTGCAGGCCTGGAGGCAGCCAGCATTTGCCTGACTCCGACGTTCTTTTCCATTCATATGCCCCAGACTGCTCTTGTCATCATCGCGCGCGATGAAGAACGCTCAATAGCCCGCTGCATTGACAGCGTCAAAGACTTCGTGGATGAAGTCCTGGTGCTGGATACGGGCTCCGTGGACCGCACGATGGAGATCGCCCGCAGCTGCGGTGCGCAGGTGCATCGCTTTGAGTGGTGTGATGATTTCGCCGCTGCCCGCAACCGGGCCCTCGATCTGGCGGATGCGAACTGGAACCTGGTTCTCGACGCCGATGAATGGTTGGTTGAGGGCGGCGCGTGGTTGGCAGGGTTGCCGACGATGGAGCGCCAACTCGGAGTTGCCGACGTCCAGAGCCTGTACGAAATGGGCGTGACCGGCTCGGTGAGCCGTTCGCGGATTACCCGGCTTTTGCCACGGGGAGTGCGCTATCAGGGTGTCGTCCACGAACAACCCATGTCTGATCTGCCACGTGTGCTGGTGCCGCTGGTCATTCGGCATGACGGATATCTGCCTGAGCAGATGTCGCGCAAGCAGGGGAGAAACCAGCGCCTTCTTCTGCAGGAGTTGAGTAGAAATCCTCGTGATGCCTATATCAACTACCAACTGGGCGTGGACTTCGAACTGAATAGGGATCTCTCCAAAGCGTGCGCACACTATGGTGTGGCGATGGAGCAACTTGAAGTGTCGAGTGGCTATGAGCACGATCTGTGCGTCAGATACCTTTATTGCCTGGGGCAAGCGGGCCGCCATGAAGAGGGCTTGGCCCTGGCGCAGGCCCAGATGCCGAAATGGCAGGATTCGCCCGATTTCTTTTTCACTCTGGGCGGTGTCCTGCTGGATGCGGCCATTGCCAAACTTGATGGTCAGGTTGAGCACTGGCTTTCGATGGCTCAGGCTTCCTGGGAACGCTGCCTGGAGATCGGAGAGGTGGATGCGGGCCCGCATGGCGGGGTGGCGGGGCGGGGCAGCTATCTTGCGGCGCACAACCTGGCAGTGATGCATGAGCAGCTCGGAAATCTGGACGAGGCCCGGGCTCTGAGGCTGCGCCACCCGATGCCGGCTTCGGGTTCCTGAGATGAGAACTCGGCTCGACAGAGCGGGCGATCAAAAGCGTTAAGAGCTTGTGTCTTTCCGAAGCTCCAGCAGGTGCTTGCCTGTGGGGTCGTGGCTTAGCGGCTTGTGTGTCTCGGGGTGACCAACTGGGCGGTGTGATGTGTCTGGCCGGTTGCAGATGGTGTGGCAAAAGCTGCAACTACACCTGGAAACGGTGTCTGTTTGTGCGTTGCAACTAGGCTGCTTAACAGCGGATTGGTCGGCGGGCAAAAGTGGATAGTTGCCAAAGCTCCATCCTGCCGTGCCATAGCGCATTCTCTGGTCCATAGCCATGCCTTCTTCCGTACTCGCCGAAACTTCCTCGCCACCAGTCAGCATCCCTCAGGAGCTTGCGCGTGTCCGCGCCATGGTCGAGCAAATGCAGTTCATACAGGCGCTGGGTGCACTGTCGCAGCTGGTGGTCCAGGAGCCGCGTAACGCCCATGTGTGGCTGCACATAGGGTTTGTCTATGTGCGCATGGCCATCTGGCACAAGGCCGTTGATGCCCTGCAGGCGGCCCTGGAGATGGAGCCTCGTATGCCCGATGCGCAGCGCCTGCTGGCCCTTGCGCTGTTCAGCACGGGCCAGCGCGAGCAGGCCTGCGACCTCATTGACGAGGCCTGTCGGCACAAAAAGAACGATGGGCAGCATTGGATGATGCGTGCCTACATCCATTCGCACACCAGCAGCGATTCGGCGCGATCGCTGCAAGTGGCCGCTGATTGGGGCAGGCGCTTTTCTGATCCGCTGACGCGCAAGTCAGTGCCGCTGCCAGGGCGCGACCGCAACCCGCGCAAGCGTCTCAAGGTCGGATACGTGACGGCGGATTTTCGCGAGCACTCGGTGGCGTTCTTCATGCGTCCTGTGCTGGCCCACCATGATCCCGAGAACGTCGAAATCCATGTCTACTCCAGCGGCAAGCCCGATTGGGTGACTGCGCAGTTGCGCGCGTTGGTACCGAATTGGCGCGAGGTTGCCGATCTGACCGAGGTGCAATTGGTTGACCAGATACGTGCTGACGGCATCGACATCCTCGTGGACCTGTCGGGCTTTACCCTGGGCCACCGGATGGAGGTGTTCGCCCGGCGTGCGGCACCAGTGCAAGTGACCTGGCTTGGGTACATGCACACTCTGGGCATGAAGGCCATGGATTATCGTCTGGTGGATGCCGGCATCGCTCCCCCCAGCCATGCTCCTTACTATTCAGAGGCACTGTTCCAACTGAGTTGCATGGCCAGCTATGCGCCACCTGAGTACTCGCCCTTGTGTGAGGAGCCGCCCATGCTGCGCAACGGCTATCCCACGCTGATATCGCTCAATAGTTCATCCAAGATTACAGACCAGATGTTGTCCGTTTGGGCGCGCATACTGAACGAGCGCCAGGACGCACGGCTGATCATCATGGTCAAGGAGCAGGAGCCTGAGGCCGCCCAGATCCATATGCTGCCACGCGTGCAAAACGCTGGCATGCCGTTGGATCGTGTCTCGGTGCTGCATCAGCAACCACTGGACCGCTTCATGGAACTGGGGCATATCGCCGATGTGGCGCTGGATACATCACCTGTTTCCGGTGGCACCACTACGTTGCACGCCCTGTGGATGGGGCTGACCATCGTGGCACTGGATGCCGAGCGGGGTGTTGACGCCTCGACAGCACGAACCCTTGTCGGCCTGGGCTTCGGTGGAGAGGTCACCAATAACGAGCAGGAATATGTGCAGGCCGCATTGCAGCTGATGAACGATCCCGAGCGTCTGCGCCAACAGCGACTGACCGCGCGCGCCAGCATGGAGGCCAGCGTGCTGATGAACTATCCCGAGCGGACGGCCGAGCTGGAGAAGGCCTTCCGTCTGATGTGGCTCAACTGGCTGAACGGTGATCGCCGCAATTTGAGTGCGGCCGTTGATCTGGACGCCCTGCTGGCCGAAGCGGACGCTGTCGCATGAACCTCAATCGACCCACGAACATGGATCCCATTCCGCTCCTGGTGCCCGACATGCCTGCGCCGCAGGCCTTGTTGCCTTGGTTGGAGCGCATGCATGCGGCGCGGCACTATTCCAACTTTGGCCCGTTGGTACAGGAGTTGGAGGCGGCGTTCGCTCATCGATTTGCTGTGCCCAGTGATGCTCTGACAACGGTGGCGAATGCCACGCTGGGGCTGGAGCTGGTGCTGCAGGCGCTGGATCTGCCCCGCGGCTCACGTGTGCTGGTCCCGTCCTTGACTTTTGTGGCCACTGCCACTGCGGTGATCCGTGCAGGCCACGTGCCCGTGATCGGTGATGTGGATCCTGCCAGCTGGATGCTGACCCCTGCCATTGCATACGCGGCCTGCAAGCAGATGCGCATCGATGCGGTGTTGCCCGTCGCCACTTTTGGTATGCCCTATGACATGCAGGCATGGCAGCAGTTTGAATTGGACACCGGATTGCCCGTAGTCATCGATGCAGCTGCTGCCTATGGAAGCCAGTGGTTGCAAGGCGCGCAGGGCACCTTGGTCTTCAGTCTGCACACCACCAAAAGCCTGCCGGCCGGCGAAGGCGGGCTCATCGTTTCCACACGCCCAGGCTTGGCTGCCAGGGTGCGTCAACTCTCCAACTTCGGCATCAATCTGGACCCCGCTGCAGGATTGCCAATCGGTTCGCTGGCTTCCATGGGCAGCAATGCCAAGATGAGCGAATACCATGCAGCAATCGGCTTGGCGTCGCTGCAAGTCTGGGAGGCGCACGCAGGGCAAAGGCGTGAGCTGCAGGCGGAACTGATCTCTGCCTTGAACAACGTCAGCGGCCACCGCCTGTCCTGGCAGGCACAGGGTAGCGGTGGTCCCTTGGCCGCGCCTTCCTTGCTGTGCGTTCGCCTGCAAAGCGGGGCGGCGCGCGCAGCACTGGAGGCTGCATGCCAGGCGGATCGCATCACAACCCGCCGCTGGTATCAGCCGCTGCTGCAGCAGATGCCGGTGCTGGAGTCTCAGTGTCTGCGGCTGGAAATACGCCATGCAGGCCCGTTGGCAGAGACGCTGCTGGGCTTGCCGTTCTTTCTGGGCATGACTCGGGATCAACGCCAGCGTCTGTGCGACGTGGTGGCTAAGAGCCTGCCTGGAGAGTGTCCCAGGTCCGAGCCAGCCGGGGCTGGCGCCCATCTCAGCCACGCGGGCTGATTCAATCGGCGCCTATATGCTCCGCGCCGATCATTGATAGAAGTACAGGCAGGTGTCCCAGCGGAAATGGCCGTGGTGGCGCAGTCCTATCTTGTATCCGGGCTGCTGCTGCATGACATAGTCCGTGATCTCCAGCAGATCGGATGTCCGGTGGTAGGCGGAGATGGCCAGCTTGGGCGCATGGTTCTTCAGTGATTGGCGAGCACCCTTGAGGGCAGACAGCTCTGCGCCTTCCACATCCATCTTGATGAAGCTGGGCGCATCGTCAACGATTTCATCTATGGGGCGCACATCGATCATGTCCTCCTCGCTGCACGCCACATCGGCCGTGTGGATGGAGCTGCCATAGCCGCCTTCGTGCTTGAAGGCGACCCTGCATGGAGCTTCGCCCACGCCGCAGCCGTGGATGCTGATTTTCGAGGCCAGAGGCGTGCCTGCGTAACGGCGGCGCAAATCCTGCAGTTTATGGATATTGAAGCGGTCTGGCTCGACCAGCCAGCTATGGGCGAAATCTCCGTCGGTGGCCTCGGCAAGACCCATGAACGCTTCACCTGCAGAAGCTCCGCAGTCAACCATCTTTTCCGATTTTCCAAAACTCAACAGGCCAGACCTGAAATAAAGGGCTGAATAGGGGCGCTCGATTTCATAGTAGTAGCTTGGATCGCAGGTAAGTCGGTAATTCAGGACCGAATAAAGTGTTTGTACTGAATAATCATCCGCCAGGCGTTGGGCCAGTTTCTGGTATCTCTCGACGTTGTCTGCGATATATGGGCCCCAGTCTTCGATTCGGAAATCGAGCAGGCTGCTAATACCAAATGCTCTGACGAATTGCTCAAAACTCATGTGCGAAATTCCATTGGTGCGGCACACATGGTTGAAGAAGAACTTGGGCTTGTCGTAGCCGCAGGTGTTGATCGCCACCACATCATGCTGCCCGCGGACTTTGGAAACAAAGGCTTCGGTGGAGATCAGCGGAGTGCCATGAAGGTTGGACTCCTTCTGGCAGAGAAAATCGTCCACTACGGCCTCGACAATGAAATTTCCCTCTCGAGCGATAGCGATGATATGTTCAGAAAATCCCTTGCTGCCCAAGAGAAAGAGTCGCACGGATGGAGCATGCTTGGCAACGATGTCGCAGAGATCCTGGGGAATGCCAAAGAATGGGTTATTTCGCAGTGCTGCCGCTGATTCGAGAAATTGCATCTCCATTTCATGAGTGCGGTGATCTGAATGGATTTGATTTTTTTTCATGATGCGGTGCTTGCCTATGTGCCTGGGTAAACGTATATCGGCTCGTCATATCTCAGATCGAAAACCGTTTTGCTAGGAATGTCTTCATGATAAAGACGGGGCCAACCCAACTCACAGCCATCTCCCACTGTGGTTCCTTTCTTGATCATTGCCCCCATGCGTAAAATGCCATGTGCACCGATTTCTACGTTATCGCCCACTTGCACGCCGCTTTCAATCCAGCAGGACGCGTTTATCGTGCTGTGGATGCCAATCTGGACGCTGTTGTGGATGACGGTATTGAAGCCTATTCGGCTGCCATGGCCGATGCAGGCATGGTGGCCGATGAAACTGTTGGGGCCGATGGCAACATCGGTGGCCACGTTGGCCATAGGACTGATGAACGGCTCCAGGTTCAGACCATGATCAATGGCTGCCTGCATCAACTCCAAGCGCTTAAAGTTGCCAAAGCGCTCGTTGAACGCAATGAAGGCACTACCTTTAGCAGGGTCTAGAGTATCGAGCACGGAGCAATCGAAGGCGTAGTCTGCATTTTGCCGGACCTCGACCCGTTTAATCAGCTCATCGGGGCGGAATTGCTTCCAGGCATGAAAAGCGGTATCTAAAAAGTCACCGCAGCCGACGATCCATCTATATTTCATGGTCTGTCTCCATCAGGGTGGTGTACCAACGCTCGATATGACGATTGGCATACTCGTAAGCGCCCTGGGTGGGAAGGGGCGCTTTTTCATGCAAGACGGCCTGTACTGCTTCAAGAATAGCAATATCTTCTCCAACGACTTGCTTGCTGTAGTGCATTTGGGACAAAAGCACCTGCGCCGAATCGGCGTACGACACCTTTTTTCGGGCCGCAATGAAGAAAATCTCGACATCGGTCTCGCCCGGGGACACAGGCACGTGGTGTTCAATAGTGAAAGAGTAGCCCCCATTTCCGCTCGCTATGTGCAGATTGGGGTAGCTCAGCCAGTTGAAATAGGCATCGGTATCGCCCCAGCGCTCCACCTTGTCCAGCCAGGGAACCCAGCGAATGGGTTCGATCGTCCCTTCCGCTCCTCCATAGCTAAATGTGCGCATATTCTTTCGCAGGCCGATTGGAGAGCAGTCCAGCTCCATCTGCTCCATGGACGCACCGTCTTTTGTGGAAAATGGAAAGCTGGCAACTTTGGCCAGACTCTTGCCATGGAGGTATTTCACATGGTTGGCGTCGCGCAGATTCTCATAGACAAGCTTCCAATTGAATTTGGCATGCCAAGTGGTCATCATGACTTCGCTGTCATAGGATTCGGCACTGCTTTGCAGTAGTTCGATGAATTGGGCAGAGAACTGCTCCTCGAACTTCATGGGGTCGGATGACAGATTGATGAACAGCAGGCCGCCAATCTGCCTGAGAGAAAATTCCCGTAATTTCAGGGATTTTTTTTCGCAGGCATCGAGTCGATAGATTGCATCGCAATCCGGGATATTCTTCACCTGACCTTGGCTGTCATAGCTCCAGGCGTGATAGGCGCAAACCAACGGACGTGTGCCCATGAAACCTTGCTGCAACGGTGCGCTGCGATGCAGGCAGATGTTCTCGAAAGCGCGCAACTCTCCGTTGAAATTCTGAATGACTACGGGAATGCCCGCGATCTTGCGTGTGATGAAAGAATGGTTCTTGGGTAACAGTGAGGCAAGGCCTGCGAACAGCCACACCTTGCGAAAGATCTTTTGCTGTTCGCGCTCGAAGATTTCCTGAGACAAATAATATTTTGGGTGCATGCGCGAGCGCATAAGAGATTTCCTGTCGGCTTCGGGTTTTTAGAAGATCACGCGTGCAGGATTGCCGAACACGGTGGAGCCGGCGGGCACGTTCTTGAGCACTACAGAACCGGCGCCCACGGTCGCGCCTTCGCCAACTTTGACGCCCGGCGTGATCGTGGCGTGCGGATGCACGATGGCATAGTCGCCGATTTGTGCACCTCCCCCGATGAAGGTCATGGCGCCTATCTGCGCATAGTTGCCGATATGCACGTCATGACCTATGACGGTGCCGCTGTGGATGTTGGCAAAGTCGCCGATGTGGACATCAGGGCTGACTTGCACGCGTGGCGCCCAGAAGCAGCCTGTTCCAAGATGCACGCGCACGCTCATGTAGCCTACGGTGTTGTAAGGGGTGCGTACGTGCATGAATTCACCCCCTTTATCCAGTATGGGCTGGGAAAACTGCTGGCGTGGGCGTGGCAGGCCGATGGCGCAGACGAATGCTTCGTCCGGCTGCGGCATATGGGTCAGGGGGCTTCCGACGATGGTCACGCCGCAGTCAATGCCGTTGAGCATGTGGGGCCGTGTATCCAGAAAGCCGGCGATCTTCCAGTCCTGGCCATGCTCGACCGCATCACACATCTGGACAAGGACTTCCCGGCCCCAGCCACCAGCACCAATGATGTAGACCCTTTTCATCAGTGCGCTGCTCCGCCATCCAGGATCAGGCTGGTTCCTGTCACCCACCGGCTGGCATCGGACAGCAGGTAGATGGCTGCATGGGCAACGTCATCGGGCGTGCCATGGCCCAGCGGATGGAGAGCCTTGTCTGCCACCAGGATCTGCTGGCCCGACTCGGCAGGCGGCGTGCCAATGACTGCGGGTGAGATGCCGTTGACGCGGATTTTCTGAGAAGCCTGTTCCAGTGCGAGGCATTTGATGAGACCCCACAGCCCGGCCTTCATGGCTGCATAAGGGCCTAGCCGTTCCATGCCGCTGTGCGCAGCGGTGGATAGCATGAAGACGATGGAGCCTTTTTGCGCCACGGCGCCGACCTGCAGCAGGTGCTGGGTGAGCATCACAGGAGCCAGGAAATTGATCTGGTACATGCGCGTCATGAGTTCTTCGGTCAGTGCATTGACAGGGGTTGCCTGATGCAGTCCTGCGCAGTGCAGCAGACCATGGATGCCAATGCTGGCCTGGACCACGCGGTCCCGGTCCTTGGGCAGGGTCAGGTCAGCCGTGATCTGCACATGGCCTTCGCCTTGCAGAGCTTCATGGCATTGCCTCAGCCTGTCCGCATCACGCCCGGTGATCACCAAGCGAGCACCTCTTCGCGCCAGTGTGATAGCGATGTGCCTGCCCAGGCCTGAAGAGGCACCTGTGACCAGCACTGTCTTTCCTTGCATGGAAAAGGGAGAGATGGCCGCGCTGCTCATGCGTAGATGTCCATTGAGGTACTCAGTCCTCCGTCCAGGATGAAGTAGTTGCCGGTGATCCAGCGGCTGGCATCTGCGAGATGGAAGGCCGCGGCATAGGCTATATCCTGAGGATCGCCCAGGCCCAACGGTGTCTGCTCAATCAGGCGCTCCATCTGGGCACCGCCTTGGCTCAGTCCGTTCAGCATGGGGGTGCGAACGTAACCTGGTGCGATGCAGTTGGCACGTATGCCATGCTTGGCGACTTCGATGGTCAGTGAACGCATGGCTCCCAGCAGGGCCGATTTGCTTGCGGCATAGGCTGCTGTGGCCTGGGCCCCGCTGTGTGATGCCAGGGCAGAAATGAACACGATGGAGCCGCCGGCCACCACACGCTTTTTGCCCAGTAGCTCCTTGGTCAGCATCATCGGAGCATAGGTATTGTGTTCAAACATCTCGCTCAGATGCGCCTGGCTGATCATGCGAAAAGGCACCAGCCTGGAAATGCCGGCAGCATGCACCAGACCGTTGATCACGCCAGTTTGCTCGACCAGCCGAGCCAGATCGACAGGTTGTGCAAGATCAGCAATCACCGCCAAGTGGCCGCTGCCGGGCAGTTCATCGGCTGTGGCTTGCAGGCGTTGCGGGTCCCGTCCGGTGATGATCAGTTGCGCTCCCATGTCGGCGCAACTCAGCGCGACCTGCCGGCCTATGCCCGAAGACGCCCCCGTGACCAGAATGCGTTTCCCCGCCAGGGAGAACGGATCCTGATCCATCATGCCTCGACCAGTGCAGGAAAGCAGGCAGATTCCACTTCCACAATGGCTCCGCCCCAGGAAAGACCCACACCGAAACCGCACAGCAACAGCCGCTTTTTTCCCTCGGCCAGCGCATCGCGCAGGCGCGTGGTCATGGTGACCGGCAATGAAGCACCGCTGGTATTGCCGAACTCCTGCAGGGATGACGGCACTTTCTCGGCGGGCAGGCCGAGCTTCTTGCGTATCGTCTCGTTGATCATGCGGTTGGCCTGGTGAAAGATGAAGTAGTCCACCTCTTCCTTGTTCCTGCCGGAGTACTGCATCAGGCGCTCGACCATGGGCGGGACGCGCTGTGTGGAAAAACTCAGCACGGCAGGGCCGTCGAGCACCAGGTCCAGGTTGGAGTACCAGAAGCCATCTTCACCCTTGCGCGCAATCGCATGTTCGAGTTCAAAGGGCTGGCGATGCCCGCCTACCGGGACCATGATGGCCTTGTGTCCGCTGCCATCGCTGTTCAGGTCGAAATGCATGGGGGGTGCTCCGGGCTGGTATTCCAGCGCTGTCGCCGTGGCGGCATCGGAGAACAGCGGGTCCTTGAGCGAGTCCCTGTGCTTGTAGCTGGACCGGTCTCCCAGCAGGATCAAGCCCTTCTTGACGACGCCCGAGGCCACCATGGAGCCCAGGATCTGCACCGCGAACGGATAGCCGGAGCAACCCAGGTTGACATCAAAGGCCACGGTGCCGTGCGGCAGTCCCAGGCGGTCCTGCAAGATGATGGCCGTGGCCGGGGTCAGGTAGTCCGGCGACTGGGTGACCACGATCAGTGCATCAACCTCTTCGCGGGCCCATTGCAGCTCGGTGAGCAGCTTTTCGGCTGCATCGAACGCCAGGTCCGAAAAGCACTGCCAACTCGGACAGACCCTGCGCGTCAGTATGCCGATGTTGCGCACCAGGCGCTCACGTTCTGAACGCAGATGGGGGGGGACGTCGTTGATGTTGTGTACGACTTGCCGTGGCACGCAGCTGGCCATGCCCGCGAATCGCACGTTGTGCAGGGTGGACAGCGTCATGTCGTTCAGCCCAGCAGTTGGTAGAGGTCGTTGATGGTCGCGCAGTTCTTGAGATCGTCGCCCGTGATGGTTTTGCCGAAATCGACGTCGAACATGACGATCACGCCCAGTGCGGCCAGCGAGTCCCATTCGGGCAGGCGCTTGAGTTCGGTCTCTGGCGTCACTTCCACGACCTCCTGGAAGTCCACGGCGGTCAGAAAGCTTTCGATGAATTGTTCAATGGAGGGCATGGACGGTGTTCCTAGTGAAAAACATCGTGCCCGGGCTTGGCCGCCAAGTCGCTTGGGCGGCTGGGTGGGCTTCGCCCATGCAGGCACGAAATACGACGGATTCTGGCAGAGCCGCTCGGGCGCGAACGATGGAACTGGACAGGAAAGTGCGGTTTGTTTTGTGTACTGCCGCAGGTGCCGTGCTTCTCGGGCATCCGTGCCTGGCCGCAGGCCCCAGGAGTTGGTGCGGGCGCATCTATATCTTGTATGGCGGTTCGGGAGGGGTCGTCTGGGCAAAGTGTCAGGCTGGCATCAAAAAATCTTTGCAACGCCCCTAAAGTTCGCCGGGGCAGCTCCGAAAACCAACTCAGCAGAGGGACAAAAAGTCCTGAGCCCACCAAAAGCCGTTGCAAATCAATGTGAAAACGGCCGATGGTTGGATTGGGCCGCCGCCGCCCGCCTTGCGATAAGCGAGGGCACCGTGGCGGCGACGTATTGATTTCACTAGGAGCTGTCACCATGGCCATGACCATCAACACCAACATGCAATCGCTGAACGCCCAACGCAACCTGGGTGCTTCGCAAAGCTCGCTGTCCACCACCATGCAGCGCCTGTCTTCCGGCCTGCGCGTCAACAGCGCCAAGGATGACGCCGCCGGCCTGGCCATCGCTGAACGCATGAACGCCCAAGTCCGCGGCATGAACGTGGCTGTGCGCAACGCCAACGACGGCATCTCCCTGTCGCAGACCGCAGAAGGCGCGCTGGGCAAGATCGGTGAGAACCTGCAGCGTATGCGTGAACTGGCAGTCCAGGCAGCCAACGACACCAACGGCACGGCCGACCGCGGCTCGATGGACAAGGAATTCAAGCAGCTGGCCGAAGAAAACGCCCGCGTGATCAAGAACACCAAGTTCAACGGCCAGGAGCTGCTGACAGGTTCGGGTGGCAATTCCGGCACATTCCAGTTCCAGATCGGCTCCAACACGGCAAGCGATAACCAGATCTCCATCACTACTTCGGATCTTGCCTCTGCCATGGGCGATGTGGCTCAGGGTACAGGCGCTAATGCAACCCTGGGTTCCACGGCTGCCACGGCCCTGGCGGCAGTCACCGCCCTGGACGATGCCATCGATGCCGTCAACGGCAAGCGCGCTGACTTCGGTGCTTCGCAGAACCGTTTCGATGCAGTGATCTCCAACCTGCAGGTGGCGTCCGAAAACACCGCGTCGGCACGCAGCCGCATCACCGATGCCGACTTTGCATCGGAAACAGCCAACCTGAGCCGTGCGCAGATCCTGCAGCAGGCAGGTACAGCGATGGTGGCCCAGGCCAACCAACTGCCCCAAGGCGTTCTGGCCCTGCTGCGCTGATAGTGCGAGTCCGGCGGCCTTCCCAAGCAGGAGGCGGCCGGAATTCTCCAAGCCCCAGGCATCTGCCTGGGGTTTTTTTATGGGCGAAAGGGTTGGCCAAGAGGGTGTTCGAAGGGTGAATTGGCGCCGGATCATGGGCTTTATCGGCGCTTTGGTGAGGGGGCTTTTCCGCACAATCGTCTACATCAGATAGGCAGGGCTGGAAGTTCTGGCGTGCTGTCTGGCGTTCTGGCGGCTTGGGGTCGTCGAACGGTTGGCTATTGTTCATGCCTAACGAGGAGCTGCCCATGGCATCCATCATCAACACCAATCTTGTTTCGCTTAACGCCCAGCGCAATCTCAGCACGTCCCAGTCGTCGCTGAGCACGACCATGCAGCGCCTGTCTTCGGGTCTGCGTGTCAACAGTGCAAAGGACGACGCGGCGGGTCTGGCCATCGCCGAGCGCATGAACGCTCAGGTACGCGGCATGAATGTGGCCATGCGCAATGCCAACGACGGCATTTCCATGGCGCAGACGGCCGAAGGCGCGCTGGGCAAGATCGGCGATAGTCTGCAACGCATGCGCGAACTCGCTGTTCAAGCTGCCAACGACACCAACGGTTCCACGGACCGTGACTCGTTGAACAAAGAGTTCCAGCAGCTGGCGCAGGAAATTGCACGTATCGTTGGAAGCACAAGCTTCAACGGTCGTCCTCTTCTGAACAGCTCCAGTCCGACAGTCTTCCAAGTGGGCGCCAACACTGGTGCCGACAATCAGATCACGATTTCCGCAGTGGATTTGACAGGCTCCGCTCCAGGTGGATTGGATATCAATACAGGAACGACGCCGCCTTCGTTGAATGGGTCCCTGGGTTCTTTGCTCGGTTCGGGCGGCACTCCTGCTGGCACTGCTGGCGACGCACGCCTTTCGATGGCCGCGATCGATGCGGCGTTGGACGAAATCAACAATACACGCGCCACTTTTGGTGCTGCCCAGAATCGCTTTGAGGCTGTGATCTCGAACCTGCAGGTGGCGGCCGAAAATACATCGGCGGCACGATCGCGCATCATGGATGCCGACTTCGCGGCCGAAACCGCCAACCTGAGCCGCACGCAGATCCTGCAGCAGGCCGGTACAGCGATGGTGGCCCAGGCCAACCAGCTGCCCCAGTCGGTGCTCAAGCTGATCCAGTAAGAGGGAGCCCGCGGGGCTTTTGAGCCTGGCTGCGCGGCGCGCGGCCACGAAAAGCCTCAGGTTCCAGAACAACCGGTCGATAAGATACCGGGGAATGCCCTCGGGCATTTGGTGTGCGTGTTCGCAAGGACGCGTTCTGCGCTGTGGCGCGGAGGTGTTCTGCACTTAGAAAGGGATGGTCATGGCCACCTTGAGTTCAGCTGGCATCAGCGGCAGCGGCCTGGACGAGACGATGATCGCCAAACTGGTGGCCCTGCAAAAGCAGTCACTGGTTCCGCTTCAGCAAAAAGCGTCTGTCCTGGATTCCAAGATATCCACGTTCGGACAGATCAAGTCCCTGATGTCCACGCTTCAGGACGCGGCCACTTCGCTGGCCAATGCCGATACGTGGCGTTTGACCAATGCTGCCACGACCAATACGGCCGTGGCGGTTTCGGTGACGGACGCCAATGCACTGCCGGGGTCTTCGGTGATCTCGGTGGACAAGCTGGCGCGAAGCCAATCGGTGGCCACCGGCATCATGCCTGCGGCCACGCAGTTCGGCGCGGGCAAGCTCACCATCACCATGGGCTCCTGGAACGCGGACGGAACCCAATTCAGCAATCCTGGAACGCCCCTGGATATCGATATCGCGGCGGGCGCCAAGCTGGAGGACGTGGTCCAGGCCATCAACAGCAAGGGCGCCGGCGTGGTGGCTTCGGTGCTCAAGGACGCCCAGGGCGAACGCCTTGTGCTGCGCTCGCGCAGCACAGGTGCGGATGCGGGCTTCACGGTCGGCTCCAGTGGAGATGCCAGCCTGTCGGCCCTGGCCTTCAATGGCAAGGCCACCACGGGTTCCGTGGCGCAGTACGCCCAGAACGCCGAGATCAATGTCAACGGCATCACGGTGCAATCGACAACCAACGAATTCAAGCAGACCCTGCCTGGACTCAATATCACGGTGACCCAGCAGACCACAGCGCCCGTCACGGTGACGGTGTCTTCGGACACTGAGGGCATGAAGAAGAAGATCCAGGCCTTCATGGATGCCTACAACGCGCTCAACGATGCGCTGGGCAGCTCCACCAAATACGACGCCGAGAGCAAGGTGGCTGGCGTGCTGCAGGGAGATGCCACCACGGTGGGCATGACCAACAGCCTGCGCAGCGTGCTCTCGGGCTCGGTCGTGGGCGGATCCGACACGCTCAAGCGCCTGTCGGACATGGGCATACAGATCCAGAAGGGCGGAAAGCTGGCCTTCGGGACGACGGCCAGTGACAAGACCAAGTTCGAGGCAGCTCTGAAGGACCCTGAGTCCATGAGCAAGATGTTCGCCTCGGCTGGCACCGATGGGCAGCCCAATACGCAAGGCCTTGCTGCGCGCATGAAGGACTTCACGAAGAAGGCCCTGGAGTTCGAAGGAACCTTCGACAACAAGAACAAGAGTCTGCAGGCGCTCAAGAAGGACAACGGCAAGTCCCAGGACCGGGTCAATGACCAGGCCGATTTGCTTGAAAAGCGCCTGCGTGCGCAGTATGCGTCCCTGGATGCCAAGATGGGCAGCTATTCCTCGCTGAGCGCTTACATGAACCAGCAAGTGGCACAGTGGAATAAATGATGGCAGGGCGGAGCGGCGGACGTGTTTTCTGTAACCAATGCTCGATGCCTCTACATTTTTGAGCATTGCAGCCGAAGAACAAGACATCAAGGAAACGAACATGTACACATCGCTCAACCGCCGTGCTGCAAGTGCCTACGCCCAGGTCGGCGTCCAGTCCTCCGTGGACGGCGCATCGCCCCACCAGCTGATCCAGCTGCTGTTCGACGCGCTTGAAAAATCGCTGAACGCGGCCAAGGGAGCCCTGCAGCGTGGCGACATCGGTGAGAAGGGAGTGCAGATCGGAAAGGCCGTTCGCATTCTGGAAGAAGGCCTGAAGGCCTCCGTCAATCCCGATGAAGGTGGCGAACTGGCCCAGAACCTGATTTCCGTCTACGACTACAGCATTACCCAGCTGACGCTGGCCAATCTGCGCAACGACGCGGCGCTGCTGCAAAGCGCGCAGGATGTGCTGGCTCCGATTGCCCATGGTTGGCGCGACATCGCCAACACGCCAGCCGTTGCCGGGACCTAGAAATGGAGCTGACATTGATTGACTTTTACCGTGCCATAGAAGACAGCAGCGCCAAGATGCTGCAGGCCGCACAGAACAAGGATTGGGAGGGGGTGACGCGCTACGAGGGCACCTGTGCCGTGCTGATCGAGCAGCTGCGGCTCAAGTCGCATGACGAGCCGCTGGCGCCCGATCAGCGCAAGGAGAAGGCCCGCATCATGCAGCGCATCCTGCGCAACGATGCCCAGATCCGCACGCTGGCCGAGCCCTGGCTGGCACAGTTCGAGCACATGTTCGACGGCCAGCCCCACGCCATGCATTGAGCAGGGCAGATCGGCAGGAGCTGCATCCGCAGCCTTCCTGCCGGCCAAAAAAAGCCGCCTGATGTTCAGGCGGTTTTTTTATGGGCGGAATCTGCGGATGCCAGGGGCGGCTGAGGCTTCCCCCCCCCCCGGCCGCTGTGGACTGATCAGGCCGCAGGCGGGGGCTGCACCTGCAGTTCGCTGAGCATGCGCAGCAGGATGCGGTTCACGTCCTCGATCTCGAAGGCGTGCTCTTCGCGCAGCTGGCGAATCGGTGCGGGATCGTCGGACTCCAGCGCAATGGCCATGAGCAGGGCCGGCGCGTAGGGGCCGGTGCGCGTTACGGCGGCGTCGAAGACGCGCTCGGACACGGGAATGCGGCGCAGCGCGGTGGGCAGGGGCTCGCCCAGCAGCTGGTCCAGCTGCGAGAGCAGGCCCAGCAGATAGACCTCGCGCTGCAGGTCGTGGCTGATGCCGGCCTCGATCAGTCGCTCGGTCAGGCTGGCGCGCAGCCGGATGGCGGTGCGCACGGGCACCAGGCTGGGCTCGGTGCAGGCGTGGGGCAGCTGGTCGGACAGCCAGCGCTGCAGCGTGCCGTATCCCAGCATCACCAGGCCGCGGCGCAGCGAGTCCACATTGCCCCGCAGGCCCAGGGCTGCGGAGTTGGTGTAGAGCATGAAGCGATAGGCCAGGATGGGGTCCTCGCCCAGGATCTGCTCGAAGGCCTCGATCGATTGCTCGGCATCGACGGCGCGCATCAGTGCGAGCACGGTGTCGCGGCTGGGCAGGGCGGCGTGATGGCGCTGGGCATGCAGCGTATCGGCCACGGGCCAGCCGGCGATGGCGCCCGCATGGAAGCTGTCCAGGCACAGATCGGTCAGGGCCAGGCTGTCCAGCCCCTCGTACATCTGGCCGCCCAGCAGTTGCAGGGGCGGCAGGGTGGGTGTGGGCCTGGCGGCCTGCTTCAGGGCCTGCAGCTTGGTCGGTGCCTGGGCTGCCTGCGCGGCCTGTTGCAGCGCAAGCGCTGTCTGGTTTTGCATGCCCGAAGCGCCTTCGGGCGGCAGGTGCAGCAGGCTGCTGGCAAACCAGTGGGCGGCCTGGGCGTCGGGCACATCGGACAGCGGCCCGCGCCACACCAGCATCAGGCCGCGCGCATGGGCCTGGCGCACCAGGTCGTAGATGGCTGAGTCCTGCAGCCAGTCGCCGCGCACCTCGATCCAGGGGCTGCCCTTGGAGGCGTTTTCCAGCAGGTCGCACAGCACCTGGCGCGACTGGGGCGACAGAAGTACCGGCGGCGACTGCGTGCCCCAGGTCTCGCGCAGTATGCGCAGCAGGTGGGCCACGTCGGCCTGGACGCCGGGTTCCTCGTGAAGATAAAGCTGAACGCCCGCCAGACGGCGGGCCTGGTTCCAGAGCGGCCTATAGCCGAGGGTCAGAGAGCTCAGGACGGACTGGACCATGGATGCATGCGCGGGTGGCTATCAGTTGATGAAGTTGAACAGTGACAGTTTCTGGATCGAGGCATAGGACTGCAAGGCAGCCTGCATGCCCACCTTCTGCATGTCCACATCGGAGAGGGCCTTGATCATATCGATGTCTTCGGCCCGCGAACGCGCCGCTTCCTGCTGGTCCGCCTGGTTCTTCATGTCGTCTTCAAGGCGGTCGGCGCGGTTGAGCTGGTCGCCGGCGAAGCTGCGCATGGCCTGGACACGGCTCATGCCGGCATCGAGTTCATTGAGGCCGCGTGCCAGCCCTTGCTGCAGGCCGCCAGGGTCCGTGCCGCCGTTCTTGACTGCGGAAATCACGCCGTCGAGCACACTGAACAGGTCGGTGCGCTGGCTGGGCGCCAGCTTGAAGGTGTCGCCGGTGGCCGGGTTGCCCGAAATGCCGACGGACATGCCGTCCACGGTGAGTTTGCCGTCGGCGGGGAAGGCCGTACCGGCGGGAACCTTGTTGGTTGTGGTGCCCCCGGGGGCGGGCAGGGGGTTGAAGGCGTCGATGCTATAGGTGACGGCGTTGGTGACCGGGTCCTTGACGAAGGCAATGGTGTAGGTGTCACTGGTCAGTTGACTGGGATCCGTTACGGTACCCAGGCTCGCGTAGGCGGAACTGCCGGCCACCGACTGGCGCGAGACGGAAAACACGCCGTTGCCCGTAGGCACGTTCATCCAGGTCGAGAACCCGTCCAGCGCGATCGGCAGCCCGTTCTCGCCGCCTGTGCTCTGGCCTGCCTGCAGCTGGGAGCTCGCGCCAGGCGTGGCGCTGGTCAGGGGGTCTTCCTTGCTGCCCAGTCCCCGGAAGAGAGGCATGCCATTGGAGTCCTTGGCATTGGCGTAGCTCAGGACCTGGTCGCGCAGGCTTTGGAGTTCCTGCACCAGCGCATCACGGGCCTTTTGGTCATAGGAGCCGTTGCCTGCCGCCAGGATCTTGTCGCGGAAGTCCTTGAGCGCGTCCTGGGCCGTGCCCAGCTTGGATTCGCCCTGGGCCATCACATCGCGCTGCAGGCCCAGCACGCGCTGGTCGTTTTCCGAGCGGGAGATGCGCGTGAGTGCGCGTTCGGCCTGTGCGGCGGCCACGGGGTCGTCGCTGGCGCGCACCACGCGCTTGCCGGAGGTGGTCTTTTCCATCAGGTCCACCAGACTCGTGTTGCGCGAGTTCAGGTTGTTGATGGTGCTTTCGTACATGTTGGCCGTGCCAATGCGGGAGATGCTCATGGTGGAATGCTCCTGTCCTGTGATCAGCGGCCCACGGTCTGCAGAACGCTGTCGAAAATGCTTTGCGCGACCTGCAGCATCTTGGCCGAGGCCTGGTAGGACTGCTGGTACTGCAGCAGCTTGGCGGCCTCTTCGTCGAGGTTCACGCCCGAGACGGCCGTGCGGTCCGCCTCCAGGTTCTTGGCAATGGTCTCGGACAGCTTGGCCGCGTACTGCGCGCTCTGCGTGCGCGTTCCGACCTGGGCCATGGCGGTGGAAAAACCGTCGCTCAGCGTGGTCGAGCCATCGAAGAGCTTGCTGTCGCGCAGCGCCAGGAAGGAGCTGGCATTGCCCGCATCGCGCTGATAGGCCGTGCCGTATTGCGGGTCGGTGGCCTTGCCCAGCGTGACCTTGTCGCTGGTGGTTCCGTTGATGGCGGGCGTGCCGGTGATCTTGACCTGCAGGCCCGGTGCCAGCTGGATCGGCTGGCCGGAGGTGTAGAGGCCGGTGGCGGGAATGCCGCCTGCGGGTGCCGGGGTGATGGTGTATTCCAGCTGACCGGTGGCGTTCTTGCTGAACGACACCTCGGCGCCGGCAAAGCCCGCCAGGTTGAAGCCGGCACTGACCTGGATGCCGCCCATTTGCAGGGTCGCATCGCCCAGCGATTTGATGCTGGCCGCCACGGGGTTGGCCACGGCCAGGTCATTGGGCGAGTGCACGGCGGCCTGGATGTCGTGGGCGCCCGCCGCCATGGGGCGGAACAGCACGGTGTTGCCTGACACGCCTTCGGCCTTGAGGTCGAAGCGCAGGCCGTCGATCTCCTTGGAGCTCAGGTCGGTCATGTCGGTGAAGTCCGTGACCTTGCCGTCCGACAGGCGGATGACCTTGCCTGCTGGCGCCGTGCTGCCGAAGACGATCTGGTAGTCGGATGCCTTGAGCTGGCTGGAGTCGACCACCGTGGTCGTCGGCGTGGTGGCGCCTGTCCACTGCGCACCCGTGGTCGAGCCGTTGCTGACCATGGACAGCTTGAACAGATTGCTGCCGCTTTGTCCCGACAGCGTCAGGCCCAGGTTGTTTTGCTCGTTCAGCGAGTCGCCAATGGCCAGTGCCATGCGGCCCAGCAGGTTGCGGCCCTCGGTCAGGTCGCTGCCCTGGAACTGCAGCAGGCCGGCGATCTCGCCGCCACCCAGCATGGAGGGCGTCAGTTCCACGTTCTGGCCGCCGGGCTGCTGGAAGTACAGGGCCATCTTGCCGCTGCCCGGGAACTCGGTGGCTTCCTTGAGCGTGAGCTGGGCGGAATTGGGGCCCAGCACCAGCGGCTGGCTGCCGCCCACGAACAGGCTGATGCTGCCGTCGTCCGCAGGGATCTGGCTGGTCTGCACGTATTTGTTGATGTTGCGCACCAGTTGGTCGCGCTGGTCCAGCAGGTCGTTGGGCGTCTGGCCCGAGGCGATGGAGCGGCTGATCTGCGCATTGAGCGTGGCCACCTGGCCGGCCAGGCTGTTGACCACGGTCACATCGTTGCCCATCTGCTGCTTGGCGCTGTAGTCCAGCTCGTCCAGCTGCGCCGATGCCGAGCGAAAGCGCGCCGCCAGCTCGTTCATGCGCGTGAGCACCACCTGGCGCGCCGACGGGTCGGTGGGCGCACCGGCCACGTCGCCGAACGAATTCATCATGTCGGTGATCGCCGCGCCCAGGCCAGTCTTGCCGCCGCCGAACACTTCCTGCATCTGCGCCAGCGAGGTGGCACGCGCCGAGTCGGCCGCCGACACGGCGCTGGCCGTGGCTGCCTGGCGGTTGAGCAGGTCATTGAAGTTGCGCAGGATGGTGTTCACATCCACGCCATTGCCGATGTAGCCGCTGCCCATGTTCTGGCCAGGCGAGGTCTGGAAGGCCACGCTCTGGCGCGAATATCCGGCCGTGTTGACGTTGGCGATGTTGTGGCCTGTGGTCTGCAGGGCGATCTGGTTCGCCATCAGGGCGCGGGACCCGACGTTCAAAAGGCTCATGACGTGTTCTCTGGTTAGGCTTGGGCACGTGCCGCGCTCTGCACGGCGCTCTGGATGGCGCGGCTGAGCTTGCTGGCGTATTCGGGATCGGTGGCGTAGCCGGCTTTCTGCAGCTCGGTCGCATAGGCCAGGGCCGAGTCGGTCTTGCCCATGGCTTTCTCGTAGCGCGGATTGCTGGTGATCAGGCGCGCGTAGTCGCGGAAGGACTCCTCGTAGGAGTCGTAGGCGCGGAACTTGGCCGTGACCTTGCGCGCCACGCCGTCGATGTATTCGGTGGTCGTGACCTCGGCGACCTTGCCCGTCCAGCCCTTGCCGGCCTTGATGCCGAACAGGTTGTGGGCATTGCTGCCATTGGCATTCTTGATTTCGCTCTTGCCCCAGCCGGTCTCGTGTCCGGCCTGGCCCAGCATGAAGGCGGCCGGAATGCCGCTTTCCTGCGCCACGCGTGCAGCGGCGTCGCCATGGTGGGCGACGAAGTTGTCACGGCCCTTGGGCGCGGGCGCGTAGGCGTTGACGGACTGGGCCGCGCTGCTGCGGCTGCCGCTCCAGGCCGCTGTGGTGCCATTGGCGCTGCCGGCCGTGCTGCGCCAGGCGATGCGGCTCATGCTCAGTGTGGAGGGCACGGAGATCTCGGCATCCTCGGCGGCTTCCGAGCCCATGGTGCGGGCCAGCTGGCGCGTGATGGCATCCGACAGGCCGCCGGGCTGGCCCGACATGGCCACCGACAGCTGCTGGTCCAGCATGTCGGTGCTCAGATTGCCCTGTGCGCTGTCGAGCAGGCCGGACTTCATGGTGGCCTCGCGCATGCTCTTGATCATCTCGCGCATGAACAGCGATTCCAGCTGCTTGGCGGTTTCCTTCGCGGCCTGCGGACTGTTTTCGCCGGCCGCGAATTTGAGTGCGTTGAGGGACCGGGCGTCGGCCGCCAGCGCATTGCTGGCCGCAGTCTGCGATCCGTTGGGAAGTGCGATGCTCATATCACCTCCAGTTCGGCGTTGAGGGCGCCTGCTGCCTTGATGGCCTGCAGGATGGCCAGCAGGTCCTGGGGCGTGGCGCCCAGCGTGTTGAGTGCGCGCACCACGTCGGTCAGTTGCGGGGAGCCGGGCATGTTGATGATGTTGCCGGGCTCCTGCTTGATCTGGATGTCGGACTTCTGGGCCACCACGGTCTGGCCCTGCGAGAAGGCGCCGGGCTGGCTGATCACCGGCGTGGTGCTGATGGTGATGGCCAGGTTGCCATGCGCGATGGCGCAGGGGCCCAGGGTCACGGCCTGGTTGAGCACGATGGAGCCCGTGCGTGCATTGATCACGACCTTGGCCGAGGGCTTGGAGGTCTCGATCGGCATCTCCTGGATCTCGGCGATCATGCGCACGCGCGATCCCGGGTCCTGGGGCGCGGACACGCGCACGGTGCGCCCGTCCAGCGCCTGTGCGACGCCCTGGCCCATGCGCTGGTTGATGGCGCGCACCACCTTGTCGGCGGTCTGGAAATCGGTGGCGTTCAGGCCCAGCGTGATGCTGTCGCCTTCATTGATCGGTGTGGGTACGGCGCGCTCGACCTGGGCGCCCTGCGGCACGCGGCCTGCGCTCAGGTGGTTGATCTGTACCTTGGAGCCGCCAGCCGAGGCGCCGGCGCCGCCGACCACGAGGTTGCCCTGGGCCAGCGCATAGATCTCGCCATCGGCGCCGCGCAGCGGCGTGGCCACCAGGGTGCCGCCCTTGAGCGACTTGGCATTGCCCACGGAGGAGACCACCACGTCGATGGCCTGGCCCGGCTGGGCAAAGGCCGGCAGTTCGGCGGTGACGATCACGGCTGCCACGTTCTTGAGCTGCAGCTGGCCCGAATTGCCTGTGGCGGGCAGCGAGATGCCCATCTGCTCCAGGTAGTTGGCCAGGGCCTGCTTGGTGTAGGGCATCTGGGTGGTCTGGTCGCCCGTGCCGTCGAGGCCGACCACCAGACCGTAGCCGGTCAACTGGTTGCTGCGCACGCCCTGGATGGCAGCGACCTCTTTGATGCGTGTTGCATGCGCCGGCAGGGTCAGCATGCTGGCGCCGAGGGCGGCTGCAACCCAGAAGGGGCGCTGCGCTTGGCGCAATGTCAGGAGCATGGACAGTACTTTCATGCTGTCCATTCTCCGGAGAATCAGAACGGCATAACGTTCAAAAAGAACCGGGACAACCAGCCAATTGACTGCGCTTCCCCGGCCTGTCCGCGGCTGCGCGATTCCACGCGCACATTGGCCACCTGGGTCGATGCGACCAGGCTGCCGGGCTGCATCGTGCGCGGGTCCACCGTGCCCGTGAAGCGCAGCACATCCACGTTGTGGTTCACGCCGATCTGCTTTTCTCCGGCGATCACCAGATGGCCGTTGGGCAGCACATCGACCACCGTCGTGCTGATGGCGCCCGTGAACGTGTTGTCGCTCGACGTCGAGCCCGAGCCCGTGTAGTCGTTGTTGTTGTTGAAACCGATGTTCGAGCGGTCCTTGAGATTGGCCAGCGCATTGCCCGAGAACAGCGGCAGCGCAGAAATCCCCGCCGTGGTCTTGTTGGACCGCTTGAGGCCCGAATCCGACTTCTGGCTGGCCGTCACGCGCTCCACGATCTGCACCGTCACCATGTCCCCCACCAGGCGCGCGCGCCGGTTCTCGAAACCGGGGCGGTAGCTGGCGGCATTGAACAGGCTGCCCGTAGGGCTGCCCGCCACGGGCGCGGCCGGCATCAGCACCGGAGGCGCAGTGGACGGCATGTCCACGGGCGGCGGGTCATTAAGCGTCGTGCAGCCCGACAGGACTGCCGCCAGCGCCAGGCATGTGCCCGTCGCGGAAAGGGAGAAGATTCGTTGGGTCATGGCGATGTTCCCGGTGTTTCAGTGATCCATGCTTCGCATGAACCTGGCGAGCCATAGGCATGTGGCGCGACCCCGGAGACCGGCGCGGCCCAGGTCAGGGACGCCGAGCAAGGGCCGCCCCGCAGCGAGGGCGTCGTCCCCCTCCCTCGCGAAGCGAGTAGAGAGGGGGAAGCGGCGAAGCCGCTCAGGGGGAGAGATCAATTACAGCTGCGCCAGCTTGGCCAGCATCTGGTCCGAAGTCGTGATGGCCTTGGAATTCATTTCATAGGCGCGCTGGGTCTGGATCATGGTCACCAGCTCCTGCACCACGTTCACGTTCGAGCCTTCCAGGTAGCCCTGCTTGATCATGCCCATGCCGTTGACGCCGGGCTGGCCCTGCTGGGGCTGGCCCGAGGAAGCGGTCTCGGTGAACAGGTTCTGACCACGCGGCTCCAGGCCGGCCGGATTGATGAACTGGCTCATCGCGATATTGCCCACCTGCTGGGGCGCGGCCTGTCCGGCCATGGTCACGCTGACCACGCCCTCGGGGCTGATCGACACCTTGGTCGCGCCCTGGGGAATGGTCACGCCGTTGGCGATGGGCATGCCGCTGGCCGTCACCAGCTGGCCCTGCGCATCGACCTGGAAGGAGCCGTCACGGGTATAGGCCGTGGTGCCGTCGGGCATGTTGACCTGGAAGAAGCCGTTGCCGTCGATGGCCACGTCCAGCGCATTGTTGGACTGCTGCAGGGCGCCCTGCAGGAAATTGCGCGAGGTGGCCACCGTGCGCACACCCAGGCCCAGGTGCAGGCCCGTGGGCAACTGGTTCTGCTCGGTCGTCTGCGAGCCGGACTGGCGCAGGTTCTGGTAGATCAAATCCTCGAACACCGCGCTGGCGCGCTTGTAGCCCGTGGTCGAGACGTTAGCCAGGTTATGGGAAATCACGTCCAGCTGGGTCTGCTGGGCTTCCATGCCGGTCTTGGAGATGAACAGTGAATTGATCATGGCGTTTTCCTTCAGTTTTCCGTGGCGACTTGCGCCGTCTCAGCGTTTGAATCCTTGGCACATCGCGCGGGACTGGCACGATCCAGGCCAGGGACGCCTAGCAAGGGCCGCCCTGCAGCGAGGGCGTCGTCCCCCTTCCAGGGGGAAGCGGCGCAGCCGCTCAGGGGGTGATCTGTCTCAGCCGTTCATGCTCAAGAGTTGGCTGGCCGTCTTGTCATTGGTTTCTGCCGTCTGCAGCAGGCGCATCTGGGTCTCGAACTGGCGGGCCGCGGCAATCATGCCGACCATGGTCTCCACCGAGTTCACGTTCGAGCCTTCGATGGCGCCGGACAGCAGGCGTGCGTTCTCGTCGTTGGGCAGCGGATCGCCGTCGCCCGTGCGGAACAGGCCGTCATTGCCGCGCACCAGCGCGGCGTCCTCGGGCGGCGTGGCCAGCTTGACGCGGCCCACGGCCACGGGCAGCTGGTTGCCGGTCTTGGCGGTCAGCGTGCCGTCCGAGCCCAGCGTGATCGTGGACTCGGGGGGAATGTCGATGGGGCCGCCGCCGTCGGACAGCACGGCCTGGCCGTTGCTGTTGACCAGCTGGCCCTCGGGGGAAACCTCGAACACGCCGTTGCGCGTGTAGGCCTCCTGTCCATCCAGGCCCTGGACGGCGAACCAGGCGCGGCCCATGGCCATGGCGTCCAGTGCGCGGCCCGTGCGCTGGGTGGGTCCGGGCGTGTCCACGTAGCCGGAGGTCGCCTCCAGCGCGAACACGCGCGTGCCCGCACCGCTGCCCTGCAGGGGCACGGAGCGGAAGGTGGACATTTCGGCCCGGAAGCCGTTGGTGCCGGCATTGGCCAGGTTGTGGGCCAGCACGGACTGACGCTGCGCCGCTGCGTTGGCGCCCGTCATGGAGGTGTAGATGATGCGGTCCATGCCGGCTCTCCTGACTCAGTTCTTGGCTATCAGCGCAGGTTCACCAGGGTCGAGAAGACCTGGTCCTGGGTCTTGATGGTCTGGGCATTGGCCTGGTAGGCACGCTGCGCGGTCATCATGTTCACCAGCTCGGCGGTCAGGTCCACGTTGGAGTCTTCCAGCGCGCCCGAGCGCAGCGAGCCGAAGGTGCCCGACTCGGCCGTGCCGTTCAGCGCCGGGCCCGAATCCGAGGTCTCCACCCACTTGTTGTCGCCCACGGCGCCCAGGCCCTGGGTGTTGGTGAAGGCGGCCAGGGCCAGCTGGCCCTCGGTGCGCGTCACGCCGTTGGAGTAGGTGGCCACGATGGAGCCATCGTTGCCGACATTGATGCCGGTGAGCGCGCCTGCGGTGTAGCCGTCCTGCTTGAGGCTGCTGACCGCGAACTTGGAGCCGAACTGCGAGACGTTGGAGAAGTCCAGCGTCACGCCCGCCGTGCCGTTGATGGTGCCGGGCGTGGGCGCGTTGGGGTTGCTGCTCTTGATCTGCACGCCAGTCACAGGGCTGCCGCTGGTGATCTTGCCGGAGGCATCGAACACCAGGGTGGTCAGCAAGGTGGCGACCTTCGGGGGCGATGCCGTCGGATCGTCCAGGCCGTCGTAGACCTTCCAGGTGTTGGAGGCTGCGTCCTTCTCGAAGTACATCTGCACCGGCGTGGGCACGCCCTGGCTGTCATAGACGTTGATCGAGGTGCCATAGGTGGCGCGCGGCGTGGCGGGCACGGGCGGCGTGGCGGTGGAGTTGCCGGCTGCGGGCGTGGCGCGCGCATCGAGGTTCAGCGACACGTCGATCTTGGTCGTGGTCTTGGCAGCGATCGGCTGGCCCGAAGGAAAGACCATGGGAACTGGCTGGCCGCCGGCCAGCACCTTGCCCGTGGTGGCGTCCACGGGGTAGCCCATGACGTTGTCGCCCTGCACGGTCTTGAGGTTGCCTTGCTTGTCCAGGCCGAAGTTGCCGGCGCGCGTATAGGCCGTGCTGCCGTCGGGCTGGCGCACGACGAAGAAGCCGTTGCCGTTGATGGCCACGTCCAGGTTGTTGCCCGTGGTGGTGATCGGGCCCTGGCGGAACTGCTGGGTCACGGCGGCCACATTGACGCCGATGCCGCTGTTCTGGCCGCTGGCCGAACCCACGGCGCTGGCCACGGCCTCGGCGAACTCGGCGCGCGAGGACTTGAAGCCCGTGGTGTTGGCGTTGGCGATGTTGTGGCCGATCACGTCCAGGTTCTTGCTGGCGGCGTTCAGACCCGAGAGGCCTTGTTGGAATCCCATGGTGTGCTCCTGCGATGTATTTGGGTGGATGGTGCGGGGGTCAGTACACGGCCTTGACGGAGGCGTAGGCGACGTTGGTGCCGTCGTCCAGCTCCAGCGTCAGCTTGCCGTCGGTGGTGCCTGTGGCGAGCACCGCATGGGGCGACAGCGTGGTCGAGGCCACGACCGTGTCGGCATTCGTGGCCTGCACCGTGTAGCGCAGCTGGCTGGCGTCGCCCGTGTACTTGCTGCCGTCCCAGGTGAAGTAGTTGCGGCCAGCGGTGCCGCTGCCCAGCTCGACGGTGTCCACCAGCTCGCCGCTGGCGGTGGTGATCTGCACCTTCACGTCGGCGGCCGGGCCTTCGAGGTCGAAGGCAGCCGTATAGGACTTTTCCTTGCCCACGCCCAGGGTGTTGCCTTCGGTCAGCACGGTGCGGCCGATCATCTGCGTGCCCTGCAGCACCTGCATGGCGGTGAACTGGCCGGCCATGCTTTCCATGGTCTTGTTCAGCTGCTGGATGCCGGTGACGGTGTTGATCTGCGCCATCTGCGAGGTCATCTGCGCGTTGTCCATGGGATTCATGGGGTCCTGGTTGTTCAACTGCGCGACCAGCAGCTTCAGGAAACGGTCCTGCGCCGCCGCGGGGTCGGTGGTCGAATTGCTCGTGGCGGACTTGTTGTTGATGTCGGCCGTGCTGGCGACGCTGCCTGCGCCATAGATCATGGGAGTGGCTCCTGGAAAGTGGTGCGGACGGGGCTCACTGGCCCATCTGCAGGGTTTTGAGCAGCAGCGACTTGGTCGTGTTCATGACCTCGACGTTGTTCTGGTAGGAGCGCGAGGCCGAGATCATGTTGACCATCTCGTCCACGGCGCTGACGTTGGAGTGCGTCACATAGCCTTCGGCATCGGCCAGCGGGTGCTGGGGGTCGTGGATGCGGCGGCCGGGCGTGTTGTCCTGGCTGATGGCGCTGACGCGCACGCCAGAGGAGCCTTCCTCGCCCATGGCTACGGTCTGGAAGACCACCTGGCGCGCCTGGTAGGCCTTGCCGTCGGGGCCGGCCACGGCATCGACGTTGGCCAGATTCGAGGCCACGACGTTCAGGCGCTGCGATTGGGCGCTGACGGCACTGCCGGAGATGCTGAAGATGGAGAACATGGACATGGGAAAGCTCCTGTGGTCTGTGGCGCCGGCTTACTGGCCCTGGATGGCCGACAGCATGGTCTTGGCCTGGCCGTTCAGAAAGCGCAGCGTGGCTTCGTAGCGCACGGCGTTGTCGACGAAGTTGGCGCGTTCGCGGTCCAGGTCCACGGTGTTGTTGTCCATGTTGGTCTGGGCCTGCACCGAGTAGCCGAGATGGCTTTGCGCGCTCTGCCCCGAGGCGGCGGCAGGCAGGGGAATGTGTCCGCCCTGGCTGACGCTGGCCAGCGTCATGGGCGAGGGGCCGGAGGTAACGGCCGTCAGCGCCTCGCGAAAATTGAAGTCGCGCGCCACATAGCCCGGGGTGTCGGCATTGGCGATGTTGCTGGCGATTGCACGCTGGCGCTCGGCGCGCAGCACCAGCGCCTTGCTCTGGAAGTCCAGTCGTTCAGTCATCTTGTCGAGCATGTCGGCCTCGCCCTCTGGGATTTGCGGTGATCGGTTGACGAAATGGCGGCAGCCCACGGACTGCGGCATGCGTCGATTATGGAAATCGGGCCCGAACGCTAAAGCGCGAAGAAAGCGCGTTTGCCTGCGCAGTTCGGCGCTTCGGAAAAGAGCGCTCGCCCTATATTTGCTGGCATCGCTCCAGGTGTCCCACCCATCCTGACGGGAGGCCGGAGCAAGTCAGGAGCCACAGCCATGCCGAACTTCAGCACCGCCCATTCGCCATCCGCCGTCCGAGCCCTCGCTCGCGCCGCCGCATGCGCTGCGCTTGCCGCTGGAGCGTCGCTGGCAGGCCCTGCCTTCGCGCAAAACGCTCCTGACGGTGCAGCCCAGCTCAGCCAGATCGGCCAGCGCTTTGCCGACGAGGCCCTGCAGCAGGGCATGGCCGGCGCGGGCGCCTTGCCCCTGCGCATGGAAGTGCAGATGGGCCAGCTCGATCCCCGCCTGCGCCTGGCCGCCTGCGCCAAGGTCGAACCCTATTTGCCCGCAGGCTCGCGCCTGTGGGGCCGTACCCGCCTGGGTCTGCGCTGCCTGCAGGGCGCCGTGGCCTGGAATGTGTTCCTGCCCATCACGGTCAAGGCCTGGGGGCCGGCCTGGGTGCTGCAAAACGGCGTGCCTTCGGGCCGCCCGCTGTCGGCCGACGATGCCGTCCAGGCCGAAGTGGACTGGGCCGAGGAATCGGCCGCCGTCTACGCCAACCAGCAGGACTGGGTGGGTTTGGTGGCTTCCCGCCCGCTGGCCGCAGGCCAGGCGCTGCGCCAGAACATGCTGCGCACGCCGGCCCTGTTCGCGGTGGGTGCCGAAGTGCGCGTTCTGGTCAACGGTGGTGGTTTTTCCGTCACATCGTCGGGCAAGGCCATGTCGGCCGCCGGCGAAGGCCAGACCGTGCGGGTTCGCATGGATAATGGCCGGCTCATCTCCGGGGTGGTGAATCCCGAGGGCGTGGTGCTGGTCCAGTAAAAAAACCTCAAGTTTTGTTCCAGGCAGTCGAAAGCTAGGCACAGCGCCTCACGCCGCCAGGGCGATTGGAGAATCAAGATGAAGATAGGTCAAAAACCGGAACTGCCCGCCGCTGCCTCCCAGGCCGCCGCCAAGCAGCCCAAGACAGCCAGCACCATTGCCACCGAGGAATCCTCCGCCCAGGCCCAGCCTGCCAAGGCGGCCGGTGTTCCCGTGTCGTTCTCGACCTCGGCCCGCGCACTGGACCAATCTGGTCGCGCCACGGCCGACTTCGATGCCAACCGCGTCAAGGAAATCCGCGAAGCCATTGCCAACGGCACCTTCCGCGTGAACGCCGACGCCGTGGCCGACAAGCTACTGGCCAACTCCGAAGAATTCCTCTCGCACTCGCGCGTCTGAGCGCGGGTTCGGTTCTTTCTCGGTTTTTTCCTTCCGGCGCGAGCACGCGCTTTCTTTTTTCAGCAAGGCCTGTCCCATGACTCTCAGCGAGATGCTCGATTCCCTGGACGCGGTGGTCCGGATGGTGTCCGCCTCGCTGCAATCGAAGGATGCGGTCGCGCTGGAGCAGTCCAGCACCCGGCTGCGCGATGCCATGGCGGCGTTCTCCGAGCTGGCCCGGCGCTTCAGCGCGGCCGACTGGACGCAGGAGCTGCGCGAACGCGCCCAGGCGCTGGGCGAGCAGATGGCCATGCAGCGCGACCAGCTGGCACGCATGGCCGTGGTGGCCCAGAGCCAGGCGGCGGCGCTGATTCCCCAGACTTCGGACCAGGCCACGTATGGACGCGACCTGTATGGACATCCCCATGCCGGACCGGGCAAGGCGCGCATCTACCACTCGGCCAGCTGAAGCCGCGTCCCTTTTTTCTCTCTTCTCTCTCTCTTCTTTCTTCCCGCTGCTCAACCCTCCGGCATCCGTGCCCGAGGGTTTTGTCTTTTCCGGGCTGGGATTCGGTTGAATGAATCTGCGCAGCGGGCGCAGACATGGCTGCAGCTCGGGCGTACCCATCCATGCGCGGGATGAGGCTGCGCTTGGTCAAAGAGGTGGAGGCGGGGAATGCTTGATGGCCGTGCGCAGGAAGGGCGGCCAGGAATGAGGGACGGCCAGAGGCCAGATCCGGGGAAAACGAAGCAAGGACCCTGAAGACGGCAAGATCCGAAATGCGCGGAAATGACGCTGCCATGCAATGGCAATGCAATGGCAATGGCAATGGCGCGCGCAAATCCCGTTCGGTCTGCGGTCTGCGATCCGAGGAGGCAAAGAGGGTCCGGCTGGGGCCGGACGTCCTCACACCTGCATGTTCATCACGTCGGTATAAGCCTGCACGAGCCGGTTGCGCACCTGCATCGTGGCCTGGAAGCCGATCTGCGCCTTTTGCATGGCGATCATGGTTTCTTCGAGGCTGACGGCCGGGTTCTCCAACTGCACCTCACGCTGCAGCTGGCTGGAGTTGTTCTGGGCTGAACTGACGGACTGCAGCGCGCCTTGGAGGGCCTGGCTGAAGCCGCCAGCCGCCACTTTGGTCGATGCGTCGCCTGCGCCCACGCCTTTGGGGAGCTGGGTGCCGTACAGGGGAGAGGTGGTACTGGGGATGCGAAGGTCCATGACACATTCCATCGGAGTTAGCAAGATGACGAGATCGTAGGGCGGCAGGGTTTTCGCATCGCGGCAAATAGACGGCCAAACGGCGCGCTTATCGGGCGAATGTGAAGCGGCGGACTTCGAATAATCGACAGCACGCTAGGGTCCTGTGTGTGCAGGGCTCGAACACCTGGAACCAAGATGTCTGCTGTCGCTGAAATCCCTGTCCCTCAAGCCACTCCCGTGCCCCAGCCTGCCTTGCAGCAGCGCTGGACGGCCATGGACCGTGGCGCGCGCCTGCGTTGGGGCGCGATCGCCGTGCTGCTGGTCGTCGCCCTGGGTGCGGCGGCCATGTTCTACCGCCAGCCGGACTACAAGGTGCTGTTCTCCAACCTGAGCGACAAGGATGGCGGCGCCATCGTCGCCCAGCTGTCGCAGATGAACGTGCCTTACCGCTACACGGAAGGCGGCGGTGCCATCCTCATCCCGTCCGACCGCGTGCACGATGTACGCCTGAAGCTGGCCACCCAGGGCCTGCCCAAGGGTTCGGTGACGGGTTTCGAGCTGATGGAGAACAGCAAGTTCGGCATCACCCAGTTCCAGGAACGCCTCAATTTCCAGCGCGGCCTTGAAGGCGAGCTGACGCGCTCCATCCAGGCCCTGGCCGCCGTGCAAAGCGCACGCGTGCACCTGGCCCTGCCCAATCAGAACGGCTTTTTCCGCGAGCAGCAAAAGCCCTCGGCCTCGGTGCTGCTGAGCCTGTACCCGGGCCGCGTGCTGGACCGCACGCAGATCGCGGGCATCGTGCACCTGGTGGCCTCCAGCGTGCCCGAGATGGCGCCCACGGCCGTGAGCATCCTGGACGACTCGGGCAAGCTGCTGTCGCAGTCGCCCGACGGCAACGCCAACGCCGTGGACATGCAGCAGCTGAACTACACCCAGCAGATCGAGCAGCAGTACGTGCGCCGCATCCTGGAGATCCTGGAGCCCGTGGTCGGCAAGAACAATGTGAAGGCGCAGGTCTCGGCCGAGATGGATTTCAGCCAGACCGAATCGACTTCGGAGCAGCACCGCCCCAACCAGTCCTCCGACGCGGGCGTGGTGCGCAGCCAGCAGGTGGTGGAAAGCTCGGGTGAGCAAAAGCCGCCCCAGCCCACGGGCATTCCCGGCGCCACCAGCAACCAGCCGCCCCAGAACGCTTCCGCGCCCGTCAACGGCGCCAATCCCGCGCCCCAGGCGGCCGACGGCCAGAACGCCGCCCGCGCTGCCAGCAAGCGCGAGTCCATCACCAATTACGAAGTGGACAAGACCGTGCGCCACACACGCGGCAGCACGGGCAGCATCAAGCGCCTGACGGCCGCCGTGGTCATCAATGCGCCCCTGGTGGCTGCCCCTGCGCCGGCCGCTGCCGGTGCGGCCGGTGCGGCAACCGATGCAGCCACCGTCGCTGCCGCCGCACGCGGCCTGACGGCGGCGCAGCAGGCGCAACTGCTGACCCTGGTGCGCGAGACCGTGGGCTACAGCGCCGAACGCGGCGACTCGGTCAACCTGGTCAGCACGCCCTTTGTGCAGGACGAAGTGCCCGCCGATGTGCCGCTGTGGCGCCAGCCCGAAGTGCTGGCCATGGCCCGCAGCCTGGGCGTGCCCATCGGCCTGGCCCTGTTCGGCGCCATCTTGCTGCTGGGCCTGGTGCGACCCATGCTCAAGGGCCGCAAGACGGTGGCCGTGGGCGGACAGCTCAATGCCATCGAAGGCGAGCAGCTGGACCGTCCGGCGCTGGCTGCACCCGCTGTCGATCTTTCGCCCACGCAGGAGCAAGTGCGCCTGGAGCAGGCGCGCCAACTGGCCAAGCAGAACCCGATCGCGGTGGCCAACATCGTCAAGACCTGGATCAACGGCGAGGCCACCTGAGCCTCTCAAAACACGGATTGCTGAGATATGGACGAACGAGGCCTGAACGACGCCGCCATCTTGCTGGTCTCCCTGGGCGAGGAGGAAGCGGCCGAGGTGTTCAAGCACCTCACCCCGAAGGAAGTGCAAAAGCTCGGCGAGACCATTGCGCACATGCGCGGTGTCTCGCGCGAGAAGGTGGACTTCGTCATCAACCGCTTTGCCGATGACGCGGCCGCGCAAAGCCTGCTGGTGGACGACGCCAGCGGCTATGTGCGCTCGGTGCTCAAGCGCGCCCTGGGCGACGACAAGGCGGCGCTGCTGATCGACCGCATCCTGCAGGGCGGCGATGTCTCCGGCATCGAAAGCCTCAAGTGGATGGACCCGCTGTCCGTGGCCGAACTGCTGCGCGGCGAGCATCCGCAGATCGTGGCCGCCATCCTCGTGCACCTGGAGCACGAGCAGGCCGCTGCCGTGCTGATGCAGCTGCCCGAGCGTTTCCGCAGCGAAGTCATGCTGCGCGTGGCCACGCTTGAAGGCATTCAGCCGACCGCGCTCAAGGACCTCAACGAGGTGCTGTTCCAGGTGCTGGCCGGCGGCGACAAGATCCGCAAGACCTCGCTGGGCGGCGTCAAGACGGCGGCCGAGATGATCAACAACCTCGGCGGCAACGCCGACGTGGCCGTGCTGGACACCATCCGCAACTACGACCCGGACCTGGCCCAGAAGATCATGGACAAGATGTTCGTGTTCGACGACCTGGTCAAGCTGGACGACCGCTCGGTGCAGCTGGTGCTGCGCGAGGTGGTGTCCGAGACGCTGATCATCGCGCTCAAGGGCGGTTCGATGGAAGTGCGCGACAAGATCCTGGCCAACATGTCCATGCGTGCCGCCGAGTCGCTGCGCGAGGACCTGGAAGGCCGCGGCCCGATGCGCCTGTCCGAAGTGGAAGCGCAGCAAAAGGAAATCCTGAAGGTGGTGCGTCGCCTGGCCGAAGAAGGCCAGATCACCATCGGCAGCGGTGCGGAAGACAGCTATGTCTAATGGCATGAACTCGCGCTTCATCCCTTCCGAGGAGATCGACGAGCGCCAGGTGGTGCAGTGGCGCTTCGGCGCCGTGGACCACATGGGCGGCCTGAAAAGCCTGCCCAGCCTCGCGGGGCTGCCGGACATCCAGGGTGCGCCCGCCGCATCCGGTGCCCAGGCTGCGCATGGCGGCGCGGGCATGGCGCGCGCGCCTGCTTCCTCGTCGGGCTTTCACAGCCTGTCGCTGCCCGGCCGCTCCGATGCGCCCCGGCTGGAGGCCGACTCCATGGTGCTGGATGTCGAAGCCGACACGCCGGGCGCCCTGGCCTCCACCGCCCCCGCAGTGGATGAGGAACAACTGCATGCCCTGCTGGAACAGGCACGCGCCGAAGGCCATGCCGAGGGCCTGGAGCAGGGCCGCCAGGAAGCCCAGCAGCAGTGGCAGCAACACATGGATGACTATGTCTCCGGCACAGGCCGCGAGACGGCGCAGCGCGTGGACGCGCTGCTGTCCGGCCTGGATGCCGGCTTCAAGCAGCTGCAGACGGATGCAGCGCAGGAACTGCTCAACCTGGCCTGCGACATTGCGCGCCAGGTGGTCCGCCAAGAGCTGCGCAGCCAGCCCCAGGCCCTGTTGCCCGTGGTGCGCGAGGCGCTGGACATGCTGGCCGCCGACGGCCGCGCCGCCACCGTGCGCCTGAACCCCGCCGACTTCGCCGTGCTGGACGAGGCGCTGCGCGCCGAGCATGGCGCCCAGTCCAAGGTGCAGTGGATCAGTGACGCCTCCGTGGCCCAGGGCGATGTGCGCGTGGAATCGGGCGGCGCCCAGGTCGATGCCGGCATGGACAAGCGCTGGCGCCGCGCCGTGGCCGCGCTGGGCCTGGTCTCCACCTGGTATGACGGAGAACGCGATGCCGGTTGACGCCCCGCTGGCCGACGCCGCCAAACTGACCCCCGAGCCTGCCGCCAGGCCCTGGCAGCAACTGCTGTCCAATGCCCGCGCCCGCCTGCAGGGCGACATTCCCCTGGAAACCCACGGCACGCTCACGCGCCTGACCGGCCTGGTGCTGGAGGCCACGGGCCTGCAGGTGCCCGTGGGCTCGCAGTGCTGGATACGTCAGCAGGGCCAGGACCCGGTGCTGGCAGAGGTTGTCGGCTTTGCCGGCGAGCGTGCGTTTCTCATGCCTGCGGGCGACATCCAGGGCCTGTCCAGCGGCGCCATCGTGACGCCGGCCGAACCCTTTGTCGCACCGCTGCGCTTTGGCGACGGTGTCGAGCCGCCCGTGTCCCTGGCGGCCGGCGTGCTGCGCCTGCCCATTGGCAGCGGCCTGCTGGGCCGTGTCGTGGATTCGCAGGGCCAGCCCCTGGACCATGGCGGCCCGCTGGCCGACGTGAGCGCCGATCTGCTGGACCGCAACCCCATCAACGCCATGGACCGCGACCCGGTGCGCGAGACGCTGGACACCGGCGTGCGCTCGCTCAACGCCCTGCTCACCGTGGGCCGGGGCCAGCGTCTGGGCCTGTTCGCGGGCTCGGGCGTGGGCAAGTCCGTGCTGCTGGGCATGATGGCGCGCTACACCCAGGCGGACGTGATCGTGGTCGGCCTGATCGGCGAACGCGGCCGCGAGGTCAAGGAATTCGTCGAGGACATCCTCGGTGCGCAGGACCGCAGCCGCGCCGTGGTCGTCGCCGCCCCGGCCGATGCGCCGCCGCTGCTGCGCATGCAGGGCGCCGCCTATGCCACGGCCATTGCCGAGCATTTCCGCGACAAGGGCCAGCATGTGTTGCTGCTCATGGACTCGCTCACCCGCTATGCCATGGCCCAGCGCGAGATCGCCCTGGCCATTGGCGAGCCACCGGCCACCAAGGGCTATCCGCCGTCGTGCTTTGCCAAGCTGCCGGCCCTGGTCGAGCGCAGCGGCAACGGCCTCAACGGCGTGGGCTCGATCACGGCCTTCTACACCGTGCTGTCCGAAGGCGACGACCAGCAGGACCCGATTGCCGACGCGGCGCGCGCCATTCTGGACGGCCACGTCGTGCTGTCGCGGGCGCTGGCCGAGTCGGGCCACTACCCGGCCATCGATATCGAGCAATCGGCCTCGCGCGTGATGCACAACGTGGTCTCGCGCGAGCACTTCGAGCTGGCACGGCGCTTTCGCGCTGTCTATTCGCGCTACCAGAAGGGGCGGGACCTGGTCCAGGTCGGTGCCTACATGGCGGGCTCTGACCCGCAGATGGATGAGGCGATACGCCTGCAGCCGGCCATGGCGGCCTTTCTGCAGCAAAGCATGTTCGAGTCGGCTTCCATGGACGAGAGCATCTCGGGCATGGCTGCCGCACTCGGTGGGCAGTGACGCGGCGACGCGGCACTGCCAAAACGCGACCAACGCGATAACGAACACAGGGAGGAAACCCCGGTATGTCGTCCTTGAATGCCTTGATAGTGGCCATCGATGCCGCGTCGCGCAAGCGTGACGAGGCGCGCCAGGCGGTGCAGGAGCGCCTGCGCTCGCAGCAGGCCGCGCAGACGCAAATGGAGCAGCTGCAGCACTATGTGCAGGAAATGCAGACGCGCTGGGGCGCGCAGGAAAACCAGTCCGTGCAGCCCGAGGTCATGTTCCACCAGTACCAGTTCATGGACCGCCTGCAGCACGCCATCGGCCTGCAGACGCGGGTGCTGGCCGACCTGGCGATCCGCCTGGAGGCCGCGCAAAAGGCCTTGATGGCCTGCGAGCTGCGGGTCAGCAGCCTGCGCAAGGTCGTCGAGGTGCGCCGCCGCGATCTGGCGCTGAGCCAGATGCGCCGCGAGCAAAAGGAGACCGATGAACGTGCGGCCATCCAGTTTTTCCGTCGCAGCTTCGGGCTGACATTCCAGGAGGCTTGACGCATGTCCACCAACCAGATCGAACAGCGCGCCGAAGCGCGCAGCGCCATGCAGCGCGCCATGGAAGGCGTTCGCTCCGCGCGCGGCACGCAGCCGCCCTCCAACGACCAGGCCGCAGGCTTTTCTTCGTTGCTGGCGGCGATGGACGGCATTGGCGGATTGCCGGCGCTGGCCTCGGGCGCCCTGGGCCAGGCCTTGGGCGAGGACGGCAGCGCCGCTCTTTCCGCGCTGTCCAGCCTCAAGGGCGCAGCCAAGGACGGCCTGAAGGATGCCGCAGACCTGCTGGCCGATCCCGGCCTGGCGCAGGGCCTGCTGCAGCAGCCGCAACTGCCGCTGCAACCGCAGGCGGAGCCGACCGATATGACCACCTCGGCGCAGGCCGATGCCATGGCGCTGGCTGCCAACGGCCAGGCGCCCTGGCTCAGTCTGGTCGGGCAGACCGCCCATCTGGACGGCAAGGGCGACCGCGACATGCTGCAGGGCGTGGCGGGCGACTGGCTGTCCGGCCGGGGCAGCGCTGCCATGATGGCCCTGCGCCAGGAGCAGGGCGCTGTGGCGCACGCGGCCTTCCTGGCTCCGCAGTCCGCAGCCGGTGATGCCGCAGGCACGGCGCTGGCCACGGCCAGCGCCAATGCTGCGGCCCTGGCTGCCGCTGCGGACCCCAATGCGGCCGGGGCCCTGACCGATGGCGCTGCGCGCCGTACCCAGGCACAGGCCCAGGCCGCCGATGTGCTGGCCGCCGTGCAGTCCGATGCGGCACTGACGGCCGCCGCCGCACGCACGGCAACCACCGCCCAGGCCACGCATGACCACACGCCCCAGGCCCTGGCGGGCGGTGTGCGGCAGGACGTGGCCCTGGCGTCGGGCATTGCGCTCAACGGCATGGCCGCAGTGCGGCCCGAAGAATGGCGCGGCCTGTTCGAGCGAGCCCGGGAGGGCGGCACCGCCTCCACGGAGTCGGCGGCGAACGGACTGCACGGCGTTGCGGCTGCCGTGGGCGCCGCCCATGCCGGCCAATCCCTGGGCCAGCAGGCGGCCGGCCAAAATGGCGCGGCCTTTGCCCAGCCCGACGCCCAGGCCCAGCCAGGCAACTCCACCGAGCGCGAGCAGCAGGTGTCCGAGCAGGTGGCCTTCTGGGTCCACAACAAGAACCAGAACGCCTCGCTGTCTGTGGAGCATGAGGGCCGGGCCATCCAGGTGCAGGTCAGCCTGCAGGGCAACGAGGCCCATGTGCGCTTTGGCGCCAGCGAAGCCCAGGCGCGTGACTGGCTGGGCAATGGTGCCGACCAGCTGCGCGAGCTGCTGCAGGCCCAGGGCCTGCAACTGGCCGGCGTCAGCGTGGATGCGGGCGGCCAGTCCGGCAGCGGCGATTCGGCAAGACAGGGGGCGGACGCCCAGGCGCGCCAGGGCCGCGTGAGCGCCATGGTCGATGCCGCCGGTGTCACGGGCGGCAATGGTGCCGCACAGGCCGGCGGTGGCCGCGCGGCAGCGGGCGGGGTGGATCTGTTCGTCTGATTCTTCCTGCGCTTCCTGCGGGGCGGCGCATGCGCCGTTCAGGGTTTTCACAACAGGCCGGGTGGCGACAAGCTGCCCGGCCTGTGGCGTTTGAGGGCCATCAAGCCAGCGAGAAACCGGGGTTTCATGCGCTTATTCAGGCCATGGTCCGGGGTCCAATCGCCGAATAATTCCTGCCATGGGCCTGCTGCGTCATGGCGCCGCGCATGAAGCGCGAGCGCGTGGCGGTCCCGCTCACCCAGAGGAATTCCAGTGTCTGCCACACCCAATGCCGCCAACAATGCAGCTCCCGCCCCGGCCAAGGGCAAGAAGCTGATCGTGCTGATCGTCATCATTGCCGTCCTGGCCATAGGCGCGGCCGCTGCCTTCATCCTGCTGTCCAAGCGCCACAGCAGCGGCGATGAGGAAGAAGGCAGCGCCAGCAAGGCGGCCGTGACCGTGCCCACCTTCCTGCCGCTGGACAACCTGGTGGTCAATCTGTCCGATACGGGCGGCGACCGCTTCGTGCAGATCGGCATCACGCTGGAGCTGGCCGATGAGAAGACCGCCACCACGGTCAAGCAATACCTGCCCAGCATCCGCAACGGCATCCTGATGCTGGTGTCCCAGCGCACGGCCGAGGAGCTGCTGGAGCGCGAAGGCAAGGAGCGCCTGGCCGCCGACGTGCTCAACGAAGTCTCGGCCCCGCTGGGCTACGGCAACCAGGCCAAGGCCAAGAAGCGCAGCCGCGACGAGGATGCCGAGGACGAAGACGGCGAGCGCCGCCGCTCCTCCGCTGGCAAGAACCCGGTGCGCCGCGTGCTCTTCTCCAGCTTCATCATCCAGTAACCGGGGAGGCCAGGCGCCATGAGCGATTCGTTTCTCTCCCAGGAAGAAGTCGATGCCCTTTTGGAGGGTGTGACCGGCGAGAGCCAGAAATCCACGACCGAGGAGGTCGAGGCGGGCATCATCCGCCAGTACGACATCTCCAGCCAGGAGCGCATCGTGCGCGGGCGCATGCCGACGATGGAAATCGTCAACGAGCGCTTTGCCCGCAACTTCCGCATCGGCCTGTTCAACTTCATCCGCCGCAGCCCCGAAGTGTCCGTGGGCACGGTGTCGGTGCAGCGCTACAGCGCCTTCCTGCGCGAGCTGGTGGTGCCCACCAACTTCAACATCGTCGCCATCCGTCCGCTGCGCGGCAGCGGCCTGGTGGTCTGCGACCCCTCGCTGGTGTTCGGTGTCATCGATACGCTGTACGGCGGCACGGGCCGGCTGCAGACGCGTATCGAAGGACGTGACTTCTCGCACACCGAGCAGCGCGTGATCAACCGCCTGGTCAACGTGATCTGCGAGGAATACAAGAAGGCCTGGCACGGCATCTATCCGCTGGAGCTGGGCTACCAGCGTTCGGAGATGCAGCCGCAGTTCGCCAACATCGCCACGCCCAGCGAAATCGTCGTGTCCACGGCCTTTCAGCTGGAGATCGGCGACATCTCGGGCTCCATCCACATCTGCATGCCCTATGCAACGCTGGAGCCCATCCGTGATGTGCTGTATTCCTCGACACAGGGCGACTCCATCGAAGTGGACCGCCGCTGGGTCAAGGTGCTCAAGCGCGAGATCCAGGCCGCCGAGGTGACCCTGGTGGCCGAACTGGCACGTGCCGACGCCACGGTGGAGCAGCTGCTGGCCATGCGCCCCGGCGATTTCATCGAACTCGACCGCGAGCCGCTGATCCGCGCCTCCATTGGCGGCGTTCCGATTTTCGAGTGCCAATACGGCACTCACAACGACAAGTACGCAATCCGCGTCGAGAACTGCCTGCGTGGCGCCGACGCTGGCTGGATGGGAGAAAACAATGGCAACTGAAGATACGCAAAAGCCCGCTGGCGATGATCCGTTCTCGGGCTGGGCAGAGGCATTGGACGAGCAGCGCGAGCGCGACGCCAAGCTGGAAGAGGAGCAGGGCGGCCCGCTGACGGGCGAGCCCGTGCGTCCCTACGCCGGTGGCGGCGATGTGCCGGTCAACGACATCAACATGGTGCTGGACATCCCGGTGCAGCTGTCGGTGGAGCTGGGCCGCACCAAGGTGCCGATCAAGTACATCCTGCAACTGGCCCAGGGCTCGGTGGTCGAACTCGACGCACTGGCCGGCGAGCCCATGGACGTGCTGGTCAACGGCTACCTGATCGCCCAGGGCGAGGTGGTGGTGGTCAACGACAAGTTCGGTATCCGCCTGACCGACGTGGTCACGCCGTCCGAGCGCCTGCGCCGGGTCAGCCGTGGCTGAGAGCGCTGGCATGGGCCCGCTGTGGCCGACCCTGCTCACGGTGGTGGCCCTGGTCACGGCCATGGCCGCTCTGCCCTGGCTACTGCGCCGCTTCCAGCAGCGCACGGCTGCGCTGCGCGGTGCCGCCGGCCTGCAGTCGCGGGTGCTGGGCGCCGTGGGCGTGGGCCCGCAGCAGCGGGTGGTGACGGTGGAAGTGGGCGAGGGCGCGCAGACCGTGCGTCTGGTGCTGGGCGTCACGGCGCAAAGCATCCAGTGCCTGCATGTGCTGCAGGCCCCTGCCCCTGCTGATTTTTCGGCTGCGATGGCGCAAGCGCGCAGCCTGCCTGCGGACGGTGCGAATGTCTGAATATTCCTGCAAGCGCCCGGCGCGCACGCTGAGCCAGGCCGCTGGCGCCGCAGCGCTGGCGCTGTGCTGCGCCACGCCCCTGGCCTCCTGGGCACAGGGCGCGCCCGCCAGCCTTCCGCTGGTCATCGGCCAGGGCAGCGGTGGCACCAGCTTTTCGGTGCCCATCCAGACCCTGCTGTTCTTCACGGCGCTGTCCTTCCTGCCGGCCATCCTTTTGATGATGACGGGCTTCACCCGCATCGTCATCGTGCTGTCGCTGATGCGCCAGGCGCTGGGCACGCAGTCGGCGCCGCCCAACCAGGTGATCATCGGCCTGTCGCTGTTCCTGACGCTGTTCGTCATGGGCCCCACCCTGGACCGCGTGTACCAGGAGGCCTACGTGCCCTACACCACGAATGCCGTGACCTTCGAGCAGGCCATTGAGAAGGCCGAGGCGCCCATGCGCGACTTCATGCTCAAGCAGACGCGCCAGTCGGACTTTGCGCTGTTCGCGCGGCTGGCCAAGCTCGATGCAGGCGTCACCAGCGAGACCGCACCGCTGCGCGTGCTGGTGCCCGCCTTCGTGACCAGCGAGCTGAAGACCGCGTTCCAGATCGGCTTCATGATCTTCATTCCCTTCCTGGTCATCGACATGGTCGTGTCCTCGATCCTGATGTCCCTGGGCATGATGATGCTGTCGCCCGTGCTGGTGGCCCTGCCGTTCAAGCTCATGCTCTTCGTGCTGGCCGATGGCTGGAACCTGCTCATAGGCTCGCTGGCGGCCAGCTTCGCCGTCTAGCCCCGCTCTTTTTTGGAAATCCTTCCATGACCTCCCAATACGTGCTCACCTTCGGCCGCGAGGCACTGACCTTGCTGCTCATGATCTCCATGCCCGTGCTGGGCGTGGTGCTGGCCGTGGGCCTGGCCGTCAGCGTCTTCCAGGCGGTGACCCAGGTGCATGAGGCCACGCTGGCCTTCGTGCCCAAGCTCATCTCCGCCGTGCTGGTGTTTGCCATTGCCGGTCCGTGGATGCTGAGCACGCTGGTGGACTTCATCCGCCGCACCATCGAGACCATTCCGCAGGCGGTGGGCTGAGCCCTGCGCCGCGCACTGGAAACGCCACTGTGATCACCTTCAGCGAAGCCCAACTGGTGGCGTGGCTGTCGCCCGTTCTCTGGCCGTTTCTGCGCGTGCTGGCCATGTTCTCCGTGGCCCCCGTGTTCTCGCAGCGCGTCATTCCCATGCGTCTGAAGATCGGCCTGGCCTTTCTGGTGGCGGTGTGCGCGCAGCCCGTGCTGGGCGACCAGCCCGTGATCGGCATCAACTCGCCGCAGGCGCTGGGCACGCTGATTCAGCAGGTCGGGGTGGGGCTGGCCGTGGGCTTTGCCGTGCGCCTGGTGTTTGCCGCCGTGGAGGTGGCGGGTGAGGTGGTCGGCCTGCAGATGGGCCTGAACTTCGCCAGCTTCTTCGATCCGACCACGAATGCCCAGCTCAGCGCGGTGGCGCGCTTCATGGTCCAGATTTCCACGCTGCTGTTCATCGTCATCAACGGGCACCTGCTGGTGCTGATGGCCGTGCTCAAGAGTTACGAGGCGTTTCCTGTGGACGGCAGCTTCCTGCAGGCCATCAACCAGATGCGGCTGCACGAGATGGGGGCGGCGGTCTTCGCCAGTGCCTTCTGGATCGCCCTGCCCATGGTCGCCATGCTGCTGTTCGTGAACCTGGTGCTGGGCATCATTTCGCGCGTGGCACCGCAGATGAACATCTATGCCGTGGGTTTTCCGGTCACGCTCACCGTGGGCCTGACGGGATTGATGGCCACGCTGCCGCTGCTCGAGCAGCCCCTGGTCGCCTTGCTGCAGCGCGGCATTGCGGTATTTGGCACTTCAATGTAAGCAGTTGTGAAAAACAACAGATTTACAGGCCTGTCGGCCGCAAAAGCCTCAGATCAGCTGGTTGTGGATGGCGTAGGCCGTGAGTTCGGCATTGCTGCTCATCTGCAGTTTTTCCAGCACGCGCGCCCGGTAGACGCTGACGGTCTTGGGGCTGAGCATCAGCTCGGTGGCGATGTCGGTCAGCCGCTGGCCGGCCGCGATCTTGATCAGCGTCTGCAGCTCGCGCTCGGACAGGCTTTCATGCGGCACCTGGGGTGCGGGCTGGGCCAGGCTGTCGGCCAGCATCTGGGCTACTTCGGACGTCAGGTACTTGCGCCCCGTGGCCACGGTGCGCACCGCCTCGATCAGCAGCACCGGGTCGCCTGCCTTGTTGGCGTAGCCCTGCGCGCCCGCCTTCAGGCAGCGCAGCGCGTACTGATCCTCGGGGTACATGGAGACCATGAGCACCTTGATCAGCGGATGGGTTTCGCGCACGCTGGCCAGGGCTTCCAGGCCACTGCGGCCGGGCATGTTGATGTCCAGCAGCAGCACGTCGCAGGTGGCGGTGCGCAGCTGTTCGCGCAGCTCGGCATAGCTGCCTGCTTCGGCGGTGACGCTGATGTCCACTGCCTCGGCCAGGGTGTCACGGATGCCCCGGCGCAGCACCGCATGGTCGTCGCACAGCACCACGTGGATCAAAGTCGGCCTCCTGGAAAAAGGGTCACGCCGCCATGGCGTTCAGCATTCATTGCCCGGGATATTAGGGCAAGTGCCGCCATCGTCCAGCGGAATGGAGACGATGACCGAGGTTCCTCGCCCGGCTTGACTGCTGACATCCAGCCAGCCCTGAACGGTGCGCGCACGCTCGCCCAGACCGCGCAAACCGAAGGATTCGGGCTTGTCGCGCGCGCCTTCGGCCAGGCCCACGCCGTCGTCCGTCACCTCCAGCGTGAGAAAGCCTTCGCGGTCCGAGAGATCGATGTCCACATGGCGCGCCTGGGCATATTTGCCGACGTTGGTCAGCGCCTCCTGGGCCGTGCGGTAGGCCACGACCTGGATGTCGGGCGCGATGTCCATGCTCTCGCGGCTGCTGCGCACCCGGGTGGGCACGCCCGTGCGGCGCTCGAAATTCTCGGCCAGCCATTGCACGGCGGCCACCAGTCCCTGGTCCAGCACGGGCGGGCGCAGGTTCATCATGATGCGCTGGCTTGCACCCAGCGCATGCTCCAGCATTTCCAGCGCGGCCAGCGCATGCTCGCGCAGTCCGCCCTCGGGCGCATTGCGCGCAATCCAGGCCACATCGAACTTCACCGAGGTCAGCGAGCCGCCGATGTCATCGTGGATCTCGCGGGCAATGCTGGCGCGCTCGCGCTCGGTGGAGGTCTGCAGATGCTCGGTCAGGTCGGCCAGGCGCCGCTCGGACGCCGCCAGCTCGGCCGCCGCGCGGCGGCGCGCCAGGCGGGCCTCGTGCACTTCCAGCGCATGCGAGACCACATGGGGCAGGCGCGTGATGTGGTCCTTGAGCAGGTAGTCGCTGATGCCCTCGCGCATCACGTCCACGGCGGCCGACTCGCCGATGGCGCCGGACAGCAGCACAAAGGGCGGATGCCCGGGCTGGCTGCGCACCAGCTCCCAGGCGTCCAGCGCCGTGAAGCCGGGCAGGTGGTAGTCGGCCAGGATGAGGTCGAATGCCTGGCTCTGCAGCGCGGCTGCGGCATCATCGAGCAGGTCGACCGCGACAATCTCGCAGACCAGCCCGCCGCGCAGCAGGCTCAGCCGCGCCAGCGCCTGGTCGGCCGCCGAATCCTCGATGTGCAATATGCGCAAGGGCTTGTGCGGTGGTCTGGCATCCCCGAGGGCGCTATCATGAGATACATTTTGGAACATAAATGCAAGTGGTCGTGTATATCAAGGGATGCGCTGCATTCCTGGGGACGATTGACAAGGGCTGGCCATGCTGCAGAGCATGGCGAACATTGGGCTGAAACGCTGGTGGTGGAGTAACAATGCAGTCAATGCACAAGCCTTCGGGCGAGCCTGCCGTCCCCATGCCCGTCATGGTGGCCGCAGACCTGCAGGATGCCTTGCTGGTGGCGATGCGCGATCTGCAGCGCCTGGAAGGCCTTCTCAATCATGCAACGCAGAACCTGCTGGACCGTTTCGACGAGACCCACGGCCAGCTGGCCGGTGAGGCGCTAGGCGCCTTGCCCGAGCTGGACGCCGCGCGGTCCACGCTTCGGTTGGCGGTGACCGAGTTGCAGTTTCACGACATGTCCTCCCAGTTGATCGCCCATATTACGAAGATTTTGCAAGGCTGCGCGTTCCAGTTGGCCGCAGCCACCATGGGCGTGGACGAGGGGGAGGACGATTCCCTGGGCCTGCCGGCGATACCCGACCGGCCCAATCCCGTCACGCAAAGCGAGATGGATGCTGGCTCGGTCGAGCTGTTCTGACCACTGACCATGCACTCTTCTACCTTTTATTGCCCGTCTGTTGGAGCTATACATGCGATCGATTCTGGCTGTTGATGATTCCCCCTCGATGCGAAAGATGGTGGCGTTCACCCTCGCAGGGGCGGGATTTCGCGTTGTGGAGGCGGTTGACGGCGTGGATGCGCTCGAGAAGGCACAGCTCGAACAAGTCGACCTGGTGCTGGCCGACCAGAACATGCCGCGTCTGGATGGCATCGGTCTGACCCGCAAGCTGCGCGAAGACCCCAAGTTCCAGAACACGCCGATTCTCATTCTCACCACCGAATCCAGCGATCAGATGAAGCAGGCCGGACGCGCCGCGGGCGCCACGGGCTGGCTGGTCAAGCCCTTCGATCCAAACCGTTTGATCGAAGTCATTCAGAAAGTAATGCGTTGAGCCGATAAGTACGGGCAACAGGAAACAGCAGGACCAAAGATGGCGGATCTACACCAGGATGGGGCAGGAGCGGGCGCAGACTTCGACCTGAGCCAGTTCTATCAAATCTTCTTCGAAGAAGCGGCCGAGAACCTCGACCAGATGGAGCAGATGCTGCTGAATCTGGATCTGTCAGCGGCCAATGACGAGGAACTCAACGGCATCTTCCGATGCGCGCACTCGATCAAGGGCGGGGCGGCCACCTTCGGCTTTGCCGACGTGACCGAGCTGACACACCGCATGGAGTCGCTGCTCGACCGGCTGCGCCGGCACGAGATCACACCGATTCCGGAGATGGTCGATGTGTTGCTGGAGTCGGCTGATGCCAGCCGCAGCCTGCTGGCACGCCACCAGGCCGGCAACGAGGGCGAGGCCCTGTCCACCACGGATCTGGTGGCACGCATCGAGACGCTGGCGGAAGGCCGCAGCGCCGTACCTGCAGCGGCAGCGCCGGCTCCCGCACCGACCCCGGCTCCAGCCCCTGTGGCTGCGCCGGCGCAGGCTCCGGCCCCGGTTGCTGCAGCACCTGTCCCGGGCGGCGCCGTCGGCACGGCACCCAGCAGCGGCGGACGTTCGCTGCATATCCTGATCGGTCCGCTGGAGCGCCTGGAGATGGCCGAGGCCATCAAGGAGCTGTTCCGCGACATTCCCGGCCTGGGACGCATCGAGGACCTGGCCTGCGATCAGCCGCAAAGCCGCCTCTTTGACGTGCAGACCTCGTCCACCGACGACGACCTGCTCGATCTGTTCGCCTTCCACGTGGCCAAGGAGCAGGTCCGCATCACGGCGGCCGGAGCCCCTGCCGAGGCAGCACCCGCAGCGGTGGCGGCGCAAGCCCCGGCCGCTGAAGAGCATGCGCACGACCCCGATGCCGCCCTGGCCTCGGCCGCCATTCCGCCTGCCGATGAGGCCTATGGCTTCTTCAACGGCGCGCCCGGCATGCCCCAGGCCGATGGCGCGCTGGCCATCCAGCCGGCCGGCGCCGTGGCCAAGCCCGCCGCCAAGACGGCGGCCCAGACGCAGCAGGCGCAGATGGAGTCCACCAGCATCCGCGTGTCGGTGTCCAAGGTCGACCAGCTCATCAACCTGGTGGGCGAGCTGGTCATCACCCAGGCCATGCTGGCGCAAAACAGCCACGGACTGGACGCATCGGCCTACCAGCAACTGCTGGCAGGCCTGGCCGACCTGGATCGCAATACGCGCGATCTGCAGGAATCGGTGATGTCCATCCGCATGATTCCCATGTCCACCGTGTTCAGCCGTTTCCCGCGCATGCTGCGCGACCTGGCCGGCAAGCTGGGCAAGAAGATCGACCTGATCACGCTGGGCGAGGCCACGGAGCTGGACAAGGGACTGGTCGAAAAGATCACCGACCCGCTGACCCATCTGGTGCGCAACAGCGTGGACCACGGCATCGAAATGCCCGAGGACCGCCTGGCGGCCGGCAAGTCCGAGCACGGCACGCTGACGCTGGCAGCCTCCCATCAGGGCGGCTCCATCGTCATCGAGGTGCGCGACGACGGGCGCGGCATGAACCGCGAGCGGATTCTGCAGAAGGCCCGCGAGCGCGGCATGGATGTCTCGGACAACATGCCCGATCAGGATGTCTGGCAGCTGATCTTCGCGCCGGGCTTCTCCACGGCCGACGTGGTCACCGACGTGTCCGGGCGCGGCGTGGGCATGGACGTGGTCAAGCGCAATATCGCGGCGCTGGGAGGCTCGGTCGAGATCGAGTCCACCCAGGGCAAGGGCATGCGCGTGGCCGTTCGCCTGCCACTGACCCTGGCCATCATGGATGGCATGTCGGTCGGCGTCAGCGACGAGGTCTACATCCTGCCGCTGTCCTCGGTGGTCGAGTCCTTCCTGGTCAAGGCCGAAGACGTGAACACCGTGGCCAACGGCACGCAGCTGGTCAAGGTCCGCGACGAGTACATGCCCGTGTTCGCGCTGGAAAAGACCTTCCGCGTGCCGCGCAGCGACACCAGCCAGTCCAGCAACATCATGGTGGTGGTCGAGTCCGACGGCAGCCGCGTGGCCTTGCTGGTCGACGAGCTGCTGGGCCAGCACCAGGTGGTGGTCAAGAACCTTGAATCGAACTACCGCAAGGTGCCCAACGTTTCGGGCGCCACCATCCTGGGCGATGGCACGGTGGCGCTGATTCTGGACACCGGCGCGCTGGTGCGTCGTGCACGCCACTGAACGGGACAGGGATACCTGACCACAATCGACGGCGCCGCAGGCAGTGCCTGCGCGCCGCCAAGAAACCATGGCCTTCGCCACCACGGCGCGGGCCCGACAGTTGAGGAGCTGAGCAATGAGCGTGATCGCTAAGACCGCAGAAGGCGTCGCCACCGGCGCGCGCGAGTACCTGACCTTCCGCCTGGACCAGGAGGAATACGGCATCGACATCCTGAAGGTGCAGGAAATCCGCGGCTACGAGCCGCCGACCCGCATCGCCAATGCGCCGGAATTCATCAAGGGCGTGGTCAATCTGCGCGGCACCATCGTGCCCATCGTGGACATGCGGCTGAAGTTCAACTGCTCCCAGGTGGAATACAACAGCTTCACTGTCGTCATCATCCTGAACCTGCGCAACCGCGTTGTGGGCATCGTGGTGGACTCGGTCAGCGACGTGATGGAACTGGCTCCCGAAGCCGTGCGCCCCGCGCCGGACATCGAAAGCGCCATCGACAGCGGCTGCATCCTGGGCCTGGGTTCCGTGGGCGAGCGCATGCTCATCCTGCTGGACATCGAAAAGCTCATGAACAACGTGGACATGGGCCTGGTCGCCTCGGTCGACTGAGACCCGTTCTTGCACTGAGCGCCCTCATGCGATCCGGCTCATCCAATGCGGCACTGGCCGCACGTCCCGTCGCCGACGACGGGGATGCCAACGGGCCCCTGGCCCAGGGGCGCGAATTCGAATGGTCGTCGCGGGACTTTGCCCGCGTACAGGCGTTGATCTACCAGCGGGCCGGCATCAGCCTGCACGATGGCAAGCACGCCATGGTCTACAGCCGCCTGTCGCGGCGCCTGCGCGAGACGGGCTACGACAGCTTCTCCACCTACCTGGACTGGCTGGAGTCGCAGTCCGACGGCGTGGAGTGGCAGGAGTTCGTGAACGCGCTGACCACCAATCTCACGGCGTTCTTTCGCGAGCAGCACCATTTCGAGATCTTTGCCCAGCATCTGCGCAGCAAGCCGGCCGGCACGGCCTGGAAGGTCTGGTGCAATGCTGCCTCGACCGGGGAAGAGCCTTACTCCATCGTCATGACGGCGCTGGAAGCGCTGGGTGCCACGCCCAGCTTTCAGCTGCAGGCCAGCGACATCGACTCGCGCGTGCTGGACACGGCATCGGCCGGCGTCTACCGCGCCGAAAGCATCAAGGGCATGAGCGCCGAGCGCCTGCACCGCTTTTTCCTGCGGGGCAAGGCCGGCAATGCGGGCCTGGTGCGCGTCAAGCCCGAACTGCGCCGCCTGGTGGAGTTTCTCAACGTCAACCTGATCCGTGACGACTGGCCGTTCCGCGACCCCTTCGACGTGGTCTTCTGCCGCAACGTGATGATCTACTTCGACGCGGCCACGCAGCGCCGCGTGCTGGAGCGCATCCACCGCGTGATGAAGCCCGGTGGCCTGTTGTTCGTCGGGCATGCCGAGAACTTCAGTGAATCGCGCGATCTGTTCACGCTCAAGGGGAAGACCGTCTATGAGCGCCGCTGACGCAGGTCCTGCCGCACGCCAGGGGGTGCTCCCATGATCGGAGACCGCCCTGCCTTCGCACCGCCACCGGCGCCCTCGGAGCGTCGCCGCATGCCGCGCATCAACAGCTATACCGCTGCAGACTATCCGGCGCCGGGCGATCCGGTGCCGCGTTCCTCGCTGGAGCAGCTCAAGCGCCAGCAGCGCTACCCTGGCGAGGCTTCGTTCTTCTATTACGACCCGCATTTCCAGCACAACGCCGTCAAGGTCCTGCCCGGCGAATACTTTGTCTCCAACGAGGACGTGATCCTGGTCACCGTGCTGGGCTCTTGCATCTCGGCCTGCATCTGGGATCGCACCATGCGCGTGGGCGGCATGAACCATTTCATGCTGCCCGACGGCGACTCTGCCGATGCATCGGGCCGCTACGGCTCGTACGCCATGGAGTTGCTGATCAACGAAATGCTCAAGCTCGGTGCCCGGCGCGAGTCGCTGCAGGCCAAGATCTTCGGCGGCGGGCAGGTGATGCACAACTTCACCACCATGAACGTGGGCGAACGCAATACCGCCTTCGTCACGCAGTACCTGCAGACCGAACGCATCCCCATCGTCTCGGAGGATGTGCTGGATATCTACCCTCGCAAGGTGGTGTTCTTCCCCGCCAGCGGCAAGGCCATGGTCAAGCGCCTGGCACATGCCCATCCGGAGGAGCTGGTACAGCAGGAATTCACACGCGGCAATGCAGCCGTCGTGGCACGCAATACGGCAGGCGGCTCGGTCGACCTGTTTTGAGGAAGGTTCGAAGGAATGGACAGGAAAATCAGGGTGATCGTGGTGGACGACTCTGCGCTGGTGCGCAGTCTGCTGTCCGAGATCATCAATCGCCAGCACGACATGGAATGCATCGGCTCGGCCAATGACCCACTGATCGCACGCGAAATGATTCGCGAGATGAATCCCGACGTGATCACGCTCGATGTGGAAATGCCGCGCATGGATGGCATCGACTTCCTGGGCCGGCTCATGCGCCTGCGTCCGATGCCGGTGGTCATGATCTCCACGCTGACCGAACGCGGCGCCGAGGTCACCATGCGTGCACTGGAGCTGGGCGCCATCGACTTCGTGGCCAAGCCGCGCGTGGGTGTCTCCAACGGCCTGCAGGAACTGGCCGCGCAGATCGTGGACAAGATCCGCGTTGCTGCCGTGGCCCAGGTACGGCGTCTGCCGGTCGCTCCCCGCAGTGCAGCCTCTGCCGCAGGCAGCGCGGCAGCGCCGGTCGCTTCCTCTGCAGGTTCGGCCGTGCCGCGCCAGGCTGCGCCGACGTCGCTGCTGGGGCGGCTTTCCACGGAGAAGCTGGTTGCCATCGGCGCCTCCACGGGCGGCACCGAGGCCATCCGCGAAGTGCTCACCCATCTGCCGGCCGACTGCCCGGCCATCGTCATCACCCAGCACATGCCGCCGGGCTTCACCACCAGCTTCGCGGCCCGGCTCAACAGCCTGTGCCAGATGACCGTGAAGGAAGCGCAGCACGGCGAGCGCCTGCTGCCCGGTCATGCCTATATCGCCCCGGGTGGCAAGCATTTCTCCGTGCAGCGCAGCGGCGCCAACTATGTCGCCGTGGTCGATGACAGCCCGCCGGTGAATCGCCACAAGCCTTCGGTCGAAGTGCTGTTCAAGTCGGTGGCCGCCTGCGCGGGCCGCAACGCCTACGGCATCATGCTCACCGGCATGGGCGCCGATGGTGCGGTCGCCATGCGCGAAATGCGCGATGCAGGCAGCTACAACCTCGTGCAGGACGAGGCCAGCTGCATCGTCTTCGGCATGCCGCGCGAGGCCATCGCCCACGGCGCTGCCGACGAAGTGCTGCCCCTCAACCAGATCGCCGCCGCCTTGCTGGGCAAACTGCGCATAGGTTCGGACCAGGTGCACCACCGCATCTGAGCGCAACGGCCGGCTCTGGCGGCCTCCATGAAAAAAAGAGCGCATGGCGCTCTTTTTTTGTCAGTTCGACACGGTGCTTACTCGGACAAGGCGCTCCAGCGCTCCAGTGCCTCCATCAGCTGCTCATCGATCTCGCCATCGCGCTGGTGCAACTGAACGGCGCGGGAGTTGTCGTTGGCATACAGCGAGCCGTCGGCCAGGGACTCGCGAATGGATTTCTGCTCCGCCTCCAGCGATGCAATGGTCTCGGGCAACTGATCGAGCTCGCGCTGCTCCTTGTAGCTGAGCTTGCGCTTGGGCTTGCTGTCGCTGCGCACCGCCGTCGGCTTGGGCTCTTCCTTGGCAGGCTTGGGCTGTGCAGCCTCGGCCAGATCCTGGCTGCGGCGCGACTGGTCCAGCCAGTCCTGCACGCCGCCTTCGTATTCGCGCCACTTGCCCGGCCCTTCCCAGGCAATGGTGCTGGTGACCACGTTGTCCAGGAAACTGCGGTCATGGCTGACCAGGAACACCGTGCCGTCGTAGTTCTGCAGCAGGTCTTCCAGCATCTCCAGCGTCTCGATATCGAGGTCGTTGGTCGGCTCGTCCAGAACCAGCACATTCGCGGGGCGGGCAAACAGGCGTGCCAGCAGCAGGCGGTTGCGTTCGCCGCCGGACAGTGAACGCACAGGAGAGTGAGCGCGTGCCGGAGAGAACAGGAAGTCCGACAGATAGCTCTTCACGTGCTTTTTCTGGTTGCCGATCTCTATCCACTCGCTGCCGGGGCTGATGAAGTCCTCCAGCGTGGCATCCATATTGATCTGGTGCCGCATCTGGTCGAAGTAAGCCACCTGCAGATTCGCACCCAGCCGCACGTTGCCGCTGTCAGGCGCCAGTTCGCCCAGAATCATCTTGAGCAGCGTCGTCTTGCCGGCACCGTTGGGCCCGATCAGTCCCACCTTGTCACCGCGCAGGATGGTGGCGCTGAAATGCGAGACGATCTGCTTGTCGCCAAAGGACTTGGCCACATCGGTCAGCTCGGCCACGATCTTGCCCTGGTAGCCATCGCCCCGGCCCGAGGCAATGTCCATCTTCACCCCGCCCAGCACATCGCGGCGGGCAGCGCGGTTGGCCCGCAATTGCTCCAATCGGCCGATGCGGCTCTGGCTGCGCGTGCGGCGCGCCTCCACGCCCTTGCGGATCCACACCTCCTCCTGGGCCAGCAGCTTGTCGGCCTTGGCGTTGATCACGGCTTCCTGGGCCAGCTGATCTTCCTTGGTTTGCTGGTACTGAACGAAATTGCCGGGATAGGAGCGCAGCGTTCCACGATCCAGCTCAACGATGCGCGTGGAGACGCGGTCCAGGAAGGAGCGGTCGTGGGTAATGGTCACCACGCTGCCCTTGAAGTTCAGCAGCAGCTCCTCCAGCCACTCGATGGCATCCAGGTCCAGGTGGTTGGTAGGCTCGTCCAGCAG